>CAWADD010000001.1:0-39425 GCA_963780585.1 uncultured Actinomycetes bacterium
CGCTCACGTACAGGGCCGCGCCTTGCCGTCGGTGTAGATGCAGGCCCGCGTGACCTTCGGCAGCTTGCGGCCGCGGCGCGTGACGAGGCGCTGGTAGATGCCGATCTGGCGGTCGTGCGTGACGCGGATGAAGATGTTCATGTTGCTCGGGAAGACCTTGCGGCGGCCGAAGTACGACGTCAGGTTCGTGGTCCGCCGCGTCGTCGTGTTGACCACCCGGCGCGAGAATGGGCAGACGCCCTTGCGCGCTTCGCAGCGCATGTTGATCCGTGACCCCAGGGGCGCCTCGACGACGAGCGACACGAGCTGCGTCATCAGGCGGTTGACCCTCCAGCGGCCGCGGATCGTGCCGTTGATCTGGCTCGGACAGCCGTTCGCGAGATCACCCGCCGCGCCGGCGCATGCGTCGCGGGCGTCGGGGACGCCGTCCTTGTCGGCATCGGGGGGAGGCGGCAGCGGGCAGCCGTCGGCTTCCGTGCCGGCGATCTCGGGGCAGGCGTCGGCCGTGTCCGCGACGCCGTCCTGATCGGTGTCATCGGGCACGAGGCTGAACTTGAGCGTGTTCGCGCCCGCGCCGGTTTCGGCCCCCATCGCGTTGCAGGGCGCCTCGCAGACGCCCAGCGTCTGGACGTAGACGGATTGGCCGGTCGCAATTCCGACGGGCCGGGTCTCGATCCCGCCCTTCTCGGCGTGGTCGGCGTCCGCGCAACCCATGTCCTGCAGCCCAGCGAGCCCCGGGGGCGACGACGCCGGCGCCGTGTAGACGTGCAGGATCGCGTCGTAGTCCGTCGTGAGCGTGACGGTGACGACGCCGCTGAGCGGGGCCACGTAGCGCGTCCAGCCGGTTCGCCCGCCCGACGTGCCGGGCGGGCAGGCGAGGATCTCGCCCGGCTCGGTCGTGTAGTTGGAGCTGTCGTAGAGCACCTCGTCGCCGGCGAACGGGGTCGTCAGGACGACGTCGTCAGCGGCGAACGCGCCGGGGGCGATGCCGAGCAGCACGACGACGGCCATGAGCGACGCGGCCAGCGCAGCTCGCAATCGCTTCACGCGCACTCGATCATGCCTCTCTGTCCTTGATGCCACGATCGTCGAGATCGTATCCCGGTGGGAGCGAGTTCACGCCGGTCCTGAAGCGGCCAACGCGCCCCCTAGCATGTATGCATGAACCCGAACGCCGCGGTACCCGCGTCCGGTGACCTGGAGCTGCGACTCGAGCAGCACCGGCGTGAGCTGACTGGATATTGCTACCGGATGCTCGGCTCGTCGTTCGAAGCCGAGGATGCCGTGCAGGACACGATGTTGCGGGCATGGCGCAGCATCGACCGCTTCGAGGGTCGCGCCGCGCTGAAGTCATGGCTGTACCGGATCGCGACGAACGTCTGCCTCGACATGCTCGACGGGCGCCAGCGCCGCGCCCGTCCGATCGAGATCGGGCCGGCGGGCTCGCCGGAGAACCCCGACCTGTCGACGCTTCCGGAGGTGACCTGGCTGGAGCCGATCCCCGACGCCCGCGTCCTGCCGGAGCGCAGCGACCCGGCCGAGCTGGCGGTCGCGCAGGAGACGCTGCGGCTCGCCTTCGTCGCGGCGCTGCAGCATCTTCCCGCGCGCCAGCGAGCGGTCCTGATCCTGCGCGAAGTGCTGCGCTGGCGCGCGGCCGAAGTCGCGACGCTGCTCGACACGAGCGTCGCCTCGGTCAACAGCGCGTTGCAACGCGCGCGGGCGGCGCTGGCGGCGAACCAGCTGACGCCCGAGGACGAGACGGCGCCGATGGACGACGAGCAGAGCGCGCTGCTCGAGCGCTACGTCGCGGCCTTCGAGCAGTACGACATCGATTCGCTCGTGGCGGTGCTGCACGAGGACGCGACGCTGTCGATGCCGCCCTACGCGCTGTGGCTGCGCGGCCCGACGGACATCGCCCACTGGTTCACCGGCATCGGTCACGGCTGCCGCGGCTCGCGGCTCGTCGCGGTGTCGGCCAATGGCTGCCCGGGCTTCGGCCAGTACCGGCCGAGCGGCCCCGGCGGCAGCCACGAGCCGTGGGCACTTCAGGTCATCGACATCTCAGACGGGCGCATCACCGCGATCAACTCCTTCCTCGACACGGCGCGCATGTTCCCGCTCTTCGGTCTGCCCGAACGACCCCTGCAGTAGCGGCTCGCACGGCAGCACGTCGCCCAACCCGCAGAACACGACGAGCTGCGCGAGCTCGTCGGACGCGCCGCGCAGGCGCAGCGCGCAGCCCAGCCGGCGGGCGCTGAGGCGCAGGCGCGCGAGCGCCTCGATCGTCGCGAGATCGGCGCTCATCGCGCTGACGTCGCAGATGATCTCGTCGGTGTCCGGGTCGGAAAGCGGTCGCGGTGGCAGCACGGCTCCTTTGGCTCCTTCCCCGACAAAGACCGCCCGCGCGGACAGAACTCATCGCCGGGCGGCTGGGTATCCTTGAGCCGTGACCAACCTCGACGAGCGCGAGGGGCCACGAGACGAATGCGGCGTGTTCGGGATCTACGCTCCCGGCCACGACGTTTCTCGACTGGCGTACTTCGCGCTCTACGCCCTCCAGCATCGCGGCCAGGAGTCGGCCGGCATCGCCGCCGCCGACATAGGCGGGCACATCATGACGTTGCGCGAGCTCGGGCTCGTCAACCAGGTCTTCGACGAGCAGAAGCTGCGCGCGCTCGGCGGCGACATGGCGGTCGGTCACGTGCGCTACTCGACGACCGGCTCCAACGGCTGGGACAACGCCCAGCCCGTGCACCGCTCCGACCGCCGCGAGCTGGCGCTAGCGCACAACGGCAACCTCATCAACGCCGTCGAGCTGCACGGTGAGCTGCGCGAGCTCGGGGTGAGCTTCCGCTCGACGTCGGACTCCGAGATCATCGCCGCGCTGCTCGCCTCGCACGAGGCCGAGCACATCGCGGACGCCGCCTGCGAGATCCTGCCGCGTCTGCAGGGCGCGTTCTCGACGGTCCTCATGACGAAGGACAGCCTCGTCGCCTTCCGCGACCCGGCCGGGCTGCGGCCGCTCGTGCTCGGCCGGATCGACGGGATGTACTGCGTCGCGAGCGAGTCCTGCGCGCTGGACATCATCGGCGCCGAGCTGCTGCGCGACATCGCCCCCGGCGAGATGGTCTGGATCGACTCCGGCGGGCTGCATTCGCGCCAGGTCGTCTCCGGCGCGCGCGAGGCGTTCTGCATCTTCGAGTACATCTACTTCGCGCGGCCGGACTCGCGCATGAACGGCGACGTCCTGCAGGCCGCGCGCGGCCGCATGGGCGAGATCCTCGCCCGCGAGGCGCCGGCCCCGAACGCCGATCTCGTGATCCCGGTGCCGGACTCCGGCGCGCCCGCCGCACGCGGCTACGCGCGCGCCAGCGGGCTGCCGCAGGACGACGGGCTGATCAAGAACCGCTACGTCGGGCGGACGTTCATCGAGCCCGGCCAGGAGCTGCGCAAGCACGGCCTGCGGATGAAGTTCAACCCGTTGCCCGAGATCGTCGGAGGCAAGTCGATCGTCGTCGTCGACGACTCGATCGTGCGCGGCAACACGACGCGCCAGATCGTCCAGATGCTGCGCGATGCCGGCGCCAGCGAGGTCCACATGCGCGTCTCCGCGCCGCCGATCAAGCACCCCTGCCACTACGGGATCGATATGTCCACGCGCGAGGAGATGATCGCCCACGAGCGCACGGTCGAGGAGATCGCCGCCGAGCTCGGCTGCGACTCGCTGGCCTACCTCTCGCTGGAAGGCGTCTACGAGGCGATCCGCGGCAAGCCCGAGCGTCACTGCGACGCCTGCTTCAGCGGCAGCTACCCGCTCGAGGGCACCGTCGAGGCGAACGGCAACAAGTACGCGTTCGAGCTTCCGCTCGTCGGCGCGCGGCTTACTTGACCTGGGGGCCGTAGCCCCACTTCGGCATCGCCGAGCGACCGCCGACGGCGATCGCGCGGTCGCGATCCGGATTGCGCAGGTCGGTCGGGTAGGGCGGGCGCTTCCAGGGATGCCAGCCGATCGAGCCGTAGTGCGCGCGCAGGTAGGCAACGAGGTCGCCGCGATGCTCGGTGCAGGCGTAGCGCGGCGGTCCGTAGAGCCCGCGCCCGTGCCAGATCAGCCACTGCTGCGGCATCGCGTCCTCGTACTGACCCCACATCAGCTCGGGCACGCTCCTCTCGAGGCTGATCTGCGTCAGCGGATCAGGCTGGCGATCGCAGAACTGACAACGGAAGATGAGGCGTACCGGCATCGCCTTTTTCACAGTACCCCCCAAAGGGGCCATCGCAAAACGCAGACACTAGAACCCGCTCCAGCGCTGGCGGCGCGTCGAAACGTCCCAGGCGTGGTCCGTGTCGTCGGACGCGAGGCTGTTCGGGTACGGCGGCCGCTTCCAGGGATGAAAGCCGATCGTCCCGTAGTGCTGGCGTAGAAAGGCCACGAGATCGCCCCGATGATCGGGGCAGGCATAGCGCGCCGGGCCGTACAGACCGCGCCCGTGCCACACCAGCCAGCGCCCCGGAAGGGCGTTTTGATAGGCGCCCCAGACGAACTCGCGCATCGCCGACTCGAGCCTCATCTGCGTCAGCGGATCAGGCTGCGCATCGCAGTACTGACACCGGAAGATGAAGCCGACAGGCACACGATTGATCGTAGCGTCGGTTGCAACACACTCCGCCGGCCCGTGCTCGCCGAATCGCTCGCTAAGGTCGAGCGTCGCCCATGGATCCGACCGTCGCCCTGCGTGAGACCTTCGGCTTCGACGCCTTCCGGCCCGGCCAGGAGGCCGCGGTACGCGCCGCGATCGGGCCGCCCGCGCGCGACGTGCTCGTCGTCATGCCGACCGGCGCCGGCAAGTCGCTCTGCTACCAGCTTCCGGCGCTCGTGCGCGACGACGTGACGCTCGTCGTATCACCGCTCGTATCGCTCATGCAAGACCAGGTCGAGGCGCTGCAGGCGATCGCGCCCGGCCGCGTCGCGCTCGTCAACTCCCAGCGCGACGGCGCCGACAACCGCGCGGCGCTGCAGGCGGCCGCAGCGGGCGAGCTGCGCCTGCTCTACGTCGCGCCCGAGCGCTTCTCCTCGACGCCGTTTCTGGACGCGATGCGCGCCACGAAGATCGGCCTGTTCGTCGTCGACGAGGCCCACTGCGTCTCGCAATGGGGTCACGACTTCCGGCCCGACTACTTTCGCCTCGCGGACGCGGCGCGCTGGCTGCGCGCCGAGGCGATCATCGCCTCGACGGCGACCGCGACGCCGCAGGTCGCCAGCGACATCGCGCTCCGCCTCGGGCTGCGCGACCCGGTCCGCGTCGCGACCGGCTTCGACCGCCCGAACCTCTCGTTCGGCGTCATCCCGTGCGTCTCGACGAAGGCCAAGCACCGGCACATCGCGGCCGCGCTGGCGGAGCCCGGGGCGACGCCCGCGATCGTCTATGCCGGCACCCGCAACGGCGCCGAGAAGCTCGCCGAGCACCTGTCGGGCAACCTCGACGGCGCGGTCGGCGTCTACCACGCCGGGCTCGGGCGCGAGCAGCGCAGCGAGGTGCAGCGCAGGTTCATGGACGGCCGCCTCGCCGTCGTCGTCGCGACAAACGCCTTCGGCATGGGGATCGACAAGGCCGACGTGCGGACGGTCTGCCACGAGAGCGTGCCGGGCTCGATCGAGGCCTACTACCAGGAGGCCGGCCGCGCCGGGCGCGACGGGCTGCCGGCGCGCGCGCTGCTCTTCGCCGAGGGGCGCGACAAGGGGCTGCACGTGTTCTTCATCCAGCGCGGCGAGCTGTCCGACGAGGCGATCGCGACGGTCGCGCGCAGGCTGCAGATGCGGGCTACCGACGGGCGCTACGACCTCGGCTTCGACGAGCTCGCGGCGGTGCTCGACAGCGGGCGCGACAACGACGACCAGGTGCGCGCCGTGATCGGCCACCTCGCGCGCGCCGGCGTCGTGCGCCCGGCGCCGTCGTCGCCCGACCGCGTGCGCGGGCGGATCGAGGGTCCGTTCGACAGCCGCGCGCGCGCCGCCTGCCGCACGTCGGCCGGCGAGAGCACCCGCGCGCGCTGGCGCCATTACCGCTCCGTGTGGGCGTTCGTCGAGGGCTCGGCCTGCCGCCGCAGGACGATCCTGCGCCACTTCGGCGACGACCGCGCGCCCGCTCCGCTGGATGGCGTACCGTGCTGTGACGCCTGCGATTCGTCCTGGGTGCCCGCGGCGCCGGCCGCGAGGAGCAGCCGCAGGCGACCGGCGGGCGCGCCGGCGGTGGCGGCCGGCGATCTCGATGCCGCGATCGTCGAGGTCGTCGAGACGGCGCGGCCGGCCGTCGGCCGCACGCGCACCGTCGAGATCCTGCGCGGCGGGCGCTCGCAGGCGCTCGTCAAGAGCGGCCACGACGGGCTGCCGGCGTACGGGACGTTCGACCACATGACCGCGGCGCAGGTGCTCGCGCGCGTCGACGAGCTGATCTCGGCCGGGCGGCTGCGCTCGACGGGCGGGATGTATCCCAAGCTCGAGGCGGCCTGAGGCGATGGGCGAGCCGCTGCGCGTCGGCGTGCTCGCGTCCGGCGCGGGCACGAACCTGCAGGCGCTGCTCGACAGCGTGCACGGCAACGAGGCCGTCGTCGTCGGCGTTGCCGTCGACAAGCCCGCTGTTGGCGCGCTCGAGCGCGCCCGCGAGGCCGGCATCGAGAGCGCCGTGTTCGCGCTCGACGCGTACCCCGAGCGCGCCGCGCGCGACGGCGCGATCGCCGACTGGATGTGCGCGCGCGACGTCGAGCTCGTCGTGCTCGCCGGCTACATGGCGCTGCTGACGAGCCCCTTCCTGAGCCGCTTTCCGGGCGCCGTCATCAACATCCACCCGTCGCTGCTGCCGGCCTTCCGCGGCGTTCGCGCGATCGAGCAGGCGCTCGCCTACGGCGTCAAGGTGTTCGGCGTCACGGTCCATTTCGTCGACGACGACGGCGGCGTCGACGCCGGCCCGGTGATCCTGCAGGCGGCCGTCGCGCTGCCCGGTGCCGACGACCCCGCCGTCGTCCACGAGCGCCTGCGGCCGGTCGAGCACGCGCTGCTGCCCGAAGCAGTGCGCTTGATCGCGCGCGGGGCGGTCTCGCGCGACCCGCGCAACGCCCGCCGCGTCGTCGTGGCGGACGAGTAGAACATCCGTCGATCGCGACGCCGGGTACTGGCGCCGCGATCGGCGCCCGTCGGCCATGATGCGGCCGTGCTGCCGCGCGCAATAGGGACGACGCCACGGCTGCTCGCCATCGCCGTTGCGCTCGTGCTGCTCGTCGCGATTCCCGCGGCCCAGGCGATCGTGCGAGACGGCTCGGGCGGGCGCGACGTGCTGCGCGGCACGAGCATGCGCGACCTGCTGCGCGGCGATCACCACAACGACAAGCTGCACGGCCTCGGCGGCAACGATGTCCTACTCGGCGGCTTCGGCGCCGACAAGATGTGGGGCGACGGCGGCAACGACCGCCTCGAGGGCGAGTCCGGCGGCGACAAGCTGCTCGGCGGCGAGGGCGTCGACCAGCTCGAGGGCGGCACGGGCAACGACAAGGTCGACGGCGGGCCGGGGAACGACCGGATCGACGGCGGCGACGGCGACGACACGCTGTTCGGCGGCGAGGGCGACGACTTCATGCTCGAGAAGGGCTTCGGCAACGAGATCCTCGTCGATGGCGGGGCCGGCGACGACTACATCAACACGAACCGTGGCAGCGACAAGCTCGTCCTCGGCCGCGACGGCAACGACATCCTCGTCGGCGGCCCCGGCGACGAGGAGCTCAACGGCGGCGGCGGCAAGGACGTCATCGAGGGCGGCCAGGGCCGGGACACGCTGTTCGGCGAGGGCGAGGACGACAAGCTGCTCGGCGGCACAGGCGCCAACAAGATCTTCGGCGGCGACGGCAACGACCGGATCTGGAGCGGGTCGAGCCCCGGCGAGATCGACTGTGGCCCGGGGATCGACACCGTCTACGGCGAGTACGTCCTGTTCGGCAGGCTCGAGCGCGGCACGCCCGACCAGGTCCAGGACCCGGCCGTCCGCCAGCCCTACACGTTCGCCAACTGCGAGGTGCTGATCCCGTTCAGCGTGAAGGACAACGCGTTCACGCCGGAGCGGCCCAACCCGCAGTTCCTCGATCCCAAGAAGGAGGAGGGGAACGAGACGAACGCGGGCCTGCAGGGCGCGGGCGCACCGGGCGCCGGCGCGGTCGCCTTCGTCGTCAACAACAACAACGACCAGCCCACGCCGCGCGGCGGCAGGGCGACGTCGGGCAATGACTCGCTCAGCGTGCGCAAGAAGGGCGCGCTCGACTCCGACGGCGGCCTCTACGGGCTCGCCGGCGACGACCGCCTCGAGGGCGACTCGACCGAGGATCGGCTCTACGGCGGCTCGGGCGACGACGGCATCTACGGCCGCGGCGGCAACGACCTGCTCGTCGGCGCGGCCGGCCGCGACACGATCGAGGGTGGCCGCGGCGAGGATCTGCTCGACGGCGGGCCCGGCAACGACCGGCTCAACGGCGGCTACGGCAACGACTCGCTGTCGGGCGGCAGCGGCAACGACCGGATCGTCTCCGTCGGCGGCGGTATCGACACGATCGACTGCGGCCCGGGCGATGACTGGGTCATCGCCGACCGGCGCGACAAGCTGACGCGCTGCGAACACATCGGCTGAGCCGCGCGGCCGATATCCTCGCCCGATCGCCGGCGAGACCGACACCGAGAGCGGCGCGGCGCTCACCGCTCCGGCGGCAGTGAGGATCCGCCGGGCGCTGCTGTCCGTCTCGGACAAGCGCGGGATCGTCGACTTCGCGCGCGGCCTGGCCGAGCTCGGCATCGAGCTCGTGTCGACCGGCGGCACGGCGTCCGAGCTTGCTGCGGCCGGCCTCGAGGTTCGCGCGATCGAGGACTTCACCGGCTTTCCGGAGATCATGGACGGGCGCGTGAAGACGCTGCATCCGCGCCTCTACGCCGGCCTGCTGGCGGTCCGCTCGGATCCCGCGCACGTCGCGGCGCTCGGCGCCCACGAGATCGAGGAGGTCGACCTCGTCTGCGTGAACCTCTACCCCTTCGAGCGCAGCGTCGCCAGCCGCCTGCCCGACGCCGAGATCATCGAGAACATCGACATCGGCGGGCCGACGATGATCCGCGCGGCCGCCAAGAACCACGCCTACGCGGCCGTCGTCACGAGCCCGGAGTCCTACGACGCCGTGCTCGACGAGCTGCGCAGCGCCGGCTCCCGGCTGTCGATGCCGACGCGCGAGTCGCTCGCCGCCGAGGCCTTCGCCTACACCGCCCGCTACGACACCGCGGTGGCGCGCTGGTTCGCGGAGAAGTCTGAGGACTTCCCGCCGCTGCACGTCCGCGCCTACGAGAAGGTCGCCGACCTGCCGTATGGCGAGAACCCGCACCAGCGCGCCGCGTACTACCAGCAGGTCGGCGCACGGACGCATCTGCTGTCGATGGTCCAGCAGCACCACGGCAAGCAGCTGTCGTTCAACAACCTGCTCGACCTCGACTCGGTGCGCAGCATCGTGGCCGACTTCAGCGAGCCCGCCTGCGTGATCGTCAAGCACAACAACCCGTGCGGAGCGGCGCTCGGCGCCGACCCGCTGGAGGCCTACGAGCGCGCCTTCGCGACCGATCCGCTGAGCGCCTTCGGCGGCGTCATCGCGTTCAACCGCCCGGTCGACGTCGCGACGGCCGAGCGCCTGTCCGAGCAGTTCGTCGAGGTGCTGTTCGCGCCCGGCTACGAGGACGGAGCGCTCGCGATCCTCACCCGCAAGCCGTCGATCCGCATCCTCGAGAACGACGAGCGCCGCGTTCCGCTCGTCGCCGAGCCGCAGATCAGGCAGGTCATGGGCGGGCTGCTGATGCAGGACCGCGACGTCGAGTTCGCCGACCGCACGGAGATGGAGGTCGTCACGCAGCGCCAGCCGAGCGACGCCGAGTGGCGCGACCTCATGTTCGCCTGGCAGATCTGCAAGCACGTGCGCTCCAACGCGATCGTGCTCGCCAAGGACGAGGCCACCGCCGGCATCGGCGCGGGACAGATGAGCCGCGTCGACTCCGTACGCCTGGCGATCGACAAGTCGCGCCTGGAGACGCTGGCGGGCTCGGTCTGCGCGTCGGACGCGTTCTTCCCCTTCTCGGACGGCCCGGAGATCGCGATCGCGGCGGGCGTCACGGCGATCATCCAACCGGGCGGATCGCGGCGCGACCCCGAGGTCGTCGAAGCCGCCGACGCCGCCGCGATCGCGATGGTCTTCACGAGCCGCCGCCACTTCCGGCATTAGTCCATCCGACGCATCCCGCACACTGCGCCGCTCGTGCTCGTCGTAACCGACCGCTCAGCCGCCTCGCGTTGACCGTCCTACGGGCCTGGCAAGAGCATGCGCTCGAGCGCATGGCGGGTTGGACCGCGGGCTCGTTCCTGCTGTCGGCCGCGCCCGGGGCGGGCAAGACGATTCCCAGCCTCGCGTTCGCGAGCCGGCTGCTCGAGGCCGGCGTCGTCACGCGCGTGCACGTCGTCTGCCCGACGACGCCGCTGACGCGGCAGTGGGCCGAGGTCGCGGGGCGCCTGGGGATCCAGCTCGCGCCGGACAGCGAGGAGCTGCAGCCGCCGCGCGACTTCCACGGCATCGCGGCGACGTATGCCCGCGTCGCCTCGTCGGCCGCCCGCTGGGCGCCGCAGTGCGGCGAGCGCACGCTCGTGATCGCCGACGAGGCGCATCACCTCGGCGAGGAGCTCGCCTGGGGCGAGGGCTTCGCCCGCGCCTTCGCGGCGACGTCGCGCTGGCTGCTGCTGTCAGGCACGCCGTTTCGCTCCGACGGCAGCGCGATCGCCGGCGTGCGCTACGACGACGGCGTCGCCGTGCCGGACGTCAGCTACACGTACGCCGACGCGGTCGCGGAGGGCGTCTGCCGCCCCGTCGTCTTCGTCCCGTACGACGGGACGCTGTCCTGGCGATCCGGCGACGAGGTGATCGAGTCGTCGTTCGGCGACAGCGAGCTGAGCGCCCGCGAGGCCGGCCGCCGCTACCGGACCGCGATCTCGACCGATCTCAGCGACGGCCTGCCGCGGATCCTGCGCGCGGCCGACGAGCGGCTCGGCGAGATCCGCGGTGGTGGGCACCGCGACGCCGGCGGCCTCGTCGTGACCGCGGACGGGGGTCACGCGCGCCGCGTCGCCGCGCTGCTGAAGGAGATCACGGGCCGCTCGCCGACCGTCGTCGTGCACACCGACACGCGTGCCGCCGGCAAGCTGCGGGCCTTCGCCGATGGCCGCGAGCGCTGGATCGTCGCCGTCAACATGGTCTCCGAGGGCGTCGACATCCCGCGCCTGCGGGTCGGCGTCTACGCGACGGCGGCGAAGACGCCGCTGATGTTCCGCCAGATCGTCGGGCGCTTCGTGCGCACGCTGGCGGGACGCCCGGCCGAGGCGAGCTACCTGTTCCTGCCCGCCGACCGGCTGCTGCGCGCGCATGCGGCCGAGGTCGAGCAGGAGCTGCGCCACGTGCTGCGGGAGCCGGCCGAGGATGGCGCGGAGCTCCTCGACGACGCGTCGCCGCGGCGCGAGAGCGAGCTGACCGAGCTCGCGCCGTTCGTCCCGTTGAGCGCCGACGTCGCGCCTCAGCTCGCGCTGTTCAGCGGCGGCCCGCCACCGCCGCAGGCGCCGGCCGCGCCCGCCCCGGGCGTCGCGCAGCCGTCAGCCGCTGAGCCGGTCTTTCAGCGCCGCCGCCGGCTGCGCGACAAGCGCCAGGGGCTCGTGCGCACGCTGGCCGGCATGGAGGGGCGCTCGCAGCGCGAGATCAACGCGTGGTGCAACCGCGAGACGAACGTCGACAGCGTCGACCAGGCGTCGATCGAGCAGCTCGAGCGCGCGATCGAGTTGCTGCAGGCGCAGCTCGATCGCATCGGTCGCCGCCGCGCGCGGCGCGCATCCTAGACTCCGCAGACCGCCTCGCCCCCATGGTGTAGCGGTTAGCACGCCAGCCTTTCACGCTGGTAGCGGGGGTTCGATTCCCCCTGGGGGTACTCGCGATGCGCCTGGATAAGCTGACGCCGGTGCGGGCCGTTAGCTCAATCGGTAGAGCAAGGGACTTCGGTACGGAGCGCCAGTCGGGAGACCGCTGGTTTGTCGGCAGCTGTTTGCTGGGACCCCCTGAGAGCCTGAGGTACCGATCGCGGTGACAATCCTCAGGATTGGGCAATCAGCAGGCAACCCCGCAAGGGAGAGCCCTCAGAGGCCATACGCTGCCCACCCTAACGCGCTCGGGCGAGGGTGAAGAGATGGTCCAGACCGCAACGCATAGAGCGGCCGGTGAGAGCCGGTGCGGCAGGTTAATCCCTAGGTTCTGGGTTCGATCCCCAGGCGGCCCATGACGCAGTAGCTCCGGGCGGTTAGCTCAGCTGGTCAGAGCGCCTGCCTTACAAGCAGGAGGTCACTGGTTCGATCCCAGTACCGCCCATCGCTGGACTCGCAGAAGGCCGGTCGTCGGGCCGGTAGCCTCGTCGCTGGTGCGCAACGACAAGCCGCCCTTCTGGCTCGGCGTCGCGGTCGCGGTCGGCGCGGTCGCGCTGACGACGCTGGCGGTCTATCCGCTCAAGCTCGTCGCGGCGGACATCTCGCTGAGCGTGGTGTACCTGCTGGGTGTGCTGCTCGTCGCGACGTATTGGGGCGCCGCGTTGGCGGTCGCGACCGCGCTCCTCGGCGCGCTGACGTTCAACTTCTTCCACATCCCGCCGACTGGGCGCCTGACGATCGCCGACGGCGAGAACTGGGTCGCGCTCGCCGTCTTCTTCGTCGCCGCGCTGGTCGCCAGCGCGCTGGCCGATGCCGCCCGCAGTCGTGCGCTGGAGGCCGAGCAACGCCGGCGCGAGGCCGACCTCGCGGCGGAGATGTCGCGCACGCTGCTGCGCGGGCGGGACCTGCGGGCGGCGCTGCCGGTCGCCGCCGAGCGCCTGGCGACAGCGCTGGACCTGCCGTCGGCGGCGATCGAGCTCGCGCCGGTGGAGGCCGACGAGCGCCGGCTCGTCTTTCCCCTGCGCGAGGGCGCTCAGCAGATCGCGACGCTCGTGCTGCCCGCGGACCTGCCCGAACCCGTCCTCGGGCGCGTGCAGGAGCGCGTCGTCCCCGCGCTCGAGGCGCTGCTCGCCGCCGCGCTCGAACGCGACGCCCTCTTGACCGATGTGGTCGAGACCCGCGCGCTGCGCCGTAGTGACGTGCTCAAGACCGCGCTGCTGCGAGCGGTCAGCCACGACCTACGGACGCCGCTGACGGCGATCCTTGCCGCGGCCGAGCCGCTGGCCGCCGAGCACATCGACGACCGTGAGCGGAGCGAGCTCGCGAGCGGCGTCGCGCTGGAGGCCGAACGCCTGTCGCGGCTGATCGACCAGCTGCTGGACCTCTCGCGCCTGGAGGCCGAGGCGGTGCAAGCACGCCGCGACTGGTGCTCGATCGACGAGGTTCTACGAGCTGCCGTCGATGCGGTCGCGACTCCGGCGGAGTTCGGCCTCGTGCTCGACCCGGAGCTTCCGCTCGTCCAAGCCGACGCCGCGCAGCTCGAGCGCGCCTTCGCCAACCTGCTTGAGAACAGCGCGCGGCACGCCGGCGGGCACCCCGTGTCGATTCGCGCGCGGAAGGTCTCCAACCGCGTCCTCGTGCGGATCGTCGACCGCGGGCCGGGGATCCCGCCGAGCCAGCTCGAGCGTGTCTTCGAGCCGTTCTATCGCTCGGGCAACGATCGCACCGGCCACCGCGGCTCGGGCCTTGGCCTGGCGATCGCGCGCGGCTTCTTGGAGGTCAACGGCGCGCGCGTGTGGGCGGAGTCGCTCCCGGGTCAGGGGACGTCGTTCGTCGTCGAGATCCCGCTGGAGTCGACGCCGGCAGCTGCCCTGACGACAGCATCGGCGGCGTGACCGCCCGGCCGCGCGTGCTCGTCTGCGACGACGAGCCGCAGATCCTGCGGGCGCTGCGCATCACGCTGCGCGACGCCGGCTTCGAGGTGGTACCGGCGGCGACCGCAGGCGAGGCGCTGGACGCGGCCGCGCTGCAGGCGCCCGACGCCGCGATCCTCGACCTGGTGCTACCCGACGGCGACGGCATCGACGTGACCCGCCAACTGCGTGAGTGGAGCGCGCTGCCGATCCTCGTGCTGTCGGCGGTCGGCGACGAGGAGTCCAAGGTGCGCGCGCTGGAGGCCGGCGCCGACGACTACGTGACCAAGCCCTTTCATCCGCGTGAGCTTGTCGCGCGCCTGCAGGCGGCGCTGCGACGCGCCCGGCCGGTGGCCGAGGAGCCAGTCCTGCGCGCGGGCGCGATCGAGCTTGACCGAGCGGCGCGGGCGATTCGGCGTGCGGGAGTCGAGGTCCATCTGACGCCGATCGAATACCGGTTGCTGACGGCGCTGATGACGCGCCCGGGGCGGCTCATCACCCATCGCGCGCTGCTGACCGAGGTCTGGGGCGCTGCCTATGCGGATGACGTCGCGACGCTGCGCACCCACATCGCCAACCTGCGCCGCAAGGTCGAGCCCGACGATCCGGCGCTGCGGCATATCCGCACCGATGCCGGGATCGGCTACCGCTTCGTCGCTGGGTCGTCTTGACGACTTCTTGATGCGGGTGCGGGCAACCCGCACATCGCCTTCACGACGGCCGCCGATAGTCGTCTCATGGACCTCGTCGCGCTCGCCCTTGCCATCGCGTTCTTCGCGGCGCTGGCGCTGCTCATCGAAGGGCTGGACCGGATATGACCGCGGCGAACCTGCTCGGTCTCATCGTCGCGTTGCTGATCTGCGCGTACCTCGTCTACGCGATGCTGCGCGGAGAGCGCCTGTAGGCGATGGGCCAGGGCATCCTGCAGGTCGCGATCTTCTGCGCGCTCGTCGTGGCGGTCGTGCCGCTGCTCGGCGGCCACATGGCGCGCGTCTTGCGCGGCGAGCGGACGTTTCTTGATCCCGTCATCGGGCCCGTCGAGCGGCTGACGTATCGCCTGCTGCGCGTCGACCCCGCGCAGGACCAGAGCTGGAAGGCGTACGCCCGCAGCCTTGTCGCGTTCTCGCTGCTCGGCTGGCTCGTGCTGTTCGTCATCCTGCGCACGCAGACGCTGCACCCCTTCTACAGCGGCGGCTTTCACTCCGCGCCCTGGGCCGTGTCCTTCAACACGGCCTCGTCGTTCGTGACGAACACGAACTGGCAGTTCTACGGCGGCGAGACGACGATGACGTACTTCAGCCAGATGGCCGGGCTGGCGGTCCAGAACTTCCTCTCAGCCGCGGTCGGGCTCAGCGTGGCGGTCGCGTTGATCCGCGGTCTGGCCGCGCGACGCGCGGACGCCGCGGTCGAGGGCATCGGGAACTTCTGGCAGGACCTGACACGCGCCGTGCTGTACGTCCTGCTGCCGATCTCGATCGTCGCTGCGTTCGTGCTCGTGTCGCAGGGCGCCGTCCAGACGCTCGGCGGCTCCGTCGGCGGCCTTGCGCGCGGCCCGGTGGCCTCGCAGGAAGCGATCAAGGAGCTCGGCACGAACGGTGGTGGCTTCTTCAACGTCAACTCCGCCTTCCCGTTCGAGAACCCGACGCAGCTCTCGAACCTGATCGAGATGTTCCTCATCCTCTGCATCCCGGCGTCGCTGACGTACACGTACGGGCGCATCGTCGGCAATCGCCGCCAGGGCTGGGCGATCTTCGCGGTCATGTCGCTGCTGTTCCTCGTCAGCGTCGCCGTCGTCTTCGTCGCAGAACGCCACGGCACGCCGGCGCAGCAGCTCGCCGGCGTCGTCGGGGCGAACATGGAGGGCAAGGAGGTCCGCTTCGGCACGACCGGCTCGGCGCTCTGGACGGCCGTGACGACGGTGACGTCGTGTGGCGCCGTCAACGCCGCGTTCGAATCGCTGACCGCGGTCGGCGGGCTCGTCCCGATGACGAACCTCGCCTACGGAGAGTCGGTCTTCGGCGGCGTCGGCACCGGCCTGTACACGATGCTGCTGTACGTCCTGCTCGCGGTCTTCATCGGTGGGCTCATGGTCGGGCGCACGCCCGAGTTCCTCGGCAAGAAGGTCGAGGCTCGCGAGATCAAGCTCGTCTCGCTCGGCGTCCTCGCGACCCCGCTGATCGTGCTCCTCGGGGCGGGCACCGCGCTGGCGACGAGCTACGGCCGCCCCTCGATCTACGCCTCCGGGCCCCAGGGCTTCAGCGAGACGCTCTACGCCTACATGTCGCAGGCCAACAACAACGGCTCCGCGTTCGCCGGCTACACCGGCTTCGTGCAGCCGAACGCCGGCAACCTCGGCTCGCACGGCGTGACGTTCGCCGACATCGCCGGCGGCCTGGCGATGCTCGGCGGCCGCTTCCTGCCGATCGTCCTGGTGCTCGCCGTGGCGGGGGCGCTGTCGGGCAAGCGCGTCGCGCCGGCCGGCCTGGGGACGATGCGCACGGACACCCCGACGTTCGGCGCGCTGCTGATCGGCGTCGTCGTGCTGATCGGGGCGCTGACGTTCTTCCCCGCGCTCCTGCTCGGCCCCGTCGTCCAAAGCCTGACGAGCCAGCTCTTCTGATGAAGCTCGCCAAGGACCTCACCACAAGCGCGATCGCAATCGTGCTGTTCACGCTCATGCTCGGCATCGCCTACCCACTCGCGATCACGGGGGGCTCGCAGCTCGCGTTCAGCGACCAGGCCGACGGGTCGCTGATCGCGCGCGACGGCGAGCTGGCCGGCTCGCGCCTGATCGGCGTGTCGCGGACGATCGGCGGCAAACCCGACCCGGCCTACTTCCAGCCGCGGCCGTCGGCCACCGGCTACAGCGCGACCGCGACCTTCTTCTCCAACCGCGGGCCAAACGCGGCCTCGGCGCGGTTCTTCTACCGCGACGGCCTCGCCGCCTATCGCGCGCTCGAGGGGCCGTACAACCCGGGCCTCACGAACGCGCGCGTCCCGGTCGACGCCGTCACGACCTCCGCGTCGGGCGTCGACCCGCACATCTCAACCACCAACGCGGAGATCCAGGCGCGTCGCGTCGCGACGCGACGCGGGATCGCGCTGGCTCGCCTGCAGCGGCTGATCGAAGACAACACCGACGGACGCTTCCTCGGCGTGATCGGCGAGGCCGGCGTGAACGTTCCGGCGCTCAACGCGGCGCTCGACCGGCAAGCCCCCGTCCGATGACCCCCAGGCCGTCATCGTCGCTCTTGCGCCCCGAGCTCATCCGGCCGGCGATCATCGAGTCCTTCCGCAAGCTCGATCCGCGCGTGCAGGCGCGCAACCCGGTGATGTTCGTCGTCGAGGTCGGCGCGCTGCTGACGACGATCGCGCTCGTCTACCAGATCGCCAGCGGCACGCCCTTTGGCGGCGGTGACGAGACGACGCTCTTCACGCTGAGCGTCACGGTCTGGCTGTGGCTCACCGTCGTGTTCGCGAACCTCGCCGAGTCGCTGGCCGAGGGACGTGGCCGCGCGCAGGCTGACGCGCTGCGGGCGACGCGCACGACGACGACCGCGCGACTGGCCGACGGTGGGACGCGCGCGGCCTCGGACCTGCAGCGGGGCGACCGCGTCGTCGTCGAGGCGGGCGAGGTCATCCCCGGCGACGGCACCGTCGTCGAAGGCATCGCCTCGATCGACGAGTCGGCGATCACGGGGGAGTCGGCGCCCGTCATTCGCGAGTCCGGCGGCGACCGCTCGGCCGTCACCGGCGGCACGCGTGTGTTGTCGGACCGGATCGTCGTCGAGATCACCCAGGAACCGGGCCGCTCGTTCCTCGACCGGATGATCGCGCTCGTCGAGGGCGCCGAGCGCCACAAGACGCCGAACGAGATCGCGCTCGGCATCCTGCTTGCGGGCCTGACGCTGATCCTCGTGCTCGTCGTCGTCACGCTCGCGCCGTTCGCTCGCTACGCCGATACGACGATCTCGATAACGACGCTGATCGCGTTGCTCGTCGCGCTCATCCCGACGACGATCGGCGCGCTGCTGAGCGCGATCGGGATCGCGGGCATGGACAGGCTCGTGCGCCGCAACGTGCTCGCGCTCTCCGGCCGTGCCGTCGAGGCCTCGGGCGACATCGATGTCCTGCTGCTCGACAAGACCGGCACGATCACGCTCGGCAACCGCCAGGCCTCTGAGTTCGTGCCGATGCGCGGCGTTCAGGAGGCCGAGCTCGCCGAGGCCGCGCAGATGTCGTCGCTGGCCGACGAGACGCCCGAGGGTCGCTCGATCGTCGTGCTCGCCAAGAAATACGGCATCCGAGAGCGCGAGCTCGGTCCGCGTGGCGCGCGCTTCGTCCCGTTCACGGCGCAGACGCGCATGAGCGGCGTCGACTACGACGGCGCGATGCTGCGCAAGGGCGCCGCCGACGCGGTCGCCGCCTGGGTGCGGGCAGAGGGCGGCAAGCCACCGGCGGAGCTCGACGCTCAGGTCGAACGGATCGCCCGCGAGGGCGGCACGCCGCTGGCCGTCGCCCGCGACACCCAGATCCTGGGGGTCGTCTACCTCAAGGACACCGTCAAGGACGGCATGGCGGCGCGCTTCGAGCGGCTGCGCGCGATGGGCATCCGCACCGTGATGGTGACCGGCGACAACCGGCTGACCGCGGCGAAGATCGCCGCGGAGGCGGGCGTCGACGACTTCCTCGCCGAGGCGACGCCCGAGCGCAAGCTGGAGCTGATCCGCTCCGAGCAGGCCGAGGGGCGGCTCGTCGCGATGACCGGCGACGGGACGAACGATGCCCCAGCACTCGCGCAGGCCGACGTCGGCGTCGCGATGAACAGCGGCACGCAGGCGGCACGCGAGGCCGGCAACATGGTCGACCTCGACTCCAACCCGACGAAACTCATCGAGATCGTCGAGGTCGGCAAGCAGCTGCTGATCACCCGCGGCGCACTGACGACGTTCTCGATCGCCAACGACGTCGCGAAGTACTTCGCGATCCTCCCGGCGATCTTCGCGTTCACGTACGCGGCTGCTCCCGACCAGCGCGGCCCGCTCGACGCCCTGAACGTCATGCAGCTCGGCAGCCCGTCCTCGGCGATCATCTCGGCGATCGTCTTCAACGCGCTGATCATCCCGCTGCTCGTGCCGCTCGCCCTGCGCGGCGTGCGCTACAAGCCGTCCGGCGCCGGCGCGCTGCTGCGCCGCAACCTGCTCATCTACGGTGCCGGGGGGCTGGTCGTGCCGTTCGTCGGCATCAAACTCATCGACCTACTCGTACACGGGCTGCTCGGGGCGTAGCGTCAGGCCCGTGGCGGGCCGTCACAAGATCTTCCTCGGCATGGCCGCAGGCGCCGGCAAGACGTTCCGGATGCTGCAGGAGGGCCATGCCGAGGCCGATCTCGGGCGCGACGTCGCCATCGGCATCGTCGAGCCGCACGCGCGGGCCGACACCGAACGGCTCGTCGACGGCCTCGACGCAGTTTCGCGCCGGCTCGTGGACTATCGCGGCGCCGCTCTCCCAGAGATGGATCTGCCCGCGCTGCTGGAGCGCCGGCCCGAGCTGGCGCTGATCGACGAGCTCGCGCACACCAACGCGCGCGGCCTCGAGCACGCCAAGCGCTACGAGGACGTCGCAGACGTACTCGCCGCGGGCATCGACGTGTTCTCGACGCTCAACGTCCAGCACCTCGAGAGCCTCAACGACGCGGTCTTCGAGCTGACGGGTGTGCGTGTGCGCGAAACGGTCCCCGATCAGGTGCTCGCCGGAGCCGACGAGGTCGTGCTCATCGACCTCACGCCCGAGGCGCTCGTCCAGCGCCTGCGCGACGGCAAGATCTACCCGCTGAGCCGCGTCCCGGCGGCGCTCAACGGCTTCTTCAAGATCGAGAACCTCCACGCGCTGCGCGAGGTCGCACTGCGCCAGGTCGCCGAGGACGTCGAGTCCAAGCGACTCGTCCGCGACGACCTCGATGCGCGCGAGGAGCGGTTGTTCGGAAGCGCTCCGGCGAAGCCGATCGCGGAGCGCCTGCTCGCCCTCGCCAGGCTCGCGCCGAGTTCCGAGCGCGTCGTGCGCCGCGCCTGGCGCTCGGCCCAGCGGCTCGGGGCGGAGCTCGACATCCTCGTCGTCCGCGACCCCGCCCGCGACCCTTCGGCAGCCGAGCGCGAGCAGCTCGAGAGCCTGCGCCGGATCGCTGCGGTCCTCGGCTCCACGCTCGTCGTCGAGCGGTCCGACGATCTCGTCGACGCAACGGTCCGCGTCGCCCGGCGCCGCGGGACGACCTACATCTTCATCGGCTCGCCCAGCCCCCGACGCGGGCTCGGGCGCCTCGCCGAGCCCGCTGCAGCGAGGCTCGCGCGCGAACTGCCCGGCGTCGACGTTCGCCTCGTGGCGGAGCGCAGCGCGTCGGGATGATCAACGCGACGGCTCGCTTTCGATGATGACACGGCAGGGGCGTTCGGCGAGGACGGTTTCGACCGTCTTACCGAAGACGGTGGTGCCGATGCGCGGTGGCAGCGGCATGACGATCGCCTGCGAGCGGATCGCGCGCGCCTCCTCGACGATGACGCGCCCCGCCTGCCCGGGCCGCACCTTGACGGCACGTCCGCTGACACGTCGCCCGACGAGCCGCCGCGCTTGCTCGATGGCCGCGGTAGCACTGGCCTCCTGCTCGAGGAGTTCTGCGTCCAGCGGCAGCGCCTGGGGCACCGTGATCGTCACGAGGACATAGATCCCACGACCACCGCGGGCGGCGAGCTTTGCGGCGGTAGCGACGATCTGCGGGGTGAAGTGATCGACCTCGAGCGCGATCAGGACGGACTCGTATTCCGCTTCAGTCGCCGTGACGGGCCGGGGGACCGCGATCTTCGCGGTCGTGATCAGGTCGAGTCCGTGGCGGCGGCGGTAAAGCGCGTAGATCGCGATGCCAAACGCCAGCCAGATCGTGCCAGCCGCAGCAACGACAGGATTCAGGGCCGTCACGACAACGAAGGACAGTGCTGTGGCGATGCCACCGAACACGGCGAACCCGGGTAGCTCGCGCCCCGCGATCCGAACCGTCCCGGGCCCACGGTAGGGGCGCTCGCGATCGGGCTCGGTGAGGCGCATGCGGATGACTGCCGCGTGAGCGATCGTGAACGACAGCATCGCGCCGAAGGCGTACATGTTGCCGAGGAACGTGGCCTGTCCCGGAAGCAGCGTAAGGCACGCGACCACGCCGAAGACGAGGATCCCGATCCAGGGCGTATTGAACCTGGGGTGCAGCTGGCGCAGGCGGTCAGGTACCTGTCGGTGTATGCCCATCGAGTAGACCAGCCGTGACACGCCGATGATCCCGGCGTTCGTCGCGATCAGCAGGATCGTGGCGGCGAGCAATCCGACGTAGAGCTCGCCGGGCTGCTGCAGGAACCCGAGGTCGAGCTGCTTGACGACGCCGAGGATCGGGTCGCCGGCGTATCCGCCGTCCGCCTCGGGAACGCCGAGCAGCGTGCGGTACTCGCCGGTCTGCGGGTCGCGCGTAACCGGCAGCGCCGAAAGGGCGACCGCCGGCAGCGTGAAGTAGATCGCGTACACGGCGGTGCGGACGCGCGCGATCGCCTTGGGGATCGTCACGGCCTCGTCCCTGGCCTCTTCAGCCATGTTGGAGATCGTTTCGATCCCGGTGTAGGCGATCATCCCCAGCGGGATCGCCAGTAGGAAGTCCGTCCACGTCGGCGCGGCGCCGAGGTGAATGTTGTCGACGAGCGTCTGGGGGGAGAAGACGAGCAGCGCCCCGACGACCACCATCAGCAGCTGCGTGAAGAAGTCGACGAGCGCCAGCACGATGTTCAGGCCGGCGGACTCCTTGATGCCAACGACGTTGATGAGCGACAGCGCGACGATGACGCCGGCACCGAAGATGACATCGCCGGGCGCCGATCGCAGCGGCTCCCAGAACAGGCCCCCGAGGTAATGCGGCACGAAGAACGCCGAGATCGCGACCGTGATGACGTAATTGAGCATCTGCGCCCACGCCGCGAAGAACGAGGCGAACTCGTTGAACGCGTGGCGCGCGAAGCTGGAAGATCCTCCCGCCTCGGGGAACATCGCCGTCGCCTCTGCGTACGTCGCCGCCGTGCAGAAGAAGAAGATGCCGGTGATCACGAAGACAAGCGGCGTCAGCCCGAGCGCGAGACCAGCGACGAGGCCCAGCGCGTAGTAGATCGAGGAACCGACGTTGCCGTAGGCCGTCGCGAACAGCGCGTTGACGCCCAACACCCGCTGCAGACCTTGGAGCCGGCGTTCCGCCATTCGAACCCCGCATCATCAACCGCGCGTGTGAGCACGGTGTGCCGATCGGGCGCGTGACTGTGTGGATGTTGTGAAGGCTCGGTGCCGCCGCTCGGGGCGGTCAGGCAATGAAGCGGTAGCCGACGCGGGCGTCGGTACGGATGTAGTGCGGCTCTCCACCGGGCTCGAGCTTGCGGCGCAGGTTCGCGATGTGCGTGCGGAGCGCCTGCGTATCGTCGGCGTACTGCGGGCCCCACACCTCGCTGAGCAGCGTGCGATGCGTGAGCAACCGCCCGCGGTTGCGCGCCAGTGTTCGCAGCAGGTCGTACTCGATCGGCGTCAGGTGCACGTCCTCGCCGTCGCGGCGGACCCGGCGCCCGGCGAGGTCGATCTCCAAACCGTCGACACGGATCGTCGGCTCATCGACGTTGCTCGCGACACGCCGCAGGACCGCGTTGAGACGAGCGATGAGCTCGCCGGGATTGAACGGCTTGGTGACGTAGTCGTCAGCCCCCGCATTCAGCGCCGCGATCTTGACGTCCTCATCGCCCACCGCCGACAGGACGACGATCGGCATCTGGCTCCAGCCCCGCAGCTGCCGACAGACGTCGACGCCGTCGCCGTCGGGCAGCACGAGATCGATGATCGCGGCCGCGGGCGGATGCAGCGCGGCGGCGTCCAGCGCCGCCTGCGCGCTCTGCACGACCACGACATCGAAACCGGCCTCCCGTAGGACGATCTTCAGCCCGCGAAGGATCTGCAGCTCGTCGTCGCAGACGAGGACTCGTAGGCGCGGTGCGCTCACGACGGCTCGGCGAGCGTCGCGGGCGCAAGCTGCTCGGCGAGCGGAAGTTCGATCGCGAACACTGTCCCCTGACCGGGTAGCGACTCCGCGTGCACGCGTCCGCCGTTCGCCTCGACGAAGCCGCGTACGATCGCTAGCCCCAGCCCGGAGCCAGGATGCGCATCGCCCACGCCGTCACGATAGAACGGCTCGAATGCGCGTGCCAGCGCGACCGCGCTCATACCCGGGCCGCGATCGATCACGCGGATGCTCATCTTGCCTGCGACGACCCGCGCACGAACTTTGATTGGATGGCCACCGCTGTACCGTCGCGCGTTCTCAAGCAAATTGACGAAGACACGCTCAAGCTGCGCTGCATCAGCCTGCACGAGCGGCAGGCCGGGATCGAAGGACAGCGCGAAGCTCGCGCTGTCGTCTCCGCAGACGTCGCTCGCCGCAGTGCGTACGACCTCCTCCAGCGAGCACCAGTCGCGCCGTGGCTGAGCAGTGCCAGCCTGCAGCCTGGACAAGTCGAGCAGCTTGTCGACGAGCGCCGAGAGGCGCTCCGCTTCCTCAACCACGACAAGGCCGAGCTCGTCGCGTTCACCGCCCTTGAGCGCCGGTGAGCGCACCGCATGCCCGGCGGTGATGATCGCGGTGAGCGGCGTGCGCAGATCGTGCGACACCGCCCGCAACAGGGCAGTCTTGATCACATCTGAACGGCGCAACGCCTTCGTTTCGACGACCTCCGCCTGCAACCGGTCACGGTCCAGCGCCGCCCGCAGCAGCGCCTCAAGCGCTGGCACCACCCGCTCGCGCACACGCCTGTGCAACGCGTCGTTGTCGCCGCCGGCGCCCAACACGAGCCGCGCCACACGACCGCCGCCCAGATCGAGTGCCACACCACGCTGATCCGCATCGGTGCGTGCAGGATCGAGGACGATTTCGACGTCGCGCAGTCCGAGCGCGGCGCCAACCAGACGGCCCGCCTCCGGCAGCGCGTCGGCGAGCGTCGCCCCACCCAGCAGGACACGAGCCGTGTCAGCCGCTAGATCGGCCTCCCCGCGCCGACGTTCCGCCTCCGCGGCTCGAATGCGCGCGAGGTCCGCGACCACCGACGCCACCACCGCCGCGACGAGGAACACACCAAGCGCCACCCAGTGCGCCGAGTCGGCGATCATCAGGCGGCCGGTCGGCGGAATGTGAAAGAAGTTGAAGGCGGCCGCGCTGGCCAGACTCGTCAGCAGTCCGAACCCGAGCCCCCAATACACAGCCACCAACAGCACCGCCAAGAGATAGACGACCCCCGGCGACACCTCGGGTGCGATCTCGCGCAACGGATAGATCACCACCGTCGTCGCGGCCACGGCCAGCACCACGACAAGTACTCCGAATGCCCGTGGCAGCGGAGCCTCCAAGAGCCGTTGCGAGTCGCGAGGAACGCCCACGACCCACATGATCGACCAACGGCGCGACGCCGCGCTGTCCTTTCGTCTCCAGCCCAGATCCCGGGTCGTCCTGGCAAGCTCTGCGGCCAAAGCTCTCAGAGGTACGAGCCGGGTACATCATTCCGCCCATCGAGCGCACCCTTCAGTGCCTCGCCCTGCGGTGCCTTACAAGCAGGAGGTCGCCGGTTCGAGCCCGGGACCGCCCATCGCAGCGGTGATGGCGTCCATGCCGTGACCCGGCGACATCGTCCGGCCGGTTCGATCCACGCACCCGTCGCAGCAAGACCGCCGCTCACGTGGTCGTACTTCAGCGATCGCTTCATTTGCGTTGCGAACGCGGCCGATGCCGCTGTATATTCGGCACACGGTCGCTGACGAGCGATCGGTGGCCATGGGGCTCCCGATCATCGGCTTCGCCCGCAGCTGGGCTTCACTTGGATTCGATTCGCTCGTGACGCGGGCGAGTCGGCGACATCGTCGAGAGGCGTTGCGCGTATCCCGGTCGATTGTCCCTGCGGTCTGCCAGGTCATGAGCGATGTCACGGGACTACGAAATGGTCGAGACAGTCAAATGAGCTCCGGCCGGCCCGTCATGCACGGCTTCGGACCCACGCTCGTCGGGACCCAGGTTCCGAGGGACACCGTGCGCGAGGCGCTCGGCCGCAGCGAGTTCCACCCCGGCACTCCCGTCGACGAGATCCGCGAGACACAGACGGCCTGGGTCTTCCTCGCCGGCGACCGGGCGTACAAGGTCAAGAAGCCGGTACGGATGGAGTTCCCGGACTTCGACGCGCTCGAGCAGCGCCGGCTGGCCTGTGTCGAGGAACTGCGCGTCAACCGCGAGCTCGCGCCGGAGATCGGGTTGCGCGTGCGCGCGCTCGTCCCCCGATTGGCATCGGTCGTGCTGTCCGACGAGCGCGCGAAGGGGGCGGTCGAGTACGCGATCGAGATGCGGCGCTTCGACAGCGCGCGGACGATGGCGTCGCTCGCGCGGCGCGGCCTGCTCACCGACCAGCACGTCGCCGCGGTCGCGCAGCGGCTCGCCGCGTTCCACGTCGGCGCAGCGACCGTCACTCCAATCGACCGCGTCACGGCCGTCAAGCGCGCAAGCTGGCGCCACATCCGTGAGCTGCTCGCCCTCACGAGCGGGGACGCGGCACGCATCGTCCACGCCTGCGGGCGCTTCATGAACGCGTTCCTGCTCACGCACGGCTACGAGATCACGGCCCGCGCCGATGCCGGCTTCGTCCGCGACGGGCACGGTGACCTGTGCGCGGTGCACGTCATCTTCGACGACCAGCTGGCGATCCTCGGCCGCCTCGAGCTCGATCCGCGACTGCGCGAGATCGACGTCGCCGAGGACGTGGCCTTCCTCGGCATGGACCTCGAGCGGATCGGCGACCAGCGTGCCGCCGACCTTCTGGTGCAGTGCTACTGGGACGCCGGAGGCGAGCTGTGTAGCCCCGAGCTGTTCGCCTTCTACGGCGCCCAGCGCGCGCTCGTGCGCGCGCGGGCCGAGCTGCTGCGGGCGCAGGAGCTCGACGACGAGGCCGCGACGCCGCTGCGTGCGCGCGCCGGCGAGCTGCTGCGCCTCGCGGAACGGCTCGCGTGGCGCGCGCGCGGCCCGGTCGTGCTCGTGATCGGCGGGCCGGCGGCGCGCGGCGAGCCGACGCTCGCCGCCGAGCTCTCGCGACGCAGCGGCTTCGAGGTGCTGTCGTCGCCCGGATCTGCCTACGCGCCCGACGACCACGCGAAGCTTTATCGCGAGCTCGGCGAGCGCGCCCGCGACGTCGTCGTCAACGGGCGCTCGGTGATCGTCGAAGCGCTGTTCGAGCATCCGCAACTGCGCGAGGAGTTCGCCGGAGGCCTGCGCGACAGCCGCGCGCTGTATGCGCTCCAGTATCTGGTGCCGAGGCCGATCGTCGCCGCGAGCTACAGCGCCTGGGACGAGGTGCGCGGCGAGGCGATCATGACCGTCCGCCCCTCGGCGGGCGTCGAGCACGTCGTCGACCGGATCGCCAACTGGCTCGACGCCCGCCAGTCCGCGGTCTGCCCGCCTGAATAGCGGCTACGAGTCCTCGCGGGCGCGGCGCAGCGCCAGACGAGGCGAAAGTCCGTGGCGGGACCATCTCTTGTAGTGGCGGTGGAAGCGCGGGACGTAGGTCAGCCGCAGTCTGAGGTTCTTCATCGGGCCCTATGTAATCACGCTTGTCAGTCGAGCTCTGCTTAATCTTCGTGAAAACCTGGGAGGTCCCGACGGCGAAGCGCCGAGAAACGGTGTCTTGAGCGTCAGCGGGCCCGCGGCTGCGGACGCAACGCCGGGATGAGGGGTACCGCGGGCGGTGGTGGCGGCGCGGTCGCGGCCGGTTGCGCCGGCGGCGGCGGCTCGGGCGGTGCAGGTGGTGCAGTCGGTGCGACGCCGTCGGTCGCCGCGTCGCTCGGCCCCGGCGGGATCAACGGCTCGGGCGCAGGCGCCGGCGCCGGAGTCGTGCGCACGATCGGGGGGTCGTTCACGCTCGAGCCGCCTCCCTCCTCCGAGCGCTCCGAGCCCGTGCGTTCGCGCTGGGGGGTCGCGGCGGGGACGTCGACCGGGCCGCCGCCGCTGAGCGTCTCGCCGCGTGGCGCGACGACGCTCGGCGCGGGCTCCGGCGCCGAGAACGGCGCGGCGCTCGAGACCCGCGTCACGACGCCCGCCAGGCCGACGAGGTCGGGCAGCGCCGCGGACGGGACCTCGCCCGAGAGCATCGGCAGCGGATCGACCGCGCACGTCGAGCACTGCGCCGGGCCGCGGCGGACCTCGAAATGCAGGTGCGGCGCGGTGCTCGACCCCGTCGACCCGACGACGCCGATGATCTGCCCGCGTCGCACCTCGGTCCCGACGCCGAGCTCGGCCGCGAACGCGCTGAGATGCGCGTAGCAGGTCGCGAGATGCGGCCGGTGCTGGACGCAGATGAAGTTGCCATAGCCGCCGGATGCGCCGCTCGACTCGACGAGCGCGACGCGGCCCTCGGCGGCGGCATGGATCGGTGCGTTGGCCGGCGCGACGAAGTCCACCCCGTTGTGCAGGTGACCCGGGCGCGGGCAGCCGAAGTAGCCACAGCCGCCGACGACGCCCCTGACCGGAGTCGCGAGCTCGCCGCGACCGGGGAGCGGCAATGTGCCGATCAACCGCCACGCGCGGGCGCGCTCGATCACCATCGCCGCCGCCAGACGACCCTGCGGGTCGGTTCCGTAGCGCGCCGCGAGCGCCCGCTGAGCCGACTTGCCCAGGCCGCGCGCACCGCCGGCGTGCAGCCCGGCGCCGATCGCCGCGACGACGTCGAAGTCGTCGCGCACCGACGGATGGCGTGTCGACCGGTTGGGGTACTTGGCGGGGCGCGCGATCGTCGTGACCGCGTCGCGGTGGCGCAGCCACTCGCGGGTCTTGGTGAACGACGTCGGCGCCTTGCCGAAGCCCGTCTCCTGGTAATGGACGGCGGCGACGAGGTACCACGAGACGTCGAAGCGCCGCTTGACGAGCTTGTAGAGGCGGAAGTAGGGATGCGCCGCGAGCAGCCGCTTGCGTTCGCTCAGCGGGCGTCGCGCACGGCGCACGTCGGCCGCCGTCGGCGTGCCCTCGAGATCGATCGAGAGCTGGCCGGCGATCGCGTCGCGCATGCTGTCCGCCGTGCTGTGGGCAAGCGGATTGTCCGATCTGACGTGCTCGCCCTGGGTCATCGCGAAGCTGAACAGCAGCCAGACGAGGGAGATCGAAACGACCAGCGGAGGGAGCAGGATTTGGCGCGCCAGCTGCTTCGCCGGACGCAGACGATTGCGTGTCGATGCTTCCACCCGCAACACATCTTCGACGCGCCGCCGGACACGCCTTCCGGCTGCAGCCCGGCTCCCATTACGCTGCCGCTTGAGTGGTCGGCGTCATCGTCCCCGTGCACGGCTTCGCGCCGTACCTCGCCGAGGCGCTCGACAGCGTGCTCGCACAGGAGCCGGCGCCGGCCGCCGTCGTCGTGGTCGACGACGCGTCGCCGGAGCCGCTGAAGCTGCACCCCGACCACGCGCCGCACTGCACGCTCGTGCGGCGCGAGCGCTGCGGCGGCCCGGCGGCGGCGCGGGCGAGCGGGCTGGAGGCGCTGGGGCCGGCGGACGTCCCGCTGATCGCGTTGTGCGACGCCGACGACGCGTGGCTGCCGGGAAAGCTCGCCAAGCAGCTCGCCTCGCTCGGCGAAACCGCGCAGGCCGTCGCGTGCTTCGGCCGGGCGCGGATCGTCGGATCGGACGGCCGTGCGACGGGCGAGCGCTGGAGCGAGCTGCGCCCCGGCCTGCACGAGGGCGCGGAGCTCGCCGCGCTGCTCTACGAGGCCAACCCGATCCCGACCTCGAGCGTCGTGCTGCGGCACGATGCGCTCAAGGCCGCGGGCGGGTTCGCGTCGCCCGTGCGGCTGGCGGAGGACTGGGATCTGTGGCTGCGGCTCGCCGCGGCCGGCGGCGGATTCGTCTGCCTGAGCGACACGCTCGTGCATTACCGCCGCCACCCGGGCGGTCTGACGGCCGACGTCGCGGCGCTCGCGCGCTGCCAGCTCGAGCTGCACCGGACGCACGGCGACCTCGTCGGCGCCGCGCTGCGCGAGCGTGCGCTCGCCGCCGACGCGGCCGCGCTGCGGTCCGCGCAGCGACGCGGCCTGCGCGCGCTCGTCCCGCGGCGCGATCCGTACCGGCGCTGAGCGCCGGCTGTCTAGCGGCGGCGACGCAGGCGCGAGCGCGGACGGAGCCGCGGCCGTGGGCGGTTGGGGATCAGCCGCCCGAGCTCGAATGCCCATACGGCGGGCCCGTCGAGCAGCCCGAGCAGCGCGCCGTCGCGATCGCTGCGCGCGGCCGCGAGCACGCCGCGTGTCGCCCGGCGCAGGCTCCACCACGCCAGGCCCGGCCAGCGGCGGCGCGGCAGCGCGCCCGGCCAGCGCTGCGACAGCCAGGCCGCGCCGGCACCGTGGCGCGCGCGCTGGGCGAGCATCCGCGGGATCGTCTGGCGGTTGTGGTGCACGACGGCCGCCTCCTCGCGGCGCTCGAGCGTCCAGCCGGCAGCGCGGATCCGGAAGCAGAGGTCGGCGTCGCCGCCCGAGCGCACACGCTCCTCGAAGCCTCCGACCTGATCGAACGCCGTCCGGCGCACGGCGGCGTTCGCGGTCTGTGCGAACGCCCAGCCGTCGTCGGCGAGCGTGATCTCCTGGCTCATCGAGGTCTTCAGCCAGGCGTAGCGCCCGGCGGCGGTCTCGCGCGCCTCCTCGTCGACGACGGCGCCTGCGAGCAGACCGACCCGATCGCCGGGCGGGAGCGCGAAGTAGCGCTCGAGCAGGTCCGTCGGAGGAAGGACGTCGGCATCAAGGAAGACGATCCACGGCGCCGTCCCCTGCGTGACGCCGCGATTGCGGGCGTGGTAGGAGGTCTGCAGCTCGCCGGCGCCGATCACGCGCACGCTCCCGCCGGCGGGCGCGTCACGGGCACCGGGCCGGTTGTCGCAGACGGTCACCGTGTCGCCCGGTTGCAGCGCGAGCGCCCCGAGCCGCTCGACGACGAGCTCGAGCTGTCTTGCGGAGCCGCGAAAGGGCAGCACGACATCGACCGAGGGGCGCCCACTCACGCGCTGCAATCTACGGCGCGCGGGCAGTTGCGCGCGGGGTGTTGTCATACTTGCCATCGCCTTGGGGGCGTAGCTCAGTTGGTTAGAGCGCCGGCCTGTCACGCCGGAGGTCGCGGGTTCGAGTCCCGTCGCTCCCGCTTCGCGAAGGCCCTGCAGAGCGGGGCCTTTTCGCATTTTACGCCCATTTGCAGGCGGTTCACCGACGAGCGGAGTAGCGCTACAAGTCCTGAGCTAGGACGACCGCTGGTTCTAGGAGCGTCTCGCCGTCAATCTGTGACCTGGTCATGTCGGTAGACGTGGTGTAGCTGGCGCCAGGTAGGTCAGTCCGGCCACCGTGGCGTCCAAGCTCGTCGGCTCTTCACGGAGTCGATGAACAGGAGCACCACGATGGCCGAGGACCGGATGATGACCCCTGCTGATGTCGTCGCGCGAGCGATGAACGACGAGCACGGTGACCTGCTGCGCGACGCGTGTCCGAGGACACAGCCAGGCGGTGATCGGCGCCCGGCACGTTCCGGTGGAACGTTTGGAGAAGGCCCACTAGACGACCGCACACTGGGCCTTCGTGCTCACCAGCGCAGTCGGATGCCTTGCTGCGTAAATCGGCGGCGCGCTCTGCGTCGGCGGGCTGCGAAGATCATCGCGAGGCGGCGACGACGAAGGAGCAACAGCATGGCGGAACGGACGAAGGCCGACCGGCAGGCGGCGGCGAAGAAAGGTGCAGCCACGAGGCAGCGCAACGCGGCGGAGAAGAGCGGGGCTGACGCTGCGCAGTCTGCGAAGTCGGCCGGCACGGCGGGGATCTCGGCGGCAAAGTCGCTCGCAGAGGCAGTCAAGCAGGGAGCCAAGTCGGTGGCCAGCCGTATAGGTGCAGCCCGCAAGTCGCGCTGACCGCGAACAACTCGCACACCACTGGCGACACTGTCGGGCGACGTTCCTGACGTCAGTCGTGCGTCGTCGTCTTCACCGCCGCGCGGCCCTGTGGGACGCTCCGCGTTGATGGAGACGGCTGAGCTCGTGCAGGAGGGACAGGCCGCGCTTGGGCGCGCCGACTGGACTCGCGCGCGCGAATGCTTCGAGCGCGCGCTTGCGCAGGATGCGCAGCATGCCGAGGCGCTGGACGGTCTCGGCCGGGCGCTGCACTTCGAGGGCGAGTACGACCGCGCGATCGAGCTGACGGAGCGCGCGTTCGCGGCCTACCTGCGCGGTGGTCGTGGCGTCGAAGCCGCCGACCGGGCGCGCTGGTTGGCGTTCCTGCACGGTGCCGTCAGGGCGAACATGTCGGTCGCGGGCGGCTGGATGGCGCGCGCCGAGTCGGCGCTCGACGGTGTCGAGGAGTGCGCGGCCCACGGGTGGCTGTATCTCGATCGCGCTCCGTTCACCGAGGAGATCCAACGCCGCGAGCAGCTCGCGGCATCGGCGCTGGCGATCGCTCGACGGTTCGCAGACACCGACCTCGAGTACGACGCGCTCGCCCTGCTCGGCCAGGCGTACGTGGCCCAGGGACGCGTCGAGCAGGGCATGAAGCTGCTCGACCAGGCGATGGCCGCGGTGACCAGCCAAGAGGTCACCGGGATCGTCGCGATCGGTGACGTCGTGTGTCGCATGATGGGGGCCTGCGAGATCGCGCTCGATCTCCGCCGCGCGGAGGAGTGGATGCTGGCGGCGCCGGTGTTCGAGGCGTGGAAGGACTGGGTGTCGCCCGTCTGCCGCTCTCACTACGGTGGCATTCTCGTCGCCGCCGGGCGCTGGGCCGAGGCCGAGGCCGAGCTCGAGAGCGCTCTCCGCACCTTCGAGCACAGCTACAGGCTTATGCGGGAGTCGCCGCTCGTGAAGCTCGCGGACCTCCGTGTCCGCCAGGGGCGGTACGAGGAGGCACGCCGGCTCATCGAAGGGCACGAGTCGCACCCGCTCGCCCGTCGCGTGCTCGTCGCGATCGCGCTCGGGCGCGGCGAGCTCGACCTCGCGGAGGACCTCGTTCACGTCTGCCTCGAGGGCGAAGGCGGTGCGGACTCGCGCTGCGCCCCGGTCATCGAGCTGCAGGTGCGGGTGCGCCTCGCGCGCGGCGACATCGCCGCGGCGACGCAGGCGCTGGCTCGACTGGTCGAGATTGCGAGCGCGAGCGCGGACGAGCGAGCCGGCGCTCACGCCGACCTCGCCACCGGGCTCGTCGCGGAGGCGTGCGGCGAACCCGCGACGGGGTCGCTACAGGCCGCCATGCGCCGCTTCGGCGCCCTCGCGTTACCGCTCGAAGCCGCCCGCGCGCAGCTCGCGCTCGCCGGCGCGCTCGCCACCGGCACGCCCCGGGCGGCCGTGGCAGAGGCGCAGCTCGCCCTGCGCAGCTTCGAGCGGATCGGCGCCCGCCCCGAGGCGGACGCCGCCGCCGCGCTGCTGCGCCAGCTCGGCGCGACCGGCCGCTCGCGAGTTCGCAGAACCGGCACGCTGACGGCGCGCGAGGCCGAGGTGCTCGCCCTTCTCGCCCACGGCTGCACGAATGCCGAGATCGCCGAACGGCTGGTGATCAGCCGCCGGACGGCCGAGAACCACGTCGCCAGCATCCTCTCCAAGCTCGACCTGCGCACCCGCGCCGAAGCGGCCGCGTACGCGTTCCAGGCCGGGCGCGAAGATGAGTAGTCGCATAAGTAGTCCTACCGATGACTGCGCGCCGGCGCGCGGCGATCCTCCTCGCATCAACCGACCGAAGGAGGAGGAGCCTCATGAGCCCAGCCAGCCAGCAGACCAACGAGGACGTCGTGCGCACGTGCCTGACGGAGGCGTCGCGTGGCAACTACGACGTGTTCGAGACGATCCTCACGCCGGGCTACGTCGTGCATCCCGAGGAGGCGCATGGCGCGGCCGGTCTGCAGGAGATGGTCGATGGATACCGGGCTGCTCTCAGCGACCTGCGCGTCGAAGTCGAGCAGCAGTTCTCCGCCGGCGATCGCGTCGCGACGGTCTCGACCATTCGCGGCATCCACGCAGGCGAGCTCATGGGCACGGCGCCGACCGGCCGTGAGGTCGCGTTCGCGATGATCACCATCAGCCGCTTCGAGGACGGCTGCATCGCGGAGGAGTGGGAGATCGCCGACACGGCCTCGCTGCTCGCGCAGATCGGCGCGCTACCCGAGCCGGCGCACAGCTGAGGGCCGCCGGGGCCGGAGCCGGGGACCCCCGGCCCGGCCCGGCCCGGCACCCGCAAGCGCCGCATTTCGCGCACTCGCCGCATAGCGGCCGGGTGTGTGCCCGACGCTGCGATGGAACGCTGCGACGAACGCGCTCGCGGTGGTGTACCCGACCTCTCCGGCGATCCGCGCGACGGGAACACCCTCGCCGAGCAGCGCGATGGCCTCCTGCATTCGTGCGCGCGTGCGCCATTCGGACGGGCTCAGCCCAGTCTCCTCCGAGAACAGGCGGCGGAGATGCCTGGGACTCGTTGCGACGGCGCGCGCCCACGCGTCGAGGTCGCGGCGATCCGCCGGATCGGCGAGCAGCGCGTCCGCGACATCGCGCGCCCTCGGATCGACGGGCATCGGCAGCGCCGCCGACACGCTCTCGGCCGGCGCGACGAGGTCGAGCAGGAAGTCCTCGGCTGACGCGCGGACGGCGTCCGCTTGGGGATCGGCGAGGTAGCAGACCATCTCCCGCAAGAGCGGCGTCACCGCCACGACCGTCGGCTCGGTCCACAGCGGTTCGGCTCGGCCGACGAGATAGAGCGAGACGAACTCGGCCCGCCGCGATGCGCCGATCTGGTGCGGCGTCGCCGCTGGGATCCAGATCCCGAGGCTGGGCGGCAGATCCCAGCGCGATCCCGCGATCTCGACCGACAGCGATCCAGAGGACGCCCACGCGAACTGATCCTTGTCGTGGTCGTGCTCGGGCCAGCCGTCGCCCCGGTCGAGCCCGTAGCTGAGCACCTCGACGCCGCGGGATCGATCGGACGCGAGCCACTCGCTGATCAGCTGCACGGCGCGCCGATCCGGGCCCCGACCTGCCGGATACGGCCGGTCTGCGACATCACCTGTCCGCTACGCGCCACGCTCATCTATTAGGGAAGCCTAACCTGGTGGCCGGTTCTTAGGGCGGTCGGTCCAGCGTCATCGGGGAGGAGACACATGTACGAGGTCGATGACCACACTCGCGCGGTTCGCATCGCCAGCGGTGCTCTGCGTCGCTGGTCCACGGCCGCCGTACGGCGGCGGCGTCCGACCAGGCGGCTCGGTGCTCGCCAGCTCGCCTGCCTTGCGCTGCTCGCTCTGCTCGTCGCGGGCTGCGGAGATGGGGACGACGACGCCTCGACGACCGCGGCACAGCCGGAGACGACGGCGTTCCCCATCACGATCCAGCATGCTCGGGGAAGCACGACGATCGAGTCCCAGCCCACGCGCGTCGTCACGGTCGGCCTCAAGGACCAGGACACGTTGCTGGCGCTCGGCATCAAGGCGGTCGGCGCGATGGACTGGTTTCAGCAAGGCACGTTCGCGAAATGGCCCTGGGAGGACTGGGGCAGCGAGCCGCCGACGGTCGTCAGCACCAAGTCGGGCGAGATCAACTTCGAGAAGGTCGCGGGCCTGCGTCCCGACCTGATCCTCGGGATGTATCAGGACATCAGCGCCGGCGACTACAAGACGCTCGCGAAGATCGCGCCGACGGTCGCCCAGAGCGCCGACCACGAGGCCTACACGACTCCCTGGCGCGACGAGACGCTGATCGCCGCCGAGGCCGTCGGCAAGAAGCAGCAGGGCCAGGAGCTGATCGACGCCGTCGACGCGAAGTTCGCCGCCGTGCGCAAGGAGCACCCCGAGTTCCAGGGCAAGACGGCGATCGTCCTCGACGCGGGCCAGGGCGACGCCTTCGCGTTCGGCTCGACCGATCCGCGCGGGCAGTTCCTCAAGGAGCTCGGCTTCACGAACCCGCCCGCGATAGACAAGGCGGTCAAGGGCAAGTTCGGGGACGTGATCAGCGACGAGCGCCTCGACCTGATCGACGTCGACTACCTCTTCATGCTGAGCGACAAGACGACCCGCACGAAGTTCTTCGCCAAGCCGGTCTTCAAGGCGCTGGACGTCGTCGCGCGCGGCGACGTCATCGAGCTGCCCTATTACGACGCGCCGAACTACGGCGCGGCGATGGCGTTCAACACCGTGCTCAGCATCCCGTACGCAATCGACGGAGCGCTCAAGCAGTTCGCCGCCCGCAAACGGCTCTAGACGGCCCGAACGTCGGGCCGCCCCGGCACTCAAGCCGGCCGGCCCGACGGTCGATGACCCCGCATGCCCTTCCGCCTGGTCCTTCCGCCCGCCGCGCTGGCCGCCGCGCTGATCGCTCCCGTCGCCGCGCAGGCGACACCGGTCAACACGACGCCGCCATCGATCTCCGCACCGGTGTTGCAGGTCGGCGCTCCGTTCTCCGTCGACCCCGGTACATGGACCGGCCCAGGGCCGCTGCGCTACCACTTCGCGTGGTCGCGCTGCGTCGGCCCGCTGCCCGCGGACTGCGGCGTGCCGAACACCCTGCAGGACGCCGACTACTACAAGCTGCGCCGCGCCGACCGCGGCAAGCGCATCGCATGCCGCGTCACGGCCAGGAACGCCGCCGGCAGCACGGCCGCCCGCACCGCATCCGTGCGCGTTCGCTGATCGCGCCGCACCCGGCCTGACTCAGCCCAACTCCGCCAGCCTGCGCTCCAGCAGCCGCCGCTCGGCCTCGTCGTGGACGAGCGCAAGCGCGCGCTCATAGGCGTCGCGGGCCTCGCCATCGCGACCGAGCCGACGCAGCAGCTCGGCGCGCGTCGCGTGCAGGTAGCGGTAGTCCGCAAGCCCGGAAACGCCGTCGACGATCTCGAGTCCGGCCTGCGGGCCGTCCGCTTCGGCGACGGCCACCGCCCTGCTCAGCTCGACGACCGGCGAGTCGGTGAGGCGGGCGAGCTCGCCGTAGAGAGCCGCGATCTCGCGCCAGTCGCGCGGCTCGTCGGCGTGCAGCGACGCGATCGCCGCCTGCACGACATACGCGCCGCGCCCGCGCAGCGCCAGCGCGCGGTCGAGCGCCGCGCGCCCGCCGCTGATCTGCGCGGCGTCCCACAGCGAGCGGTCCTGGTCGGCGAGCAGGACGAGGTCGTCGCAGCGAAATCGCGCCGCGCGGCGCGCGTCGTGCAGCAGCATCATCGCCAGCAGGCCGTGCACCTCGGGCTCGTCGGGCATCAGCTCGGCCAGCGCGCAGCCCAGCCGTAGCGCCTCGGCCGTCAGCTCGCCGCGACCGCCGTAGCCCTCGTTGAAGATCAGGTAGACGACCGCGAGCACGGCGGCGAGCCGGTCGGGCAGCAGGTGATCGGGCGGCACGCGAAAAGGGATCCCGGCGGCCTTGATCTTGCGCTTGGCGCGCACGAGGCGCTGCGCCATCGTCGGCTCGCCGACGAGGAACGCGCGCGCGATCTCGGTCGTGCTCAGGCCGCCGAGCGTGCGCAGCGTGAGCGCGACCTGGGCATCGACGGCGAGCGCCGGATGGCAGCAGGTGAAGACGAGCTCGAGCCGCTCGTCCGGGAACGTCGTGGCGTCCATCGTGTCCTCCGCTGCCTCGGGCACCTCGAGCAGGCGCGTCTTCGCCGCCAGCGTGCGATCGCGCCGGATGCGGTCGATCGCCCGGTTGCGCGCGGTCGTCACGAGCCAGCCCCCGGGATCGGCCGGCACCCCGTCGCGCGGCCAGCGCTCCGCGGCGATCGCGAAGGCCTCCTGCGCGGCTTCCTCGGCGAGGTCGAAATCGCCGAGTTAGCCGATCAGCGCGGCGAGCACACGTCCCCGGTGCTCGCGGAATGCCTGCTCGAGGATCGTCACCACTCCACGATCGGGCGCACCTCGATCGCTCCGCCGAGGCGGGCGGCCGGGATCCGCGCGGCCAGCTCGATCGCCGCGTCGAGGTCATCGGCCTCGAACAGCAGGTAGCCGCCGATCGCCTCCTTGAGCTCGACGAAGGGCCCGTCGGTGACCAGCGTCCTGCCGTCCTCGACACGCACGGTGGTCGCCATCTCGGGCGGCTGCAGCTGCAGGCCGGGGCTCACGCCCGGCGTCGTGCTGACCGCCTTGTAGGCGGCGTAGATCGCGCCCTTCTCCTGCTCCGAAAGGGAGTCCCATTCGTCCGACGGCGGCGTCGGAGCGGGACCGTGATGGATCAGCAGCATGTACTTCATCGCTTCCTCCTTTTGCGGAATCGTCGCCCATGAGACGAACGGGGAGCGACGAAATCGACACGAGTCCGTCAAGCGCGTAGGCTCGGATCGATGAGCCAGCGCTGGCATGCTCTGACGGCCGGGCTGGCGACCGCGCTCGTGGTGGCGAGCTGCGCGCTCGCCGGCAGCGCCGCCGCGGCGGTGCCGTTCAAGGAGATCGTCTCGACCTCCGGCCCGCTGACGAACATCGCGATCGGCGACGAGCTGAGCTGCCAGGTGTCCTACCTCGGCGACTCGCGCTTCGAGCTGTACCCGTCGACCGCGAAGCCTGGTGACTGCGGCACGTTCGTCTTCGTCGGCGGCGCGCTGTACGCGCCGAACCTGCCGGCCCACGACAGCTCGGCGGCGAGCGGCATCGGCGCGAACACGGCCTTCACCCCCGTCAGCCAGTCGGCCGTCACGGGCTCGGGCACGGCCGCGAGCCCGTTCAAGGTGACGACGGTCGCCGACGCCGGCGCGAGCGGCATCCGCGTCACCCAGGTCGACTCCTACATCGCGGGGCAGGAGTCCTACCGCACCGATACGACCGTGCAGAACCTCGGCGCGGCCGCCGCCGACGGGATCCTCTACCGCGCCGGCGACTGCTACCTGCAGGAGTCCGACACCGGCTTTGGCTTCGTCGACGCCGGCGCGAGCGCCGTCGGCTGCTCGATCAACGCCAACAACGCGCCCGCCGGCCGGATCGAGCAGTGGTATCCGATCACCGGCGGCAACCAGTACATGGAGGCGCGCTACACCGAGGTCTGGGAGCACATCGCGACGCACACGCCGTTCCCGAACACGACGCGCGCGACCGAGTCGCTCGACAACGGCGCCGGGATCAGCTGGAGCTTCTCGGTCCAGCCTGGCGCCCAGGCGACGTACGCGCACTACACGACGTTCTCGCCGCGCGGCGTCGCGGGCCCGCCGCCGGCGCCGCCGGCGACGACGACGCCGGCGACGCCGAACGTCGCCTTCGGCCCCAACGGCCTGCTGACGACGCCGACGAACCTGCGCTGCGTCAGCAAGCGCTACTTCCCGATCCGCCTGCGCAAGAAGTTCTGGCCGAACATCGCGGCGGTCACGATCAGGATGCCGCGCACGAACCGCGTCCTGCGGCGTCGGCCATGGGGCACGAACGTCGACCTGCGCGGCCTGCCGAAGGGCACCTTCTACGTGCGCATCACCGTGCTGACGTCGACCGGCAAGACGATCCGCGGCACGCGCAAGTACCGCACCTGCCGTGGCCGCCTGACCGGCGGCGTGCCGCGCCTGTAGCCAGCGCCGACGCTGCACAATGAAGCGGTGCCCGAGCTGACCCCAGGCGAGCTGCTCGGCGGCTGCCGTGTCGAGGCCGTCATCGCGCGTGGCGGGATGGGCGTCGTCTACCGCGCGGTGCAGCTCGACCTCGAGCGGCCGGTCGCGCTGAAGGTCATCACGGCCGATCGCGCCGGCGACCCGGAGTTCCGCGAGCGCTTCGAGCGCGAGTCGCGGATGGCGGCGGCGATCGACCACCCGAACGTCGTGCCCGTCTATGCCGCGGGCGAGGACCGCGGCGCGCTCTACATCGTCATGCGCTACGTGGCCGGCAGCGACCTGCACGCGCTGATCAAGCGCGCGGGGCCGCTGCCGGCGGCGCGCGCGACATCAATCGTCGTCCAGGTCGCGGCCGCGCTCGACGCCGCGCATGCCGCCGGGCTCGTGCATCGCGACGTCAAGCCCGCGAACGTGCTGCTGGCGAGCGCCGGCGAGCACGCCTACCTCAGCGACTTCGGGCTCATGCGCTCGCTCGATCCGCAGGATCCGCTGACCGAGAGCGGCAGCTGGATCGGCACGGTCGACTTCGCCTCGCCCGAGCAGCTCGACGGCGAGCGCGTCGACGCGCGCTCGGACGTCTACTCGCTCGGCTGCGTGCTGTACGCGGCGCTCACCGGCGCAGCGCCGTTCCCGCGCGGGACGGTGTCCGCGACGATGCTGGCGCACCTGCGCGACCCGCCGCCGCAGCCGTCGACGAAGGGTCTCGATGCGGGGTTCGATCGTGTGATCGCGCGCGCGCTCGCGAAGGCTCCCGACGATCGCTACCCGTCGGCCGGCGACCTCGGCCGGGCGGCGCTCGGCGCCGCGCGCGGCGAGCCCGTGACCGAGTCCGAGCGCACGGTGGCGATCGGGCCGGCCGC
>CAWADD010000002.1:0-109861 GCA_963780585.1 uncultured Actinomycetes bacterium
CGGCCGCGACCTCGTAGAAGCCGGCGGCGCCGCGACTGCCCAGCCCGTCGCCGGGCGGGTTCATGCTGTTCAGCGTCTCGTCACCCTGACGCATGTCCTGCTCGGTTTCGAAGACGCTGAGCGCGAGGCTGCGACCGTTGTCGGGATCGATCAGCAGCAAGAAGCCGATCGCCGGAACGCCGGGCGGCGGTCCCTGGGCCGCCCGCTCGCCGATCTCCCTGGCCGCTTCCCGCATCGCGTCGGCCTCCCCGCCTTCCCAGTTCACCACGCGCGCATACATCCAGCGGCCCCCTTTTCGATTCGGTTGGGCCGACCCTACGCCGGGGCCGGTGGCGAGTCCAGATCCCGTCCCGCGCGACGCGTCATGCCGCGCTACGTCACGTTCTCGCCTGCGACCACTCCTTCTTGTGAACGCGCTTGGCGGCCTGGTAGTCAGCGAGCGCCTCGGCGGAGTCGACGTCGCCGAGCGTCGGATGCCAGGGCACGAGCTCGCGCGCGGCGTCGACGCCGAAGCGCTTGGCGAGGACCGCGCCGAGCGCCTTGATCTTCATCTCGCCGAAGCCGGGCAGCGCCTTGAGGTTGGCCCGCAGCTCGTCGGCGTTCTCGGCGTCGATCCAGACGCGCGCGGCGTCGCCGTCGTAGTCGTCGCGGATGTGGATCGCGAGCTCGTGGACACGCGTCGCCATCGACCCCGGGAAGCGATGGACGGCGGGGCGCTCGCGAAACACGGGCTCGAGGTCGGCTTCGGCGAGCGTGGCGGCGTCGAGCGAGCCGAGCCGCTCGCGCAGCGCGAGCGGTCCTGCGAACGCCTTCTGCACCGTGACCTGCTGATCAAGGACGAAGCCGACGAGCAGGGCCATCGGGTCGCTGGCGATCAGCGCGTTGGCCTCGTCGGAGTTCGTGAAATGGAGACGATCGGGCATCCGCCGATCGTAATGCGTCGCCGACGCCGTCGCCACCGCGCCAAACGGTCGCTCATGTGTGAGGTTAATTCGAATCGCCACAGAGGAGCGCCGCCGCCGCTCACGAAAACACGCCGTGGGTTCCGCTGCGCCCACGGGTCGACATACCGTGGCGCGGCGCTCGGGTCACGGCGGCGCACAACAGAGCGCTCGCCTCACGAAAGGTAACGGTGAGAGGCATGGAGGAGTCGGTAGCGCGCGTCAGCGACGTGCGATTTGCCCGTGGACCGGCGCTGCGGCGCCTCGGTGTCACAGTTGTCAGCATCGGTTGTATCGGTATGGCGTTCGCGTTGACGGCGTCGGCCGCGAGCGCGAAGGCGAAGGTGACAGCCAAGGCCACCACGACGTCGAGCGCCAGCAGCGCGTGGACACCGAGCACGCTCACCGTTCCGGAGCTCGACCCCGGCGTGCTGGCACAACTCCTCGCTGACGTCGAAGCCGCGACGGCCGCGACGCTGACGTCGCTGCAACCGCTGCTGGACGACACGTACGCCGCGGTCGGCGCGACGCGGACGGCGCTGCAGGCACAGCTCGACGCGCTCCTTCTCAACCTCGGCGTACCGCCGGGCACTGTGGATGCGCTCGCCCTCGCCGCCCTCGTGCTTGCGAGCCCGGCCCTGGCGGGCACGTGCGCGACGCTGGCCGCGCTGACGCCGATCATCCCCCGGTCGATCCTCGGCATCCCGCTTAACACACAACTGCTGGCCGGCATCCTGCCGGTCGACAAGCCGTTGAGTGATTTCGTCTACAAGCAGACCGTCGGTCTGACGGCGGCGCTCGCCCCCGCCCAGCTCGCGTTGCTGAAGCTGAGCTGGACGACGACCTACCGCAAGAGCAGCGGAGGGACGATCGTGCGCAGCGTTCCCGGATATCTCGGGATTCCGACGTTGATGGATGTCGACGGCGCCTTGGGCTATGACCTCTGCGGTCTGCTCACGGTCGACGCGACGACCGGCAAGATCACGCAGGAGATCACGCGGCTCCCGCTCTCGGCGGCGAAGCTGACGGTCGACGTGGCGGGGTCCCTGACGAGCCTCGGCGACGTCTCACTCGGCTACCTGACGCCCGCGTCATGGGCGCCGACGAGCTTCAAGGCCGTGCTCGGGCTCGGCACGGGCGGGGCGCTGTTCGCGGTCGACAACACGGTCAGCGGGCCAGGCCCGTCGATCACGCAGCGGATCGGCATCGGCACCGCGGGAGCGGTCGACTTCTCGTGGACCGCCGTGCCGAAGACCGCGCACGTGGGCGTCGGCCTCGCCGGTACGGCGATCACGCTCGGGCTGAACACGTCGAGCCGCACGAAGTTCGGCATGAAGATCGGGCTCGGCGCGATCGCAACGATCAACGAGACGATCGACGGCCTGCTGCCGTCGGCGGTCAACAGCGCCGCCACGATCTCGCTCCCCGGAGCGGGCCTGCAGGCGATCTACGACGGCCCCGCGGGCGACGCGGCGTCGTCGTACAGCGCCGAGATCATCGCGGCCGGGCAACCGCTGTCGGTCAAGGTCAATCCCCTGCCGGCGAAGCTCGACTCCTGCGCGCTGCTGGCCTCGATCGCCTGCAGCAACGTCAATTCGGCTCGAAGCCTCACGCTTGCGGGCCTGTCCTCGATGCATTTCACCTCGAGTTCGGTCGTCAACGTCGAGCAGGTGGCGTTGACGGGCGCATCGTGTTCGTCTGGTGCGAACCAGTACGCGAAGTTCACCGGCAAGCAGCTCGACGCCAGCTGGAACATCACGGCGCCGCCCGCGCTCGCAGGCCACCTCTACGTCGACACGGGCGGCAACGCGGTGAGCGGATGCGCCAACGCGCTGACGCAGACCAGCGTGTATCCCGCCGGCTTCACGGCTGGTGGCGGTGCGCCGACCGGGCGGCTGGGGTCGTTCACGTTCGCCGGACTGTTTCCCAACACGATCATCAAGAGCGGCGCGATCACCTGCCCGGCGCTGACGATGTTCGCGATCGCAGGGGTCGACAGGACGGCGATCCTGTGCCCGACGCCGCCGGTGAACACGGCGATCCCCACGATCACCGGAACCGCGAAGGTCAGCACGCCGCCGCCGGCGCTGAACAGCACGTCGGGCACGTATTCCACGCAGAACGCGCAGACGACCGTGACACGCAAGTGGCTGCGGTGTGACGCCGCCGGCGCGAACTGCGGCGACATCGGCGTGACGACCAACAGCTACAAGCCCGTCGCTGCCGATCTCGGCAGCACGCTGCGGGTGATGTCGACGGCGACGAACAGCGACGGGACGGCGTCGGCCTCGAGCAACCCGACCGCGATCGTCGGCGCATAAACGCCACGCGTCGTGCCGCCCGGGCGCTTGGGCGCCCGGGCGGCGCGGCGTGCCGGCCGTGCTCGAGCTCGCGGCCCGCAGCCGGCCACGCCTCTCGCCCGCCGACCTCCAGGAGGTCCTTCCGCGAGGACTGGCTCATGCGCTGGCTTCACCACGGCGGACACTGACCGCCGTGGCACGGCAGGCCTGCCTCGTCGTCGCTTGCGCGGTATCTCTCGACGTGCTCCTGACCGAACAACGGGACACCCATCAGCCGATCTTCTGCGCCAGCTCGACGATGATCCCCGCCGGACCGCGCACGTAGCACAGCCAGTAGTTGTTCTCGTAGTTCTCCAGCTCGCCGACCAGCTCGCCGCCGTGCGCTCGCAGGCCGGCAAGCGATGCCTCGACGTCGTCGACGACGAAGAGGATGTGGCGGATGCCTGGGGCGTTGGCCGGTGCCGGCCCATCGTCGCCCTCGTATGAGGGCGAGCGGTACTTTGCCAGCTCGACCTTGGCGTTGCGATCCGGAGTCCGCAGGATCACGATGTCCGCGCGTACGCCTTCGAGCCCGTTGATGCGGTCCACGGAGCCGCCCTCGACGGATGCCTCGCCCTCCACTTCGAGCCCGAGCGCGGCGAAGAACGCGGTCGCCGCCGCGAGGTCGTCGACGACGATGCCGATGTGCTCCAGGCGCAAGACGGTCATGAACGGCCTCCGGCCAGCTCGTACGTTGTGTACTCGTCGTGCAACAGATACTTTGGCATCGTGGTCTCCTGGTGTCTGCGCCGCGCCCTCGCGGCCCTTCACCTGATGAGCGGAGCCGGTCAGCGCGTCTCGACATGGAACCTCATTCAGCTCCCAGATCGTCGCGTAGTGGGACGATGACGGCACTGCTCCTTCGAGGCAGGAGCGGCAACGGCCTCGTCGTATGCCGACTCTCGGGAAGCTCGGCTAGGAGGAGAGGAGCTGCGTGGCCGAGCGCACCATCGAAGCGAATGGTGTCGAGCTCTGTACGGAGCCGTTCGGTGACACAGCGCATCCGCCGATCCTGCTGATCATGGGGAACCACGGGGTGGTCGGCACGACGCACCGTTGGACGACCTGCTCAGCGCGGACGCCGCTGCGGGCGTCCAAGACACAGCCAGGCGATGTACACACACTGTAGGTACAGGCGCTACACTCGACCACATGACCACAGCGACCAAGACCGAACGCAGGCAGCTCCGCGTCTCACCGGCGGACGACGCGCTGTTCCGCAAGGCCGCCGCGACAGTTGGCGAGTCGGTTTCGGAGTTCCTCGTCGAGAGCGGCCGCACACGCGCAGAGATGATCCTCGCCGACCGCACCGAGTTCGCCCTCAACACGAAGGCCTGGCAGGCCTTCAACGATGCGCTCGACCGTCCGGCGGAGGTCAAGCCCGCGGTCGTCGATCTGCTGCGTCGCCCTCGACCCGAGTAGTTGCCGCGCTTCAACGACCCCGAGCCGCTCGGCGTCAACCACGACATCGAGGCGTTCGACTGTGGGATCGAATCGCTCAACGCCTGGCTGAAGAAGCACGCCCTCCAAGCTGCCGCGTCCGGCTCGGCGCGAACGTTCGTGATCATCGACACCGATCAGAATCGCGTCGTCGGGTACCACGCCCTCGCGGCCGCGTCGATTGCTCACGCCGACGCGACGTCGCGAGCGCGGAACGGCATGCCGCGCCACCCGATCCCTGCCGCACTCCTCGCCCGCCTCGCCGTCGACACCACCGTCCACGGTCGCGGCATCGGCGCCTGGCTCCTGCGCGACGCACTGCTTCGCACCGTGAACGCCGCCGACGAGATGGGCATCCGCATCCTCCTGGTCCACGCGATCGACGAGAACGCCCGCTCCTTCTATCTCCGCCACGGCTTCGAGCCGTCACCGACCGACGCGTTGAACCTCCAGGTACTGGTCAAGGACCTCGACGCTTCGACTCGCGGAGGCTGATCCGCGCGTTGGGGCGGAGAAGCGCGACCTCGCGATGGGGTAGCCGGCCCGCCGCCTTGCATTCCTCGTATTCGGCGCGTATGCCGGATCGCGTTCGCGAGGGCTCGGCGCCCGTTAGGTCGGCGCGGTGATCGTCCGCTGCACCGCGCGGCTGCTCAAGCTGCTGGCGCCCGATGAGCTCAGCGACGTGGAGCCGGCACCCGACGACTGGTACGCCAACCTCATCTGGATCGATCGCGCAAGTGTTTGCTCGTCGTGCACGCCGACACGCTCTTCCCAGTCTTCGTCGCTGACGTTCGCAAGCCACAGCTCGCCAAGTTCGGGCACTACATCGCCGGCACTGTCGCGACGGCGCTCGCAGCCGAACCACGAAAAGCCCCGCATAGCAGGGCTTTTCGCACATAGCGGGGGCGGGATTCGAACCCGCGACCTTCGGGTTATGAGCCCGACGAGCTACCAGACTGCTCCACCCCGCGGCGTGGACCAGCGAGTGTAGCAACGCGTTAACGCCCCGATCAACGGGTCTGAGGCCGGATAGCCTCACTCGGAAGTGCGCGTTGCCGTCGTCGATATCGGGACGAACTCGACACGGCTGCTGATCGCCGACGTCGCGCCCGACGGCGCGCTCACGGAGCTGCGTCGCGAGTCGATCGTGACCCGCCTCGGCGACCGCGTCGACGCCACCGGACGGCTGCAGGACGACGCGATGCAGCGCGTCTTTCAGACGCTCGCGCGCTTTCGCGAGCTGATCGACGAGCACGGCGCGACGGCCTGCACGGCGGTGCTCACGAGCGCCGTCCGCGACGCTGCCAACGGCGCGGACTTCACGGCCGGCGTGCGCGCTGGTCACGGGCTTGACGCGCGCACGATCGGCGGTGACGAGGAGGCGGCGCTGACGTTCGCCGGCGCCACGAGCGAGCGCGCGGATGACGGCAACGAGCTCGTCGTCGTCGACATCGGCGGCGGGTCGACGGAGTTCGTCGTCGGCCGCGACGGCGCCGTCGACTTCCACGTCTCGACGCAGGCGGGCGTCGTGCGCCAGACCGAGCGCCACATCGGCGCCGACCCGCCGCCACGCGCGGCGATCGCCGAGCTGGCGGCCGAGGTCGCCGCGATCATCGACGCGAGCGTTCCGGCGCAGCTGCGCGAGCGCGTCACGCAGGGGATCGCCGTCGCCGGGACCGCCACCTCCTGCGCGGCGATCGAGCTCGAGCTCGACCCCTACGACCCCGCCCGCGTGCACGGCCACGTGCTCACGCGCACGACCTGCGCGCGCATCCTCGACTGTCTCGCGGCGCTCGCGAACGACGAGCGCCGCGCCGTCACCGGCCTGCAGCCCGACCGCGCGCCGACGATCGTCGCCGGCGTCGCGATGCTGATCGAGGTGCTCGACGCGTTCGGCCTCGACGCGATCGAGGTCTCGGAGCACGACATCCTGCGCGGTGCCGCCCTGCGCTTGGCGGCAGCGGCCGGCGGCCTCGAACGCGGCGCCTGATCCATACACGATTTCGCCGCAAATGCGGACGAACATCCGATTCACGCCGTACCGCGCGGCGCCGATACAGACGTACCGGAGGGACCCAGCCCAGATCACGGGAACCAAGCCGGACATAGGTTCGGGCACGCGCGCCGACCGGCGCCCACCCACCCGCCCGAACCGCCATATGGCCCACCGCCAGGTGCGTACCCCTGCCCGTCCTGACGTGGCCACTGTGGGAAGCCGCCCTTTCCCCTGGGGGCGGCTTCCTCGATTAACGGCGGACCCGCCGAGGACGGGCGTCAGGCGAGGTTCGATCGCCGCGGATAGGCGACCGCGGGGTCGGTCAGCACGTTGACCAACGCTGGCCGCCCGGTCGAGAAGGCGCGCTCGAGCGCGGGTCGCAGCTCGGCCGGCGAGCGCACGAGCTCGCCATGTCCGCCGAGCGCCTCGACGACGACGTCATAGCGCGTCTCGGGTCGCAGCTCGGCGGCCACCGAGTAGCCGTAGATGAGCTCCATCGGATGCTTCTCGAGGCCCCAGATGCCGTTGTTGCCGACGACGCCGACGACCGCCACGCCGTGGCGCGCGAGCGTGTCGAACTCCATCCCGGAGAACCCGAACGCGCCGTCGCCCAGCAGCAGCACGACCTGGCGGTCGGGATGCGCGAGCTTCGCAGCCAGCGCGTAGCCGGGCCCCGAGCCCAGGCAGCCGAACGGGCCCGGGTCAAGCCAGCAGCCGGGCGCGAACGAGTCGATCATGCGACCCGCGTAGGAGACGAAGTCGCCGCCGTCTCCGACGACGATCGCGTCGCGGTCGAGCAGCGCGCGCAGCTCGCCGTAGACGCGCATCGGATGCAGCGGCGCGCGCTCGTCGAGCAGCTCGATGCGCTCGCGCTCGCGCGCCGCGTCCTCGGCGGCGCGCAGCTCGGCGACCCACTGCGGATCCGACGCCGCGCCGCCGAGCGCCGCCCGCAGCGCGCCGAGGACGGCCGCGAACGCGCCGTAGAGCGCGACGCCGACGGCACGCGGATAGGCCCGCGCCGGCGCGGCATGATCGATCGCGACGATCGTCGTCTCGTCTCCGAACGCGCCGCCGAAGCCGAGCCGGAAGTCCATCGGGACGCCGATGACGAGCGCGACGTCGGCGCCGCGCAGCCCGACCGAGCGCGCGCGGGAGAAGAACAGCTCGTCGTCCACGGGCACGCATCCGCGCGCGAGCCCGTTGAGGAAGACCGGGATCCGCAGCTCCTCGACGAGCGCGCGTAGCGCGTCCTCGCCGTGGCCCCAGTAGACGTCTGTGCCGGCCATGATCACCGGCCGCCGCGCGTCGCGCAGCAACGCGATCGCCGTCTCCAGCGCCGCGTCGTCGAGCCCGTCGGTCCCGGCCGGCCCTGCGCCACCGATCGCGGGCAGCGCTGCGAACTCCCCCTCCGCGACAGCTTCGGAGAAGACGTGGTCGAGCGGGATGTCGACGAACGACGGCCCGCCGTGCGGCGTGACGGCGGCCGTCAGGGCGGCATCGATCAGCGACGGGATCTGCGCCGTCCGCGACGCCGTCGCGGCGAGCTTCGTCAGCGACGCGACGAGCGGCAGATGGTCGATCTCTTGCAGCGATCCCTGTCCCCAGCGCGCGGCGGGCGCCCGCCCGCCGAGCACGAGCATCGGCGAGTGGTTGAAGTGCGCGGAGGCGATCGCACTGATCGCGTTCGTCACGCCCGGGCCCGCGGTCAGCGCCGCGACGCCCGGGCGGCGCGTGACCTTCGCCCAGCCCTCGGCCGCGAACGCCGCGGTCTGCTCGTGGCGCACGTCGACGATCGCGATCCCTTCGGCGCGGCAGCCGTCGTAGATCGAGAACAGGTGCCCGCCGGAGAGGGTGAAGAGCGTCGTCACCCCATGCTCCTTCAGCCGGCGTGCGACGAGGTGCCCGCCGACGGCCGGCGCCTCGCTCGACGATTCGGTCGTCATCGAGCGGGGACGCTATCAATGAACAATGACGTTCACATGAACGCCATCGGATCGCCCGCGCTCCGACATTCGTCGACCGTGCGCTCAGACGGCGGCGCGCGCCGCGGCCGCTTCGAGCAGCCGGTCCTCGCCGCAGAACAGCCGCGCGCCGACGCGGATCGCCGGCAGATGCAGCGCGCCAGCGGCGACGAGCCAGGCGCCGGCCTGCTCGATCGCGCGGTCGCGAGCGGCGTCGCCGCCGGCGGCAAGCGCCTCGCGCAGCCCGATCCCCGCCGCGGCCGCGGCCTCGGCGAGGATGTCCGGATCGTCAACGTCGAATCCGCCGCAGAACGCGAGCCGTGACGCCGCCAGGACGAAGGCCGCGCCGCAGCCGCGCTCGGCCGCCAGCGCAGCGACCCGCATCGCGCCGCGCACCGGCAGTGGGTGATTTTCGGGCCAGGTGAGCGGCAGGCCGAGCATCGCCGCGCGCTCGCCGACGGCACGTGCCGCGTCCTCGCGCCAGGCCGAGCGGCGCGCCGACGCGGTGCGCGCCGGCTGCCATTCGAGACCTGCGAAGAGCCGCTCCGCTCGCTCGGCGGCGAGATATGTGTACGGCGAGCTGAGGTCGAAGAACAGCGTTGCCTCGACCGGCACGTGGCGCACGAGCGGCACGCGCCGTCGGCGCGCCGCGCGATGCGCTTGTAGCGAGGTCACGGTCCCCACGAGGTTCATAACGCAGCGATCCGCGGAAACCTGCGGCAACCTTCGAGCCACGGGTTGACTTCGAACTGACTTCCCGGAGACTCGGGGCCACTATGGTGCTGGAACGTCGGCACCGCCCCCAGTCCGACGGCTTGCGAGACATGACGCCCCCCACCCCACCGCCGAAGCGGCACCCATACGCCCAGTGGGCGCCCGATGCGCGCGCACTCGACCTCATCGGGGACAAATGGACGCTGCTCATCGTCCGCGACCTGGCCGCCGGCCCGCGTCGCTTCGTCGAGCTGCAGCGCGTGCTGCCGGGCATCTCGACCGAGCAGCTGCGCTCGCGCCTGAATCGGATGGTCGCCGACGGCCTGCTGACCCGCCAGCGCTACCGCGAGGTGCCGCCCCGCGTCGACTACGAGCTGACGCCGCGCTCGCACGAGCTGCTCGAGGTGCTGGGCGCGCTCGCCCGCTGGGGGCTGCGCTGGGCATGGACCGCGCCGCGCGACGGCGAGGCGATCGACATCGGCGCGATCCTGCGCGTCGCTCCCGGGCTGATCACCGCCCCCGCCGGCCTGTCAGGCACGGCCGAGCTCAGCGTCGAGCGCGACGACGGCACGAGCTACTACGCGATCACCGTCGCAGCGGGTAGCGCGACGATCGTCGAGCGCAAGGCCCCCGACGCCACCGCCCGCGTGCGCGGCAGCGAGGCCGACTGGATCGATGCGCTCGGCCCAGAAGCCGCGCGCGGGCAGCTCAGCATCAGCGGCGACGAGCGGCTGGCGAACACCGTGCTCGACGGCGTCGGCGCGACCGCCGCACGCGGCGTGCGCGCGGCGTAGCCGCCGCAGGCTGCCGCCAGCGCTCCGGCAAATGCGACCGTGAGCGCGCCGTGAGGTTACGCTCATGCAGGCACGAATCGCTGCCGATGTCGTGCCGAGACCCCGCCGAAAGGACCCAATCCTCGTGAACCGCCGCCTGCTGCCTACGCTGATCGTCGCCGTCGCATTGCTCGCCGTGCCGGCTGGAGCCGTGGCGAAGATCAACGTCGCCGTCGGAATCGGCGACCAGAGCGCGAAGATGTTCGATGACGCCAACTGGAAGGCGCTGAACATGAAGAAGACGCGCTACTTCATCGAGTGGAACGCGATCGACCAGCCCGGAGAGCTCACCAAGGCCGACGACTTCGTCAGCGCCGCCCGGCGTGAGGGCGTCAAGGTCCTGATGCACATCTCGACGGACGACATCAACTCCATCCCGCGCAGGGCGCTGCCCAGCGTCGCGGCATACAAGTCGAAGGTCGGTGCGCTGATCAGGCGCTACAAGGCGCAGGGCGTGACCGACTGGGGCGTCTGGAACGAGGCCAACCACAAGTCGCAGCCGACGACGAACAACCCGACGCGCGCGGCCCAGTTCTACAAGACCATGAAGGGCATGTGCTCGGGCTGCAAGATCGTCGCGCTCGACGTGCTCGACCAGGCCGGCGTCGAGAAGTACATCGCGCGCTGGCTCAAGGCGGCCGGCCCGTCGGGCAGGACCGCGAAGATCATCGGCATCCACAACTACTCGCAGGTGAACCGCCGCATCACGGCCAAGAAGGCCTCCAACCGCTACCCCGGCACCGCGCGCATCATCAAGGCGGTCCGCAAGCGCAACAAGGCGGCGAAGTTCTGGTACACGGAGACGGGCGGGCTGGCGAAGTTCGGTGGCTCGTTCCCGTGCGACAAGAGCCGTCAGGCAAACCGCACGAGCTTCATGTTCGACATGATCAAGACCTACGACAAGGACGTCGAGCGCCTCTACAGCTACAACTGGTTCGGCGCAAACTGCGAGCTCTTCGATGCTGGCCTCGTCGAGGCGGACGGCACGGTGCGCTCGGCCTACACGACGTTCAAGAGCAAGCTCAAGAACACGACCAGGTAGCCCGACTGCCCGGGCGCGCGCGTAGGATCTGCGGCGCGCCCGGGTAGCCGAATGGCATAGGCGAGCGGTCTTAAAAACCGCTGCTCGCAAGAGCGTGCGGGTTCGAATCCCGCCCCGGGCATCCTCACGTTCTCCTCACGACACGCCGCCGTTCAGCCGATACTCTGCAATCAACCAGAAACTTTTCGCCGGCTGCGGGGTTGCACCCAGCAGCGGCGGGAAATTCTCGCGTCAGCACATGGAAGCCACAGCACTCAAGCACGTCCCAGTCGGGATGCGGGGCCCGAGCCCCCTACTCCGCCTGCAGTCAGACGAGCGGCTGATCGCGCTTGTGCGACGCGGCAACAACGCCGCCTTCGAGACGCTCGTCGCGCGCTACCAGTCGCGCCTGCTGGCCTTCTGCCGCCACATGCTCGGTTCGCGCGAGGATGCCGAGGACGTTCTGCAGGAGGTCTTCGCGGCCTCCTACAACGCGATCGTCGCTGACGAGCGCGCGATCCACGTACGGCCGTGGCTGTATCGCATCGCCCGTAACCGCTCGCTGAACCACCTGCGCCGCGTGCAGCCGATCGGCGTCGACTCGATGGACGTCCACATCTCCGAGGCCGGCATCACGACCGCCGACAAGGTGCACCGGCGCGAGGATTTCCGGATGCTCGTCGCCGACGTCCAGGACCTGCCCGAGACGCAGAAGACCGCGCTGCTGCTGCGCGAGATCGACGCGCTCTCCTACGAGCAGATCGCCGAGGCGATGGAGACGACGATCCCGTCGGTCAAGTCGCTGCTCGTGCGCGCTCGCGTGTCGCTCGCCGAGGCCGCCGAGGCGCGCACGCTGACCTGCGAGCAGGTCCGCGAGGAGCTCGGCGAGGTCGCCGAGGGCCTGCGCCGCTCGACCGCGCCGGTCCGCCGTCATGTGCGCGGCTGCGAGCGGTGCCAGGGCTTCAAGTCGCAGCTGCGCAGCACGAACAAGGCGCTCGCCGCGGTCTTCCCCGTCGCGCCGCTGCTGCTGCTCAAGAAGGCGCTGCTGACGCAGTTCGGCATGACCGCCTCGGCCGGAGCCGGCGGCGCCGCTGGTGCCGCGGTGACGACCGTGGCCGCGACCGGCGGCACGTCGGCGATGTCCGCCGGCATCAGCACGATCGCGACGAAGACCGCCGCGACGCTCGCCGCCGCGGCGATCGTCACCGCCGGCGCGGTCGAGGTCAAGCACGTCCAGATGAAGATCTCCGAGCCTGCCCCGACGACGGCGCTCGCGCAGAAGCCCGAGCGCGTCGCCCACACCGCGCCCGAGGTCGTCGCGGCGGCGCAGCAGCCGACGACGCCGACGCGGGTGTCGCACGTCTCAGCGCCCTCCAACGCGGCGCGCCTGTCCGCGCCGGGCGCGCAGGCGACGACCGCGTCGCTGCCCGCCGCGCTCAATCCCGAGCCGCTGCTCGCCAGCGTGCTCGGCCCGGCGACGCCGACCGAGGCGCCCGTCGTCGGCGTGACCGAGACGACCGTCACCAATCAGCCGACTCTTGCTGACACCACGCCGCCGGCGTCGACCGTTACGGACACGACGCCTGTGGCCACGACGCCGGACCCGACGCCGCTCGTCACGAAGCCCGACCCCGTCGATCCGAAGCCGACCGACCCCGTCGACACGAAGCCCGTCCCGACGGATCCCAAGCCCACGCCGACGGATCCGACCCCCACGCCGACCGATCCCACGCCCGTCCCGGGCACGGGCACAGGCACCGGCACAGGCACCGGCGGCACGACGCCGCACCCCTAGCCGGGTCCGCCTCAGGCGATGCGGTCGCCCGGCTGCGAGCCCTCTTCGGGCTCGAGCAGCAGCACCGGATGTTCGCCGGCGACCGCGCCGAGCACGAGCACCTCCGAGCGCACCGGCCCGATCTGACGCGGCGGGAAGTTCACGACGGCGACGATCAGCCGCCCTTCGAGCTGCTCGCGTGCGTAGTTCGTGATCTGTGCCGACGAGCGCTTCTCGCCGAGCTCCGGGCCGAAGTCGATCCGCAGCTTCCAGGCCGGCTTGCGCGCCTCGGGGAAGTCCTCGACCGCGATGATGCGCCCGACGCGCATGTCCACGCGCTCGAAGTCCGCCCACTCGATCACGACGTTCCTCCCTTGCGGTCCTCTCCGAAGCGGAACGACCGCAGTGGCGTCTTCAGCGCCCCGTGGATGCCGATCTCGTCGGCGTTCGGCGTGCCGGCGGACGGTGTCGACTCGAGCTCGACGATGACGCCGCGGCGAAGGCCTTCGGGCTCCTCCTCGACGAGCAGGTAGTGGCGACCGTACATCCGCCGCGCGCCCAGCTGGGCGCGGAACGTGACCTGGTAACCGATCGCGTTGTTGATCCTTGCCCGGCCCTCGCCGACGAACTCGTAGCCCGCGTAGCGCCCGGGCAGCGTGCGCAGGTAGCTCGTCGCGTAGACCGGCAGCATCCCGCCGACAACCCCGCGGTAGGGCGGCAGCATGAGGTCGCGGACCGTGTAGGAGTCGAGGAACAGCCCGCGCCCGGAGTGCTCGAGCGCGACGAGCGCGCCCGGCGCGTCGACGCGCTGAAACTGCGAGCCGTAGATGAAGTTGAACGTCACCGGCTTGCGGATCAGGACGGCCGTCTCGTCGGGACGCGAGATGATCACGACCGCGACGGCCCCGGCGAGCAAGACGGCCGCGAGCACGGCTGCGGCGATCCGCACGGGAAGCGAGCGGACGGCGAGCAGCTGCGGCAGCGTCGGGCCGTATTCGGCTTTCATCACGGGCACGCGGCCATTCTGACGAGCGCCGCCGCATCACCACGCGGCGAGCGCCGGTCACTCGCCGATCGAGAAGAGCTGCTCGAGGTCGTGCTGGGAGAACGCCTCGAAGGCGACCATCGTGTGCGTGCGGGCAACGCCCGGCATCGACGAGATCTGGCCGGTCACGACGTCCGCGAGCTCCTCGTGCTGCTTGACGTGCACGATGCAGACGAAGTCCCACTCGCCGGTGACCGAGTAGGCCTCGCGCACCCCACCGATCGACGCGAGCGACCCGCCGAGCGTCGACATGACGTCGCGCTCGGCCTCGACGAGCACGATCGCATGGGTCATTGCTCGCCCGCTTGCTTGTCCTCGCGGCGCGCCGCAAGCTCGCGCGCGAGCTCGAACCCGACCGACACGCCGACGAGCATCCCGAGCCGCGTCTCCTCCTCGACGAGCGTCCGGATCGCGACGAGGCGCTCGGCGGGATCCTCGGTGCCGGCGGCGCTGGCGAGCTGCGCGTCGTGGGCCTGGTCAAACCAGCCACCCTGCTGGAGCGCCTCGCCGAGCACGACCTGCAGGCCCGGTGCGGCGTGCGTGACGATCTCCTGGGCGTGGCCGAAGCGCTCGGGGTCCGACAGCGCCTCGACGGCCGCATCGACCTCCTCGGCGCTGTAGCGCGTCGCCGTCACCCGTTCGACCGTCGGGCCGCGAAGCCGAGGCCGACGATCGCCCCGAACGCGGCGCCGAACAGCCCGGCGAGCGCGCTGCCCTGCGAGAGCAGCGGGACGAGCAGCAGGACCGCGGCGATGACGAGCACGCCCAGCAGGTCGGCATCGTCGTCACCCTCGCCGCGACGGCGTTCGAGCAGCACCGGGACGAGCCAGGCGCAGAGCAGGCCGAGCGCGGCGCCGTGGGTGCCGTACACGTACGTCGTCACGTCGACCGCCGACGCCGCCGCCAGCGCGCCCGGTCCGCACAGCAAGAACAGCAGCACGACCGCGATCGCGCCTTGGCGTCGCTCGATCAGCCAGCCGAACAGGCCGACGCCGACGACCGCGGCGAACTGCGCCGCCGTGCCGTCGTTGAGCAGCGCGGCGGTGAAGAAGCGCCACGGATCGCCGCCGACCGCGCTGATCGCGAAGTCCGCCTTGGCGTAGAAGGCCAGCGACAGCCACAGCCCGAAGGACATCGCGACGAGGACGATCGTCGCGTACGGGCGGCCGTGCTCGTCGCCGCGGATCCCTGGGATCTCGCCGCTGCGCAGCCGGTCCAGCCGCGGCGTCGCGGGCTTCGCCGGCTTGGCCTGCTTGGCCGGCTTGGCCTTCGCCCGTCCGCCGCCGAAGCGCGGCGTGCCGCCGCCGAGCCGCGGGCCGCGCTTGGGCGCCTTGGCCGGAGGCGCGTCCGGGCGATCGATCCGCGGCGCCCGCTTGCGCAGCCGAGTCCCGCAGTACGGGCACTCCGTGATGTACGGACTCACCTCCGCCTGGCAGTTCTTGCATACGACGAAGAGGTCCGGAGACGACATGGCAATCGATTCTACGGACCGGCCGAGGGCAACCGCGCATGCCCGTGATTAAGGGTTTCGCCCGTCCGATCACCGCAAGCGGCGATCTGCCGGCGACGTTAGATCGCGGTCGCCGCGATGATCTCCGCCATGACCTCGTTGAGGTCGTTGTTGGCCTCGTAGACGACGATCTGCCGTGACGCTCCGTTGCCCCGTTCGAGCAGGTCGCGAATGCCCTGCAAAGCGTCGGCGCCGCCGAGCTGCTGGGCGTGCGGCTCGAGCCGTTCGAGCAGCCGTCTCGTGAGCGCCTTCGTCGTCACGCGCTCGTTCGAGGGCAGGTCGACGATCTCCCCCTCGAGGCCGTGGCGCGCCGCCAGCCACTTGTTCTCGTCGAGCATCTGCCAGGGGTAGGCGGCGAGCTTCGTGCCCGCGTCGTAGTGCTCGGCGAGCTCGTGGACCATCGCCTGGATCAGCGCGGTCAGCGCGATCGTGTGCTCCAGGCGCGTCTGCGAATCACAGACGCGGATCTCCACCGTGCCGAGGTTGGGATGCGGGCGCACGTCGTACCAGAGGTACGTGTAGTCCTCCATCACGCCGCTGGAGACCATGAACTCGACCTGGCGCTGCCAGTCGTGCCAGTCCTCGTAGGCGGGCGGCATGCCGACGCGCGGGAAGGCGCGGAAGATCGGCGTGCGCGTCGACAGCAGGCCGGTCCGGTCGCCGCGCCAGAACGGCGAGTTGGCGCTCAGCGCGAGCAGCACCGGGACGTGCACGCGCATCCCGTTGGCGACGTGGATCGCCTTGTCGGGGTCGTCGATGCCGACGTGCACGTGCATGCCGAAGATCAGCTCCTGGCGAGCCACGAAGCGCAGCGCCGAGATGAGGTCGCGGTAGCGCGGGCGCGCGACGATCCGCTGGTCCTCCCACATCGCGAACGGGTGCGTGCCGGCCGAGCCGATGCTGAGCTCGCGCGCGGCGGCCGTCTCGCGCACCTCGCGGCGCAGCGAGCGCAGCTGTTCGCCGGCCTCGACGACGTTCGCGCACGGCTTCGTGGCGATCTCGAGCACCGACTCCATCAGCTCGGGCTTGATCTCTCCGTCGTCGCGCGCGTTGTTCGAGGCACCGGCGTCCTCGAGCAGCGACTCGATCGCGTTGACGAGCGAATAGCTCGAGGAGTCGACGATCATCAACTCCTCCTCGACCCCGACCGTGTAGCTGGGCCCGGTGAAGTTCTCGCGCATCGCGGCGGAGCGTACCCGGCGACCTGCTCGAACTCGCCTCCGCCCGATCGGGCGCCTGTGACGATCGTGCCGGCGCAGGCGCCGCTTGGCGCCGAATCTGCAACGCAGCGTTCGTCGCGCCGCACCACGACCTACGGTGTCGTGCGATGTCCGCGCGCCGACTGATCGTCCTGCTGCTCGGGCTCGCGGCGGTCGCGGGCGGCGCCGCCGCGAGCGGGCTGCTGGACGGCGCTGGCGAGGAGCTCGACGGCGGCGCCGGCGCCGGCGCGAGCGTCGGTCGCGTCGTCAAGGTCGTCGATGGCGACACGATCCACGTGCAGCTCGGCGGCGTGCGCGAGAAGGTGCGCTACATCGGCATCGACACGCCCGAGACGAAGGATCCGCGCAGGCCGGTCCAGTGCTACGGGCAGCGGGCAGCGGACTTCAACGAGCAGCTCGTCGGCGGCGAGCGCGTCCGGCTCGTGCTCGATGTGCAGCAGCGTGACCGCTACGGACGCCTGCTGGCCTACGTGTACCGCGTCCGCGACGGCCTCTTCGTCAACGCCGAGCTCGCCCGCCTCGGCTATGCGCGAGCGCTCACGATCCCGCCCGACGTGCGCTACGCCGAGCGCTTCGCGGCGCTCGCCCGCGAAGCCCGCGAGCAGGGCCGCGGACTCTGGTCGGGCTGTTGACCGGCCGCGATCTCGGCTAACCTCGGGTAACGCATGGCAACCAAGATGCGCCAGTCGATCGACGAGTTCGAGCGAGCCTTCGTCGAGGAGACCCATGTTGACCGTGCCCGCCGTGAGTCGTTGCGGCGCAAGGCGGTCCTGCGCTCGCGTCAGCGCAAGCTCGACAAGGTGCACAAGCGCGGAACCGCGCGCTTCATCATGCTCGTGCTGATGATCATCGCGACGGCCGTCGTCGTGACGATCGCGATGTTCCAGACGCTCGCCTACGTGATGGGCTAGCCACCCGGGTCGCTGGGACGGGCGCTCGGCTACGAGCTCAGCTTGCGCAGCGCAGCGTCGACGTCGTTACCGGCGGTGACCTGCCCGCGCTCGGCCTGGATCTCGAGATAGACCTCCTTGCGGAACACGGGGATCTCCCGCGGCGCCTGGATGCCGATCCGGACCTTCTCGCCCATGATCGACAGGACGGAGATCTCGATCTCGTCCCCGATCATGATGCTCTGGTTGGACTTGCGTGTCAGGACCAGCATTAGACGGCCACCTTCCCTTGTCGCCGCGCCAACTCAATCAGGTTGGTTGGGCAAAGGCAACAGCACCCAACCGGGGCGCTACAGCCCACGCCTGCTCGGGGTCGGCCTCGGGGCGCGTTCTTGTAAGGTCAGCGCCCATGGCACGACGCTCCCTGCGCCCACATCTCAACCAGATCCGCGGCTGGGTCCGGCAGGGCCGCACCGACGCCTGGATCGCGCACCAGCTCGAGGCGACGGTTCAGCAGATCGAGACCTTCAAGAAGGACAACGACCTCGTTCCCGCCGAGCCGGACTCCGGCGAGACCGCCGGCGCCGACTTCGACGACGAGATCGACCTGCGCGCCGAGGACGACGCGCTGGTCGCGGCCGAGCTGGAGGCCGCCGAGGCACGGCGCCTCGAGGAGGAGGCGGCGCGTGCCCTCGAGGAGGCCGAGGAGGCCGCGCGCAAGGCGGCCGCCGGCGAGGACGACGACGACGACGCCAAGCCGGCCCCGCGGCGCCGCGGGCGACGCGGTGGACGGGCCCGCACGCGCACAGCGGTCGGCGCTCTCGAGGGGACGTTCGACCACGGCGAGGAGGGCTACGGGCTGTGGCTGGACCCCGCCGTCAGCGACAACCCGATCTACGCCGAGCACTGGGCGGGCCATCGACCCGTCGAGGTCACGATCGAGGAAGACCAGATCGTGATCCGCCGCACCGGCCCAGACCCCGACTGACGCCTCAGGGTTCCGTGCGGCGGCCGCCCGCGAAGTCGCGCGCGTCGCGCAGATAGCGCAGGAACGCGGCGTCTGCGACCGTGCGCGCGTCCCATGCCCAGGGCGCGTCGGGTGCGACGGCGGCCGCCAGGTCCGTGCACCAATCGGTGCCGCGCCCGTAGAGCTCGGCGAGCTCGTCGGTCGTGAACGTGCCCCCGAGCCGCCTGCGCAGCTCGGCCTCGATCCGGCTCACGACGGTCTCGAGCGCGCGCCGCTGGTCGAGCGGGGCGCCCGCCATCCGCCGCTCGCCTTCGCGCCACTGACCCAGCGCTATCTCGAAGCTCGTCGCCACCGACGGCGAGGCTACCCGCCGGCGGGTGCCCGCAGCGCTACTCGCCGGGCAGTCCGCGGACGACGTAGGCGCGCTCGTCGGGCTTGACCATCCCCAGCCGGCGCGCCTCGGTCTCGACGCTGCCAGGGCTGCGCAGGGCGCGTGCGCGCCTGACGAGCTCGCCGTGCTCGCGCTGCAGCTGCGAGACCTCCTGGCGCTTCGTCTGCGCCTCCTGCCACGTCGACACCCACGTGCGCAGCGGGTTGATGTACAGGTAGATCAACAGCAGGCCGACGAACAGGAGCGCGAGCCGCCCGATCCGATCCCAGCGCACGTGCGGCGTGAACTCGCGCATCAGGTCCTCGTTCGGCCCCGTCCGGCCAACTCCTGCCGATGGTTGCCGCAAGCCAAGGCAGGCAGGATGGCGGTCAGCCGCGCAGCACCCGGCGCCCGGGAAACTCGGCCGCCTCGCCGAGCGCCTCCTCGATCCGCAGCAGCTGGTTGTACTTCGCGACGCGATCGGAGCGCGAGGGGGCGCCGGTCTTGATCTGGCCGCAGCCGGTCGCGACGGCGAGATCGGCGATCGCCGTGTCCTCGGTCTCGCCCGAGCGGTGCGACATGACCGCCGTGTAGCCGGCCGCGCGAGCCGTCGCGATCGCGTCGAGCGTCTCGGTCAGCGTGCCGATCTGGTTGACCTTGACGAGGATCGAGTTGCCGACGCCGGCCTCGATGCCTCGCTTCAGCCGCGCCGTGTTCGTGACGAAGAGATCGTCGCCGACGAGCTGCACGCGCTCGCCGACGGCGTCCGTCAGCGTCTTCCAGCCGTCCCAGTCGTCCTCGTCCATGCCGTCCTCGATCGAGACGATCGGGTAGCGCGCGCAGAGATCGGCCCAGTAGTCGGCGAGCTCGCCGGCGGCGAGCGAGCGGCCCTCGTGCTCGAGCACGTAGGCGTCGCCGTCGTAGATCTCGCTCGTCGCCGGGTCGAGCGCGATGAAGACGTCCTCGCCGGGCACGTAGCCGGCGCTCTCGATGCCGCGCACGAGCATCTGCAGCGCCTCCTCGTTGGAGCCGAGGTCGGGCGCGAAGCCGCCCTCGTCGCCGACGGCCGTACCGAAGCCGGCGTCGTGCAGCGTCGTCTTCAGCGCGTGGAAGACCTCGGCGCCCATCCGCAGGCACTCCGAGAACGATGCCGCGCCCGCCGGCATGACCATGAACTCCTGGAAATCGAGCTTGTTGTCGGCGTGGGCGCCGCCGTTGAGGACGTTCATCATCGGCACGGGCAGGATCCGCGCCTGTTCGCCGCCGAGGTAACGCCAGAGCGGCTGGCCGGTGTCGGCGGCGGCCGCCTGCGCGACCGCGAGCGAGACGCCGAGGATCGCGTTGGCGCCGAGGCGGGACTTGTACGGTGTTCCGTCGAGCTCGATCAGCGCGCGGTCGATCGCGAGCTGGTCGAGCGCGTCGTGCCCGGCGATCGCCCCCACGATCTCGTCGTTGACGTGCGCGACGGCACGCGTGACGCCCTTGCCGCCCCACGCGGCGTAGCCGTCGCGCAGCTCGGTGGCCTCGAACTCCCCCGTCGAGGCGCCCGACGGCACCGCGGCGCGCCCCGTCGCTCCGGAGCTCAGCGCGACGTCGACCTCGACCGTCGGGTTGCCGCGGCTGTCGAGGATCTGACGGGCGTGGACGCGTTCGATCGTGCTCATGTGTCTCCTAGATGGCGGTCACGGAAGCGCTGGGCGGCCGCGCGAAGGGCAAGTTCGGGGTCGACGCGCAGGCGGCGCGCGTCGTCGACGAGGGCGAACAGCCGCTCGCCGATCTCGTCGAACGCTGCCGCGCGATCCGCCGGCGGGTCGGCCCCGCGCTCGAGCAGCCCGGCGGTCGCGGCGCGTCGCTGCAGCTTGCGGGCGTACAGCAGCGCCGGCAGGTTCTCGGGCACCTCGCCGAAGATGCCCGGCTCGCGCCCGGCCTCCGTCGACTTGATCGCGTCCCAGTTGCGCAAGACCTCGGCGGAACTGTCGGCCTCGACATCGCCGAAGACGTGCGGGTGGCGGCGGACGAGCTTCCGGCGGCAGTCCTCGGCGACGACGCCGAGGTCGCCGGCGCCGCGCTCCTCGAGCAGCAGCGACAGGAAGTGCACCTGGAAGAGCACGTCGCCGAGCTCGTCGCGCAGCTTGGCGTCGTCGCCGGCGTTGGCCGCGTCGGCGAGCTCATAGGCCTCTTCGACGGTATGCGGGACGATCGAGCGCTCGTCCTGCTCACGGTCCCACGGGCACTCGACGCGCAGGCGGCGCGTGACCGCGTCGAGCCGCGCGAGCGCCGCGCTGATCTCGGAGGGGTCCGGCGCCACGCCGCGATGAGCGCCGGCGTCAGCCCGTCGGCGTGGGCTGTGGCTGCGTTGCGCCGCCGCCGACCACGGTCGTGGTCGTCTTCGGCTTCGGAGCGTTCTTGCACTGCGACATCACGTAGGCGTCGGCGCAGTTCGTGCGCGCCTTCCACTTCTTCAGCAGCGCGGCGTTGAAGTCGTCGTCGGCCTTCTGTTTGTTCTGGGCGTCGAGCTGCTGCTTGATCACCGTCGAGGCTTGCTTCAGCGTCTGCTGCTTGGCCTCGACGATCTTCTGGACCTCGAAGACGTAGTAGCCGAACTGCGTCTTGACCGGACCCGAGAGCTGGTCCTTGCGGGCCGCGAAGATCGCGTCGTCGAACGTCTTCTCCTGGGTGCCCTTGGCGATCCCGAGCAGCGACCCGCCGGAGTCCTTGGAGGCTTGGTCGATCGAGAACTTCTTCGCGACCGCCTTCCAGCTCTGGCCTGACGCGAGCGCCTGCTTGGCCTCGTTCGCCCGCGCCTCGGTCTTCGTGAGGACCACGCGCAGATCGCGCGTGGCAGGCGACGCGAAGCGCGACTTGTTCTTGTTGTAGAAGTCCTCGACGGCCTTGTCGCTGACCTTGTCGGCGCCCTTGACGGCCTTCTCGCGCAGCTTCGTGTACAGCGTGTTCCAGCGCACCTGGCGCTTCGTGTCGTCGACCGTGTAGCCGGACTGCTTGAGGAAGTCCTGGAACTCCTTCTCGGTCGGGAAGGACTGCTTCTTGGCCTCCTGGTACTTCTTCGTGTCCTCCGCCGTGGAGAGCTTCAGGCCCTGGTCTGAGGCCTCGCCGGCGACCCACTTCTCGAGGATCAAGAACTGCATCGCCTGGTCGCGCAGGCTCTCGTACTCCTGCTTGCACTGCGCCTTCAGCTGGGCCTGGCTGGGCGACGGCTGGCCCTTGGCGGGCTTCGGCGCGGTCGACTTCTTCGTCGCAATGCAGGCGGCGTAGTCGGGCGGCGAGTACGCCACCTTCGGCGAGCCCTGCGGCTGCGACTGCGACTCGGCGATGCCGAGCCAGTGGGCGAACTCGGTCCGCGAGATCGTCTGGCCGTCAACGGAGGCGACGGAGTTTCCGGGTACGGAGTCGCCACACGCGGTGAGGGCGACCATGGCCACAAAAAAGGCGCAAAGCGCCGACAACGAACGAGGCATACGAGTCACGGTCGGGCCGATCCTAGCGAACGGCAGAACGGCGCCGCGCAGATCTCGACGAGTTCATCGAAGCTTCTTCATCAAGCGGCTTCGCGGGTGAGCGCGAGTAGGGCATCCGCGGCGCGCACGACGGCCGGGAAGCGCTGCTCGGGATCGTCGGGCACGCGCACCGACAGCTGGCTCTTGCCCGACTCGTAGAGCGCCCCCGGGATCTGCGTGCGCAGCCGCTTGGCGCGCGCCGAGTCGAGCTCGATCGGCGTCACCGCGAGGCGACCGTTGCGGAAGGAGACCGTCGTCGCGCCGGCCTGGCCGAGCTTGATCCGCGCGCGCTGCAGGTCGATGAGGTTGCGCAGCGGTTGCGGAAGGTCGCCGAAGCGGTCGGCGAGCTCCTCGCGCAGCAGCTCGAGGTCGGCGACGTCGACGGCCCCCGCGATGCGCCGGTGCACGTCGATCTTCGCCTGCTCGTAGGGGATGTAGTCGGCCGGGACGTAGGCGTCGACGTTGACGTCCAGCCGCACGGGCTCGGCCATCTCGACGTGCGCTCGCCCGTCGCGCTCAGAGTCCACGCGCTCGGCCTCGGCGACCGCCTCGTCGAGCATCTGCATGTACAACTCGAAGCCGAGCGCCGCGACGTGGCCGGACTGCTCGTCGCCGAGCAGGTTGCCCGCGCCGCGCAGCTCGAGGTCGCGCATCGCGATCTTGAAGCCGGCGCCGAGCTCGGTGTAGTCGCTCAGCGCCGCGAGCCGGTGCGAGGCCTCGACCGTCAGCGCGGCCGCGCTCGCGTACAGCAGGTACGCGAACGCGCGCTCGCGCGAGCGTCCGACGCGCCCGCGGATCTGGTAGAGCTGCGACAGGCCGAAGACGTCGGCGCGGTCGACGACCAGCGTGTTCGCCTGCGGGATGTCGATCCCCGACTCGATGATGCTCGTGCAGACGAGCACGTCGGCGTCGCCGCGCAGGAACGTCAGCATGCGGTCCTCGAGGTCGACCTCGTCCATCTGCCCGTGCGCGACCTCGAAGCGCATCCGCGGGCACAGCCCGCGCAAGCGCTCGGCCGTCTCGTCGATCGTCTCGACGCGGTTGTGCAGGAAGAACGCCTGGCCCCCGCGGGCGTGCTCGCGCAGCAGCGCCTGCTTGACGAGCTCCTCGTCGTACTCGCCGACATACGTCTTGATCGGCCGCCGGCCCTCCGGTGGGGTGTTGATGACCGAGATGTCGCGCAGCCCGGCGAGCGACATCTGCAGCGTGCGCGGAATCGGCGTCGCGCTCATCGAGAGGACGTCGACGCGCAGCTTGAGCTGGCGCAGCAGCTCCTTCTGCTTGACGCCGAAGCGCTGCTCCTCGTCGACGATGATCAGGCCGAGGTCCTTCGCGCGCACGTCGCGCGAGAGCACGCGGTGGGTGCCGACGAGGATGTCGACGGCGCCGCTCTGAAACCCAGCGATCGCCTTCTTCTGGTCGGCGGCGGAGCGAAAGCGGCTGACGTGCTCGATCGTGAACGGGTAGTCCTTCAGCCGCTCGGCGAACGTGCCGTAATGCTGCTGGGCGAGGATCGTCGTCGGCACGAGCATCAGCACCTGCTTGCCGGCGTCGGCGGCCTTGAACGCCGCCCGCAGCGCGACCTCGGTCTTGCCGAAGCCGACGTCGCCGCAGATCAGGCGGTCCATCGGGCGCTCGGACTCCATGTCGCTCTTGACGAGCTCGATCGCCTCGGCCTGGTCGGCGGTCTCGTTGTACGGGAAGGCGGCCTCGAACTCGCGCAGCCAGTCGCTGTCGGGCGGAAACGCCAGGCCGGTGCGCCGGCGCCGCTCGGCGTAGAGGTTGAGCAGCTCGCCGGCGAGCTCCTGGGCGGCGCGACGGGCGCGCGCCTTGAGCCGGTCCCAGGCCTTGCCGCCGAGCTTGGAGAGCGGCGGGTGGGCGCCGCCCGCGCCGACGTAGCGGCTGATCTTGGCGAGCTGGTCCGACGGGACGAAGACGCGGTCGTCGCCCTGGTACTCGAGGTACAGGTAGTCGCGCGTGACGCCGGCGACGGTCTTGCACTCGAAGCCCGCGAAGCGCGCGATCCCGTGGTCCTCGTGGACGACGATGTCGCCCGTGCGCAGGTCGGCGAACGAGCGCAGCGCGCCGCGCCGGCGGGCCGCATAGTCGCGTCCGGCGCTGCGCTCCTGACGGCGGCGGCGGAAGAGCCGGTGCTCGGGCAGGACGGCGAGCTTGAGGCCGGCGGCGATGAAGCCGTCGCGCAGGTTGACGTGCGCGAAGCGCAGCGGGTGCTCGTGATCCCAGCCCGTGCCGCCGTCGCCCTCGCCAAGCCAGGAGGACTTCAGCCGCGCGAGGTTGTACGCCGCGCGCTCGCCCTCGCCGCGCTGCGGCCACGTGACGACCGTGCGGTAGCCCGAGCGCACGAGCTTCTCGAGCTCGGGCTCGGCCTCCTTCAGCGAGCGCGCGGCGAGGTCCGGCGCTTGGGCGCGGAACTGCAGCGGCTGGTCGCTGTCGTAGGAGGAGAGACGGACGTGCGCGCGGGCGTCGAGCGCGGCGCTGATCTGCTCGGGCGCGACGTAGAGGTGGTGCGCGTCGCTGTCGTGAAAGGCCGCGCAGACGTCCTGCCAGTGGTCGGCGAGCGCGGGACCGATCTCCTCCTCGGCGGCGAGCAGCACGGCGGCGTCCGGCGCGAGGTCGAGGAACGCGGCGAAGCGCTCGACGGGCAGCAGCTCGGCGATGTCCGGCCGGTCCTCCTCGGACTCCAGCGCCGCCATCTCGGCGAGCTCGCGATGCTCGGCCGCGAGCTCGGCGGCCGGGGCGATCTCGACCTCATCGGTGTCGCCGAGCGAGCGCTGCGTGAACGTCGAGAACCAGCGCAGCGACTCGATCTCGACGTCGAACAGGTCGACGCGCACGGCGCGGTCCTCGGTCGCCGGGTAGATGTCGAGCAGCCCACCGCGAGCGGCGAACTGACCGCGGTCGTCGACCTGGTCGACGCGCTCGTAGCCGGCGGCGACGAGCTCGGCGATGCACTCCTCGAGGTCGAGCAGCTCGCCGACGCGCAGCCGGAACGAGTGCGGGCGCAGCGCCGGGTCGGGCACCTTCTCGCTCAGCGCCACGGCGGACACGACGACGACCGGCGCTTCGTGGCCCGTGGCGCGAGGTTCCGCCTCCAGCAGCGCGTCGAGCGCCGCGACGCGCAGGCCGACGAGGTGCGGTGGCGGCGCGAGATGCGACTCGTAGGCGACGCCGCGGGTGGGATAGAAGCGCACCGGCCGCGGGTGCAGCCAGGCGCGCAGGTCGGCCGCGAGGTCGCGCGCCTGACGGTCGTCGCCGGCGACGATCAGCGCCGGCCGCACGCGCTCCTCGTCGGCCAGCGCGGCCAGTACGTAGGGCCGCAGCGACGACGAGACGAAGGCCGCGCCGCCGTCGCGCGCGAGCGTCGCGCCGTCGGCGTCGTCAGTGAGATGGGAGAGCAGCGGGCGCAGGGTCATGGCAGGCGAAGCGACCGCATGGCGGGGTGCGGCGACGCACGCTCCAGTGTAGGTCCGACCCGCTCGCTGCCGGTGTCGTCTCGACGCTGAGCAGCGGTGGCTATCAGCGGTGGTAGCCGTCGCTGCTCGGCGGCGTCATGCGGCCCGCGAGACCGCCAACCCCGAGACCGTGCTCGCGAGGGAAGCGCGGGCGCCCTACAGCTCGCGCTCGCCGAGCACGATCGCCTCGGCCGCGTTCGCGGCCTCGTCGACGAGCGCCGCGACCTCGGCCTTGGACTCGCGAAACGCGCCCAGGACATGGGCGGAGACGAGCTCGGAATCGGTCGAGTCGGGCCGGCCGACGCCGATCCGTACGCGCGCGAAGTCGGCGCTGCCAAGCTCGGCCTTCAGCGACTTCAGCCCGTTGTGTCCGGCGAGGCCGCCGCCGATCCGCGGGCGCACGTCGCCGAACGGCAGATCGATCTCGTCATGGATCACGAGCACCCGATCGAGCGCGAGCTTGTAGGCGCCGCGCGCGGGACCGACCGAGCGTCCGGCGTCGTTCATGTACGTCTGCGGCAGCAGCACAGCGACGCGGGGGCCGCCGGGACCGGTGCGCCCCTCGCTCAGCAGGCCGCCGAACTTCGTCCTCGCGCGCGGCAGCTGCCAGCGCTCGGCGAGCCGCTGTGCGACCTCGAAGCCGATGTTGTGCGGCGTCCCCGCGTAGCGCGATCCGGGGTTGCCGAGGCCGACGACGAGCCAGTCGACCGGTGCGCTCGTACCGCCGCGGCCGGGCAGCCGCATCGCGGGCGCCTACTCGTCGGACGCGGCGTCGCCGGCGCCGGCGTCGGCGGCCGGCGCGTCACCGACGCGCTCGGTCTCTTCTTCGATCTCGTCTTCGTCGGTCGCGATCCGCGGCGGGGTCAGCGTCGCGACCGTCGTCTCGTCGACATCGTCGAGCAGGGTCACGCCGGCCGGCACCGTGACATCGGCGAGCGTGATCGTGTCGTTGATCTGCATCGCGGAGACGTCGTGGACGATCGACTCGGGGATCGAGGTCGGCAGCGCTTCGATGTTCAGCTCGCGCGTGATCTGCTCGAGCACGCCGCCCTCCTTGACGCCCGGGGCGTCCTCGCCGCCGGTCAGCTCGAGCGGCACGACCGCGGCGATCACGACGTCGAGGTTCACGCGCAGCAGGTCGACGTGCATCGTCTCGCCGCGCACCGGGTGGTACTGGGCGCTCTTGAGGATCGCCGGCGTGGCCGAGCCGCCGTCGGAGACCTCGAGCACGGCGCCGCTGGCGGCCAGCGCGTGGCGCAACTCGCGGGCATCGGCGCTGAAGGCGAGCGGCTCGCCGTCGCCGCCGTAGAGGACGCCGGGCACCCGGCCGCTGCGGCGCAGCCGCCGCGTCGCGCGCGAGCCCTCGGGCTCGCGCGGGGAGATGGAGAGCTTCGTCGTCTGTGAGGCCATGGCGACCGGGAAGGGTAGCGGAACGGACCGCGCGCCCTACGGCGCGCCGAGCTGGTTCGTGGCGGCGAAGAGGCGCTGCAGATCGAACCAGGCCGGCTTCTTCGTGCCGTCGTAGCGCAGCAGGCCCTTCTCGTGCACGGGCGCGTTCGGGCGCGGGTTGCCGCCGTCCCAGTTCGGTCGCACGCGGAACTCCTGCAGCGCCCAGTACAGCGAGCCGCTCAGCCATGGCTTGGAGTTGTGCACGCCGAGGTGGTAGTTGACGAAGTCCTGCTGGTAGGCGAACGTGCCCTTCTCCTCGACGGGGCCGTCGCGGTTGGCCTCGGCGCCAAACTCCGAGACGAAGATCGCCTTGCTCGGATAGCAGGCGCGGACGCTGTCGAGGTAGTCCGACAGCGCGTCGCGGTCGGCGATCTGGCCGTTGGGACCCGGATACCAGCCGAAGTACTCGTTGATCCCGATCACGTCGAGCGCCGCGTACTGGGGGCGGCAGCCGACCGCCGGGTAGCCGGCGACGGCGAGCGCGACCGGACGCGACGGATCGAGCGCCTTCGCCTGGCGCGCCGCGCGGTTGATGTAGAAGCTCTGGACCGGACCGGGCCGCGCGGACAGCTCGTTGCCGATCGACCACAGCATGATCGAGGGATGGTTCTGGTTGGCGCGGATGTTGTCCTCGAGCTCGCGCGCGGCGAGCTTGCGGACCGTCTCGCGCTTGAGAAACTGCGTCTTGACGGCGTAGACCGGGATCTCGGACCAGACGAGCAGGCCGGCGCGGTCGGCGAGCTCGTGGATCTCGGGATGCAGCGGATAGTGCGAGCGGATCACCGTCGCGCCGAGCTCCTTGGCCTGCGCGACGATCTGCCCGCGGCGAGCGCTGCCGATCGCGAACCCCGCCGCCGGGTCGTCCTCGTGCAGGCCGACGCCGCGCAGGCTCACGGGGCGGCCGTTGAGCATCAGGTGGCCGTCGGCGATCGTGATCGAGCGGATTCCGCTCGACAGCTTGTAGCCGAGCACGCGACGCCCGCCGGCCCGCACGGCGAAGCGCACCGCGTAGAGATACGGGCTCGCCGGCGACCACAACCGCGGCTGGTCGACGCTCAGGCGGGTCTCGAAGCTCGCAAACCGCCTCGCCTGCACGCGCCGCGTGCCGAGCTCGATCGCGCGCTCGCCGAAGCGGCCGGTGACGCGGACGCTCGCCGTTCGGTCGCCGTAGTTGCGCACGACGACGCGCGCGAGCACGGATGCGGCGCAGGTCGGGCACGGCAGCTCGGGCCGCACGACGAGGCTCGTGATGTCGATCCTGTCGACGCGCTGCAGATAGACCTCGCGCAGCAGGCCGCCGTAGTTCCACCACCCGCCGGCGGGATCGCCGGAGCCCGTCAGGCCCGACGGGGGGAAGTCGGTCGGCAGGCGGCGGTTGTCGACGCGCACGACGAGCCGGTTCGTCCCCGAGCGTTTGAGCGCACTGCGCGGCAGGCGTATGTCCCACGGCAGGTAGGCGCCCGTGTTGGCGCCGACCGGCACCCCGTTGAGCCATACCCGCGAGCGATAGTTGACCGACTCGAAGCGCACGAGCCAGTCCATTCGCGCGCGCCGGTCGGGCAGCGTGAAGTCCTTGCGATACCAGGCGACGGTGCCCGTCATCGAGGCGACGGAGTCGTCGCCGACGTTCCAGGCGTTCGGAGCCGTCACCGCCGACCAGCCCTCGGTCGCGGTCTGGCGCTGGAACCGCTGACCGATCCCGACGCCGGCGTCGTCGCGCCGAAACAGCCAGCTGCCGCCGAGCAGATAGCGGTTGTCGGGACCGTCCTGGTAGATCGTCCCGCGCGTGATTCCGTCGGCGGCGAGCGCAGGTGGTGCCATCGCCGCCAGCACGGCGAGGATGACGATTAAGACGGGCAGCTTGACTCGCGTCCGATCGGGGCGGTGACGCGCAGCAGGCTAATGGTCATCCCGGCGAACACGTTGCCCTTGCGCCGCACGAGGACGCACTGGACGGTCGTCAGGCGTCCGGGCGTGAACCAGACGACGCGCGTGTACTGCGTCCGCGACCGCAGGGCGTGCGCGGTGCCCGACTGGTAGAGCGCGATCTTCAGCTCGCCCTGCCCGCGCAGGCGATCGGCGTTGGCGCGCAGCAGCGCGACGCAGCGCGGCTCGTCGCAGCCGGCGAGCCGCGCGCGCATCGCGCCGGCGTCGCCGCGCGCCTGGGCGCGCAGCAGCTCGGCCACGCGGGCGCGCTCGACCGTGTCGTTGTTGAGCCAGCGGGCGACGAGGAAGCTGACGCCGAGCACGGCGACGATCGCGACGAGGATCAGCAGCGGACGCTTCACGGCGGCCATTCTCACGGCCGCGGCGCGCGACCGCGCCACGGAGCCGGCTCGGCGTCAGCCGGTGGGGTGGAAGTCGTCGCCGTTGAGCTCGAGGAAGCGCATGACGGACGCCTCCTGGTGATCGAGCCGCTGCGCGGTACGGCGGGCATGCAGCGCGGCGCGCTCCTCGAAGTCCTCGAGGCAGCGCTCCGGGTCGTCGGAGAGCGGATAGACGTGCGCGAGATCCTGCTGCGCGCAGACGATGCCGAGCGGCGGCGAGCCCTCGGCGAGCGTGCGCGCGCCGCAGACCGCGGCGACGAGCATGCGCCGCTCCGGCGCCGACAGGGCGACGGGCATCAGGCGATGGGCGGGCAGCTTGACGCCGAGCTCGATCGAGCGGTCGACGGCGACGTCGCTGCCGGTCGCGGCGGCGAGCGGACCGGCCCAGACGGCGAGCACGGTGTCGGCGGCGACGATCGCGTCTCGCAGCGCGCGCGCCTGCACGGCATAGAGCTCCTCGGCCTCGTCGCGCGAGCCGGCCTCGGCAAGGTCGAGGTCGCAGGGGACGCGCAGCAGCTCCGATGTGCCGACGGCCGAGCCGGCGACGCGGCCGCCGTGCGCGACGTACGTCTGCAGCGTCCCGAGGTCGCGGCGGCCATGGAAGATGACCGTCAGCGCCTCGGACAGCGGCAGGTCGGAGACCTTGAGCGCCACAGCCACGCAGGCCTCGGCGTCGATGAGCGCACGTTGGAGCAGATCGTCTGCGTCGGTCATGTCCCCGTCCTTGTTTTGCGACTCATGGTGACGCCCTCGGGGTACCCTGCGCAAGCATGAAGATTCTCTACAAGCCCTTTGGGATCGTGGTGGGCATCGTCGCGGGGATCCTTGCGCGTCAAGTGTTCAACCAGGTTTGGGGACATATCGACGACCGCGAGCCTCCGAAGCCGACGACCCAGGAGTCATCGTGGGGCAAGGTACTCGGCGCAGCGGCGGTACAGGGTGCGACGTTCGCGGTCACGAAAGCGGCCGTCAACCGCAGCGGCGCGAAGGGCTTTCAGTGGCTGACGGGCATCTGGCCCGGCGAGAAGCGCCCCGAGAAGGAATAGCCCGAAGCTTGCGCCGGCCGCCGCCGGCGGGCTTCTAGGAGCGCAGAACGTAGCCGCGCTCGGCGAGGCTCGCGAGGTCGTCCTCGAAGGCGCCGAAATCGCGCGCGCGCAGGTGCTCGAGTGGGATCCCGTTCGGACCCTTGCGGCGCAGCCATCCGCGCAGCGTCCGCGGGCCGACCCGCTCCGCCGCCTCGGCCGTCAGCGCGAGCAGGATCGCCAGCTCGGGGCGATCGTCCAGATCGCCGGAGATGACCGCCAGCGGATCGACCGCGAGCACCTCGCAGAGCTCGTCGTCGGACAGCCCGAGCCGCTCGAGCAGGGTCGCGGCGGCGCTCATCGAGCTCACCGCCTGAGGCAGGCCGCCGGCATCGACCGATGATACGTGTGCCGCGTGGCGTCAGCGGCGCGCGTACCCTGGCTTCGATGCGTGCCCGTGCCGCCCTCTGCCTGATGGCGGCCGCCTCGGCCGCAGCCGTGCTGACGTCCCCCGCCCAGGCCGGGTTCCCCGGGGCCAACGGGCGGGTGTCGTACTCCAGCCAGGGCGACCTGTGGACGATCACGCCGGACGGCTCGGCGATCACTCGGCTGACCACCACGACGGAGGACGAAGCGCAGTCCGTCTTCTCGCCCGACGGCGCGCGGATCGCGTATCGGCGGCGCCCCGCGGCCGATGCCGCGTACCAGCTGTACGTCATGAACGCCGACGGATCCGACCAGCGGCGCGTCAGCGCGAGCGCGGTCAACGAGACGCAGCCCGCGTGGTCGCCCGACGGGCGCCGGCTGATCTTCCGGCGCTCGACGCCAGGCGACCCGAACGCCGACATCTGGGCGATGAACGCCGACGGCAGCGCCCCGCAGGCGCTCGTGACGTCGCCCGGCGCCGACGAGCGCTATCCCGTCTGGTCACCCGACGGCTCGCGCCTGGCGTTCACGAGCACTCGCGACGGCCAGTACGAGATCTATGTCGCCGCGGCCGACGGAGCGTCGCCGCTGCGGCTGACGACCGACCCCGGCTACGACTCGGCGCCGTCATGGTCGCCGGACGCTACGCGGCTGGCCTTCGAGCGCGGCGCGGCGCTCGACGCCGACGCGACGAAGGACATCTGGATCATGCGCGCGGACGGCGGCGGGCAGACGCCGCTGACCGCGACCGCCGAGGTCGACGAGGGACCGGCATTCTCGCCGGACGGCACGCAGATCGCCTTCACGAGCGCGCGCGACGGCAACTACGAGATCTACCGCATGCGTGCCGACGGCTCCGGCCAGACGCGGATCACCACGCTCGGCACGAAGGAGGAGTCGCCGGACTGGCAGGCGCTGCCCGCGCTGCCCCTCGTCCCCACCCCGCTGCCGGGAACGGGAACGCCGACGAGCCCGCCGGTCACCCCGCCGGCCGGCACGCGAACGATCGACCTTGACGGCGACGGCCTCTCCGCCGGCCGTGAGCGCTCCCTGCGCACGAGCGACCTCGACCGCGACAGCGACGACGACGGGCTCTCGGACGCGCGCGAAGCACCGCGCAGAGGTCCGTCGCCAGCGCGCCGCGACAGCGACCGCGACGGGCTCCCCGACGGCCTCGAGCTTGGCGTGCGGCGGCCGGTCGCCGACCCGCCGGGACGGGTCCGGGGAACGCACCGCGGCCGCTTCCGCGCCGATGCCGACCCGCGTACGCGCACCGATCCCGCTCGCCGTGACAGCGACCGCGACGGCAGGACGGACGGCCGCGAGGATCGCAACCACAACGGCCGCGTCGACCGCGGAGAGAGCGATCCGCGACGGAAGCAGCGGTGACCCGAGCGCTCCTGATCGCTCATGCGGTGCGGCGCGGACCTGTCCTGCTTTGTGCGGGTCACGCCCACACAAGGCAGGACACGACACCGCGATGCGACGCCGTCGATGTCGCCTTCACCCACATACAGGGGTCAAAGCGACACGCTCAACCCAGCGGCACATGAGTGCCAGGGGACACCAACAGGACGATGCTGGCCGCCGCTCGGCAACCAGCTCAGCCCAGCGAGACGACGGACGTTCGATCACGACGCGCTGCGGGAACGCCGATAGGACCGTAGGCGCCCCTCGTGACACGAGCGGCGGAAAGCATCGATTGGAGCTCGTCAATGCACGCGGCAGGCGACCCGACACACCGTCCGACGATCGAGGACGAAGCGCAGTCCATCGCCCGCATCGAGGCGCGCCTGAGCGCCGAGGGCGAGCGCCTGCGGTCCCGCCCGGCGGCGGAGCTGTGGTCGAGCCCGCCGATCAGCCGAGCACGTCGGCGCACGTCCGCCGCGAAGCGTACGGACCCCCGTGGCGCCGGGATGCTCCGCGAGCGCACCGGCCTCTAGAAGAGCTGGTTCTCCTCGCCGAACAGCTCGCTGACCGAGCGGTCGAAGAAGATGCTGCGGATCGAGTCGGTCAGCAGCTCGGCGCAGGACAGGACCTGGATGTTGTCGGGGGCCCCAGCACGTAGCGGGATCGTGTCGGTGACGACGATCTGCTCGAGCCCGGCGTCGGCGAGGTTCTCGAACGCGTTGCCGCTCAGCACGGGGTGCGTGGCTGCCGCGTAGACCGCGCGCGCGCCGGCGGCGAGCACGGTCTGGCTGGCGACCTTCAACGTGCTCGCGGTGTCGATGATGTCGTCGACGATGACGGCCGTCTTGCCCTTGACGTCACCGATCACGTAGCCGATCTCCGCGACCTGCTGGGCCGGGCGGGACTTGTCGAGGATCGCGAGGTCGGCGCCGAGCTTGGAGGCGAACTTCTTGTTCAGCTTCACGCGGCCGGCATCCGGAGCGACGACGACGAGGTCCTGCAGGCCGAGGTCGCGGAAGTACTGCGTGAGGATGAACAGCGCCGTCATGTGATCGACCGGCTTGCGGAAGAAGCCCTGGATCTGGCCGGCGTGGAGGTCCATCGTCAGGACCCTGTCAGCGCCTGCCTGCTCGAGCATGCGGGCCACGAGGCGGGCCGAGATCGGCTCGCGCGGAGCGGATTTCTTGTCCTGCCTGCTGTACCCGAACCACGGCGTGACGGCGATCACGCGGTGCGCGCTGGCGCCGACGGCGGCGTCGATCATCAGCAGGAGCTCCATCAGCGCGTCGTTCGGCGTCATCCCGGTGGCGGGGTTGGCGCACATCGGCTGGACGATGAAGACGTCCGCGCCGCGGATCGACTCGCCGTAGCGGCAGTAGACCTCACCGTTGGTGAACGTCCTCAGCGCGACGGGTCCGGGCGTGATCCCGAGCTTCTCGGCGATCCTTGCGGCGAGGTCGGGATTCGACCGCCCCGAGAACAGCATCAGGTTCTTGTCGTAGCCCAGCTCGAGGCGAGTCGATGGCGCCGGCTGCGGCTGGACCGTGGTCATCTCCGCCGAGTTTAGGGCTTGTCCCGGCGCTTGCGGTTCGCGTAGCCCTCGTGATTGACCTGCCGTTCGCGGGCGATCCCGAGCGCCCCCGGCGGCACGTTCTTCGTGATCGCGGAGTTCGCGCCGGTGTAGGCGTCGTCCTCCAGCGTGACCGGCGCGACGAGCGTCGTGTCGACGCCGGTGCGCACGCGGTCGCCGATCGTCGTGCGGTGCTTGTCGAACCCGTCGTAGTTGGCGGTGATCGTCGCGGCGCCGAGGTTCGTGTCCTCGCCGATGTCCGCGTCGCCGATGTACGAGAGGTGCGGGACCTTGCTGCCCGGTCCGACGTCGGAGTTCTTGATCTCGACGAACGTGCCCGCCTTCGAGCGCTCGCGCAGGACCGTGCCGGGCCGCAGGTAGGCGAACGGCCCGACCGTCGCGCCGTCGCAGATCTCGGCGCGGACGACGTAGGAATGAGGAATCGTGACGTCGTCGTGCAGCGTCGCGTCGATCAGCGTCGTCAGCGGGCCGACCGTGCAGCCGCGCCCGATCCGCGTCGCGCCGCGCACGAACGTGCTCGGCTCGATGACGGTGTCCTCGCCGATCGTGACCGTCACGTCGATCAGCGTCGAGGCGGGATCGACGATCGTGACGCCGGCGACGCCGAGCGCGGCGTGGATGCGCCGCTGTGCGATCGCACGGACCTGGGCGAGCTGGACGCGATCGTTGACGCCGAGTGCGACGTCGGGATCGTCGAGCACGTGCGCGTTGACGACGTGGCCGGCGGCGCGCAACGCGGGCAGCACGTCGGGCAGGTACAGCTCGCCTTGGGCGTTGTCGGGCCGCAGCGCCTCGAGCGCGCGCAGCAGCGCCGCTCCCTCGAACGCGAAGATCGAGCTGTTGATCTCCTGGATCGCGAGCTGCTCGTCGGTCGCATCGCCGGCGGTCTTCGTCTCCACGACGCGCTCGACGTTGCCGTCGGCGTCGCGTACGACGCGGCCGTAGCCGGACGGATCGGCGAGGACCACGGTCGCCATCGTGGCGGCCGCGCCGCGGTTGGTATGGGCCTGCACGAGCTCGGTGATCGCCGCCGCGGTGACGAGCGGCCCGTCGCCCCCGAGCACGATCACGACATCCTCGGCGCCGATCTCACCGGCGGCAGCCTGGACGGCGCCACCGGTGCCGTTCTGGACCGGTTGGATGACCGACCTGACGCCGTCCGGAAGCTGGCTTGCAAGCGTGTTCTCGGGCGAGTCGACGATCACGACGCTGCTCGCCCCCGCCTCCAGCGCCGCGGCGATCGGCCAGCCGACGAGCGGCCGGCCGCAGAGCGGGTGCAGCATCTTCGGAAGCTGCGAGCGCATCCGCGTGCCCTGGCCGGCGGCGAGGATGACGGCGGTGAGCGCGGGCATGGGGCCATCCTAGGGCTAGTCTTAGGACGGGCACTGAGCCTGATTTACTGGGGAGTGGTGTAATCGGTAGCACGCGTGGTTTTGGTCCACGCAGACCGGGTTCGAGTCCTGGCTCCCCAGCTATCTTCCGTCCGACAAGAGTACGAACATATGTTCGTACCAAGGTATTCCGAGCAGCAGGCGCGCGAGGCGGTCGCGGCCTCCCGCAGCTACAGTGACGCGCTTCGAAGGCTCGACCTGTGCCCGACTGGCGGCAACTGGCTGACGCTACGCCGGTGGGCGATCGAATGGTCGCTGTCGACGGAGCATTTCGATCCGTACGCCGCCAGCGCGTCTGCATCGCGTGAGCGAGGGCGCCCTCTCGAAGCGATCCTGGTCAACGGCTCCACCTACGCGCGTCGCTCCCTGAAAAGCGGCTTTGGGCACAAGGTCTCAAGCCAAGGCACTGCGAGCTCTGCGGCCAGGACGAGCTGTGGCGCGGGCGACCGATGGGCCTGATCCTCGATCACATCAACGGCATGCGCACCGCCTGCGAATCGTCTGCCCGAACTGCGCCGCGACGCTCGACATGCACTGCGGACGCAAGAACCGCCACGAGCGCCCAGAGCGTCAATGTCTGCGTTGCGCGACGACCTTCCGCGCACGCTATCCGCAGCAGCGCTACTGCTCACGCGCGTGCGGCATCCGGTACGAGCGCAAGGGCAAGCCCAATCCTGCGCTGCGGCGCGTCGAGCGCCCACCGTACGACGAGCTGGTGCGGGAGATCGCTGCGTCCGGCTACTCGGCCGTCGGGCGCCGGTACGGCGTCAGCGACAACGCGATCCGCAAGTGGCTGCGCCAGTACGAGCGCGAGGCAGCCCTCAGCGCAGCAGACCGACGACCGCCAGCGGTGGCCCTCAGCGCAGCGGACGGACGACCGCCAGCGGCAGCCGCTGCGTCGCGACGGGTCCCGACGACCCGCGGGCCGTGAGGACAAGCCCGTAGCGGCCGGTCGAGAGCGCCGCGAGCCGGTGGGCGGGAAGCTTGACGACGTTCGGCCCCGTCGCGCCGGTCGCGACGACCTTGAACAACCGGCGTCCCCCGGCGACGATCTCGACGCGCAGGGTGGCGGGGCGGTTGAGCGCGAAGCGCACCCGTGGCGCGCGTCGGCGCAGGGCGCTGCCGCGCTCGATGACGAGCGGGGTCTGCAGGCCGACGATCGTCGTCGACTCCTTCGACGGCGCGACCGTCATCGCGAGCTCGTCGGTCGTCGTGACGACGTTCGTGCCGGCGAGCCGCTGGCGGGCCTGCAGCGTGTGGCGGCCGGAGTGCAGGATCGGCAGGCGAAACGCGAACGGGCAGCGCGTCCACGGCCCGCCGTCGATGCGGCACTCGAACGGCGTGGCAAGCCCCTCGTAGGGCTGCTGGCCGATGATGCCGACCTCGACGCGCTGGCCCGCGAACGTCGGCAGGCCGGACTCCGGCCCGGCGAAGCCCTGCCCGGGCGCGGGCACGAAGACGCGGGTGCCTACCGGGTCGCGGTTGCCGGCGACGTCGACCGCCCGCACGCGGTGATAGCTGCCCCGCGCAGCGACGTTCCCCGACGCGCAGGGCGAGTAGAAGAAGTCCGGGGTCAAGCCCGGCGGGAACCCCGCCTCGCCGGGCAGGTTGATCGCGCACTCGTACGTCCGCACGGGCTTGTCGGAGCCGAGCGCGACGACCGCCTGGCGCGCGCCGTCGGACGCCAGCCGGACGAGGGCGAGCGAGTGCGGCTGCTGCGTGTCGACGGTGAATCGCAGCTCGACCGGCGTCGCCTCGATCAGGCCGAAGCGGTCGGTTGCCTGCACGCGCAGGACGTGCGGTCCGCCGCCGAGCTTCGTCATCTGATGCTGCTGGCGGCAGGGTGCCAGCGGCGCGCCGTCGAGCCCGCAGCGAAACGTCGAGCCGCCCTTGTCGGTCACGAACTGCACGATCGACGTCGGCGCGTGGAACGCCGCAAACGGCGGCGACGTCCGCGTCACGGGAGCGACGCCGTCCTCGCCGACGCGCGCATGCGCCCGGATCGCCGCGGCGTCGAGGGCGCGGTCGTACGTCGCGACCTCGTCGATCGCGCCGAGCCATGCGCCGTAGTCGCCGAGCTTGGCGCCGATGTGCCAGCTGTAGTTCGGGTAGCTCATCGTGACCGGCTCGGCGGGTCCCTCGGCGACGCTCGCGCCGTCGACGTAGATCGCGATCTGGCTGTCGGTGCGCGTCAGCGCGACGTGATGCCACGTCGTCCCGAGGTCCAGCGGCGGGCTACGCAGGTCGACGCGGCGCAGGTCGGAGAAGGAGCGGATCTGCGCTCGCAGCGAACCGTCGGCCTCCCGCAGCAGGGCGAGGCCCGCGTCGTTGCTGCCCTGCGCGACGTCGTTGAGCAGCACCCGCGCCGTGCCCGAGTCGTCGGAGCGATACCAGCCCTCGAAGGTGAACGCCGGGCCGATCAGCTCGGTGTCGGGGACGTTCGTGTAGAGCGGCTGGCCCGCGTCCCAGGAGGCGATCTCGTACGCCGTGTCGCCGTCGTCGGTCGGACCGAGCGTCGTGGGCGTGTTGAAGTAGGCCCCCTGAGCCTTCGTGATCTTGTCGATCAGACCGGAGCCGTAGGCCACGCCGAACGGGCTGTTGACCTGCTCGCTCGGACTCATGCGCCACCAGTGGGTGAGCCCGGGCGTCGCGGCGACGAGATCGGCGTACGTCGGCGATCCGACGGCCACTCGCAGCGTCGCCGCGGCACGGGCGGCGATGCGCTGCACCCGCCGCGCGGGCGTGCCGACGACACGCTCGCAGTCGCGCGCCACGACGTCGCCGGCGTCGACGTGCGCCACGTCGCGTCCCGCGCCGCAGCCGATCACGCCGCGGGCCGCGCCGCGCGCATAGATCGTGTCGCGGCCACCGCCCGCGCGCACCCGCACGGCGCCGGCACCGCGCAACCGGATCGTGTCGTTACCGCTGCCCGCGTCGATCGTGCCGTCGCCGAGCCCGCCCTCGAGGAAGTCGTCCCCCGCTCCGCCCGTGATCCGCTGTGGGCCGGGGCCGCCGTAGACCGTGTCGTCGCCGGGACCGGCGGAGATGACGTCGGGCTGGGTCGAGGTCATCCCGGCCTGCCGCAGCCCCCACAGCACGTCGTTGCCACCGAGGCCGCGCAGGATGTCGGCGCCGGGCCCGCCGAGCAGGACGTCGTCGCGCGCGGTACCGGAGCGCGTGCCGCCTCCGTCCGCGGCGAGGTACGTCACGCCGCGGTTGGGATCCTGCACCGCGTCGGTCAGCTGGACGATCTCGCAGTCCTTCGAGCGGGTGCCGGCCGTCCCGATGCCGGCGTAGTCGGCGGTCGCAGATGCCGGGACGGTGAGGTAGACCGTGTCGCGCCCCGACCCGCAGGTGATGTGCGCCGGCACGGCGCCGTCGACGATGATCACGTCGTTGCCGGCGCCGCCGTCGATGAAGTCGCCACCGCTGTCGGCGAAGATCCGGTCCGAGCCCGTCCCGCCGTCGATCCGATCGATGCCCGAGCCGCCGTGCAGCAGATCATCGCCCGCTCCGCCGCGGATCGTGTCGGCGTCCTGGTCGCCGTCGAGCGCATCGCCACCCGCGCCGCCGTCGAGCAGGTCGGCGCCGAACCCGCCGCTGGCGATGTCGTCGCCGTCACCACCGCGCAGCACGTCGATGCCCGAACCACCGCTCAGCGTGTCGCCGCCGGCGCCGCCGACGACGAGATCGGGCCCGGTGTCGCCCGTCAGCAGATCGTCGCCGCCGCGGCCGTAGATGCGGTCGTGGCCCTCGGCGCCGCGCAGGAAGTCGGCGCCCGCCCCGCCACGGACGACGCTCGCCCCGAACCCGCCCGAGCGCGGCGAGCCCCAGCCCCATGTCGCGGCCGGCCAGACCGCGAGTGCCGCGACGAGGACGATCGGCAACAAGCCGGCGATGTGGGAGGGCGATCGGCGCATGCGGCTCCCGACACCCGTCGGTCGCTGCGCCGGCGGACTTGAACGCGCCCGCGTGCGGACCCAGTGGAGCAGCGCCACGTCACGCAGGCAGCTCAACCGTCTCGGCAGGGGCGGCCGATCCGCGGCGTCAGTCGAAGCGGAAGAACGTCCCGGTCGGCTCGAGCTTGTCGGCTTCGATCTTCGGGACCGCGGCGGCGAGCGTGCTCGCGAACGTCTCGCCGCTGGCGCCGATCAGGCGGATCAGCTCCTCGACGGGCGTCGCCTCGGCCTTGACGCCGTTGGCGTAGTCGGTCGCGTAGCCGAGCAGCGCGTACGGGATCTCGGCCTCCCCGGCGAGCACGGTCTCGGGTCCCGCCGTCTGGCTGACAACCGTGACGCCGCAGTTCTGCAGCATCCTGATCTCCGTCTTCGTGTTGAAGCGCGGCCCGTCGACGTGGCCATAGCAGCCGCCGTCGACCGCGAAGTTGCCGGCCTCGTCGGCGCCGGCGAGCAGCGCCTCGCGCAGGTGCTGGGAGAACGGGCGCTCGTAGATCCAGTGCCCGCGACCCTGCTCGCCGGCCTCGGTGAACATCGTGCAGATCGAGCCGTCAGGCAGGCGGTTGGTCAGGAAGTGAAGGTCGTCGAAGACGACGAGGCTGCCGAGCGAGAGGCTCGCTTCGAGCGCGCCGCAGACCGTCACCGACAGGATCGCGTCGGCGCCGCGCTCCTTGAGGGCGGCGATGTTCGCCCGGTGGGTGACCATGCTCGACAGCAGCTCGTGGCCGGGGCGGTGGCGGGAGACGTGCAGCACGTCGACGCCGGCGAAGCGCCCGCTCGTGACCGGCGCCGAGCCGTAGCGGGTGTCGACGAGCTCCGGCTCGCCGTCGGCCTCGATGCCCGGCAGCGCGTAGGTGCCCGACCCCGTGAGAATTCCGATCCGCATCAGTACCCCGCCTCGTGAGTGGTTTTGCCTGGCCGACGGCTCAGCGGTTCGGCACGCGACCGGCGCCGGTGCCGGGCTCGGTCGCCGGTCCACCGGGCGCGGTGACGCCGAGCACGCGCATCGCCTTGAGGCCGAGCGAGAGCTTCTCGCGCCCGTCGGTCGAACCGACGTCGAGCCCCGACAGCTCGCGCACGCGCTCGAGCCGGTAGCGGATCGTGTGCCGGTGGGTGAAGAGCTTCTGGGCCGTGCCCGCGACGTTGCCGTCGTTGTCGAGAAACGCCTCGACGGTCCGCACGAGCTCGGTCTCGTACTGCTCGTCGTAGGCGACGAGCGGCTCGACGGTCTCGGCGTAGAAGCGCTGCAGTTCGGCCGGATCCTCGCTCATCGCCGACAGCAGCAGGCGGTACGCGCCGGTCTGCTCGAAGGCGAGCAGCGGGCGCTCGTCGTCGCCCTCGGCGACGTTGACGGCGAGCAGCGCCTCGTTGCCCGCGCGGTGCAGCTCGAGCGGGTCGAGCGCGACGCGGCTGCGACCGATCGCGAACGTGTGGCCCGGCAGGCCCGCCTGCAGCTCGCGCAGGACGCCCTCGGCAGCGCGCTTGGCGATCGCGTCGTCGCCCGTCGGCACAAGCACGACGACCTCGGCGGCGCTCGTCTCGCGCTCGGCCGGCGCGGCGATCGCCGTCGGGACGACCGCGCGGGCGCCGCGCTCGGCCGTCGCCAGCACGCGCGCGCGCCAGCCCTCCTCGACCGGGACATGGGCGTGCGCGCGGGCGACGAGGATCGTGCCGCCGGTCAAGAGGTCGATGCCGAGCTCGCTCGCGCGCTCGACGAGCTCGCCGGCGTCGGCGACATCGCGCGACAGGGTCAGGCGCAGGAACGCCGTGCTCGCCTCCTGCGACGCGCGCGCCGGCGCGCGGACGCGCTCGACCTCGGAGGCGACGAGCGTCGTCACGAGACGCACGAGCGCGGCGCCGGGCTGCGAGCGCGCGCGCATCCGCAGCTGGCCGACGGCGGCGTCGGCGACGCGCAGCTCGATCGTCTCGACGCCGGCGGCGCTGTCGAGCAGCGAGCGCTCGTCCGCCGGCGACCGCGCGGCGACGGCGAGCACCGACCCGGTGCGGTCGAGCAACACGAGGCTGGCCTCGAGCGCGCGCGCCGCGGCACGTACGACATCGGGCAGCCCAGCGCCTGATTCGACCGCCTCGGTGATCGCATCGAGCGCGTCAAGATCAAGCTGTCCCGACCGTTCGAGCGACGTCGTCATGCCCACAGGCTACGCCGCGATGCGATCCCAGTAGTACGCGATCGCCGCACCGCCGGCCGCGCCGAGCAGCAGCAGAGCCGCCAGGACGTACAGGCTGAGGAACGCCGCCGTGATCCGCTGCAAGGTCGTGCTGTACGCCCGGCAGGCCGGCAGCGCGATGAACCAGACGAACGCTCCGATCGCCAGGACGCCACATGTCCCTGCGATGAGGATCGTCCATCCGGTGTTCGTCATGACGCGGATTGTGCCCTAGATGGCGGACTCCGCGGGTCGTGGAGTACGCCATCTGGATGGCGGACTCGATGGTGTCTGGAGAGCGACCGTCTACAGACGAGCGACGGGACCGCCCGGGCGGGTCAGCACCGGCGTCGGGGTACGTCCTTCGGCGATGAGCGAATCGCATACCCGCCGGGCGCGCTCGCGATGGCCGGCGCCGACGAACACGCCGAGCACCGTCGGGCCTGATCCGGACACGAGCGCATGGTCGGCGCCGGCGGCGAGCGCCGCCTCGAGCGCCCTGTCGATCGCCGAGCACAGCGAGCGTGCCGCGTCCTGCAGGTCGTTGTGGAGGTGCTCGAGGATCGTCTCCGACGACAACGCGGCCTGCGTCCGGGTGAGCGAGCGCGCGAGATCGAGCGCATCGCGCGGCAGGCCGAGCCGGTCGGCCTCCGCGTAGACGTCGCCGGCCGCGAGCTCGGCCGCGACCGGCACGACGACGACGCTGTACTCGAGGTTCAGCTTCAGCGGCCGCAGGCGACTGCCCGACCCGGTCGCGAGCACGAGGCCGCCGCGGACCTGGCTCGCGACGTCGGCGCCGAGCGTCGCGCCGATGTCCTCGAGCAGCCGTCGGTTGCCGAGCCCGGATGCCTCGCCGACGAGCCGCAGCGCGGCCGCGGCATCGGCCGAGCCGCCGGCCATGCCGCCGGCGACGGGGATCCGCTTGTCGATCTCCAGGCGGACCGCTGGGCCCTGCCAGTTCGTCCATTCGCGGAACGCCCGCAGCGCGGCCGCGGCGAGGTTCTCGCCCTCGATCCCCGGGCAGATGACCTCGTCGGCGGTGATCCCCTGCGGCTCGGTGTCCATGCGGACGTCGTCGCAGAGCGTCAGCGAGTCCATCAGCGTGACGATCTCGTGGCGGCCGTCGGGATGCTGCGGCCCGACGAACAGGCAGAGGTTGATCTTCGCGCGCGCCTCCGTCCTGAGGACCGTCATGGCGCCAAGCTTTCGTACAGCGCACGAAAGTCCTGCGGCGACAGGCGCTCGGCGCGCGCGTCGAGCGGCAGCCCGAGTTCGCCCAGCGCGGCGCGCGCCTGGGCGCGGATCGTCTGCGACGCCCCGGGCGCGAGCGCGAGCGAGCCCGCGAGCGCCTTGCGTCGGTGGGCGAAGGCCGCCGCGACGAGGTCGCGCAATCCCTGCTCGGGCGTCGGCCCGGTGCGCTGCAGCCCGATCAGCACCGAGTCGACGTTCGGCGCGGGCGCGAACACCGAGCGCGAGACGGGACGCAGCACGTGCACCGCGCAGGCGAGCTGCGCGAGCACCGACGGCAGCCCGTAGGCGCTCGTGCCGGGCGCCGCGGCGAAGCGCTCGCCGACCTCCTTCTGGACCATCCCGACCCAGCGCTGCGCGCCGTCGAGCTCCTCGATCGTGCGCAGGATCGCCCCGGCCGCAATGCCGTAGGGCAGGTTGGCGACGACCTTCGTCGGCGCCGGCCGCAGCGCGCGAAGGTCGATCCTCATCGCGTCCGCGATGTGCAGCGTGACGTTGTCGTAGGGGTCGATCGCATCGTGCAAGGCCGGCTCCAGCGCGCGGTCGAGCTCGACGACGTGCAGGTGGGCGACGCGCGGCGCGAGGTGCTCGGAGAGGACACCGAGGCCGCCGCCGATCTCGAGCACGACGTCGTCGCAGTCGAGCTTCGCCTCGCGCTCGATGACCCGCAGGATGTTCGAGTCGATCAGGAAGTTCTGGCCCAGATCGCGCTTCGGCCGGACGCCGAACGCGCGCATCCGGCGCAGGCTGGGCTGCGTCGGCTCGGGGGACTCGGCGGGATCGGTCTTCTGCATCGGGATCACCATGCGAACAGCGCGGCTGCGTTGCGCTCCACGAGCCGCTCGAGCTCGTCGTACTCGAGCCCGCGCTGCTCGGCGACGAAGCGGGCCGTGTGCGCGACGAAGGCGGGCTGGTTTCGCTCCTTGCGCACCGCCTGCGGCGTCAGATAGGGCGCGTCGGTCTCGACGAGCAGCCGCTCGGCCGGGACGCGCGCCGCCGCCGCGGCGAGGTCGCTCGCCTTCGGATACGTCACGTTGCCGGCGAACGAGATCCACCAGCCCTGCTCGACGCAGGCGTCGAGCTCGCCGGGCATCGAGAAGCAGTGCAGGATCACGTCGAGCTCGCCGGCATCCGCGCGCAGCGTGTCGATCGTGTCCTCGTTCGCCGCGCGCGTGTGGATGACGAGCGGCTTGCCGGTCTCCCGCGCGAGCTCGATCTGGGCCGCGAACGCACGCTCCTGGTCGGCGCGCGGCGCGTAGTCGCGGTAGTAGTCCAGCCCCGTCTCGCCGATCGCGACGCACCGCGGATGCTCGGCCAGCGCGCGCAGCTCGGCGAGGTCGGCGTCGTCGAAGCCCGTCGCCTCGTTGGGATGGCGGCCGATCGCGGCGAGCACCTGCGGAAAGCGCTCGGCGGCAAGCAGCGCCGCGCGGCAGCTGATGCCGTTCGTGCCGACCGTCAGCATCCGCGTCACGCCGGCGTCGACCGCCGCGGCGACGAGCTCGGCGTCGTCGGGCTTACAGGCGTGCAGGTGGGTGTGGCTGTCGATCACGTCGTGCCGGACATCGCTCAGTGCTTCGGAAACAGCTGCTCGAGCTTGTCGATCGCGCCCAGGCCGCCGGCCTGCATGCGCGCGCCGTCGAGCTCGAGCGACGGTGCCCCGAGCGCGCCGAGCAGCTTGTCCGCGCTGTCGGGCATCCATGGATGCAGGACGACCGCGACGACGCGCAGGCCCTCGGCCAGCGACGCCAGCACGCCGTCGAGCTCGCCGGCCTGCTCGGGGTCCTTCGCCAGCGTCCACGGCGCCTGCTCCTCGACGTAGCGGTTGAGCCGCCGCACGCGCGACCAGATCGCCTCGCCGGCCGCCGTCAGCTCGGCGCGGTCCAGCAGCGCGCAGACCTCGCCGTTGACGCCGTCGACCTCGGCGACGAGTGCGGCGTCGAGCGGCGCGTCCGGCACGACGCCGTCGCGGTAGCGGTGGACCATCGCGATCGTCCGGCTGGCGAGGTTGCCGAGGTCGTTGGCGAGCTCGGACTCGTAGCGCGCGCGAAAGCCCTCCAGCGAGACCGATCCGTCGTGGCCGAACGAGACCTCGCGCATGAGGTAGAAGCGCAGTGCGTCGGTGCCGTACTCGTCCATGATCGCGAACGGGTCGATCGCGTTGCCCGCCGACTTGCCCATCTTGTCCTTGCCGATCAGCAGGAAGCCGTGCACGAAGACGTGCGCGGGCAGCGGCAGGCCGGCGGCCATCAGCATCGCCGGCCAGAAGACCGTGTGGAACTTCAGGATGTCCTTGCCGATCAGGTGGTACGTCGCCGGCCAGAAGCGGTCGGTGAGGTCGTCCCCGTCGCGCGCGTAGGACAGCGCCGTGTAGTAGTTCAGCAGCGCGTCGAACCAGACGTAGAAGACGTGCTTTTCGTCCCACGGCACGGGCACGCCCCAGCTGAACGTCGAGCGGCTCAGCGAGACGTCCTGCAGGCCGGACTCGATGAACGAGCGCGCCTCGTTGTAGCGATGGCGCGGCATCACGAAGTCCGGCTGCTCGTCGAGCAGCTCGAGCAGGTCGTCCTGGAAGGCCGACAGCGCAAAGAAGTAGTTGTCCTCCTTCTCCCTGATCAGCGGCGTCTTGTGGATCAGGCAGGTGTTGTCGGGTCCGACCTCGGCGTCGGTCTTGAAGTCCGCGCAGCGCGGGCAGTACCAGCCCTCGTAGACGCCCTCGTAGACGTGGCCGTTGTCGCGGATGCGGCCGAGGATCTCCTGCACCTTGGCCATGTGCTCGGAGTCGCTCGTGCGGATGAAGAAGTCGTTGGAGACGTTCAGCCGCGGCATCAGGTCGACGAAGCGGGGCGCGTTGCGGTCGACGAGCTCCTGCGGCGTCAGGCCTTCGCGCTCGGCCGCGAGCGCGACGGGCTCACCGTGCTCGTCGGTCCCGGTGAGAAAGAAGACGTCCTCCCCGCGCTGGCGCATGTGGCGCGCCATCACGTCGGCCGCGATCGTCGAGTACGCGTGCCCCAGATGCGGCGCCGCGTTGACGTAGTAGATCGGCGTCGTCACGTAGAAGGCCATCGATCCCGCAGGCTAGTCGGTCGTCGGCGCGTGGCGAGAGCGCAGGAGCGACCGACTCAGGCCCGCGGTCGCGCGTCGACGCGCTCGATCCATGCCGTCAGCCGCGGATGGTCGCCGCCGAGCCGCTGGTAGCCGTCGAGCACGCGATGAAAGAGCTCGTCGTCGGCGGGATCGCGCCAGAGGGCGTACTTCAGGAACGGATAGACGGCGCAGTCGGCCGCCGAGAACGCATCGCCGAGCAGGTGATCGCGGCCCGCGAGCATCGCCTCGAAGCGGTCCAGCGCCGCCGCCATCTCGGTCGCCAGCGCGTCGATCCGGGCGACGTCGGGCGTCGCGCGCGCGATCTCGGCCTCGATCGCGTTCGGCGCGACCTTCCAGACGTCGTTGAACCAGTCGACGAAGTGCAGCGCCCTGGCGCGGCCCGCGGCGTCGGCGGGATAGAGCGGCGGAAATCGGTGGCGCTCCTCGAGCACGCGGATGATCTGCATCGAGTCGTGGACGACCGCGCCGTCGTCGAACTCGAGCACCGGGACGAGCGGCTGGCCGCTGACGCGCTCGACGGCCGAGCGGTCGGCATAGTCGATCCAGACGGACTCGACCTCGAGCTGCTTGTGCGCCAGGGCGAGCGCGACGCGCTCGACGTTCGTCGAGAACGGCGCCCGGTACAGGCGCATCACGCCGCGTCGTCCTCCATCAGCGCGCGGTACAGCGCGTTGGCCTTCACCCCCGTCAGCGACGCGACCACCGAGCTCGCCGCGCGCGGCTTGGCGCCCGCGGCGACGAGCTTGCGCAGCGCCGCCAGCGCCGGCGCCAGCTCGGGCTCGGCCGCCGCCGCCCCGCCGATCACGAGCACGACCTCGCCGCGCGGCGGCTTGTCGGCGTAGCGCTCGGCGAGCTCGCCGGCGCTGCCGCGGACGATCTCCTCGTGCACCTTCGTCAGCTCGCGGCAGACGACGACGGGCCGCTCAGGGTCGCTCGACGCGAGCACCGCGAGCGAGGCGGCGACGCGGTTGGGCGACTCGAACGCGACGACCGTCTCGGGCGTGCGCAGCAGCGTCGCGAGCTCGCCGCGCTTGCGCGGCAGGTAGCCGACGAAGCGCCACGTATCGGCCGGCAGCGCGCTTGCGACGAGCGCCGACAACGCCGCGCTCGGGCCCGGCAGCACCTCGACGGCGAGGCCGACCGCGACGCAGGCGCGCACGAGCACGAAGCCCGGGTCGCTGACGAGCGGAGTCCCGGCGTCGGACACGAGCGCGACGACGTCGCCCTTGTGCATGCGCTCGACGAGCTGTGTCGAGCGCGGCAGCTCGTTGTGCTCGTGATAGCTGACGAGCTTCGCCGAGACGCCGTAGCGCTCGAGCAGCACGCGCGTGCGGCGCGTGTCCTCGCAGGCGACGACGTCGGCCTCGCGCAACGCGCTGAGGACGCGCAGCGTGACGTCCTCGAGGTTGCCGATCGGCGTCGGGCAGACGATGAGGCGGCCGGTGGTGGTCACTGGTTCCGTCCTTGTCACGAGACCGCGGTTCCGAGCCCGTCGAACGCGAGCGTCGCTGCTCCGAGCATGCCGGACTCGGCGCCGAAGCGCGCAGGCACGATCCGCACATGCTCCTTCGACGGCGACAGCGCGCGCTCGGCGACGACCGCCCGCGCGGGCTCGAGCAGCAGCTCGCCCGCCGCGATCACCCCGCCGCCGATGACGACGACCTCGGGGTTGAGCATGTTCACGAGGTTGGCGACGCCGACGCCGAGCCAGTGGCCGATCACCTGCAGCGCGTCGATCGCGGCGGCGTCGCCGTCGTGCGCGAGCTCGGTCACGAGCGGCCCGCTGATCTCGCGGCCCGCGGCGAGCGCCTCGCCGAGGCCGGAGAGCGGTCGCTGCAGCGCGATCGCATGCGCCTCGCGCGCCAGCGCCGTGCCCGACGCGACCGCCTCCAGGCAGCCGCGGTTCGGACAGTTGCCGTTGCAGCGCGGCCCGTCGGCCTGCACGACCATGTGGCCGAGTTCGGCGCCGGCGCCCTGGCTACCGCGCTGCAGGGCGCCGCCGACGACGAGCCCGCCGCCGATCCCTGTGCCGATCGTCAGCAGCGCCGCCTCCCGCGTGCCGCGCGCCGCGCCGAAGCGCCACTCCGCGAGCATCGCCGCGTTCGCGTCGTTGTCGACGAAGACCGGCAGCCCGATGCGCTCGGCGACGAGATCGCGGAACGGCACGTCGACGATCGGCAGGTGCGTCGACATCACGGCGACGCCGCGCTCGCTGTCGATCAGGCAGGGGATCCCGATGCCGACGGCGTCGACGCTGCCCGACCCGCCCTCGATCGCATCGCGCACTTCCATGACGGCCGAGACAACCGTGTCGATCACCGCGGCGTGGTCCGGCGCGCGCGCCGGCCGCGTCGCACGGTGGTGGACGTTCAACGCCGGATCGACCGCGCCGGCCAGGAGCTTCGTGCCACCGAGGTCGACCCCGATCACACAGCCGGTCGCCACGATCGGCCACCATACAGGGCTGAATGCCGCCACCCGAGGACCCTGACGGCGCTCCGGAGTACCGCGTCTACCGCTCGCGCAAAACCTGGCTCCCGAAGCGCGGAGGCGGCGATCGCGACGAGCTGACGCGGCTGCGCGGCGACGCGCCACGGCCGTCCGACCCGGATCGCGAGCCCGCTGGCGGGCGCGGTCGGGGCGGCCGTCGACCGCTGCGGCTGGGACGCATCGTGCGCTGGCTCCTGCTCGCGGCGGTCGGCTGGATCGCCGTGTCGACCGTCGTGTTCCTCGTCAGCGCGCAGATCCAGCAGGGCAACGTGTCCGACGCCAACCGCCTGCTGGGCGGCTCGGGCTACCCGCTGTGGTCGCCGACGAACGTCCTCGTGCTCGGCTCCGACGTGCGCAACAGCGCCAACGCCGAGCCGGGCGCGCAGACGAGCGGCAACGGGCGCTCGGACTCGATCATGCTGATGCGGATCGGCGGCGGCGCGAACAGCCGCCTGTCGATCGCGCGCGACACGCTCGTCGACATCCCCGGCACCGGGCGCCAGAAGATCAACGCCGCGTTCTCGATCGGCGGGGCGGCGCTCGCGGTGGAGACCGTCGAGCTGTACACGGGCGTCGACATCAACCACGTGATGATCGTGAGCTTCGAGAACTTCCCGCAGCTGATCGACGCGATGGGCGGCGTCACGTATCGCGGCGGCTGCGTCGTGTCGCGGATCAACGGGGGCTATGCCCGCGGCGGCTACACGCTGCGCCTGCGCGCCGGCAAGACGCACATCGACGGCAAGCAGGCGCTGGCGCTCGCGCGGACCCGCAGGAACAGCTGCGCGAAGAACGAGAACGACCTGACGCGCGCGCGGCGCCAGCAGAAGATCGTCGTCGCGATGAAGCGCCGCCTGCTGTCGCCGATGGCGTTCATTCGGCTGCCGCTGATCTCCTGGAACGTGCCGAAGGCGCTGCGCTCGGACATGAGCGGACCGACGCTGCTCGGCCTCTTCGGCGCGCTCGCGACCGCCGGCTCGCCGAAGACGGACCTGCTCGGCACGGTCTCGGGCACCGTGCCCGAGGACGTCAAACGGGCGAAGGTGCGGCGCTTCGAGGCGGGCTGACGTCGCCGCGCGGGGCGCGCGGTCAGCTGTCCGTCGACTTCGAGGCGGCGGACGACGTCGCCGGCTTGGCCTCGGTCTTCGTCGACTCGGACGTCTTCGCGGACGTGGACTCGCCCGACGACGAGTCGCTCTTGGACTCGCTCTTCTCGGCCTTCTCGCTCTTCTTCTTCGAGCTGTCGTGAGCGTCCTTCTCCCGCGCGCGCTTCTTCGTGCCGTAGTCGGTGTTGTAGAAGCCCTTGCCCTTGAAGTGGACGGCGATCGGGTGAAAGACGCGCGTGACCGGTAGGCCGCTCTCGGGATCCTCGGCGAGCGGAGGATCGGTCATCTTCTGCATGATCTCGAAGGTCGTCCCGTCGGGACGCTTGTATTCGTAGAAGGGCACGAACGGGTCATTATCTAGCATGGCCCGGCGATGCCCCCGCCGACGCCCGACGTAGCGACGATGGACAAGATCGTCGCGCTCTGCAAACGGCGCGGCTTCATCTTCGCCTCCTCGGAGATCTACGGCGGCCTCGGCTCGACGTACGACTACGGCCATTACGGCGTCCTGCTGAAGACGAACATCAAGAACGAGTGGTGGCGCGCGATGCTCCAGGAGCGCGACGACATCGTCGCGCTGGACTCCGCGATCCTGCAGCACCCGCGCGTCTGGGAGGCGAGCGGCCACCTCGCCGGCTTCACCGACCCGATGGTCGACTGCCGCGCCTGCAAGAAGCGCTTTCGCGCCGACCACGTCGACCGCGACGAGATGTGCCCGGCGAAGGCGAGCCTGCCGAAGAGCGAGGACCGCCGCCACGACCTGACCGAGGCGCGCGACTTCAACCTCATGTTCAAGACGTTCGTCGGCCCGGTCGAGGAGAGCGCGTCGGTCGCCTACCTGCGCCCGGAGACCGCGCAGGGGATCTTCATCAACTTCAAGAACGTCCTGCAGTTCAGCCGCAAGAAGCCGCCCTTCGGCATCGCCCAGGTCGGCAAGTCGTTTCGCAACGAGATCACGCCCGGCAACTTCGTCTTTCGCACGCGCGAGTTCGAGCAGATGGAGATGGAGTTCTTCGTCCCGCCCGACGAGGCGCCGCGCTGGTACGCGTTCTGGAAGCAGGCGCGCCACGACTGGTACAGCGAGCTCGGGCTGCGCGAGGACCACCTGCGTCTGCGCGAGCACGATCCCGACGAGCTGTCGCACTACTCGTCCGGCACCGCCGACGTCGAGTACCTCTTCCCGGCCACCGACTCCGCAAGCTCCGTCGGCGGCACCCGCTGGTCAGAGCTCGAGGGCGTCGCCAACCGCGGCAACTTCGACCTGACCCAGCACGCGGAGTACTCCGGCGAGAAGCTCGAGTACTTCGATCCCCAGACGAAGCAGCGCTACGTCCCGCACGTGATCGAGCCGGCCGCCGGCGCCGACCGCGCGACGCTCGCGTTCCTCGTCGACGCCTACGACGAGGACGAGATCGGCGGCGAACAGCGCACGGTGCTCAAGCTGCACCCGCGCCTGGCGCCGGTCAAGGTCGCCGTCCTGCCGCTGGTCCGGAAGGACGGCCAGCCCGAGGTCGCGCGCGAGATCGTCGCTGCCCTGCGCGGACTGATGCAGACCGAGTACGACGAGGGCGGATCGATCGGCAAGCGCTACCGGCGCCAGGACGAGATCGGCACGCCGTGGTGCGTGACGGTCGACCACCAGACGCTCGAGGACCACACCGTCACCGTGCGCGACCGCGACACCCTCGAGCAGCAGCGCTTCGCGATCGACGCGCTGCCCGCCGAGCTCGCCGGCCGGCTCGCTGCGCGCTGGCAGTCACCGAAGGTGTAAGGCGTTCTGCCGGCGGCGGGCGCCCGGCGATCTGGGATAGTGCGCTCATCCGACCGGAGGTCTCGATGCCCTTCCTGCGCATCCTCGCGCTCTCCCTGCTGGTCGCACTTGTGGTCCCCGCCGTCGCCGCCGCTGACAGCGCGGACCTCCGGCGCAAGATCAGCGTGGTCGGACAGAGCTCGACGCTCGTCGCCAACGACGCCGCGCGCCTGAACCTCGGCGTCCGGGCCACCCGTCCCACCGCCAGGACCGCGCTACAGGCCGCGTCCCGCCGGATGCAGGCGGTGATCGGCGCGGCGCGCGCAGCGGGGATCACGGAACCGGATATCCGTACCGATGCAATCAGCGTCAGCAGACTCGTCACGCGATTGAAGCGTGGGCGCACGAGGTTCCGCGGCTACCGCGCGACCCAGAGCATCAGCGTCGTGGCGCACGACGTCGCCGCGATCGGCGGCCTCGTCGACCGCGCCGTCGCAGCGGGCACTACACAGGTCGCCGGCCCCGAGTTCTTCGTCGCCGACACCGCGCGCTCCTATCGCGACGGGCTCGCGCTGGCGTTCGAAGGGCGCGGGGCTGCGCGGCACTGAACGATGCGCTCCTTAACACGTTGCGTACTTGGCCACCGTCTCGCGGCGCTCGATCCGGCACCCCAAAACGTTCTTGAACGCTCCCTTGACGTCATCTGAGTGTGTATAGTATGCGCATGGCGAGGGTGAACATCACCGTGCCCGACGATCTGCTCGAGCGCGCACGGGCCGCGAACCTCAACGTGTCGCGGGTCGCGTCCGAAGCGCTGTCCGCGGAGCTTGCCCGGCGCGACAAGATCGCCGCGCTGGACGCCTACCTGGGCGAGCTCGAGGCTGCGCTCGGTCCGATCCCGGACGACGAGCAGGTTGCCGCTCGCGCATGGGCGGACGAGCTGCTCGGCGACGCTGCTCGGACCGCCGGCGCCGACCGCGCGGCGTGACGCTCGTCCTCGACTCAGGCGGCCTCAGCGCGCTGGCCGGCGAGCGCGCGCGCCTCCAGGAGCTCCGTCGCCGCGGGTTGTGGCCAGCCCTGGTACCGGCGGTCGTGCTGACCGAAGCGCTGACGGGCGACCATCGCCGTGACTTCCACGCGAACCGGTTGCTGCGGTCCTGCCAGGTCCGCGAGATCGACGAGACCGATGCCCGCGCGGCGGCCCGCCTGCGCAGCGCGACCGGTCGCGCGGGGACGATCTCGCCGGTCGACGCGATCGTCGCGGCGGTCGCGGCGGGCCTGCCGGATCCCGTCGTCCTGACCGGCGATCCGCTGGACCTGCGCGCGCTCGCCGAGCACGCGGCAGCGCCGCTACGGATCGTCTCGACGTAGAGCGAGCGGCCATGGGTGCTCGGTGCGGCGCGCCGCGCGGCTCGCGGCCTCGATCACGGTTGCGGTCGCACGGGCCACTTCAAGCCAACCGGACCGGTCGCGGATCGGCGTCGAGCGCGTCCAGCACGAGGTGAGCTGTGGTCGGGTCCAGCGCAGAAAGGACGCTCTCGAACTCAAGGGCGTCGCCGCGGCCCAGCAGCGCGCGGGTGACGACGAGGCGCGCCTGCTCGCCCTGGCTCAGTCGCCAGCCGGTCTCGCCGAGCGGCTGACCAATGCCCAGCGGCATCCGCTCTACGACGTCGTCGAGGCCGACGGCCCGCAGGGTCCGGCTCAGCGCGCCGAGTTGCGCATCGGACGGCGGCCACGTGCCGCTGCCGAGCAGCGCGTTGGCAGCCAGCGGCTGATGAAGGACGTGTCCGGGCTCCGGCGCCGGCACGCGCGTGACGGCCGCAGCGTCGTCGACGCTGGCGCCGGTCAGCAGCGCCCGAGCGCCGTCGGCGGCGGCGAGTCCCGGGGCGAGGTCGGCGAGCCCGTGGCCGATTCGCTCGAGCGCGCCGAAGGCGACGAGCATCGCGCCCAGCACGCCGGCGGTCGCGCCGACGCCGTCCGGCGGTCGCAGCGCGAGCGATCCGAGTAGAGCGAGCAGCGCCGCGCGCGGCAGCGCCGCGGCCAGCAATACCCGCCGGCGATCGACGGCGGCGTGGGCCTGCTCGACGTCATCGAGCAGGCGCGCCGAATGTTCGCGCTCGCGCTCTGGGTTCTCCTGGATCGTGACGGTTCGCAACGCGAGCAACCGCCCGGCGTAGTGCTCGGTGACAGCCGCGCGCGCCTGCGCGGCACGCCGGCCGGCCGGTCGCAAGGCGCGACCGACTCCTGCGAGCACCACGACGGCGACCGCCAGCACGGCGACTTCGGTCAGCCCGCCGACGACGAACAGGACGACGGCGGCGATCAGCGCCTCGACCGCCGCGAGCGCGATCAGCGCGCCCGATCCCAGCACGACGGTCTCGAACTGCTCGAGATCGAGCACGCGACCGACCGAGCGCGCGACATCGGTGCGCTCGCCGACCGCGCCGGCCCGCGACCGCAGCGCGCGCTCGCGAAGACACGTTCCGAGCGCGACTGTGGCGTGGCCGAGCGCGATCAGCGTCGCGCCCGCCGCGACCGCCGAGGCCAGCAGGGCCACGACGACGCCGGGCGCCCACGCGAGCGCCGCGGCGCCGGGACCCGCGACACCCCTTCCGAGCCGATCGGCGCCGTCGATCAGCAGCAGCGTCGCGAACGCGCCCACGCCGAGCGCCGCCAGCGCGGGAACGACCACGACACGTGCCCGAAGAAGCCCGGCAGCGACCGGTCGGCAGCCGGCGACTGGATCGCTCGTAGCCTGCGCATCCTCGAGGCGACCCCCGAAGCTCGCGAGCCTTGCGGCAAGGCGCTGCTGATCTGCCAGCAGGGTCGCGTAGCGGCCCGCGGGCTCGGCGCGCAGCACATCCGGGTCACCGTCCTGGACGATCCGGCCTTCCTCCATCACGAGCACACGATCGAAGTCCCGCGTGCTCGCGACGTCGTGCGTGACATGGATCAGCGTCGCGTCCGCCCAGCTCGCGCGCAGCCGCGCGACGACCGCGCGCAGCTCGTCGGTCCGCAGCCCGACGAGCGCCTCGTCGAGCAGCACGAGCCGCGCACGGGGACGGCCGAGCGCACGCGCGACCCGCAGGCGCTGACGCTCGCCGCTTCGCAGCCGCGCACCGTCGACGCCGACCCGTCGCTCGCCCAGCCGCCCCAGACAGTCGCCGAGCCCGGCCGTCACGAGCCGCTCGCGCGCGGGCGGCGCGTCGGTGGCTGCGCCGACGTCGGCGTTGGCGTTCAGCGACAGATCGAAGATCCGCGTGCTCGCATCCGCCCACGCCGTCGAAGCCCGCAGGTCCCCGAGCGTGTCGCCGGTCAACGGCGTTGCGTCGACGAGCAGCTCGCCCGAGCGCGGCGTGAGCCAGCCGGCGAGCGTCGCCACGAGCGAGGACTTGCCGGCCCCCGAGGGCCCGACGATCGCGACGTGCTCACCGGCCGCGAGCTCGAGGTCGATGCCGGCGAGCACGGGCGCGCTGCCTGCGGCGACGTGCAGACCGCGCAGCCTGACCTGCGATCCACCCCCGACCCGCTGCTCGACGGCACGAGGAGGCGGATCGGCAGCCGCTGCCGTCAGCGCTCGAGCACTCGTGCGAGGGCGTTGCGCAGCGGCACCGCGCGCCGCGCGACGAACACGAGGTCCTGCAGCGCTGCGGTCGCGAGGAAGGCCAGCACGCCGACGATCAGGGCGCTCGCCTGCCCGGCGCCGCCACGCACCGCGAGCGCGACGGCGGCGACGACGACGAGCAGCAGACCCACGATCTCGACCGCGAGGGTGGCTGCAGCGAGCCGCGCCTGCACGCTGCGGACGGCACGCGACCACAGGCCGAGCAGGGGGACGTGCAGGGCGTTCAGCACCGCAGCAGCGCGATGGGCGACGAGCGCGTCCGCCGCGCGCAGGCCGTCGGTGACCTGCAGCGACAGCGCGCCCTGCGCCGTGCGGGCACGCAGATCGCCCTCCGCCAGCGATCGTGCGAGCAGCGCCGGCGCCAGGCCGGCGACAGCGAGCAGGGCGATCGACGCCGGCCAGGCGGCGGGCGCGAGGATGGTGATGGCGACCGCCGCGACGAGCACCTCGGCTGCGCGCTGCACGGCGAGCGCCGCAAGCTCGACGTCGTGCGGACGAGCACGATCGCGTGGCCACGCTCGGCGAGGTCGCCCGCCGGCCGGCTGCGAACATGGTGATCGCCCATCCGTGCGACGCGCTCCAGCAGCCGCGCGCGTAGTGCCCGCTCCAGCCGCCTGCCGATCGCGAGCGACGATTGCCACGTCATCACGGTTGCGAGCAGCGCCGCGGCGGCGACGCCTGCGAGCAGCGCGAGGCGCCCGCCGCCGATCCCGTGCTCGAGTACGTCCTGCGCCGCCAGCGCCTCCCCGGCGCCGGCCGTTCCCGTCAGCATGGCGAGCGCGCCGACCCGCCCCAGCGCCGCGTGCTCGCCGGACGCCAGTGCGCGCAGCTCGTGCGACGGCCGGCGCCTGGCGCCGCCCAGCAGCGGGCGCAGATGCGCCGCGACCGTGCCATCGCGCCGCCGCGGCGCGCGGATCAGGACGGCCCCGCGCACGGCGACGAGCGCCCCGCCAGCCTCGTCCCGACCGGCGGGCGCGACGACCGGTACGCCGTCGCCGTCGCCGTCCTCGAGCTCGGCGAGCAGCCGCCCGACGCCGTCGACGGGCCCGCACGCGATCGCGGCCGCGACCACCGCCTCGGCCTCGGCCTCCGAGCGCCCGGCCCGGCGCAGGCGGGCGAGCAGCGCGCGGCGGGCGTCGTCGCCGTCGGCGTACTCGGCCCACGCTGCGGTGGGGGCGACGAGCTCGTGCGTCAGGACCTCGCGCGCGAAGTCCGCCAGGCGCACGCGCCGCCGCCCGACCGCGGGATCGACGAGATCGATCCTGCCGCGCGCGACCCGCCACGCGACGACGAAGTGGACGTAGCCGTCCGGGGTCAGCGTCAGCACATCGCCGGCAGATACGCCGCCGGCAGCGCTACGGCCTGCGCCCACGGCACGACGACCTGCTCGGCGTCGAGCCCGAGCGCGCAGGCGACCTCCTCGAGGTCGTCGACCGACGTGCCGTCGACGTCCGTCGCGCAGACGTCGCGCAGCGCGTCGACGTCGGCGGTCAGTCCATGCGCGCCCAGCAGCACCGTCAGCGCGACCGGGCCGCAGTCCATCGCCGAGGTCTGCACGACCTCGGGGGGCTTGGGCGGGCGGCGCAGGTTCTCCGCGGCGGTTTGGCTGCCGCGCCCTTCGCTCAGCGCTGGTCGACGAGCGTCCGGAACTGCTCGGGGGTCATGTTCCCCGTCGCCGCCACCGCTACCGCGGTGGCGTTCTTGGTGGCCGCGAGCTCGCTGCTGGTCGCGGCGGTCTGCTTGGCCTCCTCGCCGCGCGCCTCAGCCTCGGCGCGGCGGGTGTTCGTCGACGAGACGCCGAAGTACAACCCGACGATCGCGAGGATCCCGGCGATTACGGGAGCGAGGACGGCGACGACGGCTGTCGATCGATCGTCGCCCGCGCCGCTTGCCACGACGTCGTTCCCGGTGCCCCCGCCGGTCGTCGCGGGCTGGGGGACCGGATAGTGCTCCAGGATCAGATACAGCGCCACCACCGTCGCGATGATCGCCACCGAAATCACCGCGCCCGCCAGCGCGATCCTCAGGGCTACGCGCGTTTCCATGGCTTGCTGGCCGGCTCCCTCGCTGGGCATCGCCTGGCTCCTCGATCGATTCGATGGAGATCCCGGTGGGTGCAGCACCGGGATCGCTGCTGCTCACGTCAGCGACGCCCGTGGCCGGAGCAAGCCACGGTGGCCAACTCCGTCTCGTCAGCATCAGCGCTCGTTGGCGGGCCTCAGCCCCGCCTGAACACACCGCCCTTCAGGCTCGTCTTCGTCTTCACCACGTCACCCCCTCCACGTCACCTCGAACCCCGCGACCACACACGCGACCGCGCCATCCCAAGCAACGCTCCCAGACCCCCCCCTGTCAAGCGGAGTAGCCCCTGCAGCCCGATCGCGCGAGGCGCCCGAGTCGGGGACACTGATCGCGCCGTGCGGGGCGGGTGCGGCGCCGCGTACGGCACCTCGTCCCTCCCGAGACGTACAGTTGCCGATGATGCTCATGTACACTCGCTCGATGGACGTCGCCGTGACCGAGCTTCGCGCGAACCTCAGCCGGTGGCTCGCCCTCGTGCGGGAGGGACGCGAGGTCGTCGTCACCGAGCGCGGCATTCCGGTCGCCCGCCTGATCGGCATCGAGTCCAGCGGCCTGCTCGAGCGGCTCGTCGAGGACGGCGTCGTCGCGCGACCCGAGCAACCGGACCGGCCGACGGCGAGCGGCCGCACACGGCCGCCTGCGCGGCGCCCGGTCGCTGAGCGGATCGGCGAGCAGCGGCGCTGACGGTGGCGCTCGTCTACTTCGATGCCAGCGCTTTCGTGAAGCTCGTCGTACAGGAGCAGGGGAGCGAGACTGCGGCGCGGCTGTGGGACGGCTGCGACGCGGCACTCTCCAGCAGGCTTGCCTACCCAGAGGTGTGCGCGGCGCTCGCGGCTGCCGGTCGCCAGCGCGACCTCGGCGAGCGCGCGCTCGCGACGGCCGAGCGGGCCTGGTACGAGTATTGGGCGGCCACCCGACCGGTCGAGCTGACGTCGGCCGTCGAGCGTCGCGCCGGCGAGCTCGCCCAGCGGCATGCCCTGCGCGGCGCCGACGCCGTCCACCTCGCAAGCGCCCTCGCAATCGGCGACCCTGAGCTCGTCGTCGCAGTCTGGGACCGCCGGCTGCACGCGGGCGCCGTCGCCGTTCACCTCGCCGTAGCGCCCGCGAAGCTCGACGACGCCCAGTCACCATGGCCGTGACCATCCCCGCCGCGACCGAGCAGATCGACTACGCCGATCTGTACGCGCGCTGGGAGCGCGGGAACTGGGCGGCGACGGAGCTCGACTTCACGCAGGATCGGATCGACTGGCACGAGCGCATGACGCCCGAGCAGCGCCGCGGCGCGCTGTGGCTCTACACGCTCTTCTTCCACGGCGAGGACTCCGTCGCCGACAACCTGTCGCCGTACATCGACGCCGTGCCGCTCGAGGAGCAGAAGTACTTCCTTGCCACGCAACAGGTCGACGAGGCGCGCCACGCGGTCTTCTTCCACCGCTTCATGCACGACGTCGTCGGGATCGGCGACGGCTCGCTCGGCGACGGCCTGCGCGCCACGCAGCAGGAGCTGACGTGGGGCCACCGGCGGACGTTCGGTCGCCTCGACCGGATGGCGCACGAGCTGCGCTCCGATCACTCGCCGCGGATGCTCGCCAAGGCCGTGACGCTCTACCACATCGTCGTCGAGGGAACGCTCGCGCAGCCCGGGCAGCACCTGATCGAGACCTCGCTCGAGCGCCTCGATCTGCTGCCCGGCTTTCGCGAGGGGATGCGCAACGTCGCGATCGACGAGCAGCGCCACATCGCCTTCGGCGTCAAGCTCCTCGCCGACCTCTACCGCGACGATCCGCAGGGCATCCAGGACGCGATCGTCGACATCATCCGCGAGATCCTCCAGTACACGCTCAGCGTGCCGATCCCGCCCGGCTGGGACCGCACGTACACCGAGAGCTTCGGCTACTCGATGGAGGACCTCTTCGAGGAGGGCGCGCGCGCCAACGAGGCGCGCCTGCGCGCGATCGGCCTGCCGCTCGACGAGATCGCCCACTTCCCGTTTCCGATGGACGTCACGCCGCGCGAGCGCGGCCTGCAGGCGCTCACGCTGCTGCGCGCGGGCCTGCTCGGCGAGGGTTCAGGCGGACCGGTCAGCCGCGATCCCGAGACGCTGCGGATCTACTTCGACCTGCTGGCTCGCAACGTGCGTGGCGACGAGGTGCCGCACGGAACGACGATCCAGTGGGACTTCACCGACATGGACCCCTGGTACCTGCTCATCAACGGCGCCACGAAGACCGCGACCCAGGGGCGTGTCGCGAAGCCGACGGTGCGCCTGCGGATGCGCTACGACGACTTCGGCGAGCTCGTCTCCGAGCGCGCGCAGCCGCATCACCTGATGCTGCGGGGGCGGATGCGCCCGTGGGGCGACCCGCGGATCCTGGTGCGGCTGCAGCACCTGTTTCACTGAGCGATCGGGCGCCAGGATCGGCCGCGCGGACGCGGCCATGGACTACCCTTCGCGCCGTGAAATTCGTAGATATCGAGTCGCGCTTCGGCGACATCACGCTACGCGTGACCCCGGTCCCCGATCCCTGGGACGCGACGGCGACGACGCCCGCGTGGGACTTCCAGCTGACGGCGCCGGAGCTCGACGTGTCGGGCGTCTACGTCGAGGATCCCGAGGCGTCGCGGACGCTGACGGCGTTCTTTCGCGAGCTCGACGACAACCACCAGGGCTTCGACGGCGACAAGCACTGGCAGTCGGCCGGCGGCGGCATGAAGATCCGCGCCGACCACGATCAGATCAACGCGACGCGGCTGTTCGTGACGATCGTCGGCGGCGTCTCGCCACAGTGGACCGTGCAGGCCGAGCTCCACGTCGACCCGCGCCGCTTCGATCGCGTCGCGCTCAACCTCGAGCTGTTCGGCAGCGAGCTGCACGGCGAGGAGTTCGACGAGACCGCCGAGCCGATCCGGATCGACCCGCGCCAGCGAGCGCGCGAGGGCGTCAGGAAGATCGGCTCGATGGCGATCAAGCAGACCGACTAGAGCTGACCGCGCGGGCCGATCGGTCAGGCCTCCGCGGAGCCAACGACGAAGCCCCCGCGCCCGTTAGAAGCGGGCCGGGGGCGTGACACGAGGGTGAAGCCTCGGTGCGTGGGTGACGCTAGCGGCCTACGCCTTCGCGAGGTTGCCCGTGAACTGCTTGATGAGCGCCTGGAGGACGGCCTGCACGGTGCCCTCGCCCATCGATGCGGCCTTGCCGCTGACGTTCGCGGTCGCATCGACGGTGCCGCCGTCGCCGCCGATCGAGATCGTGACGGTGCCGTCGGCGTTGGACTGACCGCCCGCCTCCTTGGCCTGCGCGCGGATCACGGCGCGCTTGGAGCCGTCGTCCTTCTCGACGATCTCGACGGGGCCGTTGAACGTCATCGCCATCGAGCCCATGTCGACCTTGATCTCGGCCTTCGCCTTCGTCGGACCCTCGGCGGAGACGATCTTTGCACCCGGCACGCAGGGCACGAGTTTGCTGACGTCGGAAACGATTCCCCATGCATGATCGGGGTCTGAAACGCTGAACTTCTCCTGCAATTGGGTTGCCATGAGCGGCTCCCTTCGGGTGGCTGAACTCCCCCTCGACTTGGCCTTACCCGCGCTCGCCGCCGTCAATCGCAGTCGTGCACGAGCGCGCGCACGCAGCGCACCCCGGCCGCGATCGTCGGGCCGAAGTCGCGCTCGCCCTCGGCGACCATCCGCAGCATCATCCCGTCGCCGAGCGAGAAGATCACGTCGACGACGGCCTCGGGTTCGGCGCCGAGCCGCAGGACGCCCTCGGCCTGCTTGGCGCGCAGCACGTCGGACACCTGCGCGCGCAGGCTGCTGAGCAGCTCGCCGAACTCGGCCGCGACGTCCTCGTGGCGGCGCGAGAGGGTGAAGAGCTCGAACAGCAGCGTCACGAAGCCGGGGTCGTTGCGCACGACGTCCTCGAGGCTGGCGACGAGCACCGCGATCACGTCGTCGGCGCTGCGCGCCTGCGCGAGCGCCGCTCCGAGCGCGTGCTTGCGCACGTCGCAGTCGCGCCGCACGACCTCGATCAGCAGCCGCTCCTTCGTGCCGAAGTAGTAGTGCAGCAGGCCGCGCGAGACGCCGGCCGCACGGGCGACCTGGTCGAACGTCGAGCCGGCCGTGCCGCGAGCGGCGACCGATGCGCGCATCGCCTCGACGATCCGCGCGGCTTTGTCCCCGCCGAGCTCGCGCTCGCTAGAGCTCGCGGCTTCCATGCACCATCACCCGCGACAGAGGGTAGCCGCCCTGGCCGACTGGCCAACAACGACGAAGGCGCCCCGCGGGGCGCCTCCTTGCACGACGGTCATGCAGCGCCGCGCTACGTTGCGGGCGCGGCCTCGGCCGGTGGTGCGGCCGGCGTCGTGTTGGACGTGTAGTCGAACTCCTCCTCGGCGCCGAAGAGCGCGTCGAGCACCTTGTTGCGCAGGCCCTCGCTGACGGCGACGGCGATCACGCCGCCGAGGATCGCGACGAGCAGCAGGCGACCGACGCCGCCCTTGCGCTTGGCCTTCTTCGGCGTCGCGGACTTCGGCGCCTCACGCAGGGCCGTGCTGGCGTCGCGCAGTGCATCCGCCGATCGCTTCAGTTCGGCGTGCAGCTTCTTGTCCTCGATCAGGACCTTGGTCGGCGCCTTGCCGTTGTTGAGCCGGCCGTATGCGTTCTTCGCAGCCTCGAAGGCCACGACCATGTTGTCGCGCAGCTCCTCGTCGTGGATGATCCGCTGTAGGTACGGATTCTCCTTGGCGTGTTGGGCGGCTGCGGCGGCCTTGGCGGCCTTGTCCTTCGCTGCCATGTAGTCATTCACCTCGGGTTGCTTGCTTGGGGCGTTGAGCCAGCATATACCCGGCTTCCGTTGCCGGCAGACGCCTGCGCGGGCTCGAGTGCGGCCTCGAACACCTCGCTGATCTGGCTGACGAAGCGGAACTCGAGCTTGGAGCGCAGGTGCTCGGGGATCTCGTCCGTGTCGGGCTCGTTGAGCTCCGGCGCGATCACCGTCGTGATGCCGTTGCGCTGCGCGGCGAGCGCCTTGTCCTTCAGCCCGCCGATCGGCAGGACCTGGCCGGTGAGCGTCATCTCGCCGGTCATCGCGAGGGCATCGCGCACCTGGCGGCCGGTCAGCAGCGACAGCAGCGCCGTCGCCATCGTGATGCCGGCGCTCGGCCCGTCCTTCGGGATCGCGCCGGCCGGCACGTGGATGTGGATGTCGTGCGTGCGAAACCAGTCCGATGCGATCGTCGGCGCGAGCTCGCCGATGTGCCCGCGCACGTAGGACAGCGCCGCCGCCGCGGACTCCTTCATGACGTCGCCGAGCTGGCCGGTGATCTGCAGCTTGCCCTCGCCCTCGAAGGCCTGCGCCTCGATGAACAGCACGTCGCCGCCGACCGGCGTCCAGGCGAGCCCGGTCGCGACGCCCGGCACGCGCGTGCGGCGCTTGGTCTCGGAGTGATAGCGGCGGCGGCCGAGCAGCTCGCGCGCCCGCGCCTCGCCGATCGAGCCCTTCGGCGTCTCGCCCTCGGCGACGGTGCGCGCGACCTTGCGCGCGATCGAGCCGATCTGGCGCTCGAGCTCGCGCACGCCGGCCTCACGCGTGTAGTCGGCGATCACCGCGCGCAGGGCGGCGTCCGTGATCCGCAGCTGGCCGCGCTTGAGGCCGTTGCGATCGGCCTGGCGCGGCACGAGGTAACGCTTGGCGATCTGCAGCTTCTCGTCGGCCGTGTAGCCGGCGATCTCGATCGTCTCCATGCGATCGCGCAGCGGGCCCGGGACCGTGTCGAGCGTGTTCGCCGTCGTGATGAACATCGCGCGCGAGAGGTCAAACGGCAGGTCGAGGTAGTGGTCTCGGAAGCCCTGGTTCTGCTCGGGGTCGAGCACCTCGAGCATCGCGCTGGCCGGGTCGCCGCGGAAGTCCGAGCCCATCTTGTCGATCTCGTCGATCATGAACAGCGGGTTGTTCGAGCCCGCGTCGCGCAGCGCGCGGATGATCGTGCCGGGCATCGCGCCGATGTACGTGCGCCGGTGGCCGCGGATCTCGGCCTCGTCGCGCACGCCGCCGGCGCTGATGCGCTCGAACTCGCGCCCGAGGGCGCGTGCGATCGACCTGCCGAGCGAGGTCTTGCCGACGCCGGGCGGGCCCACGAAGCAGAGGATCGAGCCGCGCGCGTCCGGGTTGAGCCGGCGCACGGCAAGGAACTCGAGGATGCGGTCCTTGACCTGCTCGAGCCCGTAGTGGTCCTCGTCGAGCACGCCGCGCGCGTGGCCGAGCTCGAGGTTGTCCGTCGTCGCCTTGTCCCACGGCAGCGAGGCGATCCACTCCAGGTACGTGCGGATGACGCCGTGCTCGGCGGCGGCGGGCGGCAGGTTCTCCAGGCGCCCGAGCTCACGGTCGGCCTGCTTGCGGACGTCCTCGGGCAGGTCGATCGCGGCTAGCTGCTCGCGCAGCTCGTTGGCCTCGGCGGCGGACTCGTCGAACTCGCCGAGCTCCTCCTGGATCGCCTTGAGCTGCTGGCGCAGGATGAACTCGCGCTGCGTGCGGTCCATGTCGGACTGGACCTGGTTCTGGATCTCCGATCCGATCGAGATGACCTCGAGCTCGCGCGCGAGCGCCTCGGTCAGGCGGCGCAGCCGCTTGGCGACGTTGGCCTCCTCGAGCAGCGCCTGCTTGTCGTCGGTCGGCAGCCGCAGCGAGCCCGAGATGATGTGGCTCAGCGCGCCCGGCTCCTCGACGTTGGCGACGGCGATCTGCAGCTCCTCGGGCAGGTACGGGACGGCTTCGACGATCTGCGAGAACGTCTGCTGGACGTTGCGCATCAGCGCCGTCAGCTCGGGCGACTCCTCGACGACGTCGGGGCGCTCGGAGATTTCGGCGACGAGGTAGGGCTGCTCGCTGGCCCAGCGATCGATCGTCACGCGCTGCGCGCCCTGCACGAGCACCCGCAGCGTGCCGTCGGGCACCTTCAGCATGCGCGCGATGACGCCGACGACGCCGACGTCGTAGAGGTCCGCCGGCGCCGGCTCCTCGAGCTCGGGCTGGCGGCTTGCGACCATCACGAGCATCCGGTTGCCGGCGAGCACGTCGTTGACGAGCTGGACCGAGCGATCCTGGCCGATCGCCAGCGGCGTCAGCGTCTCGGGAAACGGCACGGTCTCGCGCAGCGGCAGCACCGGCAGGCGGTCGGGCAGCTCCTGGCGCATCCCGACCTCGATCTCGCGGACGGCGTCGCCGTCGCTGACGACGTCGATCATCGCTGCTCGATGTCCGGCGCGCTGGAGGCGCCGCGCTCGATCGGCACGTGCCGCGTGTGCGACTGCGGATCGGCGAGCGGCAGCTCGACGCGCAGGATCCCGTCCTGGTACGTGGCCCGCGCGTGCTCGGCGATGACCTCGGCGCCGAGCTCGATCGTGCGCCGGAACGGGCCGTGCTCGATCTCGAGCTGCTGGTAGACGCGGCCCTCGGCGTCGGCTTCCCGGCGATGGCCGGTGAGCGTCAGCGAGCGGCCCTGGATCTCCAGCCCGAGGTCGCCGCCGTCGATCCCCGCAAGCTCGGCATGGACGACCGCGCGCGGCGGGTCGTCGGCGTAGAAGACGTCGACGGCAGGGCTGAAGCCGGTCCGCCGCGAGGTGAGCCCGACGTTGCCGAAGACGTCGCCGAACAGCTCGTCCATCTCGCGGCGCATCCGCTCGAAGTTCGCGAAGAGATCGCGCTCACGGGCCATGACCGGGCAGCGTACCCACCGTGCATCGCGGCTAAGGCGCGCATCGCGCCCGCGGCGCGCTCAGCGTGCGTGAAGCGCGGCCTGCTCCTTGGCGCTCGGGAACGCCCAGGCGGCCTGCGTGCGGCGCTCCTGGCGAAACGCGAAGCGCAGCTGCTGCGGCGGCCGCAGCCCCTCTGGACCGTCGGGACGAAACGTCGGACAGGGCGCGTCGAGGTCCAGCGCGCAGAGCAGGTTGCGACGAAAGTAGCAGTCCTCGCAGCTCGCCTTGTACGTCATCCGCGTCTTGCCCATGCCGCCCCAACATCCCCTTCGCCGAACATCCGAACCGGGGCTCATCACAGCAGGCGCAAACGGCGCGCTCAAGGGGTCGCGGCGGCCGATTTCCGCTCGTATGGGGTTTTCTGGCGCGGGCAGCCCGCAAATGCCGAACGAAACAACGGTGTTGCCCGCAGGAGGTTGCCAGCAAGCAGATCTCGCCCCGGTCGATCGAGGTCGTTCGCGCTATTTCGGGAGACTTTCGCCGACGATGACCGCCGACAGCTACGACACCCTCGTCGTCGGAGCGGGCATCCTCGGGCTCGCCGCCGCGCGCGAGATCCTCAGCCGCCGTCCGCGCGAGCGGGTGCTCGTCGTCGAGCGCGAGCCGGCGCCCGCGATGCACCAGAGCGGTCACAACAGCGGCGTGATCCACGCCGGGGTCTACTACGCGCCCGGCTCGCTCAAGGCGCGCCTGTGCGTCGACGGGGCGGCGCAGATGTACGCCTACTGCGAGCGCCACGAGATCGAGGCGCGCAGGATCGGCAAGCTGATCGTCGCCGTCGGCGATGACGAGCTGCCGGCGCTTGCCGAGCTCGAGCGCCGCGCGAGCCGCAACGGCGTCGCCGGCGTCCGCCTGCTCGACGCGGCCGGCCTGCGCGCGATCGAGCCCCACGCGACCGGCGTCGCAGCGCTGCACTCGCCGGCCACCGGGATCGTCGACTTCGGCGCGGTCTGCGCCCAGCTGGCGACGGATCTGCGCGCGGCCGGCGGCGAGCTGCGCTTCGACTGGGAGGTCGCGAGCAGCGCGACCGGCGCCGGCATGATCCGCCTGCGCGCGGCCGACGGCGACGAGGTCGCCGGGCGGCGCGCCGTCTTCTGCGCCGGGCTGTGGTCCGACCGCCTCGCGGTTCGCGCGGGCGCCGGCGAGGACCCACGGATCGTTCCCTTCCGCGGGGCGTACCTGCGCCTGCGCCCGAAGCGGCGCGAGCTCGTGCGCGGCCTGATCTACCCCGTGCCCGACCCGAGCCTGCCGTTCCTCGGCGTCCATCTCACGCCGCGCGGCGACGGCGATGTGCTCGTCGGCCCGACGGCGCTACCCGTCGGCGCCCGCGACGGGTACCGGCTCAGCACGCTGCGCCCGGCCGACATCCTCGACACCGCGAGCTGGCCGGGCAGCTGGCGGATGCTGGCGAACTGGTGGCGCACCGCCGCCGGCGAGCTGCAGCTCGCCGCGAGCCGCGACGCGTTCGCCGCGCGCGCCGCGCGCTACGTGCCCGAGCTGCGCGGCGAGGATCTCCTGCCGGCGTTCGCCGGCGTGCGAGCGCAGGCGGTCGCGCGCGACGGGCGGCTCGTCGACGACTTCCTGCTGTCCGCGACGCCGCGCGCGATCCACGTGCGCAACGCGCCGTCGCCGGCGGCGACGTCGGCGCTCGCGCTCGCCGCGTTGATCGTCGACGCCGCCGACGAGCTCGCCTGACGCGGCGGCGGCGATCGGCGACGATGTGGCCGCATGCGCATCCTGCTGACCGGCGCGAGCGGCTCGATCGGCGCCGCCCTGGCGCCCGCGCTGACCCGCGCCGGCCATGAGCTGCGCGGCTTCGGGCGCGACCCCGCGCGCGTGCCGGCGACGCTGCCGTTCGTGCGCGGCGACGCGGTCAGCGGCGCGGGCCTCGACGAGGCGCTCGCCGGGATCGACGTCGCCTACTTCTTGATCCACTCGATGGAGGGCGACGCGCGTGCCGGCTTCGAAGCCAGCGAGCGCGCGGCGGCGCACAACTTCGTCGCGGCGGCGCAGCGTGCCGGCGTGCGGCGCGTCGTCTACCTCGGCGGTGTCGTGCCGCCGAAGCTCCCGCTGTCGCGCCATCTGCGCAGCAGGCTCGAGGTCGAGGAGATCCTGCTCGCGGGCCTGCCCGAGGCGGTCGCCCTGCGCGCGTCGATCGTGATCGGGGCCAGCTCGCGCTCGTTTCGGTTCCTCGTTCACCTGATCGAGCGGATGGCGCTGCTCACGCTGCCGCCGTGGCGCGAGAACCGCACGCGGCCGATCGACGTCCGCGACGTGCGCGCGTTCCTCGTCGCGGCGGCGACGACGCCGCACGCCGGCCGTGGGCTGTCGCTCGATATCGCAGGGCCGGACGTCCTCAGCTACGGCGAGATGATCGAGCGCATCGCCGACCTCATGCTCGTCCGCCGCCGAGCGCTGCGACTGCGCCGCAACGCAACGCCGCTCGTCGCGCCGGTCGCCGCCGCGATCGCCGGCGAGGACAGCGGCTTCATCACGCCGCTGATGGAAAGCCTCGCGAGTGACCTGCTGCCACGGGACATGCGGGCGGCCGGCCTGCTCGGCGTGCGCCTTCACCGCTTCGACCGCGCCGTCGAGCGCGCCCTGCGTGACTGGGAGTCCGCCGAGCGTCTACGCGCCAAGTGATGCGCGCGACCGCCGTGCGCATCGCAGCCGCTAGGTTCTCTGCGCCGTGTCACTCGTGATCGCCAGCATCGACATCGACGCGCCCCTGCAGGAGGTGTGGGACACCGTCATGGACCCCGCGCGAATGCGCGAATGGGTGACGATCGTCGATCGCATCGACCGGATCGATCCGGGCCCGATCCGGCCGGGCTTCCGGATGAGTCAGACGCTGCACCTGCGCGGCGTGCCGTTCAAGGTCCATTGGACGCTGGAGGACCTCGACGCGCCGCGCTACGCGCGCTGGGAGGGAATCGGCCCGGCGCGTGCACACGCGGTAACTGAGAATCGCCTGAGCGTCCGCGACGGGTGCACCCATTTTGACTACAGGAACGAGTTTCGTACGCCGTTTGGTCCACTTGGGGCGGCGGCGTCACGCGTCATCGTTGGCGGCATCCCAGAAAAGGAGGCAAACGCATCGCTGCGACGTTTGAGGGAGATCTTGGAAGTTCGTAGCTGAGTTGTCGAGCGTCGCGATAGTGGCCCGCGATGGGCTACGCTCTGTGACGGTAATTACCGCCTGTCGAACGGGGATAAGTAATGGCAGACTTCTTGGACGAGAAGCGAAACGAGATCGGCGCGCGGCTGAAGGAGCTCAAGCCGCTCGTCGATGAGTACATGCGGCTCGAGGCCGCAGCCGCGGCGCTGGATGGCGTGCCGGTCACGAGCTCCGCAGCAAGCGCGTCCGCGCGCCCCGGGCGCGCGCCCGCGCGGGCACGTGCGACGCCGAAGCGCGCCAAGGGCACCGGCGGCGGCCGCCGCGGGCGTCCCAAGGGCACGGGCACGCGCGGCGCCGAGGCGCTCGCGCTCGTCCGCGGCAACCCCGGGATCACGATTCCCGAGATCGCCGAGAAGATGGGCATCAAGCAGAACTACCTGTACCGCGTGCTTCCTGGCCTGGCCGAGGACGGCCTCGTCAAGAAGGACGGGCGCGGCTGGCACCCGAAGGACGCCGCGTAGCTCAGACGAGACCGAGGCTGCTGACCGACGAGCGCTCGTCGGTCAGCTCCTTGACCGTCGCGTCGAGCTTGCCCTGCGCGAACTCGCCGACCTCGAGGCCCTCCACGATCTCGTAGGCGCCGCCCGCGCAGCGCACCGGGAAGCTCGAGATGATCCCCTCGGCGACACCGTAGGAACCATCCGATGCGACCGCCATCGAGCGCAGGCCGTCGGCGCCGCTCACCCAGTCACGCACGTGGTCGATCGCAGCGTTCGCGGCGGACGCCGCCGACGACGCGCCGCGCGCCTCGATCACCTCGGCGCCGCGCTTGCCGACACGCGGGATGTACGTGTTCTCATACCAGTCCATGTCGACGAGATCGGCCGCGCGCTCACCGCCGACCTTCGCGTTAAAGAGATCCGGGAACATCGACGGGGAGTGATTGCCCCAGACGACGAGATCTGAGACCTCGTCGACGCCGACGCCGAGCTTCTGCGCGAGCAGTGCGACGGCGCGATTCTGATCAAGACGCGTCATTGCGGTGATCCGCTCGGCCGGGATGTCGGGCGCGTTCGCGGCGAGGATGAGCGCGTTCGTGTTCGCCGGATTGCCGACGACGAGCACCTTGATGTCATCCGCCGCGCCGGCGTTGAGCGCCTCTCCCTGCGGCTTGAATATCGCCCCGTTGGCCTCCAGCAGGTCGGCCCGCTCCATGCCCTTCGAGCGCGGGCGCGCGCCGACGAGCAGGGCGATGTTCGTCCCGTCGAAGGCCTGCGCCGGGTCGTCGAAGATGTCGACGGACGCAAGCAGGGGGAATGCGCAGTCGGTCAGCTCGAGCGTCGTCCCCTCGGCGGCCTTGATCGCCTGAGGGATCTCGAGCAGCCGCAGCGCGATCGGGGTGTCCGGCCCCAGCAGCTGGCCCGATGCGATGCGGAACAGAAGCGCGTAGCCGATCTGTCCGGCGGCGCCGGTGACCGCGACCTTCACTGGGGCGTTCGTCATGCGTTCATCTCCTCGATCACGGTCTGTACGGCGGGATCGCAGATCGTATGTGACCCGAGCGCCGCTAGCGTGTCGGCCCGCCGATGCAGATCATCTACACGCACACCGACGAGGCGCCCGCGCTCGCGACGGCGTCGCTGCTGCCGATCCTGCGGGCGTTCGCCGGCGCCGCCGGCGTCGACGTGCAGCTGCGCGACATCTCGCTCGCCGGCAGGATCCTGGCCCAGTTTCCGGAGCTGCTGGAGCCCGGGCAGCGGGTCCCCGATGCGCTCGCCGAGCTCGGCGCGCTGGCGAAGACGCCGGCGGCGAACATCATCAAGCTGCCGAACATCAGCGCGTCCACGCCGCAGCTGCGGGCGGCGATCGCCGAGCTGCAGGACAAGGGATACGCGATCCCCGACTATCCCGAGGATCCGTCGGACCCGGCGCGCGCGAGGTACGACGCGCTCAAGGGCAGCGCGGTCAACCCGGTTCTGCGCGAGGGCAACTCCGATCGCCGCGCGCCGGCGTCCGCGAAGACCTTCGCGCGTGCGCACCCGCACTCGATGGGCGCCTGGTCGCCGGACTCCAAGTCGCACGTCGCGACGATGTCCGGCGGCGACTTTCGCTCCACCGAGCGGTCGGTGACGGTCTCCGAGGCGGGCGCCGTGCGGGTCGAGCACGTCGCGTCCGACGGCAGCGTCACGGTGCTCAAGGAGCGCGTCCCGGTGCTCGCCGGCGAGGTGCTCGACGCTGCCGTCATGCGCCGCGCGGCGCTCGACGCGTTCCTCGCCGAGCAGGTCGTCGACGCACAGCGGCAGGGGGTGCTCTTCTCGGTGCACCTGAAGGCCACGATGATGAAGGTCTCCGACCCGATCATCTTCGGCCGCGCCGTGTGCGCCGTCGTCGGCGACGTCTACGAAGGGCTCGACGACGCGAGTCCGAGCGACGGGCTCGGCAGCCTGCTGAGCGCGCACCCGGAGGCTCGCAGCGCCGTCGACGCCGCGCTCGCCGCCGGTCCCGCGATCGCGATGGTCGACTCCGACAAGGGCATCACGAACCTGCATGCCCCGTCCGACGTCATCGTCGACGCCGCGATGCCCGCGGCGATTCGCTCGTCGGGACAGATGTGGAATGCGGCCGGCGAGCAGCAGGACTGCAAGTACGTGATCCCGGACTCCTCGTACGCGGCGCTGTACGCCGAGACGATCAACGACTGCCGCGAGCACGGCGCGTTCGATCCCGCGACGATGGGGACGACGCCGAACGTCGGCCTGATGGCGCAGCAGGCCGAGGAGTACGGCTCGCACGACAAGACGTTCGAGATCGCCTACGCGGGAACGGTGCGGGTCTGCGACGGCGGCGGCGCGACGCTGCTCGAGCACGAGGTCGACGCCGGCGACATCTGGCGCATGTGCCAGACGAAGGACGCGCCGATCCAGGACTGGGTGCGGCTCGCGCTCGGCCGGGCGCGCGCGACCGGGGCGCCCGCGGTGTTCTGGCTCGACGAGACGCGCCCGCACGACGCGGAGCTGTTGAAGAAGGTGCGTCCGGCGCTCACGCAGCTCGGCAGCGACGGCCTCGAGATCGAGATCCTGCCCGTCGCCGAGGCGACGCGCTTCACGCTGCGGCGCGCTCGGACGGGCGAGGACACGATCGCCGTCACCGGCAACGTGCTGCGCGACTACCTCACCGACCTGTTCCCGATCCTCGAGCTCGGGACGAGCGCGAAGATGCTCTCGATCGTGCCGCTGATGAACGGCGGCGGCCTCTTCGAGACGGGCGCCGGCGGCTCGGCGCCGAAGCACGTCCAGCAGCTGCTGAAGGAGAACCACCTGCGCTGGGACTCGCTCGGCGAGTTCCTCGCGCTCGCGGTCTCGCTGGAGAAGTTCGCCGAGCAGGCGCACAACGCCCGCGCCCGGCTGCTCGGCGAGGCCCTGGACCGGGCGACGGGAAGCGTGCTGGAGAACGGTCGCTCGCCGTCGCGCCGCTGCGGCGAGCTCGACAACCGCGGCAGCCACTTCTACCTCGCGCTGTACTGGGCGCAGGAGCTCGCCGGCCAGGACGAGGACGGCGAGCTCGCCGCGCGCTTCGCGGCCCTCGCCGAGCGGCTCGCGGCCGACGAGGACGCGATCGTCGCCGAGCTCGCCGGCGTGCAGGGCGAGCCGGTCGAGATCGGCGGCTACTACCGGCCCGACGCCGCGCGTGTCGAGGCGGTCATGCGTCCGAGCGCGACGTTCGCCGCGGCGCTCGCGATCCTCGAGTCCACGTGAGCACGCGCGCGGAGCCGATCGTCGTCGTGCACGGCGGCGCCTCGGAGTGGTACGCCGGTACCGGCCCAGGCCGCGCCGCGTGCGAACGCGCCGCCCAGGCCGGCTGGGAGGCCTTGGCGGCCGGCGGCACGGCGCTGGACGCGGTCATCGCCGCGGTGCGCGTCGTCGAGGACGATCCGGCGTGCAATGCCGGCACCGGCGCGGTGCTCACGAGCCGCGGCACGTTGGAGCTCGACGCCTGCGTCATGGACGGCGCCTCGCTTGCCTCCGGTGCCGTCGCGGTGCTGCCGCCGTTTCGCCATCCGATCGACATCGCCCGCGCCGTGCTCGAGGACGGTCGCTATCACCTGCTCGCCGGCGACGGCGCGGCGGCGTTCGCCCGTGCGCGGGGCTTTGCGCCATGCGATCCGGAGCTCATGATCACCGCCGACCGGCGCGCTGAGTTCGAGGGCCGCGGGAGCTTCGACCGCGGCAACACCGTCGGCGCGGTTGCGCTGGACGCCAACGGCCGGCTCGCGGCGGCGACGAGCACCGGCGGGATCTCCGGGACCGACCCGGGGCGCGTCGGCGACGCGCCGCTCGTCGGCGGCGGGACGTACGCCGACGAGCACGCCGCCTGCTCCTGCACCGGCGATGGAGAGGCGTTCGCGCGGGCCTGCGCGGCGTTCTGGACCGTCGAGAACGTCGCCCAGGGCGCGCAGGCGGCGGCCGAGCGCTCCGTCGCGCGCGTGCTGGAGCGCTACGGCGGCTACGGCGGCCTGATCCTGATCGACAAGGCCGGCGACGTCGGCATCGCGCGGTCGGCGTCGGCGATGCCGCACGCGATCGCTCGCTCGGACGGGTCGGTGGTCGGCGGCGAGTAGCGCGCGGGGCGGTTGCGGCGGGCGTGGCGGTCGTGGCGAATTGGGTGCGGATAGCGCACCTAACGCGCCATTGAGGGGCGCCGTGGCGAGCCGGATGGAGCAGGGCGGTCCGGAGTGGGCGGTTCGCCGCCGGGGCGCTCCGCTCCGCTCTTCCTCATCGATGCCGTTCGTGTACCCGCAGCGCCGGTCGCCGTACCACTGCGCCCGTCGCCGCCTAGTGCCACGGCGGCCAAATTCGCGCGTGACTTTTCGACTGCTCGTCCCTGGTCGGTGGCGCCTCCGGCCGCGACGCTGGACGGCATGACCGATCACCCCATTGGCCTGATGACGCCGAAGGCGCCCGCGCGCGCTCCCGCGTCGGCGGGGGCGACCGCGGCGGACACGCGCACGTCCGTGTTCGGACCCGGCGCCGTCCTCACCGCGCGGCTGCCGCTCTCCGACACCGGCGCGAACACCGCCGATCCGCACCTCTGCGACGCCTACACGGGCCCGATCATGGCGATCGCCGATGCGTCGCCGGTGATCTGCAGCGCGGGCGTCGCGAGCCCCTGCGGGCTGGACCTGCTCGCTGCCGCCGGCGTTCCGCTGAGCCGCGAGATCCGCACCTATCACAGTCGCGAGGAGTTCCGGCGCCTCGTCGACGACGTGATCGGCAACGGCGAGCGGCTGCTGTGCCAGCACGTCCACGACGAGGACGAGGTGCCGGCCGAGGCCTGCCTCGTCGCGCCGGCACTGCTGCGCTACCTGAACAACAAGGCCAATCTCCCGGCGATCGTGGGCGCCGACGGCGCGCCGCGGCGCCGGTCGATCAGCCCGGCGGACGTCGCCGCGCTCGGCGTCGACGAGTCGTGGGTCCTCAAGGTCTGCTCCGACGACTCTTCCGGCGGCGGCTACGGGGTCTACGTCCACCAGGCCGGGGCTGCGATCGCGCAGCCGGGCTTCGTGCAGCCGGGCGCCGAGCTGATCGTCGAGGAGTACCTCGACCTCGTCGAGAACTGGTGCGTGCACTTCTGCGTCGAGGCGATCGGCGCGCCGCGACTGCTCGGCGCGACGGAGCAGCTGATCTCCGCCACCGGCGCCTACGGCGGCAGCCGGGTCGGCGGCACCGTCTTGCCGCCTGCGGCGGCGCAGCTCTGCCAAGGCGTCGCCGAGCGCGCGCGGGAGCTCGGCTTCATCGGCTATTGCGGGATCGACACGGGGCTGACGTCGTCGGGCGAGCTGCGGGTGTTCGATCTGAACCTGCGGATCAACGCGAGCACCCCACCGCTGCTGGTCCTCAACGCGATGGCGGCGCGCCGCGGGCCCTCGTGGCAGGGTCGCGGGCGCTGGCAGACATACCGCCACGACGGGCCGCTGCCCGACCTCGTCACGCGCCTGGCGGCCGTCTACCCGGATCGCGTGCTCGTCCCGATCGCCAGCTACGACCCGGCCTTCACCGCCAACGGCTCGGGAGCCTCGCTCCTCTCAGCGCTGTTGATCGGCGACGACGAGCACGACCTCCGCCGGCTGACCGAGCTGCCGCTCCCGGCGGACGTCGGCTGCTCGGCGGCGAACCTGGATCGCTGAGACGACGGCTGCGCCGTGCTTGACTTCGGGGCATGGCCCACGAGCTGGTCGAGCCGGCCGCCCCGTTCCACACCCACGAGGTCGCCAACCAGGTCCCGCCGCTGGCTGACCGCAATCTGTTCGAGGACAACGTCGCGCTCGTCGAGGCGCTCGAGCGCGAGGGCGCCGGCTGGGCGCGCGAGCGCGCGAGCGAGGTCGGCGCCGCCTGGGGCGCGGACCCGATCCGCTGGGGCTTCGAGGCCAACGAGAACCCGCCGCGGCTGAAGACGTTCGACCGCTACGGGCACCGCATCGACGAGGTCGAGTTCCACCGCGCCTGGCACGACCTGATCGCGCTCGCCACGAAGCACGAGCTGCACTCGCTGCCGTGGACGTCGGCGCAGCCCGCCGCGCACGCCGCCCGCACGGCGCTCTACCTGACCGCCGCGCAGGCCGAGGGCGGCTTCGCCTGCCCGATCACGATGACGTTCGCGGCCGTGCCGGCGCTGCGCGCGTCGCCCGCGCTCGCCGCGGCCTGGGAGCCCCGTCTGACCTCGACGTCGTACGACCCCGAGCTCGCCGCGTCGAAGCCGAGCGCGCTGTGCGGGATGGCGATGACCGAGAAGCAGGGCGGCTCGGACGTGCGGGCCAACACGACGGTCGCGCGACCACTGGACGCCGACGGCGAGTTCGCGCTGACCGGCCACAAGTGGTTCTGCTCGGCGCCGATGTGCGACCTGTTCCTCGTGCTCGCGCAGACCGACGAGGGCCTCGGCTGCTTCGCGCTGCCGCGGATCCGGCCCGACGGGACCCGCAACGCCTTCCACATCCAGCGCCTCAAGGACAAGCTCGGCAACCGCTCCAACGCGTCGAGCGAGATCGAGCTGCACGGCGCATGGGCGCAGCTCGTCGGCGAGCCCGGCCGCGGCGTGCCGACGATCATCGAGATGGTCGGCCACACGCGCCTGGACTGCATCATCGGGACGGCCGCCGGGATGCGCTTGGGCGTCGCCAACGCGACCTGGCACGCGGCGCACCGCTCGGCGTTCGGCGCGCGCCTCGCCGACCAGCCACTGATGCGCAACGTGCTCGCCGACCTCTGCATCGAGTCCGAGGCGGCGACGGCGCTCGCGATGCGGCTCGCGCGCGCCTACGACGAGGCGGCGGCCGGCGACGAGCGCGCTGCCGCGCTGAAGCGGCTCGGCACCGCGGTCGGCAAGTACTGGGTCTGCAAGCGCGGGCCGGGGCACGCGTTCGAGGCGCTCGAATGCCTCGGCGGCAACGGCTACGTCGAGGAGTCGGGGATGCCGCGCCTGTACCGCGAGATGCCGCTGGCGTCGATCTGGGAGGGCTCGGGCAACGTCATGGCGCTCGACGTCCTGCGCGCGGTGGGCCGCGGGGCGGGCGGGCACGCTGTCCTCGCCGCGTTCCTCGACGAGGTCGACGAGGCGGCCGGCGCCGATCGCCGGCTCGATGCGTTCGTCGCGGCGTTGCGCGAGGAGCTCGCCGACGCCGCGTCGATCGAGCCGCGCGCGCGGCGGATCGTCGAGCGGATGGCGCTCGCGCTGCAGGGGTCGCTGCTCGTGCGCCACGCGCCCGCTGCGGTCGCCGACGCGTTCTGCGCTGCGCGGCTGGCCGGCGACAGCGGGCTGCAGTACGGCACGCTGCCACCCGGCATCGACGCCGGCGCGATCCTCGCTCGCCACACGCCGGCTTAGCGGCGGTCTACGACGAAGCGACCGCCTGCGAAGATCCGCAGCAGATGCTCGGTACCGGCTCGTCGATTCAGCTCCTGCGGGTCTTCGGCATCCGCATCGGCGCGAGCTACAGCTGGTTCGTCGTCCTGTTCATCTTCATCTACTTCGGCGCGGACTACTTCCGCGACGTGCTCGGCGGCTCCGTCACGCAGGCCTACTTCGTCGCCGTCGCGGCGGTCTTCCTGTTCTTCATCTCGCTCGTCCTGCACGAGCTCGGCCACGCGCTTGTCGCGCGCCGCGAGGGAATCGAGATCAGCGGCATCGACCTGTGGTTCTTCGGCGGCGTCGCGAAGATGTCGCGCGACACGCAGTCGCCCGGCTCGGAGTTCCGGATCGCGGTCGCCGGGCCGGTCGTGACGCTCGTCCTCGTCGGGATCTTCCTCGGCCTCGCCATGCTCGTCCAGAACGGCGCCGCGCTCGACGTCGCTCGCTTCGCCGGCGATGCCGAGGTCTCGCCGACGCTCGCCCTGCTCGGCTTCCTGGCGTCGATCAACGCGATCCTGCTCGTCTTCAACCTCGTGCCGGCGTTCCCGCTCGACGGCGGCCGGATCGCGCGGGCGATCGTCTGGCGGATCAGCGGCGATCGCAACCGCGCGACGCGCGTCGCCGGGCGGATCGGCGAGGGCTTCGCCTACGTGCTGATCGGCGTCGGCATCTTCCTGTTCGCCCGCGGCGACATCTACAACGGTCTGTGGTTCGCCGTGCTCGGCTGGTTCATCGCCCAGTCCGCGCGGGCGGCGGTCGTCTCGACCGCGTTCACCGAGCGGATCGACGGCATCACCGTCGCCGACATCATGGACGCCCAGCCTGTCTCGATGCCCGCGACGACGCCGCTGATGCAGGCCCAGGACGAATACTTCCTGCGCTACCGCTGGGACTGGTTTCCGGTCGTCGACGAGCACGGGCGCTTCCTCGGCGTCGTGCGCGAGGCGCGCGTCGACGAGGAGATCGTGGCCGGGCGCCCGGCCACCGCGGTCGGCGAGCTCGTCGAGGCCGACGAGGCGCAGTCCTGGCGCGTGCGCTCCGACAGCCCGCTGGAATCGCTGCTCGGCGACGAGCAGCTGCGCAAGAACGGCGCGCTGATGGCGGTCGACGCCGAAGGGGTGCTGCGTGGCGTCGTGACGCTCGACCAGGTACGCCGCGCGCTCACCGCCGCGATGCCTCAGCGGCTGGCCTAGACGTTCACCGGACGTGCCAAAGGCCAATCATCGGGCCGATATATAGTCGCCCGGGTTGCCTGCACACGACGTCCTCATCATCGGCGCCGGCCTCGCCGGTCAGCGCGCCGCCCTGGCCGCGGCGGACGCCGGTGCCAGCGTCGCGATCATGAGCAAGGTCCATCCCGTGCGGTCGCATTCGGTCGCCGCGGCGGGCGGGATCAACGCCGCGATCGCGATCGACGACGACTGGACCGAGCACGCCTACGACACGATCAAGGGGTCGGACTTCCTCGGCGACCAGGACGCGATCGAGATCATGTGCAGCGAGGCGCCCGGCGAGGCGATGCACCTCGAGCACCTCGGGGTGACGTTTCACCGAAATGAGAAGGGCGAGCTCGACCTGCGGGCGTTCGGCGGGGCGTCGAAGAAGCGCACGGCCTACGTCGCCGACATCACCGGCCAGGCGATCCTGCACGTCCTCTACGAGCAGCTCATGCGTCACCACGCGACGGTCGACCGCTTCGAGGAGTGGTTCGCGACGTCGCTGATCCTCGACGACGACGGCCACTGCGCGGGCGCCGTCGCACGCGACATCCGCTCGGGCGCGATGACGATCTTCAACGCGAAGTCCGTGATCCTCGCCAACGGCGGCAACGGCCAGTGCTACAAGCCGACGACGAACGCGTTGATCTGCACCGGCGACGGGATGGCGCACGCGTACCGGATCGGCGCACCGATCATGGACATGGAGATGGTCCAGTACCACCCGACGACGCTCGCCGAGAACGGCTTTCTGATCACCGAGGGCGCGCGCGGCGAGGGCGCGCACCTGCTGAACTCCGAGGGCCGGCGCTTCATGGAGGACTATGCGCCGAACAAGATGGAGCTCGCCTCGCGCGACGTCGTCTCGCGCGCCGAGCAGACGGAGATCAACGAGGGTCGCGGCGTCGGCCCCGACGGCCAGGGCATCTACCTCGACATCACGGTCGTGCCGCGCAAGCGCGTGCTCGAGGCGCTGCGCGAGATCGTCAACATCGGCCGCGACTTCGCCGGCACGGACATCACGCGCGAGCCGATCATGATCCGGCCCGGCCAGCACTACATCATGGGCGGCGTGAAGACCGACTCCAACGGCCGGACGCCGATCCCGGGCCTGTACGCGGCCGGCGAGGTCGCCTGCGTCTCGGTCCACGGTGGCAACCGGCTGGGGGCCAACTCGCTGCTCGACACGCTGATCTTCGGCCGCCGCTCGGGTGAGCACGCGGCGGCACGCGGCAAGGACATCGCGATGCCGCACACGCCGCCGTCGCGGCTGGCCGACGACGTCGCGATGATCGAGGAGATCATGGAGCGCCCGCGCACGGGACGCCGCGTCTCGGAGATCAAGGACGAGCTCGGCACGATGATGAACGAGTACGTCGCCGTCTATCGCGACGAGGAGGGCCTCGAAAAGGCGCTGGAGATCGTCCAGCGCCTCAAGGAGGAGGCCGCAAGCGCGTACATCGACGACTACGGGACGGTCTTCAACCAGGACGTGCTCGGCGCGCTCGAGGTCGGCTACATGCTCGACTGCGCCGAGATGACGATCGTCTCCGCGATCGACCGCAAGGAGTCGCGCGGCGCGCAGTTCCGCCTCGACTACCCCGAGCGCCTCGACGAGGAGTGGCTGAAGCACATCAACGTCACGCGCGGCGACGACGGCACGCCGCAGATCTCCTACTCGCCGGTCACGATCACGAAGTGGGAACCCGAGGTGAGGAAGTACTAGTGGTTGTCCCTGCCGACCCGCCCACGAGGAGCCACTGATGGCCGAGTTCACCCTGAGGCTGCGTCGCTACGACCCCGAGTCCGGCGACGGCGCGTACTGGGAGGAGCACACGATCGAGCTCGATCCGCACCGCTCGGTGCTCGAGGGCATCCTCCAGGCGAAGGCCCGCCATGACGGCTCGATCGGGATCCGCTGCTCCTGCCGCGCGGCGATCTGCGGCTCCTGCGGCGTGCGCATCAACGGCAAGCCGGATCTCGCCTGCCACACGCATCTGGACCGCGCCAAGAAGCACTCCGCCGACGGCGTCATCGTCGTCGAGCCGATGGGCAACATGCCGGTGATCAAGGACCTGATCGTCGACATGGAGACCGTGCACTGGAAGAAGATCCGCCGCGTCACGCCGTGGCTGATCCCCAAGCAGCCGGTGCCCAAGCGCGAGTACATCGTGCCGCGCGAGGCGATGGTCGACGTGACGCAGTCGATGGCCTGCATCCAGTGCGGGGCGTGCGTGTCGGACTGCCTGTCGATGGAGGTCGACCCCGAGTTCATCGGCCCGGCCGCGCTCGCCAAGGCCTACCGCTTCGTCGGCGACCCGCGCGACGACCAGCACTTCGAGCGCCTCAACGACCTCGCCCAGGACCCGCACGGCATCTACGACTGCACGCACTGCTTCCAGTGCATCGACGCGTGCCCCAAGGGCGTCGCGCCGATGAGCCAGATCATGCGCCTGCGGCGGCTGGCCGGCAACGACTTCAAGATCGAGGACGCAAACAACGGCGAGCGCCACGAGGCGGCGTTCGTCTCGCTCGTCAAGCAGTACGGGCTGCTCAACGAGGCCGAGCTGCTGCCGCGCTCCTACGGCGGGGACTCGCCGCTGGCGAAGTTCAAGCCGTCGGCGGGCGCCGAGCTGGCGTCTTCGCTGCCGGTGATCGCGAAGGCGCTGCTGCGCCGCAAGGTGACGCCCGCCGCGGTCTTCAAGCCGCACAAGCTGCCGAAGGCCGACCGCGACGCGATCAAGCGCATCTACGACACGGTCGAGGGCCGCAGCGAGCGCGAGGAGTTCAACATCTATATCTCCGGACGCGACGAGGATCTGACATGAAGGTCGCCTACTGGCCGGGCTGCGTGTCGCGCGGCTTCACCCCCGAGCTGCACGGCTCGATGGCGCGGATCGCGCCGCTGCTGGACATCGAGCTCGTCGCGCTCGACCGCGCCTCGTGCTGCGGCGCCGGGGTCATCGCCGAGCACAACACCGAGCTCGCGGACACGCTCAACGCGCGCACGTTCGCGCTCGCGCAGCAGGCCGAGGGCACGGCGCTGATGATGAACATCTGCTCGACCTGCCAGGGCGCGCAGTCGGAGTGTCAGGAGCGCCTCGACGCGAGCGCCGAGTACCGCGCACGGATCAACAAGACGCTCGAGGCCGAGGGCCTCTCGTACGAGAAGGGCCTGACGAACAAGAACTTCCTCTGGCTGCTCGTCGAGGAGTTCGGGCTCGACGAGCTGAGCGCGCGCGTGCACCGGCCGCTCACCGACCTGCGCGTCGGCCCGTTCTACGGCTGCTACATCGTGCGTCCGGCGAACCGCCTGGGGATCGACGACGAGCACCCGCGCGACGGGTACCTGGCGCAGGTCATCGAGGCGCTCGGCGGCACGGTCACCGACTACGCCGGCTCGCACAAGTGCTGCGGCTTCCCGATCATCACGATGAACAAGGAGGCGTCGCTGAAGCAGGCCGGACGCCACCTCGGCGACGCCGTCGATGCCGGCGCCGACTGCCTCGTCACGCCGTGCCCGCTGTGCCACCTCAACCTCGACCTGCAGCAGCCGCTCGCCGAGCGCGTCGTCGGCCGCGACCTCGGGATGCCGGTCCTGCACCTGCCCCAGCTCGTCGGGCTCGCGCTCGGCGTCGCGCCCGACCAGCTCGGCCTGCAGCGCCACGTCGTCAAGCCGACGTCGGTGATCGACTGGACGACGTCGGTGGTCGGAGAGGTCAGCCGCGCGTCCGCCGCCGGCGGGTAGCCGCGACCGACCGGGGGCGGGGACGGAAAAGGGGCCTCCCCAGGCCCCTTTTCCGCGTACCCCTCTTCCGCCCTACCGGAAGTCCTTCCATGAACCTTCTCTCGTTGTGCATCGTGCCTGAACATCGCGCTGCCCGCCTCCCCCCCGGCGGGTGATCTTCGGGGGAGATCGGCTCACCCTCCCGCGGCGATCTGCCGATACACGCCGCGTATGGACGAGCGCGGCCTAGTCACGGTGCTGCTCGCACGGTTCGAGGATCTCGTCGGCGCCGGGCTGCGAAGCCTGATCGACAGGGACCCGAACCTGCGGGTGGTCGCAAGCGATGTCGATCCCTCGCTGCTCGACAGCGCGATCGCCGAGCACGCGCCGCGCGTCGCGATCGTGAACTTCGGCTCGCTGCGGGCGCCGAGCGAGATTCGCCGCTTGAGCTCCGATCATCCGGCGACGCGCCTGATCGTGCTCGCCAACCACCCGACGCCCGGCGAGTGCGCACAGCTGCTGGCGCTCGGGGCTACGGCCTGCCTCGGCAAGCAGGTGCAGGGACGCGACGTGCTCAACACGATCCACCTCGCCTCGCGCGGGCTGCACGTGCTTCCGCACGCGGCGCCGGCGACCGCCGGCGGCAGCCTGCTGCCCGACGTCCTGACTCCGCGCGAGGCCGACGTCCTCGACCAGCTCCAGCTCGGCCGCTCGAACGCCGAGATCGCGATCGCGCTCTCGATCAGCGTCGAGACGGTCCGCACGCACGTGCGCAGCGTCTTTCGCAAGCTCGGCATCAAGGGGCGGCGCGAGCTCGCGATGCCGTCGGCCAACGGTCACTGAGCACGAGCGCCTCAGCGGTCCGTGCGATCAGCGCGTGCGACTCGCGCGTGAGCTCGTTCCAGGTCGTACGCAGGACGACGTGGCGCGCGCGCTGAAGCGCGGCCGTGCGGCGCCGGTCGCGCTCGAACGCCGCCCGCGTCGCGTGGAAGGCGTAGGAGTCGAACTCCAGCACGACGCGCTCGCGCCGCCACAGCGCGTCGACCTCGAAGCCTTCGACGCAGGCGTTGAAAGCCGGCTCGGGCAGCCGCGCGGATCGCAGCAGCGCCACGAGCCGACGCTCGGCGCGCGAGCGGGTGAACGCCGGCTCGTCGAGCAGGGCTCGAAGCGCCCGCACACCCGCCCGCCGCGGCGCCCGCTCGATCGCCGCCGCGATGTCGCCCTTCCTGACGAGCCGCTTGATCTGCGCCTGCTCGACGGCGGCGGCGAGCTCCGGGGCGGTCAGCTCGCGGGCGATGTCGAGCAGCGTGCGCGCGGGCGTCGTGACCGCGATGCCGCGAAGCGTCGTCAGATCGGCGCCGTCAAGCGCCTCCGCGGCGTGCGCGCGGATGCCCCGCAGGCGCACGCGCCGGCCGACCACGGTGACGTCGACCGGTCCCGTGCGCTGCCGGCGCATCTCGTAGAGGCCGGCCGCAGCGTGGTGGCTGACGGCTGCTCCCTCTCCGCAGGCGAGCTCAGCGGCGCGAGCCGCAGTCCACGGGGAGTCGAGCGGGACGCCCCATCGATAGACGCGCCGATGCAGCACGTGGAGCACGCCGCGCCGCACCCGGTGCTCGATTGCTCCCCGACCGAGCCCGAGCGCCCGCAGCTGATCCCAGGTGACGATGCCGTCCTGCTCGGCCGCCACCCGACCGATAAGCCGATCGACATGGAGAAGTGACGGGTCGAGGCCCTGCGCCTCGACGTCCGCCAATACTCCGCGGCATAGCTGCAGAAGTGACATCCGTCGCGACGAGTCGCGCCCATCTGTCAGTTCTCCATGCGATGACGGCACCCGCGCAGGATCCACCGAGATCGCGCGCGGCTCGGCCCCCAAGCGCGTTTCGATGCGCTTCCTTCAGAGATTCGACACGAAGCGCGCGCCCACGAGCCCGCGCTCGACAAGCGCCTCGGCGAGCTGGACGGTGTTCAGCGCGGCGCCCTTGAGCAGGTTGTCGCCGACGACGAAGAAGTTCAGGGCGCGCGGGTTGCCGAGGTCGCGGCGCACGCGGCCGACGGCGACCTCGTCGCGGCCGGCGTACTCGAGCGGCGTAGGGATCTCGTCCAGGACGAGGTTCGGGAACGCGCCCAGCACCTCGAGCGCGCGCGCCAGCTCGACCTCGCGAGAGAAGACCGCGCGCACGGCGACGCCGTGGCCGACCATCACCGGCACGCGCACGCAGAGCGGCGACACGGCGAGGTCAGGAAGCGAGAGGATCTTGCGCGACTCGTCGCGCAGCTTGCGCTCCTCGTCGGTGTGGTCGTCGTCGCCGAGCGTGCCGAGCATCGGCACGACGTTGAAGGCGAGCGTCGCCGCGTGAACGGCATGCGAGACCTTGCCCGCCGCGACGGCACCGTCCGAGCACAGCTGCTCGACGTCCGAGGCCAGCGGCGCCACCTGCGCGGCGAGCTCGTCGATCCCCTTCTGGCCGGCGCCGCCCGCCGCCTGGTAGCTCGTCGCCACGAGCTCGCGCAGCTCGAACTCGTCGTGCAGCGCCTTCAGCGGCAGCATCGCGACCATCGTCGTGCAGTTCGGGTTGGCGATGATCCCGCGGTGGCCGTCGAGCGCCTCGGGGTTGACCTCGGAGACGACGAGCGGCACCTCGTCGTCCATCCGGAACGCGCTCGAGTTGTCGACGACGACGGCGCCGGCCGCGACGAAGCGCGGCGCCCACTCGCGCGAGCGCGTCGCGCCGGCGGAGAACAGCGCGACGTCGAAGCCCTGGACGCTCTCATCGTTGAGCGCCGCGACGACGAGCCCGCCGTCGAGCTCGCGGCCGACCGAGCGCTCGGACGCGAACGGCACGATCTCCGACGCATCGAACCCGCGCGAGCGCAGCAGCCGCAGCATGACCGTCCCGACCGCGCCGGTGGCGCCGACGACGGCGACGCGCAGCCCGCCACCGGACGCAGTGCTCATACGAACTCCCCGAACGGCCGTTCGGGCCGAATCGTGCCCTCGCCCGAGAGCTCGAACGCCGCGTGCAGCGCGCGCACCGCGCCGGGCACCGCGTCACCCGCGATCACGCACGAGATCTTGATCGGCGACGTCGAGATCATCTCGATGTTCACGCCCTCGGCGCCGAGCACGGTGAAGACCTTTGCCGCGACGCCCGGGTGGGACTTCATCCCGGCGCCGATCACCGACACCTTGCCCATCGACTCGTCGCCCTGGATCGAGAGGCCAAGCTCCTCGGCGAGCGGCGCCAGCGCCATGCGCGCGTCGGCGAGGTCCGAGCGCGGCACGGTGAAGGACATGTCCGCGACGGCTCCGTCCGTGACGGGCTCGTTCTGGATGATCATGTCGATGTTCACGTTCGCGACGGCAAGCGCGGTCGCGATCCGGCCGGCGATCCCGGGCACGTCGGGGACGCCCTTGATCGTGACGCGAGCCTCGTCGGTCGAGTGCGTGACGGCGGTGATGAGCGGCTGTTCCACGGTCTCCTCTTCTCCGACGACCACGGTACCGAGCTCATCCGTGAAGCTCGATCGACAGTGGATTCGAACCCCGTGGTTGCGGGCGTATTCGAGCGACCGCAGCTGCAGCACGCCGGCGCCCGAGGCCGACATCTCGAGCATCTCCTCGAACGAGACGACGGGCAGCTTGCGCGCGTCGGGCACGATCCGCGGATCGGCGCTGAAGACGCCCGCGACGTCCGTGTAGATCTCGCAGATCCCGGCGCCGATCGCCGCCGCGAGCGCGACCGCGGTCGTGTCCGAGCCGCCGCGACCAAGCGTCGTGACGTCCTTCGCGGTCGAGACGCCCTGGAAGCCGGCGACGAGCACGATCGCTCCGTCGTCGAGCGCCTGACGGATCCGATCGGCTCGCACATCTAGGATCCTCGCCTTCGTGTGCGACGTGTCTGTAACGATCCCCGCCTGTGACCCCGTCAGCGAGATCGCTCGATGCCCCAGGTCGTTGATCGCCATCGCGCACAGCGCGCACGACTGGCGCTCGCCGGTCGACAGCAGCATGTCCATCTCCCGCGGATCCGGGGTGGGAGAGATCTCCTGCGCCTCGGCGATCAGGAAGTCGGTCGTCTTGCCGCGCGCGCTGAGCACCGCGACGACGCGGTTGCCGGCCTCGCGCTTGGCCACGATGCGCTGCGCCGCGCGCTTGAGGCGCTCGGCGTCGGCGACCGACGTCCCGCCGAACTTCATGACGACCGTGGGTGGCATGAGCGAATCGGAGGCTAGCGGGTGAGCCGACTGCCCCCGCAGGCGCGGCTGGCGGCGCTCGCCGCCGCGGTCCTGCTCGTGCTGGGCGGCGCCGTCTACCTCCTGTTCCTGCGAGGCGGCGACGACAATCCGGTCACCGAGGCCGGCTCGCGCTTCAGCGGCGCGGGCGGCGGGGCCAGCGGGGCGCCGCTCAAGCCGTCGGAGCTGGCAGGCGGGCGGCGCACCGGGTCCGATCCGACGCCGCCGAGCGAGGAGGAGATCAAGCGCGCGCCCGGCGACGCCGTCGCCGGCCTGTTCCTCGTCGGCTTCCGCGGCACGCTGCGCGACACGCCGTTTCTCAAGCGGCTCGCCGCGATCCCCTACGGCGGCCTGCTGCTGACGGAGAACAACTACGAGCAGCCCCAGCAGCTCTCCGGGCTGACGTCGAAGCTGCAGCAGGTCGCGCGCGAGGCCGGCCATCCGGCGCCGCTCGTTGCCGCCCAGCAGGAGGGCGGGGACTTCAACGCCTTCGGCAACCTCGCGCCGGAGGCACAGGTCGACGTCGGCGAGGGCGCGCGCGCCGCGATCGCGTCGAGCGCGACGACCGCGGCGCAGCAGCTGCGCGCGCTCGGCGTCGGCGTGAACCTGGCGCCGAACGCCGACGTCGCGGTGGCCGGCGGCCCCGGCCAGGGGCGCGCCTTCTCCGATACGCCGGCGAAGGTCACGAGCGCCGTGCAGGCGACGGTCGGCGAGTACAACAAGCTCGGCGTCGCCGCGGTCGTCGGCCCGTTCCCCGGCGACGGGGCGGCGTCGCAGGACCCCGACGCCGGCCCGGCGCCGGTCGGGCTCTCGCTCGACGAGCTGCGTGCTGCCGACCTCAAGCCGTTCGCCGCCGTCGCGAAGGGCGACGACGCCGCGCCGGCGATGCAGATGACGAACGCGATCTACGTCGGCTACGACGGCGTCACGCCGGCGACGCTGCTGCCCGCGGCCGTCGAGGAGCTGCGCGATCGACTCGGGTTCGACGGCGCGATCCTCTCCGCCGATCTCGTCGCGACGACCGCGACGTCGGGCGAGACGGTCGGCCAGGCCGCGGTCCAGGCGTTGAAGGCGGGGGTCGACATGCTCGTCATCCCCGGCGGGCGCCCGCAGCAGGACCAGGCCTTCCGGGCGGTCGTCGCGGCGGTACGCTCGGGCGAGATCTCGCCGGGCCGGATCGTCGATGCGCTGGAGCGGATCGCCGCGTTGCGGACGTTCACGCGCGAGACGCGCGAGCCCGTGCGTCTGGAGCGCTAGAGCCGCCGCCGCCCGGCGAACGCCTTGCCCAGCGTCACCTCGTCGGCGTACTCGAGGTCGCCGCCGACCGGCAGGCCGCTCGCGAGCCGCGTGACGACGACGTCCGGCGCGCGCTCGCGCAGCGTGTCGGCGATGTGCAGCGCCGTCGCCTCGCCGGTCGTCGTCGAGTTCGTCGCCAGCACGACCTCGCGGATCGGCTGCGCCGGATCGGCGACCCGCCGGTACAGCTCCACGATCTTAAGATCGCCGGCATCGACGCCGTCGATCGGCGACAGCGCGCCGCCGAGCACGTGATAGCGGCCGCGAAACTCGTGCGTGCGCTCGACCGGGATCACGTCGCCGGCCTCCTCGACGACGCAGATCAGGCCGGCGTCACGGCGCTGGTCGGCGCAGATCCGGCAGCGCGGGCCGTCGGCGAAGTTGAAGCAGATCTCGCACAGCCCGATCCGCTCCTTGACCTCGCGGATCGATTCCGCGAGCGCGGCCGCGTCCTCCTGCGACGCCCGCAGGATGTGCAGCGCGAGCCGCTGCGCGGTGCGCGCGCCAACCCCCGGCAGCTTCCCGAGCTCGGTGATCAGCCGCTGGATCGGCGGGGCGTACAAGCGCCGGCGGTCCTACAAGCCCATGCCCGGTGGAAGCCCGAGCGAGCCGAGGTCCATGCCGCCGGTGGCACCACCCATCCGCGTCGCGGCGAGCTCCTGCGCCTGGCGGATCGCCTCGTTGACGGCCGCGAGCACCATGTCCTGCAGCAGCTCGGGATCCTCGGGATCGATCGCCTCGGGGTCGATGACGATCTCCTTGACCGCGAGGTCGCCGGTGATCGTGACCGTGACCATGCCGCCGCCGGCCGATGCCTCGACCGTCTCGTTGGCGAGCGCCTCCTGGGCCTTCATCATGTCCGCCTGCATCTTCTGGACCTGCTTGAGCATCTGGTTCATGTTCGGCTGGGGCATCAGCTGGCCTCGCTCTCGGGGTGGATCTCCTCGGCGTCGAACTCTGCCACGAAGCGCTCGACCCACTCGCTGTCGGTCGGCGGATCGGGCCGCTCGGCGGCGACGGCGGGCTCGCCGAGCACGTAGGCGATCTGCGCCTTGGCGCCGGTGATCGTGGACACGGCGTCGGCCACGCACGCGCGGTAGTCGTCGTCCTCGGCCTTGCGCATGAGGTAGTCGGCGTCGTGCGAGAAGGCGATCGTGATCTGTGCGCCGTCGACGGAGACCGGATGCGTCTCGACGAGCATCGCCGCGCAGAGCGCGTTGCCCGACGTCTTGACCTGCTCGAGCACGGCGGGCCAGACCGCGCGCAGGCTGTCGAGGTCGAGCTGCAGCGTCGCGGGCGCGGCGACCGCGACGGAGCCGCGCGGCGGTGGCTGTGACTGGACCGGTGTCGTCGGCGACGCGCTAGCCGCTGCTAGCCCACCGCTAGCGCGTGCTAGCGGCTCGGCGTCACGCGGCTCGGCGTCACGAGCTGGCGGGACGCGATCGACCGGCGGCGGCGTGGCGCTCATGCCGCGCAGCGCGTGCTCGAGGCGCTCGATGCGCTGCAACAGGGCCTGGCGCGTCGGGTCGATCGCCGGCGCCGCCGCCTTGACGAGCGCGAGCTCGAGCTGCGTGCGCGCGTCCGAGCCGTTCTTCGTCGCCTCCAGCGCGGCCGCCAGCAGGTCGATCAGGCGCGCGACGGCGCCCGTCCCGACGCGGCCGGCCTGCTGCTCGAGGCGCGCGTCGCGGTCGGGCGTGATCTGCAGCTCGGCGGGCAGGGAGCCGAGCGTCTGGACGATCATGAGATCGCGGGCGTGGGCCTCGAGGTCGCGGACGAAGCCGAGCGCGTCGCGGCCGGACTGCGTGAGCGCGGCCGCGGCGAGCAGCGCCGCGCGCGAGTCGCCGTCGGCGATCGCGTCGAGTGCGTCGAAGAGCAGGTCGCCGTCGGCGACGCCGAGCACGGCGAGCACGTCCTCGGTCGCGATCCGCACGGGCGCCGAGCCACCGTCGGCGTCGGTGCCGGCATACGTGACGAGCTGCTCGAGCGTGCCGAGCGCGTCGCGAAACGAGCCGGTCGCGTGGCGCGCGAGCAGCACGACGGCGTCGGGCGCGATGTCGATCCGCTCGGCCTCGGCGACGCGCGTGACGACGGCGGCGAGCTGCTGCACCGTCGGGCGCGCGAAGTCGAAGCGATGGCAGCGGTCGACGACCGTCCCCAGGACCTTGCCGGCCTCGGTCGTGGCGAGCACGAAGACGGTGTTCGGGGGCGGCTCCTCGAGCGTCTTGAGGAACGCGTTCCATGCCTGCGTCGAGAGCATGTGCGCCTCGTCGAGGATGTAGACCTTGTGCCGGCCGGAGACCGGCGCGTAGACGACGCTCTCGCGCAGGTCGCGGATGTCGTCGACGGAGTTGTTCGACGCAGCGTCCATCTCGATGACGTCGAGCGAGTTCGCGGCGGCGATCGAGATGCAGGAATCGCACACGCCGCAGGGCTCGGTCGTCGGACCGCGCTCGCAGTTCAGGCAGGCGGCGAGGATCTTCGCCATCGACGTCTTGCCGGTGCCGCGCGAGCCGACGAAGAGGTACGCGTGATGGACCTTGTCCTGGGTGACGGCGTTGCGCAGCGTGCGCACGACGTGGTCCTGGCCGACGACATCGGAGAACGTCCGCGGGCGATGACGGCGGTAGAGCGAGGGCACCTCGGGCACGGGCTCCGAGGATAGCTCCGCAAGCGGGCGCGTCATCGGGAGCGTGAGCGCCCCGCGACGGCGATACGGTGGCGTCCGATGGCTCGGTTCCGCTTCGCGGCCGGGGTGCTTCTCGGCGCCGCGGCGCTCCGGCTGATGGCCGGCCCAGGGCTGGTCAACTACGACACCCTGTACGCGCTCGTCTGGGGCCGCCAGCTCGCGCACGGCACCGCGCCCGACCTCGAGGTCGCGATCGCGCCGACGCCGCACCCGCTCGCCGATCTCGTCGCGATGCTGCTGTCGCCGCTGAGCTCCTGGCAGATCGACGGCCTGCACGGCGAGCCGGCCGCGCTCGCCGTCGTCGCGATCGCCTACGTCTCGCTCGCGCTGCTGGGCTGGGTCGTGTTCGCGCTCGGGCGCGAGTGGTTCGACGCGGCGACGGGCGTGCTCGCCACGGTGATCGTGCTGACGCGCGTCCCGGTGCTCGACTTCGGCGCGCGCGCGTACGTCGACATCCCGTTCCTCGTGCTCGTGCTCGGCGCGCTGCTGCTCGAGACGCGCCGCCCGCGCGCCGGCGTCCCCGTGCTCGCCTTGCTCGCGCTGGCGGGCCTGCTGCGACCCGAGGCCTGGCTGTTCGCAGCCTGCTACCTGTGCTGGCTGCTGTGGCCCGGCCTGCGCTCGGCGGCGCGCCACGCGGGCCCGCGCCGCAGCGCGGCCTGGCGCGATGCGGCGCCGCTGATCGCGCTCGCCGCCAGCGCGCCGCTGCTGTGGGCACTGCACGACCTGCTGCTGACCGGCAATGCCCTGCACTCGCTGACCGGCACGCGCGACAACGCCGAGCAGCTCGGGCGCGTGACCGGGATCGAGCACGTGCCGACGACCGTGCCGCGGCGGCTCGGCGAGATCCTGCGCGAGCCTGTGTTGTTCGCAGCCGCCGGCGGCGGCCTGCTCGCGCTCGCCTGGCGCCGCGACCGGCACGTGCGGCTCGGCAGCACCGCGGGCGTGCTCGCGCTCGGCGCGTTCTGCGTGCTGGCGGCCGCCGGGCTGCCGATCATCACGCGCTACCTGCTGCTGATCGCGACGCTGCTGGCGATCTTCGCCGCCGCCGGCGTGTTCGGCTGGCGCGGCCTGCGGCCAGGCCGCGAACGGATCTGGTGGTCGCGCTTCGCGCTCGTCGCGCTCGTCGCGCTGCTCGCGTTCGCGCCCAACCAGGCGCACAGGATCGACCGGCTCTCGCACGCCCTCGCGCGGCAGGAGGTGATCCAGGGCAAGCTCGGCGAGCTCGTTGACGGCGGGCGCGTGCGCCAGCCCGTCGCCGTGCCGAACCGCCGCCCGATCCCGCTGCTGGCGCTGTGGCTCGACGTCTCCCCGCGGGCGATCGTCGACGCGCAGGCCGGCCTGCCGGCGACGGGGAGCTACCTCGTGCCGGCCACCGCACAGGTGGCGCGCGACTACATCCTCGACCCGCGCGATCGCGACAAGCGGATCCCCGCTCCGCCGGCCGGCGACACCCTGCGCGAGGCGAATGCGGCGTGGCGCTTGTATGAGCGCAGCGTGCGGCCGTAACGCGCCCGCTTGCGCGTGACAGCGGGCGCGCCACCCATAATGCCTGGCCCGATGCCGTCGCCGCGTACCAGCCTCGCCGTCCTCGCCGTGCTCGCGGCCGCCCTGCTGGCTGCACCTCAGGCGCTCGGCGCCGCCAAGCTGAGGATCGTCGGGGGCACGGCGCCGAGCCAGCCGTGGCCGGCGCAGACGTGGGTGCGGGTCGAGGGCTACGGCAAGACCGCGACATGCGGCGGGACGCTCGTCAGCGCGCGCTGGGTGCTGACCGCCGGGCACTGCGTCACCGCCCCCGACCTCAGCGTCCTCGCGTCCGACGCGTTCAACGACTCGAAGTCCTCGAACAAGCTGCGCGTCGGCAGCGTCGACCACAAGAACGGCGGCTTCACCAGCGACGTCGACAGCGTCGTGCGGATCCCGACCTACAACAACCCCGCCGCCGGCACCCAGCCGACCTACGACCTCGGCCTGCTGCACCTCAAGGACGCCGCACCGCAGGACCCGCTCCCGTTGATCGACGCGAGCCCTGCCGACGTCCCGTTCTGGAGCCCAGGCGTGTCGGCGACGGTGCTCGGATGGGGCAGGACGGAGGACTCGTCGTCGTCGTCGACGTTGCTCGAGGCGAAGGTCCCGATGGTCAGCGACGGTGACTGTGCGACCGCCTGGCCGGCGCCGTCGGCGGAGGTGCCCTCCCCGTTCAGCCCGCTGTCGATGGTCTGCGCGGGCGGCATGGCGACGGACACCTGCGAGGGCGATTCAGGCGGGCCGCTGATCACCGCGCGGAACGGCGCGGCGACGCTCGTCGGCGTCACCTCGTGGGGCTCCGGACCGCAATGCGCCGCGGGCAAGCCCGGCGTCTACGTGCGCCTCGGTGATCCTGCGATCAACGAGTGGGTCCGGAGCTGGGTCCCGGCCGTCGTGTTGACGTCGTCGGCTACGACGGCGTTCGTCTCCCAGCCCGTCGAGTTCAGCGGCGCCGCGCTCGGGCCCGCGACCGTCGAGTGGGACACGGATGCCGACGGCGTCTTCGGCGACGCGATCGGCCCGAGCTTGAGCCTGGCCTTTGCGAGCATCGGGACCCACGTGGTCGCGGCGCGCGCCAGCTACCCCGACGGCGACCGCACGGCGATCGCTCGCACGACCGTCGACGTGACCGCAGCGCCACCGCCTCCACCGCCGGTCACCAGCCCGCGTGGCGGCGGCAGCGGGACGGCGGCACCGGGCGGCACGACGGCGACGACGGCGACGACGACCGACGCGGCCGGCAACCGCGTCACCGTGACGACGCGGATGAGGCTGCGCACGCTGCGCGGCAGCGGTGTCCGCGTGCGCTTCGCGTGCGCCAGGGCCTGTTCGATCACGGGCCAGCTGAAGCTCGGCCCGGTGCTGGCCCGCCGCTACCGCCTCGGCAGGACGTCGGTGACGATCGCGCGCGGCACGGCGCGCCTGTCGAGGAAGGGCGCCGGCGTGCTGACGCTGCGCCTGACGGCGAAGGCGAAGCGGGCGCTGCGCAACCCCAGTCGCATCACGACGACGCTGCGGACGGAGCTGCGAGCGGGCGGCGCGGCGCGGCGCGGCTCGCGTGCGATCACCGTGCGCCGCTGAGCTTCAGCGGCGCACGGATGACGAAGTAGTGGACCGTGCACCCTCCTCCGAGACGCAGTCCCCGGGCGCGTTCGTCTGCGATGGCTCCGGCCGGGCACTCCCGCTGCGCATGGCGGTAACCGCTTAAGGCTGCTTCCTTCCGGACCTGACCTGATTCACGGGCCGACACCGCGCGGGACCCGGGCCATCAGCACCACCGCAGGCGGGCTGACCCCGAAGGCCGCGCCCCTCGAGAGGGGATTCGGCCTCGCTATAGCGGATTACGAGCGACAGGGCACCGCTGACTCCCCGCCTAGCACGGTCCGCTCCGGAGTCTATCTCGCATAGGGTGATCGATCGTGGACCGCAAGACCGCACTCTGGTGTCTCACCGTCTTCTTCGGCGCGTCGATCACGTTCCAGCTTCTGAAGCTGGCGACCGACGACAGCTCGCAGGGCGTATCGCTCGCCGTGCAGTCGGCCGCGCTCGCGGTCATGGTGGTCGCCGTCGTACTGATCGTCCGCAAGCGAAAATAGCCTCGCTCGAGCCCTTGACACGACGTGTGAGTGAGTGCATACTCACACCTGTCATGGCGCCCTCCCGCACACTCTCCACCGCCGAGTCACGCCGCGAGCAGATCCTCACGGCCGCCGAGCGCGTCTTCGCCGCCCGCGGCCTGCACGGCACGCCGACGATGGAGATCGCCACCGCCGCCGGCATCTCCCAGGCCTACCTGTTCCGGCTCTTCCCGACGAAGGCCGAGCTCTTCACGGCGCTTGTCGAGCGCTGCAACGAGCGCATCTACCGCACGTTCTCCGACGCCGCCGCCGCGGCGCAGGCCGCAGGTGAGCCGGTGATGGACGCGATGGGACACGCCTACGTCGGGCTGCTCGCCGATCGCAACCTGCTGCTCAACCAGCTTCATGCGCACGCCGCGAGCGACGACCCGGCGATCCGCGACCAGATGCGCCGCGGCTTGGAACGCCTCGTCGAGCTCGTCGAGCGTGAGACGGGCGCCGACGCCGAGACCGTGCGCGGGTTCTTCGCCCACGGGATGCTGCTCAACGTCCTCGCAGCGATGCAGGCCGAGGACGTCGACGCCCACTGGGCGCACGTCCTGCTGCGCCCGCCCGACGACAGCGGCTGCTGAGTGGGTCTCTTTTTTCTTTTCCAAGTGAGTGATTGATCACACCCCGCACGAAAGGACGCCGGATGACCGCCAGGACCTCAACATCCCGCCCCGGCTGGACGCTCGCGATCGTGTCGATCGCGCTCTTCATGACCGCGCTCGACAACCTCGTCGTCGGCGTCGCCCTGCCGTCGATTCGCGTCGACCTCGGTGGATCGATCGAATCGCTGGAATGGACGGTCAACGCCTACACGCTGACGTTCGCGGTCCTGCTGATCACGGGAGCCGCGCTCGGTGATCGCTTCGGGCGCAAGCGGATGTTCGTCATCGGCCTCGGGATCTTCACGATTGCCAGCGCGCTCGCGGCGCTGGCGCCGAGCATCGAATCGCTGATCGCGGCGCGCGCGCTGCAGGGCCTCGGTGCCGCGATCGTCCTGCCGCTGACGCTGACGCTGCTGTCGGAGGCCGTGCCGTCCGAGCGCCGCGGGATGGCGCTCGGGATCTGGGCCGGCGTGAGCGGCCTCGGCGTCGCGCTCGGCCCGTTCGTCGGCGGCGCGGTCGTCGAGGGGATCGCATGGCAGTGGATCTTCTGGCTCAACGTGCCGATCGGCCTCGTCCTGCTGCCGCTCGCGGCGCGCCGGCTGACCGAGTCGCACGGCCCGTCGCAGAAGCTCGACCTGCCCGGTCTCGGGCTCGCCGGCGCCGGCCTCTTCGGGCTGACGTTCGGGATCGTGCGGGCGACGGCATTGGGCTGGACCTCGGCCACGGTGGTCACCTCGATCGGTGCCGGCGTCGTGCTGCTCGCCACGTTCCTCTGGTGGGAGACGCGCGCGAGCGCGCCGATGCTGCCGCTGCGGTTCTTCCGCTCGCGCGGCTTCGCGGCCTCCAACGGCGTCTCGTTCGCGATGTTCTTCGGCGTCTTCGGCTCGATCTTCCTGCTGTCGCAGTTCTTCCAGACGGCGCAGGGCTACTCGCCCTTCGAGGCCGGGCTGCGGACGCTGCCGTGGACGGGCATGCCGATGCTGATCGCGCCGATCGCGGGCCTGCTGAGCGACCGGATCGGCTCGCGGCCGCTGATGGTCGCCGGGCTCGCGCTACAGTCGATCGCGCTGTTCTGGCTGGCGATGATCTCGTCGCCGGAGACCGCCTACGCGAGCCTGATCGCGCCGTTCGTGATCGCCGGCACCGGCATGGCGCTCGTCTTCGCGCCGTCGGCCAACGCCGTCCTCGGCGCCGTCCGGCCCGAGCAGGCCGGTCAGGCGTCGGGCGCGACGAACGCGATCCGCGAGCTCGGCGGCGTGATGGGCGTCGCGGTGCTCGCGACGGTGTTCAGCGCGCACGGCTCGTACGCCACGCCGCAGGCGTTCAGCGACGGCGTCGTGGCCGCGCTGCCGATCGGCGCCGCGGTGCTCGCCCTCGGCGCCGTGATCGCGCTGTTCGTGCCGGGGCGGCGCCGCCCGGTCAGCGTGCGATCCGCAGGATCACGCTCGACGTCCCCCGCTCCGTCCGTCGCATCCGGCTGACGTAGGCGGCGCCGGGCGCGAGCGCCGTGCTCCACAGCGTGACCTCGGCGCCGGCCGGGGCGCGCGGTGGAGACCGCGGCGCGCGGTTGCGCGGATAGCCCTCGCGGTGGCGGCGGCGGCCGGGCTCGTGCCCGGCGTCGCGGCGCACGGTCGCCGGCATCGAGAGCAGCCGGCGGTCGCGGTCGCCGCGGCGCGCGCGGCGCGGGCCGATCAGCAGCTGCTGGCGCTCGGCGGACGCGCTGACGTACAGCAGGTCGCCGCCCTCCGCGGAGGGGTTCAGCAGCTGCGCGCCATTGCGTCCTGTGCGCAGCACCGTCCGCCGCTGCGTCGGCAGGTAGATCTCCTCGATCCGGCTGACGCTGCGCTGGGCGTAGTGATAGACGACGCGGTCGCCGTCGAGCGAGGGGCGGCCGATGCCGCCCGGCGCGGCGACCTGGCGCAGGTCGGCCGGCGGCTGGTCGGGCGCCTGCAGGTCGAGCATGCGCAGCACGTCGCCGTCGGCGACGCTCGCCCGCCAGACGAGCCAGCGCCCCGAGAAGGCGGGCTCCTCGGCACCCGGCGCGGCGATCCGCAGGCGCTCGGTCAGCGTGGCCTGGTCGGCGACGACGAGCGACTCGCCGTCGCGCCAGACGACGCTGTCGGGGCCGATCGCCAGGTCGGAGCCCGGCAGCGCCTGCGCGGGAGCGCCGTCGCGCACGACGAACCCGTTCCCGCCACCGGGAAGCTGCCAGGCGACCGACGTCGCCGCGGCGCTGGGATCGGTGCCGTTGTCGGTCAGCACGCTCGATGTCGCCGCGCTCGCCGGCACGCCGCCCAGGACGAGCGCGAGCGCCGCTGCGCTGAGCGCGAGCGCACCGACGGCGCGGATCGCGCGCAGGACGCGGGGGCGCTCGGCCATCGCCGCCGCGAGATCGACGCCGCGCGCGGTCTCCTGCAGCGGCGCGAGCACGACGACCGGCACGATCCGCCCGGCGGCGAACGCGACGCCGACGGCGAGCCCGATCGCGCTGTCGCCGAGCGCCACGCAGGCGGCGGCGAGCGCGTAGACGGCGAACGAGAGCACGAACGTCGTGAAGCCGAGGCCCAGCAGGACGCCGTAGAGCGCGGCCGCGAGCGGCACCGGCAGCACGCGCCGCCACGACTCCGGCACCTGGCGGCGAACCTGCGGCACGATCCGCCGGCCCGCCGCGTCGCCCGCGGCGGCCGCGAGCAGCAGCGCCGCGGCGACGGCGACCGCGGCGCCGTGGCCCGCGCCGAGCGCGCCGCCGAGCAGCGCGAGGCCAGCGAACGTCACGACGCCGCCGGCGAGCGCGCCGGCGCCGAACGTCACGCAGGAGAGCGCCGTGACACGCATCCGCCGCGCGTAGCCGTGCGGCGCCAGCGTGTCAACCATCGAGAAGCCGCACGGCGACCAGGCGCCGGCGAGGCCGGCGGCGAGCGCCGCGGTCGCGAGCGCGATCAGCACGGGACCTTCGTCTGGAAGTACATGACGCAGAAGACGCGCCGCTTGCCGTAGCAGTAGCCGCGCAGCGCGCGGTCGCCGTTGATCCGCCGCGAGGACGTCGTGCAGCAGTCCACGAGCTTGCGCACGTGGCCGTTGCAGCAGCGATACCACGCGCCGTCGGTGCGGACGGTGATGCCGTAGCGCTTGCCGGCGGCGCTGCAGACCCGCGTGCGCGTCGCCGCCGGCTGGTTGCGGCCGTCGGGGTCAAGCAGCGGCGCACCGTCCTCGTCGATCGGCGTGCCGTTGTCGGCGACGAGCCGGCCGAGGTCGTCGACGGGCTTGCCGTCGCGGGCGCGCAGCGCGTAGCCATGGCCGTCGATGCGCGGCAGGCCGGTCGGGTGCGGGCAGCCGTCGGTCGTGAAGATGTGGCCGCAGAAATGAAACGCGTCGGCGTCACCGGGCGCGACGAGCGAGCCGACGAGGCGTCCGGCGGTGATCGCCGCGACGGCCGCGCTCGCCGTCGCGAGGAAGCTGCGGCGCGAGCTGCGCTCGGGGCGCGCCGGCTCGGCGAGGCGGCCGGCATGCTCGCCACCACGCGCCCGCGCAGCGGCGACAACGGAGCGCAGCTGGCCGCGGGTGTTGACCGTGCCCTTCGCGAGCACCACGCCGTCGGTCCCGAGCGCGACGGCGAACGGGGCGCCCGGAACGGATGCGCGCGCCCACTGCTCCGCGTCGCCGAGCTCGTCGTAGACGGCAGCACCGAGCCGCCGCGCCTGCGGGACCAGCGCGCGGCAGAGGCGACAGCCGTCGGCCGTGAAGAGCGCCAGGCGGACGCCCTCGCCGAGCGCCAGATGCGCGCCGAGCGGCGGGCCTTCCGAGGCGATCTCCAGCGCGCCGCCGGGCCGGCCTGCGCGCAGCACGATCACGCCGGCGCCGGCCAGGGCGCCGAGCGCCGCGACGAGCGCCGGCGGCTGCGGCCCCGCGCTGGCCAGCGCCAGGATCGCCGCCGCGAGCGCGAGCAGCATGCCGCGTGCGACCGAGCTCCACGACACTCGACCGCGCGCGCCGAAGCAGCCACAGGGCGCGCCCGCGCGGCCGGCGGCGATCGCGATCGCCTGCGCCGCGGCGAAGCCGGCGAACAGGGTCGCCGTCGCCCACGCGGCGGCGACGGAGGCGGCGAGCAGCCCGGCCGCGAGCCCCAGCTCGAGCGCGGCGAGCGCCAGCCAGGCCGAGCGGCCCACGCGGCCGTGCAGGCCGAAGGTCGCGGCCGCGACCGCCGTTGCGGTGCGGTCGGCGATCTTCAGCGCTGCCGCCGCCAGGAGCGTCGCGCCGAGCGACGCGGCGAGAAGGGCGTGGAGCAGCACGGCGCGCGAAGCTAACGCATGCCGCGGGGCCGCGCGCCGTCATGCCGGGGGATTGGCGCTTTGCCCCAAACGGGGCTACGATGGCGTGCGTATGACCACTCGCCTCCACAGCTTCGTCACCCACGCCGCGGACGTCTGATCACGCGCCCGGGGCAGCGCCCGGGCACCGACGCCGCACCAGTGCTACCGACGAACTCGTGGAGGACCTCACCGTGCATGCCCCATCCGCCGGCATCGGCCGGCGACCCGATCTCGCCGCCGAGCTCGCCGAGCTCGGCGACCCCTCGTACACCGGCGCTCGCGTGCTCGCCCAGCACCGCGGCCGCTGGCTCGTCTCCGACGGCGGCGACGCGCCGCCGCGGCTCGTCGCCGCGCGCGGGCGCATGCGCGCCGCCAGCGAGCGCACCCCGTCGACCGGCGACTGGGTCGCGCTCGACGGCGACGGCGTCATCGCGGCCGTGCTCGAGCGGCGCGGCATCGTCGTGCGCCGCGCGGCCGGCTCGCCGGTCGCCGGCCAGATGCTCGCCGCGAACGTCGAGCTCGTGCTCGTCGTCGAGCCGCTGCCCGACCCCAACGAGCGCCGCGCCGAGCGGATCGTGGCGCTGGCCGCGTCGGGCGGCGTGCAGGCCGCGCTCGTCCTGACGAAGGCCGACCTCGATCCCCAAGGCGCGCGTTCGGCGCGTGCGATCGCCACCGGCCTCGGTCTCGCCGACGGCATCGCGGTCAGCGTCCACGAGCCCGATTCGATCGCGCCGCTCGACGCGCTGCTGCAGCCGGGCACGACGAGCGTCCTGCTCGGCCCGTCGGGAGCCGGCAAGTCGACGCTCGTCAACGCGCTGCTCGGCTACGAGCGCCAGGCGATCGGCGCCGTCAGCGAGCACAACGGCGGGCGCGGCCGCCATACGACGGTCACGCGCGACCTGCTGATGCTGCCCAGCGGCGCGCTGCTGATCGACACGCCGGGCATCCGCGAGGCCGGCCTCTGGGACGGCGGCGTCGTCGAGACGTTCGCCGACATCGAGGAGCTCGCGGCACGCTGCCGCTTCTCGAACTGCTCGCACAACGGCGAGCCGGGCTGCGCGGTCGGCTTGGAGGGCGATCCCCAGCGCGTCGCGGCCTGGCAGAAGCTCGAGCGCGAGCAGGCCTGGATCGAGGACCGCCGCGCGGCAGCGCTGGCCCGCGAGGAGCGCGGCCGCCACTACGCGCGCATCCAGCGCGAGGCGCGGCGCGCGAAGAGCGGGCGCTGAGCTTCAATCGGCGAGCTCGGAGACGTCTTGGCCGCTTGACAACCGGCGCCGAGACGTGTACTTAACGTTTTCGTTATTTAACGAGTCCGCTAAATGCTGACCGACGAACTCGACCGCACCTTCTCCGCACTCGCCGACCCCACGCGCCGGGCGATCCTCGCTCGGCTCGCTGCCGGCGAGGCGACGGTGAACGAGCTCGCCGCGCCATTCTCCGTCAGCCTGCCCGCGATCTCGCGCCACCTCAAGGTGCTCGAGCGCGCCGGGCTGATCGAGCGAGGTCGCGACGGGCAGGCGCGCCCCAGCCGTCTGCAGGCGCGGCCGCTCGACGATGCCGTCGAGTGGATCGAGGCCCGCAAGCGGACATGGGACGGGCGCATCGACCGGCTCGACGTACACCTTCGACAGCAGAGGACGTAAACATGAGCGACTCGACGGGCGTCACGGCGGGCGACCGGCAGATCCTGATCACGCGCATCTTCGAGGCGCCACGGGAGCTCGTCTTCGCGGCGTGGACCGAGCCCGAGCAGGTTGCGGCCTGGTACGGCCCGGAGCACTTCGACACGCCTCTCGAGGGCGTGCACATCGACCTCCGGGTCGGGGGGCGCTGGGAGGTGACGATGGTCCAGCGCGATACCGGCAAGGAGTTTCCGGCTCGCTACGAGATCGTCGAGCTCGTCGCGCCCGAGCTGATCGTCCTGAGCTGCCCGCCGATGCCCGAGGCGGGGATCCCCGACGGGACCGTCACGCGCGTCGAGTTCCACGATCACGGCGACAAGACGCGCATGACGCTCAGCGACGGGCCCTACCCGGGCGACTTCAACCGCCACGCCGAGGCCGGCTGGAAGGGTGCATTCGACAAGCTCGGCGTGCTCCTCGAGCGTTGAGGCCTGCTCAGACGCCGCCCGCGCCGGTGCATCAGGTCCAGGCAGACGACGCAATACGGCCACGGCGGGTTCCACGGCCAGCCGGTCACGTCCTTGCCGCACAGCGCGGTGTCCGGATCCTCCTCGGTCACGATGTGACAGATCTCCTCGCCGTGGTCCGTCGGGCCGTCGACGCGGCGCTCCCTTGGGACGGTGCCAGACATGCCGTCCCAAATGGTGCCAAGCGTGCGCCGAACGCTCCAACGCGCGTCTCGTACAATCGGCCGCCCCTGAGGGCGCGTAGCTCAGTGGGAGAGCGCTCGCTTCACACGCGAGAGGTCGCAGGTTCGAAACCCGCCGCGCCCATGACGAGGAAACAGCTGGAAATCAGGCGGGATCGCAGGAGCCGGCGATTGAGCCGCCAGGGCACCGAATTCGGCCCGTTGTCCTTTTCGTTGTCCTAAACCCATCGCCCGCGGAGCATTCTAAGCGCCCTCCGGACGCCACCATTCGGCACTACCTCGGGACGTGCAGCGTGCGCAACACTCGTCGCGACCCCGCGGCGTCCGGCGCGACGAGATCCTCGCGACGGCGGTTCCGCCTTGTCGTCCGACGCGCTCGTTATCACTTGCAGCCCAGATGACGAAGGAAGCTCTGTCTTTCTGATCGTCCGCGACGCGCCCGTGGTGACGGCACGTCGGCCGCAGCGTGCTCGGACGGCGCCGTGAGTTCCGTCTGGCCGGGAGACGAGTATGTCCGGCACATGGCGCACGCCGCGCATTTCGATCGCATCGCCGAGTACCGCTTCGTGCGACTTCTCGGCAGCGGCAGCTTCGCGCATACGTACCTCGCCGAGCGTGACCGGGAGCGGTTCGCCGTCAAGGTCTTTCATGCCCTGCCGGCGTCGACGCACGCCCGCGCGCGTTTTGAGCGGGAGGTGCTGTCGCTGCGGATCTCCCATCCGAACCTCGCCGAGTACGTGCAAAGCGGCGTCGCCACCTACGGCGGGCATCGGGCTGCGTTCATCGCGATGCGCTACGTCCCGGGTGTGTCCTTGCGTGAGCGTCTGCTCGAGCAGGGCGGCAAGCTGCCGTGGCAGACGGTGCTCGCGATCGCGCGGGACATCGCTGCTGGCCTGTCGTGTCTGCATGAGCACGGGATCGCTCACCGTGACCTCAAGCCGGCGAACATCTACCTCCCCCGGGCGGGCGGCGCGATCATCCTTGACTTCGGGCTCGCGGCAGTGCAGGAACTGTCGACAATCACGTCGCGTGGCGCGTTCGTCGGGACGCGCGCGTACTGCGCGCCGGAGCAGATCCGCGGTGAGGCGGACATCCACAGCGATCTGTACGCCCTCGGGTGCGTGCTGTTCGAGGCGCTCACCGGTCAGTGGACATTCCCGGCCACCAATGAGTCTCGAGCTCATCGATCGCATCCGCCATGAGGATCCTGAGCCGCCCGCGGCGCTCGAGCCGTCCATCCCCGCGTGGCTGGACCAGCTGGTCCTGAAGCTGCTCGCGAAGGAACCCTTGCAGCGCCCGCGCAGCGCGCAGGCCGTGCAGGACGCGCTGCACGACCCGGCGCGCCACGCCGCGGCCGCGACTCGGCCACCGTACGATCGCGACGGTGCCCCGCTGCTGGTGACCGCCGTGACTAACCGTGCGGCGTCGCATGCAATCCTCGATCTTGCGCTGCACGGCGTCACGCCAGACATCGCGATCGCCGCGATCACGCAGCCCGAGATCCTCAACGACTTGCATCAGGCGCGCGGTCTCGCCGGGGGCCCGTTCGCAGTCGACACGCGCGTGCTGGATACAGCGACCGGCGGCTTCCGGACGGTCGCGGCGTTGCGCGACCGCACGTTCTTGCCGACGGGCGCGACCCCGCATACACCGGCGTCATTGCGGCCGTTCAAGGAGCTTGATCGTGTCGCGCGGGGCGACATCGCCGAGCAGGTCGGCGAGAACGCGGGTGTACTGCGCGCGACCGCGTTCGCGATCGACAGCATCGACTCGGGGTGGCTGCGCCGCGATCCGCGTCTTCTCGAGGCGTGTCTTGCGGCCCGCGATGCCCTGGCGCCTGACGCCCCGTTGTTTGCGCGGGTTCCGTGCACGATTGACGCGATCGCCCACCACGGCGATCGGTTGACGATCGCCAACCGTTTCGCGCGGGGCGAGCCGGATGGTTTTTGGGTCGGCATCGAAGGAGTCGAGGCGTCCAGCCCCGACCAGATCGCCGGCGCGATCGACTTCGTGCTGATGCTGCAGCAGCTTGGCGTCGGATGCGTGTGGACGCTGCCGGGCACCCTCGCCGAGCTCGCATGGTCGCTTGGCGTCAGCGGCGTGGAGGTTGTGCTGGGTCGCGTCGGCGGGTTCCGACTCCCGGTCTCCACGCGCCTGGTCCGCCGGACCGACCACGCGTCTCGCTTTGAGTTCGCGTCAGTGATGACTTCGTTGAGCGCCAACCTCGCCGCGGAGGCGCTCGACGCCGGCGTGCTGCCCGAGTCCGACTGCCCCTGCCCTTCTTGTCGGCGGGCGTCCGGGACGGCCGAGCGCCTCGCGCATGCCGATGAGCACAACTTGTGGACGTGGACGAGCATGCGCGACGACCTGGCGCTGCTTGACGCGCAAGCCCGGCTCGAGCGCTACCGCTTCCGCCTGCGCGCGGCGGCCAAGCAGCTGACCGTTGCTCGCAAGGCGCTGCCCGCTCTGCGGTCGATGCGCCACGTCGTGCTCGCCGAGCAGACGGTAGACGTGGTGCTGCGCGACGGCGTCCTCGACACACCTCGCCGGCTGCGCCGCGCCAGCTGACGTTCCGTCGCCGCCTCAGGCGAGGGCGGCTTGGAGCATGAACGCTTCCAGGGACCGGCCGCGCCCGCACGCCGCAAGTTCGCAACTACGAGCGAGCGGCCAATCCGAGGCTGCGGCGAGGGCTGACTCGAACTGGACGTCGCCGTTGCACCGGGCGAGCAGCCGCTCGGGCAGCACGACCTCGGGCAGCTCATCGGGTCCGCTCGCGGTGTGGCGCGCGAGGTACACCTGCCATGTTCGCCAGCCCGGTAGCGCCGCGACCATCACCGGGCTCTTCAGCACCAGGGCGAGTCGGTTGCGTGCGCAGTCGGCCGGGCCGACGGCATCGTCGAGGATCGGCAGCGCCGTCGTGAACTCAACCATGACGGCGAGCCATGCGTCGACGGATACGCCGGCCCGGCTGGCGGCGTCGCGTAGCTCGTCAGCCTGACCGGCCGTCAGGTCCAGCCGGACCCACGTCGCGACCTCCCCGGGCGACAGCGGCAGACCACCGGTGAGCGCCGCCGCACCCTCGGCCGGGTGGTCTGGCCGCGGACTGCAACGAGCCGTGCCGTTTCGCGTTCGTTGTCGATTCCGGTCACCATGGCGTTAGGAGACTTTGCGTACGTAAACTACTTGAAACCCCTGACGAGACAGCTGATGGCGCTCTTGGCCGATGACGTGACGGTCCGGATGATCGCCGCGCTACGCGCCAAGCCGCAGACCGCGCCGCAGCTCGAGGAGCTCGCGGGCTCCTCGCAGAAGAAGGTCGCCGGCGTGCTGGACCTTCTGCAGGCGCACGGCATCGTCGAGTGGGCACCGCAGGAGCCGCAGGGGCCCAAGTCGACGGGGCGGCCGTCGCGCGAATGGCGACTGGCGGCCGACGAGAAGCTCGTGGCATTCGAGCGGGCGTGCGATGACTTCAAGGCGAGTCTGCTCGACAGCCAGCGCGAAGAGTACGAGAGATAGTCCGGGTTGCCGGTCGGAGGTTGTCGGTCATTCGACCGCCGCGGGTGAAGGAAGCGCGATTCCGCCGGCCGACGAGGTCGACTTTCTTGACATGCGCACAACGCCTCGATGCGTCCTCAACAACTACTTCGCGGCGCCGCTCGGCGCCGTCAGAAGGCTCGTGATGAGCGCGACGAGCTCGTCGTCGTCTGGAAGTCCCGCGGCAGGGTCGTGCGCGTGCACGCGGATGTGCTCGGCAGCTCGTCGTTGCAACGCGTCGGGGAACAGCCGCATCAGCGCGTCGCCCGACGGGAGCCCCGCGGCGATCTCAGGGTCGGCGATGCAATCAAGGAGAAGGCCACGGCTCCCTCCATGCGCCGTGGTCGCTTGCACGGGATCGCCGGCGGACACCCCCGTCGGACGTGTCTCGGCGCGGCTCTCCGGACCCGACAACCACGAACTGAGCGAGCGAGGGTTCCAGCTTCAAATGTCGCGCGACGCCAGCGATCAGATCCTCCCGCACGGCGCTCGGCTCGATGTCGGCGAAGACGTCCCGCAGCTCGTGGATGAGCCGGTCCTTGGCTTCGGCCGTGCCGATGTCGGCCCGCTCGAGGTGACGCTGCACACGGAAGCGGGCGAACGCCCCGGCGTCGGCTACGAGCTCGCGGACGGCCGGGGCGCCCTCGCGTTGCAGCAGGTCGGCAGGGTCGGTGTCGGACGGAAGCGTCGCGACGAGCACCTCGAGGCCGAGCGGCCGGGCGAGCACGCCCGCGCGCAGAATCGCCGCGGCACCGGCATCGTCGCCGTCGAGCATCAGCACCACCGTCGGCGCGAGCTGCTTGAGCCTCGCGATCTGCTGTTCGGTGATCGACGTGCCCATCAAGCCGACGGTGTTGACGATCCCGGCTTGGTGCATCGCCAACGCATCGATGTAGCCCTCGACGACGATCACGACGCCGGTCTTCGCGGCGATGGCGCGAGCGTGGTGAGCGCCGTACAGCAGCTCGCTCTTGCAGTAGATCGCGCCGCTCGGGGAGTTGACGTACTTCGGGCCACGCGCGTTGCCGAGCTTGCGCGCACCGAACCCGAGGACGCGACCCCGCATGTCGCAGACGGGGAACATCAACCGGCCACGGAACCGATCCTGCAACGGACCGCCGCCGCGCGGCCGGCTCACGAGCCCGACGTCACTCAGCTCCTTCGTCGAGAACCCTGCCGACTGCGCAGAGCGCAGCAGCGCGGTCTTTTCGCGCGGCGCGAATCCGATCGCGAACTTCTCGCGGGTCGCCTCGTTGATCCCGCGGGAGGCGAGGTATTCGGCTGCCTGCACGGCCTCCGGCGATCGGGGGCGCCGCAGATGTGCGGCGTAGAACGCGGCCGCGCGATCGAGCGGTACGAGCTCGCGCGCACGACGCGCGCGACGTGCCGCGACACCGGGGTCCTCGTCCTCGCGCTGCAGCTCGATCCCGGCACGACGGGCGAGGAACTCGAGCGCCGCGGGAAAGTCGAGCCCTTCCTTGAGCTGGACCAGACTGAGCACGTCCCCTCCTGCGTCGCAGCCGAAGCACTTGAACAGCTGCTTGCTGGGCGAGACCGTGAACGATGGCGTGCGCTCGTCGTGCAGTGGGCAGAGGCCGACCATCCTGTCGTTGCCGGCCCGCCGCAGTTCGGTGTAGCTGCCGGCGAGCTCGACGAGGTCCGTTGCATCACGCACGCGCTGCTTGGAGTCCTCGGTGAAGCGGCCCAATCAGCACCCCTCCAGACCGGGCAGCATCGGCTGTGGTTGCTGAGGCGGACCTGCGAGGGCACCGTCCTGCGAGGGGCAGCTCTGCGGTCGTTCGTGCGTCAGATCGTGCAGCCCCTCGCAGACCGAGTCGCAGCCACAGCTCGCGGTGATCGCACAACCGTCGGGAGCATCCGCGGACACCGCGTCGGACACGTCAGGCTCGTCGACGCCTGCGCCCTCGGAGGAGTCGGAGCCGACGTTGGTGATGGTCATTCGCCTCCTTTTGGTTGGGTAAGCGGTCGCAGTCGCGTGGTGTTGTCGTGCCGCCGGCGCACCTGACCCCCGGCAGATCGTGCGAGACCGCCGACGACCCGGATTCGCACCAGGGCCGACTCAGGGGGTGTCAACCAGCGCCAAGGTGCGATAGGCGGGTATGACAATCGCGTGCGGGCGCGCGTGCCTTCGGTGACCCGGGACTGTCGAAGCCCCTGTGCAGGCAGGGCACAGTCGACTTCGTCGACCGCTGTCGCGAGCGTCGCCGGCCCGATCCGGTTGCCCGGTACCCGGCCAGTCGTCTCAGCTGCGGCCGCCCTGGTGGCTCCGGCACTCAAAGCCGCCGGGCCCCGCTCGCGCAAAACGAAGGGAGAACGGATGCTGCGCAACCCGACCAGAGCTGCGCGTTCCTCGATCGAGATGTCGGAACCGGCACGCGGCGCCGGCGCCGAGCCCGACGCAGCGCCGTCTTGCGTCCGCTGGGACGGCGACGATCTGCCAGGTGGTCAACGAGCGCGTCGCACTGCAGTGACCCAGTGGAGCCGTCAGCTCGTGCCCGATAGCATCGCGCCGCAATCTGGCCGGGTTGTCACGACGGCACGGAAGGAAGCACTGATGTCCGGGGTTCGCGGGCGCCGCAGGGCACGCCACGCCTCCAGAGCGAAGCTGACGATCGGGCGGTCGACCGCCACCGCGCGACTCGTGTGCCTCATCATCGCGCTCGCTCTCTCGATGATCTCCGCCGCGGCGCCGCCCAACGCTGAAGCGGCCTCCTACACGGTCTGGGCGTGCGCGAACGGCAGCGGCGCCCCGTTGAGCGTTGGAAGCTGGGTCCGGGCCATGGACGCCGGCCTCGCCGACGTGCAAGCCACCTGCGCCGAGCCGTCGACGCCCGTCGGGGCGTTCCTCGCACGCGCCCGGGCGGCCTCAGGGGATCGTCCCGCAAACGCTGGTTGGGTCGTCGCGGCAACGCAAGGCACGCGTATCACGAGCCTTGACGTCTGGTGGAGCTGGCAGGTGCTTCCGTCGTCAGCGCGAGGGGCGATCCGCGTCTATGCACTGGGAAACGTGTTCCTCGACCCGACCGGCGCAACCGACCCGTTCGACGGCACGGGGCGATGCTGCAACGACAGTGCGTTCGTCGTTCAGAAGACCGGCGCGTTCGGCGCGATCACGACAAGCAATCCCAGCGTCGCGTTCTCCCGACTCAACCACCAATCGTTCCCACAGCTTCGCGTCCTGAACAGACGCGGAACGCCGGTCGTGGGGCTGTCAGCCGCGTGCGTCAGCGCGTGCAGCTCCGGCGAGGCGGTCGCCCAGTATCAGGCATATCGCGTCAAGACGGTCGTCGAGGATGCCGCCGCGCCGACGGGCAAGGCGGACGGCCTGCGCGACGGGCTGCGGGTCGGCGCCGGGACGCCTATCGAAGCCACGGCGTCCGATGGCGGAGGCGGCGTGCGTGAGGTCAGCCTCCGCGTCGACGGCAATGTCGTGCACCGCGTCTCCGGTGGCGCCGATTGCACGGACGTCGACCCTCCAATGCCGATCCGCTCGAGTACAACCTCATGAAGCCGTGCCCCAACTCATTGACGGGGCTGCTGACGCTCAGCGCGGCGCAGATGCCTGACAACGAGCCCCATCAGGTGACCGCTGTCGCGACGGACGCCGCGGGACAGGACACGGTTCTGAGCTCAGCTCGCGCCGCGCTCGCGGCGCCCGGCGGCTTCTACGACCCGAAGAACGGCTTCTACAACCCCGACCTGCGCGTTGAGGGCGGTGGCAAGGCCAACGGTTCGAACGCCGGCACGCGTACGAAGCTGACGCTGGGGTTCGTGCGCGGTCGCCGCACCGCCAAGCGACGGACGGTCCGGTACTCGACGCCCGCGCGAATCCGAGGCCGCGTCAGGACGGCCGGCAGGAAGCCGATCGCCGGCGCGCGCGTGTGGCTGGCGTCGCGGGTGCGTAGCGGCCAGTGGCGAATCGCGCGCAAGCCGCTGATCACGTCGCGCAACGGCGTCGTGTCGGCGCGCCTGCCCGCCCGTACCCCCAGCCGCCAGGTGCGCCTTGTCTACTTCCCGACTACGAACAGCAACACCGACGCCAGATCGCCGAGCGGTGACCTGCGAGTGCAGGCAACCACGACGATCCAGTCCGACCAGGGCGGCTATCGCAACGGCGACACGCTCACCTTCACCGGGCAGGTCATCAAGAAGCACCTGATCGACAAGAAGAGCGTCTACCTGCAGGCGATCGTCCGCGGCAAGTGGCGCACGTTCGCCACGACAGAGGCCGACTCCCAGGGCCGCTGGCGAATGACGCACCGCTTCGAGGCTACGCGCCGGCCAACCCGGTACACGTTCCGCGCCGTCGTTCCCGCCCAGACCGGCTACGACTGGGCGACTGGACACTCGCGCAGCGTTCGCGTGCTCGTCACGCCGTAGCGGCTGTCCTGCCGCCGTTGCTCACGGCTTTGCGCACACCAGGAACGCGAGGAACTGGTTCGACGCGGATGCCGTGTTCCTCGCCTCCAGGTACCACCCGGTCGGCACGTCGCTTGTCGTCGTCGGGAAGCTCTCCGTGATGTCGAAGATGTTCAGCAGATCCCCGTCACTCTGTAGCCCCGCGGTAATCGCCCGTTCTCCTGGGACGCATGACATCTTCACGGCGCCGACCGCACCGGCCGCCACTGGCGCCGAGGGGACTCGGCGGCTGACGATGTTCGTCGCACCCGCAGGACCGGCCGGTCCCGCAGGTCCGGCCGGAAGCTGGCCGGCTTTGAAGTCCTTAGCGCGAAGCGATCCGTTCCTCACGGTCCCCGACGTGACGGCGCTCGTGCGCAGCTTGCTGTTGGTCACCGCTCCCTTCTTGAGCTGTTTGCTGCCGACGCTGTTGCGCGGAAGGACGACCGCCGCATAGCTCGTGCCGCCGAGGGCGACGATCAGCGCCAAGGTCGCCGTGACGTTGGCGTAGCGCCCGTTGCTGAACATTCGCTTCATCTCCGCCCCTTGGTCGTGATCATTGCGACGCCTACGAGGGTCCTCCGGGGGTTCGCGCGCACCGTGGCAGCGTCACCTTGGCGGCAAGAGTACGCCCGTCGCGGGCCTCTCGCGATCTGCTCGAACGCTGCAGGATCTGCTGGTGTGAACCGTCTTGTACCTCACGAGTTGCGCGTCAGGGGCCGATTCCGAACTCTGAGGCGGAGGCTGCGCGCGGCACCGAGGCCGCGACAGACCGGCTCGTCGGTGGCGCCGACGTGGCCTGCGGCTCGATGCCGAGCTCCGCGATCTCCTGCGCGCCCTTGCTCTTCGGATCGGGCGGCCTGCGCTTCTTGGGGATGCTGGACGGGGCCGTCGTGCCAGAGCTGGTCGTCGTGGAGTGATTGGGGGTCACGGTCTTCGCTGCCCCGATACGGGGTGTCGCGCGGCTCGCTGACGCCGAGTCCGCAGGCGTCTTGGCATCGGGCGCGCTCTCCACGACGATCGCTGCTCCGCCGGCAGCACACACAGCGCTGACGCACAGCGCCGCTGTCTTCGCGCCGATGCCGCTCAGCAGCGCTGCCCCGCCTCCTCCGGCAGCGGTGCCCGTGCCGCCGACCGTCGCGCCGCCTCCATTGAACAGCCCGCTCAGCCCTCCGAGGATGCCCCCGCCGGTTCCCACAGCGCTGGCCAGCAGCGCAGGCGCGGGCAGGACGACGGCCAGGCCTCGCAAGGACCGCACGTAAGCCGCGCATGCCTGGCATTCCATGACGTGCGCCACGGCAAGTTCGTGGCGCTCACCGCCCTCCTCGTGCAGACCGAGGGCGTATGCCTTGATGAGGGATCGCTGCTCCTGACACCACTCACCGCGGTTGATCGCCTCCAGCAGCCCGCCGAGCTTCTTGTTGGCCGCCACCATGATCTTGTCCAGGCGCTTGATGTCGATGCCCATCATGTCGCTGGCATCTCTGCGCGAGTGTTCGTGCAGGACGCACAGGCTCACCGCCTGCTGCTCGCGCGCGTTCAGCCGCAGCCGGACCGACATGAGCCACTGGTGGTAGCGCTGGCGATCGGCGAGTTCAGTGTCGACGTCGTGCTCGTAGCCGAGTTGGCTGATGCCTTCCCCGACGGCCACGGGCGCGCGGTACTTGATGCGCGCGCGCCGGATGTCGTCGATCGCGCGCCGGTAGGTGATCATCGCCAGCCACCCGCCGAGGTTGCTGACCTCCTCGTCGCGCCGACGAGACTGCTCGTACAGCGCGTGCCACGCCGCGTTGTACGCCGCGTCGAGATCGGACGGGTCGGGGTGCAGGCTGTCGACGGCGAGCTTGCCGCGGACGGTCGCGAGCACCTCGGGCTTGAGGCTCTCGTAGTGCTCGGCGATCACCCGCTCGAACCGATCGT
>CAWADD010000003.1:0-95941 GCA_963780585.1 uncultured Actinomycetes bacterium
ATTGCGAACATACGTTCGATGACGATCGTCTGCGTCCTGCTCGAGCGATTCGAGCTCGCCGTCGCCGCGGGCGGCCGGGCGAGGCTGCTCGGCGAACCCGCGGCGCTCGCGCCCGAGCCCGGGCGCGAGCTGTTCATCGGCGCCGTCTCGCAGGCCGCAGAGGCGTACGGCATCAACGCGGGGATGCGGATGGGGGAGGCGCTGTCGCGCTGCCCGCGCCTAGCGCTCGTGCCGCCCGATCCGATCGGCGTCGCCGAGACGTGGGAGCGCGCGATCACGCGGCTGGAGAGCCTCGGCGCGGCGGTCGAGTCGCTGCGACCGGGCGAGGCCTGCTTCGACGCCCGTGGCCTCGAGCGCCTGCACGCCGGCCGGGTCGTGCGGATCCTCGCCGAGGGCTACCTCGCCGCGCAGGGCCCCGAGCGCCTGCGCCGCGTGCTGGCCGGGCCGCGGATCGGGCAGGGGCCGACGCGCTTCTGCGCGTTCGTCGCCGCCTCCGGCGCACGCGTAAAGCGTCCCGGGAAGGTCGCCGGCGCGGCCGATCTCGCGCCGCACGAGATCGGCTTGCTGCGGCGCCGCGCGGAGACGGCGGCGCTCGTCGAGCCGTTCGAGCGGCTCGGGATCGCGACGCTCGGCGATCTCGCCGCGCTGCCGCGCAGCACCGTCGCAGACCGCTTCGGACGCAGCGGCCTGCTCGCCCACGACCTCGCCAGCGGGCGGGACACGCCGCTGCGCCCGCGCCGCCCCGGCGAGCTGTGCAGCGAGCAGCTCGAGCTGCCCGAGTCGGGCTCGGGCGAGCAGCTCGGGCGCGCGCTCGGGCTGCTCATCGACCGTCTGCTCGCGCGCCGCGAGCGGCGCGGTCGCACGCTGCGCGCCGTCGTGCTCGCGGCGCGGCTCGTCGAGGGCGGCACGTGGCGCGAGCGCGTCGTCTTCCGCGAGGCGCTCGCCGACCCGCAGCGGATGCGCCTCGTGCTCGGCGCCCGCCTGGCGCTGCTGCCGGCGCCGGCCGAGACGCTCGTGCTCACGGTCGAGCGCTTCGGCCCGCCACATCCCGTTATGCACGCGCTGTTCGACGACGGCGCCGCGCGGCGCGACGAGCGCCTGCGCGAGGCCGTCCGCCAGGCACGCGCCGTCGCCGGGCCCGATGCCGCGCTGCGCGTGCTGGAGATCGACCCCGACTCGCGCGTGCCCGAGCGGCGTGTCGTCCTGACTCCGTTCGACGCCCGGCCCGTCCGCTCCGGCTCCGGACCCGGCCCGACCGGCGACCGCGGAGTCCGTGAGATCCCGTGAGTCCCGGCCCTCGCAGGATCGCCGAGCCGCGCCCCGCCCGGGTGAACGCCAACCGCGCCGGCGTCCCGCTGCAGGTCGACGGGCGCGCGATCGAGGCCGTCCGCGAGAGCTGGCTCGTCGAGGATCGCTGGTGGACCGAGCAGCCGCTGCGGCGGCGCTACTGGGAGGTCGTCACGGCGTGCGGGCGCAACGTCGTCGTCTTCCACGAGCTGGAGCAGCGCCGGTGGTACAGCCAGCGCTGAACACGACCTCCTCGACGCAACCGCCGCTCGTACAGACTGTGATGCCCATGCGCGACGACGAGCCCGCCCCCGAGGCCGCCGCGCAGGCCGGCCTCGCCCACGTCGCGACGGCCTCGTTCCTCGCCTCGCGGGTCGTTCCGACGGGCGGTTTCGCGGTCGCGCTCGCCGGCGGGGTGGCGCTCGCGCGTGCGGCCCAGCTGGCGGGCATGAGAACGGGCTACGGCGCGAGCCTCGCCGCGATGCTGCAGGCGATCGCCGTACTCGGCCCGTCGCGCGTCAGCGTGCCGCTCACGCAGGCCCTGTCGGCGCCGCTGCTCGGACGGATGCACGCGCGCGGGCGCCATCTGGCGACGCAGATCGCCGCGTGCGCGGCGATTCGCGCGAGCGATCAGGCGGTCTTCACGCTCTTCTACATCTGGATCGTCGGCGGCGTCGAGGCCTACGCGGCGACCTACGACGCGCTCGCCGGTCGCATTCCCGGCGTGCCCGACGGGCAGGTCGCCGCGCTCGTCGCGACCGCGCTCGTGCTGCTCGTCTGGACCGCGTTCGCGAGCGTCGTCCAGGTGCTCGTCTATCGCGCCGGCCTGCGCGCGTGGCCAGACGCGACCGGTGACGAGCACGCGACGCAGCGCGCCGGCCACCCGCATGCGTCGCAGGACCGCGAGCCGGCCCCGCGGCCGCCGCAGCCGCGCTATGACCCTCGCGCCGTCGCGCTCGCGGCGACGATCGGCTTCTGCCTGCTGCTCGCGTCGACCGACTGGCTCGTGCTCGGCGCGGTCGCGCTCTGGCTGGCGATCGCCTGGGCGACCGCGCGCGTCGACCCGACGCCGGTCCGCGCCGGCCTCGCGCTCGCAGCGCTGCTCGCCGCCGGCGCGCTCATCTTCGGCCTCGTCGGCGGGGCGGGCCTGGAGCTCACGCTCCAGCGCACCGTCCGCGCCGGGCTCGTCGTGCTCGTCGCGACGTGGCTGCGCGCCGCGGCCGGCGAGGAGGGCGTGCGCGAGGTCGCGCGCCGTTCGCTGCGGCGCCTGCGCGCGATCCCCGCGACGCGCGAGGCGTCGCAGATCCTCGACCGCCTCGGCGCCGGCGGCGCGCTGAGCGCGTCGGCCAGATCACTCGTCGCCGAGGTCCGTCACGTCCCGCGCCAGCCCAACGCGCTCGCCGCCGCGGTGCTGCGCTGGGTGGCGGCCGAGGCCGCACGCTTCCAGGCGCCGCCGCCCGCGCCCGCGCCCGGCCGCCTGCGCGCCGCGTGGCGCGACCGCGTGCTCGTCGCGGCCGTGATCGGCCTCGTCGCCGGCGCGGTGCTGACCGCGTAGCCCGGCACGAAGCCGCGCGCCGTTTTCAGCAACCACGCGTAGATCCGTCACAGGCCGCGCGGCAGCCTCGCTGCAATGCGCTGCGCGCGGGGCCAGGCGACGATCGACTACATCGCGCTCGTCGCGGTGCTGGCGATCGTGCTCGGCGCGGGGCTCGCGTTCGCGACGCTCGGCGCGCCCGGGATCGTCAACGCCGTCGCCGGTCAGCTCCGCTACGCGTTGTGCATCGTCGGCGGTGGGCCGTGCGCCGATCCGCGCCCGCGCCCGTGCGCGGTGGCGACGATGCGCGACGCGCGCCACGTCGCCGTCAACCTCGTGCTCGTCCGCGCCGACGAGGATCGCTACGTGCTGCGCGAGCTGATGTCCGACGGCACCGTCCGGCTGACCGTCGCGAGCAGCGCCGGCGCGGGCGTCGAGGTCGGCCTCGGCGGCGGCCTGAAGGTCGCGCTGAAGGACCGCCGGCTCGGCGTGTCCAACGGCCTGCGCGCCGGCGCACAGGGCGTGCTCGGCTCGGGCCAGGTCTTCGTCGCCCGCGACGAGCGCGAGGCCGACGCGCTGCTGCGGGCGATCCGCGCGGCCGGCAGGCCGCAGGCGCCGCCGGCCGAGGTCTTCGTCGAGGGCGGCGTGCGCGCGCTCGGCCGGGTCGGGATCGGCCGCTCGCTGTCGGGAGCGTCGCTGGACGGACTGCTGGGAGCGGTGATCGGCGCGCGGCGCGACCGGCGCAGCGGCGCCACGACGCTGACGCTCGCCTCGACGGGCTCGGGCTGGGGCGCCGTCACGGCCGCGCTCGGCGGGCCGCTCGGCGGCGCCGGTCATGCGACGACGCTCGCGCTGACGCTCGACCGCGAGCACCGTCCGCGCGAGCTGTCGCTGTCGACGAGCGGCACGCTCGCCGCCGGCGCGACGCTGCCGCCGGGCCTGGCGGGCACGCGCGCGAGCGCGCGATTGCCGTCGACGCGCAGCGCCGGGCGGCGCTGGGAGCTCGCGGCGCGGCTCGACCTGCTCGACCCGGCCGTCGCTGCGACGTGGGCGCGCTTTCGCGGCGATCCGACGAGCGGGGACGCGATCCGAGCGCTCGGCCGGGCGATGCGGGAGCGTGCGCACGTCGACGTGCGCACGTACCAGATCGACAGCGACGCCGACGGCGTGAGCGCCGGGCTCGGGCTCGGCCTGCACGTCGGCGGCGAGTTCGAGCACACGATCGATCGAGGCCGGCTGCTGGCGGCGTCGACGCGCCCGCCCGGCGGCCTATGGGAGCCGCGCCTGGATTGCGTTAGGGCGTGAGCGGCTCAGGCCGCTTCCGGATTGCCCTGCCAGCCGGCGTCCGTCCAGCCCGTCTCGTCCGGCCCCGTCATCAGCGTCGACGGCAGCGTGTACCCGGGGGCGGGCGTGACGAGGAACTCGCCGTCGGCGAGCTCGTACGTCGGGCTCGCCGCGTAGCCGGCGCTGGCGTCGTAGGTCGCGTACGTCGCGCTCGCCGGCTCGACGCGCGCCGCAGCGGGCATGTGGGTGTCGCTGTCCTCGCCGCTGAACATGCGCGGCGTCCACCAGGCCCAGTCGCCCGCGAGATGCAGCGCGGCGGGCAGCAGGACGAGCCGCACGAGCGTGGCGTCGATGATCACCGCGATCGCCAGGCCGATGCCGAACTGGCGCAGGCTGGCGACGTCCGCGAGGCCGAAGGCGAGGAACACGCCGAGCATGCTCAGCGCCGCTCCGGTCACGACGCGGGCGGTGCGCGCCAGCCCGACCTGGACGGCACGCCGCGAGTCGCCGCCGCGCAGCCACTCCTCGCGCACGCGGCTGACGATGAACACCTGGTAATCGATCGACAGCGCGAAGACGACGCCGAAGATCGCGGTCACGGCGACGGCGTCGATCTCGCCGGGGCCGCCGAGCAGCGGCGCGTCGCCCTGGAAGAGCAGCCGCAGCAGGCCGAGCGTGGCGCCGACGGCGAGCAGGTTCAAGACGACGCCGATGAACGCGACGACGATCGAGCGCAGCAGGATCGCGAGCAGCAGCGCCGTCACGAGCGTCAGCACGAGCACGATCAGCGGCAGCCGGTTCGTGGCCGCGGCGTCGTAGTCCGACAGCACCGCTGCCGGCCCGCCGACGGCAACGTCCGCGCCGAGCGTCTTGGCGAGCTGGTCGGACGCTGTCCGCAGGCGCTCGTAGAGGGCGTGCGTGCGCGGATCGGCGGCGGGATAGCGCGGCACCACGACGATGCGGGCGCCCTGGCCGCCCTTCTCGACGTTGACGCCGAACGGCGCATCGCCGTTGCCGCTCTCCAGCGCGGCGAGCAGGAAGTAGCCGGAGTCGAAGAAGCTTGCGCTCGCCTTCTGCGGCTGCGCGTCCTTCGAGCTGGCCGGCGAGCCGCTCAGCCCGCGCACCGCGCTGCTGGCGTCCTGCAGGCCGCTGGCGAGCGCGTTGCTGCTCTTCTCGCCCGATCGCACGCCGCTTGCGAGACCGTCGATGCTGGCGCCGACCGCTCCGACGGCCTTGCCGATCTGGTCGGCCCCGCCGTCGAGCTCCTGCAGCGCGGCGACGAGCGAGTCGCCGCCGTCGGCGAGCGATCCGACGGTCCCGCCGAGGTTGCGCACGCGCTTGGCGATCGCGTCGGCGCTGACCGCGAGATCGCCGATTGCGCTCGCGAGCCGCGCCGCATCGGCCGTCGGGAGCGCGGTTGCGATCTTCGCTGCGTACTCGGCGTCGAGGCCGAGCTGGCGCAGCGGCTCGTCGAGCCCGGCGCCGGCGTCCACGGCGAGCGCCCTGCGCGCCAGCGCGAGCGCGGCGCGAGCTTGGATTCCCGCCGTCGTCGTCGGGGAGATCGAGCGCTCGGCGGCGGACAGGATGTCCTCGGCCTTGCGGCGCTGCGCGCGGACCTCGGACTGGACGCGGTTGAGCGTCTCGATCCGCCCGCGCAGGCGGCTCTGCAGGTCGCGCAGGCTGCCGGCGAGCGTCGTCAGCCCGCTGCTGAGCTGGCGCGCGCCGTCGCGCAGCTTGCGTGCGCCGCCACCGGCTGCGGTGGACTGCGAGACGAGGCCGTCGGCGCCGCGTCCCGCGTCGGCGAGCTTGCCGGCGAGATCGCGGGCGCCGCTACCGGCTCCGCTGAGCCCCTTGCGCAGCGTGCCGACGCCACCCTCGAGGTCCTCTGAGCCGGCTTCGATCCGAGCCGTCGCCGCGTTCGCGCTCGACAGCGAGCTGCGCAGCGAGTCGACGCCGTCGGCGGCGGAGTTGACGTTCTTGCCAAGGCTCTTCAGACGCGAGCCCGTGCGGCGAGGAAGCCCGCGCTGCGCGGCGACCGCGCGACGACCGGCGCTGCGCAGGCGTGCGGCGGAGCGCGCGATCGTGCCCGGGCCGAGCACCGCCCGCACGGCCGGGTCACGCGCCAGCTTGCGCTGCGTGCGCTCGAGCGCGGCGAGCCGCGACGCGGTCGTGACCGCGCCCTTGCGGGTCACGGCGACGATCTCGAACGGCTCCGTCCAGCCGGGGCCCATCGCCTTCGATACCAAGTCGTACTGAGCGCGCGCGACGCTGTCGGAGGGCAGCGACTGCGCCGCCGGCGCGGAGGTCCGCAGACCGAGCACGGGCATGCTGGCGACGAGCAGCAGCAGCGCTGCGCCGATCGCGAGCGCCGGCCGGCGCGTCGCCGCGCGGGCCACGCTGGCGCTTGCTCCCGCTCCGGCTGCGCTGGACTGGGTGTCGCTGCCGAGCCGGTGGCCGACGAGCACGAGCATCGCGGGCACGGCGACCATCGCCGTGGCGGCCGACAGCACGGCGACGACGCTGACGCCGAGCGCGGCCGCGAGCAGCGCGGTGCCGGGCGACATCGCGGCGGCGACGGCCATCGCCAGCACGATCGCCGCCGCCGCCGCGGCGACGGTGCGGGTCGTAGGCGCCGTGGCGCGGCCGACGGCGTCGCGGATGTCGGCGCCGCCACCGCGTTCGCCGCGTTCCTCGCGCATGCGCGAGACGAGCAGCAGCGAGTAGTCGACGGCGAGCGCCAGGCCGACCATGCATGAGACCGCCAGCGCGAAGGCGTCAAGACGGATGTAGGCCGCGAGCAGCGCCAGCACCCCGGTCGACGCGGCGATCGTGGCGGCGCCGAAGGCTGCCGGGATCGCCGCGGCCAGCGGCGAGCGAAAGACGAGCAGCAGCGCGAGCATCAGCAGTGGCAGCGCGATCAGCTCGGCGCGGTGCACGGCGGCCAGCGAGGAGCGCGTGCCGTCGCGGGTGAGCATCGGCAGGCCGGTGACCGTCGCTCGCACCGGAATCGAGGTCGACGTCGCCACGAGCCTCTCGACCGCCTCGCTGCGATCGGCGATCTCCTGGTGCGATCCGCTGACCGACAGCAGGAGCAGCGCGCGGTCGCCCGACGGGCGCAGCGCCGTGTTGCCCGACGAGGTCGTCCATGGGCTGAGCACGCGCACCCCGGGGCGGCGGGCGAGCTTGGCGCTGAGTGCCTTGCCCTGCTTCTTGACCTCGGCCCGCGAGCCCTGCAGCAGCACGGGGATCGTGGCCGAGTCGCCGAAGTTGCCGCCGATCAGCGCGCGTGCGTGGGAGGACTCCGATCCTGCGACCTGGAGGGCGCTGGCCGACAGCCGGCCATCGATGCCGAGCCCGATGCCTCCGAGCACGGCGACAGCGACGAGCCACGTCGTCAGCACGGCCCACGGGTGCATCAGGGCGAAGCGGGTCAGTGCTGGCGGGGGCCGGTCGCTCCCGGAAGGTCGCTGCATGTTCGAATCCCCCTAGAAGAGCTTGCGAAGGCAGCTGCCCTGCCGCCACGGGTCTTCATCGGCGGGGGCCGGCCTGAACTTGAGACCGAGCGGGCGAAAACTTCTTTGCGGGTGTGGTCGAATGACCATCGCCAGAGAGGACGATTCGACATGACGTCCAGGCCGTATGCGAACATCTGTTCGTATGGCCTACGTCGAGCTGCACTGCCACTCCGCCTACTCCTTCCTGGACGGCGCCTCGCAGCCCGAGGAGCTCGTCGCGGCGGCCGTCAAGCGCGGCCACGTCGCGCTCGCGCTCACCGATCACGACTCGCTGTCGGGCTCGATGGAGTTCGCGCAGGCGGCGCAGGCGCTCGGGCTACGGGCGATCCATGGGTCGGAGGTCACGCTCGTGAGGCGAGGCGCAGCCGAGCCCAGGCGCCACATCACGCTGCTCGTCCGCGACGCGACCGGCTGGCGCAGCCTCTGCCGCCTGCTGACGCGCGCGCACGCTCACACGCGTGACGGGCCGCAGCGCGACCGCAGCGATCCTGCCGTCTCGCTCGACGACGTCGAGGCGCACCACGCCGGCCTCGTCTGTCTCAGCGGCTGCGCGCGCAGCGGCGTCCGCGACGAGCCGACGATGCGGCGCCTGCTCGCCATCTTCGGCCGTGACGACCTCCGCGTCGAGCTGCAGCGCCCGCTGCAGCGCCACGACCGGGCGCTGAACCGCGGCCTGGCGGGGCTCGCCGCGCGGCTCGGCGTCCGTACCGTCGCGACCGGCAACGTCCACGCGCACTCGCCCGCGCGCGCCCGCCTGCAGGACGCGTTCGTCGCGATCCGCGAGCACACGACGCTCGACGCCTCCGAGCCGCTGCGACGGGGCAACCACGCGCACGTGCTGACGACGCCGCAGGCGATGGCGGCGCGCTTCGCCGACCATCCCGATGCGGTCGCGGAGACCGCGCGGCTCGCGCAGCGGCTGACCTTCGACCTGACCAGCGACCTCGGCTACCGCTATCCCGGCGCCGAGGACGCGACGGCGGGCCGCGTGCTCGCCGAGGTCTGCCAGGCGCGCTTCGGCGAGCGCTATCCGGCCGGCAGCACGCACCACGACGAGGCCAGGGCGCGCCTCGAGGAGGAGCTGCGCGTCATCGACGAGCTCGGCCTCGCCGGCTTCTTCCTCCTGCACCGCGACCTGCTCGAGCTCGCGCGCGAGGTCGCGCTCGAGGTGCGCGGCGCGTCGGCGGCGCGTTCGCTGCTGCCGCCCGGGCGCGGGCGGGGCTCGAGCGTCTCCTCGATCGTCTGCCACCTGACCGGTCTCAGCCACGTCGATCCGATCGCCAACAAGCTCCTGCTCGGGCGCTTCCTCAACGAGGAGCTGACCGCGCTGCCGGACATCGACCTCGACTTCCCGCGCGACATCCGCGAGGTCCTGATCCCGCGCGTGCACGAGCGCTACGGCGTCGAGCGCTCGGCGCTCGTCGCCGCCTTCCCCACGTACCGGGCGCGCGGCGCGATCCGCGAGCTCGGCAAGGCGCTCGGGCTGCCGCCGGGCGAGATCGAGCGCGTCGCGCGCGGCAGCGAGGGCTGGTCCTCGCGCGACGTCGATCGCGACATCGACAGCGCGCTCGGGCCCGGCCGGCGGACCGGTCGCTGGGCCTGGCTCGCGCGCCTAGCCGAGGAGGCCTACGGGCTGCCGCGCCACCTCTCCCAGCATTCCGGCGGGATGATCGTCGCGACGCGCCCGCTCGTCGACTGCGTACCGCTCGTGCCGGCCGCGATGGAAGGCCGCCAGCTCGCGCAGTGGGACAAGGACTCCTGCGCCGACGCGGGCTTTCTGAAGATCGACCTGCTCGGCCTCGGGATGCTGTCCGCCGTCGAGCGCTGCGTCGAGCAGATCGCCCAGCGCCGCGGCGAGCGGATCGACCTCAGCCGGATCCCGTACGACGATCCCGCGACGTACGAGTGCATCCAGAACGCCGAGACGACCGGCGTCTTCCAGATCGAGTCGCGCGCGCAGATGGGCTCGCTGCGGCGCACGCGGCCGGAGAACCTCGACGACATCACGATCCAGGTCGCGATCGTGCGCCCGGGGCCGATCGTCGGCGGCGCGGTCAACCCGTACATCCAGCGCCGCCAGCGGCTGCGCGTCGACCCCTCCTACGAGGTCCCGCACCTGCACCCGTCGCTCGAGCCACCGCTGCGCGACACGCTCGGGACGATCATTTTCCAGGACCAGGTGCTCGAGGTCGCGCAGGCGTTCGCCGGCTTCAGCGTGGGGGAGGCCGAGGGTCTGCGCCGGGCGATGAGCCGCAAGCGCTCGGCCGAGGCGCTCGAGGCCTACCACGACCGCTTCGTCGAGGGTGCGCTGGCCAAGCATGCGGACGTCAGCAAGGAGCGCGCCGAGGAGGTCTTCACGATGGTCGCGGGCTTCTCGGGCTTCGGCTTCCCGAAGGCGCACGGGGCCGCCTTCGGCCTGCTCGCCTACCAGTCGACCTGGCTGCGCGTGCACTACGGGCCGGAGTTCCTCTGCGCGCTGCTCGACGAGCAGCCGATGGGCTTCTACCCGCCCGACGCGCTCGTCCACGAGGCGCAGCGGCGCGGGATCGCGATCCTCGCGCCGGACGTCAACGCGAGCGAGGTCGGCTGCACGGTGACGAGTTCGTCGCACCCGCCCGCCCCCGACCGGCCCGCGGTCCAGATCGGCCTCGGCTACGTGCTCGGCGTGCGCGCCGACGAGGTCGCGGCGCTCGTCGCCGCGCGCCACGAGGGCGGCCGCTTCAGCTCGCTGGAGGATCTCGCCTCGCGCGCCGGCGCGGGGCGGGCGGCGCTCGAGCGGCTCGCCTGGTCGGGCGCCTGCGACGTGCTCGCCGGCGGCGATCGCCGCGTCGCGCTGTGGCAGCTCGGCGTGACCGCGCCCGGCGTGCGGGTGCGAGGCCAGGAGGGAACCCAGCTGGCGCTCGCGCTCGACCTGCCGGCCCCGCCGGTGCTGCGGCCGCTGTCGGCGTGGGACGAGATGATCGCCGACTACGCGACGACCGGGCTGACGGTCTCCGCCCACCCGATCGAGCTGCTGCGCCCGCGCCTGCAGGCCGCCGGCGCGATCGACGTCGGCGCGCTCGAGCACCTGCGCCACGGCACACGCGTGCGGATCGGCGGGCTCGTCATCGCCCGCCAGCGGCCGGGGACGGCGAAGGGGATCACGTTCATGCTGCTCGAGGACGAGCGCGGGACGGTGAACGTCATCGTCTCGCCGCAGATCTACGAGCGCGACCGGCTCACCGTGCGCACCGAGCCGCTCGTCATCGTCGACGGCCGGCTGGAGCGCCACGCGTCGGCCGGCGGGGCGATCAACATCGTCGCGCGCAGCGTCAGGCAGCTGGAGGTCGGCGATCACCTGGCGGCGCAGGTCAAGGACTTCTCGCTGCTCGACGCGATTGAGCTGGCGCGCCAGGCCCAGGCTCAGGAGCTCGCCGCGACGGGAACCGAGCTCGCCGCGACGGGAACCGACGACTTCCGCGCGGTCGCCCCGCCGGTCATGAACTTCGGCGCCGGGCGGCGGCGGTGACTTCTATGGGCTCAGCGTTCAGGGTTGCCCGCCGCTCGGAGCGGCCCGGATACTCCGAAACGGCATCGCTGACGGATCTGGCTAGACGTCCATGGCACCTAAGGGGCGCATATAGCTCATTAGGTGCCACGCATGTTCCCGCCGCCTTCACCACCCCGCTTCTCCGCCGGCATCCGCCCGAGCCTTCTTCATCGATGCCGTTCCACCAGGCGCTCACCGAGCACGAGACAATCGCGCAGAGCTCCACCCGCGCCCGCGCGAACGCCACGGTGAGGCGGTCGCGCTTCGCCGTCAAGTAGATTGCCCGACCGCATGGCCTCGATCCTCTTCCTGTCGTTCTTTGTCATCCTCGGCCTCGGCACCGTCCTCGTAGCGATGCGCGGCGGCCCGCGCGGCGTCCGCGACACGCTCGAGCGCGGGCGGCACCGCCCCCTGCACGCCGCGGAGTTCGCGGTCGCCGGGGCGATCGCGCTGTTCGGGCTCGTCGTGCCTGCCGTCGTGCTGCTCGGCGACCAGGCGTCGGCCGGACCGGGTGGGGAGAAGCTGAGCGCCGATCTGAAGGACGGCCGCGAGCTCTTCAATCGCAAATGCGCGACCTGCCACACGCTCGCGGATGCCGGCGCCGTCGGCCGCGTCGGCCCGGACCTCGACGTCCTGGCGCCACCCGCCGGGCTGACGACGAACGCGATCGAAGAGGGCATCGCGCGCGGCCAGGGCCAGATGCCCGCGCTGCTGCTCGACGGCGAGGACGCCAAGCACGTCGCCGAGTACATCGCCGAAGTCGCCGGTCGCTGACCGGTCGCGCGGCGGTCGTCATCCGAATCGCCTTTATCTGACCTGCTCGGCCCTGGTACGTTCGCGCCGTCCGACGAGCAAGGGAGGCTCCGATGCTGTTCATGGTGAGATGGGAGTTCATCGATACCTCGGAGGCGGGCGACAAACGCTCACTTGAGGTCTTCAGTCGCTGGCAGCCACCGGAGGGGGCCGACTTCCAGGCCTTCTACGGCTTCGCCGACAACAGCGGCGGCGTCGCGATCGTCGAGGCCGACAGCGCCGCGACGTTGGCGCGCACGACGGCGCCCTTCGTGCCCTGGCTGCGCTTCGAAGCCAAGCCGATCCTCCCGATCGAGGAGTCGGCCGCGATCGGCAACGAGGCGATCGCGTTCCGCGATGGGTCGTAGCCTGACCTGCGGCGGACGCGCCGGCCGCACACCATCCAGGCCCATCGCCCGAACCCGCAAACTGCGAGTTCCGTCCGCAGTCTCCATAACACTGCGTATATGCAGGGAAATCGATCGCTGCTACGATGCCGCCGTCAGATCGCCGAATCCTCGGGTCCGCTGGGTCCGAGGAGCGGGGGAACCAACACACGCAGGGGCGAATCGCCGCCGTCGTTTGGCGTAGCGCAACTCTTTCAGCGCGAGCCCGTCAGCTAACCCCGTAGGTCTCCACGGAAAGAGGGCAAAAACCACATGGGACAGCTAGAGGCCCAGGCCTGGTGGGCCGACGTACAACATCTCCGCGACGCCTACGAGCGCACCGACGAGGCATGTCGTCGTGCCGACATCGCCGAGCGCCGCAGCGCGCGTGAACGCCGTCAGCCCGAGCGCGCCGAGCCGCGTCCTGCCGAGCCGCGCGAGCGCGCGCTCGCCGACGGGGAGATCGCGCTGCAGCCGCTCGCCCCCCGCCGTGGCCCGCACGCCAAGGGGAGCCCGCTTCCGGCGCGCCGCACGATCGAGATCCGCGGCCGGACCGTCCCCGCCCCGTCGGTCCCGCGCACGGTCGAGCTCGACCGGCGGCGTCCGCCGCGGCGCGCGATCGAGCGCGTCGGCACGCGCCCGGATCGGCTCGCGCTGTGGGCGCTCCTGATGGGGATCGTGCTGATCCTCGTCGCCGTCGGCACCGCCGACGCCTCGATGCTCTAGCCCCGGCGGCGCGCGCCACCACGCGGCGTCGGCCGCTCCTGAGCGCCCGATTGCGCCCGATTGAGTCCCTGCACAGGCGGGCATTCTTCGCAACATCCACACATTCGCCTGAGCCGGCCTTAACCCGCGTGCGTAGAACTGGACGAGCCAGCAGCCCTTGTGTAGCTCGCGAGCGAGGCCTACACTTACGACAAGTAAGCCAACGCAACGGCACGGACGCTCTTCCTTCATTGCCACCCCCCAGAAGGCACCCCCCATGAAGACATCGATGAGCAGGTTCCAGATCCACGACGACCTCACCGCGCCCGAGGGCTCGGTCCCGGTCCTGCGTGGAGCCCTCGCTACCGGCGGCCAGCTGCCGAACTTCCTCGGCGCCCTCGCCGGATCGCCGGCGGCGCTCCGTGGCTACGCTCGCTTCCGCTCCGAGCTGCGCCGCGGTGAGCTCGACGTGCCGATGCTCGAGCGGATCTCGCTCGCGGTCGCCGAGCACCACGGATCGCGGCCGGGCATCGCGCTGCACAGCCGCACCGCGCGGCAGGCCGGGCTGGCGCTCGACGAGGTCGCGCTCGCTCGCGAGTTCGACTCCAAGGACCCGCGCGTGGCCGCGTTGCTGACGTACCTCAAGGCCGTCGTCGACAACCCCGGTCGGCCGCCGATGCATCTCCATGAGGAGGCGCGCGAAGCCGGCTGGACCGACGAGCAGATCCTCGAGGCGATCGCCTACGTCGCGCTCGAGCGCTTCACGGCGATGGTCAACGTCGCCGGCGACGTTCCGGTCGACGGCTCGGTCGAAGACACGCGCACGCTGCGCGCCGCCTAGTTAGTGTTGACGTGATGTCGCCGACGAACTGCCGCGCCGTTTAACCGGCCCTCGACGCGGATGGGATTCGCCGAGGATGGCCCGCCGCCGGACCCGCGCCCCCGCGGGCCGGCGAAGCGGACCGTCGTCGTCGCAACGCTCGAGGGACGGCCGGCCTGCTGTCCGTACTACCACGAGGCGATCGAGCTGATCGGACGGCGCTGGACGGGAGCGATCGTCAGCGTCCTGATCCACCGCCCGGCGCTGCGCTTCGGAGAGATCGCCGACGCCGTGCCCGAGCTCTCCGACCGGCTGCTGTCCGAACGCATGAAGGAGCTCGAAGCGCGCGGCGTCGTCAGCCGCAACGTCCGGCCCGGGCGGCCTGCGCGCGTCGAGTACGAGCTCACCGAGATGGGCCGCGCGCTCGCGCCCGCGGTCCGTGAGCTCGAGGCCTGGGCACGACGCTGGCTCGCGTAACACGCCCGCAACAAGCCGGTCGCGCAGGCAACCATCTAGGCTCCGGCGCATGACTGACGACCGTCCCGAGACGCCCGCCGACGTCAAGGCGATCGTCGCCGAGCGCGACATCCGCTTCATCCGGCTGTGGTTCACCGACATCCTCGGCCAGCTGAAGTCGTTCTCGATCAACCGCGCCGAGCTCGACGATGCCTTCGAAGGCGGGATGGGCTTCGACGGCTCGTCGATCACGGGCTTCAACGCGATCGAGGAATCCGACATGCTCGCGATGCCCGATCCCTCGACCTTCGCGATCCTGCCGTGGCGGCCGGAGGAGCAGGGCGTCGGGCGCCTGTTCTGCGATGTCCTGACCCCCGAGCGCACGCCGTACGAGGGTGACCCGCGCCACGTGCTGAGGCGGGCGCTGCAACGCGCCGGATCGCTGGGCTTCGACACGTTCAACGTCGGTCCCGAGCTCGAGTACTTCCTCTTTCGCGACTCCAAGGGCACCGAGGTCCTCGACAACGGCGGCTACTTCGATCTGACGACGCTCGACGCCGGCTCCGACGTGCGCCGCGAGACCGTGCTCGCGCTCGAGCAGCTCGGCATCCACGTCGAGTACACGCACCACGAGGTCGGGCCCAGCCAGCACGAGATCGACATGCGCTACGCCGACGCGATGAAGATGGCCGACGACTGCATGACGTACCGCATCACGGTCAAGGAGTACGCGATGAAGTACGGCTGGCACGCGACGTTCATGCCGAAGCCGCTGTTCGGTGAGAACGGCTCGGGCATGCACACGCACATGAGCCTCTTCCAGGGCGGCAAGAACGCGTTCTTCGATGCCGACGACCCGTACTTCCTGTCCGACGTCGGCAGGGCGTTCATCGCCGGCCAGCTCAAGCACGCGCGCGAGATCTCGTCGATCTTCGCCCAGTGGGTGAACTCCTACAAGCGCCTCGTGCCCGGCTTCGAGGCGCCCGTCTACGTCGCCTGGAGCCGGCGCAACCGCTCGGCGCTCGTGCGCGTCCCGCTCTATCACCCGGGCAAGGAGAACGCCACGCGGATGGAGCTGCGCTGCCCCGACCCCGCCTGCAACCCGTACCTGACGTTCGCGGCGCTGCTGCACGCCGGCCTCGAGGGCGTCGAGAAGGGCTACGAGCTGCCCGAGCCGATGGAGAAGAACCTCTACCACCTGTCGCCCGACGACCGCCGCCGCCTCGGCATCGAGCAGCTGCCCGAGACGCTCGGCGAGGCGATCGAGCTGACGGCCGAGTCCGAGCTCGTCCTGCGCGCGCTCGGTGAGCACATGTTCAATCGCTACGTGGAGATCAAGCGTCGCGAGTGGGAGGACTACCGGGTGCAGGTGAGCCAGTGGGAACTGGATCGCTACCTGCCCGTGCTGTGACCGCGTGAGCGTCGTCGCCGCGAGCGGCACGCTGACGATCGGCGGGGACCTCGAGGTCCATCGCCTCGGCTACGGCGCGATGCGCATCGTCGGCCCGGGCATCCTCGGGCCGCCGCCCGACCGCGACGACGCGCTCGACGTCCTGCGCCGCGTCGTCGCGCTCGGCGTCAACCTGATCGACACCGCCGACGCCTACGGTCCGCACATCAGCGAGCAGCTGATCGCCGAGGCGCTGCACCCCTACCCCGAGGACCTCCTGATCGCGACGATGGGCGGCATCGAGCGCAGCGGCTCCGGCGAGTGGCCGCGCAACGGGCGCCCCGAGCACCTGCGCGCCGCCTGCGAGCGCTCGCTGCGTGAGCTGCAGGTCGAGCGGATCGACCTCTACCAGCTGCACGCGCCGGATCCCGACGTCCCCTTCGAGGAGTCGATCGGCGCGCTCGCCGAGCTGCAGGACGAGGGCAAGATCCGCCACATCGGGCTCTCCAACGTCACCGTCGAGCAGCTCGAGGAGGCGCGCTCGATCGTCGAGATCGCGACGGTTCAGAACCGCTTCAACCTCGCCGATCGCTCGTCGCAGGAGGTGCTCGACGTCTGCACGCGCGACGGGTTGGGCTTCCTGCCGTGGTTTCCGCTCGGGGCCGGCCAGATCGCGAAGGCGGGCGGCCTGATCGCCGAGATCGCTCGCGCGCACGACGCGACGCCGGCTCAGGTCGCGCTCGCCTGGCTGCTCGCGCGCTCGCCGGTGATGCTGCCGATCCCCGGCACGGGCTCGATCGCCCATCTGCAGGAGAACGCCGACGCCGCCGAGCTCGTGCTCGACGAGCCGGCGCTGCAGGCGCTCGACGAAGCGGTCTGAGCGCCGCCGATCAGCGCTTCGCGAGCTTCGACGGCGACCAGACCTTCGGGCCGAGCTGGATCGTCAGCGCGGGGACGAGGACCGAGCGCACGATGAACGTGTCGAGCAGGACGCCGAAGGCGACGACGAATCCGATCTGCGTGAGGAAGACGAGCGGCAGCACGCCGAGCACGGCGAACGTGCCGGCGAGCACGATGCCCGCCGACGTGATCACGCCGCCGGTGACCGCGAGCCCGCGCAGCATGCCCTCGCGCGTTCCGTGGCGGATCGCCTCCTCGCGCACGCGGGCCATCAGGAAGATGTTGTAGTCGATGCCGAGCGCGACGAGGAAGATGAACGCGAACAGCGGCAGCGACGGATCCGAGCCGGGGAACCCGAAGAGGACGTCGAAGATGATCGCGCCGACGCCGAGCGCCGCGGTGAACGACAGGATCACCGTGGCGATCAGCATCAGCGGCGCGACGACTGCGCGCAGCAGCACGACGAGGATCAGGAACACGACGGCGAGCGCGACGGGCGGGATCACCTTCGTGTCGCGGGCGGCGGCGACGCGCAGGTCGCGCTCGACTGCGGTCGCGCCACCGACGAGCGTCCGCGGGCCGCCGGCCCGCCTCGCCGCGGCGCGGATCGTCGGGATCAGCGCGAAGGCCTCGGTCGAGAACGGCTCGGGGTCGAGCACCGCGTGCAGCAGCGCGCCCTCCTGGCTGCGCACGATCGGGAACGTGACGGACGCGACGCCGTCGACCTCCTCGACCGCGCTGCGCACGGCGCGGATCTTCGCCTGGTCGCGGACGATGATCTCCGTCGGCGCGTTCGACCCGCTCGGGAACGACAGCGACAGCAGCTCCTGGCCCTCGACCGACTCGACCTCGTCGCGGAACGAGTTGCCCTGCGTCAGCCCGTCGTCGAAGTTCAGCAATCCGAGCGACATCGCGAGCAGCAGCGTCGTGACGCCGATCGTGACGGTGCGCGGGCGCCGCGCGACGAACTCGCCGATCGAGCGCCAGCGCCCGCGGGTCTCGTCCGCGCCGCTGTCGCCGACGCGTGGGATGAACGGCCAGAACGCGCGCCGGCCGAAGATCAGCAGCAGCGCCGGCAGCAGCGTGAGCATCGCGACCATCGCGACGGCGATGCCGAGCGCGCCGATCGGCCCGAGGCCCGACGTGCCGTTGACGTCGGCGAGCATCAGGCACAGCAGCGCCGCCACGACCGTCAGGCCGGACGCGAAGATCGCCGGCCCGGCGGTCCGCAACGCGAGCGCCATCGCCGCGTGGCGATCGGTACTTCGGCGCAGCTCCTCGCGGTAGCGGGCGACGAGCAGCAACGCGTAATCGGTCCCCGCGCCGAGCACGAGGATCGACAGGATCGACGAGGACTGGCCGTTGACCGTCACGCCGATCTCGGTCAGGCCGTAGCCGATCGAGCGCGTCGCGATCTCCGCGAAGCCGACGGACAGGAGCGGGATCAGGAAGAAGATCGGGCTGCGATAGATGAGGATCAGCAGCACGAGGACGAGCAGGAAGGCGGCCCCGACGAGCGTTCCGTTGATGCCCTCGAAGACCTTGATCGCGTCGGCCGAGAAGCCCGCCGGGCCGGTGACCTTCACCGCCAGGCCGCCGCCCGGGTCGCTGGCGCGCTCGCGCACCGCGTCGACGGGATCGAGGATCGTGTCGGCCTCGCCGTCGCTCGTGACCGTCGCCTGCACGATCGCGCCGCTGCCGTCGGCCGACGGCACCGCCTTGCTGAAGCGCGACGTGGCGCGCAGCTCGAGGCCGTTGAGCGCTTCGATGTCCTGCGCGATCCGTTGCTTGTCGGCCGCGGTCAGGCCGCCTTCGCGCCGGTAGACGATGACGATCGCCGCCTTCTCGCCGTCCTGCAGGTCGTTGCTGACCTCCAGCGCCTTCGTGGACTCCGCATCGCCGGGAAGGAACGACGTCGACTCGTTCTCCTCGGCGTCGGAGAACTTCGCGGGCAGATTCGTGGCGAACGACGCGAAGATCGCCGCCAGCCAGATCAGGGCGACCACCCACTTGGCCCGGCGACCAGCGGGCAGGGTGAACAGCGACGCCATCCGCGGACTTCTACCGCATTGCTATGACGCTCACGTGTCCGATCGGAGAAGTTCCGCCAGCTCGGCCGGTTCCGTGACCGGCGCCGCGCAGACGAACCGCTCGCAGACGTAGGCCGTCGCCGCGCCGTCGCGGGGCGAGCGGCCGGCCAGCAGCGGGATGCCGCATGCGTCCTCGCCGTCGCCGCCGGCGAGCACGACGTCGGGCCGGAAGGCGGCGCGCACGAGGCGCTGCAGCTCGCCCGTGTCAGCGCCGACGAGCGCGACCTCGCGGACCGGGGCGAGGTGGAAGTCGAGCGCCTGCAGGAGATGCCCGAAGGACAGCGGCGAGCGGCGCAGCAGGTCGCCGAACAGCCGCAGCACGCCGAGCGCGGCCTGCTCGTAGCGCGCCTCGCCGGTCAGCGCCGCGAGCCGCAGCAGGCCGAACGCCGCGCTCGACTGTCCCGACGGGATCGGCGCGTCGTCGATCTCCTTGCGCCGCGCGACGAGCCGCTCGTGGTCGCTCGAGGTCTGAAAGAAGCCGCCGCGCTCGGGGTCGCCGAAGCGCTCGATGATCGCGTCGGCGAGCTCGCGCGCGGCGTGGAACCAGCGCGCCTCGAACGTCGACTCGTACAGCGTCAGCAGCGCCTCGAGCATGAACGCGTGGTCCTCGAGGTACGCGTTGAGCTTCGCCTCGCCGGCGTTGTACGTGCGCAGCAGGTGGCCCTCGGGGCTGCGCATCTCGTCGAGCACGAACGCGCTGGCGCGGCGCGCGGCGTCGAGGTAGTCGTCGCGCTCGAGGACCGCGCCGGACTCGGCGAGCGCGCGGATCATGAGCCCGTTCCAGGCCGTCAGGCGCTTGTCGTCCAGGCCTGGGCGGACCCGCTCGGCGCGCGCCGCCAGCAGCGCGGCGCGGATGCGATCGCGGACCGCCGGCGCGGGCTCGGGGCCGCGCGACTCGAGGATGTTCGTGCCCTCGAAGTTGCCGTGCTCGCTGGCGCCGAACCAGGCGATCGCGGCCTCGGCGTCCGCGCCGAGGACGCTGCGCAGGCCCTCGACGCTCCAGACGTAGAACTTGCCCTCGACGCCCTCGGAGTCGGCGTCGAGCGCGCTGTAGAACGCGCCCTCGGGGCCGGTCATCTCGCGCAGCGTCCAGTCGAGCGTCTCCTCGACCGTGCGGCGCAGGATCGGATCGCCGCGCTGCGCTCCGCCGCTGACCTGCCAGCCGTGCAGGTACGCGCGGGCGAGCAGGGCGTTGTCGTAGAGCATCTTCTCGAAGTGCGGCACCGTCCACGAGCTGTCCGTCGCGTAGCGCGCGAAGCCACCGCCGACCTGGTCGTAGATTCCGCCCGAGGCCATCGAGCGCAGCGAGTACAGCGACATCGTCGTCTCGCCGCGCCGCAGCAGGAACTCGATCGTCGACGCGGCCGGGAACTTCGGCGCGCGGCCCCAGCCGCCGTTGATCGAGTCGTACTGCGAGCGCAGCTCGGCGACGGCGTCGTCGAGGATCCCGGCGTCCAGCGGGCCCTCGGCCGGCTGCAGCCGTGCGCCGCCCGCGAGCCGCGCCGCCATCGCCACGTTCTGCTCGCGGATCTCGTGGCGCTTCGTCGCCCACGCGTCCGAGACGGCGCGCAGCACCGCCGGCCAGCTCGGCATCCCATGGCGCGGCTCGGGCGGGAAGTACGTGCCGGCATAGAACGGGACCTGCTCGGGCGTGATGAAGACGTTCAGCGGCCAGCCTCCGCTGCCGGTCATCGCCTGGACGGCCTCCATGTAGATCGCGTCGACGTCGGGGCGCTCCTCGCGATCGACCTTGATGCAGATGAAGAGCTCGTTCATGAGCGCCGCGATCTCGTCGTCCTCGAAGCACTCGCGCTCCATCACGTGGCACCAATGGCAGGCCGAGTAGCCGATCGAGACGAGCAGCGGGCGATCGAGCTCGCGCGCGCGGGCGAGCGCCGGCTCGCCCCACGGCTCCCAGTCGACCGGGTTGTCCTGGTGCTGCAGGAGGTACGGCGAGGTCTCGCCGGCGAGCGCGTTGGGCATCGCCAGCACGCTACCGTCCGGCGCTCGTCAGCAAACCCCGATCGAGGAGTGCGCAGCCCATCGTGTCCCAGCACCGCGAGCCCATCACCGCGATCGGAGCACCCGCCGCGATCGGTCCGTACAGCCATGCCGTCCGCGCGGGCGGGCTGCTGTTCTGCTCGGGCCAGATCCCGCTCGACCCCGACTCGGGCGAGCTCGTCGGCGACACGCCGGCCGAGCAGGCGACGCGCTGCCTGGAGAACCTGCAGGCCGTCTGCGCCGCCGGCGGCGCGACGCTCGACGACGCCGTGCGCTGCACGGTCTACATGACGGACCTGTCCGCCTTCGCGGAGGTCAACGAGGCGTACGGCCGGTTCTTCGCGTCCGACCCGCCGGCACGCGTCGCGATCGGCGTCGCGGCGCTCCCGAAGGGCGCTCAGGTCGAGATCGACGCGATCATCGCCCTGCCGGGCTGACACCCCCCTCAGCCCTGCTCGCGCAGCAGCGCGCGCCGGACCTTGCCGCTGGCCGTCTTCGGCAGCTCGGCGGCGAAGTCGATCCGGCGCGGGTACTTGTAGGGCGCGGTCTGTGCCTTGACGTGGTCCTGCAGCGCGCCGGCGAGATCGTCGGACGGCGCGAAGCCGTCGCGCAGGACGACGACGGCGCGGACGATCGAGCCGCGCTCGTCGTCGGGCGCCGCGACGACCGCCGCCTCGGCGACCGCCGCGTGCGCGACGAGCGCCGACTCGACCTCGAAGGGGCCGATCCGGTAGCCGGCCGAGATGATCAGGTCGTCGGTGCGGCCTTCGAAGAAGAGGTAGCCGTCCTCGTCGCGGGCGACGCGGTCGCCCGTCCGCCAGACACCATGCGGGGCCTGCTCGCCGCGATAGTGCAGGAAGAACGTCGGCACCGAAGCGGGGTTCACGACGAGCTCGCCGTCGTCGATAGTCAGGCCGATGCCGGGCAGCGCGCGCCCCATCGAGCCGGGCCGCACCTCCTCGCCGGGCGGCATCCCAGTCAGCTGGCCGGTCTCCGTCTGCCCGTAGCCGTCGCGGATCTGCAGCCCGGTCGCCTCCTCCCAGGCGCGCAGCACCTCGGGGTTCAGCGCCTCGCCGGCCGCGACGAGCCCGCGCAGCGAGGCCAGCGGCCGCAGCGTCGCGCGCTTGGCGATCACGCGGTACTCCGTCGGCGCCATGCAGAGCACGTTGACGCGCTCGCGCTCGAGCAGTTCCAGGCGCTCGGCGGGATCGAAGCGCGCGTCGTGCAGCAGCGCCGCCGCGCCGCGGATCCACGGCGCGATGAAGGCGTTGCGTGCGGACTTGCTCCAGCCGCTCGCCGCCGTGCACCAGACGAGATCACCGGGCGCCGGCGCGAGCCAGTGCTCGGCCTGCACGCGCTGGCCGGTGAGGTAGCGCTGGCCGTGGACGACGGCCTTCGGCTCGCCCGCGGTACCGCTCGTGAACGTGATCAGGCAGGGGTCGAGCGGGTCGAGCTTGGCCGGCGGCGGCGGATCGGTGGGCAACGGCAGGTCGGCCACGCCGGGCACGAAGATCGTCGGGCCGGACCAGCCGGCGGCCGCGAGCACGGCGGCATTGCGGCGCTCGCAGATCGCGAGCGCCGGCGGGCAGACGTCGAGCCGCAGGCGCAGGTCGTTCGCGCGCAGCTGCTCGTTGCAGGGCAGCACGACGTAGCCCTGGTGGAAGCACGCGACCATCGCGATCACCCAGTCGGGCTGGTTTCCGACGAGCGTCAGCACGGTGTCGCCGCGCCGCACCCCATGCTCTGCGTGCATCGCGGCGGCGAGCGCAAGCGCGCCGCGGGCGACGCCGCCGAACGACCACTCGCGGCGCGCTCCGTCGCGCGCGAGCTCGACGATCGCCAGGCGATCGGCGGGCGCGCGCTGCACGACGTCGACGGCGAAGTTGGCCATTGCGCAGGGCAGTGTTTCAGGGCCTCGCGCGGCGCAACGCCTTTCGCGCGGTCGCAGGTAAGCTGGGTCGGACCGCAACAAGCACCGAACTTCCGGACTTTGGAGAGCTCACGATGGCCGTAGCCCCTGCGTACAGCGAGTACACCGACGAGCAGAAGGACATCATCGCGATGGTCCGTCAGTTCGCCGACGAGCAGATCCTGCCGAACGCCGAGCACTACGACCACGAAGACGAGTTCCCGCAGCCGATCGTCGACCAGATGAAGGAGCTCGGGCTGTTCGGCGTGACGATCCCCGAGGAGTACGGCGGGATGGGCCTCGACCTCACGACCTACTGCATGATCGTCGAGGAGCTCTCGCGCGGCTGGATCTCGATCAGCGGGATCATCAACACGCACTTCATCGGCTCCTACCTGCTGATGAAGTTCGGCACCGAGGAGCAGAAGCAGAAGTACCTGCCCGAGATGGCGACCGGCGAGTGCCGCGCGGCGTTCAGCCTGTCCGAGCCCGAGATGGGCTCCGACGTGCAGGCGCTCAAGTCGACCGCGAAGAAGCTCGAGGACGGCAACTACGAGATCAACGGCCAGAAGATGTGGGTCACGAACGGCCTGCGCTCGACGATCGTCTTCACGCTCGTGCGGACCGATCCGAAGGCCGACCCGCCCTACAAGGGGATGTCCTGCTTCATCTGCGAGAAGGAGCCGGGCGTCTCGGTGAACACGGGCGAGTACGCCGGCTTCACGGTCCCGCCCCCGCTGAAGAAGATGGGCTACAAGGGCGTCGAGTCGACGGAGCTCGTCTTCGACGGCTACAAGTGCCCGGCCGAGAACATCCTCGGCGGCGAGGACGCCGGTCTGAACCGCGGCTTCCAGCAGATGATGGACGCGCTCGAGGTCGGCCGCGCGAACGTCGCGGCGCGCGGCGTCGGCATCGCCCAGCGCGCGCTCGAGCTCGCGCTGCGCTACTCGCAGGAGCGCAAGACGTTCGGCAAGCCGATCGCCCAGCACCAGGTCATCCAGTTCAAGCTCGCCGACATGGCGACGCAGATCGAGGCCGCCCGCCTGCTGACGCGCAAGGCCGCGCGCTTGAAGGACGCGGGGGAGAGCTCCGAGCTCGAGGCCGGGATGGCGAAGCTGTTCGCCTCCGAGGCCGGCCGCTTCTGCGTCGAGGAGTGCTTCCGCATCCACGGCGGCTACGGCTACTCGAAGGAGTACGAGATCGAGCGCCTCTACCGCGACGCGCCGCTGCTGCTGATCGGCGAGGGCACGTCGGAGATCCAGAAGATGGTCATCGGCCGCGGGCTCCTGCGGCGCCACAAGATCTAGTCGCCCGATCCAGGAGGTTCACGGATGAACCGCACACGCAGCGTCGCGCTGGGCGCACTCGGTGCGCTGGCGCTTGCATCGGCCGCCGCGGCGAGTCACGTCCCCGGCAAGCCGTGCAGCGACTGCACGTCGCACAAGTATTGGCCGACGGTCACGGGCAAGTTCCAGAAGGCCCGCACGGGGTCCGTCACCTATCGCGGCACGAGCCGCTCAGACGAGTTGCTCGGCCACCACGGCTCGGACGACATCCGCGGCGGCGACGGCTCGGACATCCTGTGGGGCGACTGGGATCCCGCGGGGCAGCCGAGCACGCAGAAGGACGTCATCTACGGCGGCAGCAAGACGGACTTCATCTACGGCTCGCACGGCTACAACGAGATCTACGCCGGCAACGGCAACGACGTCGTCTCAGTCCACTACGGACGCGGCCGCGTGGACTGCGGGCCAGGTCGAGACCTCTACCACGTCGCCCGCTCGCGCAAGAGCAAGTACCGCTTCCTCAACTGCGAGAAGGTCGACTACCGGCCCGAGCGCGTCCGCGGCGGCCCGCTCAAGCCGCTGTCGTGACGAAGCCGGGTGTTCCGGTCACGCATTCGACCATCTAGGGTCTACGCGATGGCGGAGGACGCAAAGACGCTGATCGAGACCGCGGTCACGCGCTTCATCGAAGAGGTCCCGGCGCTCGCGCCGCTGAAGCTCGTCTTCGGGGTCGAGCTGCGCGGCCGCGGCGACGTCCAGATGTACCGCGTCGAGCTGCGCGGGCACGGCGACATGGAGGTCGCGAAGGGCATCGCCGAGGACGCCCGCGTGCGCGTCGAGATGCCGCGCTCGTTCTTCAACGTCATGGCCAAGGAGGCCCACATCGCCGACTGGCGCGAGGCCTTCACGTACGGCCAGGCGAAGGCGACCGGCGTCGATCAGATCCTCAAGCTCATCGCCCATGTCGTGGAGAAGCAGGAGGAGCGGATGCGGACGAGGCGCGCGCGGCGCTGACCGCAACGGTCCCGCGTCATTGCCAGTCGCGCCGTCGTTGGCGCTACCGCAGCGCCATGACGCCGAACACCGCACACGCGACGCCCAGGCCGGCGACCGCAGCCCCGTGCTGGCGCGGTCCGCGCCGCCAGATCACGATGCCCGCAAACGTCGAGCCGACGACGGCGAGCGGGACGAACAGGCAGAGCGCGGCGAGCAGGTAGGCGACGACGACCGCCTGCGGCTGCACGGAGTAGGGGCCGTCATCCATCGAGGCGCCATGATCGCGCCCGCGCCGGTTCGGTGCGCTGTGGTCAGCGGAGCGCCGGCGCGCCGCGGCACTACGGCTAGTCCAGCACCGCTCCGCCGTCGTACAACTTGATCACCCGCACCGCATCCTCCCCGACATCGAGCGCGGCGAGGTCCAGACAGAGCTTGCACAGCACGCACTCGTCGACGTTGCGCTCGACGATCTCGAGCCCGCCGTCGCCGACCTCCTTGTAGATGTCGACGGGGCAGACGGTGTCGAGGTGCTTGGCGAGGTCGGGCTCGCCGGCGAGCGCGTCGTCATCGACCTCGATGCCGATGAAGATGCCATCGGTCCTCACCCCGCACCTCCGCGCGTCCACGCGGGGATGCTGACGCCGGGCGGCTTCAGATGCTCGACGTGCGCGGGCAGCTTGGACTTCATGATGTCCGGGATCTGGGAGATCTCCTCGGCCACGGTGATGCCGGCATCCGCGAGGCGCGCGATCTTCTCGGTCGCGGTGTCCTCCTTGCCCTCGACGATCGTGCCGGCATGGCCGAAGCTCATGCCCGGCATCTCGTCCATGAAGCGGCCCGCCATGAAGGCGACGATCGGCATCCGGCAGTCGTTGTCGATCACCCACTTCGACAGCTCGGCCTCCATCCGCCCGCCGGGCTCCGTGTAGATGACGATCCCCTCGGTCTGCTTGTCGCCCTGGAAGAACGGCATCAGCTCGGCGTAGCTCGAGCCGATGATCGCGTCGCCGCCGATCGACACGGCGGTCGACTGGCCGAGGCCGGCGGCCGACAGCGTCGAGGACATCTCGGTCGTCATCCCGCCAGAGCGGCTGATGACACCGATCGGGCCCGGCGTGTAGGCCTGCGCCGCGTTCTTCGCGGGCCCGCCGATGCCGCCCATCTTCACGACGTCGGGCACGATGATCCCGAGGCAGTTGGGCCCGATGATGCGCGCGCCGCGCATGCCCGCGAGCTCGACCATCTGCGCGACGTCGCGGCGCGGGATCCGCTCGGTGACGATCACGATCAGCTTGACGTCGTTCTCCAGCGCCTCGAAGACGGCGTCCTTCGTGAACGCCGGGGGGACCGTCACGACCGACCCGTCGATCGGGCTGCCGTGCGCCTCGACGGCCTGCGCGACCGTGTCGTAGACCGGCACGCCGTGGACGTCGCGGCCCTTGCGGCCCGGCGTCACGCCGCCGACGATCTTCGCCCCGGTGCCGTAGTCGAGGCACTCGCGGGTGAGGTTGACGGCCTCGCGGCCTGTGATCCCCTGGACGATGAACGTCGTGTTCGCGTCGATCAGGATGCTCATGTCGTGACGACCTCGGGGCCGGCGATCTTCGCGACCGCGCGGCGCGCCGCCTCGTGCATCGACACCGACCGGTCGGCGTACTCGATCCCGTACTTGTCGAGGATCTTGAAGCCTTCCTCCTCCCAGGCACCGGGGATGCGGAAGATCGCGATCTTCTCGGCGGGGTCGAAGCCGAGCTCGAGGCAGGCCTTGATGACGCCGCGCGCGACGATGTCCACGCGCGTGTTGGAGACGATCGACATCATCACGGCGATCTTGTCGACGCCGGGCTTCGTCAGCACGAGCTTCGCCAGGCCGCAGGCCTTCTGGACCGACGGGTTGCCGCCGATCTCGCAGTAGTTCGCCGGTTCGCCGCCGTGCGCGCGGACGGCGTCGAAGAGCGTCAGCGAGCCGCCGCCGGCGCCGATCACGAGACCGATGTTGCCGTCGAACTCCGTGACGTTGCCGGCCACGCCGCGGTGGTCGGAGCCGTCGACCTCCTCGCCGGCGAGCTCGAACTCCGTCGGCTCGCGCGCGAGCCGCGTCTCGTCGTCGCCGACGCCGAGATCGGCGAGCAGCTTCTTGTGGCGCCCGCGCGCCTCGCTCTCCATGTCCATGTGCGCGTCGAGCGCGACGAACGTGCCGTCGTGCATCTCGCAGAGCGGGTTGATCTCGGCGAGCACCATGTCGTTGTCGACGAACAGCTGGGCGAGCTTGCGCACGATCGGCGTCAGGCGCTGCAGGGCCTTGCCGGTGACCCCGGTCTGGGCGATGCATTCCTTCGCCTTGTGATCGGAGATCGGCATCAGGTTGGAGATGTGCACGCGGCCGACGTGGTCGGGGTGCTCCTCGGCGACCTGCTCGATGTCGATCCCGCCCATGTCGCTGAACAGGATCACGGGCTTCTTGGCGGTGCCGTCCCAGACGACGCCGGCGTAGTACTCCTGCTTGACGTTCGCCTTCGGGTCGACGAGCACGCCGCGTGGCATGTGCCCGCTGATCTCGAGTGCGAGGATGTCGGCCGCGTGCTGCTGGGCCTCCTCGGGCGTGTCGGCGAACTTCACGCCGCCGGCCTTCATGCGCCCGCCCGTCAGGACCTGCGACTTGATGACGGTCGGGCCGCCGATCCGGACCGCGATCGCCGCCGCCTCGGCCGCGTCGGTCGTGAAGCCGAAGTCCGTGACCGGGATGCCCGCGCGCTTGACGATCTCACGGGCTTCGTACTCGAAGAAGCGCATAGCGGGGCACCCTATAGAGCAGGTCAGGCCGGCGCGGCCTCCATCCCGTACGCCTCGGCGAGTTCGGGATCCTTGCGCGCGAGCATCTCCGCGAGGTCGACCATGACCTTGCACTGCTTCCAGGTCGCGTCGTCCTGCATCTTGCCGTCGATCATGTGCACGCCGCGGCCGTCGGGGATCGCCTCGATGACGCGCTTGGCGAAGCGCACCTCGTCGGGCTCGGGCGAGAAGACCTTCTTGGCGATCCCGATCTGCACCGGGTGCAGCGACCAGGCGCCGACGCAGCCCATCAAGAACGACGCGCGGAACTGCGCCTCGCAGCCCTCGACGTCCTTGATGTCGCCGAACGGCCCGTAGAACGGCAGCATCCCGCGCGACGCGCAGGCGTCGACCATGCGCCCGATCGAGTAGTGCCAGAGGTCCTGCTGCGCCGTGACGCGGCGGGCGTCGGGGTTCTCGGGATCGGGGTCCGACAGCGACACGTAGCCCGGGTGACCGCCGCCGACGCGCGTCGTCTTCATCCGCCGGCTCGCGGCGAGGTCGGCGGGGCCGAAGCTCATCCCCTGCATGCGCGGGCTGGCGCTCGCGATCTCCTCGAGGTTCGTGACGCCGAGCGCGGTCTCGAGCAGCGCGTGGATCAGGATCGGGCGGTCGAGCTTGGCCTTCGCCTCGAGCTGCGCGAGCAGGCGGTCGACGAAGTGGATGTCCTCCGCGCCCTCGACTTTCGGGACCATCACGACCGACAGCTTGTGGCCGATCTCCGTGACGATCTGCGTCAGGTCGTCGAGGACCCAGGGCGACTCGAGCGAGTTGATCCGCGTCCAAAGCGCGGTGTCGCCGAGGTCCATCTCGCGACCGACGGTGATCAGGCCCTCGCGTGCGGCCTCCTTGCGCTCGACCGGCACGGCGTCCTCGAGGTTGCCGAGCAGGATGTCGACCTGCTGCGCGATCGCCGGCGCCTTGGCGACCATCTTCTCGTTCGAGAAGTCGAGGAAGTGGATCATCCGCGACGGCGTCACGGGGATCTCGTGCAGCGGGTCAGGCGCGCCCATCGCGAGCGGCTTGAAGAAAGCTCGGGGGTTCTTCACAGGTCGGCTCTCCGGGGTCGTCGGACGGCGTGGTTGACGCGGAACCTATCGATTCGCCGGGTGCGCGGCTGCTCGGCGGCCTGCCCGGCGAATCGCCGTCATGCCGTCGAAGCGCGCTCTGCGCCATCATGCGCGCCCAGGCGACGAGATCAAGGAGACCCGCGGATGAGCGACGAGTTCACGACCGACCAGGCCGAGCGCGAGGCGTCCGGGGCGCACCCGTACGGCCGCTACCTCGAGGAGTTCGAGGTGGGAGCGGTCTACAAGCACTGGCCGGCGAAGACCGTCACCGAGAGCGAGGACCACCTCTTCTGCCTGCTGACGATGAACCACCACCCGCTGCACCTCAACGACGTCTACGCGAAGGCGTCGCAGCAGGGCCGCAACGTCGTCGTCGGGCCGATGGTCTACTCGCTCGCGCTCGGCATGAGCGTGTCCGACGTCAGCGGCAAGGCGATCGCCAACCTCGCGACCGAGGAGCTCAAGCACCCGGCGCCCGTCTTCCACGGCGACACGCTGTTCTGCGAGTCCGAGGTGCTCGAGAAGCGCGAGTCCAAGACGAAGCTCGATCGCGGGACGGTCCGCGTGCACACGCGGGTCCTCAACCAGGACGGCGTGCTCGTCGCGGAGTTCAAGCGTCTCGTGCTTGTCCCGCGGCGCGACCACGGCACGGCTGAGGGGGCGCCGTAGCGCCCCCGCAGCTCGTCGCGCTCAGCAGATCGCGCTGAGGTGGAATCCGCGGTCGGCTGCGACCCCGGTTCCGTTGAACGTGCGCACGTCGACCCCGGTCGTCTTCTTGTCGGCCGCGAGCGTCGGGTTGACGCTGATCTGGCCGGGCGTGGTGCCGGTGAGCGTCGTCGACATCGCGCACTCGCTCAGATCACCGTCGAATGTGACGACGTACGTTCCCGCTCCGGACGGGTTCGTGACGCCGTTAGTCGTCACGACGCCGCGCGTCTTGGCGCTCGACCCGGTGGCGGGTACGAGCGCGAACGGACGCAGGACGGCGATCGCGGCGATCGCATCCTTGCCGATGTCCTCGGCGTTCTTGCCGTCGACGCGGTCGGCATTCAGGCCGTTCGCCACGCCGGTCGCGTTCGTCGTGAACGGCTTCGTGGTGTCGCCGCCGTTGGCGACCGAGATCGTGCCGCCGAGGTTGCCCTGGCTGGCCCGCATCTCGAACGCCAGGCCGCGTGAGAGGTTGTTGGCGCGCAGACAGGGATTCTGCGGGACGGGCTTCGCCGTGCTGCCGCCGGCCTGCGACCGGCAGCCGTAGATCGCGCCGCCGCCCGTCGAGGACAGGTTCGACTGGCGCGTCGAGTAGCCGCCCTTGAGCGCGTTGGTGGATGCGATGTTCGAGATGATCTCCGTCTCGGCTGTCGTCGTCCCGTTGCGCAGGCCCTGCCGCAGCGGGTCACCGGTCGCGGCGACGGCGAACGGCGTGATCCCCACGACGAGGATGCCGGTCGCGATCAGAACGGCGCGCGTCCGTGACGCTCGGCCGTCAGGAAGCGAACGCCGGCTGGTGATGTCGGACATAAGGACCTCAGCTTTCGCGAATCGTGTTCTCTTGGTGTCCGGACCACTGCCCCAAGCCAACTTGCGGCACACTGAAAGCTCACGAGATGCACACGAATCGGGAGTGAGGACAAGAGTGAGCGACACGACGACCGTGCCGACGAAGAATCAGAAGCTCATCGACTGGGTCGACGAGATCGCGGCCCTGACGAAGCCCAAGGACGTCCATTGGTGCGACGGCTCAGCGGAGGAGTACGACCGCCTGACCCAGCAGCTCGTCGACGCCGGCACGTTCACGAAGCTGTCTGACGCAAAGCGCCCGAACTCGTTCCTCGCCCGCTCGGACCCCGGCGACGTTGCGCGGGTGGAGGACCGCACGTTCATCTGCACCCAGACGCCGGAGGGCGCCGGCCCGACGAACAACTGGACCGACCCGACCGAGATGCGCGGCACGCTCAACGGCCTGTTCGACGGCTGCATGGCCGGGCGCACGATGTACGTCCTGCCGTTCTCGATGGGCCCGCTCGGCTCGCCGATCGCGCACATCGGCGTCGAGCTGACCGACTCGGCCTGCGTCGCGGTGAACATGATGATCATGACTCGCGTCGGCGCGAAGACGCTCGACGTGCTCGGCGAGGACGGCGAGTTCGTGCCCTGCGTGCACTCCGTCGGGGCGCCGCTGGAGGAGGGCGAGGAGGACGTCGCCTGGCCCTGCAACGCGGAGAACAAGTACATCGTCCACTTCCCCGAGACGCGCGAGATCTGGTCCTTCGGCTCGGGCTACGGCGGCAACGCCCTGCTCGGCAAGAAGTGCTTCGCGCTGCGGATCGCGTCGAAGATGGCGCGCGACGAGGGCTGGATGGCCGAGCACATGCTGATCCTCAAGCTGACGTCGCCCGAGGGCGAGGTGAAGGTCGTCACCGGCGCGTTCCCGAGCGCCTGCGGCAAGACGAACCTCGCGATGCTGATCCCGACGATCGAGGGCTGGACCGTCGAGACGATCGGCGACGACATCGCCTGGATGAAGTTCGGCGACGACGGCAAGCTCTACGCGATCAACCCCGAGACGGGCTTCTTCGGCGTCGCGCCGGGGACCGGCGAGGAGACGAACCCGAACGCGATGGCGACGGTCGAGCGCAACACGCTGTTCGCCAACTGCGGGCTGACCGACGACGGCGACGTGTGGTGGGAGGGCATGACGAAGGAGCCGCCCGCGCACGTGATCGACTGGAAGGGCAACGACTGGACGCCCGACTCCGAGACGCCCGCCGCGCACCCCAACGGCCGCTTCACGACGCCCGCCGCGCAGGACCCGGCGATCGCGCCCGAGTGGGAGGACCCGAAGGGCGTGGCGGTCGACGCGATGATCTTCGGTGGGCGCCGCGCGACGGTCGTGCCGCTCGTGACCGAGGCGTTCGACTGGAACCACGGCGTCTTCTTGGGCTCGACGATGAGCTCGGAGATGACCGCGGCCGCCGCCGGCGGCGTCGGTCAGCTGCGCTTCGACCCCTTCGCGATGCTCCCGTTCTGCGGCTACAACATGGCCGAGTACTTCCAGAACTGGCTCGACATCGGCGCCGTCGAGGGCGCGCAGCTGCCGAAGCTGTTCTACGTCAACTGGTTCCGCAAGGACCCGGAGAGCGGCAGGTTCCTATGGCCGGGCTTCGGCGAGAACTCGCGCGTGCTGGCGTGGATCTTCGCGCGCTGCGCGGGCACCGCGGAAGGCGTCGAGACCGCGGTCGGGATCGTGCCGGCCCCGGGTGAGCTGAACACCGAGGGCCTCGACATCTCCGCCGAGGACCTCGAGCAGGTCGTCGCCGTCGATCCCGAGGCCTTCAAGGCGCAGCTGCCGCAGGTGCGGGAGTTCCTGGCGAAGTTCGGCGACGACCTGCCGGCCGAGATCAGCTCCCAGCTCGAGGCGTTCGAAGCGCGCCTGGACGCCGCCTGATGCTGGCGCTGCTGAAGCGCTGGCTGCGGATCCGCAAGCGTAAGAAGGCGCGCCGCAGCTGAGCGGGCGCTGAGGTCTGGCTGCACCGGCGGGGTCCTCCCGCCGGTGCCGCGTCCAACGGTGAGCGCGCATGACCTAGGCCTGGATCCACCGATCCTCGCGGCGAATCCCCGACGTGGATCACGCACCAGCGCCGATCGGCGGCTTCCAAAGGGGCCCACCCTTAGGGCGCGCCGCCGATCGACACTGGAGCGCGCCCACGACAGGGATTCATCCACGATCCTCGGCGGATCCAGGCTAAGGTCCATGGATGGAGAACCCCAAACAGCGCGTCCTGCGGATCATCTTCGAGCAGCGCTCGGTCAGCGACAGCACGATCGCGCTCCAGGTCGGCGACCAGCTCGACGAGAAGGAGGTCGCGGCGCTCACGACCCGCCTCGAGCAGCAGGGCCTGATCGCCGAGCAGCCGTTCTCGGCCGGCCGCTGGCACATCACCGAAGCCGGCGAGGCCGCGGTCGCGAAGGCCGCCAACGGGGACGGCTAGGAACCCGAACGGGGCGGACGGGCAACTAGCTGGTGTGAGCATTACGCCGGCCTGCACGGACGCCCAGCTGATCGCCGCAGGCCCAGAGGCGTTCGAGCAGCTCTTCGAGCGCCACCACGCCCGCATCCACGGCTGGCTGCGCCGCCGCCTGACGGCGGCGACGGCCGAGGAGCTTGCCGCCGAGGTCTTCGTCCGCGCCTGGGCTGGCCGCGATCGCTACGACGCGCAGTACAGCGACGCGGCGCCGTGGCTGTTCGGGATCGCGAGCAACCTCGCGCGCCGTCAGCACCGCCAGGAGGGCCGCGCGCTGCGGGCGCTCGCCCGCACCGGCGTCGATCCGCTCGACCGAGCGGGGGCCGAGACGGGCCCGGCCGACGACCGCGTCGACGCCGCTGCGCGGCGCCAGGCGCTCGCACGAGCCCTCGCGACGCTGCGGCCAGCCGAGCGCGAGGTCCTGCTCCTGCACGCGTGGGCAGAGCTCTCCTACGAGGAGATCGCGCTCGCCACGGGCGTCCCGATCGGAACGGTGCGCTCACGACTGCACCGTGCCCGCCACAACGTGCGCACGCAGCTCGAACGGACGGAGGCGTCATGACGCAGCTCGAGGACTTCCGCTCGCAGCTCGACGAGAGCGATCCCGCGGCGCTCGAGCGCTCGCGCACGCGGCTGCGCGCCGCGCAGCAGGCGAGCGCTCCCGACCGGCGCCCCGCGCGAACGTCGTGGAGCCGCAGCCGGGTTGCCGCGATCGCCGGCGGCGCCGTCGCGATCGCGCTCGGCGCGGTCCTGATCGGCTTCGGCAATGGCGGCGACGAGGCCGGTCTCGATCCCGCGCCGGCCGACGCACGCGCGGTGCTCGTGCGCGCCGCGGACTCGGCCGCCGACGCGCACGACGGCGGCCTGCCGCGCATGCCGCGCCCGGACGAGTTCTATTACCTGGAGATCCGCGGTACGTACCGCGACGGCATCGGGGCGCGCGACGGCACGATGACGTTCAAGCTCAACACGCGGACCTATCGCCGCTGGGAGTCGTTGACCCGGACTGGACGGATCGACATCAGCGTCACCCCACGTGACACGAGCGTGATGCGCCCGACGAGGCGCTACTACGTCGGCAACGAGCGCTTCTCCTACGACGAGCTGGCCGCCTTCGACCCCAATCCTCAGGAGCTCTATCGCAGGCTGCTGGACGGCGTCTCGCCGGGCCAGGGCTCGTCGCCGGAGGCCGAGGTCTTCGTGCAGCTCGTCGACGCGCTGCGCGACGTCCCGCTGCCGCCGCGGCTGCGCGCGACGTTCCTGCGCGCGCTCGCCGAGGTCCCCGGGCTGAAGCTGACCGGCGCGACGAAGGACTCGCTCGGCCGGCCGGGGCTGGGCTTCGCGTACGTCGAGCGCTCACGCCAGGACGAGCGCCACGAGCTCATCCTGAGCGAGGACGGAGCGTTGCTCGCGGTCCGCTCGACGACCGCCGGCGGCGCCCTGCTCGAGGACGCGGTCGTCGTGCGCCAGGCGATCACCGACCAGCTTCCCGGTTAACCCTAGAGCTCGCTGTCGATGTACTGCTGAGCCAGTCGCTTCGGCGCGCGGGCCAGCCATGCCTCGACGATCAGCTCGCGTAGATCCTCGACGCCGATCGCGTGCAGGCGGACGAGGACCGCCGGGTAGCCGTCGAAATGCGGGGTCGTGAAGAAGACGTAAGGATCGTCCGCCAGCAGCGCCTCCTTCGCGATCAGGTGCTCGACCCGCGCTCCGAGGATCGGCCCCGTCGGCGCGCTGTCGCCGAGCGCGCGGAAGTCCGCCTTGCGCAGCGGTCGTTCCCAGACGAACCCCTTCTGCCGCACCCTCCATGTGGCGGTCTCGCGCGACCGCTGCTCGTCGGTTTCCGGCAGCGCGAGCGCGAGCCGGCGCACGTCTTCCCAGCTGGCCATGCGCGCAGCGTAGATGGTTGATTCCACGACCCGCAGAATCAACCAACGGGCTCTCCGCGGCGCAGGTTTTCCCCCAACGACCCCGACCTGTGCAAGGCTGACCCGGCCGAGTCCGTGGCGTCGCGCTCAGGCTTGCGGGGTTCTGCGCCGATATGTGATTTACCCGAATACGGAGCAGAAGCGCATGGCCTTTGAGGACAACACGGCCCAAGCAGTGCACATCGACCTGGATCTCGTTGCGCGCGCCGCGTGGGAAAACGTGCGCGATCCGAGCCCAGACACCGCCTGCCGTGCCCGCACGCTGTGCGCGAGCCTCGGCATCGACTACCTCGCGCTCGTCGTCGCGTGCCAGAAACGCAACGAGGAGCTCTTGGGGGCGCCGGTCGATGTTCGCGTCGCGATGGAAGAAGCCGCGCGCGGCCTGTCGCGTGCGGCCGACCGGCTGCGCGGCTGAGCCACGAAGTCACCGATCTGGCTCGTCACGCCCTCGTGGCGTGCGCGCGCCAGCGCGCGTGCTGCTTGCCCGGCGGGGCCGTGCCGGCCTGCGGGGTGAGGATCGTGCGGCCGCGGAGCTCGAGCTCGATCACCGCGTTGAAGGTCACGGCGAGCATCCGCCGCGCGCGACCGCGCGGCTGCACGCGCACCGGGCTCGTCCTCCCCGCGGAGATCGAGTATGCGGCCTGGCCGAGCGTCTGGGGCGGGCGGCCGGGCGCCCGCAGGCGCATCGTCACGATGCCCCGGCAGGACGTGACGATGCCCTCGCGGCGCATGTTGCAGCCGATGTCGAGCAGGAACGCGCCCTTCGGCGTCCGCCGCGGCGTGACGTCCATCTGCTGATCGGACAGTCCGAGCACGATCCGCTCGCAGTCGTCGACGACGCGATCGAGCAGGAGCGGGTTCGTGCGCGCGGTGAGGACGTCGCGACCGGCGCCGCAGGCGAGCGCCGCCGGCCGCGCTTCGACGCGCAGCGTGTCGTCGCCCGGTCCGGCGTCGAGCCGCACGCCGCGAGCAGTGCCGGAGATGTCGCTTTCGCCGGCGATCGTGTCGCTGCCGGCGCCGCCATGCACGCGGTCGCGCGCCTGGCCGGCGCCGAGCGTGTCGTCGCCGGCGTCGCCGAACGCGTTGTCGATGCCGCTGCCGCCGACGATCGTGTCGTCGCCCGCGCGGCCCCGCATGCGGTCGTTGCCGGGTCCACCCGAGATCTGGTTCGGTCCGGCGTCGCCGGCGAGCCTGTCGTCGCCGCGGCCGCCGAACACGTTCTCGATGCCGCGCAGCACGTCGCGCTCGCCGGCCGTGCCGGCGCGTCCGCCGTCGCGCAGCAGGTCGACGCTGACGGGCAGCCGCTTGGCGGTGTAGGCGGCGCCGTCGCTGCCGTCGCCGCCGTCGAGCAGATCGTCGCCCTCGTCCGCGCCGTCCAGACCCGAGGCGTTCCCGCCGGTCAGCTGGTCGTCGCCCGGGCCGCCACGCAGGAAGTCGTCGCCGCTGCCGCCGGTGAGGCCGTCGGCGCCATCTCCGCCGTCGAGCGTGTCGTCGCCCTCGTCGCCGAACAGGCGTCCGCCGCCGCTGAGGGCGTCGTTGCCCGGACCGCCGCGGATCGTCGTGCCCAGCCCGGCGGGGATCGAGACGTTGTCGTCGAGATCGCCCGCGTCCACGACGAAGTCGACGAAGGCGGCCGCATCGGAGGCGATCGCCGGCGCCGGCACGGTGCAGAGCGCGGCGTGGTCGTCGACGCGCACGCAGTTGGCCGCCGGCGTGACGACGGCCGTCTCGTCGCGGATCAGGACCGACCGCGCGATCGCCGTGCCCCCCGGCTCGGGCATCGCCGTGACGGTGTTCTGCTCGCCGGGCGCTGCGACGTAGTACGCGTTGGCGGCGTCGACGCCGTCGAAGACGTCGGCGCGCACATCGAGGCGCGCGACGCCGGCGTTCGCAACCCCCGGCGCCGCGATCGCGAATGCGACCGTCAGCAGCGCAAGTCGCCTCACGGGTAGTAGCTCGACTCGACCGGCGCCGTCGCCGAGATCGTGATGCTGCCGCGTGGCTCGCGCAGCTTGATCCGGATGACGTGCCGGATGCGGCCCTTCGCGCCCTCCTCGAGGATCAGCAGCTCGCGCCTGCCGGTCACGCTCGCCTGCCCGAACGAGCCCACGCGTCCGGATGCGTGCACCCCGTGGATGAGGCCGTAGCGGATGCTCGAGACGGCCGGCGGGACGATCGGGGGCGAGGTTCCCGGCAGCACGCCGCGCAGCCTGATGCAGCGGCGCTTCGGCGCGACATGCTGCGTCGAGCAGGCTGGCGCCCGCAGCGTCATCTCGATCGTGTCGGGGTCGGACGGGTTCGGTTCGTCGGAGCGGCCGACCGCGCGTACGATCAGGTCGATCTTGACCGCGCCGCGGCGGTTGGCGTAGCGACCGGTCGAGGCGGCGATCCGGCCCGAGTAGTGGACCAGGTCGTCACCGATGTTGAGCTTCGGCGTGGTGCTCGTGCCGGCGGCGGGCGCCGAGCCGGCGCCGCCGATCGCGACGAGGCCGAGCAGTGTGGCGATCGCGGGCGATCGTGCGGGGGGCATGGCCCCCGTAACGCCTCAGTCCGTGCGTCGATGTGGTGGCCGCAGCGCGCTGGCCGTTTCTCCGAGTGCCGCAAGCCGCTCGTCCCACTGGGCGCCGACGGCAGTCATCCAGCCGATCGCCTCGCCGAGCGGCGCGGGGGTCGCCGCGAAGCGCGTCTCGCGACCGACGCGCTCGCCGTCGACGAGCCGCGCCCGCTCGAGCAGCGCGAGGTGCTTGGCGACCGCCTGGCGGCTCACCGGCAGGCGCGCGGCGAGCTCCGTCGCGGTGCTCGCATCGCCGCGCGCGATCGAGCGCAGCACGGCGCGCCGCGTCGGGTCGGCGAGCGCCGCGAAGACAGCCTGCTGGCGGTCGTCGGCGTTCACCCCGCGACGAGCGTGCCCGCGCGGTGCAGGCGCCCGAGCGCCCGCGAGCTGCAGACCGGATGGCCCGCGTAGCCGCGCTCGACGACGACGACGCGCGTTCCGTCGGCGACGGCGACGAGGCTGACCTCGACGAGCGTCGCGAGCGCGTCCCGCGCGTGCCACCAGAACGACAGGTGCTCGCCGGGACGGACCTCCTCGACGGTCGCCCAGCGCGTCTCGCCGTCGCGCAGCGTGAGCTCACGCTCGGCGCCGGGCTCGAGCGGCAGCTCGCCGTCGTCGGTCAGCCAGCGCTCGAGGTCGACGACGGCGTCCCATGCCGCTTCCTGATCGAGGGGGAGGGTGATCTCGCGGGTGACGTCCATCGTCGGCTCCTTCGTCGTGCAACTGATTGGTTGCATGCTACCGTGCGGCACATGCAACACGCAACCTACGAGTTGCGCAATCCGCAAGCCGAGAGGAGCCGCACAATGCCCCTGATCCCGATGGTCGTCCAGCAGGATGGACGCGGCGAGCGCTCGTTCGACATCTACAGCCGCCTGCTGAACGAGCGCATCGTCTTCCTCGGCCAGCCGATCGACGACGAGATCGCGAACCTCGTCGTCGCGCAGCTGCTGCACCTCGAGGCCGCCGATCCGGCGCGCGACATCGCGCTCTACGTCAACTCGCCCGGCGGACAGGTCTACGCCGGGCTGGCGATCTACGACACGATGCAGTCGATCGCCTGCGACGTGCAGACGATCTGCTGCGGCGTCGCGATGTCGATGGCCGCGCTGATCCTGACGGCGGGGGCGCCGGGCAAGCGGCTGACGTTGCCCAACGGCCGGATGCTGATCCACCAGCCGACCGGCGGCTACCAGGGCCAGAGCTCGGACATCGAGATCCACGCCCGCGAGACGCTCGCGCTGCGCGCCCAGCTCGACGCGCTCTACGCCAAGCACACCGGCCAGAGCGCGGAGCAGATCAACGCGGACTCCGAGCGCGATCGCTACATGACGCCGGCGGAGGCGGTCGCCTACGGGCTCATCGACCGCATCGTCGAGGCGCGGCCGCGCGTCCGCTGATCGTCGAGCCGCACGGCGGCCTCGCGCGGCTGTACGGTCCGCGTGATGGCAGTCGACGACCTCAGCGAGCCGGCCAGCGTCGGAGAGCACGGCGACGAGGTCGCGCCGGGCAGCGAGTGGGCGTCGGAGCTGTACCGCGTAGCGACGAACCAGTTCGATCGCGCCGCCGCGCTGCTCGAGCTCGAGCCGGAGTTCGTCACCCGGCTCGGTCGGCCGCGGCGCTCGATCGTCGTGAACTTCCCCGTCCGGCTCGACGGCGGCCGCGTGCTCGGGCTGACCGGCTACCGCGTCCAGCACACGCTGACGATGGGACCGACGAAGGGTGGCTTTCGCTACGGGCCCGACGTGTCGCTCGGCGAGTGCGCGGCGCTCGCGATGTGGATGACCTGGAAATGCGCCCTGCTCGGGCTGCCGTATGGCGGCGCGAAGGGCGGCGTGCGCTGCTCGCCGGACGATCTCAGCCTCGGCGAGATCGAGCGCCTCACGCGCCGCTACGCCGCCGAGCTGATCCCCGTGATCGGTCCCGAGAAGGACATCCCCGCGCCCGACATGGGAACCGGCGAACGCGAGATGGCGTGGTTCATGGACACGTACTCGCAGATGATGGGCCACTCGGTGTTCGAGATCGTCACCGGCAAGCCGGTCGTGCTCGGTGGCACGTACGGGCGGCGCGCGGCGACCGGCCTCGGCGTCGTGTACGTGACCGAGGCGGTCTGCGAGCGGATCGGGATGGACCTGCGCGAGGCGCGCGTCGCGATCCAGGGCTTCGGCAACGTCGGCTCGGTCGCGGCCAAGGAGCTCGCCGCGATCGGCGCGCGCGTCATCGCGGTGTCCGACGCGTCAACCGGCCTGCTCGACCCAGACGGTCTCGACATCGCATCGGTCCTGCGCTGGGCCGCCGAGCACGACGGGCTCGCCGGCTACCCCGACGCCGAGCACGTCGGGTCGGCCGAGGTCCTCGAGCTCGAGTGCGAGATCGTCATCCCGGCGGCGCGCGAGCAGCAGATCACCGCCGACAACGCGGGCCGGCTGCGGTGCGCGCTCGTCGTCGAGGCCGCCAACGGCCCGACGACCCCCGACGCAGAGGTGATCCTGCGCGATCGCGGCATCACCGTCGTGCCCGACGTGCTCGCCAACGCCGGCGGCGTCACGGTCTCCTACTTCGAGTGGGTCCAGGACCACCAGCGCTACACGTGGGATGCGATCGACGTGCAGGAACGCCTGCGCCGTCAGCTGCGCGCGGCCTTCGGGCGCGTCACCGACGCCGCCGATCGGCTCAGCTGCGACTGGCGCCTGGCCGCGCTGTCGGTCGCGATCGAACGGGTCTCCGAAGCCGCTCGGATGCGCGGCATCTACCCGTAGCGGGGGCTTCGGGGCCGGGGCGCGGCGCGGGTGGTCGGGCGCGAGGCTCGAGTGTGCGCTTCCGCACAAGAAACCTGCACGATCGACCACCCCGCCCGACCCCACGCGTAACGCCGGCGCAACGAGCGCGACCACAGCGCATGCGCCGCTTCTCCACCCGCCTCACCACCGCGCTCGCGGTCGCGCTGGCCGCGCTGGCCGCCGCCCCGGCGAGCGGCATGGCCGCGAACGTCGAGCTGCTCAACGGCCGCGTCCGGCCCGTCGACCACTCCGCGTCGGGTCGTGCCGCGGTCGTCCAGGTCGCCGGCCGGCGCCGCGTGCTCACGCTGCGCAACTTCCGCCTCTCCCCGGGCCCGCTCGTGCGGGTCTACCTCGTGCCGCGCGACGTCAGGAGCGACGGCGACGTCCGCAAGGACTTCAAGGACCTCGGCCGGCTGAAGGGGAGCAAGGGCAACCAGCAGTACACGATCCCCGCCAGCGTCGATCTGCGCCGCTACCGCAGTGTCGTCTTCTGGTGCGTGCCGTTCACCGCGATCCTCGCGCGGTCGGACCTCGTACGGTCATGAGCACCGTCGTCGCGAGAATCGCCGCCGTGATCGCTCTCGTGGCGCTGCTCGCAGTCGGGATCTGGTTCTTCGGCGCCGTGCTGGCTACCTCGACCGTCGCGGCGATCGTGCTGTCCGGCGCCTGGGTCGTCGCCTGCGCGATCCTCGCCGAGCTCGCCGCGCGCCGCCGTCCGCGCCTGCGCTGGACGCTGCGCGGCACGCTCGCCGTCTTCGCCGCCGCCAGCCTGTTCGGCTTCTTCTGGACGTCCGTGCGCGAGACGGTCGTCGACGAGCCGATCGTCGAGGGCGTCCCGGCGAGCAAGGCGCCGCCGCCGCCCTACGACCCGCTCGCCCCGCAGCCGCAGCCTTAGTCCGCTCCCGGGGTCCCAGCGCGGGGGCCAGCGGGGGAGCACCAACGATCGCCGAGCTGCGAATGCGACTCGAGCGCGATCGAGCCGAACGCTAGTGGCGTTCCTCGCCGGTCGCCGCCGGCGGGCGCGACTCCTCGGCGAGCGAGGTGATCGCAAGCGAGCCGCGCGCGGCCTCCTCGAGCACGGTCGTCGCCTCCTCCAGCGAGCGCGCGTAGAGCTCGACGAGCAGGTGGACGACGATCTTCTCGCCGTCGTGCTTGTGGAAGCGCACGTGCGTGAAGAACTCGCGCGTCCCGTAGTCGCCGAACGCGGCGTAGGAGAGCGCGTCGCCGGCCTCCGGGCCGGAGCACGTCTCGACGTCGTCGGCGTCGACGGTCACCGTGCACGACGCGACCCACGGCGTGCCGGCGATCATCCGCTCCCAGCGATCCTCGATCGGCTCGACGCGGCCGTTGTGGAAGCCGAGGTGGGGCTGGTCGTGCATGCACTCCAGGCATTGCACGACCGCCTCCTGCAGCTCATCGACCGGCTCGGCACGCTCGCCGGTCTCGGGATCGATCTTGTGGATTCCCTCGTAGTGCACCTGCACCTCGAGATCCGTCGACCAACAGCGATAGCAGCGCAGCCACGAACGGGCTTCGTTTGCCTCCATGGCGGCTCATGGTAGTAACGTCGCCGCGGCCGCTCCCGATTGCCGCTAGCCGAAGGTGAACGCGAAGCCGCTGACGCCCGGATCGAAGCGCAGCGTCAGAACGTGTTCGGCGAGCGCGTCGAGCCTGACGAGGTTGTAGAGCTGCTGGCGGCGGACCGTCACGACACCGTCGCGCACGTCGTCGCCGGCGTCGGTGGCGGCGATCGGACGGCCGTCGAGCTCGACGCGGACGTGACGCGGGCGGTCGCGCTGCGATGACAGCACGAGATAGACGGACTTGCCGACGACGCGCGCGCTGATCGTCGCGCCGCGCACCGCGCGGGCGGACTCGCGGTCGACGTGCCAGCGCCCGCCGAGGCTGAAGACGCTCTGCGGCAGCGAGCCCGCCGCCGCGGCGACGTACGTGCGCGTGCCGTCCTTCGGGCCGGCCGGCGAGAAGCTCTGCGCGCGTGCGCTGCCCAGGTACGTCTCCGGCGTCGCGCGGTGGCCGACGGTCTCGATCCGTCCGCGCGGCTGCGCCGCAGCGCCGAGGCTGCGGTCGCCGGCCTCGCTTAGGAGGGTGCGGATCGCCGCCTCCGTCTCCTCGTACTCGCCCTCGCCGAAGTGCACATAGCGCACCTGCCCGCGGGCGTCGATCAGGTACTTCGCGGGCCAGTATTGGTTGCCGAATGCGTTCCAGGTCCCGTACTCGTTGTCCTGCACGACGGGGTAGCGCAGGCCCTGGCGCCCGATCGCGCCGCGCACGTTGGACTGCTTGCGCTCGAAGGCGAACTCGGGCGTGTGGACGCCGACGATCGTCAGGCCCTGGTTGCGGTAGCGGGCGTCCCACGCCTTCAGATAGGGGAGCGTGCGCAGGCAGTTGATGCACGTGTACGTCCAGAAGTCGATCAATACGACGCGGCCGCGCAGCCTGGCCATCGTCAGCGGCGCGGTGTTGAACCAGTGCCCGGCGTCGGAGAAGTCGGGCGCCGCGCCGAGCGCCGGCAGGTCGGGTGTCGTCACGCCCGCCAGCGCGGCGTCGCTCGCGCTTTTCCCACCGTCGCGCTCGGCGAACCTCGGCTTGCGTCCGCGCAGCTCGGCGAGCTCGTCCTTCACGGCCTGCGTCTTCTCGAGCCCGCCGGTCGGGTTCGTCAGAAACGACGGGAAGTGGCTGGCGAGCGCCTCCTGGAAGCGCAGATCGACGCTCGTGAACATCAGCACGGCGGTCAGCACCATGACCGCGCCGAAGCCGCGCTGCAGCGCCTGGCCGCGCCCGCCGCTGCGCACGCGATCGATCAGCTTGCGCCCGCCGAGCGCCAGGCCGAGCAGCACGAGCGCCGAGCCGAGCCCGTAGGCGACGCCGACGGCGACGATCTTGGCCGTCGTGCCCGACGAGGCGCTGACGGAGATCACCGCCGCGAGGATCGGGCCCGCACAGGGGGCGTAGACGAAGCCGAGCGCGCCGCCGACGGGCAGGCCCGACCAGAAGCCGTCGGCATCGCCGCGCGGCGCGAGGCGCGACAGGAACGCGAGCCGCAGCTGAACCCACTCGGCCGCCGGCGGCACGAGCAGCGTGATCCCGAACAGCGCCAGGAAGGCGATCGCGACGTCGCGCAGCGTCCCGTCGCCGACGCCGACCCCGTCGACGACCGAGGCGATGCCGACGATCGTGATCGTGTGCGTCAGCGTCAGCCCGGCGACGATGCCCAGCGGCCGCCGCCGGCCGCCGGTGCCGCTCGCCGACAGCAGCGCCGGCAGGACGGGCAGCACGCATGGCGTGATCGCCGTCGCGGCCCCGGCCACGAACGCGAAGGCGAGCAGGAGGATCATCGTGTTCTCGTCCGTTCGCGCGGGATGGCGTTACGGATGCATGAGCTAGGCTGCCGCGCCTATGAAGAAGGTCGTCTCCGTGGTCACCGCGCCGTTTCGCGCGATCGGCCGATTGCTGCTGAAGATCCTTCGCTCGCTGCGCCTGATCGGCCGGCCGTTCGCAAAGCTCGCCGGCCTGATCCGCAAGCTCGGCGCGCTGCGTGGCAAGGCGCGGATCGCCGTGTACGGCGTGATCGCGGTCGCGATCGTCGCGCTCGTCGTGATCCTCAAGCCGGCCCCCAACGACGAGGAGAAGGTCCGCGACACGCTCGACGAGTACGCGCAGGCGTCACGCGAGAAGGACTACCAGAAGCTCTGCGACGACCTGCTGGCAACCGAGCTCGTCGACCGCATCCGCAGCGCCGGGCTGCCCTGCGAGGTGGCGCTGCGCACCGGCCTCGAGGGTCGCAACAACCCGACGCTGGAGGTGACCGGGCTCGAGGTCAACGGCGACCAGGCGCTCGCTCGCGTGCACGGCGAGGCGATCGGCGAGGTTCCGGCCGACACGACGTACCGTCTCGTGCGCGAGGACGGCGACTGGCGCATCGCGACCCCGCCCGGCTCCGGCGCCGAAGTCCCGGGCGCGCCGTAGCGCCGCGTCAGCGACGCAGCAGCACGTAGACCGCGGCGAGCGCGAAGCCGATCTGGCCGAAGGTCATCGCGGTGCCGAGGTTCGCGGCGCCCGCCAGCTCGGCGACGAGCGTCGCCGCCACGAACGCGCCGACCATCAGCGCGAGATCGCCGAGCAGGCGCGCGCGCCGGCTCATGCGGCCGACGCCTCGAGCGCGCGCGTGAGCGCGGGCACGTCGAGCGCGACGTCCTGCTCGTCGAGCAGCTTCAGCGCGGCGCGCTGCCCGCCGAGCGCGCGCAGCCCGCGCTCGCCGTGCTCGGCGACGAAGTCGGCCAGCGCGCTCGCGCGCCGGGCCGCGAGGCGGCGCGCCGCGATATCGAGCCGGTCGCGATGCTCGTCGAGCGCCGCGACGAGGTCCTGAAAGCCCGTCGCCGGCGCCAGCGAGCTGACCGCGACGACCTTCGTGTCCTTGACGCCGAGCGAGCGCAGCGCGGCGTTGAGGTCGCGCCGCGAGCGCAGCGCGACCTGCCCGAGGTCGGCCTTCGTGACGACGAGCACGTCCGGGATCTCCATGATCCCGGACTTCAGGAACTGCAGGACGTCGCCGCCGCCGGGCTGCACCACGACCGCGACGGTATCGGCGACCTCGGCGACCTCGGTCTCCGACTGGCCGACGCCGACGGTCTCGATGACGACGACGTCGAACGCCGCCGCGAGCGCGTGCGCCGCGGCGCGGGTCGCGGGCGCGAGCCCGCCCAGGCGCCCGCCGGCGGCCATCGAGCGGATGAATACGTGCCGGTCGCGCGGGTCGACGACGATCCGCGCGCGGTCGCCGAGCAGCGCGCCGCCGGAGCGCTTGGAGGACGGATCGACGGCGAGCACGGCCACGCTGCGCTGCTGCGCGCGCCACGCGGCGACGAGCTCCGACAGCAGCGTCGACTTGCCCGCCCCCGGCGGCCCGGTCACGCCGACGACGTGCGCCCGCGCCTCGCCGCCGAGCGCCGCCGGCGAGACGGCCTGCAGCAGCGCGGCGATCTCGTCCTTGTGCCCGGGCGCGCGGCTCTCGACGAGGTTCAGCACCGCCGGAGCGGCCGTCAGATCGCCGCCGCGCAAGCGCTTGCCGAGTTCGTCGCCGCCGCCGGACATCGCGGCGGACGCTAGCGAGCGCCGTAGACTCGCGCCGTGCGCAACCCCGAAGCTCGCGGCATGCGGCTCGCCGAGCTCGTCGCGGTGCTGTCGCTCGGCACCGATCTCGGGCTCGGCCAGCCGATGGAGCACGTGCTCCGGCAGTGCCTGATCGCGCTGCGGATCGGCGATCGGCTCGCGCTCGCCGAGGAGGAGCGGGCGGTGCTCTACTACACCGCGCTGCTCGCCTACGTCGGCTGCCATGTGGACGCGCACGAGCAGGCGAAGTGGCTCGGCGACGACCTCGTCGCGAAGGCCGACGCGACCCTCGTCGACTTCACCGGCGGGCGCTCGGACGTTGCGTACCTGATCGGCCATCTCGGCGCCGGTCGCGCGCCGATGGAGCGCCTGCGGCTCGGCATGGCGTTCCTGAGCGGCCCGGGCCGTCGCGCGGTTGACGCGATGTACGAGAACCACTGGCTCGCGACCTCGGGGCTCGTCGAGGCGCTTGCCTCGGTCAGCCGGTCAGCCTCGGCAGCGTTCGACGCTGGGACGGCAAGGGTCTGCTCAAGGCGCGCGGAGCCGCATGTCCGCTGACCGCGCGGATCGCGGTCCTCGTCGACGTCGTCGGTCTGCCACCGCGACGGGCGGCGTGGCGGCGGCGGTCTCCGGACGTCGTGGCGCTGTTGCCGACGACGCCCCGGATCTCCTCGAGGCGGCTTGACGCGATCTCGGCGTAGGGACGCCGTCGATCGATGCCGAGCCGGCGCCAGCGCAGATCCTGTCGTCGCCGCCGCCGGCGTGATCCGGGTCGTCGCCGCCGAGCGCGTAGATCACGTCGTCGCCGCTGGTGCCGTCGAGCGTGTTCTTGCCGCTCGTCCCGACGATGGCGCCGGGCGGCGGTGCGTCCGAGGGCGCGACGGCCGTCGCTCCCACGGCGGCGACCGTGACGGGGCGCCGGCCGGCGTCGGGTCGAGGTTGACCGCGCGCGAGATCGATGCGCGCCTGATCGCCGTGGCCGGTGGCAGATCGCTGAGCGTGATTCGCGCAAGACCGCGCGTAACACGTCCAGCACATCTACACGAAGGCCTGTCCAAGCGCGCAGGCGAGCATCTCGCCGTCAAGCACGGCCTCATGTCCGATCTCGAGTACGTCCGTAGCGCGAAAGATGAGGCTTCTGCCTCATGCGTCCGCGCCGCCGCGGACGTACCGTCGAAGCGATCGCAGATCCAACGAACGAGGAGGACACGATGTGCGCCAACGCTACGACCATTGAGGTCAAGAACTTCGACTCGCCCGACGAGGCACGCCCGTTCGAGTCCAAGGGCGAGGCACTGATCGTGACGGTCGCGGGCAAGGAGGTCGGCAAGGGCATCTTCGAGCCCGGCTGGAGCTGGAGCGAGCACGTCAAGCCGATCGCGGGCACCGAGTCCTGCGAGTTCCCGCATTTCTTGTACGTCATCTCCGGGCGCCTGCGGGTCATGATGGACGACGGCAGCGAGGTGGAGCTGCGGCCCGGCGACGTCGCCTCGATCCCACCTGGCCACGACGCCGAGGTCGTCGGCGACGAGCCTTGCGTCACGGTCGACCTCGGCGAGGACGACGCCGACTACGCGAAGCGCGATTGATCGGCGCGGCCCGAAGGTGGTATGCAAGCAGCGCTGAGGGACGTATCGGTCGCGTACAACGCGCGCTGTGAACTGGAGGCTGCAATGCGGAAGCTGACCGTCGTGTCCGGCGCACTCGCCGTGAGCACCGTGATCCTTGCTGGACAGGCGATCGCCGCCGGGGCAACAGTTGACCGGCAGCCAGGAGGTGCCGAAGGTCAGCGTTGCCGGTAACGGCAACGCGACGATCACGTTGAAGAGGACGACCGGCAAGGTCTGCTACCGCCTCAGCTGGAAGGGAATCGGCGTCCCGCTCGCGTCGCACATCCACAAGGGCGCCAAGGGCAAGAACGGCGACGTCGTCGTGTTGTTCGGCACCCCGCCGGCGAAGCACAGCGGATGCGTGACCGCGAAGAAGACGGTGATCGCCGCGATCGCGGCCAAGCCCCACAACTACTACGTCAACGTCCACACGAAGAAGTACCCGGCGGGCGTGGTGCGAGGCCAGCTGTAGCGCGGTAACGGCTACGGCGGTCGTTGTGACGACCGCCGTAGTGTTCGGTTTCGAGCACAACGGGAATGCTCAGTTGAGAGATGTCTGAGATCCAAGAGAACGCACAGCGACTCGTTGCCGAAGGGAAGGGGATCCTTGCCGCCGACGAGAGCACCGGGACGATGGACAAGCGCCTGAAGGCCGTCGACGTCGAGCCGAGCGAGGAGGCGCGCCGCGCCGTCCGCGAGCTGCTCTTCACGACCGACGGCGCAGCCGAGCAGATCAGCGGCGTGATCCTCTACGACGAGACGTTTCGCCAGAGCGCGGCCGACGGCACGCCGTTTCCGCAGCTGCTCGAGCGCCAGGGCATCGTCCCCGGCATCAAGGTCGACACGGGCGCCAAGCCGCTGGCCGGCGCCGACGGCGAGACCGTCACCGAGGGCCTCGACGGGCTGCGCGAGCGCCTCGCCGAGTACCACGAGGGCGGCGCGCGCTTCGCGAAATGGCGCGCGGTGCTGGCGATCGACGATCGGCGGCCGAGCCGCTACTGCGTGCAGGCCAACGCGCACGCGCTCGGCCGCTACGCGGCGCTCTGCCAGGAGGCGAAGATCGTGCCGATCGTCGAGCCGGAGGTGCTGATGGACGGGGACCACACGATCGACCGCTCCGAGCAGGTCACCGGCGAGGTGCTGGCGGCCGTCTTCGCCGAGCTGCGCGAGCAGCGCGTCGAGCTCGAGGGGATCCTGCTGAAGCCGAACATGGTGCTCGCGGGCTACGACTGCCACGAGCAGCCGAGCGAGGAAGAGGTCGCCGAACGGACGCTGCGCTGCCTGCGTCGACACGTGCCGGCGGCCGTCCCCGGCATCGTCTTCCTGTCCGGTGGCCAGAGCGACGAGCACGCGACGAACCGGCTCAACCTCATGAACCGGATGGGCGCCCAGCCCTGGCAGGTCAGCTTCTCCTACGGCCGCGGGCTACAGGCCGCGGCGCTGGCGACCTGGCGCGGTGAGCCCGACAACGTCGCGGCCGCCCAGCGCCTGTACCGCCACCGCGCCCGCTGCACCGGCGCGGCGCGGCGCGGTAAGTACTCCCCGGAGATGGAGCACGAGCTCGCGCCATCGTCTTGAGCACCGCGGCCGCGGCGGCGGAGATCTCGAGCTGGATAGCTGACTGGGCGCGGCGCGATCCCGCCGCGCTGGCGATCCGCTTCGAGGACCTCGAGATCAGCTACGCGGCGATGGAGCAGCGCGTGGCGCGGCTGGCGGGCGCGCTCGACGACCGTGTTGGCATCGCCGAGGGCGACCGCGTCGCCTACCTCGGGCGCAACGCGCCCGAGCTGCTCGACCTGCTGTTCGCGTGCGCGCGCCTGGGAGCGATCCTCGTCCCGCTCAGCGCGCGGATGCCGGCGCCGGAGCTCGAGGTCGTGCTCGCGAACACCGAGCCCAAGGCGCTGCTCGCCGAGGCCGAGCTCGCGCCGACGGCGACCGAGGCCGGCGCCGCGCTCGAGCTGCGCGTGATCGCGTTCGGCGGCCGCGATCGGGCCGACGGTCTGGCGGCGCTGCTCGAGGGCGCGCCCGCGATGCGCTGCGATCGTGACCGTCCGCTGCGGACGCCGCTGGGGATCATCAACACCTCGGGTACGACCGGGCCGACGAAGGGCGCCGTGCTGACCCACGAGATGTTCCATTTCAACGCGCTGAACGTCGCCGCCGCCGTTGGCATCGGGGCCGGCGACGAGGTCCTGACGAACGGGCCGCTGTTCAACACCGGGCCGATGAACATCCTCACGACGCCCGCGCTCGCCGCGGGCGCGACGGTGACGATCCAGCGCGAGTTCGAACCGGCTGCGATGCTCGAGGAGATCGAACGCCGCCGGATCACGCTCGCGATCTCGGCGCCCGCGATGACGAAGGCGCTGGTCGCCGATCCGCGCTGGGAGACGACCGACCTGTCGAGCCTGCGCTGCGTGATCACCGGCTCGGCGACCGTGCGCGAGGACGTGCTCGCGCCGTGGTTCGAACGTGGCGTCACCGTCCTGCAGGACTACGGGCTGACCGAGGCGATGCCCGTCGTGACGATCGTCCCGCTACACGACGCCCACCGGCTGCGGGCGACGGCGGGCCTGCCGGCTCCGCATTGCCGGGTGCGGATCGCCGCCGGCGATGGTTCGCCGCTGCAGCGCGGCGAGGTCGGCGAGGTGCTCGTGCAGGGCCCGACCGTGATGCCCGAGTATTGGCGCAGCCCGGAGGCGACGCGCGAGGTGTTTCACGACGACGGCTGGCTGCGCACCGGCGACGTCGGGCAGCTCGATGCCGACGGCGTGCTGTCGATCGTCGACCGCATCAAGCACGTCATCATCGTCGGCAGCTGCAACGTCTATCCGGCCGACGTCGAGGCCGTGCTCGCGAGCTGCGCGGAGATCACCGAGGCCGCCGTGATCGGGCGCCCCGACGACGAGCTCGGCGAGGTGCCGGTCGCGTTCGTCGTCCTGCAGCGGCCCGACGCGATGACCGCCGACGACGTCAAGGCCCTCTTCGAAGGACAGCTGGCGGCCTACAAGCACCCGCAGGACGTGATCTTCACCGAAGCCCTTCCGCGCAACGCGATCGGGAAGGTGCAAGCCGAAGAACTCCGCAGCCTGCTGTAGCGCCGGCCGGCGTCAGCGCGGCCTCACCAGTCCTGCGTGCTACCCAGCGCCTCCATCGTGTGCGCGGTCCACTCGGCGGCGTCGAGCCCCTCGATGACGATCCACTCCTCGAGCGTCTGGCCTTCCAGCACGAAGAGCCGTCCGATGCCGGCCTCGACGAGCTCGGCGCAGCGCCCGGGATGCAGCCGCACGACGAGCTCGTTGTCGTGCAGCATCGCGAAGCTCTGGCCGGCGGCCTTCAGCAGCGGCGCGTCGTCGGGCCCGCTGGTCAGCTTGACGTCGAGGCGACCGCCGAAGCGGCTCCTGAGCGACCGGAAGATCGCCGCGGGATCCTGGCTGACGGACATCGAAGCGATGCTACCCCGGTTGTGGGGCCGCGCATGAGTCCGGGCGCGTTGGCGTTCCTGCGCCCCGTCAGTCGCCGCGCGGCTCCGGGCGCCAGCGCGCGCGGAGCTCGGCGGCGGCCTTGCGGGCCTCGCGACATTCGGTCAGCTGCGCCTGGGCGACCGCAAGCTCGCGCTCGGCGGCCTCCTTGGCGGCCTGCATCGAAGCTCGGTCCTCGGCGAGCGCCGTGTCGCGCCGCATCGCCTCGCCGGCCAGATCGCCGAGCCGCTCGATGCGCGCGATCGTCACCGCTCCGCGCGTGCGGATGTCGCTGGCGATCGCGTGGTAGACGCCGAGCATGATCGCGGCAAGGACGATCGACCCCGCGACGACGACCTCGCCGCGGCCGGCGTCGAGGTCCAGCGCGATGCCGAGCAGGCCGGTCAGCAGGACGGTGGCGATCGCGGTCGCGGGCACGCCGAGCTTCGTCAGGTCGGTCGCGTTCGCGGTGATCGGCTCCCTGGCATCGGACAACGCCTCGTTGGCGAGTTCCTCCCACGTCTTCATGACGCCTCCTGGTGGTCGTGAGTGACGGGCGGCCGCCGTCACCAATCCGGCAAGCAGGCCGGCCAGCACGAGCAGTGCGAGCACGCCTGCGAGATCGTTTCCGTTCGCCCTCGGCGGTTCCGTCGAGGCCGCGATCGCGCCCAGCGTGACGTCGACCCGGCAGTCCTGCGGGCCCCCGGCTGCGCAGCTCCACACGCGCTCGCGCCCGGTCGTGCGCTCGGGCCGGCGCGAGGGGCGCGTCACGGCGATCGCGCTGGCCAGCCGGTTGACGCCGCGAGTCGCCTGCGAGTCCGCCGCCGCCGGCGCGACGAGCGCCGGCAGCGTCAGCCGGCAGCCGGCCGCGTGGGGCTGCGCGCGCCAGTCGGCCACGACGGTCGCTTCGAGGCGCGCGCGGCCGTTCTTGCGCGTGACGCGAGCGAAGCGCAGCACGTCGTCACCGAGGCGCTCGGCCGCGGGCCGCGTCGCGATGATGCCGGTGAGGCGGCCGATCCGCAGGCGCGGCGCGATGTAGCGCCGCCGTTCGGTCCACTCGGCGACGATGCTGATCGTCGGCGCCGCGGAGCAGTCGAGGACCCGCGTCGTGACGCGCACGACCGGCTTCTGCGCGTCGCTCGGCAGACGCTCGAGGCTGATCCGGATCGGTTGCGGCGCGCTCTGCGCGCACGCCACGGCGGCCGACATCGCCGCCGTCGCGATCGCCAGCACCCCAATTGCGAACGCTCTCCGTGCGGTCACGCCGCGACGCTACACCCTGAGGCGGACTCGGCGAGCCACTTCGAGATCGCCGTCAGGCGCTGGCGGCTGCTACACCGTGGCGCTCGGCCACGAGCGCCACGATGTCGCGCATGATCTGCGTCAGATCGAAGTCCTTCGGCGTGTAGACCGCCGCGACGCCCGCTTCCTTCAGCGGCGCCTCGTCGGCCTCGGGGATGATCCCGCCGACGACGACCGGAGCGTCGACGCCGGCCTCCCTGAGGCCCTCCATCACCGTCGGGATGAGCTCGCGATGCGAGCCCGAGAGGATCGACAGGCCGATCACGTGGACGCCCTCCTGCAGCGCCGAGGTCACGATCTGCGCCGGCGTCAGCCGGATCCCCTCGTAGACGACTTCCATGCCGACGTCGCGGGCGCGCACCGCGATCTGCTCGGCGCCGTTGGAATGCCCGTCGAGCCCCGGCTTGCCGACGAGGATCTTGATCCGCCGTCCGAGCGCTTCGCCGACGCGCGCGACCTCGTCGCGCAGCGCCTCGAGCTCCGGCCCGGTCACGTCCGGCCCCGCCGAGGCCTCGCCGACTCCGGTCGGCGCGCGGTAGTCGCCGAACGAGTCGCGCAGTGCCTGCGCCCACTCGCCGGTCGTCGCGCCCGCGCGCGCGGCGGCGATCGTCGCCGCCATGATGTTCTCGCCGTCGGCAGCGGCGACGCGGCGCAGCTCGTCGAGGGCGGCGTCGACGGCCGCCGCGTCGCGCGATGCGCGCCATTCCTCCAGGCTCGCCCGCGCTTCGGCTTCGACGCCCGGGTCGACGGTCATGATCCCGCCGTCCTCGCCCTCGGCGAGCGGTGAGGGCGCCGTCTCGCGGTAAAGGTTGTGCCCGACGACGATCAGCTCGCCGGCCTCGATGCGGCGGATCCGCTCGCGGTGCGAGTCGACGAGCGAGGACTTCATGTACGACACCGCCTCGACCGCGCCGCCGTACTCCTCGATCACCGCCATCTCGGCGCGCGCGCCCTCGACGAGCTCGGCGACGAGCCCCTCCATCACCGTCGAGCCCTCGAAGATGTCGGGGTACTCGAGCAGGTCGGTCTCGAAGGCGAGGATCTGCTGGATGCGCAGCGACCACTGCTGATCCCACGGTCGCGGCAGGCCGAGCGCCTCGTTCCAGGCGGGCAGCTGGATCGCGCGGGCGCGGGCGTTGCGTCCGAGCGTGACGCCGAGCGCCTCGAGCACGATCCGCGGGACGTTGTTCTCGGGCTGGGACTCGGTCAGCCCGAGCGAGTTGACCTGCACGCCGTAGCGGAAGCGCAGCTGCTTGGGGTCCTGCACGCCATAACGCTCGCGGCCGATCTGCTCCCACAGCTCGCTCATCGCGCGCAGCTTCGCGTGCTCCTCGATGAACCGCACGCCGGCGTTGACGAAGAACGAGATCCGCGAGAAGACCTTGCCCATCAGCTCCTCGTCGACACGCGCGCGGACGGCGTCGAGGACGGCGATCGCGTTGGACAGCGCGTAGGCGATCTCCTGCACCGGCGTCGCGCCGGCCTCCTGCAGGTGGTACGAGCAGATGTTGATCGGGTTCCACTTCGGGACCTCGGTCACGGTGTAGGCGACCATGTCCGCGATCAGCCGCATCGACGGCGCGGGCGGGAACGCGTACGTCCCGCGCGCGAGGAACTCCTTGATGATGTCGTTCTGGGTCGTGCCCTGGAGGACCTGCTGCTCGGTGCCCTGCTCCTCGGCCGTGACGATGTAGAGCGCGAGCAGCCAGGCCGCCGTCGCATTGATCGTCATCGACGTGTTCATCGTGTCGAGCGGGATCCCGTCCATCAGCTCGGCCATCGCCCCACGGTGGGCGATCGGCACGCCGACCTTCCCGACCTCCCCGCGCGCGAGCTCGTGGTCGGCGTCGTAGCCCGTCTGCGTCGGCAGATCGAAGGCGACGGACAGGCCCGTCTGGCCCTTGGCGAGGTTCGAGCGGTACAGCTCGTTGGACTTCCGCGCGGTCGAATGCCCGGCGTACGTGCGCATCATCCAGGGGCGGTCGCGATCGCTCAGGCGGTGAGCAGGCTCGCTCATGGTCGGATCGTACTTGGGGTAGGTCGAGGGTGAGAGCGACATCGGAGGAGAGTCGATGGAACAAGCAGACATAAGCACCCAGCCAGGTCAACCCGAGGCGACGCGCGGCGACGGCAACCAGCCCGCCGAGCTCGGCTACGCGCCACCTAACCCCGGCTTGGGCGAGTCGGGCGACAGCGAGATCGCGATCGGCGTCGACGCGCTCACCGATGAGCAGAAGGCCAAGGCCCAGGAAGCGGCGGCGGAGTCCGGCGGCGACGACGGCGCGCTCGACGTGTCGGCGATCGTCGAGGGCGATGGCGAGGGCGACGAGGCGACGGCGGAGGCCGACGCGGAGGGCGACGCCGACGCCGAGGCCAGCGCCGATGCGGACGCCGAGGCCGAGGCCGACGCCGATGTCAGCGCCGAGGCCGACGGCGACGCTGGCGCGGCAGCGGACGAGGCCGGCGAGGACGCGCCGCAGCGGACCGATGCCGACGCGCAGGTCGCCGCGAACACCGGCGAAGCCTCTCGCTAGGCCGCGGCGGCCGGCTCGACCGGCGAGCTGCGCCGCCGCCCCGCGTGGCGGACGATCAAGCGCTACGACGCGTCCGGGCGGTTCGCGTTCGCGCGCGGAGTGACCGGGTAGCGTCCACGCAATGCGCGCGATCGACGTCAAGCATCAGGGCCTCGACAACGTCATCTGCGCGTGGCACGTCGACGACGTGATCGTCGATCCCGGGCCCGAGTCGACGTCCGAGACGCTGCTCGATGCGCTCGGCGACGAGCAGCCGCGCGCGCTTGCGCTGACGCACATCCACTTCGATCACGCCGGCGCCACCGGCGCGCTCGTGCGCCGCTGGCCCGAGCTCGAGGTCTGGGTCCACGAGCGCGGCGCCCGTCACCTCGTCGATCCGATGCGGCTCGTCGCATCCGCCAAGCGCCTGTACGGCGAGACGTTCGATCGGCTCTGGGGCGAGGTCGTGCCGGTTCCCGCCGCGAACATCCGCGTGCTGCGCGGCGGCGAGCGCGAGGACGGCTGGGAGGTCGCCTACACGCCCGGGCACGCTTCGCACCACGTCTCCTATCGCCACGCGGACAGCGGCTGGGTCTTCGCGGGCGACACCGCCGGCGTGCGGATGCCGCCCGGGCGGCTGCTGCTCGCGCCGACGCCGCCGCCGGAGTTCCACCTCGAGTACTGGCTGGCGTCGATCGACACGCTCGAGGCGTGGGAGCCGCAGCGGCTCGCGATCACGCATTTCGGCGACTACGGCGACGTCTACGAGCACCTCGACCGCCTGCGCGAAGCGCTCGTGCGCTGGAGCGAGCTTGCCGGGACGACCGATCGACTCGGCTACGCAGAGGCGTTGCGCGCCGAGCTCCACGCGACGCTCGGCGAGCGTGCCGCGGCCTCGTTCGAGCAGGCGATGCCACCCGAGGATCAGTGGCTGGGGATCGACCGCTATCTCACCCAGCTGCGCGAGACTGGCGCCCCGAGCTGAGCATTCGTATGCTCCCAGGCACGTGAGCCAGACGATCGAGAAGCCCCGCACCGGTCCGCCGGGAAGCGGATTGGGCGGTCATTGGCGCGTGATCGTGCGCAACGACGATCACAACACGTTCGACCACGTCGCGCACACGCTGGCCCGCCACATCCCAGGCATCAACGTCGACCGCGGCTACCGGATCGCCGACACGATCCACCGCAGCGGCTTGGCGATCGTCTGGACCGGCCACCAGGAGGCGGCCGAGCTGTACTGGGACCAGCTGCGGGGCGCGGGCCTCACGATGGCCCCACTCGAACAGGGCTAGGACGCTCGTGTGCGAGGCTGTAGTGCAGGGTGAGCGAGCGGCTCAGGACTCCCGCCGGTCAGGCTGACCGGGAACGCGCGCTGCTGCGGGCGTATCACGAGCACGGGGACACCCGCGCCAGGGATGCGTTGGCCGAGGAGATGGTGCCGCTCGCGCGCGCGCTCGCGGGCCGCTACAGCGGCCGCGGCGAACCGGTCGACGACCTCGTGCAGGTCGCCTGCGTCGGGATCATGAAGGCGATCGAGGGCTTCGACCTATCCCGCGACGTGCGCTTCAGCTCGTACGCGACGCCGACCGTGCTCGGCGAGATCAAGCGTCATTTCCGCGACAAGACGTGGGCGATGCGCGTCCCGCGCGGCATCCAGGAGCTGCAGCTCAAGATTGCAAAGGCGCGCGACGAGCTGACGCTCAAGTTCGGTCGCTCGCCGACGGTGAAGGAGCTCGCCGCCGCGGTCGACGCGCCGTTCGAGGAGGTCCTGCTGACGATCCAGAGCCAGGACGCCCGCCGTCCGCGCTCGCTCGACGAGCCGACGGGCGACGACGTCACGCTGGCCGACTCGATCGGCGCCGGGGATCCCGAGATCGGGCGCGCGGAGATGCGCGTGCTGCTCGACGATGCCTTCGACGTGCTCTCCGAGCGCGATCGCGACGTGCTGCGGCTGCGCTTCGCCGAGGATCTCACGCAGGGCGAGATCTCGCGCATCGTCGGCGTCTCGCAGATGCAGGTGTCGCGCATCATCCGCCACGCGCTGCGCGCGCTGCGAGCGGACATCGAGCGCGAGACCGAGCGCACGAGCGCGGCGTAGCGCCGCGCTCGGCCTGGACGGGTGTGCGAGCCGGCCACCCAGGGTGGCCCACGGCGCCGCGGCGGGCGTGCATCATGACGGCGGGGCCCTACGTCCAAGCTGCCAAGGAGTCGTCATGTCGTCGTCTGTCATCTCGCGCCGCACCGCCGGCGCTGCACTCATCGCCGCCGCCGCGCTCGCGGCCGCGGGCGGGGCGGCCATCGCGGCCGACCCGCCCGACACGACGATCAGCGTCTCGCCGCGCGTGCTGATCGCCGCGCCCGAGCGCAGCCCGGTCGACTTCCCCGGCGTCGCGGCGGCGCGCGCCGGCGACCCGTTGCCGAAGGGCTACGTCGCGGTCGCGCGCGACGTGCGGATCGCGCGCGGTGGCGAGGTCGCCTACGCGGCCCTGCGGATGGCGTGCCCGACCGGCAAGACCTGGCGCACCGGAGCGACGAGTGGGGCGATCGGCGTCACCGTGCTCGACCGCGTCGTGTCGAAGAAGCGCTCGGTGCTCGTGATGGCGACCTTCAACACGCGCGAGACCGCGGCCGGGGAGACCGCAGCGGGCAAGGTCTACGCGCTCTGCCGCTAGCGGGGCGCGCGCTCGGCGCGAGGCCGAGCCGCTCGCCGATCAGGCGATCTCGTCGCCGACCGCAGCCGGCTCGAGCAGCTCTCCACGGCAGACGAGGTCCTGCCAGACGTAGAGCAGCGGCACCTGGTACCAGCTGCTGCAGGCCGCGCGCATCTCGGTGAACTCGGGCCCGAACCAGAACGCATCCCAGTCGCGCTTGTCGTCGAGGTCGATCACCATCAGCAGCTTGTAGCGGTCGTCGCGCGAGCGGAAGACCTCGTAGCGCGTCGCGCCGTAGCGCGTCGCGATCGGGGCCAGCTGCTCGAGCGCGGCGGTCAGGTCGTCGCCGCGAAAGCCGGTCGCGTAGAAGGGCAGGTGGACGATGCCGGCGGCCATCAGTTGCCGACCTCGGCGTTGATCGCGCCGGGGCCCTCCGCGGTCTTGCCCTGACCGGTCTCGGTCGCGCCCACGAGGATCGCGATCTTGCCCGAATGCTTGTTCTCGTACATCAGCTGATGGGCTTCCGCGACGCCCTCGAAGGGCATCGTCTTCCACAGGACGGGACGGATCTTCGACTCGCGGATCAGGTCGTTGGCCTTCGTGCATTCCCACGCGTTGGCGAAATGCGAGCCGATGATCTGCTTCTGGCGCATCCACAGGTAGCGCACGTCGAAGTCGAGCTCGAAGCCCGACGTCGCGCCGCAGATGACGACCTTGCCGAACGGCTTGACGACGAACACGCTCGTCGGGAACGTGGCCTTGCCGACGTGCTCGAAGACGATGTCGGGGTTGTCGCCGCCGAGGATCTCCTTGACGCGCTTGCCGAAGCGGCGCATCTCCGCGAAGCGCGCCTTCTCCTCGTCGGGCGTCTCGTCGCCCTTGCGCATCATGCCGGCGAACTCGTTGCGGTTGATGAAGTCCTTGGCGCCGAGCTGCCTGACGAGCTCGCCCTTCTCGTCGGACGAGACGACGCCGACGCAGTCGGCGCCGGTCAGCGCGCAGAGCTGCGTCGCGAACACGCCGAGTCCGCCGGCGGCGCCCCAGATGAGCACCTTGTGACCGGCCTGCAGGTCGACCTGGTCCATCAGCATCCGGTAGGCCGTGAAGTACGTCAGCCCGTACGACGCGGCCTCCTCCCAGGACAGGTGCTCGGGCTTGGCGAGCAGCTGCTGGGCCTGGACCTTGCAGAACTGCGCGAACGAGCCCCAGCTCGTCTCGTAGCCCCAGATCTGCTGGCTCGGCGCGGCGAGCGGGTCGAGGCCGTGCACCTCGACGTCCTCGTAGGAGGCCTGGTTGCAGTGGACGACGACCTCGTCACCGACCTTCCAGCGCGTCACGCCGGGCCCGACCTTCCAGATGATCCCCGAGGCATCCGAGCCGCCGATGTGATGGTCCTCGTTGGGGTGGTAGCGAAACACCGAGACGGGCTTGCCGAGTGACGCCCAGACGTTGTTGAAGTTCACGCCGGCGGCCATCACGCGGACGATCGCCTCGAAGGCCTGCGGCTCCGGGACCTCGATCTCCTCGATCTGGAAGGCGTCCTTCGGCTCGCCCTCTCGCTCCTGACGGATGACCCATGCGGCCATCGTGTCGGGCAGCTCGCCCGGCTCGGTCTCCACGCTTGCGATCTGGCTGAGGTCTACGGCCACGGTGCTGCCACCCCCGGTTGATTACGACGCTTCAGTGGCGGGCAATCCTACGCGCCGACGGTCTCGCGCGCGGGCTCAACAGGCGGTGGGACGGCCTCCCCGGTGGGCGGCGTCGGCCGTGCGGCGCCGCCCGCGAGCTCCGGCGAGATGAACGTCCAGGCCACGATCGCGCCCGCGGCGGCGACGAACGAGCCGATCAGCAGGCCGTCGCCGAGCGAGCTGACGAAGTCCGCCTGCGAGGTCGTCTGGCCGATGAACGTGCCGAGCACGGCGACGCCGAGGACGCCGCCGACCATCCGGTTCATCGACAGGATCCCCGATGCGACGCCGGCCTTGCTCTGGTCGACGGCGTTCATCGCCGCGGTGCTCATCGGCGACATCACGAGCGCGATCCCGATGCCCATCAGGACGAAGCCCGGCAGGAGGAAGTCGAAGCCCGACGTGGGGGTGAGGAAGGATTGCCACAGCAGCGACGTCGCGACGAGCGCGAGGCCCGCCGTCATCAGCGGCCGCGGACCGATCGTGTCGGTCAAGCGACCGGCGATCGGGGCCACGACGATGACCATCAGCGTCGTCGGCAGGAAGCGGATCCCGGCCTCCAGCGGCGAGTAGTGCAGGACGTTCTGCATGTAGAGCGTGAGGAAGAAGAACATCCCGAGCATCGCGAACGAGACGATGAAGGCGACGACGTTGGCGCCCCGGAACGTGCGCGACCGGAAGAAGCTGAAGTCGACCATCGGCACGGCGACGCGCCGCTCGATCGCGGCGAACGCGGTCAGACCGGCGGCGGCGAGCGCGAACAGGGCGACGATCCGCGGCGAGCCCCAACCCCAGCCCTGGGCCTCGACGAGCGCCAGTGTGAGCGCCGTCAGGCCGACGGTGAGCGCGCCGATCCCGGCGAAGTCGACCTTCGGCACGACGGTCTCGTCGCGCGACTCCTGCGTCGCGAACAGCGTGACCGCGATCGCGCCCGCTGCGACGGGCAGGTTGATGAAGAAGATCGACTGCCAGGAGACGTGCTCGACGAGCACGCCGCCGAGCACGGGCCCGATCGCGAGCGCCAGCGCGGAGACGCCGGCCCACGTGCCGATCGCCTGGCCGCGCTCGTGCGGCGGGAACGTGTTCGTGATGATCGACAGCGTCGCGGGCATCATCAGCGCCGCGCCGACGCCCTGGATCGTGCGCCCGCCGATCAGCCATGCGGACGACTGCGAGAAGCCGATGAACGCGCTCGAGGCGGCGAACAGCAGCACGCCGAGCAGGAAGACGCGGCGGCGCCCGAAGATGTCCCCGAGCCGTCCGCCGGTCACGAGCAGAACGCCGAACGCGAGCATGTACGCGTTGACCGTCCACTCCAGGCCGGCGACCGAGCTGTGCAGGTCGCGCTGGATCGACGGCAGCGCGACGTTCACGACCGTGTTGTCGAGCATGATCATGAACAGCGCGAAGCACATCGCCGCGAGCGTCCACCAGCGGCGGTTGTCGTCGTTGAGGGCGAGACGCTTCGTCATGCGTCCCCCTTGTGCAGGCCGTCGATGATCGGCCGCAGGGCGCTCGAGAGCCGCCGGCGCTGAGCGGGCGGCAGGGTCGTCGTGAACTGCTCGAGCCCGGCGAGGCGGGCCTCGTCGAGCCGCTCGAGGGCATCGGCGCCGGCGGCGGTGCAACGCAGGCGCTTCATGCGCCGGTCGACGGCATCCTCGCGGCGGGCGATCAGCTCGCGCGCGACGAGGGCGTCGACGGCGCGGCTGGCGCCCGGCAGCGACAGGCCGAGCCGCTCGGCGAGGTCCTTGACCGTCAGCTCGGCGTCCGACAGCGCGCACAGCGCCTTGACCTGGGTCAGCGTGAGGTCGAGCTCCTCGAAGATCGCATAGCTCCCGACGCCGCCGCGCGTGATCACCGTGCGCCACAGCGCGAGCAGCTGCGCGGCGAGCTCGGCGTCGGCTTGCGGTGGCGCGGCGGGCGTCGCGGGCGGCGCGGGCGCGGCGGGCGGTATAGATGCTTGCATGCACGCAAGTATTGCACAGGCGCATGTGTTTCCTCGGGCGCCTGGTGCCGCTCGGAAGGCCCGAGGTAATACGCATCACTAGAAAAGAGGGGTTGACCGGATCGCGCAGCCCGCTCCCGGAGGGGGCTGGCCCTCCGACGCCGAGGGCTCAGGGGGTCCCGACGAAGCGTCCATATATGGGACGTTTCTTCGGGGACCCCTCGCGCAGCCGGTTTCGCCATGCGCGCCCGGCGGCCCGACCACGTCCGAGCCACTCCTCATCGACGCGGTGCGCGAGCGAGGGCGCCACCGCGAGCGATCCGAGTCCGCTCCACGACCGCGCAGACGATCAGCCGGCGCCCCCGCTCAGACGCCGCTTACGCGCCGCTTACGCGCCCCGCGCCCCCCTCAGACCACGAGCGACACCACGCGCGTCCGCACAGCCCGCCCGCCGGCGATCCGCGCGCCGCGCACCGTGACGCGCAGCGTGATCGACAGCCGTCCGCGTCGGGTCAGCGCGCGGCGCGCTGCCGGGTTGAGCGCGGCGGCGAACGTCAGCCGCCCCGCGGCGCTCGATCTGCGCGTCAGGCGAATCAGCCGGATGCTGCCGGCCGGGGGGCGGCGAGCCGAGCTGAGGTCGCGACGGCGCGCGCTGATGTCGATCGTGGCCGTCGCCGCGGGGCCGGCGTTGGCGATCGAACCGCGCACGACGGCGCCGCGCTGCCGGCCGTCGAGCCTGAAGACCGGGCGCAGCGCGGCGGCGTCGGCGGGCGGGGACGTCGGGGCGGCGGGTGGCGGGGTGGGCGGCGGCGTCGCGCTCGTGCGCGGGGTCAGCGCACCGTCGGCGCCGGCGACCGCAACCTCGCCGGTCATGTCGCGGTGCACCGTGCAGACGAACGCGTGGTAGCCGGGCTGGCTGAACGTGCAGTTCCCGCTCCAGGCCGCAGCCGGCGCGGGCGGGATGCGGGTCGTGAACTGGCCGCCGGCGACGCTGCACGCCGCGCCGGACGAGGGCTCGAAGCTCGCATCGTGCGGCTCGCCCGTCGCGACATCGAAGGTGACGGTGCCGCCGAGCGCGATCGCGACGGCATTGCCGCCCCCGATCGCGTTCCAGCGGTCCGGGGAGTCGCTCGCGACGAAGCCGGCGCTGGCCGGGTACGGCGGCGCCTGAGCGACGGCGACGCCGGGTCCGAACGCGTGCAGGAGCACGCCCCCGACGAGCAGCCCGCGCGCGATTCGCGTGACGGAGCGGGCGTAGGCGGGAGGCACGTCGCGAACCGTACATCATGAGTTAGGTCACCCGAATACCGAGTGTCAGGCGAACTATACGAACGGCCTGCGCGCAGCCTTCGTGACCGGCGCGGCAGCCCTACAGGCCGAAGCGCCGCTCGCACGCGCGCTGCGCCGAACGGCTGCGCTCGCCGCCGCCGAGGCGCGTAGCGCGGCGCGTGCAGGCGGCGAACTTGCGCCCGCGCGAGCTGTCGGCGCGCGCAGGCTTGCCGAGTTTCGTCGCCGGCGAGAAGAGCGCGCGAATGCCGTCGACCGACGGCGCCGAGGCGCTGACGCCGCTGCTGGGCGCGCCCGTCAGGCGGGTGCCGTCGGCGAGCGTGCTGGGGCCGTTGCCGCAGCCCAGGTTGAGCGTGACGTCCTGGCCGCGGTCGATCACGAGCGTGTGGCGCTCGAGCACCGTCCTGTCCGCGTCCTCGCAGGTCACGTCGTAGGCCTCGACCCGGCCGGACGCCCCGACGAACGGGCGCGTCGACTGGTTGATGTGCCAGGCGTACGTGCCGCTGCCGGGCACCGTCGTCGTGCTGTCGAGCACGTCGTCGAGCACGAGCGGCGGCTTCTCGCCGCTGAGGCAGATCGGTTCCAGCGTGCTCAGGATCGGATCGACGCCGGTCAGGCAATACGGGCTCGTGCGCGTCTGGAAGCGGCGCACCAGGCGCAGCACCTTGCCCGCCGGCGCACGACCGCGCAGGACCGCGTGGTCGGGCGGGTTGGCCGCGGCCTCGGCGGCGATCAGCATCCCCTCGCGCAGTCCTCCGCGACCGCCGGCATGCGGGTTGTTGCCGGTCCATTCGGCGATCGTGCCGATCGCGTACGGCATGTGGAAGTTCCCGTCCGGCGGGCCCATCTCGACGGTGTAGCCGTAGCCGCCCGTCGCGGCGTAGCTCTCGTCGTCGGTCGTGCCCGACGTGTCGTAGAGCTCGAAGCCGTACTGCGACTTGTAGCCCGCCGCGCTGCCGATCGCGTCGCCGATCGCCTTCATCCGCGGCTCGTCGGGCGCCAGTCCGGCGCCGCTCACACCCGGCGGGCGCAGGACGAGCGCCGCGACGTTGTGGATCGACACGAGCGTCGTCACCTGGTGCGTGCGGACGTAGTTCCAGACTGCCTGGGTCTCGGGTTCCGAGCGCGGCATCGGACCGTGATAGCCCTGCGACGTGACGTCCGGCGACGAGCCCGACCCGCCCCAGTTGTTGCCGTAGTTGCGGTTCGGATCGACGCCCCAGGCGAGCTCGCAGGGCAGCTGCGGCCCGAGGATCTCGCCGTTGCAGTTCTTGCGCCGGTAGGCGAAGATGCCGCCCGGCGGGAGCGATCGCCTCGACGAGCGTGACGTTCGGCTCCTGGGCGAGCAGGCTGTCGCCGAGATCGAACGCGCCCCGCGAGGAGATGTAGCCGTCGGGGTTGACGACCGGCATGATGACGATCCGCTCGCGCCGCAGCAGGGCAGCGATGCGGGTTGTGGCCTGCTCCTGCACGAGCATCTGGGCGAACTCCATTGCGGCCTCCGCGGAGGGCCACTCGCGGGCGTGATGGAGCCCCATCGTGAAGAACACCGGACGACCGTCGGCGCCGTCGACGTTGCGCGCGATCTCGACGCCCGAGATCTCGCGCCCCTGATAGGACGTGCCGAAGACGACCTTGCGCACGAGCCCCGGATGCTGGGCGACGAGCTGCTTGAGCTCGGCCTGGATGTCGTCGTACGTGCGGTAGCTCGTGCGACCAGAGGGCAGCGACGAGCCCGCCGCGCCGGCGCGCGTCGTGGCGCGCCGGTCGGCAGCGCGCGCGTTCGCAAACGCCGTCTCGAGGTTCGCGACGCGGGTCTCGACACGCAGGCCCGACAGGCGCAGCGTCGCGAGCTCGACGGCGCCCGAGACGACGACGTCGGCCCAGCCGCGGCCGCGGTCCTCGGTCACGTCGAGGCCGGCGCGCTCGAGCGCTTCGAGCTGCGTCTGGCGGCCGCTCACGCGCACGAGCTGCGGCGTGCCGGTCGGCAGCTTGGGCAGCGCCGAGAGCACAATCCGCAGCGTGACGCTGGCGCTCCTGCTCGCGCCGGCGTTGCGGCAGGCCTCGACGACGAGCTGGCGTCCGGGCCGCAGCCAGCCCTGGATGACCTCGCGGCCGCCGAAGCCGCGCGAGGCGGCGATCCGGTTGCCGGCGCTGTCGCGCAGGAACAGATCCCAGTCGCCGCCGCCGCGCAGGCGCGCGTCGAGCATGCCGATCACCGCCGAGCCGTACGTCGTCGTGGCGCACTTCGCGCCCGCCGCGGGCGCGAGCGTCCGCACCGACGGAGCGAGCAGCCTGGGTGCGAGCTCAGCGGCCTGCGCGGCCGGTGCGAGCAGCAGCGCGGCGACGATGCCGGCAGCGAGCGAGATCGTCCGTGACATGTGGCCTTTCCCAGCGGTTCGGGTCAACGGAACCCAAGACTAACGCCGTTGGCCGTGTCAGCCGGTCGGTCCGTCGAGCTCCTCGGAGCTGCGCTGGCGCAGCGTCTTGGCGGCCTTGCTCCAGGTGTAGACGCGCCGCACGACCTTCGCCGGGCAGCAGACGTCGTCGCCCTCCGCGTAGCGCGGCAGGCGCAGGATCAGCGCTCCGTCCGACACCTCGGTGCTCGCCCGATAGAGGCGCTGCGAGCGGTACACCGCGCGCAGGTCGCTGTCCTCGGCCTCGCCGTCGGTGCTGAAGACGTACACCGCGACCGCCCCGGCGACCCCGCCGGTCTCCGCGAGCACGATCGCGTCCGAGCGCCCGTCGCCGGTCAGGTCGGCGAAGGTGATCGGCGTCACGAAGCCGCCGCGGGCGCTCAGCAGCGACTTGATCGCGCTCGTCGTCTTGGCGTCGGCGAGCAGCGTCTTCGTGAACAGCTCCTGCGACTTCGTCGGCGCTGCGCTCGAGCCGCCGCTCGTCAGCAGGCCCGCAAGCGAGGCGACCGCCAGCGCCGCGAGGACGGCTCTGAAGGTCCTGGGCCGGCGCATCGCGCGCATTGTTGCAAGCGCACTCGCGCGGCGCTACGGCTGCAAGACACTGTCCGTCGCGCCCGGACGCGGCGTGCCGACGCTGATCGTCGCGGGGTCGCGAGCGTCCGAGCGCGTCGTCACGCGATACGTGCCCTGGACGAGGTCGGCGGTCAGCGAGGCGGTGTCGCCGGGGTTGATCGGACCGGTGCGCTGCTCGATCGGTGGAGCCCCGAGCTCACGCTGCGCGCTGCGCAGCGTGAGCTCCTGTGACCGCGAGGTCAGGTTGCTCGCCAGCAGCTCGATCGTGCCGGCGCCGATGCGCGACGGCGACACCGTGATGCCGCGCGGCGTGATCGACGCGCTCAACGTGATCTGCGCCGGCGCCCGCTGCTCGTTGGCAAACTCGTCGTCGCCGCCGCATCCGATTGCGGCCGTCAGGGCGACCGCGGTCGCCGCGGCTGCCCATGACGTCCGTCGCAGCGCCGTGGCGCGCGTCTCGAGCATGCGCCGAAGGCTACCCGCGGCCGTCGCGTGCAACCGCGCATGCATTCCGTCGGGGGCGCGCGGCAGCCTGATGGCCGATGGACCTGCTCGCACAGCCGCTCGCCACGACGGAGTTCATCGTCGTCGACACCGAGACGAACGGCTGCGCCGGCGACGCCTGCGAGCTGACCGAGATCGGCGCGGTGCTCGTCGGCGGCGGCGAGCTGCACGACCGCTGGGAGACGCTCGTCGGCGGCGTCGCCCCGCTCTCGCGCGCGATCCAGCGCTTCACGCAGATCAGCCAGGCGATGGTCGACGAAGCGCCGCCCGCCGACGCGATTCTGCCCGACCTCGCCGAGCTGATCGGGGCGCCGCCGGCGCGCGTGCTCGTCGCCCACAACGCGGCCTTCGATCGCCGCGTCCTGCGCCAGGCGTTCGAGCGCGCCGGGCTCGGCTGGCCCGACCCGCCGACGCTGTGCACGATCGCGCTGGCCCGCCGCTTCGCCCCGCTCGTCCGTCAGCGCCGGCTCGCCGCGCTCGCCGACGCGCTCGGCATCGAGGTCCACACGACGCACCGCGCGCTCGCCGACGCCGAGACCTGCGCGCGCGTCTTCTGCGCGCTGTTCGGCCGGCTGTGCGCGAACGCCGCGACCGTCGGCGACGCGCTCGAGGCGCTCTCCGCGCCGCGCCGCCCGCGCAAGCGCGCGCGCCGGCCGCACGCTCGGCGCCGCTCACCCCGCGCTCAAGCGCCACGTGCCCGACGGGCTGGACTTCGCGTCGCTGCCCGACGAGCCCGGCGTCTACCTGTTTCGCAACGCCGCCGGGCAGGTCCTCTACGTGGGCAAGTCCGTCAGCCTGCGCACGCGTGCCCGCGCGCACTTCGCGGCGGCCGAGCGCGGCGCGGGCTGGACGCAGCAGGCTGCGCTCGTCGACCACCGCACGACGAACTCCGAGCTCGGCGCGCTCGTCCTCGAACACCGGCTGATCCGCGAGCTGCGCCCGCCGGGCAACGTCGTGCACAAGCGCGACGACGCGTTCGTCTACCTGCGCTGCCGGCTCGACATCGCCTATCCCGTGCTCGAGGTCGCGCGCGAGCCCGCGTCCGGTCGCTCGGTAACGGTCGGCCCGCTGCGCAGCCGCTCCGCCGCGGTCGAGCTCAAGGAGCAGCTCGACTCGCTGTTCGGGCTGCGCCACTGCGGTCGCACGCTGCGGCTGCGGCCATGGCCGTCGGCGTACGGGCAGATGGGCCGCTGCATGTCGCCGTGCCTGAACGACCTCGACCCCAACGTCTACCGCCGCCGGCTCGACGAGGCGCTCGCGCTGTTCGGCGGCGCCGGCGACGGCGGCGCCGCGCTGCTCGCGCACATCGAGGCGCAGATGCGCGCCGCCGCCGCCGAGCAGCGCTACGAGCGCGCCGCCTGGCTGTGCCGGCGCCGAGCACGGATCGCGACGCTCGTGCGCGCGCTCGACGGCGCGCTCACGACGACGCACGCGCGCACGCGCCTCGTGCTCGCCCGACACCCGCGCGACCCGCGCCGCCACGACGCGTTCTGGCTTGCCGGCGGCCGCGTCGTCGATTGGGGTCCGTCGCGCGCGCCCGGCCTCGACCTGCACGAGCGAGTGCTGCACGCGGCCGCACGGCGCGGCGAGGCGACGGCCTGCCTGCCACCCGACGAGGTCGCGGAGGTGCGGATCGTGCAGACGTGGCTGGCAAGCCACGACGCGCCCGCGCTCGAGCTCCACCCGCTGCCCGACCGCGCGGCGCTCGACGCCTTCGTCAGCCGCTGCTGAACGGCAGCTCGACGACCTCGGCGCTCGCTCCGCCGGCGACCGCTACGGTGTCGCCGGGCACCGCTTCGCGCCGCACGAGCGCAAGCCCGATCGGCCCCAGCTCGGGCGACACGAGCGAGCTCGCGAGCGTTCCGACGACGCGCTCGCCGAGCTTCAGCTCAGCGCCCGGCGCGGCCGGCTCGGAGAGCTTCAGGCCGCGCAGATGGCGGTTGGGCTTGCCGCGGTAGAAGAGGCGCGCGACGGTCTCCTGACCGACGTAGCAGCCCTTCGTAAAGCTCACGGCGCGCTCGTTGAGGCCCGCCTCCTGGGGGATCGTCGCGTCGTCGACCTCGACGCCGTAGCGCGGACGGCCGCGCTCGACTCGCAGGATCTCGGCGGCCTGCTCGGAGACTGCCGTCGCGCCGGCCGCGAGCAGCGCTGCGAGCACCGCGTCGCCGTCGTCGGCCTCGCAGAGCACGTCGATGCCGACGTCCGTGACGATCACGCGCACGGCGTGGCCCGCGATCTCGCCCGCGCGATGGGCGTGCTCCTCGGGCGGAAGGTCCTCCGCGCCCGCGACGGCGCGCGCGCCCGGGCCGACGAGCGACAGCAGCCCGCGCTGGACGGTGCGCTTGTGCAGCTCGACGTCGTAACCGATCTTGAAGCGCCGGACGAGGTCGAAGAGCGCCTGCAGCGTCGCGCGCTCGGTGTCGAGCAGCAGCTCGGGCTCACAGCCGTCGTCCTCGACGGCGAGCACGCGCAGGTCGCCGAGCATCTTGCCCTTGTGCGTCAAAAACGCGGCGTAGCAGCCGCCGCCGGCCCGCAGGCCCTCGATGTCGTTCGTCACCTGGCCGGCGAGGAACGTCTTGCGGTCGCCGCCCGTCAGCGCGAGCTTGCCGCGCTCGGAGCGGTCGATCAGGCCGCAGCCCTGCTTCAGCGTCCGGTACTCGCTGGCGAGCTCGTCGGTCAGCGTGGCCATGCGTCGAGGATAGCCCGCGCGAGAGGTGCGATCATGACCCGATGCAGCTCGCGGACACCTTTCAGCAGATCGTCGACTCGCTGCCCGACGACTGGACCGACATGGAGCTCGATCTGCGGATCGCCGACGAGTCGCGCTACATCGACGCGGCGACGTACCTCGTCACCTGCAACGCCCAGCCGTACTCCAGGCACGATTGGCACTGGCGTCTGCTCGTCGCCCACCGCTTCGGTCACGCGGCCGCCGCGGAGTGCGTGCACGGCACGCTGAAGCTGCTCGACGACGCGGGCATCGAGGGCGAGCTGGCGTTGCGCGAGCTGCGCTCGGGGCGCGTCGAGGTGCGCCAGATGTGGGGCCGACCGCAGTCGATGCGCGACGAGTTCCGCCGCATCAGGGCGCAGTAGCCGCGCGCGTGGCACGGATCGTCGCCCACCTGCCGGACCTGTTGTTCGGCTCCAAGGTGCAGGGCATGCTCGCCGCGGCGGGTCATGAGGTCCATGTCGTCGGCTCGCCGCAGGACGCGCTCGCCGAGCTCGGCGACGCCGACGTGCTCGTCGCCGATCTGTGCGAGGACGCGCCGGCGCGGGTCGCGCTGCTCGCCGAGGCGCCGGCCGGCACGAGGCTGCTCGCGTTCTACCTGCACACGGACGTCGAGACGCGCGCGCGCGCGCTCGACGCCGGCTTCGACGTCGTCGTCCCGCGCTCGCGAATGGCGCGCGAGGGCGCGGCGCTCGTCGACGGGCTGCTGGCGCCGAGCGCCTGACGCTCGCGCCGGCCTCAGGCGCGCGAGGACGCCGAGGCAGAGGCGGGCATCGTGGCGCGAACGGTGCGTGGCCGGGCCGCAAACGCTCGCTGTGGAGCTCAACGCGCGCCGCGGCTGGTCGTGGCGACTTGGGGGCGATATGCGCACCAAACGCGCCACGAGCAGCGGGTTCGATCGCAATGAGCCGCGCGCACGCCGCGATCTTCCCCTCATCGATGCCGTTCCCAGGTGCCCGTCCGCGCGACGGGCCGACGAGCACCCGGGCTCAGTCCCGCCCTGGCCGCGGCACGTAGCGCCCGTCGAACGCGAGCGCGACCTGCGGCACGCGCTTCGTGATCCCCAAGCGCTTGCTCCAGCGCGCCCAGGCCTGCAGGCGCGGGCGGTTGAGCTCGCCGAAGCCCCGCGCGCCGGCCGTGAACGAGGGGGAGACGGCGTCGAGCTCGCGCTGGACGCGGGCGCGATCGAGCCCGTTGACCGCCTCGAGCATCGTGCTGACGCCGTTCTCGGGGTCGCTCAGCACCTCCTCGTAGCCGCGCGCCAGCGCGGCTACGGTCGCGCGGACGAGCGACGGGCGGTCCTGCAGCGTCTCGCGGGTGACGGCCAGCACGAGCTCCGGGTAGCCCGGCGCGCCGTAGTCGTCGACGCGGAACTCGCGGATCTGCGGGCGCTGCTCACGCAGCGCGACGCCCTCGACGTTCCACGAGCCGGTCGTGGCCGTCACGCGCCCGGCGAGCAGGTTGCGCACGGCGGCGGCGCCGAGCGGCGTCGAGCGGACTGCGGCCGGGTCGCCGCCCGCGCCGCGCACGACCGAGCGCAGGACGGCCAGATCGCCGGCCCGGCCGCCGAGCGCGACGCGCCTGCCGACGAGGTCGCGCGGGCTGCGGATCTGCGGCAGCGCGAGGACCGCCACGAGCGGCGTCTGCACGAACGCCATCACGCCGACGAGATCGCGCCCGCGCTCGCGTGCGAGCGCGAGCTCGTGGATCTCGAGGATCGCGAGCTCGGCGCCACCCGCGGCGAGCCGGCCGACGGCGTTCGTCGCGTCGGCCGGCACGCGCACGCGCAGGTTGACGCCGAGCGCGTCGTCGTAGCCGCGCGCGATCGCCATGTAGATGCCGCCGTGGAGCGCGTTCGGTGGGGCGTCGAGCAGCAGCAGCGCGCCGCTGTTCGGGGCCCGGCCGCTGTCGTCGGCGCCGCAGCCGGCGAGCGCCAACGTGGCAAGCAGCAGTCCTGCCAGGAGCCGGGGGCCGCGCATCGGCTCGCAGGATAGGTCGCGCGCGACCGTGCGACCTAGACTTCGCTGCGTGCGCCGGCGCGTCACGTTCAGCCGCAACCTGACGCTCTCGCTCTCGCGCACGTGCCGCTGCTATTGCAAGTACTGCGCGTTCGCCACGCACCGCACGCACCTGCACGCGCCCGATGCCGTCCTGTCCCTGCTCGACGGCGCGGCGCGGCGCAACGTCAAGGAGCTGCTCGTGCTGACCGGCGAGCACCCCGAGGTCGACGCCGGCGTGCGCGCGCTGCTGCGCGAGTACGGCCACGAGGACTTCGTCGCGTACGTCGTCTGGACCTGCGAGCGGGCCCTCGAGCGAGGTCTGCTGCCGCACACGAACCTCGGCGTGCTGGACTCCGTCGAGCTCGCGCGGCTGCGCGAGGTGACGGCATCCCAGGGGCTCATGCTCGAGTCCGTCAATCCCGACCTTGTCGCGCACCAGGGCTCGCCGACGAAACATCCGCAGCGCCGGCTGGAGACGATCCGCGCCGCCGGCGAGCTGCGGATCCCGTTCACGAGCGGGATCCTCGTCGGCATCGGCGAGAGCGAGGACGAGCGCGTCGCGGCGCTCGAGGCGCTCGCCGCCGTCCACGCCGAGCACGGCCATCTGCAGGAGGTCATCCTGCAGAACTTCGTCCCGCACGACAGCTACTACGACCGCGAGCCGGCCGACATCGCCGATGCGGCCGCGCGCCGGCGCTGGGCGACCGGGATCGGCGACACGCCGCACCGCGCGCTGCCGAGCTGGGCGACGCCGGTCTCGATCGACGAGCTGCAGCGGCTCGTCGGCGAGTGCCGCCGGCTGATGCCCGACGTCGGCGTGCAGGTGCCGCCGAACCTCGCCGACTGGTGGCCGCAGCTCGTGCGGGCGGGCGCGTCGGACCTCGGCGGGCTCAGCGCCAACGGCGACCACATCTCGCCCGAGCACCCGTTCCCGTCGCCCAATGAGGTTCGCAAGCGGCTCGCGGCGGAGGGCTTCGCGCTGACCGAGCGGCTCTGCGTCTACCCGCGCTACATCGACCCCGAGTGGATCGCCCAGGGCGTGCTCGACGTCGTCAAGGCGCGCTACTGGAGCTTCATCCCGCGGCTCGGGAGCGGGCGCACGCAGCCGCCACGGCCGCTGCGACCCGACAGCGTCGCGGGCGCGATCGCCCGCGCCCGCGATGGCGCGGAGCTGACGCCCGACGAGCTGACGGCGATGTTCGCCGAGACGCGGCCGGAGGCGATCGAGGACATGCGCCAGGCCGCCGACGAGCTGCGGGCGGAGCTCGCCGGCGACGACGTGACGTTCGTCGTCAACCGCAACATCAACGTCTCGAACGTCTGCATCGTCGGCTGCGCGTTCTGCGGGTTCGGTCAGGGCCGGCGCTCGCCCGACGCCTACGAGCACGACCGCGGCGCGTTCGTCGCGCGCGTCGAGGAGGCGGTCGCGTTCGGTGCCACCGAGCTCTGCATGCAGTCGGGCATCCACCCCGACTGGACGATCTCCGACTACGAGGGCTGGCTGGTGCTCGCCAAGCGGACCGCGCCGCAGCTGCACCTGCACGCGTACTCGGCGATGGAGGTCGCGCACATGTGCGACACGAGCGGTCTGGTGCCCGGCGTGGTCTTCGAGCGCCTGCGCGCGGCCGGCCTGGACTCGACGCCGGGAACCGCCGCCGAGGTGCTGCACGACGGGGTCCGCGAGCGCATCAGCCCCAACAAGCTCCCGGTCGCGCGCTGGGTCGAGATCATCGAGGCCTCGCACCGCGCCGGCCTGCGCTCGACGGCGACGGTGATGTTCGGCCACATCGAGGAGCCGTGGGAGCTCGCCGAGCACATGCGCGTCGTGCGCGCGTTGCAGGAACGCACCGGCGGCTTCACGGAGTTCGTGCCGCTGAGCTTCATCCCGTTTCACACGCTGCTCGGTCGCACGCACGGCGTGCAGGAGATCTCGAGCGCGGAGAACCTCAAGCACACGGCCGTCTTCCGGCTCGCGCTCGGGCGCAGCGTGCGCAACCTGCAGGCGAGCTGGGTGAAGATGGGACTCGATGCCGCGACGGAGGCGCTGCGCTGGGGCGTCAACGATCTCGGCGGCACGCTGATGGAGGAGAACATCAGCCGCCTGGCGGGCAGTTATCACGGCGTCATGCTCACACCGGACGACCTCATCGCGGCCGCGCATCGCGCCGGCCGGCCGGCTGCGGAGCGCACGACGCTGTACGAAGTCCGGCGCCGAGTTGAGTTGGGGGCTGCGGCGGCGTAGGTTCGCACCCACGATGACGACCCGCCTGCCGCTGTTCACGCTTCTGCTGGCCGCGCTGGCGATCGCCAGCTGCGGCGACGATGCCGGCCCGGAAGATTCCGCGGCATGCGTCAGCACCTCCGACGGCGCGCTGATGGCCGCCGCGCGCCAGCACGTGCGCAACATCGACGTCAGCGGCGACGGCACGCCCGCGAACAGCGAGGAGGGGCAGGCCGATCGCGTCGAGGTCGACGTCTGCCGCAGCTCCGACGAGGACGGCCGTGCGACCGTGACCGTGCTCGGCCTGCGCGACGACTCGATCCGCGACGTGCGTCACGTGATGGTGCTCGAGAAGCGCGACGGCACCTGGGTGATCGTCCGCGACGGCGACTCCTACCGCTGCCAGCAGGGCCGCGGCCAGCAGGATTTCGAGCCCAAGCGCTGCGTCTGAGCAACGTGTCCGCCGACGCGACCGCGCGTTGGCCCGCGCGGCTGTCGCTACCCTGCGCGGATGCTAGAGCCAGAGCAGATCACTGCCGAGGGCCTCATCGCGCTGCGCGCCGAGATCGAGCAGCTCGAGACGGAGGGACGGGCCGAGATGGCCGTCCGCATCAAGGCGGCGCGCGAGCTCGGTGATCTGAAGGAAAACGCCGAGTACCACATCGCCAAGGAGGACCAGGCCCACCTGGAGACGAAGATCAAGCGATTGAACCAGCGCCTGCGGGCGGCCCGCGTCGTCGAGCGCGTCGCCGATCCCGACGTCGTGGCGTTCGGATCGAGCGTCGCGGTGATCGACGAGGCGTCGGGCCGGAAGCTCGATTTCACGCTCGTCGGCGCGACCGAGGCCGATCTGAAGAACGGCCGCCTGTCGTTCGAGTCGCCCGTCGCGCAAGCGCTCGTCGGAGCGCGCGCCGGTGAGACCGTCGCGGTCGAGACGCCGGCCGGCGAGCGGCGCTACCACGTCGAGCGCGTCGGCTGAACGTCGACCAGCGCCGCGAGCTTCGTCGCTTCCCGGCATAGTTGGCGGCCGATGAGACCTCTCGCGCTTGCCCCCGCATGCCTGCTGCTGGCGGCCGTCGTCGCCGCGGGCTGCGGTTCGGGCGCCACGACGAACTGCAAGGTGCCGCCCGACCGCGCGCTGCTGCTCGCCATCCGGGCGCACGCGGGACCGATCACGCTGCCCAACGGACCGGACAAGGGCAACGCGTCGCGGCTGACGATCAGCGCCTGCCAGACGTCGCCGAGCGAGGCGACCGCGACGCTGACCGTCTTCGGGCTGCACGACAAGTCGACGCTCGACATCCGCCACGGGGTCAAGCTCGAGCGCAAGGGCGGCACGTGGACGGTCACCGGCGACGCTCACACGCGCCGCTGCCAGCCCGGTCGCGGCAAGCAGGAGTTCTCCGGCGAGAAGTGCCGCTGACGCGGGCGGCGCGCCGGCGGGGTGGCGCGCCGTGCGTGGCCGGGCGGGTTACGCGGGCGCGACGCGGGAACGGCATCGATGAGGGAGGGGGTTGTGGGCGTGTGGGCGGTGCGTTGCTGCCCAGAGCGTCGTGTCCTGCTTTGCGTGGGCATGAGCCGCACAAGTCAGGACGGCTTCGCAGCGCACACGGCTCACAAGCGACCACGAGCGCTCGTTCACACTCCTTCATCGACGCCGTGTACGAGCGGCGCCGCACCCCCGGCGCGCCAAGACCGACCACCGACCAACCGCCAACCAGCCGGCTAGCGGAAGAGGTCCTCTGCGCGCGCGCGCACGAGCGCGCTGGCGCCCGCTCCGTCGGCCTCGCCGACGTGGCGCTCGAGCCCGCGCAGGAGCACCGCCGGCTCGCGCGAGTCCTTGCGGCGCGCGAGGTCGGCCGCGGCGGCGGCCTCGTCGGCGATCGCGACGATCGTCGCGTCGAGCATCCGGCCGGCCGCGTCGCGCCGCCCGCGCCAGTCGTCGACCGCGGCGATGCCGGCGATCCCGATCGCGACGTCGCACTGGCCGACGCGCCAGGCGCGACCGAACGAGTCCGCGACGACGATCGCCGGCGCGACCCCGCCGCGCTCGCGCAAGCCGCGGCGCAATGCGCGCGCCGAGGCGTCGGGGTCGGATGGCAGCAGGATGAGCTCCCCGGCACCGGCGTTCGAGGCGTCGACGCCCGCGTTCGCGCAGACGAAGCCGTGGTGCGTGCGGCAGATCAGCACGCCGGGCCGCGACCGCACGATCGCCGCGCTCTCGCCGAGGATGACCTCGACGACGCGGGCGTCCTTGCCGTGCTCGGCGGCGAGCGCGACGGCGCGGTCGCCGGGGACGACGTCGGCCAGCGAGACCGTGCGCCCCTCGGCCTTGGAGACGATCTTGTGAGCGACGACGAGCAGGTCGCCTTCGGCGAACGGGCCGGCCGCCTGCGACAGCAGCGCGGCGAGGTCGTCACCGGCGCGGACCTCGGGGATGCCGGGCAGCGCGACGGCGCTGATCACGAGCGGTCGTCCCCCTCGTGGCAGCGCACTACGTGGCCGGCGGTCGCTCGCGTCCGGCGAGCCGGCTGAGCATGCCGCGCGTGTGCGCGGCGCCCCCGCGGCGCTCGGCGAGCGCGCGGCGCAGCGCCTCGAGGTCGTCGACCGTGTCGACGTCGACGGCCAGCGTCTCCAGCTCGACGACCTCGCAGGTGGCACCGGCGGCCGCGGCCGCCTGCTCGTGGCGCTCGCGGCTGTCGGGTCCGAAGGCCGGCTCGATGACGTCCGGCGGCGTCAGGACGAGCGCGTTCGTGCCGCTGCCATGGCGGTCCGGGATGATCGTCACGGAGTGCTCGACGATCGGGCGCTCGAGCAACTCGCCGAGCTCGGCGGGGTCGAGCGCCGGGGTATCGCCGGGCACGAGCAGCACCCGCGCGGCGCCGTGCTCGATCGCGTGGGCGATCCCGATCAGCACGGCCGCGCTCTGGCCCTCCTCGGCGTCGTCGACCAGCACGGTCGCGCCGTAGCCGCGCCCGATCGCATCGGCGGCCGCCTCCGACGTCACGAGGAAGACCTCGTCGACGGCCGCGGTGCGCCGCAGCGCCATCAGCACGTCGGTGACCATCGACTCGGCGAGCGCGCGCCGCGTGCCCGCCGCCAGCTCGCCCATCAGGCGGGCCTTCGCGCCGGCGAAGCGCTTGACCGGCAGGATCGCGAACGTGACGGGGCGCTCGACGGCCGTCATGCCGCGAGGCCCAGCGCGAAGCGCAGCGTGTCGTCGGCGACGCGCCGGCGGCTGTCGGCGTCGGTCATCAGCGTGTCGGTCTGCAGGACCGGTAGCCCGTCGACCGGCTCGTCGGCGACGAGCCCGTCGATCAGCCCGTCGTAGCAGGCCGCGACCGCCTCGCCGCTCGCATCGAAGCCCGCCCAGCGCATGAAGGCCGCGGTCGGCCCCTTGAGCACCTGGCCGCCGACGATCGGGGAGACCGCGACGATCGGGGCGGGGCTGTCGAGGAGTGCCTGGCGCATCTGTGGAAGCTTGAGTATCGGGCCAATCGAGATCACGGGGTTCGATGGGCCGATCACGATCACGCTCGCGGCCGCGATCGCGGCGAGGACCTCGGCCGTCGGTCGGGCCTCGGCGATGCCCCGCAGCTCCATGTCCTGGATGGCATCGGCGCCGCCGGCGCGGATCATGAATTCCTGAAAGCTCACCCAGCGCTCGTCGACCGCAACCCACGTGCGGACCGGCTCGTCGGACATCGGCAGCACGCGCGCCGTGACGCCGAGCGCGGCGCCGAGCTCGCCGAGCGCGTCGGTCAGGCGGGCGCCCTCGGCGAGCCGTCGCGCACGTTCGATCCCGATCGCCAGGTCGCGGTCGCCGAGCGAGAACCAGATCTCGACACCGAGCTCGCGCAGGCCGTCCATGACCTCGAACGTGTCGTCGCGCAGGCCCCAACCGCGTTCGTGGATGCGGTCGGTGAGCCAGAACGTGACGAGGTCGGGGTCGGGGCTGACGTAGGCGCCGTAGATCTCGATGTCGTCGGCGGTGTTGGCGATGACGGTGAGATCAGCGCCGGCGATGTCGAGCATGCCGCGCGCGAGCTTGGCCCCGCCGGTACCGCCGGCGAGGACGACGGGGCCTGCCATCAGGCCGGCGGCCAAAGCTCGTCAGGCAGGCCGGTGATCCGGACGCCCGCGCGCGTCTTGTAGCGGGCGTTGATCGAGATCATCAGCGCGGTCATGCTCTCGGTCACGCGGGCCATCTCGAGCCGACCGCAGTCGACGCAGCGCAAGCCGTCGATCGCATCGATCAGCGCCGCGACGCGGCGCTTGTCGGCGCGCCGGTCGCCGCACAGCAGGACGTCCTCGTCGAGCTCGTGGTCGAGGTCGCGCAGGATCGACGCGCTGATCGTGTGCAGCGCGCTGAGCACGGTCACGCCGTCAGGCACCATCTCCTGCGCCTGCTGCGCGGCCGAGCCCTGCCAGACGCCGAGCGTGCGCGTCGCCTTGCCGCCGATCGCGGCCGCCAGCGGCGCCGTGCAGTCGACGACGAGCTGACCGGGAACGAGCACGTCGCGGAGGTTGTGCAGCGTCTCGGACTGGTTGCGAAACGGGACGCAGAGGAACACGAGCTCGTTGCTGTCGGCGGCGCCCTCGTTGCTGAGCCCGGCGGCGACGGTGCCCGGGAGCATGACGTGAAGTCGGTCGGCGGCGTCCTCCGCGCGCTCGGGATCGCGCGACCCGATCGTCACGGCGCAGCCCGCGCGGGCGAGGCGAAGCGCCAAGCCGAAGCCGAGAGCGCCGGAGGCGCCAATGATGGAGACCGGCTCGGGCAAGGCGCCAGCGAGGATAGCCGCCCGCTCGTCACGACTACTCTTGCGGGAGATGGCTGCCCCTACCGTCACCGAGCGCCGCGAGCTGGCCTTCGCCGGGGTCGCGGGCCAGGCCGAGCTGGTACGCAGCGGCCTCGTCACGCCACGCGAGCTCGTCGAGACCGCGCTCGAGCGGATAGAGACGCTGGATCCGCATCTGAACGCCTTTCGCGTCGTCTTCGCCGAGCAGGCGCTGCGCGAGGCGGACGCGGCGGGCGCGCGCGGCGCCGGCCGCGCGAAGCGGCCGCTGCTGGGCGTGCCGATCGCCGTCAAGGACGACACGCCCGTCGCCGGGACGTCCCGCACGCGCGGCTCGCACGCGCACGCTGGGCCGGAGCCGGAGGACGCAGAGATCGTCCGGCGCCTGCGCGCCGCGGGGGCGATCGTGATCGGCATCACGCGCACGCCGGAGCTTGCGGCCTGGCCGTTCACCGAGACGGTCGCCGGCGGCATCACGCGCAACCCGTGGGACCCTCAGCGCACGCCCGGCGGCTCGAGCGGCGGATCGGGCGCGGCGGTCTCCGCCGCCCTCGTGCCGGGCGCGACGGCCTCCGACGGTGCCGGCTCGATCCGCATCCCCGCGGCATGCTGCGGCCTGTTCGGGCTGAAGACGTCGCGCGGGGTCGTGCCGACGGTGCCCTACGAGGAGTTCTTCGGCGGCCTGTCGGTGTTCGGGGTCCTCACGCGCAACGTCGCCGACGCGGCGCTGCTGTACGAGGTCGTCAGCGGCCGGCCGTTCATCGCCGCCGCGCAGCAGCCGCCGCCGGCGCGGCTACGGATCGCGCTCGCGACGCGGATCCCGCCCGGCAGCTCGGCGCGGCTGGACTCCGAGTGGCGCGCGGCGGCCGAGCAAACCGCCGAGCTGCTGCGCTCGCTCGGTCACGAGGTCTTCGAACGCGAGCCGGCGATCGGCCCCGTCGGGCTCAACGTCGTCGCGCGCTATCTCGCGCAGATCGCCGCCGAGGCGGATGAGCTCGAGCAGGAGCGGCTCGAGCGCCGCACGCGCGGGCTCGTGCGGCTGGGCAAGATCGCGCGTCGCGCGGGCGCGCGCGGTCGCCGCCGCGAGCGCGCCGATGCCGCGCGCGTCAACGCGATCTTCGACGACGTCGACGTCGTGCTCGGGCCGACGCTCGCGAAGGCGGCGTTGCCGATCGGGCGCTACGACGGTCGCGGCGCGGCCTACACGCTCAACGGCGTGCTGCGCTGGATTCCCTTCAACGGCGTCTGGAACCACCTCGGCAACCCGGCCGCCTCGGTGCCGGTCGGCTTCGACGCCCGCGGCCTGCCGCTGTCGGTGCAGCTCGTCGGGCGCCTCGATGCCGACGAGACGCTGTTCTCCCTCGCGCACGAGCTCGAGCTCGCGCGGCCGTGGGCCGACGCGCGCCCACCCGTCTCTTGAGCGACGCGCAGCTGCTCGCAATCGCCGAGCAGGCCGCGCGCGCCGCGGGCGAGCTGCTGCGCGAGCGCTTCGAGAGCGGGCACGAGCGTGCGACCGGCTCGAAGTCGACGCCGACCGACCTCGTCTCCGAGGCCGACCTCGCCGCCGAGCGCGCGATCCGCGAGGTCATCGCGGCGCGCCGGCCGGGCGACGCGATCCTCGGCGAGGAGGGCGGCGAGACGCAGGAGGGCGCCGGCCTGCGCTGGATCGTCGATCCGCTCGACGGCACCGTGAACTTCCTCTTCGGCGTGCCGCAATGGTGCGTCAGCGTCGCGGTGCACGGCGACGACGGCGGGCTCGCCGGCGTGATCTTCGATCCGCTGCGCGGGGAGCTCTTCGCGGCGACGCGCGACGGCGGGCCGCCGACGCTGAACGGCGTGGCGCTGCGCGCATCCGACCGCGACGAGCTGGCGAGCGCGCTCGTCGCGACCGGCTTCGCGTACGACGCCGGAGTGCGTGCCGTGCAGGCGCAAGCGCTCGCCCGCCTGCTGCCGCAGGTGCGCGACGTGCGCAGGATGGGCAGCGCCGCGCTCGACCTCGCGTGGACCGCGGCCGGTCGCTACGACGCCTACTACGAACGCGGCGTGCACATCTGGGACATCGCGGCGGGAACCGTGCTGTGCGATGCGGCGGGACTGCAGCGCCGTGCGCTCGCGGCGCGCGGCGACGTGCCCGACGGGCTGCTCGTGGCCCCCGGCGGGCTGATCGGCGCGCTGGCCGCGATCGTGGCATAGCGCGCCGCGCTTGGGGGATGATGCGCGCGCGCCGGCCGATCGGGCGCACGTGCCGACATCCAACCTAGGAGATCTCATGCGCCGCACTGCCGTCATCGCCGGGTCCTTCGTCGCCGTCCTCGCCGCGGGCGGCGTGCTCGCCGTCAGCGGCGGAGCACAAGCCCCGGGCGGGCAGACGATCAAGCTGGTCGAGCGGGGTGGCACAGAGAAGTTCGTCGACGTGCCGCCGCGTGCCAGGAGCGAGTTCAGCGCAAGCGCGGGCGACACGTTCCTGTTCTCGTCCCCGCTCTACGACGGCGAGAACAAGCGTGCCGGCACGCTCGACGCGAAGTGCAGCTTCACGAAGGGCGGGCGCTTCGCCCGCGGCGTCTGCGAGGGCGTCTTCGATCTCGCCGACGGAGACCTGCTCCTGGCGACGCGACTGACCACGTCGGGCACCGTCTCGGGCGCGATCGTGGGCGGAACCGGGGCATACGCGGGCGCTCGCGGGACCTTCACGTCGGTCGATCGCCCCGGTGGGGACAGCGCCCCGAGCGACGACACGATCACGCTGCTGCCGTAGCCGCGGGCAGGAAGCTGCCGGCCGCCGGGGCCTCGGGCTCCGGCGGCGGGCGCGTGCGCCCCGGCGCTACGGCGATACCCGGGGTGGGATTCGAACCCTGTCACGGGGGTGGCGGTCGGTTGCGCACCCCCGTGCCTGCTGCTTTGAGTTGCGCTCAGTTCTGTGCGGGCGTTGGCAGATTGGGACCAGGATTGGGACCAAGCGCGAACGCTGCCTCGACGACGTCGCGCTCGCCGGGGTTCGGGCAGTAGTCGGCGTAGCGCTGCGTCGTCTGGATGTCCTTGTGTCCCATCCACTCCTGAAGGGTGCGCATCGGTACCCCCTGCGCGGCCAGCGCGGTGCCGTAGCTGTGGCGCAGCGTGTGCAACGCATATGCCTCGTCGAGCCCGGCCGTCTTCAGTGCTGCCCGTAGGCGGTCGTACATGGCTTCGTGGCCGAGCGGGTCGCCGGTGACGGGGTGGCCGAACACAAGCGCGTCGGGGTCGGGTTCGGTGGTGCTGGGATGGTAGGTGCGCAGGAGTCGCTCAAGCGCACCGGCGACCTCGTCGGGCATCGGGACCGCCCGCTCCGAGCGCCTGCTCTTCGGCTTGGTGAACGTCTTGTCCTTGCGGTCCCATGTGCGGCGTACTCGCACGCGCGCGTGGACGAAGTCCACGGAGCGCCAGTCGAGTGCCTGTAGCTCACCGATGCGCAGCCCCGTCATCGCGGCGGTGACGATCATCGCCTTGTCGATCGCCTCGTAGGTCGCGTCGGTGCCGGTGATCGGAACGGGGCGCACGGCGTCGATGAGCGCCCTGATCTCCTCCTTGGTCAGGTAGCGGATCTCGCCGTACGTCGGGAGCCGTGGCAGCTCGATGTCGTCGACGGGGTTGCGCGTCGTCCACCGTCGGCGCTTGTCGGCGGCGAAGTTGAACAGGGCGCGCAGCACGCCGACGTAGTTGCGGATCGTCTTGTCTGACAGTTCGGCCTTGCGCATCCGGGCCATGGCGTGCTCGACGTCGCTCGTGGTGATCCTGTCGAGCGATCGGGTCTTCAGCGTTGGTAGGAACCACTTGTCCAGCGCGGCGCGGTAGGCGCGAACACTGGATGCTTTCGTGCCGTTGGCTTCGAGGTGCTCGATCCATGCATCAGTGGCGGCTTCGAGGGTGCGAGCGTGCGCGACGGGTGCTGTGGCGGCCTCCTCGCGGATGAGGTCGCGCAGCCGCGCCTCGGCCTGCGTCTTCGTGAGGCCGTCGGGCTTGTGTGGTGTGCGAACGGGCCCGATCCTGCGTTGGACCCGTCGGCCGCCGTCATGCCATCTGCCGTAGTAGACACCGGCCCGTTCGGTGAGGGAGCCGCTGCCGTAGGAGCGTCGAGCGGGCATCACGCGCTTTCCTTGCCCGTTCGGAGTCGTTCCGCCTCGTCGCGCGTGGACCAGCCAACGAGATCGAGGATCGCCGCGCTCTCCTGCATCCCACACGATGCCCACGCGCCACGCGCATCGTCGCCATCGACGGCGCTCGGGCCTTCGTGCGCGCTGTGTGCCGCCGTCGCAAGCTGCTCGGCCCGTTCGTGCATGTCCTCGAACAGCAACTGCCGCAGATGCATGACGAGCTCATCGGTGAGATCGATGGTCGTGATCGGCCGCTGATCCCCCGTAGGGTTCGGTGTGGTCATGGAGCTAATCCCTCCTGATCCATGCCCCCGGCGATTCCACTCGCGCGGGGGCGCTTTGATTGAGGCGCTGAGACTACGCCCGTTGGGCCGAGATGTCACGCGGCCTCCCGCGTCTCGCCGCAGCCGCGGATGCAGCCGCCGCCGACCCATTCGTGCTCGTGGAGGACGAGGGCTATGGCGGTGACGCCCGCGTTCTCGCCGACGTAGGCGGCTGGCAGGAGCTTCATGCCGAGGTCGGGCCGTTCCTGCTTAGCGAGATCGGTGACGCGCACCAGGCGCTCGTCGAGTGCATCCAGCTTCTCCTCGGTCCCGGGGTGCGGTACTGCGATCCACGCGAGGTGGTCAGGGCTGTCGTCGACGAGCGACAGCATCCAGTCCTTGAGGTGGTGATCGTCGTCGTGTCCGTCGGGCATGCGGTGTGATGGGGTTCCGGGCGGGTTCATGCGGCCCGCGTTTCTGCGTAGCGAAGCAGGCCGGCGCGCGATGGCTGCTCGGCTTCGGCGAGGTACTGCTCGAACACGGCTTTGGGGACTGCGGCGACCTCGCGGGCTCGCTGCCTGGTCTTGCGTTCGGCTGGCGTCCGGCGTGACACGCTGTCACGGTCTTGCGGGTTCATGGGGTCTCCTTCGTGGTGGTGCCGTTCTCGAAAGCCTCGATCGCGGCGGGGTTGAAGCGCACATACCGACCTAGGCGAACCGTCGGAATGGCGTTGTTCCTGGCTAGGCGCCAGATCTGGCTGGCAGGTACTTGCCAGCGCTCCGCGAGTTGCTCGGCGGTGAGGAGCTGCCCGGTCATCGCGCCGCCCTCCCGCATTTCGCGCAGCGGGTATCGCCGTCGAGGTCGGTCCACGGTGGGCCCGGCGGCCCGCATCGGCAGACACCGGCCGGGAGCGCGTCCTTGAGCGAATCGGACGCTTCCACAAGGTGGCAAGGTGGCACCGGCCTAGGGGGGTTGCCACCTTGCCACCTTTTTACGACCCACTTCCCTGCGTCCTTCTGGGCCGTTCCCTCAGCGGCCAAGTCGTCGAGCACGCGGCCGACGCTGCGGTCCTTTGGTTCGCGGCCGATGGCGCGAGCGATGTCCGCTCGCGACTGCGGGACGTCGCTCAGCACAGCCTGAACGCGTGGCTTCAGCGTCCCCGTAACGGGCCCCGACGGTGGGTTCACGTCCTCGGGTGGTTCGGCCCTGTCGATGAAGACCATCCCGCCCTCGACGCTGAGCCGCAGGAACGCCTTCATGGGCTTCGGCGCGGGCCGGCACTTCCAGCATGCCAGCGAGCGACGATCGGGATCGTCGTCGCCTTCCTCTCGAGCGAGCGTGAAGCCAAGCTCGGCGCTGGCGCCAATAGCTGACGAGCCTCGGTAGCTGCCGCTGCCCTTGCCGGAGTGATGGAGCAGGATCGTTCCGGCCTGGTGCTTGCGGACGAGATTGCGCAGCGGGTCGAGCACCTTCGCCACGTCGCCGCTGTCGTTTTCCTCACCAGCCCACAGCGTGCGGAAGCTGTCGAGCACCAGTAGATCGGGCCTGTGGTCGACGAGGAGGCTCTCGAGGTCTGCGAGATCCGTTCGCAGGTCGAAGCGCTTACCGTCGTCGGGCTCGAACATCTCGACGCTGCCGGGCAGCCCGAGCGCGTGAACGCGGCGATGCGTTTCGTAGGCACCGTTCTCGGTATCGACGATCAGCACCTTGCCGGTGTGGCAGTCCAGCCCGGCCTGGTTCTCGCCGAGCGCGACGCCGGCCGCGAGTGCCATCGCCAGCAGCGACTTGCCTTCGCCCTCGCGGCCGTTGAGGACGGTCAAAGCGCCGCGAACGACGAGGCCCTCGATCACCCACGGGACGGGCGGCGGGTTCTCCCGGACCATCTTGGCGACGTCCAGGCGCCGTAGCTTCGACGCGCGGCCGTTGCCGTTGGTCTTCGCGGCGTCTCGCTCCGCATGTGTCTGCCGGTACGCACTGCTGCTTACCGGCTCGTCAGCCTTGAAGATGCGGCCGTGCCCGTCGGCGTAGTACCCGGGCTCGCCGTCGATCGGGTGCACGTCGGGTCGAGGGCTACCGGCGAACGTGGGCGCGCTCATGCCGGCACCCCGGTCGTCCAGCGGATAGTGCAGTGGCTCGCCGGCCACGAGTACCTGCGCGGCGCACTGAACTGCAGGTCCTGGTAGTTCGCGCCGGTTCGGCGCCTCCACTGTCCCTCAGCGGTGACAACGCCATCCTGGAGTTCGCAGCGGGTAGCGACGAACACCTCGTGCGCGCGGCCGGTGAGGCGGACCTCTGCGACCGCCGGTAAGTCGCTTTCCGATTCTCCAGGGTCAGCGCTCGAGGTCCGCGACGAACTACTCGTCCGACGTGCCGCCGGACGATGCTCGCTACGGGGGCATCTCGCACATTTCGGCTGGCGGCTGCCAATCGGCGTCGTCCTCTTGACGATGAAGCCCACGTACAAGCTGCGACGCGCCTTGTCCGCAAGCTCGCGACCGGCCCTTGGCCCAGCAAGCAGTCGCGCAACCATTCGCAGCGGAGCGTCCCACCACTCGTCACGATGCGCTTCGGCGTGGGCGTTCAGGTGATCCCACAGTGCGATGTATTGGGGGCTGACGTCGTCCTTGTCGCCGATGATCGCGTTAATCGTTGCCGCATCTCTCGCGCATGCGGCGAGGTACTGCTCGGTGAACCGCTCGAGCAAGGCGTTCGGGTCGCGCCCCGCGCGATGGGCGAGTAGCAACTCGACCCTCGTCGGTGGCCGTAGACGCTCAAGCGCCCACGCCGTGGGTTGAACGGCAGCCTCAGGGCTAACCGTCGCGGAAGGGGGGTGTTGCATGAGTCCTCCGTGTTCTAGTGGGTGGGGTGGCTGGTCGTCAGATCCAGCCCGTCACTGTCAAAGTCTTTCATGAGGGGAGGACGGACTACGACAGAGCGCCCCACGAGGAGGCGCTCTGTACCACTAGACACAGCGGGAGGCTGCGATGGAGCGTCGGGTGACGAATCCGACGCCTTTGAGTTTACCTGCGTCCGCGGCGTCCCCCGCGTCGGTTGTTGGTGAGACGCAGCGCGATCGGATTCACCTTCGGAGGCGACTTCTTCTTCCCGGCCATTACGACGCCGCCACTCGAATGGCTGCCGCGGTGCGCTCGACCCCGAACACGGCGTTGAGCTCCATACGGACGTTGCCGCGGTTAGTGGTACCGCCATCAGCCTCGAAGCGCGCGAGCGTGACGGGCGAGGTGTAGAGCTTGCCGAGCGCCGCGGAGTCGACGACGGCCGGGGCGGGGATGTCCTTCGAGATCCGGACGTTCAGGCCGAAGATGTTTCTCGGGGCGAGCTGCGCCGGCGCAAACACGTAGTACTGCTCGCCCGCCGTCGCGGTCGCGCGGAGCGTGTCGAGCGCCTCCATGTTCGCCGGCGTGACGAGCAGCAGGTCCGGGCTGTAACCGGACGCCTGCACCGTCGTGATCGCCTTCCGAATCGAGACCAAAAGCGGGTCGGTGCCGGGCGCCTGGAAGCCGCTGGTCGCGATCGCGTCGAGGATCAGCTTGTCGAGGCCGCCGTTGATCGCGAGCCGCAGATCCGTTTCGATCGCCGTGTTGAACGCGGGCTGCTCGAGCATGGATGTTTGGCACGTTGCTGTAGATCGACGCCACCTGCTTTAGAGCGGTGGTAACGATGGTCAGCGTCGCTGGCCGTTTCGGGCTTTGCGCTGACGGCGTCAATCGCGCGGATCACGTTCGCGGCGGATCGCGAGCGACCTGGCGGTCTGTGTGAACACGTCCACCGACGTCGCGCCCGAGTCGACGTTCACGCGGGGGAACACCGGCCATGCGAAACGCTGGTCCGCTCCGAGGCGGCCCGCAGCGGCCTGCACGGCGTTGATGTTGTCGACGCTGCCCGTCCACGTCACGGCGCGCGACTCGGCGAAGCGGTCGAAGTCGATCGTGGCTGTTTCTCCGGGGAAGCCGGCGGCGCGAAACGCCTCGGCCAGGCCCTTCGGGAGGGTTGCGGTGACGGTGACACGATCGGCGACCTGAAGTCCGCCCGCGGCGGTCTCCTGCGCCTGCTGGCGGTCTTCAGCTTGCATGTTGCCCTCCTCGGGCTTGGTGGTCCCACCTGTGGCGGGCGCCACAGGTGACGTTTCAGGGTCGGGTGCCGAGCGGTACTCGACGGCCGCTGTCGGATAGGCGGGATTCGTGACCACGCTTACGTCGAGCAGCTCGGCGATCTCGTGGATGTGGCGAACCTCGCCGCGCCACTCATCGCGCTTAACGCGCATCCGCCACGAGCCGGCCTTGAGATCTCCTCGCTCGACGGCTTCGCGAACGTCTGCGCGGCTCTCTGGCGGGCTGACGGACCAGTGCAAGCCGTCGTCGCGGTCCTCGAGCTCTAGCGTCGCCGGGGTAACGTCCGAGCGGGACGCCGGCGTGGTCGACGGTGACGACGAGATCATCGAGCTTCGCGCCGTGCAGGGCGGTCGGCTCGATGATTTCGCGCCATCCACCGAGATCGCGAGACTCGACGCCGAACGGCACGACGCCGCGGATCTTGCGCTCGTCGGTGGTGAGCAGGTCGGCCGCCGTGCGGGTTTCGATGCTGCCGGCGGTTGGGCGGGTGGTGGTGGTCATGCGTCCTCCGGGGTCGTTGGGGCCGTCTCGGGCTCCGGGGGCAGGTCTTCGAGGACGCGGATCTCGTCGCGGCGCATCCAGCCGGTGACGGGGTCCAGCGCCTTGCTGTAGCTCTCGGCTCGCTGCTCCGGAGCTGCGCGCAACAGACCGTCGAGATTGAACGCGACATATGTGTTGCCGCCGCACAGGTCGATGTCGTTGCTGATCGCCTTTTCCAGGCGAATGATCCAGGGCCGCAAGCTATGGATCGCGAGCGAGCGGTTCTGTTCGGTGACGTTCGCATACGTCAACGAGTCGGCCGAGCCGCCATCAATTGCCCAGGCCGGAATTCGAAAGCATCTTGCGACCTCGCGGGCGGAGAGCTCGCGCTGGCCGAGGAACTCGAAGTCGGCGGCGCTGAACGCGATCGGCGTTGAACTTCACGTCACCCGCGAGGACGGCCACGCGGTGCATCTGCGCGACGCCTGCGTGCTTGGCGTTCCACGTCGAGGAGACCCGCTCGAGCGCCTCGCCAGACGTTGCACCCGGAGCGGTCAAGATCCCGGAGGGCTTGCTGCCGTTGTCGAAGTACTGGCGCGCGGACTCCTGCAAGCTCGACGACAGGCCGAGCGCCACGCGGCACTGCGTGACGGGGCTCATGCCGCGGAGCCCGTCGAGGCTCATGCCCTTGATGTGCAGGATGTCCTCCGGGCCGTGCTCCGTCGCGCCCCTGGATCGTGTCGAGGGTGTAGATGATCCGCTGCCCGCGCAGCTCGACCTGGACGCTCTCGGGGCTGATGCAGCCCGAGCTGAACGATCTCGCCGTCGGACGCTGTATTTGCCGAGGAAGCACGTCACCATGAATGTTGAGGTGAACCATCATCTGCGAGATGAGGTCGACGCCGGTCGAGCCGGGTGACGGGCGGTTGAGGAGCTGGACGGCGCGACTGTTCTCGCTGGCCGGAACGACGGCCGGCAGAAGTGCGCCTGTAGACGTGCAGCGGCAGCGAGGAGACCGAGTCTGCGAGGACGCGGACGCACGCGTAGGCGTCGCTCACTCGCAGCGCGTTGGACGTCGTGACGTTCAGGACGGGGGTTGTCGAGTACGGCAGCAGCCCTGTCGCCGTGTCCGGGGCTGGTAGCGCACGGTCCTCAGCGACACCGATCGCCCATGCCGACCCGCGATGTTTCAGGAAGCCCATTCGTAGTAGCGTCGCTTACGTGGCGTAAGCTGTGGTAGTAGTCGCGCTAATGCCTATCTACAGCCCATGAGCCGCCAACATCAGCCACCTAAAGGATTCGGCCCGGATCTCATCGAGGTGTGGCAGGTCGCCCAACGCCAGCTCCGCCTACAGGGCACGTGGGAGAAATCAGACGGCCCACTGCTCGAGGCGTATTGCCACAACGTCGTGAAGGCCCGCGAGGCTCGCGCTCGTGCCGAGGAGTACAAGCACAGCCCGAGCATCGAACTCGCCGCGACGCTGAAGACCGTCGCCAACTGCGAGGCCGCGGCGCTCGCGCTCGCGAAGAGCCTGCTGCTGACCGCCGAGAGCCGCAGACGCAACGGCATCAAGTCACCCGGGAAGGCGATCGAGGATGAACTCCACGCTCTCATCGGCTGAACGCTTCATCCGGTTCGCCGAGCAGTTCTGCGGCCTGCGCCTGGAGCCGTTTCAGCACGAGATCGCTCGCGAGGTGTTCAGTGACCGTCGCGAGCTACTCGTGATGCTGCCGCGCGGCTGCGGTAAGACCACGCTGTTTGCCGCCGTTGGCCTGTTCGCGCTGCTCTCGACACGCGAGCCGTCGATCTACGTCTGCGCCGCCAGCCGCGATCAGGCCCGGCTGCTGTTTGAGCAGGCCAAGCGAATGGTGCGTGCGCATCCCGATCTCGAGGCGAGGATCACGTCGCGCTACAGCGAGTTGCGCGTCGACCGATGGGTTCCTGAAAGTCCTCGCCAGCGATGCTCCGTTGGCGCACGGCCTCACGCCCAGCCTCGTCCTCGTAGACGAACTACATGCACATCGAGACGGTGAGCTATACCTCGCCATGCGCACCTCGATGCTGAAGCGACCGGACTCGCGGATGGTCACGATCAGCACCGCCGGCAGCGACATCGACGGCCCGCTAGGACGGCTACGGGCCCGAGCCCTCAGTTTGCCCTCCGTCACGCGGAACGGCGCTCTAACGACCGCGCACGGACCCTCACTCGCGATGCTCGAATGGACCGTCGGCGACGACTGGGACGGCGAAGACCTGCAGCCCGTTCTCGCCGCCAACCCGGCGTCGTGGATCACCCTCGACGGCCTCGCTGAGCAACGCGAAGCCGTGCAGGACAGCGCGTTCAGGAGATATCACTGCAACATCTGGACGGTCGGCGAGCACCATTGGCTTCCGCCCGGCGCGTGGCAAGCGTGCGCGGACCCGACCGCGACGATCCTGCCCGGGCAACGCATCTTCGTCGGCGTCGACGTCGGCGGCGAACGGTCCGCGAGCGCGGTCGTGTGGGTCACCGAGGATCTGCGCGTCGACTGCGCGATCTACACCGGCAACGAGGCGGTACTCGCCTGCGCGGAGAAAGTAGGCGACCTCGCGCAGCAGTTCATGATCGTCGACGTAACTGCTGACCCGTGGCGTTTCCAGGAGTCGATGCTGCGACTCGCCGAGCGCGGCATCCCGATCACCGAGTTCCCGCAATCCAACGCACGGATGGGGCCGGCGTCCGAGCGCCTGCACGCGACGATCGTCGAGCGCAGGCTGTCGCATCTCGACGATCCCGCGCTCAACGCGCATGTCCGGCAGGCGATTGCCTCGCGATACCCCCCGGGGGTGGCGCCTGAGCAAGCTAAGAGCCGCGACAACATCGACGCCGTCGTCGCCTTGGCGATGGCCGTCGAGGCCGCCGAGGCGCCCACGCCCACCGTCGAGCTGTTGGGCTGGCTGTAGTGGCCGCGCGGCGCTGCCTCGGCCGCTGCGGGCGCCTCATCGAAACCGGGAGCTACTGCTCGGCGTGCCGGCCACGCAACGGCAGCACGCGCGCCTGGCGCACCACGCGCGCATCGGTCATGTACCGCGACGCCTTCACCTGCCAGCAATGCGGCAAGCCCGCGCAGCACGTCGACCACATCCAGCCCGTGCTGTTCGGCGGCACCGACGACATCGCGAACCTGCAGGCCTTGTGCCGGGCGTGCAACCTCGCGAAGGGCGCCGAACCACCCGCCGCAGCGTGACGGATAGGGACCGGTCCCCATCCGGCGGCAGGGTGTTACATCTGTAACACCCAATCCAATTGGATTGAGGGCCGCCGCGACCCATCAACTGGGGAGGTATCCCCAGTTCCGGGCCGACCGCGCGCTCGAAGGGGGTGCGCGCGTGCGCGCCACTTGTGCGCCATTGCACAAGCGGGCGCGATCGCCCCGGGCGCACAAGCTGGTGCTCGAACCCGAGCGTCCAAATCAGGTCGCCCCGACAAGAACACAGCTCGCAGCCGCTATCCGGCTAGCGGCTCGCAGAAAACCGCTGCCCGGCGTTTTTGCCCGGCGCGGTGGCGGGGTGTCCGCGGGTCGCCCTTCTAAGAAACGGGCGGCGGGATTGCGCTGTGGCGTTCGGTGATCGTGCCGTCGGCGTCGACGAGGATCCGCTCGTCGTGGACGAAGTGGAACGGGAGGCCGTGGCCGGCGTTGAAGTCGAGCGCCTGCTCGGGCGTGACCTCGATCTCGTAGGTGGTGCCGTCCTGCATGGCGAGGGAGATGGTGATGTCAGTCATGGCTCGGGAGGCTACGCCAGAGGTGGACGCGGCTGCCTGCTCGTGAACTTGGGACCAGATTGGGACCAAGGCGGGCCTGATGGCCCGTGGTCATTGACCGAACGGCAGTACCCGGGGTGGGATTCGAACCCACAATCCCTCACGGGCAATCGGTTTTGAGCCGATCCTGTATTCCAGTTCCAGCACCCGGGCGCAGCCGGATTGTAGGGTCAGCCCGGCTGGGCGCGGTACGCCGGCGGCGCGCCGGTGCGGCGCTCGACCTCCACGCTCCAGCGCTGCGAGAAGCCGCGCGCGGCGGCGATCACGAGCAGGATCTGCAGCGGCGCGAGGAGCAGCGTCAGCGCGCCGACGACGCTCTCGTCGAGCAGTGGATTCGTGAAGCCGGGCTCGTCGCGCGCGAACCACTGCGGCCCGCTGATCGCGCAGAAGATCAGCAGGATGATCGCCAGCGAGGCCGCGACGGGGAGCATGCCGCTGCGCCAGCGAGCGATGTAGAACGCGAGCAACGCGTAGATCGCGGTGTACGCCACGAGCACCGGCTTGGCGCCCTGCATCTTCTCCCAGCCGCCGATCGTCGCGATCAGGAGCACGGCTGTGCTGACGAGCAGCAGCCCCACGACGACCGCCCGCGTGGCCCGCGATTCGGCCTTGTCGCGGTTGGGGTGCTCGATGATGAGGTTGCCCTCGGCCATCGCGGCCAACATACAATCCGCACAGGTCATGGGGCACGCGCGGGCGTGGTGGAACAGGTAGACACGCCGGCTTTAGGTGCCGGTGGCGCAAGCCATGGGGGTTCGAGTCCCTCCGCCCGCATTCGATGACGCACGATCCCGACTCCTGGTGGCTCGACGAGCGCGCGCATGCCGGCCGCGAGCACTTCGACGAGCAGCATGCGCGCCGCTACGACGCGAAGATGGACGCCGAGGCCGAGGAGGAGGTCCGCCTGCTCGTCGGCGCGGGCATCCTCGAGCGGAGGTCGTCGGTCGTCGACATCGGCGCCGGGAGCGGCCAGTTCGCGCTCGCCGCCGCGCCGGCATGCGAGCGCGTCGTGGCCGTCGACGTGTCGCCCGTCATGCTTGCGCTACTCGGCGAGAACGTCGCCCGCCGGGCGGTGGGCAACGTCGAGATCGTCCGTGCCGGGTTCCTGACCTACGAGCACGCCGGCGAACCGGCCGACCTCGTCTACAGCCGCTTCGCGCTGCACCACCTGCCGGACTTCTGGAAGGCGATCGCGCTCGGTCGGATCGCTGCGATGCTGCGGCCGGGAGGGGCGCTGCGCCTGTGGGACGTGGTCTACGGCTTTGCGCCCGCCGAGGCCGAACGCCGGATCGAGGCCTGGATCACGGAGACCATGAGCGCTGACGTCGAGCGCGGCTGGACACGAGCCGAGCTTGCCGAGCACGTGCGCGACGAGCACTCGACGTTCACGTGGCTGCTCGAGCCGATGCTCGAGGGCGCGGGGTTCGAGATCGTGGACGCGGACTACAGCGCGTCGGGCATGTTCGCTCGCTACCTCTGCCGAACGCGCTAACCGCTCGACGTCTCGGCGTCATCACAGTTATAGCGAAAAACCGATCGAACACGTCGTATATTTAGTCGCACGTCATTCTTCTATCGGTACTCTTGCGCGGGTCGGGAAGCGACGGAACCAGCAGTGGCGATCGATCACACACCCATCGAGGACACGCGCGCGCGTACGACGAGCCGTTTCGAACGGCGCGCGCCCGAGCCGCCGCTCGCTGCGCGCGGCGCGGCGCGGCGGACGTTCAAGGTCATCCGTGTCGCGAACGGCGACGTGCTCGCCGAGGGGACCGACACGCGCACGACGATCGACGTACTGACGCGCGTCGACAGCATCTTCGACGTGCTGGTCTACGTCTGGCAGTCGCCCGCCAAGGCGTGGCGGGCGCTGACGCTCGGCGAGCAGCGCACGATGTGGGACTTCCGCGGGCGCGTGCGCGCCGACTAGCAGCCGCTCAGCCCGCGCGGCGCACGAGGCGCCGCTCCGCCAGCCCCGCGAGATCGACGTCGACCAGCGTGCTTACGACGATGTCGGCGTCCGCGCCGGCGAGCAGCTGCTCGTCCCCGTGCCGTGCGACGCCGAGCGCGGCGAAGCCGCCGGCTTTCGCGGCCTGGACGCCCGAGACCGCGTCCTCGACGACGAACGCCGCCGCGGGTTCGACCCCGAGCTCGCGGCCGGCCGTCAGGAAGATCTCCGGGTGCGGCTTGCCCTGCTCGAAATGGCGGCCCGAGATGTCGACGTCGAAGGCGCCGAGCAGCGTCAGGCCGGGCTCGACCCAGTCGTAGCTCAGGCCCTCCCGCTCGGCGAACTCGTCGAGGCGGATCTGTCGCAAGAAGAGCCCGGCGTTCTTCGACGACGACGCCGCGGCGACGGCGATCCCCGCGTCCTTGACGGCGAGCAGGAAGCGCAGCGCGTCGGGGTAGGCGGAGAACCTGCCGGCCGTGATGAGCTCGACGACCATGTCCTGCTTGCGCTCGGCGTAGGCGTGCACGCGGACCTCGGGCTCGGGCACGCCGAAGTACTCGAGCGCGGCGAGCGCGCCCTCCATCCGCGGCCGGCCGGACAGCACCTGCTGGTAGACGGCGCTCGTGAACGCGTCCGGCGACCACGACGTCTGGCCGCGGATGTCGGCCCAGTCGCTCTCCATCAGCTGCTGGAAGGTGTCACGCCAGGCAGCCTCGTGCGGCGAGTCGACCAGCACCCCGTCGACGTCGAAGATCGCGCCGCGAAATCCGTTCTGCATGCTCAACTAGCTCCCTTGGCCGTGGTGCGCGCCGGCGGGGGTCGCCAGCCTGAACGTGCAGCGCTCGCTGGCGCCGAGTTCGCGCACATCGTCGCCGATGCCGACCTTGACCGGGCGGCTGGAGCCGCCGGTGATGACGACCGTCAGCTCGCCGCCCGAGACGCTGACACGGATCGGCGTGCCCCGCATCTGCATCGGGAACGACAGGCCGTCGAGCCGATCGGTCAGCGTCGGCGCGAAGTACAGGACGCCGTCGCGGATGTGCGCGCCCGTGTAGGCGCGCTGGATAAGGTCGAGCGTGCCGGCCATCACGCCGAGGTGGATTCCCTCCTTCGTCGTGCCGCCCTGAACGTCGCCGACGTCGCTCTCGAGCGCGACGAGGAAGCGCTCCCACGAGTGCTCGGGATCGTGATGCGCGAGCACGCCGGCGTGCGCGATGTAGCTCAGCGTCGAGCCATGCGACGTGCGCCGGTCGTAGTAGTCGATGTTGCGCTGCGCGCTGTCGGGACCCCACTCGTAGCCGAGGCGCTCGAACAGCCGCTGGATCTCGTCCGGCTCGAAGAGGAAGAACAGCAGCACGGTGTCGGCCTGCTTGGCGAGCTTGTAGCGGTCGGGGTCGTCGCCGGCGGCGCGCAGGATCCGGTCGAGCCGCTGGATGTTGCCGTGGCGGGCGCGCAGGCCGTCCCAGTCGAGCTCCTCGAGCTCCTCGTAGCCCTCGAACTGGCTGATGATTCCGTCGTCGTGGAAGGGCACGAACATCTTGCGGCTCATCTGCTGCCAGAGCCCGATCTCCTCGTCCGTCAGGCCGATCTTCGCGCGCAGCGTGTCGCGCCGGCGCTCGGTCAGGAGGTCGAGCACCTTGACGGCCGTCTCGCAGATCCAGGCCACCATCACGTTCGTGTAGGCGTTGTTGCGCAGGCCCGACTCGTCGGCGCCCGGGTACTTCTCGTGAAACTCGTCGGGGCCCATGACGCCGTGGATCTCGAAGCAGTCGCGGTCGGGGTTGTAGTGCGCGATCGAGGACCAGAATCGCGCGATCTCGAGCATCATCTCGGCGCCTTCCTCGCGCAGGAAGCCGACGTCGTCGGTCGCCTGGTGGTAGTGCCAGACGTTGTAGAAGATCGCGACGTTGACGTGGCGCTGACGGTGGCTGAGGTCGGGATCCCACTGGCCCGAGAGCGGGTTGAGATGGACGACCTGCGTCTCCTCGCTGCCGTCGCTGCCGCTCTGCCAGGGGAACATCGCGCCGCTGTAGCCCGCCGCACGGGCCGCCGCGCGCGCCTCGCCGAGGCGCCTGTAGCGGTACATCAGCAGCTCCCGCGTGACCTCCGGCAGGCGCGACGTGAGATAGCGGAACACGTACAGCTCGTCCCAGAAGACGTGGCCGCGATAGGCCTCGCCGTTGAGCCCGCGCGCCGGGACGCCGGCGTCGTGGTTCGTCGTGTGCAGCGAGCAGACCTGGAGGATGTGGGAGATGTGCAGCCGCAGCAGGTGCTGCACGCGCTCGTTGCCGGGCAGGTAGATGTCGCTCGAGCGCCACAGCTCATCCCACGCGCGCGTGTGACGCTGCAGCGCCTCGTCGAAGTCCGGATAGCGCGCGACCGACTTGCCGGCGTTGCCGAGCGGCTCGTTGATCGCGCGGTCGCGCGAGGTGTAGAAGGAGACGAGCTTCTCGACGCGCAGCGCGACGCCCCGCTCGACGTCGAAGCGCAGGACCTGCTGGATGTAGTCGTCCATCTGGTACAGCGAGCGCTCGACGTCGTGCTGCTCGGAGGCGTGGAAGACGCGCGTGCGCGCGGCCTGCGCGACGTAGAGGTTCGACTGGCGCGTCTCGACCTTCAGCGCGATGACCTCGGGCCCGAACGTGCGCGGCGAGATCGGGTCGAGGTGACGTCCCTCGAGCGTCTGGTAGCGGGCGACGCCGGCGTTCGTGACGCGCCCGTCGATCGCCGACACGAGCTCGACGCTGCCGGACCAGTTCTCGGCCGTGATCGTCCACTCGATCGCCGCCTGGTGGGAGTGCGCCATGCTCGCGAAGCGCCGGCTGCGCAGCGATGTCTCGCGCCCCGAGCGGTCGCGGAAGCGCAGCTCGCGGATGACCATCGCCGTGCCGATGTCGTAGGCGTGGCGATAGCTCAGCAGCTCGACGTTGCCGAGCCGGATCGCGTCCTCGCCCTCGATCTTCAGCTTCAGCACGAGCCAGTTCGGGAGGTTGACGAGATCCTCGTTGAGCACCGGGCGCCCGCCCATGATCGTCGTCTCGCGGTTGTAGAGGCCGTGCGCGTACGTGCCCGGGTAGTGGACGTTTCCGGCGTCCTCCCACTCGGCCGTGCCGCGGGCGCAGAAGTAGCCGTTGCCGGTCGACGTCAGCGCCTCGCGCAAGCCCTCCTCGGCGGGGTCGAACGCGTCGTACTCCAACAGCCGCTCATCCATCGTCGGGGGGCTCCTGATCGGCTCGCGCGTTCGTCTCGTCGCCGCCGACCGCGACGGCCGCCTTGGCGGTGACGAGGTGGTAGAGGATCAGCACCTGGACGATCGCGAGCGACTCCGAGCGGTGACGGTCGTCGCCGATCTTGAACTCGCCGAGACGCTCCGTGCGCAGCTGCTGGGCAAACTGCATCTTGTCCCAGACGGCTTCCTCGATCGCGGCGCCGTGGTCCGGATCGAGATCGCCCGGGATGTTCAGGTGCAGCGTGCCGGAGCGCTCCTCCAGCGTGATCCCGTGGCCGTCGTGCTCGTCGAGGACGACGGAGAGGTCGGGATGGGTGAGGCCCTCGGACAGCGTCAGCTCGGCGTCGAGCTTCTCGCTGTCGTCGCCGGGCTGGAAGCAGACCACCATGTCGGCGTTGCGCCGCTGCGGGCGGATGAACGACTCGGAGTCCGGCTCACGCTTGTCGAGCTCGGCGAGCACCTGCTCCTCGGTGTAGCCGCGCTTGGCCGTGTCGCGCTTGATCTTCCAGCTGCGACGCAGCTCCTCGGGCGGCGCGAGGTAGACGCGCACGTCATAGGCGTCGTAGAGCTCCTTCGTGTGGTAGCCGAGCAGGCCCTCGATCACCACGAAGCGATTGGGGACGACGTAGACGGGCGGGCCGAAGGTCCCGTCCTTGTGCTTGTAGACGGGCTTCAGCACGGGGTCGCCGTCGCGCAGGTGGCGGACGTGCTGGGCCATGATGTCGATGTAGTTGCAGTCCGGATGCAGCGGTGTGATGTCGCGTTCCGCGCGCTGCTTGCGGTCGTAGCGGTGGTAGTCGTCGGTGCCGATGTGCGTGACGTTCGAGCTGCCGAGAATTTCCACGAGGCCGCGCGAGATCGTCGTTTTCCCAGCTGCCGAGTCACCTACGACGCCAAGGATGATGGGGCGGGCCATGCAACTCCTCCAAGTCGGCGTGCACTGCTGCGCACGATCAAGACGCTGGCCGGACCGCGATCACGGTCGCGAGTGGCCGATCGAACCGAACATATAACAGTCGCGAGCAACCATCGATGGCTCTGAATGGCATTGAGGTGTCAC
>CAWADD010000004.1:0-49935 GCA_963780585.1 uncultured Actinomycetes bacterium
CGCGCCTCGTCCATGTGCTGGACGGTCATGCCCGATGCCTGCCGGGACGCAAACGCTCGCCGCCCGAGCTCAGCGTGTGCCGTGCTGGTCGTGCATTCGCTTGTCGAACTGCATCGATGAGGAATCGGGGCGGGTCTGGAGGTCCGCGGCGGGACGCGCTGGCGCACGTTCCCCGCGATATCCGCGGATAGCGTGCGGCACCCCTCGCCTCCCGGGGTGGTCGTGGCGAATTGAGGGCGATACGCGCACCTAACTCGACATGAACGGTTGGTGTGGCTCCCAATGAGCCGCGCGGGCCTTGATCGTTCTATCAGCGATGCCGTTCGGCGGACGTAGGCGCCCCGGTAGCTGCGTGCTGAGCTCCACCCAACGCACACCCCTCAGACCGCGCGCACCGGCGCCGTCAGCGCCTTGACGAAGGCCTCCAGATGGCCTGTCGTCCAGCACTCGAAGGCCTCGCAATGCTGCTCGTACGTCGCGATCACCGAGTCGCCGTAGTTCCAGTACAGCCGCGGCTCGGGGTTGAGCCAGAACGTGCGGCCGGCGCGTGCCGCGACCGAGGCGAAGATGTCGGCGCGCGGGTCGCGCCCGTTCGTGCGCGCGTCGCCGAGCACGATCACGGTCGCGCGCGGGTGCAGTTCGTCCTCGACGAGCGAGCGGAACTCCGACCAGACGCGCCCGTAGTCGGTGTAGCCGCTGATGTCGGCCACGCCGGCGTCGCGCGCGATCGCCTCCGACACGGCGCGGAAGTCTCGCTCGCGATCAAAGACGTCGGTCACCTCGCTGATCCGCTCGATGAAGACGAACGAGCGCATCTTGCGAAACGAGTCGTGCAGCGCGTGCAGCACGCTGAGGAAGAAGACCGAGGCGCTCGTGACGCTCGTCGACACGTCGCACAGCACGTAGATCTCCGGCCGTCGCGGGCGCATCGGCTTGTAGCGCAGGTCGATCGGCACGCCGCCGGTCTGCAGCGAGGCGCGCATCGTGCGCCGCATGTCGACGTGCGCGTGACGGGCGTGGCCGCGGTGCTCGCGACCGTGCGTCTTCAGCCGCCGCTTGAGCTGCGCGACGACGCGGTGGACGGCCGCCAGGTCCTGCAGCGGACCGCTCGGCAGCGCGCGGTCGAGCTCGTTGAGCGGGCGCGACGGAGGCAGCCGCTCGGTGCGCTCGATCTGCCCGCGCTCGAGCTCGCGGCGCAGCAGCGCCTCGAAGCGGCGCAGCGCGGGGCGGGGGAGGCCGCCGTGCCGCGGGTCGTCGGCGGGCACGTCGCGCTGTGGCTCGGGGCGCAGCCCGAGCGCGCGCCGGATGCGCTGCACGTCGACGCCGATCACGCCCGTCCCCTCGGCCTGGCGCCCGAAGGCCGCGATCGCCAGGCGGGCGAGGTCGCGCAGGAGCGACTCCGAGCCGTCGTGCAGCGCCGCGGCGATCTGGCGGCGAAGCTCCTCGAGGTCGAGCTCGCCGCCCTCGACGGGGTCGCTGCCGGCCCGCCGCTCGCCGCGGTCATGCTCGCGCACGCCCTCGCGCAGCGCCGCCGCCTCGGTCGCACGGAAGAAGAAGCGCTCGAAGACGAGCTCGAAGATGCGGCGCTCCTCCTGTGACTTCGCGAGCGTCGCGGCGAGCGCCTCGCGCACGTCGGTGGCGTCCGTCCACGAGATCTCGGCGAGCACCGCGAACGCGTCCAGCAGCTCCGACGAGCCGCTGTTGATCCCCTCGGCGCGCAGCTCGGCACCGAACTCGACGAGCCGCGCGGCGAGTCCCGGGGGCGGGGCTGTCTCGCTCGGCGCCGGCATCGTCGCCTCGACCCTCAGGGCGCGGTGGGCGCGCCGAGCCGCACGCCGACGCGCTCGGCGACGATGTCGAGATCCGTCCGGTGCTTGACGATGACCGACAGCGTCTCGCGGAAGACCGTAGCGTCGATGTCCTGCGCGCCGAGCAGCACGAGTGCCCGCGCCCAGTCGATCGACTCCGCGATCGAGGGCGGCTTCTTGAGGTCCAGCTCGCGGACCATTCCGACGATCTCGACGAGCTTGCGCGCGATCGTCTGCTGCAGGTCGGGGACGTGCAGGCGAACGATCTCGAGCTCGTGCTCGAGCTCGGGGTAGTCGAGCCAGAGGTAGAGGCAGCGCCGCTTCAGCGCCTCGGTCAGCTCGCGCGAGTTGTTCGACGTCAGCAGCACGACGGGATGTGAGCGCGCCTGCACGAGCCCGAGCTCGGGGATCGAGATCTGGAAGTCCGACAGGACCTCGAGCAGCATCGCTTCGAACTCCTGGTCGGTCTTGTCGATCTCGTCGATCAGCAGCACGATCGGCAGCTCGGAGGTGATCGCATCCATCAATGGGCGCGAGAGCAGGAACTCCTCGCCGAAGATGTCGTCCTGGAGGTCGTCCCACGCCGGGCGCGCGGTGTCCGACTGGCCGGCCTGGATGCGCAGCAGCTGCTTGCGGTAGTTCCACTCGTAGAGCGCCTTGGCCTCGTCGAGGCCCTCGTAGCACTGCAGGCGCACGAGCCGGCGGTCGAGCGTCTTCGCGAGCGCCTTCGCGAGCTCGGTCTTGCCGACCCCGGCCGGGCCCTCGACGAGGATCGGCTTGCCGAGCTTCGTCGCCAGATACGAGACGAGCGCGGTCGACTCGCCGGGCAGGTATCCGACCTCGCGCAGGCCCGCTCCGAACGCGGCGGCGGAGTCGGGGGCGGCAGTGGCCATCGCCGGATGATAGGAACTCCCCCGTGCCCGCCACGATCCTCGGCGCGTCGGACCTGTCCGCGACGCCGGTCGCGCTCCTGATCGGCGCGGGCGCGTTCGTCGCGCTCGTCGGTCACCTCGCGGGCTCGCGACGCACCGTCGTCGCCGGGCTGGCGATCCTCTTCGTCGCGACGGCGCTGCTGCTCGTCGCCGGCTACATCGCCTTCGACGACGGCGTGACCGATCCGCGCCCGTGCGACGCGCCGCGCAGCTGCTGATCAGCGCAGGCGCACGCGCATGGCGATCGTCGCGCAGCTCTCGGGGCCGCACAGCACGACGCTGCCGCGGTAGACGCGGCCGACGAGAGACGCACGGCGCGCCCCACGATCGCGGTCGTAGCTGGCGCTGTAGCGCGGCCGATGTGCGGGTCCGCCGCTGCGGCGCATCCGCAGCTCGCGTCCGGCGAGCGTCACCTCGAAGCGCTTGGCGGGCCTGTCGAGCGTCGCCGTGACGATGAGCGGGCCGTCTGCTCGGAGACGCCGAGCCGCCGCGCGACGTCGGGGTAGGCGCGCTCCTCGACGACGCGCAGCGCAAGCGCCTCGCGATGCTCGTCCGACAGCGCGCGAAGCTGCTCGGCGATCAGCCCGCGCATCGTCGCCACGCCGGCCAGCTCGTCGATCCGCGCCAGGCTCTCGTCGTCGAGCTCGGGCCGCGCGACGCCGAGCCGTTCGAGCGCCGCGCGTTCGGCCCGGCCGCGCTTGAAGTAGCGCGACAGCAGGCGCCGCGCGACGACGTAGAGGAGCGCCGCCTCCTCTTCGGGCGTCGTCCCGCGAAAGCGGCGGCGGCCGCTGAATGCCTGTGCGAAGGTCTCGCCGACGAGGTCGACCGCGACCTCGGCGTCGAACGTGCGCCGCATGAAGAACGCGAGCAGCCCGCGCTGGTGACGGGCATAGAGCTCGTCGAACGTCGACGGTCCCAGCGACGGCTCGTTCACGCGCCGATCCATATCCCTTCAGTGCAGCCGGCGCGCCGGCTGTGACGTCAGCGGCCGTCGCGCGCGCTGGGAACGTCGTCGGGCGCCAGCGGCGGCTCGTCGCCGGGATCGTCGAACGTCAGCTGGCGCGCGTCCTCGCGCGTGACGGCGCGGTCGCGCCTCGCCTGCCGCTGCGCGACCCGCTGCGCGACCTCGGTCGGCGCCTCCGAGCGCGGCACGACCGCGGTCCGCGCCGTTTCCCGCGGCGGGCGCGGGCGCCGCGGCGCCGGCTCGTCGTCGGGCTCGGCGGCCGGCAGGCGGGGCTCGGGACGGCCCGCGACGCGGATCCGCTGACCGGCGAGCGCGAGCGCTCCGGCGGCCACGAACGCGACGAAGAAGCCCCACTGGATCCCGACGGTGCCGCCCTCGCCGCTGACGTCGGGGCGATCAAAGACGCGGTAGAAGATCAGCGCCGTCGCCCACAGGCCGGCGGCGAAGACCACGACCCCGTCGCCGCCCGGCAGGTGGAACGGGCGCTCGTCGGCGCGCGCCAGCAGCAGCGCGATCACGCCCGCGGCGACGAGGAAGATCGCCGCCTCGACGAACGAGACCGCGCCGAACGCGCTGATCGAATCGCTCGCGAAGCTCTTCGTGCCGTCGATCACGACGTTCTTCTCGTACCACGGCAGGAACATCGCCAGCAGCAGCCCGATCGCGGCGACGGCGGCGAAGCGCTGGTCGCGGTCCAGTGCGCCATACGCCCTGCGCAGGCGTTGTGCGCTGCCGATCACGCGGTCGCGGCGGCCGCCGCGCGCCTGCGCTCGTTACGGGCACCGTCGACGGGCATTGGCGCGATTGTACGCCCGCGACCGGTGGGCACCCGCTCGAGCGGGTGCCCGAGCGGGTCGTTCGCGCTCAGCCGTTCTGCTCGCGCGCGATGTACTCCTCGAGCAGCATCGATACGTCGCGCGTGCGCTCGGCGACCTCGAGCACGTCCTGCATCGTGTCCTCTTCCTCGACCTGCTCCTCGAGGAACCACAGCAGGAACTGCGCGCTCTGGTGGTCCTTGGTCTCGACCGCGACGTCGTACAGCGAGCTGATCGAGACGGTGACCTTGCGCTCCTGCTCGACCGCGAGCTTGATCGGCTCGACGTGGTCGGCGAAGTGGTTGCTCGGCGCGGGGATCGCGGTCAGCTCGACGGCGCTGTTCGTGTCGACGAGGTAGTCGACCATCTTCATCGCGTGGCCACGCTCCTCCTCGGCCTGCGCGTGGAAGAACTTCGCGAGCTGCGGGAACGTGGCGAGCTCATAGAACGCGCCGATCGACGTGTACTGATGGGCGGCAGCGAACTCCATCGCGACCTGGTCGTTGAGCGCGGCGACGAACCGTTCAGCGGGCACGGGATCTCCTTCGTGATGTTGTCGGGTGGACGGCGGGTGTGGGCGGTGCGCCGTGCAAGAAATTTTATCAGTACCCCTAGACAAACGTTGTGAAATGTGGTAAGGGCCACCTAACTAGGGATCCCTAACAGCTGCTGGAGCATCGTGTTAGGTGGCCCTTACACCCGTTGCTATGTTTGCGTCGTGGGCGCGCATTCCCGCCAGGCGGTGAGCTGCTGCAGGTCGCGACCGCGGTGCCGGTTGTGCCCGGTTCGCCTCGCGCAGGCGAGCCGAACATCAACGCGGGCCACCGCGCCCGCGCGCGGCGCGACGTCCGGCGGATCGCTCTTCGGCGAGATCTACCAGCCCGCGGCGCCGGGGCTGCCCGAGTCCGTCAGCGACGCGCTGCTCGCCCTGTCGCTCGCTCGCGGGCGCTACCTCGTCGAGCACGCGGCGGGACGGCGCGCCGCGGGCTCTCGGTAGCGCCTTGACGTTCGTCCCGCCCGCGCGGCACCTGCTGCGGGCCAAGGACCTGGCGGATGCCCGCTACGCCGAGCCGCTCGGCGTCGACGACCTCGCGCGCGCCGCCGGCCTCTCGCGCGCCCACTTCAGCCGTGAGTTTCGCCGCGTGTTCGGCGAGTCGCCGCATGGATATCTGCTGACCCGGCGCCTGGAGCGCGCCGCGGCGCTGCTGCGCACGACCGACCGCTCCGTGGCCGACATCTGCTTCTCCGTCGGATTGCAGAGCGTGGGCTCGTTCACGACGAGCTTCACGCGGACGTACGGAGCGTCGCCGACCGCGTACCGGGCGGCGTTTCCGCCGGCCGCCGCGCACGCGCTCGTCCCGGCCTGCGTCGTGCGCGCCTACGGGCGGCCGCAACGCAGCACGTTTCGAGAAGACAGCCGCAGCGGGCCCGACTAGCGTCCCTCGCACGAGTTCAACGAACCGCCGAGGAGGACCCGATGATCAGAATCTCCACCGCCCAGCTGTGGGTGCACGACCAGGACGAAGCGCTCGCCTTCTACACCGGCAAGCTCGGCATGGAGGTGCGCGCCGACGTGACGCTCGCCGAGATGGGCGACTTCCGCTGGCTGACCGTCGGCCCCGCCGGCCAGGACGACGTCGCGATCGTGCTGATGGCGATCCCCGGCGCGCCGGTCATGGACGCCGATACCGCCGAGCAGGTGCGCACGTTGATGGCGAAGGGCTTTGCCGGCACGGTCTTCCTCACGACCGACGACTGCCAGGCCAGCTATGAGGAGCTCAGGGCGCGCGGCGTCGAGTTCACCGAGGCGCCCGAGGAGCGCCCGTACGGCATCGATTCGGGCTTCCGCGACCCGTCCGGGAACAGCTTCCGCCTGACCGAGGTGCGCGAGCTGACGACGGTCTGAGCGAGACGCCGGCCCGCAGCCGTCACCCGCGGCGCGCGCGCCGCGCCTGCAGCAGCCGCAGCGGCGCCTCGCTCGCGCCGGTATTGCCGGCGAGGTCGCGGGCGTGCAGCAGGACCGTGTAGCTGCCGGCGGCGCGCGGCGGGCGCGGCCAGCGCAGCGTGCGCACGCCGCTGCCGAGCCGCCCGCCGAGCACGATCACCGTGCGCCCGCCGCGCCGCAGCCGCAGCGTCACGTTGGAGGGCTTCGTCAGCGTGAGCCTCAGCGTGGCGGGCTTGCCGCCGCGCGCGCGGCGCGAGACGAGCTTGACGACCGGCGCCAGGGAGAGGTACTGCGTCCAGCGCTGCGCCGCGCCGCAGTAGGGCGTGGGATCGATCGCCGCCGGCGGCGCCACGACGGGCGCGGCGCCGCCCGTCGGCACGGGGACGGTGCCCGGCGGGAGCGCCACGGGGGTGCCGCCCGCGGGTGAGGCCGGTGGCGGCGCCGCCTGCGCGGCGGCGGCGTCCTCGGTCAGCCGCGCGCAGAGGTTGACGAGGAAGTCGCGCGCGACCTTGTGGTAGTGCAGGTCGGCCTCGCGGGCCAGCGAGTAGCGCGTCCAGGCGCCGGTGTCGTACCGCGCCAGCTCGCCGCGCAGCTGCGCCTCGCCGGCGGCGAACAGCGCGTGCCCGTCGGCGTCGCCGGCGAGCGCCGCGAAGTCGTGCAGGCCGTTGAGCGCCTGCGTGAACGCGTTGAGGACCCGCAGGTTCGGCGCGAACGAATAGATCAGGTAGTGCGCCCCGGCGGGCGTGGCGATGCGGACCCCGCTCGGCGGCGGCTCGCGGAAGATCCCGAGCGCGGCGCGGGCGGCCTCGCTGTAGCGCGGCTCGGCGAGCCGCACCGCGGCGCGCGCCAGCGCCTGCACGGCCGTGCCCTGCGCAAGGCCGCTGACCCACGGCGGCGCGCCGCCGTCGAAGCGGAACAGGTACTCCCAGGCGATCCCGCCGGCGCGCTGCGCGGCGAGCGGCAGCGTCTCGTCGAGCAGCGCGCGCAGCGACGCGTCGTAGCCACCCTGCCAGAGCCCGTTCGCCTTGCCGAACGTGCCCAGCCACTGAATCTGCAGCCCCTCGCCGGCGTAATGCTGCCAGACGAGCCGGCTGCCCTCGAAGCCGACCCGGGCGCCGTTGCGCAGCAGCGGGCCGTTGGACCACCACTGGCGGTTGCGCGCGACGGTCTGAAACAGCGCGGGCAGGCGCGTCGGGGTCAGTCCGCCCGCCGCCGCGACGTGCTCGAGGTTGCGCAGCACGGCGCCGAGCGCGACGCGGCGAGCGCCCTCGAGCCTGCCGCGCAGCGCGAGCGCGTTGACGTAGATCGCGCGATCGGCGTCGTGCGTCGCCCGGTCGATCTCGCCCGCCGTGAGCATCCGGAGCAGCTCGCCGCGCACCGTGAGCCTGGTCGCGGCGGCGCGCGCCGACGGGCCGTGCGCCGGCGCGCGCGACCGCTGCGCGCGCATCGCTGCCGTCGCCCTCGCGTCGTTCGCGGGCGGCACGAAGCGATCCTCGCGAACGACGGTGCTGCCGTCCTTGCGCAGCTCGATCAGCGGCGAAGCGACGGCGGTTGGGGCCAGGACGAGCGCGAGCAGCAGCGCCAGCGCAAGGCCCGGGGGGGTGGTCCGGCGCACGAACCCGATGCTAGGTACCCGACCGCGATGGCGCTGCAGTAGTCCTTGCAGCACACTCTTGCGACCGTGAACCGCCGTCCCTGGCCGATCATTTTGCTCTTCGTCGCCTGCCTCGCGCTCTGCGCCGCGCTGCTCGCCGCCTGCGGGGGCGCAGACGACGACGAGGCCGACACGGGCGACGCGCGCGCCCAGGTGCTGATCGAGCAGACGTTCGCCGGCACCCGCAGCGCGGTCGAGAGCGCCCGCATGCGGCTCGCCTTCCAGCTCGACCCCGAAGGGCTGCTCAAGCTCGGCGGGCCGATCAAGCTCAACCTCGGCGGGCGGTTCGCCGCGCCGCGTATCGGTGAGCTGCCGCGCTTCGACGTCGACTTCGCGGGCACGCTCGCCACCCACCGCTTCACCGGCGGCGTGCGATCGACCGGCACGCGCGCGTTCGTGCGGCTCGACGATCGCTTCTACGCGGTCGACGACCCGTTCGTCTCCAAGCTGCGCGACGGGCAGGGCTCGCAGCCGCGATCGGGCCTGAGGGCGCTCGGCATCGACGCGCGGCGCTGGATCCGCGACCCTCGCGTCGAGGCCAACGAGCGGGTCGGCGACGTCGACACGATCCGCATCGGCGGGACGGTCGACGTCGCGCGCCTGCTCGAGGATCTCGACAGCCTGCTGACGAAGGCCGGCGGCCCGGCGGCCGGCGGCGGCCTGCTGACGCCGGCGCTGCGCAAGCAGATCGCCGACGCCGTGGACTCCGCCACGGCCGACGTCTGGACCGGAGCGGCGGACAGGCGCGTGCGCCAGATCCTCGCCGTGATCAAGTTCACCTTCAAGGCCGACGGCGGCGTCAGCCCGATCCGGGGCCTCGACGGAGGGACGATCAACCTTCGCCTGCGCCTCGACGGCGTCAACGCGACGACGGTCGACGTCAAGGCGCCGAGCGGCGCGCAGCCGCTCTCGAAGTTCACGGGCCGCAGCATCAGCGACCTCGTCGACGGCATCCGCGCGGCGCTGGCCGACGGCGGCTCGGGCGGCCTGACCGGAGCACTGCTGGATTGCATCACCGGCTCCGGAGGGGAGACGGCGCCGCTCGTGCGCTGCATCTCGCAGCTGGCCCCGTAGATCCGCCCGAGCCGGCGGCTGCGTACCCTTGAGGGCGCATGCGCGCCCCCGGCCATACCGCGATCGGCACTTGGAGCGGGGGCCGCTACCTGCATTTCGGTGAAGCGATCGACGAGCCGCGGCTGCAGGCCCTGCTGACGCCGGGCGACGGCCTCGACACGCTGTTGACCGCCGACGCGTACGGAGCCGGCGACGCCGATCGCGTGCTCGGTCGCGCGCTGCGTTGCATCGATCGCGACTCCGTCTGCGTCGTCGGCGCGATCGGGCACGACTTCTACGAGGGCGAGCGCGAGGGCGCGAAGGGCTACCCGCGCTTCACCGACCCGCGCCTGCGCGGCCCCGCCGCGTTCGGCGACTACGTCCGGATGGCGACCGAGCGCAGCCTCGAGCGGCTCGGGCTCGACGCCTTCGACGTCCTGCTGCTGCACAACCCCGATCGCACCGGCTACACGAGCGAGACGGTCTGGGACGCGATGCGCGCCATGCGCGACGAGGGCCTCACGGGGCGGCTCGGCGTCGCCCCCGGGCCCGCGAACGGCTTCACGCTGGACATCATCGACTGCCTCGAGCGCTTCGGCGAGCTGATCGACTGGGCGATGGTCATCCTCAACCCGCTCGAGCCGTGGCCGGCCGAGCTGTGCCTCGGCGCGGCGCGCGCGCACGACGTCGACGTCATCACGCGGGTCGTCGACTACGGCGGCCTGTTCTGGGACGACGTCCGCCCAGGCCATGCTTTCGCCGAGCGCGACCACCGCACGTTCCGTCCGCAGGGCTGGGTCGAGGCGGGCGCCGAGAAGCTCGAGCTGCTGCGCCCGATCGCCGAGCGCCACGGCCTGACGATGCTCCAGCTCGCGGCGCAATGGTGTCTCGCGCACGAGCCCGTCGCCTGCGTCGTCCCGACGCTGATCCAGGAGATCGGCGCAGACGCCCGGCCGATAGAGGACAAGCGCGCCGAGCTGCTCGCGATCGGCGCGCAGGTCGTGCTCGACGACGCCGAGCTCGCGACGATCCGCAGCATCGGCGACAACACGGGCAGCATGTCGCTGAAGGGCGCCGACACACAGCACGAGGGCGACCCACGACCCGATCGCTGGCCGCTGACGCCCGAGCTCGACGCCGTCGCGCGGCGCTGGGGCATCGAGCCCGACCGCGACCTGCGCCAACTGACTGCAACTCCACGTGGCTAGCGCCCGGCCCACGACTGCCGACCGGAAATGAGCCGGACCACGTCCGCACGCCGCTTCCTCCTCTCCGGCTCCGGCTGGCCGTACCTGCTCGTCCCCTTCATCCCGATCGCGATCCTGCTCGAGCTGAGTCACGCCGAGGCGGCGATCATCTTCGGCGCTGCCGCGGCCGGCGTCGTCCCCACGGCCGCGCTGATGGGACGCGCGACCGAGGAGCTGGCGCACCGCTCCGGCCCGGGCATCGGCGGCCTGCTGAACGTGACGTTCGGCAACGCGCCCGAGATGATCATCGCGATCTTCGCGCTGAACGCCGGCCTGCAGGAGGTCGTCAAGGCGTCGATCATCGGCTCGATCCTCGGCAACATCCTGCTCGTCATGGGCCTCGCGATGCTCGTCGGCGGCCTCAAGCGACCGACGCAGACCTTCAACCCGACCGCCGCGTCAGTGCAGTCGTCGATGCTGTTGCTCGCGGCGGTGGCGCTCGTGATGCCGACGGTCTTCCAGCTCGTCTCCGGCGGCGGGCTGCCGGCGGTCGGCGAGGAGCGGGTGGACTTCGGCTCGGACCTCGAGACGATGTCGCTGATCGTCGCCTGCATCCTCCTCGGCTCCTACGCTGCAGGCCTCGTCTTCTCCCTGAAGTCGCACAAGGCGCTGTTCAATCCCACCTCCGAGGCGGAGGAGCACGTCGACGAGCCGTGGTCGATCCGCACCTCGGTGATCGTGCTCGCCTCTGCCGGCGTGGCGGTCGGCGTGATGTCCGAGATCCTCGTCGGCTCGATCTCCGAGGCGTCCGAGACGATCGGCCTGAGCGAGTTCTTCGTCGGCCTCATCGTCGTCGCGATCGTCGGCAACGCCGCCGAGCACTGGGTGGCGATCTACTTCGCCGCCAAGGACAAGATGGACCTCGCGGTGAACATCTCGATCGGCTCGAGCGCGCAGATCGCACTGTTCGTCGCGCCCGTGCTCGTCCTGCTGTCCTTCGTCGTCGGACCGAACCCGATGGCGCTCGTCTTCAACGGCTTCGAGCTGGGCGCGGTCTTCCTGGCGATCATTATCGCCACCCACGTCACCCACGACGGCGAGTCGACGTGGTATGAGGGACTGCAGCTGCTCGCCGTCTACGCCGTCCTCGGCGTGGTCTTCTTCTTCGCGTAGTGATCCGCTAGTGCACCGTCACGAGCAGGCGCATTAGATGGGTGTCTACGAGTTCGGCGGGCTGATCGTCGTGCTGCTCGCGCTGCTGTGGTTCGACCTGCACTTCTTCGCGCGCGGCCGGGAGGCGACGTTCGCCGAGAGCGTTCGGTGGTCGATCGGCTGGCTCGTGCTCGGGCTCGCCGTCACTGGCGTGGTCGTCGCGCTCAACGGCAGCGAGGACGGCGTCAACTACGTCACCGTCTACCTCATCGAGCGCTCGCTGTCGCTCGACAACCTGTTCGTCTTCATCCTGCTGTTCGCCTACTTCGGGGTGCCCCACGAGCACCGGCCGCGGCTGCTCTTCTGGGGCATCATGGCGGCGCTCGCCCTGCGCGGCCTGGCGATCCTCGGCGGCACGGCGCTGATCGAGCAGTTCCACGCGGTGCTCTACGTGCTCGGCGTCCTGCTGCTCGTGCTCGCCTACCGGATCTACAAGGGCGTGGGGGAGAACGTCGACCCCGACCGCAACCTCGTCGTGCGCGGCGTGCGCAAGGTCTTCCCCGTCACCGACGGCTTTCGCGCGGGGCACTGGTTCTCGCACGAGGACGGGCGCCGTCACGTCACGCCGATCTTCCTCTGCCTCGCGGCGATCGTCGCGGCCGACATCGCCTTCGCCGTCGACTCGATCCCGGCGGCGTTCGCGATCACGCAGGACCCGCTGATCATCTGGGCGGGCAACGTCTTCGCGCTGCTCGGCCTGCGGGCGCTGTTCGTGCTCGTCGAGGGCCTGATCAAGCGCTTCCGCTACCTCGATGAGACGATCGCCGTCGTGCTCGGGATCATCGGCGTGAAGCTGCTGATCGAGGAATGGGTCCACATCGGGCCGGTCCAGAACCTGCTGCTGGTCGCGGCCGCATTCACGATCGGGATCGCCGCGTCGCTGATCGGCGACAAGCGAGACCCCGAGGGCGCGGAGCGCCGGCGCGCCGAGCAGGCAGCGGACGCCGACGAGGCGCGCCAGCTGTAGGCACGGCGGGGGGCGCGGCACTGCGACCGCTTGAGATCGTGCGCCGGCGGCTGCACGAGCAGCGCCTGACCGGCGAGCCGTTCTCGACCGCGGCCGAAGCCGTCGCCTGGAGCGGCGCCGTGCAGGCGCAGGAGTACGCCGAGGCGCTGTGGTCGCTCGGGATGCGCGTGCGCGATGGTCGCGCGGCCGACATCGAGGCGGCGTGTGACCGCGGCGAGATCCTGCGCACGCACGTCCTGCGTCCGACGTGGCATTTCGTCGCCGCTGATGACCTGCGCTGGCTGCTGCGCCTGACCGGTCCGCGCGTGCAGGCCAAGAGCGCGGGCCGCTACCGGGCGCTCGGCCTCGACGAGAGCACGCTCGCATGCGCCGGCGAGGCGCTCGCCGCCACGCTCGCCGACGGCGCGCCGCGGATCCGCCGCGAGCTCGCGGTCGCGCTCGAGGCGGCCGGGATCGACAGCTCGGGCCAGCGCATCGCCCACATCGTCATGCACGCCGAGCTCGAGGGGATCGTCGCCAGCGGACCGCGGCGCGGCAAGCAGCACACGTACCTGCCACTGGACGGGCGTGTCGCGCCCGCGCCGGAGCGCGGCCGCGAGGACGACGTCAGCGCGCTCGTCGTGCGCTACTTCGCGAGCCACGGGCCCGCCACGGCGCGCGACTTCGCGTGGTGGTCCGGGCTGACGATCGCGGACGCGAAGGCCGGCATCGTCGCCGCCGGCGATCGCCTGACGAGCGGGCCGTCCGCCGACGGCACGCTCTGGATCGCGTCGGCGCAGCCCGTCGCCGGCCCTTCGCCGCGCTCGTCGGGCGCCTTCCTGCTCGGCACGTACGACGAGGCGGTCGTCGGCTACCGCGACCTGCGCAACGTGCTGGGCGGGGGCCGTCCCGACGCGACGCTGCTGGCGCGCCCGATCGTCATCGACGGCCGCACGGTCGGGCGCTGGACGCGCCGCCTGGCGCGCCGCGAGGTCACGCTCCATGCCGCGCTCGACGTGACGCCGAGCGCGCGTCAGCTGGCGGCGCTGCGCGCCGCCGCCGACCGCTTCGGCACGTTTATCGGCCTGCCCGCGCGGCTCGAGCTGAACGTCGCGTCCTGACTTGTGGGGGCGAGGGCCCGACAAGCCAGGACACGACCTCGCACGCGCTACGTCGCGCGTCGTCCTCGCACGAGCTGGAGCGCGAGCGCGGCGGCGCCTAGCAGCGCGCCGACGATCGCCAGCGCGAGCGTCAACCCGTCGCGACCGTCGTCGTCCGGGTTCGCCGCGGCGGTCGCGACGGCCCCCGCCGCCTCCGGCGCCCCCTCTCCGTGCGTGCTGACGACGTCGACCGCCGCGGCGCTCTCGCTCAGCGTCGTGATCGGCGCCGGCGTCTCGCTGCCGGCGCCGCCGATCCAGCGCACGACCGATCCGTCGTCGTAGCGCTGCAGCGCCTTCCACGCGATCGGCCCGAGCCGCACGGGGTTGCGCGCGATGAAGTGGAGCTCCGCGTACCCGCCCGGCGGCACCGGACCGCCGCGCCAGCGCAGCTCGCTGATCTCGCTGCCCCGCTTGACGGCGCGCACGCGCCAGCCTTCGACCTGCTCGGTGAGCGCGAACGTCACGCCCGCCGGCAGCTTGAGGTCGACGCCCGTCGTCGCGCTCGACGCGCGCTCGTTGGGGACGATCACGCGGTAGCGCTGCAGCTGCGCCGGCTGCGAGGCGGCCGGCTGGACCGTGACGTGGGCGGCCGCGCCCGGCGCCGTGATGGCGCCGAGCACGACCGCTGCCGTCAGGGCGTCGGCGGCGCGGCGGCGACGGTGACGCATGAGGCCGGATGCTCGGAATCGGTCGGGCCGGTCCAGCGAACGATCTCAGGCCTGATCCGCTTGCCGTTCTTGTTGCGGTAGTACTGCAGGATCGGGAAGCAGAGCTGCTGTGCCGTCGCGGGGTTGACCCAGCGCACCGCCCACTGGCCGAACATCGACGGCTCGATCTCCGCTGCCCTCGTCTTGGCCGTGTAGGAGACGCTCTTGACGGCGAAGACCTTGCTGCCGCCCTCGCCGGTCTTGCCGGTAGCGGCGCGGTTGATGCGCACGCGCCAGTCGGGGATCTGCTGGACGCTGAAGCTCTCCTGGATCGCCGCCGGGACGTAGACGACGATCTTGAACGTGTTCTGCGACTCGGTCTCGTTCGGGGCGCGCACGACGAACGTGCCGCGCGCGCCGCTCAGGACGGTGCCCTGTGGCTGGAACGCGCTGAGCGTCGCGTGGCCCGACGACATCGGGGGCATCGCCAGCGCGAGCGCGCCGGCGCAGGTGACGGCGGCGACGCCGAGCGCCGCGCCGGACTTCGTACGGATGGACATCTGACAGGTCCTCTCTGCTGCTGTGGCTGCTGCTAGTAGGCGCGGAGCGCGAACGCGGCGATGAAGCGCCGCGTCTTGCGATTCTTCGCGCGGTAGCTGCCCGAGTAGGTGACCTCGTAGGCGGCTGCGGCGGGGAACGTGAACCTCGTGCGCTTGCCGGTGCGCTTGCTCAGCAGGACGTGTCCGGATGCGTCGGCGACCTTCACGCGGCAGATGCATGACCGAAACGTGAAGCGTCCGCCACGCGGCGGGCGGACCTTCACGGCGACGATCGTCGCGGGCTGACCCGCCTTCGGCTCGTCGTCGGGCAGCACGTGCAGCGTGACCGCGACACCGCGGTCGGAGACCGTCTGGTGGCCGAGCGCGGGCGCGGTGAGCGCCAGCGTGGCCGTCGCGGCGACCGCGAGCGCGGTCGTCCGCCATGGAACTCGCATGATCTGGACCTCTGTTCGTCGAGCTATGACACGGCGCATCGCGCCGGCACGGCCGGCGCGACGTGGCTAGCGCACGGCGAGCAGGGCGGGCGGCGGCCGCACCGCCAGGGAGGTCGCGACGAGGCGGCCGCCGCGCGGCATCAGCGCGCGGCGATTGGCGGCAGCGCTTGGGGCCGGGGCGCGGGCCTGTAGGCGCCGGCGGGGCGGGCGCCGTGCGGCGGCGAGGCGCGCGAGACGATCCTCGCCGACATAGCGGCCGGTCAGCAGCGACGCGAGCAGGACGATCGCCGGCGACAGGAACAGCACGCCGGTCTCCATCCCCGGCAGATACAGCGCGAGTCCGAACGCGGCGATCGCGACGACGAGCAGGAGAATGTGCAGCCAGCGAGCGCGCGCCATTGAAAGCGAGGTATAGCAGCCGAGTGCGGCATGATGTGTTCATGACGCGCCGCGATCGTCAGCTGCTGTTCGCGCTCGCCGGGCTCACGCTCGCGCTCGCCTCGCTGACGCTGTTCGGCATTCACAGCGACGTCCTGCTGATCGCGCCGGTGCTCGTGTTTGCGCTGCCGCTGCTCGCCGGCCGCTATGTCGGTGAGGAGCAGCTCGCCCGTCTGGCGGCCGCGTTCGAGCTCGTCCGGCGCCGTCCGGCATCGGTGCTCGCACCGCACGCGGGCGGCCCGCGGCAGATCCTGCCGCGCGGCGGGCGCCTGCTCGCCTGCTCTCTCGCCGTGCGCCCGCCGCCGGCGCACGCCCCGCAGACCGCCTAGGACGCTTCGGCCCTGCGCGGGTCGGAGCCGAGCTTCGATCCCACGAGAAGGAGGGCCGCCGATGGCCCGTCGCACCGCCTTGGCGGCCGCGCTGTGTGCGCTGGCGGTCGCTGTCTCCGCCACATCCGCGGCCGGCCACGCCGGCAACCCGGACTACGAGTCGCTCGTCCGCGCCGTGACGCCGACGATCCCCGGCTTCACGGTCGAGGTGCTCAACGGGGACGATCGCCTCGAGGTCCAGAACAGCGGCAAGAGCACGGTCACGATCGACGGCTACAGCAAGGATCCCTACCTGCGTCTGAAGCCGGACGGCACGGTCGAGGTCAACCGCCGCTCGCCGGCGTACTACCTCAACAAGGACCGCTTCGACACGGGAACGGTGCCGCCGTCGGCCGACGCCAAGGCAACGCCGCAGTGGAGCGTCGTCGCGCGCACCGGCCGCTACGAGTTCCACGACCACCGCATGCACTGGATGGCCAGGAGCGTGCCGCAGCAGGTCACCGACAAGGCCAAGCGCACGAAGATCGTCGACTGGCGCGTCCCGCTCCACGCCGAGGGCGCGAGCGGAGCGATCAGCGGCGAGCTGTTCTGGCGCGGTTCCGGGCCGGGCGCGCCGGTCGGCGCCTACATCGCCTTCGGCGCGCTCGCGCTGCTCGGCGGCGCGGCGGTCATGATCGTCCGCCGGCGCCGCAGCGGCGCGGCAAGCGGCGGCGGCGCCTCGCCGCGTGGGGAGGCCTGGTGAGGACGACGCGCGCGCTCGCCGTCGCGAGCGCGCTGCTGGCGGTGCTGCTGCTGGCGCCCGCAACAGCGTCGGCGCACGCGCTGCTCGTCGACACGGCGCCCCAGCGGGGGGCGACGCTCGACGCGCAGCCGCGCCAGGTCGTGCTGCATTTCTCGGAGACGGTCGAGGGCAACTTCGGCGCCCTGCGGGTCTTCGATTCCAAGGCGCGGCGCATCGACGACGGGCGCACGACCCACCCGCAGGGCAGCGGCTCGCGGCTCGCCGTCGGGCTGAGGCCCGGGCTGCCGGACGGCACCTATGTCGCGACGTATCGCGTCATCTCCGCCGACAGCCATCCGGTCTCGGGCGGGCTCGTCTTCTCCGTCGGCAAGCCCGGCGCGGCGGCCGCGCCGACCGTCGCCGAGCTGATCGGCGACAGCCGGGCGGGGCCCGTCACGCAGGCCGTCTTCGGGCTCGCTCGCGGCCTGACGTACCTCGCGACGGCCGTCGTGCTCGGTGGCCTCGCGTTCCTCCTCTTCATCTGGCTGCCCGCGCTGCGCGCGGCTGCGGGCGCCGAACCAGCGTGGCGCGACGCGTCCGCGGCGTTCCTCGCTCGAGCGCGGCGCCTGCTGCTCGGCGCGGCCGCGATCGGCATCGTCGCCGGCCTGGCGGGCATCGTCATGCAGGGCGCGACCGCGGGCGCCACGAGCGGCTGGGCGGCGCTGAAGCCGTCCGTCGTCGGTGACGTGCTCGGCACGCGCTTCGGCGAGGTCTGGGGCCTGCGCGTGCTCGCGTTCGTCGCGCTCGCAGGGGCGCTCGCGCTCGCGCTGCGCGGCGCGCGCGAGGCGGCAGGCGGCGCTGCGCTGACGCGCGTCGCGCTCGGCGCCGACGGCCTCGCGGCGCCAAGGCTGCCGCGCGCGGCGCTCGCCCTCGCCGCGCTGCCGGCGATCTTCGTCGCGCTCGCCCCCGCGCTTGGCGGCCACGCGAGCGCGCAGTCGCCGGTCGCGCTGCTGTTTCCGCTCGATGTCGTCCACGTGCTCGCGATGAGCGCGTGGATCGGCGGTCTCGTGTTGCTCGTGACCGCGCTGCCGGCGGCGACGCGCCGCCTGCAGGGCGCCGACCGCACGGGCCTGCTGGCCGCGAACCTGCTGCGCTTCTCGCCGCTCGCGCTCGGCTGCGTCGCGCTGCTGCTCGCGACCGGCACGATCCAGGCCCTCGAGCACGTCGGCTCGTGGGACGCGCTGCTGCACACCGGCTTCGGGCGCGCGGTGCTCGTCAAGATCGGGTTGGTCGTGATGCTGATCGCGCTCGGCGCGATCAACCGCCGCCGGATCGTGCCGCGCATGCGCGCGCTCGCCGAGGGTGGCGCGGCGCCGGGCGCGCTCGGGCATCTGCTGCGCCGCACGCTGCGCGCCGAGGTCGCGCTCGTGGTCGTCGTGCTCGGCGCGACGGCCGCGCTCGTCAGCTACCCGCCGCCGAGCTCGCTGGCCGGCGGGCCGTTCAGCGGCAGCACGGCGCTTGGCCCGCTGCGCCTCGAGGCGACCGTCGACCCGGCCCGGGTCGGGCCCAACGAGATCCACCTCTACGTCCTCGACGCCAGGAATGGCAGCCCGTTCAGCGCGACGAAGGAGCTGACGGTGACGCTCGCGCTGCCGGACAAGAAGATCGGGCCGCTGCCCGCGACGGCGCGCGCGGCCGGACCGGGCCACTACGTCGTCGACACCGTCCAGCTCGTGCCGGCCGGCGATTGGCGCCTGCATGTGACCAGCCGCGTGTCGGAGTTCGACCAGTACGAGGGATCGCTCGCGGTCCCCGTGCGATGAGCAAACCGACGCCTCCGGAGAGGTCGTGCGACCGCAGGACTTCGTGGCGCCTTAGGGGCGCATGTCGCCCACAAGTCGCCACGACCCGACGCGGGACGACCGCCGACCACTCGAGCGATCGCTCACTCGTCGTCGAGCTCGTCGGCCTCGGGCTCGGCGTTCTCGTCGTCGTCGACGATGTCGTCGTCGGTGTGATGGGTGCCGACGAGCGCCGAGCCGTGGCGAACCTGGAAGGCCTGCATCAGCTCGTCGCGCGCGTCGCCGTCGATCGGGACCTCGTCGGAGATCAACACCCAATCCGCACCCTCGAAGTCCTCCATGTTGAAGATCTCGGTGTCGAGGTCCGGCGAGTCGTCGATCACCACCAGCACCTCCGTCTGGGGGTTGAAGTATGTCCCCGGGCGGTTGACGATGTCTTCGAAGTCGAACTGTCGCGGATTGGCCATAGCGCTATCTCTATCAGGTCCCGTGGATCGCGGAGGTCGGCTTCTCCGGCATACCCGTTGCGCCGACGGGCGTGCGACAGACGGCGCCGGCGATACGCGCGACGGATCGGCGACACGACGGGTGTGACGTCCGCTACGCTGCGGGGTACTCACATTGACTGACCAGTCAATCTAGCCGCCCAGACCCCTCTTAGGAGCAAAGCCATGGTCGATTTCACGCTGACCGACGAGCAGAAGAACCTCCGCGAGTTGGCGCACGACTTCGCGGCGAAGGAGATCCGTCCAGTCGCCTGGGAGCTCGACCGCGACGGCGCGTGGCCGCAGGCGATCATCGACAAGGCGCACGAGGTCGGGCTGATGAACACCCACCTCCCCGAGGAGTACGGCGGCCCCGGCTTGAACTACCTCGACGGCTGCATCATCGAGGAGGAGCTGTCATGGGGCTGCTCGGGCGTGCAGACGTCGCTCGGCGCCAACGGCCTCGCCTCGGCGCCCGTCATGCTCGGCGGCTCCGAGGACGTCAGGCGGGAGTTCGCCGAGGATCTGATCGCCGCGCCGAAGCTCGCCTCGTTCTGCCTCACCGAGCCCGACGCCGGCTCCGACGTCTCGGGCATGCGCACGCGCGCCGTCCGCAGCGCAGCCGGCGACAAGTACGTCATCAACGGCTCGAAGTGCTTCATCACGAACGGCAGCTACGCCGACTGGTTCGTCGTCTACGCGAAGACCGATCCCGAGGCCGGCCACCGCGGCATCTCCGCCTTCCTCGTGCGCAAGGACGACACGGTCATCGTCGACAAGAAGGAAGACAAGATGGGCCAGCGGGCGTCGAACACCGCGACGATCACGTTCAACGAGACCGAGGTCGACGCGCGCTACCTGCTCGGCGAGGAGAACAAGGGCTTCAAGCTCGCGATGATGGTGCTCGACCGCACGCGGCCCGGCGTCGCCGCGATGGCCACCGGCATCTCGCGGGCGGCGTTCGAGTTCGCGACGAACTACTCCAAGGAGCGCGTCCAGTTCGGCGTGCCGATCGCGATGCACCAGGCGATCCAGTTCATGATCGCCGACATGGCGACGAAGGTGCACCTCTCGCGCCTGGCGACGTGGAACAGCGCCGTGCTGCTCGACCAGGGCAAGCGCAACACGCTCGAGTCCTCGCACGCCAAGCGCTTCGCGGCCGACTCCGCGATGGAGGTCGCCACCGACGCCGTCCAGGTCTACGGCGGCTACGGCTTCATCAAGGACTACCCCGTCGAGAAGCTCATGCGCGACGCGAAGATCATGCAGCTCTACGAGGGCACGTCGCAGATCCAGCGGCTCGTCATCGCCCGCGAGACGCTGCTGCCGCGTCGCATCGAGCAGCCGGCGACGGCGACCGCGTAGCCGCTCGAGCACGGCTCCCGCGCGGCCACCGCGTCCGCGCGCGGCCGCGGTGGCCGAGCTCTTCTCCGATGCCAAGCCGGGCATACTGGACCGATGGCCTCTCGCCTTCCCTCGACCGAGGCGGCCGTCGCCGAGGCGGCCGCTCAGAGCGATGTTCGCGCGGCCGCCGGCGCGCGCACGCCGCCTGGCGCTCCGCCCGCGGGCACGCCGCCGCACGGCCCCGGCTCGGCCGATCCGCTGCTCGCGGGCCTGCGCAAGCTCGGCCTGCTGCGGCTGCTCGTCCTGCACCTGCTCGGCTCGGGACCGTCGTACGGCAACCAGCTCATGGAACGGGTCGGCGAGCTGACCGGTGGGCTCGTCGGCGTCAACCCGAACACGATGTATCCGCTCCTGCGCGCGCTCGAGGCCGAGGGGCTCGTGGCGGGCGAATGGGAGCATCCGGAGCGCCGCTCGCGCCGCTTCTACCGGCTCACGGCGAGTGGCGTCGCGGAGCGCGACCTGCTGCTGACGGAGGTCGCGCCGCGGCTCGACGAGCTCGCGGCGGCCGTCGACCTGATCCGGCGCGAGCTCGTCGGATGACTCTGCGGCCCGCCTGCGGGCGGCCGTCCCGCAACGAGAAGGAGTAAGTAGTGGTCATTCCTGTAAATCCGCTCACTCGTGGATCGGCCGCCGATCACCGCCTGGCGGCGTCCTCGTTTGGTCATGTGTCAGAGGCACATCTCCCTCCCTGCGTCCTTGCCAGCCGGCGCCGGCAACCGCCCACGAGCAAACGGACTCACAGGAAGGACCACTAGCGTGTTCGTCTTCAAGGCCGCGGTCGTCGGAGCAGGCACGATGGGCGGCGAGATCGCCCAGGTCATCGCATCCGCCGGCATCCCGGTGGTGCTGAAGGACGTCGGGCAGGAGTTCGTCGACGTCGGCCTGAAGAAGGCCCAGGACGTCACCGCCGCCCAGCTCGGCGCGCTCGTCCACAAGCAGAAGATCACCCAGGAGCAGGCCGACACGCAGGCCGCGGAGATCCTCGGCCGGATCACGGGGACGACCGAGTACGCGGGCTTCGGCGACGTCGACTTCGTCATCGAGGCGGTGCCCGAGCGGATGGCGATCAAGCAGGCCGTCTTCGCCGAGCTCGACGCGCTCGTGCCCGGCCACGCGATCCTCGCCTCGAACACGTCGTCGCTGTCGATCAGCGAGATCGCCGACGCGACGTCGCGACCGGACAACGTCGTCGGCTTTCACTTCTTCTATCCGGCCTCGATGATGCGGCTCGTCGAGGTCGTCGAGGGCGCCGAAACGTCGCCGGAGGCGATGCAGACGGCGACGACGTTCGCGCAGACGATCCGCAAGATGCCGATCACCTGCGGCGAGGAGCCAGGCTTCGTCGTCAACCGGATCCTGAACTCGGCGATCAGCGAGATCTGGCGCTTCCAGGAGGCCAACGGCCTGTCGATCAAGGCCGTCGACGACGCCGTCTCGCAGGCGCGCGTCGCGCCGATGGGCCCGTTCTTCCTCACCGACCTGCTCGGGCTCGACACGGTTCTGCACGTCGCCGAGCACCTGCAGGAGTCCTACGGCTCGGAGTCCTTCTACGTCCACCAGGGCATGAAGGCGCTCGTCGCGGCCGGCGAGCTCGGCGCGAAGACCGGCAAGGGCTTCTACGACAACGGCCAGCCCCGCAGCGAGGGCGAGGTCGAGTTCGACCACGACGAGCTCACGCAGCGCTTCGTGCTGAAGGCGTTCGTCGAGGCGTGCCTGCTGCTCGAGGACGGGATGGCGACGATCCGCGACATCGATCTCGGCATGATGGCCGGCGCGGGGCTGATCCCGCCGCCGTTCGCGCGCGCCGACCAGACCGGCCTCGACGAGGTGCTCGTCGCGCTCGAGCGCGCCGCGGGGGAGTGGGGCGAGCAGTTCGCGCCGCCGCTGATCCTGCGGCGGCTCGTCGCGCAGGGGCGGCTCGGCGCGAAGACCGGCCAGGGCTTCTTCGCCTACAAGCAGCCCGACGAGGGCTTCGAGCAGGGCGAGGCCGTCCAGCTCGAGACGCGCGACGGCTACGCGATCGCCTGGCTCGACCGGCCGCCGGCGAACTCGCTGTCGCCGCAGGTGGCCGCCGAGCTCGGACGGATCTGGGAGCACGTTGAGGCGAGCGAGGAGATCCGTGCGCTGATCCTCGCCTCGGCGAACCCGATGCTGTTCTGCGCCGGCGCCGACCTGAAGGCGTTCTCGAAGATGGACGAGGCGTCGGGGGCCGCGATCCTCGACGACGTGCACACGCTGGCACGGCGGATGGAGCTCTCCTCGACGATCACGATCGCCGCGGTCAACGCCGTCGCGCTCGGCGGCGGCTGCGAGCTTGCGATGGCTTGTGACGTGCGGATCGCCGCGCAGTCGGCGAGCTTCGGTCAGCCGGAGATCAACCTCGGGATCATCCCCGGCTTCGGCGGGACGCAGCGGCTGCCGCGGCTCGTGGGCACGGCGCGCGCGCTCGAGCTCAACCTCGTCGGAGATCCGATCTCCGCCGCCGAGGCGTACGAGATCGGGCTCGTCAACCGCGTCGTGCCCGACCACGAGCTGCACGACGTCGCGCGCGCGTGGGCGCGCAAGCTCGGCGGCCAGGCGCCGCTCGCGGTCGCGGCGGTGAAGCGGACGACGGCCGGCGACGCCGATCTCGACGAGGGCATCGAGGCGGAGAAGCAGGCGTTTGCCGAGGTGTTTGGGAGTGCGGATGCGCGTGAGGGGATTGGTGCGTTTCTCGGGAAGCGGGCTGCTCGGTGGTCGGGTACGTAGGCCGTCTGGTTGGAGCCTGTCGCCTGCGCTTGTGGCCGGCCGTTCCGGGTTCGTGGGCTCCGGTCCCGGGAGGCCTCGTGTGACCTCCCGTAGGGCGTGTGCTGTGCAGGAAGCCGGGGAGCCTCCCGGAGACCGGACCCACGACCCCGGAACGGCCGGAGGGACGTGGGGTGTGCGTCGCTGTCGCGCTCTTTGTGGTCGTTGAGCGGGTGGTGGGTGCGATGCTTGGTGGATGGCGCGGGAGGTTCTGGTGCGGGTCGGCTGTGTGCGGGCGGTGGGTGGCGTTGTGTGGGAGGACGGGGCGGCTTGGCTGACGGATGACGTCGAGCGCGGTGCGGCTTCTGGGCTCGATGGGCACCGCGCGACGGTGATGGAGCCGTCGGTCGACGAGACGCTTCAGGGCGGGCTGCTGCCGCCGGGCGCGGTCGCCGCGCATGTGATCGACGATGCCGGGGTTCGGCGAACCGCCGCCTGCGCAAACGGTGCGTGGGCCGTGCTGCTGGAGCGCGAGTGCGCGGGCCGGGTGAGCCCGGTCTGCTTCACCGACGCCGATGGCGGGCTCGTCGCGCCGGAGCTGCCGGCGGGTTGGCCGCGAACTCCGGTGGCCGACGCCGACGAGCCGTGTCCGGCGTGTGGCTCGATCGGCTGGGACGAGGCCGTCGCCGGCGACGGATCGCGCGGCATGCACGGCGTCGACATGCACCCGCTGCCGTTCGTCAGGTGCCGCGCCTGCGGCCACGAGGAGTCGAGCGGGCTCTATGCGGTCGCGCAGCGCACCGCGCCCGAGCCGGGCATGGACGAGGCCGAGCGCCTGCTGCAGGCCGCCGGCGCGCGCATGCGGCACGGCGCCCGGGACGCCCTGCGCGGCGTGTGCTTCCCGGTCTACGGGCTGCGGGGGTGCTCGGGGCGGATCGATGGCTGGGGCTCGTCGGACGGCGTCACGAGCCAGATCACCGTCGCCCACGGAGCGAAACCGCTCGCTGCGGGTGCGCAGCTGCGCGTCATCACCGAGCAGGAACGGCACGCCTACGAGAGCGAGCGTGCGCGGGCGCGGTCGGCGCTCGCCGGCGCCTTCATGGAGGATCTCGGCGCGTGTCCTGTGGACCGCTCGCACGCCGCCATCACGATCTGGCTTCACGCGCGCGAGCGCGAGCACCGCCGGCGCGCCGCGCTGGCGCCGCTCGAGCAGCGGACGTTCCTCGTCGACGCCGAAGCCGCGCCCTTCGTGTTCGTCGCCAGCGACGATCGCTGGGTCGCGGCCACGCGCCGCGGCGAGCTCACGATCACGATCGCGGCACGCGCCGTCGAGCCCGCCGGCGTCGAGCTGAGCGCGCTGCGCGATCCGCTCGCCGCGCTCGGCGAGCCCGACGCCTTCTAGCGCGGGCTCACCCGACGCCGCCGGCGGTGCGCGCCCGCAGCGCCGCCTCGACGCGCGCGAGCACCGTGCGGACGAGCTCGACCTGGGCATCGTCGAGCCCACCGGCGAGCGATGCGTCGGCGACGGCGACGACCTCACGGTGGCGCTCGCGCAGCTCGGCGACCCGCGCCGGCAGCCCGGCGATCTCGCGCCAGGGCTCAAGCTCGGCGATCGCCGCCTGCAGCGCGACCCGCAGGCCGAGCGCGGCCTCGCGCCAGCGCCCGGCGTCGACGTCGAGTCGCACGCGCAGGACGAGCGCCTCACAGGCCAGCGCGGCGTCGCGCCCGCCGAGCAGCGCCGCCAGGCGCTCTTGCGGGCGCAGCGCGGCGGTGCGCGGGCGCAGCGAGCGCGGCCCCTCGCGCGGCAGCTCGAGCGCGCGGTCCCAGCGCCCGTCCGCCACCCGCTCGCCGTTGCCGAAGCCGATCCGCACGACGAGCGCCTGGCGCCGCGCGACCTCGCGCACGTAGGGATCGGCCGCGGCGACGCGATGCGCGTGCAGCACCCGGTTCAGGCGCGCGACCGCGTCCTCGGCGAGCGCGTCGGCGTCGGCGGCCGTCAGCCAGCGCGCCGCCTCGTCCGCGCCGGCGAGCGCGGCGGTGTCGATCACCGTCGCGCGCGACGTCACGACGGGCTCCGGCTCCGGCGCCGGATCGACGGCGCGCGCCCGTCGCCGGCGTGGCACGAGGTGGCGCTGCCGCGCGCCCAGCACGGCGAGCACGAGCACGAACGCGGGCGGCTCGCCGAGCCGCTCGCGGACGCTGTGTCGTCCGCTCTCGGGACCGAGCAGCCAGGGGAATTCGAACTGCACAAAGCGAAACCGCCGCGACTCGGAAGTCACGGCGGTTTCGGGCACTCCCCTGCTGACGTTGCCTACTCGCCCGCGTGGGCGCGGCTCGCGCGCCCGAGCGCCGCCTTGATCGCGTACTTCGACGGCTGCAGCTGCACCGTCGGGTTGTCGATCTGGCCGAGGCGGTCGATCAGCTTGATCCACTGCGACGGCTTCAGGACGGACTCGGCGATCTTGCCGTCCTTCGTCGTCGGATCGAACTGCGGGCGGAAGCCGAGATGGATGTGATCGGCGTGATCGGCCATCGCGAGCGTGTTCGTCGCGCCCTCGTAGGTCATCAGGGTGATGATCTGGGCCGGCTGCATCGTGCCCTGCAGGCTGAGCAGGCGGCGCACCGTGATGTCCGTGATCGAGCCCGCGCCCTGGTTGCCCAGGATCGGGATCCCGTTGATCTTCGCGATGTCGATCGCGTTGCCGGACGAGTGTGCCGACACGTTGCCTGCCGTCGTGTAGAGGCCGTGGCCGCAACGCAGCGACGTGACCGTCGGCTTCAGGCCGGAGGACGCGAGGAACTCCAGCGCGGCGAGCACGCGGCGGTCGATGACGCCGGCTTCGATGTCACGGCGACCGCAGGAGTACAGCTCGATACGCGGGTTGGACAGCACGCGCTGGATGAGCGTGTCCTTGCTCATCAGCAGGATCTGGCCGATCGTGGCGCCGGCGGCGTTCTCCCCGAAGAACGGGTTCTTGCCCTGAGCGCGGTAGATCGCGGTCGACTCGAGCAGCTTCCAGCCGTCGAGGATCGGCTTCGGATCGATCCGCGGCGCGCCGCGGCCGGCGGGCCGGATCTCGAACAGCATGTGCGGAGCGACCGTCGAGCGCGTCGTCCCGATCCGGCCGAGGATCGTGCCGGCGATGACACGGCGACCTGGGACGAGGCTCTTCAGCACGACGTCATCGCGGTTGAGGCCGTAGACGCCGGTGAAGTACGACTTGATGCTCGTGCCATCGGCCAGCGCCGACTCGGACTCGAGGATCTGCTCGCGACCACCGGCTGACAGCGCGTTCGGGCGCGTCGGGTTGGCGAACAGGCGCTCCTTGGCGACGTTCGCCGTGGCCTGCACGGTGTCGGTCGTCGCCTTCAGGGCGGCCTTCAGCTTGCCGGTCGCCGTGTTGACCCCGGAGCTCGCGGCCTCGGTCGGCGCGGCCTCCTCCTTCGGCAGCGACAGCTCCTTGGCGATCGACTCCTTGCTCTGCGACTTGGCCTTCGGCACCGGCACCTGGGACGCGACCTTCTTCAGACCGGCGTACGTGTAGGTGTTGCCGTAGACGTCGCGCAGCATCACGAAGTTGCCGAGCCGCTTCGTGTTGCCGACCTTGATGATCTTGCCGTCCTGGACGGCGATCACCGGCGATCCGGCCTTGGCGAAGATGTTGATCCCGCGCCGCAGCAAGTTGGACTCGACCGGCATCGCCGCGTTCTTGCCGCGGGCGACGCGGCGCAGCGCCTCGCGCTCGGAGATGTCGTCGGCGTACTTCGCCGCCGCATGCACCGGGAACAAGCCCTGCGTCAGACCGCTCAGCGAGCCGATCAGATCAGACGGCATGCCGCCGATGAAGCGCGCCCGCATGAGCACCGAGTCGACGTACCAGTCGGCGTGGTTGTAGGCGAAGATCGCCTTGCGCAGATCCTGGTCGGCGCCGGCCGCCTTCAGGTAGCGCGCCGCGGCGAAGATCGCGTCGACCGGGTTGTACGGATCGGTCTTGCCGTCGCCGTTGGCGTCAACGCCCCACGACTTCCAGCTCGACGGGATGAACTGCATCCAGCCCATCGCGCCAGCGGAGGAGACGTTGAGGTTGCGGCCGTAGTCGGTCTCGATCTCGTTGATCGCCGCGAGGACCTCCCAGCGGATGCCGTATTGGATGCCGGCGGCCTGGTAGATCGACAGCAGGAACGCCGGGATACGGAACCTGTCGATGAAGAAGTTCGGAACGCCGACCGGCACCGGCCCAGGGAGCGCCAGCGAGAACGTCGGGTTCGTCAGGGTCGGGATGCCATCGGAATGGCGCAGCCGGGTCTTCGTGGGGCGCGCGCGCTCGGGCAGGGGCGTGCTGAGAAGGCGTCCGGCGGAGTCGAAGACGGGCTGGCCGATCGACGGCTTGCCCTTCTTCTTCGTGGCCTTGGTCAGGTCCTCGAGGAGCGGGGACTGTCCTTCGGCGGCGGGGAGGGTGGGCGCCACTTCGGACGCGCCGCTCGCGGGCGCGGTGGGCTTGATCGCGATCAGCGGGAGGCCGTTGGACGTCGTCTGTCCCGACGTCACCTCGATGATGCTCAGCAGCGGCAGCTTGAGGCCCGGCAGCTTGATCTTGTCGAGCGGGGTGTCCGCTCCGATGTCGATCGTGATCGTGCGCTTGATGTTGCCGAGCAGCGTCAGCTCGAACGTGCGCGGAACGGCGCCCGCCGGTGATGCCACTGTGCCGAGGCCGAAGGTGATGCCACCCGTCATGGCCAAGGCGATGAGAAGCCTACGCTTGTGATGCATGTGTCCCTACATCTCCCCCCTGGAGGTGTCCCGAATACGCGAGCCCGATGCGCGTGGGCGGCAGACTACCGTGAATCGGCGTCGAACGCACCGTCTAACGACGTCGAGCGCTTGACCCACGCCGTCGGGCGCTCGCGAAGCGGCATTTCAGCCCGGTCGGCGGACGTTTTCTCACCCGCGCGCCCGCGAGAGAGGCGCTCTGCGCTAGCCTCCTTTCGGCCCCGCCGACCAGGAGGAACGCCCGCCGGATGAGCGACGAAGACGAGGCCGAAGGGCTGCGCGAGCGGCTGACGAAGCAGGGCGAGGACACGCTTGGGAAGCTCGCCGAGGACCTGATGGCGAACCCGTTGATCGCGGGCGCGATCCAGCGTGCGTTTGACGCGCGCGAGAAGGCCTCGAGCGCGCAGGAAGCGGCGCTCGGCGCGCTGATGCTCCCGTCGGCGGCCGACATCGAGCGCCTGACGCGTCGCGTGCGCTCCGTGTCCCAGCGCCTGGAGGGCATCGAGGACGGCATCGACCGGCTCGACGAGCGCCTCGCGGACACGGCGACGGCAAGCGGGACCGAGGCGCGGCTGGCGGCGATCGAGGGCCACCTCGCGGGGCTCACGAAGGAGCTCGCGGCGCTGCACAAGGCCCTCCCCGGCGCGACGAAGACGGTCTCGCAGCGCCAGCAGCGCCTCAAGGTCTCCGGCTAGGGCGCGCCGGACCCCGCGCCGAGCGCTTCGGCGCCCGCGCGGCCGAGCCGCTCGCCGGCCTTCAGCAGCCCCTCGGCATCGATCCGCCGGCGCTCGCCGCCGGAGCCGAAGACGTCGCTGACCGCGAGCAGGCACGCGACCCGGATCCCGCGCAGCTCGCCGACGCGGAGCAGCGTCGCGGCCTCCATCTCGACGGCGATCGCGCCCGCCCGGCGCCAGGCCTCGGCGCGCTGCGGATCGCGGTCGTAGAAGAGGTCGCTCGACGCGACCGTGCCGGTGCGCGCGCCGGCGCCGGCGGCCGCTGCCTGCAGCGTCGCCACGAGCGCGGCGTGCGCGCCGACGCGGTCCTGCGCGCCGAGCGCGCGGCTCGCTCCGTCCGATGCGAGCGCGGCATCGGCGATGACGAGGTCGCCGAGCGCCAGGTCCGCGGCGAGCGCGCCGCAGGTGCCGACGCGGATCGCCTCCGTGAGGCCGAGTTCGCACAGCTCCTCGAGCACGATCGCCGCGCTCGGGCCGCCCATGCCGGTGCTCTGGATCGTCAGCAGCTCGCCGTCGGCGGCCGCTCCCGTGTAGCCCCACAGGCCGCGGTTGTGGTTGAACATCGTCGGCTCGCTGAGCAGCAGCTGGGCGAGCTGGAGCGCGCGCCCGGGGTCGCCGGGCAGCAGCGCGCGGGTCGCCAGCGGCGCGGTCGGGTGGATGTGGACGGGCATCGGAGAGGGTCATATGATCGACGCATGGCGAAGAAGAAGAGTGCGTCCCGCGCGGATGCTGTCCGCGACGCGGTCGATCAGGCGTTCAAGGCGCAGCTTCCTCGCGAGCGGATCTCCGAGCTGCTCGACGAGATCGGCAACACGGCGGGCCGGCTGCGCGGCGCCGTCGACGAGCTGCGCCCCGCCACGGAGGCGGAGGTCAAGTCCTTGCGGGCCGACATCCAGGCGCTCTCCGCGCGCGTCGCCGCGCTCGAGGCCAAGCCGAAGCCGGCGCCGCGCCGGCGTGCCTCGACGACCGCCGCAAAGCCCGCCAAGAAGACCGCCGCAAAGCCCGCCGCAGCGCCGCGTACGCGCAAGAAGCCCCCTGCGGGCGACGCGCCGGCGTCCTAGATCACAGCGAAGGAGGTCCCACAAATGGCTGCCGAGTTCAGCGGTCCGAAGGAGTTTCGCACGGTCATGGATCGCATCTTCACGCTGATGAGCGAGGACCCCGACATGGGTCCCAAGCTGCGCGACGCCGATGTACCGCAGCGCTTCGAGTTCGACGACGTCGACATGGTCGTGAACATCCGCGCCGCCGAGGAGGGCGAGGACGGCTGCCTGTACTGGCAGTGGAACGACGACATCAGCTGGAAGCCGAAGGTGAAGATGGCGATGTCCTCGGAGGTCGCCAACAAGTACTTCCAGGGCAAGGAGAACGTCGCCGTGGCGATCGCCCGCCGGAGGATCAAGACGAGCGGCGACGTGAAGGCGGCGCTCGCGCTGATCCCGATCACGAAGCCCGTCTACGCGCAGTACCGCGAGGTCGTCGACGCCGAGTACCCGCATCTGAAGGTCTGATCGCGCCCACGGCGCTTCATTAAGCGCCGTTGACACGGCCGCGCGCGAGGCGTATGCATCACTTACCAGGTCGAAGAGTGCGTGGTTCGCCACGCGCGAGGCGCCGCCGGTACGAAGACGAGCGCCGTCGACCAAGGCAGCGGGCCGTATCGCCCGCAGACGGCGGGACCATGGTCCCGCCGTCATCGTGCTCAGCGCCGTTGGCGCTCAGTCGATCCGCCGCGCGGCGGCCCAGCGCGACAGCTCGTGGCGGCTGGAGAGCTGCAGCTTGCGCAGCACGGCCGAGACGTGCGCCTCGACGGTCTTCGCCGAGATCCCGAGGCGCTGGGCGATCTCCTTGTACATGTATCCGCGAGCGATGTGCTGCAGCACCTCGCGCTCGCGCGGCGTGAGCTGGTCGAGCTCGGCGTCGCTGCCGGCCGCCGGCACGGGCGCCGCGCCCGCGAACGCGTCGAGCACGAAGCCCGCCAGGCGCGGCGAGAAGACGGCGTCGCCCTCGTGCACGCGGCGAACGGCGTCGGCGAGCTCGGCGCCGGAGATCGTCTTCGTCACGTAGCCGCGCGCGCCGGCGCGGATCACCGCGATGACGTCCTCGGCCGCGTCGGACACCGACAGCGCGAGGAACTGCGTGCCGGGCGCGCTCGCGCCGACCTGACGCAGCACCTCGAGCCCGCCGCCGTCGGGCATGTGGACGTCGAGCAGGACGACGTCCGGCGCCTCGGCCGCGATCAGCGCGACGGCATCGGCGACCGTCGCCGCGTCGCCGACGACGTCGACGAGCCCGTCGAGCTCCGATCGCACGCCGGCGCGAAACAGCGCATGGTCATCGACGAGCAGGACGCGCGGGGTCATCGGTCCTCCATTCTCTCCAGCACGAGAACGACCTCGGTCCCGCCGCCGCCGGGGGCGGCGTGGATCGCGGCGCGGCCGCCGTGGCGCTCCATACGTCCGACGATCGACTCGCGCACGCCGCGCCGGTCGGCCGGCACGCTGTCCGGATCGAAGCCCGGGCCGCGGTCGCGCACGAAGACCTCGAGGCGCTCGCCGGTCGCCTCCGCGTAGACCGCCACGGCGCCGGCATCGCCGGCGAACTTCGCGGCGTTGAGCATCGCCTCGCGCGCCGCGGCGACGAGTGCCTCGGCATCGCGATCGAGCGGCGCGTCGCCGACCGCGACGACGTCGATCGCGACGCCGTGCGCCTGCTCGACCTCCTCGGCCGCGGCCTGCAGCGCCGCCGCCAGCCAGCGCTGGCCGTCAGCGGGGGCCGCCGCGTTGTTCAGCCAGCTGCGCAGCTCGCGCTCCTGGCGGCGTGCGAGCGCGGCGACCTCGCGCGGATCGGCGGCGCGCTTCTGCACGAGCGCGAGCGTCTGCAGGACTGAGTCGTGCAGGTGGGCGGCGACCTCGGCGCGCTCCTGCGAGCGGATCCGCTCGGCGCGCTCGGCCGACAGCGACGACAGCAGGCGCAGGAAGAACGGCGCGAAGATGACGCCGAGCGCGATCGCGACGACGACGGCGGCGAGCGCGACGTCGGTCGCCGCGGCGAGCGCGCCCGTGAACTGCAGGAACACGATCGCCGCCGCGACGACGAGCGTGACGCCAATCCCGATCCGCGAGATGACCGCCGGGCGCGACTCGCGCGGCACGTCGTCGAGCAGCGCAGGCGCTGGTGGAGGTGCTTGGATCGCCGGCGTGTCGCGTGCATCGCGGCGCAGCCCGACGGCCTGGCGCCAGTCCAGCCGCGGTGTGCCGGGGCGCCCGCCCGACTGGCGCCAGATCAGCCCGCCGCCGGCGGCGACGAGCACGAGCGGCCAGGTCAGCGCATCCGAGAACGGCAGCCCGAGCGCGCGGAACGTCAGCAGGATCGCGACGAGCAGGAAGCCGAGCCCGAGGCCGACCTGCAGCGCGGCGCCGCGCTCGCGCCCGCTGCGCGGCACGGCGGAGCGCGCCTCGTGCTCGTCCTTGCGCTCGGCCGGAACGAGCATCCATGCGAGCACGTAGGCGACGAGCCCGAGGCCGCTGGCGAGCGTCGTCGCCGCGAAGGCGATCCGCAGCAGCAGCGGATCGATGTCGAGCCGCCGGCCGAGTCCCTCACAGACGCCGGCCACCATGCCGTTGGCCGGGTCGCGTCGCAGCTCGCGCAGCGGCGCCGGTCGCTCGGTCGGGGTCACGCCCATGCGGGACAGCTCGCGATCATTCTCGGCGCGAGAGCCCGCTCGCGAGCAGAACGGCCCCGACGACGCCGAACGCCATCGGGGCCACCGCACCGAAGTTCAGCGGCAGCGCGCCGGTGCGGTCGAGCAGCAGGACGATGCCGAACGCGACCAGCGCGAGCCCCGCGACGAGCGACAGCGGGTCGAAGTCGCGGGCCCGGCGCATCAGGTCGCCGACGCGCAGGCCGCGTTGTTCGCGCCGCGCTCGTCGTCGCGGTCGCGCTCCCACGGCGGTCCGTCGTGGTGGGTGCCGTCGTAGGTGTGTCGCACGTCGAGCAGGCCGAGCCCGACGTCGCCGTCGATCACGAGCCGTGCGGTGCCTGCCGGTGCCCGGCGCGCGTCGTTCCAGTCGACGTCGATCCCGCCGCTGTCGCGCTCGAAGACCGACACGCCGCCCATCCCGACCGAGGCCTTGCTGGCGACGCAGACGTCGTCGGGCACGAGCACGACCGCGTGGCCGGCGCCGATGCCGATCGACAGCGGATGGTCGCCGGGCGGCAGCTCGAGCTCGCGCAGGTCGAGCACGAGCTCACCGGCGCCGAGGCGGTAGCTCTGCTGGAGCTCGGCGAGCGTCGCCGGACGCTCGTGTCGATCGCCGAAGCCGCCGTCGAGGTCGATCCCCGCCGCCGAGACGAAGGCCAGCGGCAGCGCGATCGCCAGCGCGGGCAGGATCAGCCAGCGCGCGCCGCCGACGAACGCAGCGGCGACGAGACCGGCGCCCGCGGCGATCACGATCGCCGCGACGACGACGTCGCCGCCCAGGCCGCTGGAGAGGAAGCTCGCGACGGCGAGCACGAAGCAGCCGATCAGCAGGCCGACGCCCTGCGCCGCGCGGCGCAGCACGGTGGCCGGGCTGCCGCTCGGTCGCTCGCCCGAGACGAGCCACCAGACCGCTAGACCCGCGAGCGCGAGGAAGCCGAGCGGCACGAGCGCGCCGCCGAGGAAGAATCCGAAGCTGCCGAGCGTCACGCAGGCGACGACGAACGCGACGAGCATGCCGATCGCGAGCGTGCGATCACGCGACGCCGTCTCGGCCGACGCCGTCGCGTCGTCGAGCGGGACGAGCATCAGCGCCGCCGCGTAGACCACGAGGCCGGTGCCGCCGAACAGCGCAAGCGCGACGAGGCCGATCCGTACGAGCGTCGGGTCGATGCCGAAGTAGCGGCCGATGCCGCCGGCGACGCCGCCGAGCATGCGGTCCTTGCTGGAGCGGGTGAGGCGCCGCGGGCCGGGGTCGGGTGGCGGCGGCGGGGCGGGGATGTCAGTGGTCGATTCCATGTATGCCAGTGTCGGCTCGGCGGGGCGCGCTGCCTATTGGGAATGATCCCTAGGGGCCACCCTAGGCGTGCGCCGCGACGCGTCCGATCGCGGCCGATCCGCGGGCCTAGACTCGGACGCCATGGACCTGCTCGAACGCGTCCGTGCGACCGGCCTGTTGCCCGCCGGCGCGCCCGTCGTCGTGCTGCTGTCCGGCGGGCAGGACTCCGTCTGCCTGCTCGACGTCGCGGCCCGGCTCGCCGGCGCCGAGGCGGTGACGGCGCTGCACGTCAACTACGGGCTGCGCGACGCGGCCGGCGAGGACGAGGCGTTCTGCCGCGGGCTCTGCGCACAGCTCGAGGTCGAGCTCGAGCTGCAGGCCGCGCGGCGCCCGGACGACGCCGGCAACCTGCAGGCCTGGGCGCGCGACGCGCGGCTCGGCGCCGGCGCGCAACTTGCGCTCGGCCGCGCAGCGCGGCTGGCGACCGGCCATACGGCAAGCGATCAGGCCGAGACGATCCTCTACCGGCTGGCGGCGTCGCCGGGACGCCGCGCGCTGCTCGGCATGGCCGAACGCGACGGGCTGCTCGTGCGCCCGCTGCTGCGGGTCGCGCGCGAGGAGACGGCCGCGCATTGCCTGGCGCGCGGCCTGAGCTGGCGCGAGGACGCCTCGAACGCCGATCCCGCGTACGCACGCAACCGCGCCCGCGCCAACCTCGTGCCTGCCCTGCGCGAGCTGCATCCGTCGGCCGAGCGCAACGTGGTGCGCACCGCGGAGCTGCTGCGCGACGAGGCCGCGGTGCTCGACGAGGTCGTCGAGACGGCGCTCGCCGGTCGCGACGAGATCGCGGTCGCGCACCTCGCTGCGCTGCCGGTCGCGCTCGCGCGGCTCGTCGTGCGGCGGCTGGCGGAGGACGCGGCGGGCCGGCTCTGCGCGCGGGCTCCGGGGCGGCTCGACGAGATCCTCGAGCTCGGCGACGGCGCGCTCGATCTCGGCGACGGGGCGCGCGCGGTCGTCAGCGGCGGCGTGCTGCGCGTCGAGCCGACGCCGCCGGGGCGCTCGGCGCCCGCGAGCGGCGGCCGACCGCGGCGTTTGCCGTGACGAGGGTTGCGGTCGGGCGCATTGAGACGCCGCCTGTTGACAACCCCCTCCGTACACGCGAGGGTTGACGGCCAGCCGCGGCGACGGCGAATTGTCTGACAGACAGCGCCTCGAGAGCCCGATCCGACGACCGGGCTCTGGCATTCACACGAACTGACAGGAGCACCATGAGCACGACGAAGCATCGTTTCACTCCGCGCATCGTGCGGTCGGCGCTGTTGGCGCTGTTGGCGCTGGGCGTCCTGTCGGCGGTGGCCGTTGCCGCGACGATCAACGGCAACGGCGGCGACAACACGCTGATCGGAACTCCTGGTGCCGACGTGATGAACGGCAAGGGCGGCACCGACATCATCTATGGCAACCTCGGCGACGACTACATCGACGGCGGCGCGGGCAACGACGATCCAGACGATGTGTACTACGCCCTGGAGGGCGGCAGCGGCAACGACACCATCAGCGGTGGCGACGGCAACGACGACATCAACGGTGACAACCTCAATTGCCTCACCGGACCGACGTGCGACGACACATCGGATACGGCCGTGCCCGGTGGCCAGCAGGGCAACGACAACCTCAACGGCGGAGCCGGCAGCGACGACATCTCCGGTCAGGGTGGCAACGACACGATCATCGGCGGACCCGGTACCGACAACATGTACGGTGACGGCGGCAACGACCGTATCTATGCACGCGACGGGCAGTACGACTACATCAACTGTGGCGGCGGAAACGATCTCGTGCAGTCCGACGCCGGCATCGACGAAGTCAGCAACAACTGCGAGGGCGCACTCGTTCAGTAGCGGCAGCAGCGGTTGACAGTGGCACTGTCTCGAGAGCCCGGTCCGAGGACCGGGCTCTCGCCGCGCACTGGTGGGCCTTCTCGCAACGTTCCGAGAAGACCACCAGCGCACCCCCTGCGCCTTACCGAGGGCCCGTGCGGTCACGCGCTGCAGCCCCGCCTACACTCCGCCACCCATGCGCGACGACGCCGTCGGCGAGATCCTCGTCCAGCCAGATGACCTCGCGCGGCGCGTCCGCGAGCTGGGCCGCCAGATCAGCGAGGACTACGCGGGCCGCGACCTGCTGCTCGTCGGCGTGCTGAAAGGCGCGGTGTTCTTCCTGTCGGACCTCATGCGCCACATCGACGTGCCGTGCGAGCTCGACTTCATGGCCGTCGCGAGCTACGGCTCGGCGACCGACTCGTCGGGCGTCGTCCGGATCCTCAAGGACCTCGACATCGCGCTCGAGGGGCGCCACGTCCTGATCGTCGAGGACATCGTCGACTCGGGGCTCACGCTGCAATACCTGTTGCGCGCACTCGGCGCGCGCAACCCAGCCTCGATCGAGGTCTGTGCGCTGCTGACCAAGCCTGCCCGGCTCAAGGTCGCCCTCGAGCCGCGCTACGTTGGCTTCGAGATCGCCAACCGCTTTGTCGTCGGCTACGGGCTCGATCATGTCGAGCGATACCGCAACTTGCCGTACGTCGCCGTGCTTGAGACTGAGACGTGAGCTGCCGATACGGGGTACCAAGCATCGGTTGGGGACGCTGATCCATCCGATGGGACCCCTCCGTACCCCTGCTAGGCTGGCCATCCCGTGATCTCCCCAGTTTCCTCACTTTCATGAGCCGATTCTCCAAGAGCGCAGCGTTCCCGATCCTGATCGTCGTGATCCTCGCGTTCTTCGCGCAGCAGCTCATCTCAAGCCCGAACAAGAAGAAGGATCCGGGCTTCGGGACGTTCACGCAGCAGCTCAACAGTGGCGCGATCAAGAGCATCGAGATGCGCAACCGCTCCAACGAGCTGCTCGTCACGCTGAAGGACAAGAGCCAGTACGAGATCGGCTACGCCACCGACTATGGCGACGAGCTCACGACGCAGCTGCTGAAGGCCGAGCAGGCCGACAAGATCGCCTCCTTCGACGTCAAGGGCACCCGCACGAACGGGTGGATCTCGATGCTCACGTACGTCCTGCCGTTCCTGCTCTTCATCGGCTTCTGGATCTTCCTCATGAACCAGATGCAGGGCGGCGGCTCGAAGGTCATGTCGTTCGGCAAGTCCAAGGCCAAGCGGATGTCCGTCGACGCGCCGAAGATCACGTTCCGCGACGTCGCGGGCGCCGACGAGGCCGTCGAGGAGCTGCACGAGATCAAGGAGTTCCTCGAGAACCCGAAGAAGTTCCAGGCGCTCGGCGCGCGGATCCCGAAGGGCGTCCTGCTGTTCGGGCCTCCCGGCACCGGCAAGACGCTGCTCGCTCGCGCCGTCGCGGGTGAGGCCGGCGTCCCGTTCTTCTCGATCTCGGGCTCGGACTTCGTCGAGATGTTCGTCGGCGTCGGCGCCAGCCGCGTGCGCGACCTCTTCGAGCAGGCCAAGCAGAACAGCCCCTGCATCATCTTCATGGACGAGATCGACGCCGTCGGCCGCCACCGCGGCGCCGGTATGGGCGGCGGTCACGACGAGCGCGAGCAGACGCTCAACCAGCTCCTCGTCGAGATGGACGGCTTCACGATGACGGACAACATCATCTTGATCGCGGCCACGAACCGTCCCGACATCCTCGATCCCGCGCTGCTGCGCCCGGGCCGCTTCGATCGCCAGATCGTCGTCGACCGCCCCGACCGCAAGGGCCGCGCCAAGATCCTCGAGGTCCACACGCGCGGCAAGCCGCTGGCGAAGGAGATCAACGTCGACGATCTCGCCGGCCAGACGCCCGGCTTCACCGGTGCGGATCTCGCGAACCTCGTCAACGAGGCGGCGCTGCTCGCGGCCCGCACAGGCAAGCGCGAGATCGGCCAGCACGAGCTCGAAGAGGGAATCATGCGCGTCATCGCCGGCCCGGAGAAGAAGACCCGGGTCATGAGCGAGAAGGAGCGCCAGATTACGGCCTTCCACGAGATGGGTCACGCGATCGTCGGCCACTACCTCGAGCACTCCGATCCGGTCCACAAGATCTCGGTCATCGGCCGCGGCCAGGCGCTCGGCTACACGATCTCGATGCCGCAGGAGGATCGCTTCCTCACGACGCGCGCAGAGCTCACCGACTCGATGGCGATGACGCTCGGCGGCCGCGCCGCCGAGGAGATCGTCTTCAGCGAGATCACGACGGGCGCGTCGAACGACCTCGAGAAGGTCACCGCGACGGCGAAGAACATGGTCATGCGCTACGGCATGAGCGAGCGCCTCGGCCCGCGCGTGTTCGGTCACGACCGCTCGCAGCCGTTCCTCGGTCGCGAGTTCGGATCGGAGTCGGACTACTCCGACGAGATCGCCCGCGAGATCGACGACGAGATCCGTCGCGTCGTCGAGGGTGCGCACCAGCGCGCCCGCGACATCCTCACCGAGCATCGTGAGACGCTCGACACGATCTCCGAGATCCTGATCCGTCGCGAGACGATCGAGAAGGCGGAGTTCGAAGCGCTGCTGCTCGGCACGCCCGAGTCCGAGGTCTTCCCCGAGGAGGCCCCGCAGATCCCGCCGCCGCCGGCGCCGGCCGAGAAACCCGGCCAGAAGGCACCGCGCACGCTGCCCCGTCCCGGCCTCGCCGGTGGCGTCGAGGCCCGCGCGGACGAGCAGCGCAAGCCCGAGCTGTAGCGCGCTCTGGGGGAGGTCCGGAGCTCCGCGCGAGCGAGGGCTACGCCGCGCCACGCACGGTCGGCCACGCGTCACTGGGACCCGCCAGGGCGACTCCGATCGCTTCCTCATTGATGCTGTTCACCCGCGATGCGCTAATGCTGCGCATCATATGACCAAGCGGTAATATGAACGCTCGTGACGACCTACGCCGCGCTCGCCGAGCCGCACCGCCGCCAGATCCTCGATCTGCTGCGTGCCGAGGAGCGCTCCGTCGGCGACCTCGTCGAGCGGCTGACGCTCAGCCAGCCGGGCGTCTCCAAGCACCTCAAGGTGCTGCGCGAGGCGGGGCTCGTCGCGGTCCGCAGCCAGGGCAAGCGGCGCCTCTACGCGCTGCGCTCGCAGCCGCTCGCGGAGGTCGATGCCTGGCTTGAGCCCTATCGCGCGTACTGGTCCGAACGGCTCGACGCGCTCGAACGACACCTGGAGGAGAACCCATGATCGACGGGACGCTGGAGACCATCGACGGGCGCCCGGCGCTGCGCTTCGAGCGCCGCCTGCCGTACCCGGTGCAGCGCGTCTGGCGCGCCGTCACGGAGCCGGCCGAGCTCGAGCGCTGGTTCCTCGCGCCGGTGCCGTGGACGCCTGCGCTCGGGGAGACCTTCGAGGGCGAAGGTCAGCGCGGCGAGATCACCGCCCTCGAGGAGCCGCTGCTGCTCGCCTGGAGCTGGGCCGACGAGCGCTATCGCTTCGAGCTGCGGCCCGACGGCGACGGCTGCGTGCTCGTCTTCACCCACGTCTTCGACGCGCGTTACGGGCCCGCCGCGCAGCACGCCGCCGGCTGGGAGGCGTATCTCGAGCGGCTCGCCGCTCAGCTCGCCGGCGGCCAGCTCACGGAGGAGGCCGCGCACGGCGCGATCGGCGAGCTGCACGAGCACTACGCCATCCGCTTTGATCAGGATCCCGCGCCCGGTCGCCGCATGATCGCGGGCATGGGCTTCCGCGACGCGACGCTCGAAGACGGCCCGCTGCTGCGCCTCGAGCGCCGCTATCGCTCGCCGATCGAGCGCGTCTGGCGCGCGATCAGCGAGCCCGACGAGCGCGCGCGGTGGTTCCCGCCCGACGCTCCGCTCGACGTCAGCGAGCGCGACGCGCCGCGGCTGCTCGTTGGCAGCTGGTTCGGCGACGAGCTGCGCTTCGAACTGCGGCCCGACGGTGACGGCTGCGCGCTCGTCTTCACGCACGCGTTCGCCGACCGCGACAGCGCGGCGCGCACCGGCGCCGGCTGGGATCGCTGCTTCGCCCGCATCGACGCGCTGCTCGCCGGCCGGCCGATGAGCGAGGCTGAGTCGCTTGAGCTCTGGCCCGAGGTCCATGAGCGCTACGCGGAGTCCTACGGCGTCGATCCCGAGCTCGGCCGCCGAAGCTACGCCGAGCACCCGGCGCGCTGACGCGTCGGTAGCGTGCGGTTGGATGCCGCACGTCCCCGAGCCGGTCGTGATGGGCGTCGTCAACGTCACGCCCGACTCGTTCTCCGACGGAGGCGAGTGGCTGGACCCGGCGGCGGCGATCGCGCACGGCCGCGCGCTCGTCGAGCAGGGCGCGGCGATTCTCGACATTGGCGGCGAGTCGACGCGTCCCGGCGCCGAGCCGGTCGGCGAGGCGGAGGAGCTACGCCGTGTCGTGCCCGTCCTCGAGGAACTCGCCGATGCCGGCGCGCGGCTTTCGATCGACACCTCGAAGGCCGCCGTCGCGGCTGCGGCGATCGATGCCGGCGCGACGATCGTCAACGACGTCAGCGCCCTGCGCGGCGACCCGCGGATGGCCGCCCTGATCGCCCAGCGCGGCTGCCACGTCTGCCTCATGCACATGCTCGGCGAGCCGCGCACGATGCAGCGCGACCCGCGCTACGGCGACGTCGTCGGCGACGTACGGGCGTTCCTCGCCGAGCGCCTCGAGCACGCCGTCGCGCAGGGGATCGACGTGGAGCGCGTGTGGCTGGATCCGGGGATCGGGTTCGGCAAGACGATCGACCACAACCTCGAGCTGCTCGCGCGGCTCGAGGAGATCGTCGCGCTCGGCCGGCCGGTCGTCGTCGGCACCTCGCGCAAGTCGTTTCTCGGCACGATCACGGGCCGCGAGCCCGGCGATCGAGTCGCCGCCACTATCGCCACGAACGTGCTCGCGCTGGCCCGCGGGGCGAGCGTCTTCCGCGTCCACGACGTCGCCGAGGCGCGCGATGCCCTGCTCGTCGCGGCTGCTACGTTGCGCGGGCGATGGACGGTGCCGACGACGATCCCGACGACGGCCTCGACGACGAGTTCGACGACGACGAAGGCGCGGTCCAGACCGTTGTGACGATCGAGGTGAACGGGCTGTCACTCTTCACCCACCACGGCGTGACGGCCGCCGAGCGCGAGGTCGGGCAGCGGCTGATCCTCGACATCAGGCTCGAGCTCGGCGAGGCCGACGCGACCGTCACCGATCGGCTCGAGGACACCGTCGACTACGCGCGCGTGTGCGAGGTCGCGGCGCTCGTCGCGACGCAGCGCTCGGACAAGACGCTCGAGCGCCTCAGCGCCGCGATCGCCGACCGGCTGCTGAAGGACTTCGACGTCCAGGCGGTGTCGGTGAAGGTGTCCAAGCCCGAGCCGCCGTTCGCGCTGCCGGTCGACGACGTCTCGGTCGAGGTCTGGCGCGAGCTCGGCGAGCTCGACGACTGACGCGCCGCGACGGCTGGGCGTCAGGTCACTCCCGCGCGATGACGATCGGCTATCTCGGCTTGGGCTCCAACGTCGGTGACCGGCGCGCGCACCTGCAGGCGGCGGTCGACGCGCTGCCGGCGCTCGGCGTGCGCGCCCTCGCGAGCTCGTCGACGTACGACACCGATCCCGTCGGTGAGATCCTCGACCAGCCCGACTTCCTCAACGCGTGCGTGCGCGTCGCGACCGAGCTCGGCCCGGAGGCGTTGCTCGACGCCTGCAAGACCGTCGAGGTCGACCTCGGACGCCAGGCCGGCCCGCGCCACGGCCCGCGCCCGATCGACGTCGACGTGCTCCTGCTCGGCGAGCTGCAGCTGCAGACCGAGCGCCTGCGGCTGCCGCACGAGCAGGTCCTCGCGCGCCGCTTCGTCCTGATCCCGCTGCTCGAGCTCGACCTCGCGCTGACGACGCCGTCGGGCGAGCGGCTCGCCGACGCGCTCGCCTGGCTGCCCGTCGACGAGGACGTGCGCCGCGCCGGGCCGCCGCTCACGGTCGCGCGGGCATCTGGGTAGCGTTCCGTCCGTGAGTGGACACGACAGCGAACCAACGAGCAGCACCGTGCAGCGCGGCCGCCGCCGCGACGCCGCTGAGGAGGCGCGCACGCTCGTCTCGTCGGTGACGGTCGGCTACCTGGCGACGGTCGGCGAGCAGGGCGACCCCTGGTGCTCGCTCGTCGTCTACGGACCGACCGAGACGGGCGACCCGGTCCTGCTCGTCTCGACGATGGCCGAGCACGGGCGCAACCTGCTGCGCGACCCGCGGGCGAGCCTCGCGATCAACGATCCGTCGGCTCCCGGCGACCCGCTCGACCGGCCCCGCATCACGCTCGCCGGGCGCGCCGTGCAGCCCGCGGGCGGCGCCGCCGAGGCGGCGCTCGACGCCCACGTCGCGGCCGTGCCGGGCGCCCGGCTGTACGCCGGCTGGGATGACTTCTCGCTCTGGATCCTCGAGGTCGAGCGCGTGCGCTGGGTCGGCGGCTTTGCCGTCATGGACACGGTCAGCCACGACGACTACCGCGCGGCCGAGCCCGACCCGACGGCGCCGATCGCCGTGAAGATGGCCGAGCAGCTCAACAAGAGCCACAGCGACGGGCTGCTCGCGATCGCACGCGAGATCGCCGGCGCGCGCGGCGCCGTCGCCGCCGTCTGCACCGGCATCGACCGCTACGGCGTCGATCTCAGCTGCACCGGCGCGGGCCAGTCGGCGGCCGCGCGCGTGCAGTTCGACGCGCCGCTGGCGAAGGCCGCCGACATGCGACCGGCGACCGCCGAGCTCATGCAGCGCGCGCAGGCCGCTCACGCGGGCGCGGACGCCGGATAGATCGCGATGCTGCTTGCCGTCGATGTCGGCAACACGCAGACGCACTTCGGCACGTTCCGCGGCGAGCAGCTGTCGAGCACTGGCGCTTCGCGACGATCGCCAGCCAGACCGCCGACGAGCTCGGGGCGACGCTGCGCAACCTGCTCGAGCTGCGCGGCATCGGGATGGCGGACATCAGCGCGTCGATCGTCTCCTCGACGGTGCCGACGCTCGCGCCGGAGTGGCTGGCGATGGGCGAGCGCTACCTCGGCCACACGATGCTCGACGTCGGCCCGGGCCTGAAGACCGGCATGGCGCTGCGCTACGACAACCCGCGCGAGATCGGCGCCGACCGGCTCGCGAACGCCGTCGCGATTCGCGACCGCTTCGGCGGTCCGGCGATCTGCGTCGACTTCGGCACCTCGGTGAACTTCGACATCGTCGGGCCCGACGGCGACTTCCTCGGCGGCGTGCTCGTGCCGGGGGTCGAGATCTCGCTTGCCGCGCTCACGTCGCGCGGCGCCCAGCTGCCGCAGATCGACCTGCTCCCGCCGCGCACGGTGATCGGCAAGTCGACGGTCGAGGCGATCCGCTCGGGCGTCATCTACGGCTTCGCGGGCGCGATCGACGGGATCCTGCGCCGCATCCTCGACGAGCTCGGCGACGAGACCGACGTGATCGCGACCGGCGGCCTCGCCGGCGCGATCGTTCCTTTCACCGAGCTGATCGACGAGGTCGACGACATGCTCACGCTGACGGGGCTGCGGTTGCTGTACGAGCGCAACTCGTAGGGGGCTTTGGCCGCGCTCCACCCCGCAGCACCCCGCCCCCGCCTACCATGCACCCATGCCCGAGCGCGCCCTCACAGACTCCTGGCAGCTCGCGCACCTGCACGTGCCCAACCGCGTCGTGCTGGCACCGCTGGCGGGGATCGGCAACTGGTTCGTGCGGCTGCAGGCCAAGCGCTATGGCGCGGGGATGGTCGTCTCCGAGATGGTGTCGAGCTTCGGCGTGCACCATGGCAACGACAAGACGTGCACCGAGATGCTGCGGATCGAGCCCGCCGAGCGCGAGGGCGGGCCGGTCGCGATCCAGCTGTTCGGCCAGGAGCCCGAGATCATGCGCAGCGCGGCGGCGCTCGTCGCGCGCGACACGGCGGCCGACGTCATCGACCTGAACATGGGCTGCCCGGTGCCGAAGGTCTGCAAGACCGGCGCCGGCGCGGCGCTGATCGACGACCCCGACCTCGCGGTCGCCGTCGCGCTCGCGGCCCGCGAGGGCTCGAACCTGCCGATCACCGTGAAGCTGCGCAGCGGCCGGCGCACCGGCGACCGCGACGGCTTCGAGCTCGCGCATCGGCTCGTCGACGAGGCCGGCGTCGCCGCGATCGGCTTTCACCCGCGCTCGGCGCAGGTGCACCACAAGGGGTCGCCGGACCTCGAGCTCGCCCGCGAGCTCGTCCGGAGCCTGAACGCGCCGGTGATCCTCAGCGGCGGGATGAACGATCCCGGCGCGATCCAGCACGCGTTCGAGTACACGGGCTGCGAGGCGGTCATGCTCGCGCGCGGCGCGCTCGGCAACCCGTGGCTGTTCGCGCGGCTGCTCGGCGCGCGCGACGACGAGCCGACGACGGCCGAGGTCCTGGCCGAGCTCGACTGGGTCATGCGGCGCGCCGTCGAGCACCTCGGCGAGCGCCGCGCGGGCCGCTACCTGCGCAAGTTCTATCCCTGGTACGTCGAGCGGATCGGCGGCTCGAAGGCGCTCCAGGCGGCCCTGCAGGGAACCGACACGATCGCCGAGGCACGCGCCGTGCTCGCCGCGCTGGACGGGCTTTCGGTCGCCGCTTGACGCGCTGCTATCCTGCGGCGTCGCTTGCGAGCCCGCCGCCGCTGAATGCCTCCAGCCTGCGGCTCCAGCACCTCTCTCTGATGCCCAAAGACGTCATCCTCACAGCCGACGGCCTCGAGAAGCTCAAGGCTGAGCTCGTCGTGCTCCAGGGAGACAAGCGCCGCGAGGTCGCGCAGCGCATCAAGGAGGCGCGCGAGTTCGGCGACATCATGGAGAACTCCGAGTACGACGACGCGAAGAACGAGCAGGCGATGCTCGAGGCGCGCATCGCCCAGGTCGAGGAGCGCCTGCGCTCGGCGACCGTCGTCGATGCGAAGGACGTCTCGACCGACGTCGTCCAGGTCGGCTCGATCGTCAGCGTCAAGGACGCGACGACAGGCAAGAGCCAGAAGTTCACGATCGTCGGCTCGCCCGAGGCCAAGCCGCCCGAGCGGCTGTCCTACGAGTCGCCCGTCGGCAAGGCGCTGCTCGGCCACAAGCGCAACGACATCGTCGACGTCCCGCTGCCGAACGGCCGCAAGGTCCACTACAAGATCACGAAGATCGACGTCGGGCTCTGAGCCCGCGCGATCCGTTCCGCCGGACGGACGACCGACTAGGCTGAGCCGCGATGGCTGACGAGCTGCTCGCCGTCAGGCGCGCGAAGCTCGACAAGCTGCGCGCCGACGGCATCGATCCCTTCCCGCACGAGTTCCCCGGCGTCGAGCCGCTGGCCGACGTCCTCGCCGCCCACGCGGAGCTTCAGGACGGCGAGGAGACGGACGCCGCACACCGCGTCGCCGGGCGCCTCGCGGCCCGCCGCGGCCAGGGCAAGATGGCCTTCCTCGACCTCGTCGACCGCTCCGGCCGGCTGCAGCTGCAGGCGCGCGCGGACGTGCTCGGGCCCGAGCAGCACGAGCGACTGCTGACGCAGGTCGACCTCGGCGACGTGATCGGCATCGACGGCACCGCGATGCGCACGAAGCGCGGCGAGATCACGCTGCGGATCGAGCGCTTCACCGTGCTCGCGAAGTCGCTGCGTCCACCGCCCGGGAAGCATCACGGCCTGCAGGACGTCGAGACGCGCTACCGCCGCCGCGAGCTCGACCTGATGGCCAGCGAGGAGGCGCGCGAGCTGTTCATCGCGCGCGCGAAGGTCGTCACCGCCGTCCGCCGCGAGCTCGACGACGCCGGTTTCATCGAGGTCGAGACGCCGGTCCTGCAGCCGCTCTACGGCGGTGCGCTGGCGCGCCCGTTCACGACGCACCACAACGCGCTGGACCGCACGCTGTATCTGCGGATCGCGACCGAGCTCTACCTCAAGCGGTGCATCGTCGGCGGGCTCGAGCGCGTCTACGAGCTCGGCAAGGACTTTCGCAACGAGGGCCTGTCGACGAAGCACAACCCAGAGTTCACGATGGTTGAGTTCTACGAGGCCTACGCCGATTACGACGACGTGGCCGATCGCCTCGAAGCGCTCGTCCGATCCGTCGCGGCGCAGGTCGGGTCGATCGGGCCGATCGACTTCGAGCAGCCGTGGCGGCGCGTCACGCTGCGCGACGCGATCCGCGACGCGACGGGGATCGACTTCGTCGAGCTCGGCGACCGCGCCTCGCTCGCGGCGGCGATCGGCGATCGCCTGCCGACGCAGGACCGCACGTGGCCGCAGCTCGTCGACGACCTGCTCAGCACGTTCGTCGAGCCCGAGCTGCAGCAGCCGACCTTCGTCATGGACTACCCCGTCGAGCTGTCGCCGTTCGCCAAGGCGCACCGCTCGAGCCCCGGCCTCGTCGAGCGCTGGGAGGCCTTCTGCGGCGGCGTCGAGATCGCCAACGCCTTCACGGAGCTCAACGACCCCGACGAGCAGCGCGCGCGGTTCGAATCACAGGCCCGACTGGCGGCCGAGGGCGACGACGAAGCGGCTCCCTACGACGAGGTCTTCGTCGAGGCGCTGGAACATGGGATGCCGCCGACGGGCGGCGTCGGGTTGGGCATCGACCGGCTCGTCATGGCGCTGCGCGACAAGTCATCGATCCGCGAAGTCGTGCTCTTTCCCGCGATGCGCGACGCATGAAGGGCAGACGCAACATTTTGGGGGCCGGGGCGTTGGTAGACTGCCGCATGCCCGCCTTTTTGCTCCCGACCCCTCATCCATTTCGCTTGCGGTGCCGAAATGATGGAAGACAAAGTCGGGCATATTGACGTCCCTAGAATTACATCCGGACCACGCATGAACCGAGGCTAGAGGCCCCGCCCCAGCAGGAAAGGATCAGCAAGTCATGTTCGAGCGATTCACAGAGCGAGCCCGTCAGGTGGTCGTTCTCGCGCAGGAAGAGGCGCGCACGCTCAAGCACAACTACATCGGGACCGAGCACATCCTGCTCGGCCTCCTCCGCGAGGAGGAAGGTCTCGCCGCGCGGGTCCTGGAAAGCCTCGACATCACCGTCGAGCGCGTACGCGCCCAGGTTGTCCGGATCGTCGGCTCGGGGGAGGAAGTCACCTCCGGCCAGATCCCGTTCACGCCGCGCGCGAAGAAGGTCCTCGAGCTTGCGCTGCGCGAGGCGCTCAGCCTCGGCCACAACTACATCGGCACCGAGCACATCCTGCTGGGACTGGTGCGCGAAAACGAGGGCGTCGCTGCCCGGATCCTGCTCGACTTCGACGCCGACTCCGAGAAGATCCGCAACGAGGTCATCCGCATGCTGTCGGGACCCGGCGGACGTCGCCAGGGCGCGGGCGCCGGCGCCGGCGCTGGCACCGGTAGCGCATCGAGCTCGTCGGGCGAGGGCAAGAAGTCCTCGAAGCTGCTCGACCAGTTCGGCCGCAACCTCACGAAGCTCGCCGAGGAGGGCAAGCTCGACCCCGTCGTCGGGCGCGCCACCGAGATCGAGCGGATCATGCAGATCCTCTCGCGGCGCACGAAGAACAACCCCGTGCTCGTCGGCGAGCCCGGCGTCGGCAAGACCGCCGTCGTCGAGGGCCTCGCGCAGCGGATCACGACGTCCGACGTGCCGGAGCTGCTGAAGGGCAAGCAGATCTACACGCTTGACCTCGCGGCCCTCGTCGCCGGCTCGAAGTACCGCGGCGAGTTCGAGGAGCGCCTCAAGAAGGTGATGAAGGAGATCACCCAGCGCGGCGACATCATCCTGTTCATCGACGAGCTCCACAACCTCGTCGGAGCCGGTGCGGCCGAGGGCGCGATCGACGCGGCCTCGATCCTCAAGCCGGCGCTCGCGCGTGGCGAGCTGCAGACGATCGGCGCGACGACGCTCGAGGAGTACCGCAAGTACCTCGAGCGCGACAGCGCGCTGGAGCGGCGCTTCCAGCAGATCCGCGTCGAGCAGCCCTCAACCGAGGAGACCGTGCAGATCCTCAAGGGCCTGCGCGACCGCTACGAGCAGCACCACAAGGTGAACATCACCGACGAGGCGCTGGAGGCCGCGGCGGAGCTCGCCGACCGCTACATCTCCGATCGATTCCTGCCCGACAAGGCGATCGACCTGATCGACGAGGCCGCGTCGCGGATGCGGATCAAGTCGATGACCTCCCCGCCCGTGTATCGGGATCTCGAGGAGGAGATCGAGACGACGCGGCGCGAGAAGGAGGCCGCGATCGAGGCCCAGGAGTTCGAGAAGGCCGCCAACCTGCGTGACGCCGAGCGTCGCCTGACGCAGAAGAAGCGCGAGCTCGAGGAGCAGTGGGAGGCCGGCGAGGCCGAGACCGAGCGTCCGTCGATCGGCGAGGAGGAGATCGCCGACATCGTCTCGATGTGGACCGGCATCCCGGTCTTCAAGCTGACCGAGGCGGAGACGGCGAAGCTCATGCGGATGGAGGACGAGCTCCACAAGCGCGTCATCGGCCAGCAGGCCGCCGTCGAGGTCATCTCGAAGGCGATCCGCCGTTCCCGTGCCGGGCTGAAGGACCCGAAGCGGCCGACCGGCTCGTTCGTCTTCCTCGGCCCGTCCGGCGTCGGCAAGACCGAGCTCGCTCGGACGCTCGCCGAGTTCCTCTTCGGCGACGAGGACGCGATGATCCGCGTCGACATGTCGGAGTACATGGAGAAGCACTCCGTGTCCCGGCTCGTCGGCTCGCCTCCGGGCTACATCGGCTTCGACGAGGGCGGTCAGCTCACCGAGGCGGTGCGGCGCAAGCCGTACTGCGTGCTCCTGCTCGACGAGATCGAGAAGGCGCACCCGGACGTCTTCAACATCCTCCTGCAGATCCTCGAGGACGGTCGCCTGACCGACTCGCAGGGTCGCACGGTGGACTTCCGCCACGCGATCGTGATCATGACGTCGAACATCGGCGCCTCCGAGATCGCCCGCAACACGCCGCTCGGCTTCGCCGTCTCCGACGACGAGACCGGCATCACGTACGACGACATGAAGAACCGGATCATGGGCGAGCTGAAGAAGGTCTTCCGTCCCGAGTTCCTCAACCGGATCGACGACGTGATCGTGTTCCACAAGCTGCAGAAGGAGGAGATCAAGCAGATCGTCGACCTCCTGCTGCGCCGGATCCGCGAGTCGATGGCCGACCGTGGGCTGCAGCTCGAGCTCACCGACGAGGCCAAGGACCTGCTCGTCGACAAGGGCTGGGATCCCGCGATGGGCGCCCGCCCGCTGCGGCGCGCGATCCAGCGCTACATCGAGGACCCGCTGGCCGACTTCGTCCTGCGCTCCGAGCTCACGCCCGGTGCGACGGTGATGGTCGAGAAGGCGCCCGAGGAGGACGACCGCGAGGTCTCCCTGACCGTCGTCGAGCCGACGAAGGTTCCGGCCGCCGTCGGTGGCGGGCGCCGAGGCGGCCGGGCGCCGAGCGACGACGCTCCCGCCGAGCCGGGCGGCGCGCTCGACCAGCCGAGCGTCGAGGAGCCGCCGAGGGCTGAGCCTCAGCGGACGAAGATCGATGACGGAGGGCGGCCGCGGGCCGCCCTCGGTCGTTCTGGCTGGGTGTTCATTTCGGTGTCACGCCAGGGTCTCATGGAGACCGAGCGCCTGGCCTCGATGCGCCACCAGCGGGCGCTCACGCTGCAGCAGCTGGCGGAGCTCGCGCCATACGCGTCGGAGGCACGCGTGCCTGCCGGGCGGCGCCTGCTGCTCGACGGGCCCTTCGCGCAGGAGCTCGTGCTCGTCTGCGCGGGCCGCGCGCGGGTGCGCTGCGCGGGCGAGACGCTGGCCGAGCTGCAGCCGGGCGATGTCTTCGGGACGCTTGCCCCCAGGCGGACGGTCTATGACAACGCGATCGTCACCGCGCTCAGCGAGCTGCAGCTCGTGCTGTTCGCCACCCGCGACATCCGGCTGCTGCGCAAGGTGGCACCGGCTGCCCTGCGGACGCTGCTGGGCGCCTGCGGGCACGCGACGCTCGCCGACGTCCCGGCGCGCCCGCGCCTCGTGCTCGTGCAGAGCGCCGCGGCCTGAGGCGCCACTCCGAACCCTGCCCCGGCGCGCCAGCGCCAGCCCCGCCCGGTAGGGCGAACCCGTCAGGTGCGAACCCTAGGGTGGAGACATGGCTCGTCCCACGACCGTCCACGTCTGCTCGGACTCCGGGCGCTCCATCTGGCTGGCACGGGCGCTGCCCCGGCTGCGAGGCCTGGAACACCCTCGTCGAGGAGCGTGCACCGAGCTCGGGCGCGGAGGCCCGCGGCCGTGCGGGAGGGTGCTGGTCGCGCCG
>CAWADD010000005.1:0-36318 GCA_963780585.1 uncultured Actinomycetes bacterium
GTACTCCTCGAGCATCGCGAGCTCGTGGCGAACCGTCGACGGTCCGGCTTGGAGCTCAGGGTCGGCCGCGAGCGTGCGCGATGCGACCGGCTGCACCGTCGCCTGGTAGGCGAGGACGACCTTGCGCAAGATCAGCTCCTGGCGTGGCGTGAGCACGCTTGCGATTGTAGGAGCGGCGGCAGGCGGCCCTACGCGGGCGGCTTTCCCGCACGGATGAGATCCGAGCGCGTGGCGGGCCGTTGCGTTCGTGACCGCGCAGAATCGTCGCAAACGCGCGTTGTTTCGTGACGTCGGGCGCGGAACCATAGGCCCATGTCGGAGGTCGAGTGGCGCCTTTGTAGTCCTCAGGGAAACAAAGGCGCCACTCGGCCGGATGTGCGGATTGCACTCCTGGCCGCTCGTCAGAACGGTGTCGTCGCGACTCGCCAGCTCAAGGACCGCGGACTTGACGCCAAGTCGATCATGGTCCGCGTCCGGCGCGGTCAGCTGCATCCGATCTTCCGCGGCGTGTACGCCGTCGGGCACGACTCGCTCTCGCAGGCGGCCACGTTCACTGCGGCGGTGCTCGCCGGCGGCGACGGGGCGGTCCTGAGTGATCACGCAGCCGCCGCTCACCTCGGGATGCGCGCATGGGACGGGCGCGCACCGGAGGTGACCGTGCCGCGCGCCGGTGGCCGCAGGATCGACGGCATCAAGGTACATCGGCGCCAGCTGGACGATCGCGACATCTGGACACGCGACAACATTCGCGTCACCTGCCCCGCGCGGACGATCCTCGACATCGCCACGACGTTGCCCGCCAAGGCGCTGCGGCGCACGGTTCGCCAAGCCCAGGCCGAGCAGCACGTCAACGTCCGCCAGCTGCTCGAGCTCCTCGCGCGCCACCGCGGGCATCGCGGGGCCGGGACGCTCCGCGCCGCGATCGCCGACGGTCCGGTTCCGACGCGGAGCGCACTAGAGGACGTCGTGCTCGATCTCATCGACGAGGCGGGAATCGAACGTCCCGAGATCAACCCGCGGCTGCAGGTCGACGGGCGCACGATCGTTCCCGACATGCTCTGGCGCGAGCAGGGGCTGGTCGTCGAGCTCGACGGCCTGCGCTGGCACAGCGACCCGCTCTCGCGCGAGAACGACGCCGAGCGGCAGGCGATCCTCGAGGCGCACCGGCAACCCCAGCGCGCACCGCGCGCAGTTGACCGGCTCGTGGCGGCGCGGATATGCTCGCGTCAGCGGCAGATTACGCTCGCGAGATCGCGTTCGAGGGGATCGCCAGCCACGCCGAGGGCGCTCGGCGCGCGGCCGAGACATTGGGCGTCCACGAGTGACCGGAGGAGTCCAGCGAGCGTCGCGAGAACGGCCCGCCCCCCGGCGCGCCGTTTGCGTTCGTGGGCGCCCGCAGCTAGAGCCGTAGCTCCGCCTCGGCGTTGCGGATGATCCGCTTGCCGTCCTGCTCGCAGTTGCTCTCCGTGACGACGATCCCGTCGTCGCGCAGCTCGCGCACGGTGCCGGTCACGACGAGCTCGAGCTCGGGCACGCCCATGCCGCGGAACTGCACGCTGAGGCGCTTGAGCGACTGCGGGCCGCCGCCGGCGTCCGTCTGCGCGCGGGCGACCTGGGCCATCGTGTAGAGGCCGTGCAGGATGCAGCCCGGCAGCCCGACCTGCTGGGCGAACTGCTCGTCGATGTGGATCGGGTTGAAGTCGCCCGAGGCGCCGGCGTAGCGCACCGTGAGGTACTTGTCGGGCGTGACCGTCAGCGGCTCGAGCTCGTCGCCGGCCTTCATCACGCGCCCCGCACGACGTTCTTCCACTGGCCCGTGCAGACGGTCTCGCCGCGGCCGTTCAGGGAGACCGATTCGAACAGAAAGAAGCCGATGCCGCGGCGCTCGCTGACGTCCTTGACGCTCGTCGTCGTCGTGATCTCGTCGCCGGCGACGACGAGCTCGCCCCACTCGAACTGCTGGCCGCCGTGGACGAGGCGCGCGAAGTCGATCCCGATCTCCGGATCGAACAGCAGCGGCCAGACCGACGGCTGGCTGTAGACGACGGCGAACATCGGCGGCGCGACGACGTCGTCGTAGCCGGCCGCGCGCGCCGCCTCGACGTCGAAGTGCAGCGGGTTCGTCTCGCCGACGACGAGCGCGAACTCGCGCACCTTCTCGCGACCGACGGCGTAGGTCGCGGGCGGGAAGGTCTTGCCGATGACGTCGGTGTTGACGGCCATGCGGTCGCGAGTTCTAGCAGGCTCGATCCGGCCGCCGGGGACGCAACCGCTCAGATGATGCTCGCCACGGTGCCGCCGTCGGCGGACCATGCGGCCCCCGTCACGGTCGACGCCCGCTCGGAGCACAGGAAGACGATCACCGCGGCGATCTCCTCCGGCGAGGCGAAGCGCCCGAGCGGGATCTTCGCGGCCTGCGCGGCCATCGCGTCGTCGGCGGATATGCCACGCGCGGCGGCCGCCTGATCGGCGAGACCACCGGCATCGGTCCACAGCGACGACGACACGGCTCCCGGCGCGACGGCGTTGACCAGCACTCCGTCGGCCGCGTAGCGATCGGCGAACACGCGCGACAGCGAGAGCTGGGCGGCCTTCGTGACGGCGTAGGCGGGGTTCGTCAGCGACGGGCGCTTGCCGGCCGACGAGCAGACGTTGACGATCCGCCCGCCGCCGCGCGCGGCCATCAGCGGCGCGGCCTCGCGCATCAACCGCATCGGTCCCATGACGTGCAGCTCCCACTGCGACTGCCAGTCGTCGTCGCTGAGCTCCTCGAGCGAGCGCACGAAGCTCGTGCCGGCGTTGTTGACGAGCGCGTTGACGGTGCCGAAGCGCTCGACGCAGGCCGCGACGATCGCCGCCGTGTCCTCCGGCTTCGTCACGTCGGCGAGGAAGACGTCGGCGCCCGAGCGCGCGACGGCCAGCACGTGCGCGCCCTCGGCATGCAGCAGCCGCGCTGTCGCCAGGCCGATGCCGCGCGTGGCGCCCGTGACGATGCAGGCCTTGCCCTGCAGCCCGAGGTCCATGCCGCCTTCCTACCCTCGCCCGATCGCCGCGCTACCGCCAGCCCGGCGGTGGCGGCAGCTGCGGAGCGTCGGGATCCGCCTCGGTGCTGCTGGGAGTCGGCCACAACGGCGCCGCGTGCGCCGCCTCCGCGTCCGCCGGGATCGTTGCGCTGTCGTCCTGCTCGTCCTCCTCGAGCGCCTCGAGCGGCTCGTCGGCGCCGATCTCCCGCGCGAGCTGCGCGCGGTCGAAGCCCTCGCTGCGCACGCGCAGGTCGAAGTACAGGACGGTCAGGATCGCGGCCTGCAGGGGCGTGCTGACGGCCATGCCGACGATGCCCGCGAGCGCGCTGAGCACGATCACGAGCGTGTCGTCGTCGGTGCCCGTGAGCGCGATCACGAAGACGCCCTGCATGAGCGCCGAGATGATCCCGGCGAGGATGAAGCCGATCACGAGCGTGCCGAACGTCCGCCACCAGCGTCCCTTGACGAGCGCGAACGAGCGCTCGAGCGCCTGCCGCGGGCGCAGCCCCTCGACGAGCAGCACGGGCATCGCTGCCGCCCAGGCGACGAAGAGCCAGACCCCGGGCACGACGAACAGCACGGCACCGAGCCCGACCCCGACGACATAGAGCAGCACGAGCGCGAGCAGCGGCCGCCAACGAGCGAGCGCGTAGGACAGGGAGCTGCGCCAGTCGAGCGGCTCGCCGAGGTAGGTCTGGGCGATCGCGCGGAAGCACGCCGCCGTCGCGAGCCCGATCGCGCAGAGCTGTAGCAGCGTCGAGATCGCGAGCCCGCCGAGGTACTGGTTGAGCTCGTCGAGCGAGTCCTCCGCGGCGCGCGTCGAGCTCGCGTCGAACTCGAACGACGAGAGCGTGTAGTCGACGTTGACGATCGCCGTGACGATCTGGACCGGGACGACGACGACGAGCACCGCGCGCAGCAGCGTGCGCCACTGCGCGAGGCAGATCTTGACCGCGGCGTCGAGTACGCCGCCGAGCGACAGCGCGCGCAGCCGCGGACGAGCTCCCCCGGCCGGGCTCATCTAGTCGCCCAACTCGAGGACGGCAAGGAACGCCTCCTGCGGCACCTCGATGCGCCCGACCTGCTTCATGCGCTTCTTGCCGGCCTTCTGCTTCTCCAGCAGCTTGCGCTTGCGCGAGATGTCGCCGCCGTAGCAGCCGGCGATGACGTCCTTGCGGTACGCCTTGACCGTCTCGCGGGCGATGATCGCCGATCCGATCGCCGCCTGGATCGGGACGTCGTACTGCTGGCGCGGGATCTTCTTCTTGAGCTTCTCGACCATGCTGCGCCCGACGTCGTAGGCCTTGTCGCGGTGCACGACCATCGACAGCGCGTCGACCTGCTCGCCGCCGAGCAGGATGTCGAGCTTGACCATGTCGGAGGCCTGCAGGTCGCGCAGCTCGTAGTCCAGCGACGCGTAGCCGCGCGTGCGGGACTTCAGCGCGTCGAAGAAGTCGATCACGATCTCCGCAAGCGGCAGGTCGTAGAGGAGCTGGACGCGGTCGGCGGTCAGGTAGTGCATGCCCTTGTGCGTCCCGCGGCGTTCGATGCAGAGCTCCATGATCGGGCCGATGTACTCCTTCGGCGTGAGGATCGAGGCCTCGATCATCGGCTCGCGGATCTCCTTGATCCGGCCCGGGTCGGGGAAGTCCGACGGGATGTGGACCTCCAGCTCCGAGCCGTCGGTGAGCGTGACGTCGAAGCGCACAGACGGCATCGTCGCCATCAGCTCGATGTCGTACTCGCGCTCGAGGCGCTCGCGGACGATGTCCATGTGCAGCAGCCCGAGGAAGCCACAGCGGAAGCCGAAGCCGAGCGCCTCGGAGACCTCCGGCTCCCACGACAGCGCCGCGTCGTTGAGCGTGAGCTTCTCGAGCGCGTCGCGTAGGTCGGGGTACTCGTCGGAGTCGATCGGGAAGAGGCCGCAGAAGACGACCGGCTGGACGTCGCGGTAGCCGGGCAGCGCCTCCAGATTCGGGTCTCCCGCCCACCCCTGCTTCGTCGTCAGCGTGTCGCCGACGGCGAGCGCCGAGACCTCCTTGATGCCGGTGATTAGGAAGCCGACCTCGCCGGCGCTGAGCTGCTCGGTGACGACCATCGCCGGCGTGAAGAAGCCGATGTCGTCGATCTCGGCCTCGGCGCCGCCGGCCATCGCCTTGATCGCCTGGCCCTTCTTGAACGTCCCGTCGACGACGCGGATGTAGGCGATCACGCCGCGGTACTGGTCGAACTCGGAGTCGAAGATCAGCGCGCGTGGCGGGAAACCGTCTCCCGCCCGCCCGGACGGCGGCGGCACCTGCGCGACGAGCTGCTCGAGCACGTCGACGACGCCCTCGCCGGTCTTGCCCGAGATGCGCAGGATGTCGTCCATCGGCTCGCCGAGCAGCTCGGCGACCTCCTCGGCGACGCGCTCGGGCTCGGCGCCGGGCAGGTCGATCTTGTTCAGCACCGGGATCAGCTCGAGGCCGCTCTCGACCGCGAGGTACGTGTTGGCGAGCGTCTGCGCCTCGACGCCTTGCGAGGCGTCGACGACGAGCAGCGCGCCCTCGCAGGCGGCGAGCGAGCGGCTGACCTCGTACGTGAAGTCGACGTGCCCGGGCGTGTCGATCAGGTGCAGCTGGTACGTCTCCCCGTCGCGCGCGTCGTACAGAACGCGCACGGCCTGGGCCTTGATCGTGATCCCGCGCTCGCGCTCGAGGTCCATCGAGTCGAGCACCTGCGCGCGCATCGCGCGCGGGTCGACGGTCTTCGTCATCTCGAGGATGCGATCGGCGAGCGTCGACTTGCCGTGGTCGATGTGCGCGATGATCGAGAAGTTGCGGATGTGCGCTTGGTCGGCCACGAGCTACAGGGTAGGGCGCGGGCTGGCGGCTCCGACCGGCGTGTCGACGGCCGCGAGCTACGAGCGCCGCAGCCGCGCGCGCACGAGGTCGCGGATCTGGGCGGCCTCGGGAACGCGCAGCGCCAGCACCGCCCCGCAATACACCGCGATCCCCGCAACCAGGCCGCTGCCGACGGACACGATCTGCGCCGGCAGCGAGCGACCGAGCGCCTCGTCGAGCCCGCGCCAGACGAGGTAGGCGACGGCGGCGAGCGCGAGCGCGGCGAGCATGCTCCGGGCGATCGCGCGCAGCGTCTCGGCGCCCTCGAGCCGCCCGCCGAGCTCGCGCCGCAGGTAGTACGCCTGGCCGGCGGTCATCGCGGCGCTCGCGACGGCGGTCGCGAAGACGATCCCGCCGGTGCCGAACGGCCCGACGAGCGCGAGCGCGACGACGAGGTTGATGACGAGCGTGGCGGCGCCCAGCGCGGTCGGCAGCCAGGGCCGCTGCAGCGAGAAGAACGTCCGCGTCAGCAGCAGGTTCGCGCCCGCGAACGGCAGGCTGAAGGAGAACCAGAAGAGCGCCTCGGCGACGAGATCGGTCGACTCGGCGTCGAACGCGCCGCGCTCGTAGACGAGCCGCGTGATCGGCTCGGCGAGCACGAGCGTGCAGGCGGCGGCCGGGATCAGCAGCAGGAAGATCTGGCGCGTGCCCGTGCCGGTCAGCGCGCGCAGGCCGTCGAAGTCACGCCGCGTGGAGAGGCGCGCGAGCGCCGGGAAGAGGACCGTCGCGACCGCGACGCTGAACATCCCCTGCGGCAGCATGTAGAGCCGGAACGCGGCGTCGATCGCGCGCGGGACGGCCTCGGAGACCGTCGCGCCGAGCGCCGAGTTGATGAAGAGGTTGAAGTTGATCAGGCCGAGGCTGAGCGTGATCGGCAGCATCAGCGCGAGCACCTGGCGTACGCGCGGGTCGCGGAAGTTCACCTTCAGCTCGAAGACGAAGCCGAGCTTGCGCAGCACCGGCAGGCACATCGCGAGCTGCACGACGGTCCCGGCGAGCACGCCGATCGCGTAGGCGTACATCTCGTTAGGGCCCTCGAAGTGCGGCTTCAGCGCGACGAGCACGCCGATGATCACGAAGTTCCAGACGAGCGGTGCGAGCGCCGGGATCGAGAAGTGGTCGTAGGCGTTGAGGATGCCGACGAAGAGTCCGTTGAGCGCGAGCAGCAGGACGATCGGGAAGAGCACCTGCGACAGGCCGACCATGAGCTCGTCGAGCTCGGGCGTGAACTCGTCGCCGGGCGTCAGCGCCGGCATCAGCACGGGCGCGATCAGCACGAAGAAGACGCAGATCGTCGTCAGCGCGGCGACGATCAGGACGACGAACGTCGACGCGAGCTGGAACGCCTCGCGCTTCTTGCCCTTCTCCAGCAGCTCGGTGAAGACCGGCACGAACGCGGCGCTCAGCGCGGCGTCGGCGAACAGGCTGCGAACGAGGTTCGGTACCTGGAAGGCAAACGTGAACGCGGAGAACGCGCCGCTCGTCCCGAAGTAGCTCGAGGCGACGACCTCGCGGATCAGGCCAGCGATCCGCGAGAGCCCCGTCAGGATCGAGAAGATCGCCGTGTTGCGGGCGATCCGCCCCGCCGCGCTGGAGGGCCCTTGCGCCGCCATGGGTGCGCTACTCTAGGGACCGCCGCGGCTGCGTCCGCGGCGCCTTCACGCTTATGGCGAACATTCACTCACAGAAGAAGCGGATCCTGCGCTCCGAGCGCGAGCGCCTGGAGAACCGGCACTACACCTCCGCGGTCCGCACGTACTTCCGCCGGCTCGAGACCGCCGTCGCCGCCGGCGACGACGCCGTCGCCGACGCCGAGCATCGCGAGCTCGTCAGCCTGATCGACAAGGCCGTCAAGCGCGGCGCGCTGCATCGCAACACCGGCGCGCGCAAGAAGTCCCGCGCGTCGCGCGTTCGCCGCGGCGCGTAGCGCCCACGCTGCTGAACGACATCACTGAGGAAGCGGGTTTCGTGCGCTCGCCGCTGCGGCCGTCGGGCGCGTGAACGAGCGACGAACCGAGCGTGCGTGGCCGTCGATTCGTCGCTGCGTCATCACGGGCGTGAACGCTCCGAACGACTCCCTCATCGACGCCGTACACGAGCGCACCGCCGACCAGCGACCCCGCGAGCGCCGCCCGGTCGAGACGGCCGCGGTGCCGCGTCAGGCGGCATACGAACCGTCGCGACGCGGCTGACGCGCCCTAGCGCCCGCCGGGCGCCGGCGTGTCGGCCTCGCGCTGGGCACGGTGGACGGCTTCGACGACGTCGGCCGGGCTCGCGACGCCGCCGAACTCGAAGTCGAAGTCGTCGCCCGCGGCGGTGTCGAAGTTCACGTTGCCGATCAGCAGGAAGCGCTGCAGCACCGACTGGTGCGTGTTGACGTTCTGGACCCGGTTGATCAGCGTCTGCTGCTCGGCGCGGGCGATGATCCCGCGCCGGATGTGGAGCCGGTGGTTGGAGATCGTGTACGTCGTGAACAGGCGCTTGACGTAGCCCGCGACGAGCACGACGGCGACCAGCGCGACGGCGACGCCGACGGCGGTGCCGGAGTCGGCCGCGAGGTACGCGATCCCGGCGACGACGGCGACGAGCACGAGCCCCTTGACGTAGAAGCCGAGGATCGAGCGCCACGACGGATGGCCCTGGAAGATGAGGTGCTCGCCGGGCTCGAGATCCATTGGCGCGAGCATACGTGAGCCGGACGCGTCCGGGACCCGCTTGCGACGCGGTCCGTCCGGTCGCCTCACCAACATACGTACATGTCCGTATGTTGGTATCGGAACCGATGACGATGACGCAGGCCGACCGCGCGGCGCACACCCGCAGCGCGCTGCTCGAATCGGCGGCGCACGGTCTCGCGCGCTTCGGCTACGGAAACCTCGTCCTCGAGCAGGTCGCGCGCGACGCCGGCTACAGCCGCGGCGCCCTCTACCACCTCTTCGCGGACAAGGAGGACCTCGCGCTCGCCGTCGTCGCCTGGGTCACGGAGACCTGGATCGACGAGGTCGGTCAGCTGATCGACCGCGAGCGCGACCCGCTCGACAAGCTGCTCGCGCTCGCGCGCGGGCACGCGCGCTATTGCCGGCGCGACGTCGCGCGCCTGCGGATGACGCTGCGCAGCGAGCTCGGCGGCCAGGACCACCCCGTCGGCACCGCCGTGCAGTACGCGGTCGACGCGATCATCGCGCGCTGTGCCGCGCTGATCGTCGCCGGGCGCAAGGCGGGATCGATCCCCTCCGGACCGCCCGCGGAGCCGTTGGCGCGGGCCTTCGTCGGCGCGCTCGAAGGCACCGTGAGCGAGCTCGCCGGCCAGCAGCCCTACGACGAGCGGCTCGCCGAGCGGGCCGTCCGAGGCGTGCTCGGGCTCGCCGGCCGGTAGCTTGAAATCCGGCCGCGCGTCGCGGATTCTCCGACGCCATGAAGAACGCCGAGGAGGTCGTAGGAGGACCGATCGAGGCCGGTTGCATCGTCGCCGCGCGCGGCGCATCTGCCGCGAAGATCGGGGCCGCGGTCGTCGGCCAGGTCGCCGGCTCGATCGCGAAGGCGGGCGTCGAGACCGCCGCCAAGCACCGGGCAAGCGGCGCCTCGCCGATCCCCAACGACGGCTGGGCGCAGGGCTACCTCGCGCTGACGAGCGACGAGCTCGTGCTGCTCAGCATCAAGACCGGGCTCGTCGGCCAGAAGGCCGGCGCCGTGCTCGCGCGCGCCGCCCGCGGCAGCGTCGCCGGTGCCGAGCTCGGCGACGGCAAGCTCACCGTGCCGCTGACCGTGCGCTTCAGCGACGGCGTCGAGTGGTCGATCTCGGTGCCGCGCGCCCGCGTCAAGGACGCGCGCAAGATCCTCGCCGGCCTCGGCTAGCGGCTAGCCGGCGCGCTCGGCGCTGCGCAGGCCCCCGCGCGCCCATAGGGCGGCGAGCGCGAACATCGCGACGATGCAGGCCGCGCTGATCGCGACCTTCGTCGGCTCGCCGGAGATGAAGCCGCGCTCGGCCTCGAGGAACGCCGTCGCCGGGTTGAAGCGCGCGACGTCGTGCACCCAGCCGACGACGAGGTTCAGCGGCACGTAGACCGGCGCGAGGAACAGCAGGATGAAGACCGGCATCTGCATGACCGGGCCGGCCTGCATCGAGCGCATCCGCATCGCGATGCCGGCCGCCCACAGCGTCGCGGTCGCGCTCACGCCGAGCGCGAGCACGAGCAGGGCCGCCATGTCGCCGAGCGAGCCATCGACGCGCATCCCGGCGATCATGCCGGCGAGGAACACGACCGCGAGCACGAAGACGGCGCGCACGGCGGCGGAGATCATGTAGCCGATCACGATCCCGCCCCGGTTGGGCGCCGCCAGCAGCAGCCGCCGCGCGAAGCCGAACTCGAAGTCGGCGGCGATCGCGAAGCCCGTGAAGACGCCGCCGAACGCCGCCGCCTGGACGCAGATGAACGCGAACTGAAACGACGTGTAGCCGGACTTGAAGTCAAACGCCACCGACAGGCCCGACAGCCCGCCCGCGAAGGCGATGAAGAAGAAGAGCGGAAAGAGGACGCTCGGCAGCAGGAACGCCGGGTTCGTGAACGCGTTGTGGATCGAGCGCCAGGCGACGGCGAGCGCGACCGAGCGCGTGCGCGCGAGCGACGCGATCATGTCCGCACCAGCCGCGTGCGCAGCGCCCGCGAGCTGAGCGCGAGGAAGAAGACGACCGCGATCGCCGCGATCCCGAACGCCTGCGCGAGCGCCTGCCCGTCCCAGCCGGCGATCACGAGGCTGCGCAGCCCCTCGACCATGTACGAGACGGGGTTGTAGGTCGCGATCGTCGCGAACCAGTCCTGTGCGATCAGATCGCGCGGGTAGAACGCGGAGCTGAGGAACAGCAGCACGAAGAAGAGCGGGAAGAAGCCCTGCACGGCCTCGCCGGTCCCGGCGCGCAGCGCGACGAACATGCCAAAGCAGGCGAACGCGAATGAGATCGAGATCGCGAGCAGCAGCAGGACGAGCGCTCCGGCGACACCGGTGGCGATCCCGACGCCGAACGCCAGCCCCGTCAGCAGGTACAGCACGGCGCTCACGACGCCCATGAAGAGCGCGCCGCCGAGCTGACCGGCGAGCAGCGCGGCGCCGGACATCGGCGTCATCGCGAGCCGGTCCAGGAAGCCGCCCTGGATGTCGCGCGCGAGGTCCTGGCCGCCGTTGAGCGCCGCGAACAGCGCCCCCTGCATGAACGGGACGGCGAGCGCGAAGTCGAGGTAGCTCGCCGTCGGGAAGCCCTCGACGTTCGTGGCCGCGTCGAGGCCGGACGCGTTGACGCCGAGCAGGATCAGCGGGAAGAGGATCGGGAAGACCATCTGCGCCGGGTTGCGCAGGACGCGCCGGATCGCGCGACCGGCGAGCAGCCCGACCTGGGACGGAAGCGCGCTGTGGGCGAGCGCCGTCACTACGCGGCGACCGGCTCGACGGGCTTCTGCTCGGCGGCGTCGGCCGCGCCCTCGAGGCTGCGGCCGGTCTTCGCGAGGAAGACGTCGTCGAGCGTCGGCTCATGCAGGGCGAGGTTGGCGACCGCGATGTCCGCCTGGTCGAGCGCGCGGACGATGTCCGCGAGCTGGTCGGCGCCGGAGGTCAGCCGCACGGCGATCGAGCCGGCCTGGCGCGCCGCGACCGGCTCGCCGAACGGCGCCAGCGCGGCGCTCGCGGCCGCGCAGCGCGCCGGGTCGCGCGGGATCAGCTCGACCGTCGGCTTGGCGACCTGCGCCTTGAGCTGGGCCGGCGTGCCCTCGGCGACGATCGTGCCGCGGTCGATGATCCCGACGCGGTCGGCGAGCACGTCGGCCTCCTCGAGGTACTGCGTCGTCAGGAAGACGGTCGTGCCCTCCTCGTGCGCGAGCCGCGCGACCTCGTCCCACAGCGACGTGCGCGACTGCACGTCGAGGCCGGTCGTCGGCTCGTCGAGGAACAGGATGCGCGGGTGGTGCAGCAGCGCGAGCGCGAGGTCGAGGCGGCGCTTCATCCCGCCCGAGTAGGTCTTGGACTTGCGGTCGGCGGCGTCGGACAGCCCGACGCGCTCGAGCAGCTCGTCGCCGCGGCGGCCGCGCTCGGCGCGCGGGATGCCCTGCAGCCCGCCCTGCAGCCGCATGTGCTCGCGGCCGGTCAGCATCGGATCGAGCGCGACCTCCTGCAGCGCGACGCCGATCGCCGCGCGCACCTTCGAGCCCTGGCGGGCGACGTCGAAGCCCGCGACGAGCGCCTGGCCGGCGGTCGGCGGCAGCAGCGTCGTGAGGACCTTCACGGTCGTCGACTTGCCCGCGCCGTTGGGCCCGAGGAAGCCGTAGATCTCCCCCTCCGCGACGTGCAGATCGATGCCGTCGACGGCCCGGATGCCGCCCTTGAACTCGCGCACGAGCCCCTGTACGTCGATTGCTCGCTCTTCGATCATGCGCCGCAGGCTATCTCGCATTCCTTGAGGTTGTCAACCATTGCCTTGGTCCACTATTGTGTTTGTCAATGGCTTCAACCGTCCACGGTCCGGCGGCGATCCAGGAGGCGTGGGCGCTGATCGCCAAGCTCTTCTGGCAAATGCGTCCGCGGATGCTAGGCGTCGCGGCCGAGTTCGGGCTGACGCCGCCGCAGCTGTTCGCCCTGCGCACGCTCGACCCGGATGCGCCGATGCCGATGCGCGAGCTTGCGGCCCAGCTGCACTGCGACAACTCGAACGTGACCGGCCTCGTCGACGGCCTCGAGGGACACGGCCTCGTCGAGCGCCGCTCGGCCGAGCACGACCGCCGGATGCGGATGCTCGTCGTCACCGAGCGCGGCGTCGAGGTGCGCAGACGGCTGCACGAGGTGATGCAGGAGGTCCCCTCCGAGCTGGCCGCGCTGAGCGCCGAAGATCAGCGCGCGCTGCGCGAGATCCTGCACCGCGCGCTCGGCTGAGCGGGGCGGCAGGCGCGCTGCGCGCGACAGGCGCGACGGGCGCGGTTCGCGCCAGCCGCGGCCGAGCGTCACGCCGCGATCCGCGCGATCGCGCGGATCGCCTCGGTCGGATCGCTCAGCTCGCTGGCGCCGTGCGCCGCGAGCTCGAGGTCGGCGAGCACCTCGAGCGCCCGACTGAGCCGGTCGGCGTCGGAGCGACGCGCTTCGGCGATCCGCCGGTCGAGCGCCCACGGGTTGCCCTTCATCGAGGCCTTGATCTGCTGCGGCGCCTCCCCCGCCTCCAGGCGCTGGGCGATCGCCAGGACCTCGCGCACGCGACGGGCGAGCAGCGGGACGAGCCGCGCGAGCGACTCGCCCTCGGCGGCGAGCTCGAGGTAGGCACGCGTCGTCGCCGCGCCGTCACCCGCGACGAGCGTGTCGACGAGACCCCAGACCTGGTGCTCGGCCGAGCGCGCGGCGACCTCGTCGACCTCGTCGACGCCGATCCGCGCCTCGGGGCCGAACTCGAGCGCGAGCTTCTCGAGCTCGCGCAGGAGGCGCTGCTGGCGCTCGCCGACGTGAGCGACGAGCGCCTGCGCGGCGTCGCGCGCGAGCGTCACGCCGAGCCGCGATGCCTCGCCCTGCAGCCAGGCCGGGAGCTCCCTGCCGCGCAAGGTCCGTTCGGCGGCGACGCTGCCGCCGGCCTGCTCGACCGCCTTGGCGAGCTTGTCGCTGACCTTCTGGCGACCCTCATCGCGGGCGAAGAACGCGATCGTCGTGTCGCCCGCCATGTTCGCGAGCGCCGGCAGCAGGTGGGTCGCGATCTCGGCGTCCTTCCAGCGCTCGACGCCGTCGACGATCAGAAAGCGGCGGCCGATCGCGAACGTCATCGCGGCGAGCGCGCCCGCGACGATGTCGGGCGTCGACTGCGCGCCCTCGAAGCACTCGACGCCGGCGGAGCCCGCCTCGCGCTCGGCGAGCGCGCGCAGCGCGGCTCGGCGCTCGCCGATCCGGCCGTGGTCGTCGCCGTGGATCAGGTAGGCGGCCTTGAAGTCGGGCATCCACTGGCGAGCGTAGTGGTCCGACCCGCCGGAGCGGCATCCGTCGTGGGCTCGATGACCAGGGGTGTGTCGTTCTACTCGGCCATAGGTCGAGCAGGACGTCTCACCCCTCGTCGGTCACGTGCATGCGACCTCCGCGGACCGTGATCTTCACGGTCCCGTCGCGGTCGGTGCGACGCACGATCGGCACCGCGCGCTGGAGCGCCGCGAGCGTCGAGGAGGTCGGATGCCCGTAGCTGTTGCGAGCCCCGACCTCGATGACCGCCGCGCGCGGGCGCAACCGCGCCAGCAGCTCGGGCAGGCCGCTGTCCTCGCTGCCGTGGTGCGGGACCTTGATCGCCTCGACGACGGGCAGGTCGAGCGCGGCGACGACATTGGACTCGGCGTCCGCCGTCAGCAGCAGATCGAACGCGCCGTCGCGCACGTGCAGCACCGTCGCGCGGTCGTTCGGCTCGGCGCCGGGCGGCGCTGCCGGCACGCGGCGCGGCCACAGCACGCGCAGCTCGAGCGGGCCGGCGCGCAGGAGCTGGCCGGCGTCGGATGCGGTCCGCCTGACGCCGCGCGCCGCCACGAGCCCGCGCACCGAAGCGTGCGGCGTCGCCTCCTCGCCGTCGAGCACGAGCCCGACCGGCAGCGCCCCGAGCACGGCGGCGGCGCCACCGTCGTGATCGAGCGCGTCGTGGGTGAGCACGAGCACGTCCAGGCGCCGCACGCCCGCGGCGCGCAGCCGCGCCAGGATGGGCGCGCCGGGCGGGCCGGTATCGACGAGGACGGCGGTGGCGCCGTGCTGGATCAGCGTCGCGTCGCCCTGTCCGACGTCGAGAAACGAGATCGTCAGGTCGCGCGGCGGCGCGGGCATCCGCGCACGCAGCGCAAGCGTCGCGCAGGCCGCGATCGCGCCGACGGCGAGCAGCGCCCACGCGCGGCGCCGGCCCGTGCCCCGCAGCCGCCGCCAGGCGACTGCGGTCGCGCCCGCCAGGGCGTAGATCGCAAGCACGCCGAGCGGCCCCGGCGACGGCACCGCGACCTGCGCGAACGGAAGTGCCGCGGCAGCGTCGGCGAGCCAGGTCAGGTAGCCGAGCGGGAGCGCCGCGAGCGCCGCCGGCGGCGCCGCCAGCGACGGGCTCAGCTGGCCGAGCGCCCCGGCGATCGTGCCGAGCCACATGACCGGCGCCACCGCCGGCGCCGCGAGGACGTTCGCCGGCAGCGAGACGAGCGACAGGCGCTCGAAATGCAGCGCGATCAACGGCGCCGTCCCGAGCGTCGCGGCCGCCGTGATCGCGACCGCCTCGGCGAGCCCACGCGGCAGGCTTGCGGCGGCGAGCCGCGCGCGCAGCGGCGGCGCGAGCGCGAGCAGCGCGAGCACCGCGACGAAGCTCAGCTGCCAGCCGGCGTCCTCGGCGGCGCGCGGGTTCCAGGCCAGCGTGAGCGCCGCGGCGAGCAGCAGCGCGTACCAGCGCGACGCGGGCCGGCCCGCGAGCGCGGCGACGAGAGCGGCGACGCCCATGACCGCCGCGCGCTGGATCGAGGGACCGGCGCCGGCGAGCGGGACGTACGCCGCGACGAGCGCGACCGCGAGCCACAGCCGCGCGCTGAGCCCGAGCCCGGCGAGCGCGCCGAGCGCGAGCACGAGCGTCGCGAGCAGCACGACGTTCGCGCCGCTGGCGGCGACGAGGTGCGCGAGCCCCGTCGCGCGGAAGTCGTCGCGCACGTCCTCGCTGAGCGCGTCGTCCTGACCGAGAACCATGCCGCGCGCGAGCGCGCCCTGCGGCGGCGGGATGCCGCGCGTCAGCGCACGCTCGCTGCGGGCGCGGACGCCGTCGAGCGCGCCGAGCAGGCCGCCTCGCCGCGCCCCGCCGCCGCGGATCTCCGTCGCCACGAGCAGCGCGTGCGTGCCGCGGCGGCGCTCGTATGCGTCGTGTGCTCGCAGCGGCGCGATGCGGCCGCGAACGTCGAGCAGCGCGCCGGGCGCGACCGCCGCCGGCCAGCGCACGCGCGCCGATGCCTTCAGCAGGACCCGCTCGCCGCGCAACCGGGCGGCAGCGACGCGGGTGCCGTACGAGCGGGCGCGCGGGTGCTCGAGCAGCGTCACCCGCGCCGCGACGCTGCCGGGCGCGAGCGCGCTGTGATCGAGCGCCGCCAGCCGCGCCTGCGCGATCACCGCGCCGCCGAGCAGCATCGCGATCGCCCCCAGCGCGAGCGCTGCCTGGCGCACGCCGAGCAGCACGAGTGCAAGCGCCAGGGCAAGCGCCGCGGGCCAGCGCGTGCCCGCGAGCAGCCCGACGACGAGCGCCGCGAGCAGCGCGTGGCGCGGATGCTCGCCGAGCGCGACGAGGCGCGGCACGCGCTGCCACGTCACACGCTCACGAGCGGCGTCAGCGTCGCGAGCCGCTTGTCGCCGATCCCCGGCACCTCGGCGAGCTCGTCGACGCGCCGAAAGCCGCCGTGCTGCTGGCGGTAGTCGAGGATCCGCTGGGCGATCGCGGGCCCGACGCCGTCGAGCGTGTCGAGTTGCTCGAGCGTCGCCGTGTTGAGGTTGACCGGCCCGCTCGTTGTCGCGGCAGCGCCCGCGCCGGCGCCGGCGCCCACCCCGGGACCCACCCCGGGACCGGCGCCGCTCGCCCCCGCCGCGGCCGGCGCGGCCACCGCCGCGGCGCGCTGCGGGACGAGCACCTGGCGCCCGTCCTCGAGCTTCGCGGCGAGGTTCAGCGCGGCGAGGTCGGCCCTGCGCCCGGGCCCGCCGGCGCGGCGGATCGCATCGTCGACGCGCGCTCCCGCCGCCAGCCGGTAGACGCCGGCGCGGCGGACGGCGCCCGCGACGTGGACGGTCACCGGACCGCCGTCCGCGCGTCCGAGCGCGAGCGTCGCCTCGCCGCGCGGCGGAACGCTCAGCGCCTGCGGCGTCTCACCGGCCGCAGCAGTCGGCGACGGCGGCGCCTGCGCGAACAGGTAGCGCGCGCCCAGCACGCAGACGACGAGGGCGAGCACGACGTACAGCGCGAGCCGCGGGCGGTCGAGGTCGGACACGCCTGCAAACTAGGTCGCGACGACCGCAAGCGGGCACGCGAATCGTGACGATTCAGCGCAACGACCGCACGAGCAAGGACGTCACGACGCCTTCTCCACGGCCACCGGGTGCTCGTCCTCCTTGGGCGTGCCGAAGAGCGTGTCGAAGACGTCCGTCAGCTTGCTCACGGCATGGCGCGTGAAGAGGCCGACGAGCGCGGACAGTGCCGCGACGCCGTAGGGGTTGACGGGCGCCGCTTGGTCCTGGCCGAGGTAGCCGCCGCGCAACGTGAAGTAGACGATCAGCGCGAGCATCGCACGCTGCACGGGACGCATCAGGTACGACCACTCGTCGCGCTCCGTCAGCTCCTCGCGCGTCGCGAACTACAGGAAGCGCCGCGTCGCGCCGACGAGCGCGCCGAGCGCGCCGACCATCAGCACCATCGTGATCAGCACGACCTCGCCGGTGAGGTCGGCGTGCCCGAGCCCCAACAGCAGCGGCGTCGCCGGGATCGCCGGCTGCGGGTCGGCGAGCGAGGTCGCGGCGGCGACGGCGGGCCAGATCGCGACGAGCTGCGCCATCAGCAAGACGGTCGCGCCGACGAGCGAGGCGCCGATGATGCCCCGCTGCGTGTCGCCCATCGGCCGCAGCTCGACGATCGCGGGCGCGCTGGGATCGATCGTCAGCGGCATCGATGGCGGCATCGCCAGCGAGCCGTTGACGGGACTGACGGGGATGGCGGTTTCCGACATCGGCTTCGCTCCTTGCGTCGCGGCCCGCGCCGCGAGCCGTGCGTGTGCCTGCCTCTGCCAGCAGAGAGCGACCGCGCGACCGGCGTGATACGGGCGCGCTCGCCCCGATCGCTGTATCTGCGCGCGCGCCGCACCCCTCACTCCAGAGGAGGGGACGCCGCCGCCCACGGGCGACGTCCGACATCGCTCAGATCGGAGAACCGATGGCCACCCAGCAGCTGCCTCGGACGCATGTGCTCAAGCAAGGAAGCCGGAGCGAGGCAGCGCGCGCGCTGCAGGCCGCGACGAACCGCCGTTTGCGGTCGCGTGGTCTTGCAGCCCTGGCCGTCACGGATGACGGCCTCGTCGAGGGCCGCACGCTCGACGCCGTCCGCCGCGCCGCCTGGACGCTCGGGGCGCGCGACGTGACCTGCGCGGCGATCACCGCCGACGCCCAGATCCCGATCGGCGTGCAGCGGATGATCCGCAACCCCGGGCGCCGCAGCGACCTTCAGAAGAGCCGCGGACGCGAGCGCGTCTCGCGGATGCTCGCCGAGCGCAAGCGCCGCGCGGCCGACGCCTCCTCTTCCCGCGCGCGCGCCGTCAACGCGTTCCTCGCGAAGGTCGGCACGTGCGAGCAGCCGCCGGGCTCCAACGGCGGCGGCGTGATCACGACGATGCAGATGTTCTGGGGCTTCGGCCGCGTGCCCTGGTGCGGGGTCGCCTGCGGCTATCACGCCGCGCGCTTCGGCGGCGTCAGCGGGCTGCGCTCCGACGTAGCCGCCGTGCTGGCGATCGAGACGCATGCCCGCCGCGGCGACGACCCGTACGGGGCCTGGCGGTCCGAAGCCGACGGTGCGCTGCCGGGATCGTTCGTCGTGATCGGCGGATCGGGCACGCACCTCGGAATGCTCGTCCAGTCGCTCGGCGGCGGCCGCGCGAAGACCGTCGAGGGCAACACATCCTCCGGGCCGGGCGGCTCGCAGGCCAACGGCGGCCGCATCGCCGCGCGCGTCCGTTCGGCCGCCGAGATCACCGGCGTGGCGACGATGAGCTACCCGACCGACAGGTGATGACGATGCCCCAGCTGTGGATCCCATCCGACGATCTCATCCAGCGCGACGAGATCGCACGCCAGAAGATCCTTTCCGCCTACTCCCCGCCCGACCTCGCCGCGCACGGCGTCAAGCTGCCCGACGTCGAAGACGACGACACGAACGCGGCGGCTGCCAGCATCGTGCTCGCCGCGCTCGACGGCGACGGCGTCGCGGGCGCCGAACCCGGCGCATGCGACGACGACGACGAGATCGACGATCCCGCCGACCGCGAGCCGGTAGCGGACGACGTCTGACGTGCGTGCTCGAATGCTCCGAGCAGCGCGATGACAGCGCCAGATACGACGACGAGCATCCCGCCGGCGGTCGCCGCGGCACCCGCGACCGCGCTGACGGGCGCGGAGCGGCGGCTGCGCTTCTGCATGAAGCTCTGGGTGGCGAGCTTCGCCGCCGAGGTCGTCCTCTACCTGTGGTGGGCCTGGGCCGGGCCCGACGACTCGCGCGCGTTCGCGATCAACTCCGTCGCCAAGGACTTCACGTTCCTCATCCTCGGCGCGCTCGTGATCGCCGACGTGCGCCGCTTCGGCCGGCTGATGACCGTGCTCGTGCTTGGGCATTTCGCGCTCGTCGTCGTGATCTCGGCGCTGCTGCTGACCGGTACGAGCGCGGTGAGCTTCCCGCTGACGCCGGCCTCGCTGTTCGGCGTCGGCCCGATCACGCCGGCGCCCGACTGGCGCCTGCCGGCATGGCTGGTGGCGGCGACGTTCGCGACGCTGTGCCTGGGCTGGCTGCACGTCACGGCGCGCCGCTCGCGCTACGGCCTGCGCTACCTGTACCCGCTGCAGTTCGAGACGCTCGTCGCGCTCGCACAGACGGCGATCCGTGAGCCGCGCGTGACGCCGGTCGAGGTCGCAACGGCGATCGATCGCCACTGGGCCGACGTCCCTGGCCGCGAGCGCCGCCGCGTGCGGGTCTCGCTGCTCCTGCTCTACGTACTGCCGCTGTTCAGGGCCCACGTGCCGTTTCCGCTGATGGACGACGAAGCGCGGCGCAAGTACCTCGAGCGTCACTTCATCATCGATGCGGCGACGCTGCTGAGCCCGATCCGGGCGGCGCTGCGCTTCACCCTGCAGATGGTCTACATGGGCTACTACAGCCAGCCCGAGACGCACCAGGACACCGGCTACGAGCCGTTCAGCGAGCGCGAGCAGGCACCGCCGAAGGTGGCGTCGACGCTGAAGGTGCTGGACCGGCCGGCGCCCGGCGAGCTCGAGGCGGAGATCGTGATCGTCGGAACCGGCGCCGCCGGCGGGGTGCTCGCGCACACGCTCGTCGAGCAGGGCCACGACGTCCTGATGCTCGAGCGCGGCGACTTCGTCGACCCCGCGACGTTCACCGAGAACGAGCTCGAGATGTACGGGCGGCTGTACTCCGATGGCGCGATCCAGCTCTCGCGCGACTTCACCTTCCAGATCCTGCAGGGCCGCTGCGTCGGCGGAGGCACGGTCGTCAACAACGCCGTCTGCTTCGATCTCCCGCCCGAGGTCCTCGCGCGCTGGAACGCGGCGGGCGCGGGGCTGCCGGACACGCTCGATCCGTCGTTCGCGGCCGTGCGGGCGCTGATGCGCGTCGAGCGCCAGGACGATGCGCCACGCAGTCGCGGGGTCGACCGGGTCGTCGACGCGATCGAGGCGCTGAAGCTCGATCTCGATCCCTACCAATCGGGCGTCGTCGCCGCGAACATCCACAAGTGCGCGGGCTGCGGCTACTGCAACCTCGGCTGCGCGTACGGCAGGAAGCTGTCGATGATCGACCTCGTCCTGCCGCGTGCCCAGCGCGGCCGATCACCGGCGCGGGCACGATCCCGCCTACAAGGGCCGGCTGCGGATCCTGCCGGCGTGCGAGGTGCTGCGCGTCGAGCGCGCGAGCGCGGGCGGTGGCGGCGCGCAGCGCGTCGGCGGCGTCGTCTGCCGGGTCGGCACGGACGGCGACGAGCAGCGGATCAAGGCCGGCACGGTCGTCGTCGCGGCCGGCGCGATCCACTCCAGCCGGCTGCTGCAGCGCAGCAAGATCGGTGGCTCACAGGTCGGCAACGGGCTCTGCGCGAACCTCGCGACGTTCATGACCGGCGACTTCGGCGAGCCGGTGCGCAGCTTCGACGGCCTGCAGATCGCGCACTACGTCGCGCCGCCGCAGCAGTGCGGTTACGTCATGGAGACGTGGTTCAACCCGGTCGTCATCACGGCGCTCTCGATGCCCGGTTGGCTGCACGACCACCAGCACAACATGAACCGCTACGCGCACATGATGTGCGTCGGCGTGCTCGTCGGCACCGATCCGCAACCGGCCAACCGCGTCCACCGCCCCACGCTACTGACGGGCTCGGAGTTCAACCTGCGCCCGTCCGACGCCGAGGTCGGGCGCCTCGCGCAGGCGCTCAAGCAGGCCGGCGAGATCCTCTTTGAGGCCGGCGCCGACCGCGTCCTGCCGCCGACGTTCGGCTACCGGCAGTTCAGCGCCCGCGAGCAACTCGAAGGGCTTCAGGACCTGCTCAGGCGCAAGGAGAACCGCTCACTGCAGACCGCGCATCCGCAGGGTGGCAACGCGCTCTCGAGCCTCGCCGCCGACGGCGTCGTCGACCCGACCTGCCGCGTCCACGGCTACGAGAACCTCTACGTCTGCGACGCCAGCGTCTTCCCGACGGCGGTCACGGTGAACCCGCAGCTCACGGTGATGGCCGTGGCGCATCATGCCGCGACGCACCCGGACGGGCTCGGCGGGCTCGCGAGCTAGCGGCCCTGCTCGCGAGCTAGAAGCCCTGGTTCGGGTTGTGCATCGGCGCGGGGTTGTCGCGCGGCGGCTCGACGGCGCCGCGCTCCTCGGTCGCGCTCGGCTCGATGCGCGGCGGCATGCCGGGCAGCTTGAGCTTCAGCTTGCGGCCGTCCTTCAGCGTCAGTTCGTTCTGCGCCGGCTTCTTCAGTGGTTCGCCAGGGATCGGGCTCATGCGGCGAGGGTACTCGACGCTTGCAACGTCCGCTACAGGCCGGTTGCCCGCGCGACGCCACGCGTCGGAGACCGAGAACCGCGACCACGTCCCCGTTGACAAAGCGGGTACTGACGAGAAGGACGTTGGAGACCACGCGCGGCGCGGGGATGACCACGACCCATCGGCGCCCGACAGCGTCCAGCCGGCGCGCTCGCAGGCGAACGACCGCGTGCGGCCGTTCGCCCGCACGGCCGAGCCGTGCGGCGTCGACCGACACGGCGTGCCCGGGCAGTCGGAGGTCGACGCGTGAGCACACGCTCGCCGAGGCGTACGCCATGCCGACTGAGGCGGCACAGCAACCGTCTCGGCGCATGGACTGCCTGTGCCCCGCGCGGCCGACACCTCTCCTCAGCGATGCCGTACACGAGCGCCCGCGCCACGCCCGCGTCGCGATCCGCGCGGGCGAGCGCGTTAGGTTGACGGCCCCGTGGGCTGGCTCAACAACATCGGCATCCTGCACTACCACGCGAGCCTGCTCGCAGACGCCGATCGCGTCGACCGCTTCCGCGAGGCGATCCACGAGGTCGTGCGTCCGGGCGACGTCGTCGTCGACATCGGATCCGGCACCGGCCTGCTCGCGTACTTCGCGTGCCAGGCGGGCGCCGCGCGGGTGTTCGCGATCGAGGAGGGCCCGATCGTGAACCTCGCCAGCGAGATCTCGCTCGTCAACGGCTTCGGGGATCGCGTCGAGTTCTTCAACGATCGCTCGTACCGCGTCGAGCTTCCCGAGCCCGCCGACGTGCTCGTGACCGAGACGCTGTGGAACTTCGGCGCCGGCGAGGGCATGGCCGGGCTGCTGGCCGACGCGCGCGGCCGCTTCCTGAAGCCGGGCGCGCGGATCATCCCGGCGGCCGTCGACCTGCACGTCGCCCCGGTCCAGACCGACGGGGTCTACGCGATGCTGCACGACCGGCCCGCCGACCGTCACGGCATCGACCTCTCGGCGCTGCGCCACTACCAGGTCAACAACGTCCACATGCCCCATCTGTCGGACGAGGACTTCCTCGCGCCGGCGGCGCGCCTGCTCGGCACGAAGCTCGACGAGTCGGCGGAGGCGGACTTCGACGCGCAGGTCAGCGTCCCGGTCACGAAGGCGGGCGTCCTGCACGGAACGTGCGGCTGGTTCGCCTCGCAGCTGTCGCCGAGCGTCACGCTCGACAACGAGCCGCCATCGGTGAAGTCGAGCTGGGCGCACGCGTTCTTCCCCGTCCAGAACCCGGTTGCCGTGCTGCCCGGCGACCAGATCTCGATCCGCATCGACACGAGCGCCGACGGAACGATCTGGCGCTGGCGTACCGACGTGCGACGCGCCGGTGCGACGCTGGCGGCGTACGACCAGAGCTCGTCGCTCGGCTTCCCCCGCACGCCGTTCGGGCGCCAGCCGCCCCCAACCGACGGCGGCCCGAAGACGACGCGCGACGGCGAGGTCGTCGGCTGGGTGCTGCAGGCGATGGACGGCACGCGCAGCATCGCCCAGCTCGAGAGCGAGACGCTCGAGCGCTTCGGCAGCCGCTTCGCGGAGCCCGACGACGTGCTGCGCCTCGTGCGCGACGCCGCCGAGAGGCTCGCTCGCTAGCCGCGCCCAAGCCTCAGTCCAGCAGCTCCTCGAGCGTGCGCCCGCTGAGCACCGAGCGGGGCTGCTCGGCGACGACGTCCGAGCCGGGGCGCGCGCTGTCGTCGCGGCGCTTGATCAGCAGCCACTGGGCCTTGGCGCCCGGGCGGGTGCGCTGCAGCGCGAAGCCGCCCTGCAGCTTCTCGCCGTGCAGGACGAAGACGGCGTGGCCGCGCGTGAGCGCCTCCGGCCACGGGACGCGCCCGCCCTGCTCGTAGCTGCCGTGGTCCCAGACGATCACGGCGCCGGCGTCGAGCCTGCCCTCGAACGTGTTGTGCGCCGCGTGGTGATCGGCGACCTCGACGGCGAAGCGCTTGACGACCGGGTCGAGCGACGGTCCCTTCGGCACCGCCCACGAGCGCATCACGCCGTCGACCTCCAGCCGTAGGTCGAAGTGGCGCGCCGTCGCGGCGTGCTGCTGGACGACGAAGACGCCGGCGCTGACGCCCCGCGCCGCGAACTGCTCGTGGCCCTCGGCCGCGACGCGTTCGATCTCGACCTCGTCGCAGCGCCCCAGGCCCGCGCCTTCACGTAGGAACGCCGCGAGCTCGTCGATCGCGGGCTCGGCGCCCTCGGCATGGACCTGCACGCTGCCGTCCTCGCCAACCCGCGCCCAGCCCAGCACGTCGAGCTCGCGTGCTCGCGCGACGGTGGCCTCACGGAGCGCGTCACCCTGCAGCTCGCCGCGCACGATGGCGCGGATCGCCGGGCGGCCGGCGCTCATGCGGACCGATCGCCGGCGGTCAGCGCCGCCACCCGCGTCGCGAGGCTCACGAGGCCGAGCTGGCCGGCGGTCGCCGCCGCCGCCGCGAGCAGCTCGTGCGCCCGCTCGCGGTCGCCCGCGGCAGCGCGTACGAGCAGCATGCGCGCGTAGTCGTGCTGCGTGTGGGCGAGCCACAGCGGCGAGCCGATGCGGGCGTTCATCTCCAGCGCGGCGTCGAAGTGGCGCCGTGCGTCGTCGTGGCGCCCGAGCACGGTGGCGAGCAGGCCCAGCGGGCGCCGCACCGAGCCCTGGCAGATGAACGACAGCACGACGATGCAGCGGTCGGCGAACGGCGCCAGCAGCGCGTAGAGGGTTTCCGCGTGCGCGTCGTCGTCGAGCAGCGCGATGACCTCGGCGAGCGTCGCCGCCGCGCCGAGCCAGAGGCCGTCGCGCGCGAGCTGGCCGAACTCGTCGCGCGCGAGGTCGCCGAGCACGCCCGCGGCCTCGGTATCGCGGCCGAGGTCGGCGTAGACGTAGGCGAGCACGCAGCGCCAGGCGTTGATGTTCGGATACATCGCGGAGAACTGCTCGACCGCGCCGACGAGCTCGTCGAGGCGCGCCTGCTCGCGCCGGACGAACAGCATCTGCGCGCCGAACGTGTGCGCGACCGGCTCGTCGTGGCCCTCGTAGCCGTGCGTCAGCGCATCGCGCGCGAACGTCTCGCACTGCTCGATGCGCCCGGCGAGGTGCGCGTGCCGGGCACGCACGACGGCCAGTAGCCAGCCGAGATAGTGGCGCTTGCTATGCGGCTCGACGCGCCGCTGCCAGCCCGCGAGCTCACGCTCGACGGCCTCGATCTCGCCGATCTCGAGCAGATGGTCGAGCAGCCATTGCTGCGCGTACGTGCGCAGGCGCACGTCGCCGACCTCGCCGGCGAGCGCGCCCAGCTCGTGCGCCATCGCGCGGCATTCGCCGTGGCTGTCGGGCCCGCGGATCGACCAGTGCGTCGTCGCGACGACGTCGGCCAGCGTCGCCTGGTCGGCGACGCGACGGGCGACCTCGAGCGCCTGCCGCGCCAGCTGCGGCCGGCGGTGCTCGCCGCCGGCGTACGCGAGCGCGGCAGCAGGCCGCCCCATGAGCTGGGCGCGCAGCGCGCTGTCGGACTCCCCCAGCCGCGCCAGCGCGCGCTGCAAGAGGTCGACGGACGGCTCGGTCGTCGCCGCGCCGATGCTGAAGAACAGCGGGCCACAGTAGCCCAGCGCCGCCCACGCGAGGCGCTCGTCGTCGCCGGCGCCCTCGGCGAGCTCGGCGGCCTCGATGCAGGTCCGCCGCGCGCGGTCGATCGCGCCGGCGCTCGAGCACGACTCGGCGAGCGCGAGCAGCAGCTCGCAGCGCCTGGCGTCATCGTCGACGCCCGCCGCCTCGAGCGCCTCGAGGCCGCGCTCGCAGTGGCCGATCGCCTCCTCGTAGCCGAGCCGCGCCATCGCGTTGGCGCTGGCGGCGAGCGCGTAGTCGGCGGCCTTGTCGGCCTGGCCGGCCGGCGCCGCCTCGGCGAAGTGATGCGCGAGCAGCTCGACGCGCGCGTGCGCCGCGCCGGACGCCTCGAGCGCCGCGCCGAGCTGGCCGTGCAACCGCATCCGGCGCGCGGAGCTGAGCGCGCGGTAGAGCGTCTGGCGCACGAGCGCGTGCCCGAAGACGTACTCGCCGTGGCCGGCCTCGGTCAGCAGGCCGGCGCCGACCGCCTCGTCGAGCGCGTCGAGCAGGCCCGGCATGTCGTTCAGGACGGCGTCCAGCAGCGCCGGCGAGAACGTCGACCCGGCGACGGCGGCGACGCGCAGCGCGCCCTGCGCGTCACGCGACAGGCGCGCGACGCGGCTGCCGATCACGCGCCGCAGCCGCTCGGGCACGTCGAGCTCGGCGAGCGCCGGGCTCGCGCCATCCGCGTCCCCCGCCAGCGCGCCGGACTCGACGAGGTGGGCGAGCAGCTCGCGCACGAAGAACGGATTGCCGGCCGTCTCGCTGCGCAGACGCTGCGCCAGCTCGCCGGGCCGCTCGTGCGCGTCGCCGCCGTCCACGGAGCGCACCATCTCCGCGATCGCGCGCTCGTCGAGACCGTCGAGGCTGAGCAGCTGTACGCCGACGTCGCGGTGCAGGTCGGCGAGCAGCTGCGCGAGCGGGTGTCCCACATCGAGCTCGGTCTCGCGATAGGTCCCGATCACGAGCGCGCTGAACGAGCGCTCGGAGCGGATCAGGTCGCGCAGCGCCAGCAGCGTCGGGGGCGCGGCCCAGTGCAGGTCGTCGATCACGAGCAGCACGGGCTGCTCGCGCGAGGCGATCTCGATCAGCGCGGCGACGGCCTCGAAGAGCCCGAAGCGCTCGGACTCGGGGTCGGCCCGGATCGGCTCGCCGAGCGCGGTCAGCTCGGGCAGCAGCCGGCGCAGCTCGGGCGCGAGGTGGCCGAGCTCGGCACCGAGCCGGTCGGGTCCGGCGGCGCGCGCATACGGACGCAGCGCCTCGACGAACGGCTGGTAAGGCACCGCGAGCCCCTCGTCGCAGCGCCCGTAGAGCACGAGCGCGCCCTGCGCGTGGACGCTGCACGCAAGCTCGCTCGCCAGGCGCGTCTTGCCGATCCCGGCCTCGCCGCCCATCACGACAACCGCATGCGAGCCGTCGCGCGCGTCCGACCAGCGCGCGCGCAAGCGCTCGAGCTGGGCCTCGCGGCCGACGAACGGGGAGCTCACCGGCTGCTGCAGCGCACGCGGCAGCGCCAGCGCGAGCGGTCCGGCACTGAACGCGGGCGCGGCCACCGCGGCGGCAGCGGGCGCGGCGGGCGGCGGCGCGGTCCGCTGCAACGCCGCCGACTGCGTCAGGATCTTCGCCTGCAGCGCCTGCAGCGCGGGGCCGGGCTCGAGCCCCAGCTCGTCGGACAGGTACGCGCGCGTCCGCGCGTAGACCTCGAGCGCTGCGCCCTGGCGCCCGCAGCGGTACATCGCGAGCATGAGCTGGGCGGCGAGTCGCTCGCGCCACGGATGGGCCGCGACGAGCGCCTCGAGCTCGCCGATCAGCGAGCCGTGCTCGCCGAGCTGCAGCTCGGCGTCGACGCGCGCCTCGACGGCCGCATCGAGCGCGCGGCAGCCGCCCTCCATCTGCGCCTGGAAGACCTCGGCATCGAGCTCGCCCGGCGCCACGGCGAGCAGGTAGCCGCCGGCCGTCGTCTGCAGCACGGATTCACCGTGGGCGCCGTGACCGTCCAGCGTGCGGCGCAGGCGTCCGATCGCCACCTGCAGGCGCTTGATCGCGCCGGACGGGCCCTGATCGCTCCACAACGCGTCGATCAAGCTGTCACTCGATAGCGCGCGGTTGGCGTTCACCAACAACGCCAGCAGCGCCACCTGCCGCGGGCCGCCGACCGCCGTGCGCAGTTCGCCGTCACGCAGCTCGACCGGACCGAGGATCGCGTACCTGACCATGACCTTCTCACCAGACGAGCGGCAGAGTCCCACAGACTGACCGAAACGCCGGCGCCGTGCCAGCGCGCCGCCGTTACCGCGCCGTTGCCGCGTGTATCCGAGCCGGTGCCGGCGCGCGCGAGCGTGAGCCATCGCTATCGCTGTCCGTCGGGGGGAGGCCACACCAATGAGCATGCACGTCACCGTCGGCGCCCGTCGCGCGGAGCGCGCGGGTCACCATCGCCGACACGGACGTCGTCGCGCTCGTCAACGCCGCTCGGGCGGGAGAGCCCGAGACCTGGCCGCGCCTGATCGCCCACTTCGAGCGCAGGCTGCGCGTCGTGCGCCCGTACCGGCTCTCGGCGTGCGACGTCGACGTGCTGCAGACCACCTGGCTGGCGCTCTTCACGCACCTCGATCGGATCCGCGAGCCGGCCGCGGTCGGCGGCTGGTTGATGACGACCGCGCGGCGCGAATGCCTGCGGCTGCTGCAGACGCCGCTGCGCGAGCAGCTGACCGACGATCCCGAGCTCAGCGACGACCGCGCGGAGGACGGGCCCGAGCCTGCGCTGCTTGCCGCCGAATCGCGCGCGGCGCTGACGCGGGCGCTGAACACGCTGCCAGAGCGCCACCGCCGGCTGATGACGCTGCTCGCGAGCGACGCCAAGCCGGACTACCGGCAGATCAGCGAGACGCTCTCGATGCCGGTTGAAGCATCGGCCCGATCCGCGCGCGCAGCCTGGCGCGTCTGCAGCTGCATGGCGTGCGGCCCGGCGCCGCCTAAGGGCCCTCGGTCGCGGGCGGGCCTGGGTGTAGTTCGTAGGAGCGTAGTTCTGGCCGGGCCTCTCGGAGGCTGCGAGGTGCGAAGCCTGCAGCAGTCCCCTGAGCGACGCTGCACCGGCCTACCCGGTATCGCGAGCGCGATCACCGGCCAGCCGCTGCAACTCCTCTTCGACCATCGCCGGGGTGACCCGCAGCCGCCGAAGGCATTCGACGGCGCGCGAGTCGCCGTCGCGAATGAGCGCGAGCAGCAGGTGCTCGACCCCGAGGTGGTGGTCGCCGAGCCGCACCGCCTCACGAAGTGCCTGCTCGAGCGCCTCGCGCCCGCGGCGGGAGAACGGCAACTTGGGCTGCGGCCGGGGAGTCGGACCCGGCAAGGGATGGTCTGCGGTCTCGGGCTCGCCACGCGCGCGGTCGGCGCTCGCCTGGGCGCAGTGGCGCACCTTGTCGAGCGTCACGCCGAGCGTCATCAGCGCCTTGGCGGCGACCCCGTCGCGCTGGCGGACCAACCCGGCGAGCAAGTGCTCGGTGCCGACGTTGTGGCTCTGCGCGCCGGCCGCCTCCTGGCGCGCCATGACGACCGCCACTCGGGCGGCTCCGACGATCACCAGCCGGCTGCCGGAGACGGAGCTTGCGCGGGCCTGTGCCACAGCGGCCAGGCGCGCGGTGTGCTTGCGATGTGCCGCCTGGCGCGAGACCCCGAGCGCCTCGGCGATCTGGCGCCACGAGCTGCGCGCCTCCAGCGCCGCGTCGACGTGTTGGGCCTCGAGCGTGTCGAGACACGCTCGCAGGGCGGCGATCGCGCGCAGCGCGTGTGCCGGTTCAGCTGCGGCTGCCGCCCGTCGCGCGAGCCGGACGGCCTCCTGCTGCGGGGGCGCTGCCTTCGGCGACGGCGGCGTTGTCACGGCGTGTTGACGCTCCTGTCAAGGGGTGTTGACGCCGCTGGTCGTATCGAGGGCGCGGCGCACGCCCCGAACTTCGGAAGTTTGCGGTCGCCGAACCGAGAGTTACCGCCGATGCGGGCTCCTAAACACGACCGGTCGTGGTGGTTTGGCGCGTCGACGCGGGCACACTGCGTTCGATGAAGATCAACCGCATCATCCGCAAGCGCTTGGTCGACGCCGACGGCACACCGATCGGCGATGTCAACGCCGCTGTGGCGATCAACGTCGGCGAACCCGGCGGCTCGGAGGCGCACGTGAGCAGCCACAGCCGGATCGTGCAGACCAGCCGCAGCGGAGAGGTACACACGACCAGCGAGTCGCGGACTCGCCCCGATCCGCCCACCGAGGCGGACGAACCCAAGGAGGCCACATGACCGACGAGACCCGCAATGAGGAGCTTGACGCCCTCACCCCGGAGGAGCTCGAGGCCCAGGGCGGCGAGGAGCTGCCCGACCGCGAGGCCATGTCGCTGATCAACGCGAACGTCGCAGCGCCGGTCAACGCGGCCGCCGCGCTGAACGTCCTCAGCGACGACTCGACCGCGACGGCGAACGCGACCCAGACCGCCGACATCGACCAGGGCAACTAGGAGGCCGAATGACTGAGGAGACCCCCAAGCAGGACATCGAGGAGCTCTCCCCCGAGGAGCTCGACGCGCAGGCCGGCGAGGAGCTGCCCGACCGCGAGGCCATGTCGCTCGTCAACGCGAACATCGCCGTCCCCGTCAACGCGGCTGTCGCCGCGAACGTGCTGTCGGACGGTTCGACCGCGATCGCCGACGCCACGCAGGACGCCGCAATCGACCAGAGCCAGTAGCTCGAGACCCGAACCGAGAGGAACCGACCATGGATGAGACTCACAAGCAGGAGATCGAAGAGCTGTCGCCCGAGGAGCTCGAGGCCCAGGCCGGCGAGGAGCTGCCCGACCGCGAGGCCATGTCGTTGATCAACGCGAACCTCGCCGCTCCGGTGAACGCGGCCGTCGCAGCCAATGTGCTGTCCGACAACGCCAACGCCACGGCAACGGCGACGCAGGACGTCGACATCGACCAGAGCAACTAGGGACCCGCACGTCCCTCGTATGCGCTCCCGTGGGGGCGGTCTTCCGGCCGCCCCCACGCGTCTTCCATGACCGCCATCCCGCCAGCCACCGAACCGGCCCCCCCGCCCGAGCCGCGCCGCCGCCGCAGGCCGGCGCGGCACTCGCAGGCGCCTCGGCTCGCTGAGGGCATCGAGCTCATCGGGGAGTACGAGGGCTCGGGGTTCAAGGAGGCGCCCTGTATCGCCCGCCGCGGGGACGGTCAGACGATCCAGCTCACCCAGCTGCTGCACCTGGTGGCCGCGAACTGCGACGGCGAACGCGACGAGCGCGAGGTCGCACGCCTCGTCAGCGCAGAGTTTGGCCGCAGGGTCAGCGCCGGCAATGTGGAGTTCCTCGTCGAGCGCAAGCTGCGCCCGCTCGGCGTGCTCGCCGAGGCTGATGGCTCGAGCCCCGAGATCGCCAAGCCCGACCAGCTGCTGGCGCTGAAGTTCCGCACGGCGCTCGTCCCCGAGCGGTACACGAACGTCGTCACGAAACTGTTCAAGCCACTCTTCTGGCCGCCGGTGATGGTCATGGTCGTCGCCGCCTTCGTCGCCCTCGACGTCTGGCTGCTGGGCGTCCACGGCATCGGCGAGGGCGTCCGAGCTGCCGTCTACCAGCCATGGCTGCTGCTCGTCTTCTTCGGCGCGGTCGTCCTGGCGACGGCGTTCCACGAATGCGGCCACGCGACCGCCTGCGCATACGGAGGGGCGCGGCCGGGTGTGCTGGGCGCGGGCATCTATGTCGTCTGGCCGGTCTTCTACTGCGATGTCACCGACGCCTACCGGCTCGGCAAGGCCGGCCGCCTGCGGACCGACCTCGGCGGCATCTACTTCAACGCGATCTTCGCGCTCGCGACCGTCGGCCTCTACGCCTTGACGGGCTTCGAGCCGTTGCTGCTCATCGTCGTCCTGCAGAACTTCGCGATCCTCCAGCAGCTCATGCCGTTGCTGCGCCTGGACGGCTACTACATCATCTCCGACCTCACCGGCGTGCCCGACATCCTCAACCGGGTTCGGCCGATCCTCACGAGCATCATCCCCGGCCGCAAGGTCGACGCGAGGGTCTCAGAGCTCAAGCCGTGGGTCCGCGTGGCGGTCACTACGTACATCGTCACGCTGATTCCGGTCATGCTGTTCGCGCTCGTGATGATGCTGCTGAGCGCGCCGCGCGTCATCGCCACGGCGTACGACTCGCTCGGCGTACTTAGCGACAAGTTCTCCTCGGCCCTGGATGACGGCAAAGGCGTGAATGCCGCTGCGAGCGCTCTTCAGATGACCGCGCTGTGCCTGCCGATCGCAGGGCTGACCGCGACGTCGGGGCGCCTCGGCCGGCGCATCGTGGGCGGCGCGTGGCGTTGGTCTGAGGGCGATGTCGTCCGCCGCGGCGGACTCGGCGTGCTGCTGACTGCTGGCCTCGCGCTCGCCGCCTTCACATGGTGGCCCAACGGCGAGTACCGGCCTATCCAGCCGGGCGAGCGGGGAACCGTGGGAAGTGGCGTGCAGGCGCTCAGCGCCGTCCCGACCGGCCGCCCGTCGCTGACACGCGCGACCCAGGAGAAGCTCAGCGGCGCGCCGACGGTGCGCGATAGCGGTGGCGACTTCGAGGAGCTGCGCACGCCGAGCGAGGAGGAGTCCACGGGCGCTCCACCCGAGGAGGAGCAGCAGCAGACGACGCCCAGCGAGACCACGACGACACCGCCGGCCACCGCGGCGCCCGAAACCGAGCCGATCCCACCCGCCGAGACGCCGACGGTCCCGGCCGACCCGCCGATCACCACCCCGACTGAGACCTTGCCCATCGACCCCGCCACGGAGCCCACGCCATGACATCCAATGCTCGCATCCGACCCGTCCTCCTCGCGCTGCTCGCCTTGCTGGCGCTCTTGGCGGCGCCGGCGCTCGCCGCCAACGGCGAGCTGAGCGGTGCCAAGCACAACCAGGCGGTCGCCGAGCCCAGCGGAGCAGGCGACTCGGTCATCGACCTCGCGTTCTCGGTCCGCGAGACCGCCAGCGATGTCATCGACGAGACCAACACGGCAGTGGCGTATGCCAACTGCGAGGCATGCCGGGCGGTCGCGATCGCATTTCAGATCGTGATCGTCCAAGGTTCGCCCGGCACCGTGGCTCCGCAGAACGTCGCGGTCGCCGTCAACGATCAATGCCCAGATTGCTCGACGCTGGCCGTCGCCTACCAGTTCGTCGTTGGTCGCGGCGAACCGGTCGAGTTCATGAAGCGCGGCCTCATACGCCTCGCGAAGATCCGCTTGGAGCTCGCAAAGCTCGAGCGCCAGTACAGCAAGCTGACCAACGAGCAGATCCGCGCGCGCACGGACGGCTTCGCCGAGGAGATCCGCGACATCCTCGACAACGACCTCGTGCCCGCCGGCACCCGTGGCACGCGAGGTCCACCCATCGATCGCGACGACGTGGCGCAGGACGATCGAGGTGACCCGACCGCGACGACGACCACGCCGGCCCAGCCCGAGCCGCAGGCCGCGCCAGAGCCCGCGCCAACCGAGCCGCCGGCGCCGGCGCCGCGGCCGACCGAGACCGCACCGCCAACAACGACGACCGTGCCCGCGCCGCAGCCGACCGAGGATCCGACGATGACTACGACGACGCCGTGAGACGCCCCCCGGTCGCCGTCGCGGCCGCGATCGCGGCCCTCGTGATCGTCGTGGCCGTCGTGGTGGTCAGCTGCGGCGCGGATGGCGAGCGGACGCTGCGCGAGACCTCCGAGAAGCTCGGCGAGGTGCGCAGTGGGCAGCTGTCGATGCGCTTTGTGGTCGCGCCGCTGAGCTCGGCGCGCGACAGCGATGTCGGCTTCGGGATCAAGGGCCGCTTCGCGCTCGCCCCGCGAGCGCGAGGACTGCCTGTCACCGACCTGGCGTACACCCAGATCGCGGGCCCTGCGCAGGAGACCGTACGGGTCCAGTCCGACGGGCGGGTGGCCTGGATCCGCAGCGGCGGCCAGGCTTACACGCTTCCACCGGCACGTACCCGGCGCCTGCGCCGCGGCTCCGACGGAGGCGGGGGGTCCGCCGGGATCGACGTCCTGCGTATCGACCGCTGGATCGCCGATCCGAAGAGCAGCGAGGGAGGCAGCCTCGACGGCGTCGCCACGACGCGCATCACGGGCAAACTGCGCGTCGCCACCGCCCTGCGCGATCTGCTGGCGCTCGGTCGCCGCGCCGGGACGGACGTCGGCGCCGGGCCGATTGGCGGCGAGACGGGCGAGAAGCTCGAGGACGCCAAGCAGGACGCCTCGATCACGGTACACACGGGCAAGGACGACCGGATTCTTCGCCGACTCGTGCTGCGCGCGAGCTTCCCGCTGGAGCGCACCCGCGAGCTCGGCGGCACCATCGGCCGCCTGCGCGGAGCCGAGGTCCGCTTCTCGCTGAGCCTGCGCCGCGTCGGTCGTACGGTTCGCGTCAAGCGACCGGCGAGCGTGCAGCCGTTCTCGGCACTCAGCGGCGGGGCGTAGCCGCGACGGCGACGGACGTGGCCGCGACGCGCAGGCTACGCGGCGCGGACGACGACGTTGACGAGCTTGCCGGGCACGACGATCTCCTTGATGACCTCGCGCGCGTCGAGGTAGTGGCGCATCCGCTCGGACTCGTGGGCGAGCGCCACGAGCTGCTCGCGCGAGGCGTCCGAGGGCGCCTGCACGCGGTCGCGGACCTTGCCGTTGACCTGCAGGACGAGCTCGAACGTCGGCGCCTCGAGGAACTCCCGGTCGGCCGACGGCCACGGCTGCTCCCAGACGCGCGCGCCGGTCAGCAGGTGGTAGGCGTCGGCGCTGACGTGCGGCGCGAACGGAAACAGCAGCGAGGCCGCCGTGCTCAGCACGAAGCGCACGGCGCCGGGCGTGGCCGCGCCGCGCTTGGCCGGCGTCACCTCGTTGAGCAGCTCCATCACCGCCGCAATCGCGGTGTTGAAGTTGAAGCGCTCGCGCATGTCGCTCGTGACCTTGTCGATCGCCCAGTGCGCCTTGCGCATCAGCCGCTCGTCGTCGGCGCCGAGCTCGTCCGGGTGACTAGCGCCTTGGGCCGGCAGCTCGTCGGCGGCCTCGGCGCTCAGGCGCCACAGCCGCCCGAGGAAGCGGTGCATCCCCTCCATGCCGCTGTCGGCCCAGTCGGCGTCCTGGTCGGGCGGCCCGATGAAGAGAATGTAGGAGCGTGCGGTGTCGGCGCCGTAGCGCTCGACGATCGTCCGCGGCGAGACGACGTTGCCGCGGTTCTTCGACATCTTCTCGCCGTCGCGCAGGATCATCCCCTGCGTGAAGAGCGCGGCGAACGGCTCCTGGATCTCCGCCGGCAGGTGCCCGAGGTCGGCGAGCGCCTTCGTGAAGAAGCGCGCGTACATGAGGTGCAGGATCGCGTGCTCGACGCCGCCGATGTACTGGTCGACGGGCATCCAGCGTGCTGCGACCGCCGGGTCGAAGGCCGCCTCGTCGTTGGCCGCGTCGCAGTAGCGCAGGAAGTACCACGACGAGTCGACGAACGTGTCCATCGTGTCGGTCTCGCGCTCGGCCGGGCCGCCGCACTGCGGGCACGTCGTTGAGACCCAGTCCTCGGCGGCGGCGAGCGGCGAGCGCCCGCGCGGCTTGTAGTCCTCGACGTCGGGCAGCACGACCGGCAGATCCTCGTCCGGCACCGCGACGAGCCCGCACGCCGGGCAGTGGATGATCGGGATCGGCGTGCCCCAGTAGCGCTGGCGTGAGATCAGCCAGTCGCGCAGGCGGTAGTTGACCGAGGGGCGGCCCTTGCCCTCGCGCTCGAGCCAGCTCACGATCGCCGCGAGCGCGGCGCGGTTGTGCAGCCCGTCGAACTCCGGCGCGGAGTTCGTCAGCGGGCCGTCGCCGGTGTACGGCAGCACGCCGTCGTCGGGATCTTCGATCACGCGCGTGATCGGCAGGCCGTAGGCCTGCGCGAACGCGAAGTCGCGCTCGTCGTGCCCCGGGACGGCCATGATCGCGCCCGTGCCGTACTCCATCAGGACGTAGTCGGCGACGTACATCGGCAGCTGCTCGCCGTTGACGGGGTTCGTCACGGTGCGGCCGAGCGGGACGCCGGTCTTCGGCTTGTCGACGTCGCCGCGCAGCGTCTTGTCGGCGGTCAGCGCGCTGTTGACGTAGGCGCGGACTTCGTCCTCGTGCTCGCTGCCGGCGGCGAGCCGCAGCACGTCGGGGTGCTCGGGCGCCATGACGAAGAAGGTCGCGCCGAACAGCGTGTCGGGGCGGGTCGTGAAGACCGGGTAGTCGACGCCGAGCTGCTCGTTGCGAAAGACGACCTCGGCGCCCTCGGACCGGCCGATCCAGTTGCGCTGCATCGTCTTGACGTGCTCGGGCCAGCGGATCCCATCGAGGTCCTCGAGCAGGCGATCGGCGTAGTCGGTGATGCGAAAGAACCATTGGGTGAGCTGGCGCACCTCGACGAGCGCGCCCGAGCGCTCACCGCGCCCGTCTACGACCTGCTCGTTGGCAAGCACGGTCTCCTCGACCGGATCCCAGTTGACCGCGGCCTCCCTCTGGTAGGCGAGGCCGTGCTTGAAGAGCTGCAGGAAGATCCACTGCGTCCAGCGGTAGACGCGCGGCTCATGGGTGCCGAACTCGCGCGTCCAATCGATCGACACCCCCCAGCGGCGAAACTGGCGCTGGAACTCCTCGATCGCCGCATCGGTCGAGTCGCGCGGGTGCTGGCCGGTCTTGATCGCGTGGTTCTCGGCCGGCAGGCCGAAGGCGTCATAGCCCATCGGATGCAGCACGCGACGGCCGGTGCGGCGATGGAAATGCGCGACCGCGTCGCCGACGGAGTAGACCTTCAGGTGCCCGATGTGCGGCTCGCCGCTCGGGTAGGGCAGCATCTCGAGCACGTACGAGGTCGGCGCGTCGTCCGCCTCGGCCGCCTCGTTGTCGACCTCCCAGGTGCCCTCGTCGGCCCAGACGCGCTGCCAGCGCGGCTCGATCTCGGCGGGGTCGTAGCGGTAGTCGGAGGCGGCCATCGGCTGGGTGGCAAGGATAGAAGCCGGGCCGTGATCCAGCGCG
>CAWADD010000006.1:0-166672 GCA_963780585.1 uncultured Actinomycetes bacterium
GGGCACCACTTGGGGCACCAGTTGACGCATCGCGCGTCCAGACCGACGCTCGCCCTAGCGTGCGGCGCATGACTGACATCGCCGAAGCAGAACGCTTCATCAACAGCCTGATCGCGCAGCCCGACATGCTCGCGTTGGACCAGGCGCTCGCCGTGCTCGACGCCGAAGACCTACGCGTCATCGTCCGCCGACTCATCATCGACCTCGGACCCGTCAACCGCTGGTAGTCAACAGCCCGATTTCTTAGAACGGCGACCCGCGGACACCCCGCCACCGCGCCGGGCAAAAACGCCGGCTCTGCTTTCAGGCGATGGCGTATGCGGAGAGCGTGAGCGGCAACGCAGCGAGGCTGGGTCGGATCGTCCACGTGTGCCATGCAAGACGCTGAGGCAGGACCGGCTGGCGGCGCTGCTGCTCCTCGTCCCGAGCGAGCATGCTCGGTGCGCATTCGGACGCTCGCTCCCGCACGGCACGTGACGCGGCTCGGAGCTCGATCCCGCACCGATGAGTTGAATGCCCTCGCGTGGTCTCATAGCCGAAGGGGTCCGCTACATCCAAGGGCCCCACCTACGACGACACAGGAGACGCTTCATGAATTGGACGCTCGAAGTGGTGTGGGTCCCCGTCTCGGATGTGGACCGCGCGAAGACGTTCTACGCCGAGCAGCTCGGGTTCAACGTGGACCACGATGTCCGGGTCAGCGAGGGGAATCGCATCGTTCAGCTGACCCCTCCCGGGTCTGGCTGTTCGATCGTCATCGGTGAGGGGACGGTCGCTCCGGAAATGCCGCCGGGCTCCGTCAAGGGCTTGCAGCTGGTCGTTCGCGACATCCACGCGGCACGCGCTCAGCTCGGCGAGCAAGGGGTGGAGGTCGGTGAGATCCAGGTCATGGGCGAAAACCCCACACCCCAGCCCGACCGACTCGACAATGTCGGGTTCGTCTTCTTCAGCGATCCGGACGGCAACGGCTGGGCCGTGCAACAGATATCTGCCCGAGGCTAGTCTCAGCCTGCGGCGCCGCGGTCGCTGTCGCAAATAGGACCGCCGCTCTCAGGGTGCGCCAGGCGCGTGTCGAGCCGTTGCGTGGCCGGCACGCCGAGCAGTACCTGCCTGTCTCGATGATGCGGCCGCAGCGACCGCGGCAGCGCCTCATAGCCATCCGAGCAGCTGCACGGTGGGCGTGGGCGCCTCAGCGGATTCGACGACCATGGCGAGGGCGACTACGGCGTCGATGTTCTCGCGGCTCTTGGTCTTGTCGATGATCGTCGCCGCCGCGATGACCGGCCTACGCATCGGCGAACTACAAGCGCTCGACTGGCGCAGCGTCGACTTCATCCACGCGCGCATACACGTGCGGCGCACCTGGGATCGCAAGGCCAAGGCGTTCACGAAGCCGACGTCGCGGCGCTCCGAGCGCGCCGTCCCGATGCCCGACGAGGTCGCGACGTACCTCGAGCGACTCCTGAAGACCTACCACCCGGAGGTCACCGAAACCGCACCCCGATCAGCTCGTGTTCGGCCACCCGGTCACGGGCGACCCGCTCGGGCATCGCCTCATGTACGAACGCCTGCGCGCAGCCCTGAAGACCGCTGGCCTGGACGAGTCGTTCGCGTGGCACAACCTGCGCCACAGCTACGGCACCGCGCTCGCCGCGCAAGGCGTACCGATGCGCATCCTGCAGGAATGGATGGGCCACCGGGACATCCAGACCACCCAACGCTACGCCGACTACTGCCCGAACACCGGCGAACGCGACGTCGTCGAAGCCGCGTTCGCGCGCGGCACCACTTCGGGCACCACTTTGCCGACACCCGTACAGAAACTGAGCGCAACTGAGACAGCAAACATCGGGGCGCACACCCCACCACCACGCACCCGACACGGTTCGAGTCCCACACCCCCGAGCTGGTGGCTGGCGCGGCGGCGTCTCAGAGTTGTATGTCGTGAACGTTCGTCACGCGCGGCTCACCTTGCGAGATGTCGATTCCGTGAACCTCCTTCATCCGGTCTCGAAACCACGCGTTGAGGGGAGCATCTGATGCGCCGAACTGCGCGACCGCGGCGGCGGGATCGTCGCCCTCGACGTACACGACCGCGACCGTGCCGTCCGGCGTTTCCTGGTGCCAGATGGCGTGGCGGGTGATGCCGGCGTCCCGCAGTGCAGCCTCGTACTCCTCACGGCGGGCACCGAGCATCTCGTCCAGCGTGCTGCGGTCGAGCTCTTCCTCCCCCGGTACGACCGGGATCGAGAACGCAAATCCGCCCATTCGTCACTCCTTCGCGTCGAGCGGAACCTAGGCGTGCGCGACGACTTCGGCGACGTCTACGCTCTCCATCGCGACCGAGCCGTCCGGCGGTGGCTGAATCATCTCCTTGGCCTGAAGCGCGGCGTCCTCGGACTCGAAGATCATCATGGCAGCGCCTTTGCTGCCCTCGTCCCACTGTGTCCAGTGGCCGGTGACGAAGCCCGGGGCCTGCGAGATGCCAGGGACGATCCGCTCATGGAGAAAGCGGGTGGCGGTCTCGTTGTCGCTGATGGCCACCCTGACTACCACTGCGTGCATGAAAGCCTCCTCTGGTCTCGAGTCCGCTGATCCTAACCGAGCGCCGCGTGCGTTCGGTTGATTCTTGTCGTCCGGCGCCGCGCCCGCTACGGTCCTTGGGATGCGGAGCCATGGACGGCGTTGGGGGACACGACGCGTGTTGTGCACAGGGGTGCTGGGTGGCGCCATGCTCGCACTCGGCGCGCCCGCGGCGCAGGCGGCGATCGGCATCAACGACGTCCAGGTCAGCGAGACGAACGGCACCGTCGACGCGACGTTCACGATCTCGCGCTCGGCCGGCCTGTTCGCCGGCGCCGTGACGGTGCAGTACGCGACGGTCGCCGAGTCGGCGCGTGCGCCCGGCGACTACGCCGACGCCTCCGGGGCGATCGCCTTCCCGAGCGCCCTGCTCGGCGGCAACCAGGTGCGACAGGTGACGGTCGCCGTCCAGGGCGACCGGCTCGACGAGCTGACGGAGACCTTCAAGGTCGCGATCGGCGGTCCGGAGGTCACCGACGGCGAGGGCGTCGGGACGATCACCGACGACGACCCGATGCCGACGATCAGCGTCAAGGATGCCCCGAACACGACCGAGGGCGGGACGGCGACGTTCGCGATCGCGCTGAGCACGCCGAGCGGCCGCGACATCGCCGTCGCCTTCGCGACGGCGAACGGGACCGCGACCTCGCCGCAGGACTACACGGCGCGCGGCGGGTCGCTCGTGTTGCCGGCCGGCGCAGCGTCGGTGAACCTCGGCGTCCCGCTGATCGACGACGCGATCCTAGAGCCCGACGAGCGCTTCGAGCTGCGCATCTCGAGCCCGGTCGCCGCGACGCTCGGCGACGCCTCCGGCGTCGCGACGATCGTCGACAACGACGCGCCGCCGCCGCCCCCGCCGCCCCCGCCGCCGGCTGCCGTACCCCCGCCGCCGCCGGCCGGCGTGACGCCGCCGCCACCGCCTTCGGGCATCACGCCGATCGGACCGCCCGACACGGGCGGCGGCACGACGAAGACCCCCACCGCGACCGGAAACGCGCCGGTCGCGGTCTCCAAGCCGCGGCTGAAGCGTCCTTCGACGGTGATCGTCACGGTTTCCTGCCCGCGTGAGTCGGGTCGCTGCAAGGGGACGGCGACGATCTTCACGCGCCCGAACAAGAAGTCGAAGATCAAGGCGCTGCGCAAACAGCGCCGCCTCGTGCGCAAGACGTTCTCGATCCCCGGCGGCGGCGTCGACACCCTCCGCGTGGTGCTCAGCAAGACCGATCAGAAGCTGCTGCTGCGCGCCGGGCGCTTCCAGGTGCGCGCCTTCGTCGTCTCGAAGAACAGCGCCGGCCGGACGAGCACGCGCACCGTCAACGGCTCGCTCATCGGCCGCACGACGCACTCCTAGCGAACGCCTCGACGAGCGCGGCGGCGCGCGCCGGGCCGTCGTGCTGCGCCGCCCAGGCCTGCAGTCCGCGCGCGCCGCGGCGCAGCGCGGGGCGCGCGAGCGCTCGTCCGACGGCGAGCGCCAGCCCGCGGGCGCCGACGAGCCGCGACGGCAGCCGCACGCCGACGCCCGCCCAGTCGACGCGCGCGGCGTTCTCGTTCATGTCCCCGCCGGCGGGAACGACGACGACGGCGCAGCCGCTCGCGAGCGCGCGGGCGACCGTCCCGTGCCCGCCGTGGCAGACGACGAGGTCGCAGTCCGGCATCACGCGCTTGTAGGAGACCCAGGCGACGAGCCGCGCGTTCGGCGGCACGGCCGCCGGCGGCAGCTGCCGGTTCGTCGAGGCCAGCACGCGCACGGGCAGGCCCGCGAGGCCCTCGAGCGCGGCGCGCAGCAGCGACTGCTGCGGGTCCTGCGACGTCGACGGCGCGATCAGGACGAGCGGCTCGTCGCCCGGCGGCGGCTCGACCTCGGGGGCCGGCGGCTCCCACAGCAGCGGCCCGACGACGTGCGTGCCGGCCGGCCACGAGCGCGGGTACTCGAGCTGCGGGAACGTCGCGACGAGCGCGAGCGCCTCGCTGATGCCGCCGTGCACGCGCTCGAGCGGCGCTAGCCCGAGCCTGCGGCGCGTCTCGTTGAGCTCGCGCCGGCCGAGCTGCAGGCCGTGGCGCAGCAGCGGATCGGCGCCGTGCCACAGCGCGCGGCCGACGCGCGTGCGCGGCAGGCGCGCGCCGCACGAGTACGGCACGCTGCCCGGCGGCATGCGCGGGTCGACGTGGGGGATGACGGTGCCGACCGCGACGCCCTCGAGCTCCGCGGCGAGCGCGGGGGCGAGCGTCAGGATGTCCGAGACGACGATGTCGGGCGCCACCGAGCGGACGAGCTCGATCGTCTCGCGCGTCGCGCGTTCGACCGCCTGGTACGGGGTCAGCGGGCGCTCGCGCGTCGGAAAGACGTGGTACTCGGGGGCGGCCGCGAAGCGCATGCCCTCGCGCTCGACGTCGTCCTGCCAGCGCCGCCAGGTCTGCAGCGTCACGTCGTGACCACGCTGCGCGAGCTCGCGGCCGAGCGCGATCGCCGGGAACGCGTGGCCCGGGTCGCCGAACGCGCCGAGCAGGATCGTGCGCGGTTGAATCAGCCCGCCAGCTCCGCGATCAGCCGCAGCTGCTCGAGGCGATCGGCCTTCGTGAAGGCGAGCGGGCTGACGCCGAGCGTGCCGACGCCGGCGTCGCGGTAGACCGCCAGGCGCTCACGCACGTGATCGCGCGGCCCGCAGATCGAGACGGTGTCGATCAGCTCGTCCGACAGCCGCGCCATCGCCTCGTCGCGCTTGCCCTCGAGGTAGAGGCCCTGGACGTCGCGCGCCTCGTCCTCGAAGCCGTAGCGCTGCACGAGCGCGTTGTAGAAGTTCTTCTCGCGCGAGCCCATCCCGCCGACGTAGAGCGCGACGAACGGGCGCATCGCGTCGCGCCCGGCGGCGAGGTCGTCGGTCACGAAGACGTTGACCTGCGGCGCGATGTCGAAGTCCTCGAGCGAGCGGCCGCTGCGCGCCGCGCCCTCCTCGAGCAGCGGCCGGAACTCCGCGACGTGCTCGGGCGAGAATAGCGTCGGGATCCAGCCGTCGGCGATCTCCCCGGCGAGGCGCGTGTTGTTGGGCCCGATCGCGGCGAGGTAGATCGGGATCTGCGCCTGGACCGGCGCGATCGTCAGCTTCAGCGCCTTGCCCGGCCCGTCGGGCAGCGGCAGCGTCAGCGTCTCGCCGTCGAAGACGAGGCGCTCGCGTGCGAGCGCCTTGCGCACGACGGCGACGTACTCGCGCGTGCGCTGGATCTGGCGCGCGAAGCGCTGCCCGTGCCAGCCTTCGGCGACCTGCGGCCCGGAGGACCCGATCCCCAGCAGCATCCGCCCGCCGGACAGCTGGTCGATCGTCGCGGCGGTCATCGCGGTCATCGCCGGCGTGCGGCCCGGCATCTGGAAGATCGCCGAGCCGAGCTTGATCGTCGAGGTCAGCGCGGCGAGCCAGCCGAGGATCGTCGCGGCGTCCGATCCGTAGGCCTCGGCGGCCCATACGGAGTCGTATCCGAGCCGTTCGGCCTCCTGCACGATGTCGCGCTGGTCGTCCGACGACAGGCCGAGTCCCCAGTAGCCGATGTGAACGCCGAGCTTCATTGCTGCAAGAATCCTTTCAGCGACAGGAGTTCGGTTGTCGTGGAAGACGGCCTCACATACGGTGGGCGAGTCCCGACGAACGGAAAGAGAACCCTATGGCAACGCCCCGCGAACAAGCTGTTGCAGAACTTCGACGTTCGATCGACGTGCTGCCGGAGCGGACTCGCAAGGCGATGCTGATCGGCCTGAAGAACAACACGGTCATCACCGGTGCCTTCAGCGCCTCGGGCGACGGGGTCTGCCCGATGCTCGCCGCCCACCGCGCGGGCGGGCGCACGGCGTGCGCCTCGTTCCCGGAGGCGTGGGACAAGTTCACCGGCGTCTACGGGCGCCCGCTGATCCGTCCGGCGACGGAGTACGAGGTCCAGATCCTGTGCCGTGAGATCGAGGCCAGCCTGGAGCCCGTGGAGAACGAGCTCGCCGCTGCGATCGCCGACCACCAGGCGACCGTGCAGGCGCGCATCCGCGACGAGGCGATCGCCGCAGAGCAAGCAGCGGCCCCGCCGCGCAAGCGCCGCCTGCGCATCACCGGTGGCGAGAGCCTCGACCTCACCGAGGCGATCACCGAGCACAAGGAGACGGCGCGCAGCCGCCGCAGCCGCGAGGCCGAGCAGGTCGGTCTGGACTGGCTGTTCGAGGAAGTGCTCGTCCTGCCCGAGGACTTCGACGGCGAGCCGGACGCCGACGAGGAGTTCGACTTCGACGCCGCGGAGGCCGAGCTCACCCGCTAGGCGCCCGGCACCAGCGGCCCGCCACCGGGCCGCTGGAAGACGATCTGAGGGACGACGCAGCCGGGGCTCAGCGTCAGCAGCATCCGCACCGCGGCGACGAGGTCCGACGTCTGGATCATCGCCTCGGCGGGCAGCCGGCGCTTCACGAAGTCCGTCATCGGCGTGTCCACGAACGCGGGGCACAGCGCGGTCGACTTGATCCCGAGCGCGCCGAGCTCGGCGTTCATCGCTTGCGTGAATCCGACGACGCCGAACTTCGTCGCCGAGTAGACGCTCAGCCAGGCCTCGCCCTGCGTGCCGGCGATCGACGCGCTGTTGATCACGAGCGCGTTGCGGTGCTCGGCGCCCGCGGCGGTGAGCATCGGCAGCGCCTCGCGGTACCAGAGCGGGATCGATCGCAGGTTCGTCGCGAGCTGAAGATCCATCCGCTTCGTGCTCAGCTCGCCGATCGGCGCGCCGATCCCCACGCCGGCGTTGTTCATCAGCACGTCGAGGCGCCCATAGGCGTCGCGGTGGGCGGCGACTGCTCGGATGACGTCGTCCTCGTCGCCGACGTTCGCCGCCACGCGCTGGACGGTCAGGCCCTCGTCGCGCAGCTGCTCGTAGGCGATCTCGAGCTTCTCGGGCCGCCGCGCGACGAGCGTCACGGCATGTCCCTCCTCGCCGAGCATCCGCGCGACGGCGAGCCCGATTCCGCTCGAGGCTCCGGTCACGATCGCGGCGCGGGCACCCATCGGGGCTATCCAATCACGCGAACTGAAAGAGTCCACGCCAATGACCCGACTGCTCCCGTTGCTGCTGACGGCGGTCGTGCTGCTCTCGGCGTGCGGTTCGTCCGGCGGCGACGACGACGGCGCGGCGCCCGCGCCCGCGCAGCCCGCTCCCGCCGCCGCGACGAACTTCCCGTCCGTGCAGGGCAAGAACCTCAACGAGCTGATCGGCGATCTTCCGCACGGCGCGATCCTCAACGTCTCCAGCGCCAAGGGCCAGCGCGTCGGTCGCAACCGCCTCGGCTTCGTGATCGTCGACCGCGCCAACAAGCAGATCGATGTCTCGGCGGTCGCCGTCTACACCGCCAAGCTCGACGGCTCGCAGCTGCGCGGCCCGTTCCCGGCGCGCAAGGAGTCGCTCGACGTCGCGACGCAGTACCGCAGCGCGCAGACGTCCTCCGATCTCGCCAGCGGCGACTCGTTCTACGTCGCCGACGCGTTCTACGGCTCGCGCGGCGAGCACGTCGCGATCGGCCTCGTCCGGCTCGACGGACGGCTCGTCGTCGCCGACCCTGTCGCTCCGCTGGCGATCGGCGCCAAGAACGGGCCGCCCGACGTCGGCCAGCGGGCGATCAAGGTCCACACGCTGACGGGCGCGGACGTCGGCGGCGACCTGACGAAGCTCTCGACGCGCGTCCCGCCGGCGCCCGAGCTGCTCAAGACCGACTTCGCCGACGTGCTCGGCAAGCAGCCCGCCGTGCTCCTGTTCGCGACCCCGGCGCTGTGCCAGTCGCGCACGTGCGGACCGGTCGTCGACATCGCCGAGCAGGTGCGCGCGCAGAACGGCAGCGGCGTCGCCTTCATCCAGCAGGAGATCTACCAGGACAACGACCCCGGCAAGCCGTATCGCCCGCAGGTGCTGGCCTGGCACCTGCCGACGGAGCCATGGGCGTTCGTCGTCGATCGCAGCGGCAAGGTCGCCGCGCGCTTCGAGGGCGTCTTCTCCGTCGGCGAGCTCGCGCGTGCCGTGGCGCGCGTGAAGTAGGCGATGGGGCAGGGAGGACTCGAACCTCCGTCTAACCGATTATGAGTCGGCTGCTCTGACCAACTGAGCTACTGCCCCGCCTGCGAGACCGTACATCGCACGTCAGGCGGGATAATGCCCGGCGCAAACGTCGAACCCGAGCCAGGCCAGGGGATTCCATGGGGTTTTTTCTACGCAGGATGGTCGGAGACGAATCCGATTCGCTGACCCGCGAGCAGCTCGAGGAGATCGCCGAAGGCGCGCTCGCGATGCAGGAGCAACTCGCCCGCGACGTCCTCTCGCTCGTCGAGATGATGGAGATGCCTGAGACGCACGCCGAGAAGGATCAGCGGGTCGTGCGGTCCCGCGAGACGGTCAAGCGCCTGGGGATCTGAGCTGAGCGCGCGGTCCCCGGCGCCGGCGGTCGGCCTCGCGCTGATCGCGGCGCTCGCCGGCTGCGGCGGCGGCGGTGGCGCGCAGTCCGCGCCGGCTCCCGCGGGCACGACGACGACCGCGCTGGTGCAGGAGCCCGCGCTGTGCCGCTCGCTGCTGCGCGTTCGCGTCAGCGGTCGCGTCCGCTCGCCACTGGCGAGCGAGCTGTCCGGCCTTGTCTTCTCGCCCTCGCGACGCGACCTGCTGTGGAGTCTCAACGACTCCGGCAACAGCCCGAGCCTGCTCGGCGTCACGCCAGCGGGCGCGACCGTCGCCGAGGTCGCGGTGAGCGGAGCGCAGAACGTCGACTGGGAGGAGATCGCGACCGGCCCGCGCGGCGCGCTGCTGATCGGCGACATCGGCGACAACCTCGGCGAGCGCCCGTCCGTCGTCGTCTACCGCGTGCCCGAGCCGAGCGCGTCGGGGAGCGTCGCGCCGGCGGCGCGCTACGAGCTGCGCTACCCGGACGGCGCTCGCGACGCCGAGGCACTGTTGTTCGATCGCGCGAGCGGGACGATCGTGATCGTCTCCAAGAGCTTCGCCGGCAGCGCGCGCGTCTACGTCGCTCGCCAGCCGTCGTCGCGGACGGTCACGACGCTGCGCCGGCGCGGCGCGATTGCGCTCGGCCCCGGCGAGCCCGTCACGGCCGGCGACGTGTCGGCGGACGGACGCACGATCGTCCTGCGCACGTACGACCGCGCGTTCGTCTGGCGCACGCGCGCGGGGGAGAGCGTCGCGGCGGCGCTGCGCCGCCGTCCCTGCCGCGCCGGGGCCGAGCTCGGCGGCGAGGGGCAGGGCGAGGCGCTCGCGCTGACGCGCGACGGGCGGGCGTTCGTGACGGTGCCCGAGGGCGCGAACCCGCCGCTGCGCCGCTACGCGCCGAGCGCCGCGCGGCCATGAGCGAGCGCTCATGTTTCATCGCCGCACAGGCGGGAACCACATTCTCGAACCCGCCGCGAGCTGGATCGGTCCATATCCCCCGCCGCCTTCGCTCTCGGCACGCGCGCCCGGTGTGACCCCGCCGGGCGCGCCGCGTTTTCGAACGCAGTTCTCGGGCCGCGAAAGGAAATCGGGCGCCGGCCGTCGAAACAGGCTGTCGCCCATGAAGCGTTCCGCGACTCAAGCGGCGACCCCCGAGTCGCTCTCCACGTACATCCAGGCCCGCTTCGACGACTTCTCCCGTTCGCAGAAGGATGTCGCGCAGTACATCGTCGACCATCTCGACGAGGTCGCCTTCCAGACGGCGGAGGAGCTCGCGCGCCGCGCGAACACGTCCTCGAGCACCGTCGTGCGCTTCTCGCAGGCGCTCGGCTTCGAGGGCTACCCCGAGCTGCAGCACTCGGCCCGCGAGGAGTACCGCCGTCGCCACGCCAAGGCGCCGGTCGCCAACGGGGTCAACCACATCGCTCCGCTCTTCTCGCTCGACCAGAACGAGTTCGAGACGATGCTCGCCGCCGATCACGTCAACGTCGAGGACACCGCGCGCAAGGTCTCGCGCAGCGAGATCGAGACGGCGGTCGAGGCGATCGCGACGACGCCGCGGCTGCTCGTCGCCGGCACCGATCAGATGGCCTTCTTCGCCTCCTATCTGCGCCATCTGCTGATGCTGCTCGACCTCCGCGCCGAGATCGTCGCCAGCCCCTCGCAGGAAGCGCTCGGCCGGCTGAGCCGGATCGACGAGGAGACGCTCGTGATCGGCCTCTCGGCCGGACGCCCGCATCCGCTCGTCGTGCGGGCGATGAAGCTCGCCCGCCATCGCAAGGCGCGCACGATGGCGATCACCGACGCGACCCTCTCCGAGGTCGCCAAGCTCGCCCAGATCCGTCTGTACTACTCCTCCAACAGCCCGGCCTACGTGCGCTCGCACACCGCGCTGCTGAGCATGGTCCAAGCGCTCGCCTACGGCGTCTACGCCCGCGACGCGGACGACTACGCCGATCGCATCAAGGCCTTCAAGCTCAAGTAGAGGCTGCGCTGCGCGGCTCGGGCGAAGGCTCGCGGGCGGCGGCGCACGAACGGCATCTCTGAGGGGATCGGGTCGGGCGTGCGGGCCCTATCGTTCGCCGATGTCTAGCGGTGTCTAGCGTATTGCTAGACCTGGCTAGACTAACGCGCGACGGACCTCCTCGCGCGGCCTCGGCGATGGCTCGCAGGACCGTGGGGCACGAACTGCATCTCTGAGGAAGGAACGCGCTCTACGCGGTAGATGCCCGTTGCTCCGCGGCGCATCGCTTCGGCACAGCCCCGTGGTGCGTCGCGAGGATGTCGGATTGACCCCTATATGCGGGGTCATTCCGACATCGATCACCGCGAGGGCTCGAACCCAGCCTTCCTTATCGATGCCGTACGCGAGCTGCAGCGCCCACGCCACGGCCTGGGTCGTCGCGACGACCAAGGGCTGTCACGGCAGCTCCCCGCACGAACCCCCGGCGTCACGGAGCGCCACAGGGTGGGCGGATAGAATCGCCTGCGTGCGAGACGAAGCCACCTTCCGCGTCAAAGCCGGCCTGGCGACGATGCTGCAGGGCGGCGTGATCATGGACGTCGTCGACGCCGAGCAGGCGCGGATCGCCGAGGCCGCCGGCGCGGCGGCCGTCATGGCGCTCGAGCGCGTGCCCGCCGACATCCGCCGCGACGGCGGCGTCGCGCGGATGTCCGACCCGGCGATGATCAAGGCGATCCAGACCGCGGTGACGATCCCCGTCATGGCGAAGGCGCGCATCGGGCACATCGCCGAGGCGCAGGTGCTGGAGGCGCTCGAGGTCGACTACATCGACGAGTCCGAGGTCCTGACGCCCGCCGACGAGCACAACCACATCGACAAGTGGGACTTCTCGATTCCCTTCGTCTGCGGCGCGACGAACCTCGGCGAGGCGCTGCGGCGGATCGGCGAGGGCGCGGCGATGATCCGCTCCAAGGGCGAGGCCGGCACCGGTGACATCGTCGAGGCCGTGCGCCACATGCGCGCGATCCGCTCGCAGATCCGCCGCCTCGGCACGCTCGACGAGACCGAGCTGCCGGCGGCCGCGAAGGAGCTTGGGGCGCCGCTCGATCTCGTCCGCGCGGTCGCCCACGAGGGCGGCCTGCCGGTCGTCCTGTTCTGCGCCGGCGGCATCGCGACGCCGGCCGACGCGTCGCTGATGATGCAGCTAGGCGCCGAGGGGCTGTTCGTCGGCTCGGGGATCTTCAAGTCCTCCGATCCCGAGCGTCGCGCGCGGGCGATCGTCGAGGCGACGACGCACTTCGCCGATCCGGCCCGCGTCGCGCGGGCGTCGGAGGGACTCGGCCCGGCGATGGACTCGCTCGAATCGCGCGGCCTCGGCGACGCCCAGCTGCTCGCCCAGCGCGGCTGGTAACGGCGGTGCCGCTGATCGGCGTGCTCGCCTTGCAGGGCGGCTTCGCCGCGCACGCGCGCATGCTGCGGGCGCTCGGCGCGGTCGTGCGGGAGGTGCGCGTGCCGGCCGACCTCGACGACCTCGACGGCCTCGTCATCCCCGGCGGCGAGTCGACGACGATGACGCTCGGGATCGAGCGCGAGGCGCTCGCGAAGCCGCTGCGCTCGTTTCACAAGCCGCTGTTCGGCACCTGTGCCGGGCTGATCATGCTCGACCGCGATCATCTCGCGCTGATGGACATCGAGTCCGAGCGCAACGCGTTCGGGCGCCAGGTGCGCTCCTTCGAGGCCGACCTCGAGATCGCCGAGCTCGACGGGCCGCCGCTGCGGGCGGTCTTCATCCGCGCGCCATGGATCGCCGCCCACGGCGACGGCGTCGAGATCCTCGCCGAGGTCGACGGGCACGCCGTCGCGGCGCGCGAGGGCGCGATCCTGGCGGTCGCGTTTCACCCCGAGCTCGGCGCGGACACGCGCCTGCACGAGCGCTTCCTGGCAACGGTGAACGGGGCGTAGGCTTCGCCCGACGATGGCGTCGTGGGGTGATCGGTCGTGACGCTGCCCGATCCGCCGGAGTTCCTCGTCATCGAGGCCTGGCACGAAGGGCGTGGCGTACGCGGCAGGAGCGCCGCTGAGGAGGTTCACCGACTCGTCACACGGGGTCGTCCGCCGCGCTCGATCGTTCGCGGGCGAGCGCCCGGGTCGCGCCCGCGACCGCGCGCGTGCCTCCGGCGAGCGCGGAGGCGGACGCGAGCACGGCGGCCTTGCGGCCGCCGGGGGCCTCGGCATCGTGCTGTCGGGCAGCGTTCCCGGGCTCTTCGGCGCCGCTGCCGCATCGGCCAGCGGCATCCACGGCTACGGCCCGCTCGTCGCCGACCCGGCCGGAATCCTCTCGCTGCCCGCGGGCTACTCGTACACGATCGTCGCCCAGTCGGGCGTAACGAAGCTCGTCAGCGGCCAGCTGACGCCTGACGACCCCGACGGCACGGCCTGCTTCCCGGCCAAGTCCGGCAAGGGCAGCGTGCTCGTCAACAACCACGAGATCGGAAGCGACGAGCCCAACCCCGTCCCGCTGATCGACGGCTTCGTCTACGACGCGTCGGCGCGCGGCGGCACGACGAACATCGAGGTCGACCGCGACGGCAGGCGCGTGCGCGAGTACGTCAGCCTCGCGGGCACGCACAACAACTGCGCCGGCGGCGTGACGCCGTGGAAGACCTGGATCACCTGCGAGGAGACCGAGGCGATCCTCGCCAAGCGGCACGGCTACTGCTTCGAGGTCGACCCCTACGGTCAGGACGCCAACCGTGACCCGCAGCCGATCAAGTGCCTCGGCCGCTTCGCCCACGAGTCGATCGTCGTCGATCCGGAGCGGCAGGCGATCTACCTCACCGAGGACGCCGGCAGCCCGAACGGGCTGCTGTTGCGCTGGACCCAGCCGCGCTCGGCGCGCAAGCTCGGCAGGGGCCGGCTGCGCGAGCTGGCCGACGACGCCGGCACGCTGCAGGCGTTGAAGGCGTTCACGAAGGAGGGCGCGTTCGTGCCCGACCTGTCGGTCGCCGTCGAGCCGGGCACGCGCTACCGCGCGACCTGGGTCGACGTGCCCGACCGCGACGCGACGACGACGCCCGTCGCAAGCAGTTCGCCGACATCACGCGCAGCCGCAAGCTCGAGGGCATGTGGTGGGGCGACGACGGGGCGTACTTCGTCGCCTCCTTCGCCCGCACGTCGGACGGCAGCGCCGCCCAGCACGACGGGCAGGTGTGGTTCCTGGATCCGAGCCGTGGCACGATCGAGCTGAAGCTCCACTTCGCCTACACGCCGGGAGATCAGGACAACGACCCCGACGGGCCGGACAACATCACCGTGTCGGCCTACGGCGGCCTGATCATCGCCGAGGACGGTGACGGCAAGCAGCACCTCGTCGGCTCGACGCTCGCCGGCGAGGTCTTCAACTTCGCGCGCAACGAGCTGCCCGACGACAGCGAGTTCAGCGGCCCGACGTTCTCGCCCGACCGCAGCATCCTGTTCGCGAACGTCCAGACGCCGGGCCACGTGTTCGCGATCCAGGGCCCGTTCCGCAGGCAGCACTGACCGTCGGGCGCCCCGGCTACACGACGAGCCCGTGCCGGACCGTGTTCTCGGTCACGACGCGGGGCTCGACGAACTGCAGCAGGTAGCCGGGGCCGCCGGCCTTCGTGCCGGTGCCCGACAGCCGGTTGCCGCCGAACGGCTGGCGGCCGACGATCGCGCCCGTCGTCGACCGGTTGACGTAGAGGTTGCCGACCGGCGAGCGGTCGATCACGCGCTGCACGGTGCGCGGGTTGCGGCTGAAGAGCCCGCCGGTGAGCGCGACCGGCAGCTCGTCGATGCGGTCGCAGGCCTGCTCGACGTCGCGGACGGATTCGACCGTCAGCAGCGGGCCGAAGATCTCGTCGTGCAGGACGGGCGAGTCCTGCGGCAGCCCGGTCGCGATCATCGGCGCGACGTACCAGCCCTCGCGGGGCAGCTCGCGCGCGCTCGTCGCGATCTCGCCGCTCTCCCCGGCGATCGCCGCGTAGCGATGCACGCGCTGCTGGGCGCTGCGCTCGATCAGCGGCGGCACGTCGGTGCCGTAGTCGTCGGCGGGGCCGACCTGGAGGCTCGCCACCGCGCCGGCGAGCCGCTCGACGAGCGCATCGTGCAGCGCCTCGTGGACGAGCACGCGCGCCGCCGCCGAGCACTTCTGCCCGGCATAGCCGAAGGCGGACTCGACGATCGCCGGGATCGCCTCGTCGAGGTCGGCGTCGGAGTCGACGACGATGCAGTTCTTTCCGCCCATCTCGGCGACGACGCGCGTCAGCTGGCGCGCCCCGGGCGCGACGTCGGCGGCGCCGCGCAGCAGCTCGAGGCCGACGGCGCCCGAGCCCGTGAACGCGATCGTCGCGACCCGAGGATCGGCGGCGAGCGCCGCGCCGCTGTCGCCGTCGCCGGGCAGCAGCGCGATCGCGTCCGCCGGCACGCCGCCGGCACGCAGTGCCTCGACGACGCGCAGTCCGCAGCCCGGCGCCTGCTCGGCCGGCTTGAGGACGACGCTGTTGCCGGTCGCGAGCGCCGCCGCGGCCATCCCCATCGGGATCGCGAGCGGGAAGTTCCAGGGCGCGATCACCGCGCAGACGCCGCGCGGGACGTAGCGCAGCGCGTTGCGCTCGCCGGGGACCTGGAGCAGCGGCGGGCCGTCGTCGCCCTGCAGCTCGAGCGCGCCGCGCGCGTAGTACTCGAGGAAGTCGATCGCCTCGCAGACGTCGGCATCGGCCTCCGGCCACGGCTTCGCGCATTCGCGCACGGCGAGCGCGGCGAGCGAGGCGCGCCGCTCGCGCATCCAGTCGGCGGCGCGCAGCAGCGCCGCCGCGCGCTCGCGGACCGGCGTCGCCGACCACGCGCCGAACGCGCCCTGCGCGCTGGCGACGGCGGCCGCTGCCTCGTCGGGCGTCGCGCGCGCGGCGAGCGCGACGACGCGCTCGGGGCGGCCCGGATCGGTCGAGACGAGCTCCTCGCCGGCACGCCGATCGCGCCCGATCCAGACCGGCACGTTCAGCGGCAGCCGCAGCTCGCCGAGCGCGACGGCGAGCGTCGCGCGCTCGGTCGCGCGGCGCAGCTCGAGGACGGGCTCGTTGGCGAACGGCGGCAGCGTCATGCCGTCGACGACCGCGGTGGGGCGAGCAGCTCTTCGAGCGGCGCGCCGTGGGCCTGGTTGGAGAGGAAGCTGTCGTTCGCCGTGTTCTCGAGCAGGCGGCGGACGAGGTATGCCATGCCCGCGACGAGGTCGCCGACGGGGCAGTACGCGCGGACGCGCAGCCCGCTCGCCGCGAGCGCATGGCCGAGGTCGTCGCCAAGTCCGCGCAGGACCTGGAACTCGACGTCCTCCGGGCGGCCGCCGAGCTGCGCGTTGCGCGCGATCGCGTGCGCGACGGAGCGCAGGTTGTGCGACGCGATCGCGACCCGCACGAGCGGTCGCGCTTCGAGCAGGCGCACCGTCAGCGCTTCGAAGTTCGCGTCGCAGTCGGCCTTGCGCTCGAAGACCGGCACGCTCCAGCCGTGCTGCAGCGCCTCGACGACCTCGTGGTCCCAGTAGGCCCCCTTCACGAGCCGCACGACGAGCGGCCGCGCGCGCGGCGTGGCGCGCGCCCAGTCGAGGATCGTGTCGAGCGTCTGCGGCGAGTCGCGCAGGTAGGCCTGCAGGACGACGCCGGCGCTCGGTCCGTCGGCGAACTCCGGCTCGGCGAGCAGGTCGAGGACGAGCGCCAGCACCGCCTCGCGCGAGTCGAGCGACTCCATGTCGATGTGCAGGTGGGCGTCGAGCGTCCGCGCGCGCCGCAGCAGCTCGCGCAATCGCGGCGCCGCGTCGCGCTGGCCGCGCTCCGGGGCCTCGGGCCGCAGCAGCGGTGTCAACGCCGACACCTTGACCGACAGGTTCGCCCGCGGCACCGCGCCGACAGCGTCGCGTTCGAGCGGCGCCGCGCCGTCGAGGTCGTCGTACGCGGCGGCGAGCGTCTGCAGCGCGTCGGCGCAGCGCGCGGCGTAGCGGTCGGCCTCCTCGGCGGTGACGGTCGCCTCGCCGAGCAGATCGACGGACGCCGCGATCCCGTCGCGCCACAGGCGCCGCAGCGTCGGCAGGGCCGCGGCGGGATCCTCGCCGACGATGAAGCGATGCGCCATGTGACGCACGCCCGCCGCGCCGATCGCTCCGAGCGCGGCGCGGCCGGCCTTCGTGTTGCCCATCCGGATCGCGGCGCGCAGCGACGGCGGCCGGCCGTGGACCTCGTCGAGAAACCCGGTCAGGTGCGCCGCCAGATCGTCGACCGAGCGGCAGGCGGGGACGACGTCGACGAAGCGAAACAGTGCCGCGCGCAGCTCGTCGTCCTGGGCGGCGAGCTCCATCGCGCGATCGTCGAGCGCCTTCAGCGGGTGGCGCCCGGGAGACGGGAAGCGGGCGGCAAGCGCGCGCCCGACGCGCTCGATCTCGGGCTCCAGCGTCGCGGGAGGCGGGCCCACGCTGCCGTTACTCATGCGCTACGGACGCGGAACCGACTGGGGTGGCGGCGCGAGATCCGGGACGCTCGACGTGTCCTGGGCCGACGGAATCTGCTCGGCGCCGGTCGCTCCGTTGCCGGCGTCGATCCCCGTCGCGGCGCCGCTGCTGCTCGGCTTCGGCGCGGGCTTGCGCACCGTGGCGCGCTTGGCGGTCGGGACGGGCGCGTTCGCCTGGCTCGCCGGAGGCGGCGGCGGCGGCGGTGGCGGCGGAGCGGGCGGCGGCTGCGCGCTGTTGCTCGTGGCCGGCTTGGCGCCGGGCTTGGCTGCCGGCTGGTCGGGCGTGCCGTCGGGGAGGCGTTCGCCGTTGTCGAGCGCGCGCTGACGCGCCTTGGCGACCTCGACCGCCTCGGCGTTTGCCTCCTTTGCGCCGGGTACGACGACGACGTCCGGCGACGAGGTCACGCCGGGCTCGCCGGCCGGGACCGCGACCTGCGGGCTGGAGGCCGGAGCGCCGCCGCCGATCACGCCCGAGACGATCAGCCCGACGATGAGCGCCCCGGCGATCAGCGCGACCGGTGCCACGACCGACGGGCGCAACGCCGGGAGGGCGCCTGGCAGGGTTAACCGCGGACGCGGCCGATGTGCGCCGCGCCCACCGCCGGCCCACGGACGCGGACGGCCGGCCCCGGCGCGCGCGCGCAGTTCGCGGGCGAGCGCCCGGGTCGCGCCCGCGACCGCGCGCGTGCCTCCGGCGAGCGCGGAGGCGGACGCGAGCACGGCGGCCTTACGGCCGGCGGGCTTCTCGGGCTCGTCGTCGATCTCGTGCGCGCGGATGCCGGGCACGCGATCGACCGCAGTCGGCTTGCCGATCACAAAGGCCTGGGTGGCATCGGGGTCGAGCGCCCGCTCGCCCTGCTCGGCGCGGCCGTTCGACGCGGCGACGCTTGCGGCCGCCGCCGGGGCGCCGTCCATCGGCACGGCGTTTGCGAGCGCGGCGACGATGCTCGCCGCGGTCTGCGGCGGGAGCGTCTCCTCGGGCGGGTCGCGGTAGGCGCGCTCCGCGGCCTTGAAGCGGGCGACCGGCGCCCGGCATGCCCAGCACTCGGCGAGATGCGCGTCGAGTCGCTCGAGCTCGACGATCGAGAGCGAGCGGTCGGCGCGCCGGGCGAGCAGCAGCGGCACCTCCGCGCACGGCCCCTGCGCGTCGGCGCCGGCACGGCTCGCAGCGGCCGCGCGCGTGGCGCTGATCAGCAGCACGTCGGGGTTCACCGAGGAGTCCGCGCCCTCGGCGACGACCGCCACGCGGAAGCGCGCGAACGCCTCCGCCGCGGCTGCCTCGGCGTCGCTGTCGCCCGCAACCTGGAGGCAGTACGCGTAAACCGAGGGCCCGCGAACGGCGCACAGCGCGGCGAGCGCGGCGGGATCACCCTCGCGCACGCCGGTGGGTGTGACTGCCGAGCCGGACATCTGTACGCAGGCTAGCGCCAGTTGACGCTCGCGGAGTCGGTCGAAACCGGTCCTGCACGGCCGCCCGCCGCGCGTGCCCGCGGGTAGATGGGAGCCGACAGCTACAGTCCGGCGATCATGCGGCTGCTGTTCGTGCTCGACCAGTGGCCGGAACTGTCCGAGACGTTCATCGTCAACGAGCTGCAGGCGCTGCGTAGGCTCGGTCACGAGCTGCGCGTCGAGGCCGGCCAGCTCGCCCCTCATCCGAACCCCGAGGCGCCCGACGACGTCGATGTCGACGTGCTCACGCAGGCCGTCAGCGGGCGCGCGCTGCGCGACCTGCTGTGGCTCGCCAGGCGCCGCCCGCTCGCCTGCGCGCGCGACCTCGCGCGTCGCCGCCGATGGGCTCGCGAGGAGTGGCCGCGGCCGCTGCGCGCGCTCGCGCCGGCCGCCCGCCGCGTGATCGAGCGCGGCGACCAGCACCTGCACGCGCACTTCGCCGGCGGGGCGGCGCTCGACGCGCTGCGGCTCGCCGCGCTGAGCGGGCGCACGTTCAGCGTGACGGCGCACGCCTACGACATCTTCATGACGCCGCGCAACCTGCACGAGAAGCTCGAGCGCGCGGACGCGGTCTTCACCGGCTGCGACTACAACGTGCGCTACCTGCGCCGGATCGTCCCGCGCGCGAACCTGCACAAGGTCGTCATGGGCGTCGACGCGCCGGCGTTCGAGCGCCGCACCCCGCTCGCACAGGGCACGACGGTGCTGGCGGTCGGCCGGCTCGTCGAGAAGAAGGGCTTCGACGTGCTGCTCGACGCGATTGCCGAGCTGCCCGGCGTGACGCTGCGGATCATCGGCGACGGGCCGCTGCACGCGCGGCTGCAGCAGCAGGCCGAGCGCCTCGGCCTCGACGTCGACCTGCTCGGCAGCCGCGCGCCGGCCGAGGTGCGCGACGCGTTCGAGGCCGCCGACCTGATCGCGATGCCGTGCGTCGTGGCCCGCGACGGCGACCGTGACTCGATGCCGGTCGTCGTCAAGGAGGCGATGGCGATGGAGCTGCTCGTCGTCGGCAGCGACGAGGTCGGGCTGCCGGAGTGCGTGCTCGAGCCGTGGGGCTTCCTCGCGCCGCCCGGCGACGCCGGCGCGCTCGCCGAGCAGCTCCGGGCGGCGCTCGCGCTGAGCCCCGACGAGCGCCGCCAAGCCGGCCGGCAGGCGCGCGAGTGGGTCCGCGCGAACGCCGACGTCGACGCCGAGACGCGGCGCATGGCCGGGGTGATCGAGGCGATCCGCTGTGCACGGACTCCGCGGCAACGGCATCGGTGAGGGAGGGGTGTTGTGGGCGTGGGCGGCGGGCCGCGTGTGGCGCTGGGTTGCGCGAGCGTGTCGCTTTGACCCCGGGGTGTTCGACACCGTCGGATCACGGCTCGTGTCCTGCCTTGTACGCGCAATGAGACACACAAAGCAGGACAGGTCCGCGCCGCAACCCGCCACAAGCGACCACGCCCGCTCGCTCACCGTTCCTTCATCGCCGCCGTACACGAGCAGCGGCGCCCAGACCAGCGCCGAGGCCGACCGCGAGCAGTCGGTTCAGCCGCGCGGCGCCGCCAGCACGCGCAGCCGCGTGCTGAGCGCGATCGTGCGCCAGCCCGCGTCGATCGCCCAGCGCTGCTCGGGCGTCGCCTGCGGCGGGTAGAAGCCGCGGCCGACGACGAGCAGGTCGTAGCGGCCGCGGCGCAGCGCGCCCTGGAAGCTCGCCGCGTCGCGATACGGGGTCATGAAACCGCGCACGAAGCGCCCGACGTACTCGACCTCGTTGCCGATCCGCGTGCCGAACGCCGGCCAGACGGGCGCCAGGCCGCCGACCGACCAGTCGCTCGCCAGGCCGATCCGGCGCCCGCTCGGCGCCGCATCGAGCAGCACGTCGACGGCCGGGTCGATGTTGCGGTAGCGCCCGTCGTTGATGCGGTCCTCGACGCGGTAGGCGGCGGCGCCGCCGACGAGCACGGCGGCGAGTGCTGCCGCGACGAGCACGATCCGCCGGGCGCGCAGCAGCCACAGCAGCCAGCTCGCGCCCGCCAGCGCGGCGAGCCCGGCGGCGGCGAGCACGACGTCGCGGATGCCGTGCACCTCGTAGCCGCGGTAGGCGCCGAGCAGCGCCGCGACGCTGAGCGCGCCGCCGAGCACGAGCTCGCCGGCGCGCGGCAGGCGCCCCGCCACCCAGGCGACGATCGGCATCGCGAGCACGAGCGCCGGGACGGCATAGCGCGTGTTGGCATGCGCGAGCGAGGGGTCGTCGCGCAGACCGAGCGCCGTCGCCGGCGTCACCGTGTAGAGCAGCCCCAGCACGACGGCGCCGGCGGCCAGCAGGAGGATGCGCGCGTCCGGCCACCGTCCGCGCCGACGCGCGAGCAGCATGGCGAGCGCGATCGCCAGGCCGCACACGATCGGCGCCGGCCCGAGGCCCTCGACCACCTCCCCGGCGAGCTGCCAGAGGACGCCGGCGTCGCCCGCGTAGTCGGCGATCGCGAAGCCCGCCTGGTCGCGGATGACGTCGGGCGGCGCGTCGAAGATCGTCAGCCCGAAGGGCGCGACCTTGAGCGGGAAGACGGGGTTGTCCGACAGCGCGAGGTTGCGGGCCAGCCACGGCAGCACGCCGGCGACCGCGAGGCCGCCGACGATCAGCACGTCGCGCGTCGCGCCGGTGCCGTCAGGCTGCGCGCGACGGCGCGCGGTCACGACGCGCGCGCCGATCCAGATCGCGACGACGACCGCGACGGAGCTGACGCCGTACCACTTCGTGCCGGCCGCGATGCCGAGCGCGACGCCGGCCAGCACGAGGTCCGAGCGCCGCGCCGAGCGCGCGTGGCGCAGCAGGAACAGCACGCCGCAGGCGAACGTCGTCCACATCAGCGAGTCCGGTAGGGCGCGCGGGATCGTTGCGATCCCCACGACCGGCAGCGAGACGACCGCCGCGCCGGCGAGCGCCGACCACGCGTGCGGAGCGCCGAGCTCGCGCGCGACGGCGAAGACGGCGATCGCCGTGGTGACGAGGAAGAACGTGATCGGCAGGCGGACGAGGAAGTCGTTGTGCCACGGCAGGACGGTGCTGAGCAGCACGACGTCGCCGTTGTTGGGGTAGTTGCCGTGCGCCAGCAGCGGCGCGAACTGGTCGATCTGCCACATCGAGTGCAGCTGGATCCAGCGCCCGACGTTGGGCAGGTGGAAGGTCAGCGGGTCGACGCCGACGAGCTCGTCGCCGGCCCAGCGCCCGAGGTCGGCGAGCGCCGCCACCGCCGCGAACGCGCAGGCGAGTGCCGCCAGCGCCCAGGAGGCGGTGCCGCTGACCGGTGACGGCGCCCGCGGCGCGGCGGGCGCGGCGGCCGGCGCGGCGGGCTTGACGAGGGCCGCGAGGCCGACGGCGGCGAGCGCCGCGGCGATCGCGGTCGCGCGCGTGAGCAGCTCGAGCATGAGCGGCACGAGGTGGACGCAGATCAGGATCGCGGTCCCGATGACGACGCTCGCGAGCCCCCGCTCGAGGCCGTCAAGGTGCCCCAACCGGCGCCGGACGACGAGCGCGGTCGCGGCGACGACCGCCGCCAGCATGACGGTGAAGAGCGCGGCGCCGGCAAGGAAGTCCTGCAGAGGCATGACGGCGCGGAGGCTAAAGAGTTCCGCGCGCTGCGTCGGCGGTCCTGTGGTCGCCGTATCGTGACGCTGTGACAGCGCGCGCCTTCATCTCGATCGTGATCGTCACCTACGACCACGCCGCGGAGATCGACGCCTGCCTCGACGGCGCGCTTGCGCAGGCGCGCGACGGGCTCGATGTCGAGGTCGTCGTCGCCGACAACGCGTCGCGCGACGGGACCGCGGAGCGCGTGCGCGAGCGCGGCGACGCCGTCCGGCTGATCGAGATGGGAACCAACCGCGGCTTCGCCGCCGCCGTCAACGCGGCCTTCCGCGCCGCCGGCGGCGATCACGTCCTGATCCTCAACCCCGACTGCGTGATGGATCGCGGCTGCGCGGCGGCGCTCCACGCGCACCTGGTCGCGGATCCCGCCGTCGGCCTGGCCGCCGCGCTGCTGCGCGATCCCGACGGCACGCCGCAGCTCTTCGCGCGCCGCGACCTGCGCCTGTCAGGCGCGCTGCTCGGCTTCACGAGCATCGGCCGTCGCGTCGACGCGCGCCGCGGCGGCCGCGCGCTCGCCGGACGGCGCTACGAGGACCTCTGGTCGGGCGGACCGCCGCGCGAGCCGGTCGCGGTCTTCTGTCCGGCGGCGGCCTGCGTGCTGGCGGCGCGGCGCGACCTCGCGCCGGCCCCGTTCGACGAGCGCTTCCCGCTGTTCTTCAACGACGGCGATCTATGCGCGCGGCTCGCGCAGCGCGGACGGCGCGCCGAGATCGTGCCGGCGGCGACCGCGCAGCACGGCTACGGGACGAGCGTCGCGCGCGCCCAGCACGCCGACCCGGCGCGGATGCGCGCGGAGTGGGTCGCCTCGATGCGCACGTACGCCGGCCGCTGGTGGCCGCGGCCGGCGCGCGCGGCGCTGCTCGCCTTGCTGCTCGCCGACGCCGTCGCCGGCGCGGCGCTGTGCCTCGCCCGCCGCGAGGATCCGCGCGAGGTGCGCGGCACGCTCGGCGGCCTGGGGCTGCCGGGCGGCCCGCCGCCCTTGCTGACGCCGGCTCCGCGCCTCCGGGGCCGGGCGTGAGCGAGACGCCGCCGGTCCCTGGCGGGCGCCCGCAGGCCGGATCGGGCCTGCGCATCCGCGCCGCGCGCGGGACGATCATCAACACCGCCTTCCTCGTCGGCGTCAACACGCTGAACCTCGTCCGCGGCTTCCTCGTCGCCGCGTTCCTGACGACGTCGGACTACGGCGTCTGGGGCGTCATCCTCGTCGTCCTCTACACGCTGATGTTCCTGCGCCAGGTCGGCATCGGCGACAAGTTCATCCAGCAGGACGAGGACGACCAGGAGCTCGCGTTTCGCAAGGCGATGACGTTCGAGCTGTCGATCGCCGCGATCGTGCTCGTCGCGGGCGCGCTGCTCGTGCCGGCGATGGCGCTCGTGATGGGCAACGACGCGATCATCGCGCCGGCGCTCGTCGCGCTGCTCGTCGTCCCCGCCCAGGCGCTGCAGGCACCGCTGTGGATCTTCTACCGCGAGATGGACTTCGCCCGCCAGCGCAAGCTGCAGATCACCGACCCGATCGCGGGCTTCGTGATCGCCGTCGCGCTGCTGATCGCGGGCTGGAACTACTGGGCGCTGATCGTCGGCGTCGTGGCCGGCGCCTGGGTCGGCGCGATCGTCTCGCTGCGCGCCTCGCCGTATCGCTTCCGCTGGACCTTCGATCGCGCGACCGCGCGCGCCTACGCCTCGTTCTCGTGGCCGCTGTTCTTCGCGGGCACCTCGGGGATCGTCGTCGGCCAGGGCCTGCTGATCGTGGGGGAGGCCGAGCTCGGGCTGGCGGGCGTCGGCATCATCGCGCTCGCCTCGTCGATCTCGCAGTACTCCGACCGCGCCGACCAGGCGATCACCCAGACGATCTACCCGACGATCTGCGCCGTCAAGGACCGCGCCGAGCTGCTCTACGAGGCGTTCGTGAAGTCCAATCGCCTGGCGCTCATGTGGGGCGCGCCGTTCGGGCTCGGCCTCGCGCTGTTCGCCGAGGACATCGTGCGCTTCGGGATCGGCGAGGAGTGGCGCCCCGGAATCGGCCTGATGCAGGCGATCGGCGTCGCGGTCGCCGTCCACCAGATCGGCTTCAACTGGGACGCCTTCTACCGCGCGCGGGCCGACACGAAGCCGGTCGGGATCGCCGCCGCGATCGCGATCGTCGCGTTCCTGGCGATCGCGCTGCCGCTGCTGGCGAGCGACGGCCTGCACGGGCTGGCGATCGCGACGCTGATCGTCGAAGGCGTCAACTTCGCCGTGCGGATGTTCTACCTGCGGCGTCTGTTCCCGGACTTCCGCTTCCTGCGCCACAGCGCGCGCGCCCTGCTGCCGAGCGCGCCGGCGGTCGCGCTCGTGCTCCTGCTGCGCCTGGCGTTCGGCGAGGAGCAGACGCTCGCCGCCGCGCTCGCGCTGCTCGCGCTCTACGCCACCACGACGCTCGCCGCGACCGCGCTCGTCGAGCGCCGGCTGCTGCGCGAGATCCTCGCCTACCTGCGCCGGCACCCGGCGCCCGGTGCAGTCGCCTGAGCGCGCCTTGGCCTCAGGCGAGCTCCGCCGGCGCGCGCAGCAGCGCGTCGACCTCGTCCCGCGTCGCGCGGCGCCGCGCCTGGATCGCGCGCCGCTCGTGCAGCGCGCGCGGCAGGCCGGCGAGCCCCGCGACGCGCCCGACGATCTCGACCGGCGCGAGCCGCCGCGGACGGTTGCTGCGCAGCTCGCGCGCCCAGCGCCGCGCGAGCCCTCCGGTGCTCGCGTCCGGCAGGCAGCGCACCGCGCACCACGCGCTGTTGCGCGCGACGTAGAAGCGCGCGCGGGCGTGCGAGCGCGTCGTCGCGCCGAGCCGGTGCGTGACCCGCGCGGACGGTACGAGCAGCGCGTGGTAGCCCGCCAGCACGGCGCGGAAGGCGAGGTCGACGTCCTCGTAGTAGAGAAAGAAGCGCTCCTCGTAGCCGCCGAGCTCGTCGTAGACGTCGCGCCGGAAGACCGGCGCGGCGCCGGGCGCCGCGAAGACGCGGTACGGCGCGGCGGGCAGCTCCTCGAGCGCGCGGTCGCGCAGCAGCTTGTACGCGTAGCCCTCGGGCGCGTACTGGTCGCCGGCGCTCTCGATCCGGCCGCTGGCGGCGCTGACGAGCACGCTGCCGAGCGCCCACGTGCGCGCGTCGCGCGGCGCGGCCATCAGCTCGGCCAGCCAGTCCGGGGCGGGCGTCGCGTCGGAGTTCAGGACGCAGACCCACGGCGCCGACGTCGCCCGCACGCCGCGGTTCGCGCCGCCGGCGAAGCCGAAGTTGCGCTCCAGCGCGACGGCGCGGACGCCGGGGTGCTGCGCGCGCAGCAGCGCCAGCGAGCGATCGTGCGAGCCGTTGTCGGCGACGACGATCTCCTCCGGCGAGAGCGTCTGGGCGGCGAGCGCCGCGAGGCAGTCGGGCAGCAGCGCCTCGCCGTCGTAGTTGACGATGACGACCGCGACGCCGGAGCGTTCGGCCATCGCTACGGCCCGGGGTCGAAGCGGGCGATGAAGGCGTCGACGTCGGGGCTCGACAGCTCGTCGACGCGCTCCTTGACGAGCTCGGTCGGCCAGTCCCACCACTTGATCCGCAGCAGCGCCTCGACCTGCTCGTCGCCGAAGCGCCGGCCGATCTCGCGCGCCGGGTTGCCGACGATGATCGCGTATGGCCGCACGTCCTTTGCGACGACGGCCTTCGTGCCGACGACGGCGCCGTCGCCGATCGTCACCCCGGACATCACCGTGCAGCCGTTCGTGATCCACGTGTCGCTGCCGACGACGATGTCGCCGTTGCCGTGCGTGAAGCCGTCCTCGTAGGCGCCCGGCAGCTCGAGCATCGCGCGCAGCCCGTAGAGCGAGACCCACTCGACGCGGTGCAGGCCGCCGACGTAGAAGTCCGCGTCGGGCGCGACCGAGGCGAAGTTGCCGATGATCACGCGGCCGCTGTCGCCCTTGTACTTGACGACGTTGGGCGCGTAGTAGCTCATGTTGCCGAGCACGAGCGTGCCGTCGGCGATGTGCTGCTGCGCGCGGTCCTGCAGCGCGACCGTGCCCTCGGCGTTGTTCAGCGTGCGGCGCAGGTGCTGGACGGCCTCGACGCGCGCCTTCAGGCGCTGGGCCTCCTGGGCGACCCGCCGGGCCTGCAGGGCGGCGCGTCGGGCGAGGCTCGGCATCGCGGGGAGTCTAGTTCGAACGGTCCTTCTGCCAGCGGACGTTCTATACCTTTCTCCCCGGCAGGTTACATTCGCCCCGTGCCCATCGATCCTGCCCTCGCCCAGCTCTACGAGGCCAAGGCGCAGATGTACGCCGCGTTCGGCAACGGCGCGATCGCGGAGCACGCGCTGCGTCTGCTGCCGCCCGGCGGGCGGATGCTCGACATCGGTTGTGCCTCGGGTGGCCTGCTCGCGCTGCTGCGCGACCGGGCCGGCCATCTCGCCGGCCTCGAGCTGTCCGCGACGGCGGCGCGCGCCGCGGCCGAGATCGGCGACCACGTCGTGCAGGGCGCGCTGGAGGACTCGGGGCTCCCGTTCGCCGCCGGCTCGTTCGACCTCGTCGTCCTGGCCGACGTCATCGAGCACGTCGCCGACCCGGCGGACGGGCTGGCGCGGGCGGTCGGCTGGTGCCGGCCGGGCGGCGCGGTGCTCGTCAGCGTTCCGAACATCGCGCACTGGCAGGCGCGGCTGACGCTGATGCGCGGCCGCTGGCCGCAGCACGACAGCGGGACCTTCGACGCCAGCCACCTGCGCTGGTTCACGCGCGACTCGCTGCGCGGGCTGCTCGACGGCGCGGGCTTGCGCGCCGTCGAGCTCGACGCGATCGTGCCGGCACTGCGCAACCACGCGCCGGCGGCGGCGGCCGGGCTCGCCGCCCGCGCCGAGCCCGCCTGGCAGGCGCTCGGTCGCCGCGCGCCCGGTCTGCTCGGCTATCAGGTCATCGCCGTCGGTCGCCGCGCCTAGACCCTATGGACGGTGTTCGACCGTCCGGGAGTGATGTGAGGGTCGGCACCCGCGCATGAACGTGCGCGGGTTGAGGGCCCGGGAGTGGCCCGGGCCCCGACCGCAATCATGGGGGTGCCGACATGGCACAGGTTCGCAGCTGGGCGGGGCTGGATGTGCACCGCGCGAGTGTCGTCGCAGTGATGATGGGCCGCGACACGGGCGAGCTGGGAGTGCGGCGGCTGCCGGGCGAGACGCGCGACGTCGTCGCGTTCTGCGCCGCGCTGCCGCGCCCCGCGAGGGTGGCCTACGAGGCGGGGCCGACGGGGTTCGGGCTCGCCAGGGCGCTGACGGCGGCGGGCGTCGGGTGCGTGATCGCGGCACCGGGCAAGATCGAGCGCCCGAGCAGCGACCGGGTGAAGACCGATCAGCGTGATGCCGAGCGGTTGCTGCGGCTGCTGATGATCGACGGGTTGCACGCGGTTCGCGTTCCCAGCACCGAGGAGGAGGCGCTGCGCGATCTCGTTCGCGCGCGTGAGGACGTCCGCGGCGACCTGATGCGCGCCCGCCACCGCTTGAGCAAGCTGCTGCTGCGCCACGACGTGCGCTTTGACGGGACCGCTGGGGCATGGACGACGCATCACCGCGCGTGGCTGGGCAAGATCGACCTCGGCGACCGCGGCGCGCAGGTCACGCTGCTGGACTACCTCGGCGCGATCGACGCGCTGATCATCCGCCGCGACATGCTCCAGACCACGATCGGCGAGCTCGTGCCCGGCTCGCCATGGGCGCAGAGCATCGCCAGGTTGCGCTGCCTGCGCGCGATCGACACCCTTTCGGCCGTTGGGCTGTGCGCCGAGATCGGCGACTTCACGCGCTTCCCGCGCCCGGGGCACCTGATGAGCTACCTCGGGCTCGTTCCCTGCGAGCACAGCACCGGCACGTCGCGCCGCCAAGGCGCGATCACGAAGACCGGCAGCGGGCACGGCCGCCGACTCTTGGTCGAAGCCGCCTGGCACTACCGCCGCCGACCACGCAAGGGCGACACGCTCAAGCGCCGCCAGGCCGGGCAGCCCGCGCACGTCATCGCGATCTCCTGGGCCGCGCAGCAACGCCTGCACCACACGTGGCGCCGACTCGACAGCGAGCGCGGCAAGCGCCGCACGATCGTCGCCGTCGCCGTCGCACGCGAGCTCACCGGCTTCTGCTGGGCCGCAGCCAACGCCGACTAAACGAGCCTGCACCATGTCGCTCAAGGGGGGCGGCGGGACCGATCTGGCATCCACGCGCGAGAGCATCCGCGGTTCGACTATGAGCAGTCGCCACGGCGGTCACGCTCGATCCTAGACAGCGGGATCTCACGACGAAAACCGGTCCTGCGGCCGACAAGGATCCGCGCATATCAGTCTGACCGCGCGTCGCGCACCAGCCAGACCCGCCGCCCCCTTGACCGACACGATGCCCGCCCAGCCGCGGGCATCCGGTGCTGGACCCTCGACAAACCCACGTCCATATCAGTCGAGCGGCGCTGAAAACTCGCGCCAGCGCGTAGGCTCGGGCACCAATGGGTCTTCGCGAAGTCCGCTACGACATGAACCACGGCGCCGCGCGGCGCATCCTGATGCCGACGCTCGAGCGCTGGGCGGCCTCGCATCCGCGCGACGCCGAAGTGCTCGAGGTGGGGGCCGGCCACTACGACCATCGCCCGTACTTCTCCTGCACGCTGACGAAGTTCGACGCCGACACGTCGCAGAAGCCCGACATCGTCGGCGACGCGCACGCGATGCCGATCGACGACGACCGCTTCGACGCCGCGCTCGCGATCAGCGTCCTCGAGCACGTCGACGACCCCTACCAGGTCGTGCGCGAGATGTACCGCGTGCTGAAGCCGGGCGCGCCCGTGCTCGCCTGGATCCCGTTCACGTTCGGCGTCCACGGCTTCCCCGAGGACGTCAGCCGCTTCACGACGTTCGGCATGCGCCAGCTGTTCGAGCGCGCCGGCTTCGAGATCGTGCGGATCGACGAGAAGCCGTACTCGGGCGCGTTCCTGCAGATGACGAACCTCGTCCACTTCGTGCTGCCGCGCACCGACCACCGCCGCTGGGTGCGCCCGCTCAACAAGACGCTCTTCCTGATCTTCCGGATGGGCTATCCGCTCGACGAGCGCTTCGGCAAGCTCAAGCTCAAGACGCTCTACACGGGCGCCGAGATCGAGGCCCGCAAGCCGGACGCCTGACCCGCTTGGAGGACCGCTAGCCGCCGAGCAGGCGGTCGACGCCCTTCAGCACGAACGGCCCGAGCGTCCCGGCGAAGACGTTCGTGATGTGCGTCTTGTCCTTGTGGACGAGCACGCCGCCGACGACCGGGAAGCACAGCCGCCGGCTGCACATGAACGGCGTCAGGTCGATGACATGGACGCGCCGCGAGCGCAGCCGGCGCGCGGCGATCGCGGCGGGGTCGATCGGCAGGACCTTGGCGCGCGACAGCGCGCAGGCGAAGCCGGCCGGCCTGCGGGTGCGCATCGCGCGCTCGATGCAGTCGGGCGTGTGGTCCCCGGCCGTCGGCGTGTCGCGCAGGACGATGACCTGGCGCACGGTCCTCGGCAGCCGCCGCCAGGCCTGCAGATACCCGCGGATCGCGTAGTCGCGGCGACTCCAGCCGGCCGGAGCGCGGACCTCCAGGCCCGCCAGCTCGGACACGAACACCGTGCTCACGTCGGGGTGGCGCCGGAACCATCCGAACACCGACCGCCGCCACTCCGCGCAGCTGTCGCGACGCTGCTTGGGCAGGTCCGGCGGCGCCGTCGACAGCGGGCAGCCGCTGCGCGTCAGCGAGTACCCGTGCCAGCGGCGGGAGTGCGCGACGACCTCGAGCGCGCCGCGCCAATGCGACGCGTGGCTGTCGCCGACGAGCGCGATCGTGCGGTTCGCGACCGCCGAGCGGACGCCGAACTGGCACGTGTAGGGCAGCTTCGTCGAGACGATCTCGCAGCGCGCGTTTGGTGACAGCAGCGCCTCCTCGGGCGTCGGGACGACGGCGAGGCGCAGCGCCGGGGCCGTACAGCGATAGAGCGGGTTGCGCGATGCGGCGCCGAAGCAGGGCGGCTCGGCGAGCGGCCTGATCCGCGCGATGACGTTGCCGGAGTCGGGCGCGAAATCGCTGCACACGAACGGCTCCTCGCAGGACCACTCCGACTGCATCTGCCAGGAGTAGCGCCCCTGGGCGAGGTTGACCGACGACGCGTCGAAGACGGCTTCCAGCGATCGCTTGTCGGGCCGGCTGACGAAGGCGTCGATGAACGAGTTCGAGACGCTGCCGCCGAAGGGATCGAGCCGGGCGTACGTCAGGCCGGGCTGGCCGCCGCCGGCATCGATCGCGCAGATCCGCGCGCGCGGCGTCGCGAGCTTGCCGTAGAAGAGCCTGACGCAGAGCGCTCGGCCCTCGGTCGCCGACAGCTGCGTCGTCTCCCACTCGCCGGCCGTCGTCACGCGCAGCACCAACTCGGTGCCGCGCTGGCCGAACGCGTACTGGCGCAGGTCGAGCGGGCTCGCGATCGCATCCGCGAGGTCCGCGTGCGGGCGCGGATCGCGGTTCGGGGTCGCCGCGAAGCTCGTCGCCGGCAGCAGAAGAACCACGAGCGCCAATGAGAAGAGTCTGAGGATGCGCACGGCGCGGTTCACGGTCCGACATCATGGCCGTTCGGGATGACGCCTGGTCGCAGCCCCGGCAAGTAGGTTTCTGGCAGCCCCCCCGCCAAGGAGAAGGAATGACGTTGTCTCGCAGCCCCCGTTTTCTCACGACGCTCGTGCTCTCGACCTGCTTCCTGCTGGGGGGCCTCGTCGGCGCACAGCCGAGCGCCGCGAAGACGAGGTCGTGCCCCGTGCCGGCCTACCCCGGCGGTGACGGCAACGGCTACTTCACCGGTCGCATCAAGGCGACGAACGTCACCTGCTCGAGCGCGCGCAAGCTCGTGCTCGCGTATTACAAGTGCCGCGTCAGGGCCGGCGGCAAGAAGGGCAACTGCAACCGCCGCACGGTGAACGCCCTGCGCTGCATCGAGAGCCGCCCCGCCTCTGGCACGATCCCGTCGCAGTTCAACGCGAAGGTGACGTGCAGCAAGGGCGGCAAGAAGGTCATCCACACGTATCAGCAGAACACGGGCGAGTAACGCCGTCCGCAGGTCGGCGGGTCGTCGTCGATCAGGCGGCGGTCGACGCGGCCGTCAGGACCGGATGATCGCGAGCAGCTCGTCGCGCCGGCGCTCCATGTCCTCGACGGAGCGCAGCGATTCCAGGCACAGCCGCATCAGCGGCTCGGTGTTCGACGTGCGCACGTTGAAATGCCAGTCGTCGTAGTCGACGGAGACCCCGTCGAGATGGCCGATGCGCGCGTCGGCGAACCGCTGCTCGATCTCGGCGAGCTTCGCCGGGCCGTCGTCGACCGTCGAGTTGATCTCGCCGGAGATGAAGTACGTCGAGCGAAAGCGCGCCAGCAGCTCCGACAGCTTCGCGCGCTCGACGCTCAGCAGCTCGAGGATCAGCAGGGCGGGGATCGTCCCGCTGTCGGCGCAGTAGAAGTCGCGGAAGTAGTAGTGGCCGGAGACCTCGCCGCCGAACATCGCGCCCTCGTCGCGCATGCGCGTCTTGAAGAACGCGTGGCCGACGCGGTTGGGGTGCGCCGTCCCGCCCGCCTGCGCGACGGTGTCGGCGACGGCGCGGCTCGCTCGCACGTCGTAGAGGATCGCCTCGCCGGGCGACTTGCGCAGCAGCGACTCGGCGAGCAGCGCGGTCAGGAAGTCGCCGTCGACGAACCGGCCGCTGTCGTCGATGAAGAAGCAGCGGTCCGCGTCGCCGTCCCACGCGATCCCGAGGTCGGCGCCCTCCTCGACGACCTTGCGCATGATGAACTCGCGGTTCTCGGGCAGCAGCGGGTTGGGCTCGTGGTCGGGAAACTCGCCGTCGGGCTCCCAGTACGCGGTCACGAGATCGAGCCCCAGCCGCTCGAGCAGCGGGCCGACCATCGGTCCCGCCATCCCGTTGCCGCCGTCGACGACGACGCGCAGCGGCCGCACCGCGCCCGGGTCGACGAAGCGCAGCGCGGCGGCCTGGAACTCGTCGTAGATCTCGACCTGCTCGACGGACCCGCCGCCCGGGGCGTCGCCGAGGCCGGCGGCGATCTCGCGGCGCACGTCCTGGATGCCGGCGTCGCCGCTGAGCGCGATCGCGCCCTCGCGCACGAGCTTCGCGCCCGTGTAGGCCTTCGGGTTGTGCGACGCCGTGCACATCAGGCCGCCGTCGAGCTCACGCGAGCCGACGAGCCAATAGAGCATCTCGCTGCCGACCATCCCCGCGTCGATCACCGTCGCCCCCTCGGCGACCATGCCGTCGCGATAGCGCGCCGCGAGCTCGGGCGCGCTGAGCCGCATGTCGCGGCCGAGGCCGATGCGCAGCTCGCCGGTCGGCTTGCCGCCGAGCTTGGCGAGGACGCGCGCGAAGCCGCGCCCGAGCGCGTGCGCGACGTCGCCGTCGATCTGATCGCCGTACAGGCCGCGAACGTCGTAGGCCTTGAAGATCTCCGCGGGAGCCGAGGCGGTCATTCGGCCGCGAAGCGTAGGCGATCAGGCGCCGCCACTAGAATCCTCGCCATGTCCGGCCACTCGAAATGGGCTTCGATCAAGCATAAGAAGGCGGTCGTCGACTCACGCCGCGGGAAGCTCTTCACGAAGCTCGCGCGGGCGATCACGACGGCGGCCCGCGACGGCGGCGGCGACCTCGAGGGCAATCCGGCGCTGCAGCTCGCGGTCCAGAAGGCGCGCGACGCGTCGATGCCGAAGGACAACATCGAGCGCGCGATCGCGAAGGGCACCGGCGCGGGCGCCGACGCCGAGGCGATCCAGGACGTCATGTACGAGGGCTACGGGCCCGGCGGCGTCGCGCTGCTGATCGAGGCGATGACCGAGAACCGCAACCGCACGGGGGCCGACGTGCGCCACCTGCTGACGAAGCACGGCGGCAGCCTCGGCGAGCCCGGCTCGGTCGCGTACCTGTTCGACAAGCGCGGCCTGATCGTGATCGACGCCGAGCGCTACAGCGAGGACGACCTGATGCCCGCGATCGAGGCGGGGGCGGAGGACATCGCCGAGGACGAGGGCGTCTTCGAGGTGCTCACCGAGCCGGCCGATCTGACCGGCGTGCGCGCCGCGCTCGAGGAGGCCGAGATCGCGCTGCAATCGGCCGAGCTCGCATGGCTGCCGAAGGCGCGCGTCGCGGTCGCCGAGGACGACGCCGTCAAGCTCATACGGCTGATCGACGCGCTCGAGGACAACGACGATGTCGACGCGGTCCACGCGAACTTCGACATCGACGCCGACGTGCTGGAGCGCGTCGCCGGCTAGCGCGCCGCTTCGTCCGTACCATGCGCTCCCCTGAGAACGGAGCTTTTCGTACATGTCGATTCAGAACTTCCGCTACGTCGCGCTGCTCGAGGCCACGAGCTGGCTGATCCTGCTGACCGCGACGATCGTCAAGTACGGGGCCGACGGCCCCGATCTCGCCCCGATCCTCGGACCGATCCACGGCCTGCTGTTCGTGGCCTACGTCGTCATGGCGCTCTCCCTGCGCCAGCCCGCCGGCTGGAACACGAACACGACGCTCGGCGTTCTCGTCGCCGCGGTGCTGCCGTTCGGCGGCTTCGTCGTCGATCGCAAGGTGCTCTCACGGTCGTGATGCGCGGGAGGCATCCGACGCGGGGCGCAGAATCAGAAGATCATGATCGTCCTCGGCATCGATCCAGGCACCGCGAACACCGGCTACGGCGTGGTCGCACTCCGTGGCAGCCGCCTTGTCGCACTCGACGGCGGCGTCATCACCACCCGCCCGGAATCGCCACCGCAGTTCCGTCTGGCGAACATCCACCGGCGCGTGTGCGAGCTGCTCGACGAGCACAAGGTCAACGTCCTCGCGATGGAGGACATCTACTTCGGGCGTAACGTCCAGAGCGCGTTCGCCGTCGGCCAGGCGCGCGGGGTCGTGATGCTCGCCGCGGGACAGCGGCGGCTGGCGTGCGTCTCGTACACGCCGCAGCAGATCAAGTACGCCGTCAGCGGATCGGGTCGCGCCGAGAAGGACCAGGTCGCACGGATGGTCCAGATGCTGCTCGGGCTCGACGCGCCGCCGCGCCCCGATCACGCCGCCGACGCGCTGGCGGTCGCGATCTGCCATGCCAACGGCGCGCCGCACGCCGCGGCGGTCGCCGAGAGCATGCTCGTGCCCGACGACGAGGACTTCCAGGAGATCCGCGTGTCGCGCCCGGGCATCGGCGACGACGGGGTTCGCAGTCCGTTCGCCGGACTCGGCGAGCCCCCCGCGGCGCCCGACGACGAATGATCGCGATCGTCCGCGGCGAGGTCGCCGTCCGGCGCGCCGATCACGTCGTCGTCCTCGCCGGGGACGTCGGCTACCGGCTCGCCGTCTCGGCCGAGACGCTGCGTCACGTGCCGGCGGTCGGCAAGGCCGTCACTCTGCACTGCCACCTCGTCGTGCGCGACGACGCGCTCGCGCTGTACGGCTTCGCCGCCGAGGAGGAGCGCGACCTCTTCCTCGCGCTGATCGGCGTGCAGTCCGTCGGCCCGAAGGTCGCGCTCGCGGTCCTCAGCGGCGGCACGCCGCGCGAGCTGATCGGCGCGCTCGCGGCCGGCGACGTGGCGCGGCTGCAGGCCGTGCCGGGGATCGGCAAGCGCACCGCCGAGCGGATCGTCGTCGAGCTGCGCGAGAAGGTCGGCGGCCAGCAGGTCGGCGAGGAGATCGTCATCACGCGCGTCGACGGCCCGCGGCGCCTGGCCCGTGACGGGCTCGTCGAGCTCGGCTTCAGCGTCGTCGAGGCCGACGAGCTGCTGCGCGACGTCCCCGACGACACGCCCGAGACGCTGATCGCCAACGCCCTGCGCACGTCGCGCCGATCGTGAGCACGGCGCCCCGCATCCAGACGCCCGAGCGCCTCGACGAGGACGACTTCGACCGCTCGCTGCGCCCGCGGCGGCTGGAGGACTTCGTCGGCCAGCCGTCGCTGAAGGAGCAGCTCGCGATCTCGATCGCCGCCGCGCGGGCGCGCAGCGAGCCGCTCGACCACGTCCTGCTCGCCGGCCCGCCCGGCCTCGGCAAGACGACGCTCGCGCAGATCATCGCCTACGAGCTCGACGCCCCGTTCGTGCAGACCGCCGGACCCGCGCTCGAGCGCAAGGCCGACATCGCCGCGTTCCTGACCGCGCTCGAGCCGCGCAGCGTCTTCTTCGTCGACGAGATCCACCGCCTGCAGCGCGCGCTCGAGGAGACGTTCTATCCCGCGATGGAGGATCGCCAGCTGCCGATCACCGTCGGCCTCGGCGCGGGCGCGCGGATCGTGACGCTCGACCTGCCGCCGTTCACGCTGATCGGCGCGACGACCCGCACCGGCCTGCTGACGGCGCCGCTGCGCGACCGCTTCGGCTTGCAGCACCGCCTCGAGCACTACGGGATCGCCGATCTCGCGACGATCGTCGAGCGCTCCGCGCGGATCCTCGAGGTCACGCTCGAACGCGAGGGCGCGCTTGCAATCGCGGGACGCAGTCGCGGGACGCCGCGCGTCGCCAACCGCCTGCTCAAGCGCGTGCGCGACTACGCCGAGGTGCGCTGCGGCGGGATCGTCTCGGCCGAGGCAGCCGACGCGGCGCTCGCGCTGATGGAGATCGACGAGCTCGGCCTCGATCGGCTCGACCGCGAGCTGCTGCGCGCACTCTGCGTGAAGTTCGAGGGTGCCCCGGTCGGCCTCTCGACGCTCGCCGTCACGGTGGGGGAGGAGCAGGACACGATCGAGGACGTCTACGAGCCCTATCTGCTGCAGTGCGGCCTGCTCAAGCGCACGCCGCGCGGACGCGCGGCGACGAAGCGCGCGTACGACCACATCGGCTTGCAGCCGCCGGCCGACGCGCCCGACAGCTTGTTCTGATTCGGCTCCGGCGGAGCTTGTCTAGGCTTAGCGTCGTCATGGCTCATCTGTTCATCTGCCCCAACTGCGGCAACCGCAGCTCGGAGTCCGACCGCACGGCCGGCTTCTCGCGGCAGGCCAAAGGCTGCGCGAAATGTGGCTTCGGCTTCCTATTCGAGCTGCTCGACGACTACTACCCGGCGCCCAACGCGGCGTTCTTCGTGTGCGACCAGGAGGGACGCGTGATCGGCTGCGGCCGCGGCTCCTTCGAGCTGACCGGGCTCAACGACGAGCGCGTCATCGGCCGCAAGGCCAACGAGGTCCTCGGTCTGCGCTTCGAAGACGGCAGCGACCACGTCGGGACCGTGTTGGAGTGGGGCGTGCGCGCGCTCGGCAAGCCGGTCTCGGTGAACGCCGAGGGCGATCTCCCTGCCAGCGCGAAGGCGGACCTCTTTCCGGCGTATGACGACGACGGTGGGCTTCTCCTGGTCCTCACGCCCGGCAAGTAACCTGCCGATTAGAAGGCCATCGTGAGCGATCGACAGCGCAATCTCTTCGTCCTGCTGCTCGTCGCCGGGCTGTTGCTCGCCTCGGCGGTCGTCGTCGCGACGAAGCCGACGAAGCTCGGTCTCGACCTGCAGGGGGGCGTCGAGCTCGTCTACCAGGTCAAGCCGCGGGCCGGGCAGCCGCCGCCGACGCCGGAGGCGATCCAGCGCGCGATCGACGTCATGCGCGAGCGCGTCGACCAGCTGGGAGTCGCCGAGCCCGAGATCCAGCAGTCCGGCCGCAACCAGATCAACGTCGCGCTGCCGGACGTCTCGAACCTCAACGAGGCGATCAAGCAGGTCGGCACCGTCGCGCAGCTGGCGTTCTATGACTGGGAGGTCAACGTCATCGGGGCGGACGGCAAGCCGGCTCCGACCGACACCGCTGTGACGGGCGGGGGTGGCGGCGGCGACGCGAGCTCTCCGGCCGCGATATCGCTGTACGACGCCCTGCTGCGAGCCGAGAAGCGTCCCGCCAAGGCGGAGGCCAACAACTCTCGCGACGGCAACCTCTACTACGCCGTCGACGCCGCGGCGAAGCGGACCTACGGGCTCGGCGAGGAGACGCGCGCCGCAGCGCTGGCGAACGTCCCCAAGGTGTCCCGTGACAAGGCCACGGTGATCGTCGTCAAGCCCGACACGGTCATCGTCCGCGCGCAGAACAGCGCCAGCTCGGCGAAGCTCAACAAGTGGTTCGTGCTGAAGGACGACGTCGCACTCGAGGGCAAGGAGCTGAAGAACCCCGAGCAGAACTTCGACCAGGGCGCGGGCGGCTCCGGCGCGCCGATCGTGACGTTCGAGTTCTCCGACAAGGGACGTGAGACCTGGCAGCGCGTCACGAAGCAGATCGCCCAGCGCGGCAACGACAGCGTCGGCATCCTGCCCGGCCAGACGGCCGAGCAGGTCAACCAGCACTTCGCGATCGTGCTCGACGACGAGCTCGTCTCGACGCCGTTCATCGACTTCCGCCGCAACCCCGAAGGCATCGACGGGCGGACCGGCTCGCAGATCGAGGGCGGCTTCACGATCCAGTCCGCGCAGGAGCTCGCGAACGTTTTGAAGACCGGCGCGCTGCCGGTCCAGCTGGAGCTCATCTCGAGCTCGCAGGTGTCCGCGACGCTCGGCCGCCAGGCGCTCAATCAGGGCCTCGCCGCGGGCATCGCGGGCTTCGTCATCGTCGCGCTGTTCCTGCTGCTCTTCTACCGCGTCCTCGGCCTGATCGCCGTCGCCGCGCTGGCGATCTACGGCGTCTACTTCTTCGCGCTGATCAAGGCGATCCCGGTCGTCCTCACGCTGCCCGGCATCGCCGGCCTGATCCTGACGCTGGGGGTGGCCGCTGACGCGAATATCGTGATCTTCGAGCGCGTCAAGGAGGAGATCCGCGGCGGCAGATCGATCTCCGCCGGCATCGCGACGGGCTACAAGAAGGGCCTGACGGCGATCATCGACGCGAACGTCGTGACGATCATGGTCGCGTTCATCCTCTTCACCCTGGCGACGGCCGGGGTCAAGGGCTTCGCGCTCACGCTCGGCCTCGGCGTCATCGTCTCGCTCTTCACCGCGGTCCTCGCGACGCAGGCGATCCTCGGCACGATGGGCAAGTCGGGCCTGCTCGCGAAGCCGTCGGCGCTCGGCGCCAGCAAGCCGAAGGGCGACCGCCTGCGGCTGGACTACATGGGCTATTCGAAGTGGTTCTTCAGCGCCTCGGGCCTGATCCTGCTGATCTGCGCGCTGGCGCTGGGCTCGAAGGGCATCAACTTCGGCATCGACTTCGAGTCCGGCACGAGGATCAACGTCCAGCTCAAGCAGAACGTCGACGAGAACGCCGTCCGCGACGTGCTGTCCGGGGAGGGTCTCGGCGACGCGAAGATCCAGAAGGTCACCGGCCTGAAGGATGCGAAGGGCGCGAGCGCGTTCCAGATCTCGACGGACAACCTCCGGCCGGCCGAGGTCGATGAGGTGCGCGCCGCGCTCGAGGGCAAGTACGACCTCGCCGACACGCCGAGCTCGACCTCGATCGGCCCGACGTTCGGTCAGACGGTCGCGAACTCGGCGATCATCGCGATCATCGCGTCGCTGATCGTGATCTCGGCGTACATCGCGTTGCGCTTCGAGCCGAAGTACGCCGTCCCGGTGCTGATCGCGGTCATGCACGACATCCTCATCACCGCGGGCATCTACGCGCTCGCCGGCCAGGAGGTGACGACGGCGACGGTCGCGGCGTTGCTCACCGTCCTCGGCTTCTCGCTGTACGACACGATCATTGTGTTCGACCGGATCCGGGAGAACGTGCCGCGCATGCCGCGGGCGGCGTTCTCGCAGATCGTCAACCGCTCGATGTCCGAGGTCATCGTGCGCTCGCTGGCGACGAGCTTCTGCTCCGGCCTGCCGGTGCTCGCACTGCTGCTGTTCGGCGGCGAGACCCTGCAGGCGTTCGCCTTCGCGCTGCTCGTCGGCACGATCTCGGGCACGTACTCGTCGGTCTTCATCGCCGGTCCCGTGCTGACGGCGTGGAAGGAGCGCGAGCCCGTCTACCGCCGCCGGCGCGCGAGCATCGCCGCCGAGCACGGCGGCATCGTGCCGGCCTACGCGAGCGGCTCGGCGAGCGAGCAGGTCGACCTCGAGAAGGGCGCGCGCCGCCTGCGCCGCGGCCAGCGCCTGACGACGCCCGACGATCCTGACGGCAACGTCTCCCGCGAGGAGTTCGAGGAGCTCGTGCGCGACCTGCATGTCGACGTGCCGCCGCGCGGCACCGCGGTCGCGGACCGCACGAAGGCGAAGGCCAAGCCCGCCGCGCCCGTCGCCCCGGCGGCCCCGAAGCCGCGCGACGAGTCGGCCGATGCGCTGCCCGAGGACGTCGTCATGCCGCCGCGCGAGGATGAGGGCGCCGCCGCGAGGCGCAAGCGGGCATCGGCCGCCGCGAAGCGCCGCGGCAAGCACGGGAGGCCACGCTAGTGGTCCATCCAGCTCACCCGAACAGGACGGACCACTGATGGGCGCGCTCGCCTGGACGATGATGGGCCTGGCCCTCTGGCATTTCACGATCTTCCTGCCCGACCGCTGCTGGGGCGGGATCATCGGGGCGTTCCTCGGCTGCGTCTTCGGCGCCGTGCTGTTCGGCATGGTGATCCACGGGTTCGCCGTGCCGGGCCAGGACGGCACCGATCTCATCACCGCGCTCGAGGCCGTCCCGGGCACGCTGCTGGGCTACGGCCTGATGTACTGGCTCGGCATGCGCCAGGAGGCCAACGCGCTCGACGACCACGAGCTGCCGGCGACATGAGCGCGCGCGTCTCGGCAGGGATTCGAAGCCCGCGGGAGTATTGACTCGCATGCCGCCGAACGGAGCCGGATCGCAGCGCATCGTCGTCCTCGGAGAGCCGCGGGCCCCGCGTGACGTGCCGCCGCCGCCGGCGCCGTCCGCGAAGCGCCGCGCGCACCAGGCGAACGGTTGGACACCGCGGCGCCTGACGATCGCCGGCGCGCTCGGCGCGAGCGCGGTGCTCGCCGGCGGCCTCGTCTTCCTCTCGAAGTTCGGCGTCATGGGCGCCAACGACAGCCCGTTCCTCGCGGTCGGCTTCGGCCTCTTCGTGATCGGCATGGTCGTCTTCTGCGCCAGCCTGATCGCGCTGATCGGGACCGGCGTCGGCGTGCTCGCCGAGAGCCGCGGCTGGCCCTCCGCCGCGATCACGATCTTCGCCCCGCTCGCGCTCATCTGGGCGCTGTACGCGCTGGGCGCCATCGGCTACGCGATCCCCGCGGTCTGCTCGCTCGTGCTGATCGGCGGGCTGGTGGTGGCGCTGAAGTAGGGCGCTGGGGCGGCGGGCGCTTCGCCGAGGCGCCGGGTAGGGCTTCGCGTTCAGCGCCGGGGAGGGCGCCTGATCACTGACTGAGGCAGGAGTCGCGGCGGGGTCGGCCCCGCCGGTTCACGGTGCGGCGCATGGAGAACTGCCACCTCGAGCGGTCACGCCAGCACACATGGCACTTCTCCGCGGAATACATGGAGAAGTGACATCGGTTACCACCAGGAAGGCGGAGATGTCACTTCTCCATGTGCCCGCGCGCGCCGCCACACCGGCGGTCGTGGCGAGTTTGGGGCCCATGGCGCCCACAACGCGCCACGACCCGTGCTGCGCGCCGACCGCTTTCCTCAGTGACGAGACGGACCGCTAACGCGGAGTGTCTGATCTTGCTCGCAAATTGGTCACTACCTGACCATTCCCACGGTTCCGTCGGGCGCCGGCCGTAGCGTCCACGCCGTGCCGCCTGCGCCCGCTCGACTGCTGATCGCCCCCTGCGACATCGCCGCCGTGCTCGCGCTCGAACGCGAGCTCGGGGTCAGCCACCCGCTCGCGCAGGTGCTCGTACGCCGCGGCCTGCAGGACGCCGGTGCCGCACGCGCCTGGCTCGCAGCCGACGAGCGTCACGAACCCGCCGCGTTCGCCGGCATCGACGATGTCTGCGCGCTTGTGCTCGACCACGTGCGGGCCGGCCGGCGGATCACGGTCCACGGCGACTACGACGTCGACGGCGTCTGCTCGACGGCGATCCTCGTCGGGCTGCTGCGCTCGCTCGGCGCCGACGCCGACTGGTTTCTGCCCAGCCGGGCGGAGGACGGCTACGGCCTGTCGAGCGCGACCGTGCAGCGGCTCGCGGCGCGCGGCACGCGTCTGCTGATCACCGCCGACTGCGCGATCACCGCCGTCGACGAGGTCGCGGCCGCACGGGCGGCGGGGATCGAGGTCGTCGTCACCGATCACCACAGCCCGCGCGCCGACGGCGTGCTGCCCGACGCGCCGATCGTCCATCCCGCGGTCTGCGGCTACCCGTGCGTCGATCTCTGCGCAGCCGGCGTCGCCTACAAGCTGTCGGCCGCGCTGCTGCAGGCCGCCGGTCGCGATCCGGCGCTCGCCGACGTCGACCTCGACCTCGTGGCGCTCGCGACGATCGCCGACTGCGTCCCGCTGCGCGGCGAGAACCGGCGGCTCGTGCGCGCCGGGCTGCGCGCGCTCGCGGTCACGAAGCGCCCCGGCCTGCGCGCCCTGATGCGCGTCGCCCGCGCCGACCCGGCGCGGATCGACACGACCGCCGTCGGCTTCCGGCTCGCGCCGCGGATCAACGCCGCCGGCCGGCTCGAGCGCGCCGACGCCGGGCTCGAGCTGCTGCTGACCGCCGACGAGATCCGCGCGGGCCAGATCGCCGACGAGCTCGATCGCCTCAACGCCGAGCGCCGCCACACGGAGACGCGGATCCTCTTCGAGGCCGAGGCGATGGTCGCGGAGCGCGAGCGAAGCGAGGCGCGCGAGCGGGCGTCGTACGTGCTCGCGGGCGGAGGGCTGGCACAAGGGCGTGATCGGGATCGTCGCGTCGCGCATCGCCGAGCGCCATCACCGCCCGACGGTGCTGATCGCGCTGGATCCAGCAACCGGCCGGGGCACCGGCTCGGGACGCTCGATCGCAGGCTTCGACCTGCTCGCCGGCCTCGACGCCGCCGCCCCGCATCTGCTGCGCCACGGCGGTCACCGCGCCGCCGCCGGCTGCGAGCTACTCGCGACCGAGGTCGACGCCTTTCGCGACGCCTTCGAGGCCCACGCCGCCGCGACGCTGACGGCCGACGACCTCGTGCCCGTGCGGCGCATCGACGCGGTCGTCGCCGGCGACGAGATCGGCCTGCGGCTGGCGGAGGAGCTGCAGCGGCTCGCGCCCTGCGGGATCGGCAACCCCGGCGTCGCGCTGCTGCTGCCGGCCGCGCGCTGCAGCGATCCGCGCACGATGGGGGAGGGCGACAGGCACCTCCGCTTCACGGTCGCGGCGGGCGGTGCGCGTGCGCGTGCGGTCGCCTTCGGCACGTCGAGCATCGACTGCGAGCGCCCGCTCGACGCGACCTTCACGCTCGAGCTCAACGAATACAACGGCAGCTGCGAGCCGCGCCTCGTGCTGCGCGATGCGCGCCCCTGCGAGCCCGCGCCGATCACGCTCGTCGGCGAGCCTGAGGACTACCTCGCCGCGGCGTTCGCCGAGCTTGCGCGGCCGCTGCGCGAGGTCGCGCTCCAGCCGGGCGATCTGGCGGCGCCGGTGCGCGATCGCTGCGACGGCGGGATCGCGGGCACGATCGCCGCGCTCGTCGCCTGCGGTGCGCCGGTGCTCGTCGTCGCGGCCGACGCGGCGGCCCGCCTGCGCCACCTGCAACCGATCCTCGGCGGCTTCGCGCTGTGCTCGCACGACGCGCTCGAACGCGACCCGTCGCTGGCGTGGGCGGGCGGGGTCGGGTCCGATGTCGTGATGCTCGACCCGCCCGCCGCGCCGCTGCGCACGTACGGGCGCATGACCCACCTGGCGTGGGGCGAACCTGAGCTACGCTTTGCGCAGCAGATCCATGAGCGGGAGTACGCACTTCGTGCTTCGCTCACCGCGACGTACCGGGCCCTGCGGGCCGCGGGCGGAGCGGCGGGTGAGGAGCTCGAGCAGCTGCTTCGCGGCGATGCGAAGACGTCAAGGTCGGCCGCATTGGCCGGACGCGTCATCCGGGTCCTCGCGGAGCTGGCGCTCGTCAGCCTCGATCCGGATAGCCGGGCCGTGACGGTCCCGTCAGCTGAGCGCACCGCGCTCGAGCGATCGGAGGCGTTCCGGGCATACCAGCAGCGTTATGAGGACGGTCGCAGATTCCTGAGCGAGGTGACAGCAAAGGCGGCGTGAGGGCTCCGGCCCGTCAGCGGGTCGTCGGCACGCGCCGCACGCCCGTCGACGCCGTGACCTCGAGTCGCCATCCGGCCGTCGAGCGCGCCGATCTCACCGACCTCGAGCGCAGCCTCCTGTCGGACGTCTTCGCGATCGTCGAGGAGCACGCCGACGCGTCGGCCGTAGCGATCGATCGCAAGAAGGTCGAGTCGGCGTTCGTCTTCTCCTGCGAGCACCACGCCGACCAGCGGCGGATGTCGGGCGAGGAGTTCATCGTCCATCCCGTCGGCGTGGCGAAGATCTGCGCCGGCATGCGGCTGGACACCGAGACGCTCTGCGCCGCACTCCTGCACGACACGGTCGAGGACACCTCCGCCTCGCTCGTCGAGGTACGCGCGGCGTTCGGCGACGAGATCGGCAACCTCGTGGACGGGGTCACGAAGCTGACCGGGATCGTCTTCCAGTCGCGCGACGAGGCGCAGGCCGAGAACTACCGCAAGATGATGGTCGCGATGGCCAACGACGTTCGGGTCATCCTGATCAAGCTCGCCGACCGCCTGCACAACATGCGCACGATCGCCGCGATGCCGAAGCAGAAGCAGATCGACAAGGCGAAGGAGACCTTGGAGATCTACGCGCCGATCGCGCACCGGCTCGGCATCCACGCGATCAAGTGGGAGCTCGAGGATCTCGCGTTCCAGGCGCTGCACCCGCGCAAGTACCAGGAGATCAAGGGCCTCGTCAACCAGCAGCGCGACGAGCGCGAGCGCTACGTCGAGAAGGCCGGCGCCTACCTGCAGCGCGAGCTCGAGGCGCTCGGCATCGAGGCGCACATCTCCGGCCGCGCCAAGCACTTCTACTCGATCTACTCGAAGATGACGAAGAAGGGCCGCGAGTTCAACGAGATCTACGACCTCACCGCGATGCGCGTGATCGTCGACTCGGTGAAGGACTGCTACGGCGCCGTCGGCGTCGTGCACTCGCTCTGGAAGCCGCTGCCGGGCCGCTTCAAGGACTTCATCGCGATGCCGAAGTTCAACATGTACCAGTCGCTGCACACGACGGTGATCGGACCCGAGGGCCTGCCGCTCGAGATCCAGATCCGCACGAGGGACATGCAGGACATGGCGGAGTTCGGCGTCGCCGCGCACTGGATCTACAAGGCCGACGGCGACGGCGCCAGCGGTCCCGCGGCCGACGGCGACGCGAAGCTCAAGTGGCTGCGCTCGATGCTCGAGTGGCAGCAGGACACGTCCGATCCGAAGGAGTTCATGGACGCGTTGAAGGTCGACCTGATCGAGGACGAGGTCTACATCTTCACGCCCAAGGGCGAGGTCAAGAGCCTCGCCGCCGGCGCGACGCCGCTGGACTTCGCCTACGAGGTCCACACCGACGTCGGCCATCGCTGCGTCGGCGCCAAGGTCAACGGCAAGCTCGTGCCGCTGCACTACGAGCTGAAGTCCGGCGACATCGTCGAGGTGATGACCTCGAACCGCGAGCGCGGGCCGTCGCGCGACTGGCTTGCGGTCGTGCGCACGACGCGCGCGCGCAACAAGATCAAGCAGTGGTTCAAGGCCGAGTCGCGCGACGACACCGAGCACACCGGGCGCGAGATCCTGCACGAGCAGCTCAAGAAGCGCGGCCTGCCGTCGCAGAAGATCGTCTCCTCGCCGCTGCTGGCCGACGTCATCCGCGAGATGGGCTTCAAGAAGGCCGACGACTTCTACATCGCGCTCGGCGGGGCGAAGATCTCGGCGAAGATCGTCGTCAACAAGATCATGCAGCGCCTCAAGCAGGGCGAGGCGGCCGAGGGCGAGACGCGCACGATGGCCGAGGACCTGCTGTCCACGCGCCGCCAGCGCCGTCAGCCGACGAGCACGTCGACGCAGTACGGCATCGCCGTCGAGGGCGTCGACGACGTCATGCTGCGGATCGCGAAGTGCTGTCGCCCGGTGCCGGGCGACCCGATCGTCGGCTACATCTCGCTCGGCCGCGGGATCACGATCCACCGCGAGGACTGCCCCAACGCCGTCCAGCTCGGCAAGGACCCCGACCGCTTCACGCCGGTCAGCTGGGCCGGCGGCCACGAGACGTCGTTCAAGGTCGAGCTGCAGGTCGACGCCTGGGATCGCCATCGCCTGCTGGAGGACCTCTCGCGCACGTTCGCCGAGGCCGGCATCAACATCGTCGAGGCGCGCTGCGTCGTCTCGCACCCGATGGTGCAGAACTGGTTCGTCGTCGAGGTCGGCGACCTGCAGGTCCTGAAGGCGGCGATCAACCGCCTGCGCAACATCGACTCGGTGTTCGACGCCTACCGGGTGACGCCGGGCGGCGCCTGAGGGTTCGCGGCGGCGAACCTCGGCGTCGCTGGTCGGCCTCGGCGTCGCTGGTCGGCCTCGGCGTGTGGGTGGCGCCGGCGCTTGCGCACGGCGTCTCTGAAGGAAGCGTCCGCAAGCCGCGGACGTCGGTCGTGGCGCGTTGAGTGCGCTCTGCGCACCTAATTCGCCACGACCGCGACTATGCCGCCTCAGGATCGGGGGCAGCAGCCTGCCCGCGGCGCCTGGCGTGCTCCCGAACCCGGACGGCATCGATGAGGAGCGGCGAGCCCGGGGCGGGCTGGGCTCCGGCGAGGCGTACGTCGCGCCGCCTCGCGCGGCATTTCAGCCATCTCATGCGAGCGCGCTCGGGATCCGTCGGGCGCGAGGCTGAGACGCGAGTCGGGGGGTGGCGCACGTTATCCGCGCTATGCGGGGAAAACGTGACCGGTGCGCGCGGGCGCCGTGTCGCGATCGGGCGCCGTCTGCCACCGCGCATTTGCGCCCGCCGCGGTGCGCCAGACGGACCACCTCCTCAGCGATGCGGTTCGATCACGCCGCGGCGCGCGCGGCAGAACACGAACCGCCGGGCGGCTGATCGTCCCAGGCCGGATCCCGAAGACCGCATTCGTCCGGTCCTGACGTATGCGTGCCTGACGACCACAAAGCAGGACACGACGACGCAGTCGGCGCCCTGGCGGCGCTACGACACGACGGCCAGCGCGCCGGGCCGGATCCCGAAAACCGCTTCCTTGACGTCGCCGATGTGGTCGCCGTCGACGTGCAGCGGGATCGCGCGGCCGTCCGCCGACACGCAGCGCAGCCCGTCGACGTCGCGGAAGTCGACGATCTGGCGGTGGCCGACGACCGAGCGCTTGGAGGACAGCAGGCGCAGCGCGATCGACGGGATGTCGATCGGCGTCACGCCGCGCAGCGCGACGCCGGCCAGCGAGCCGGTCTGCAGGCCCGAGCCCTCGGCGATCCGGATCGGCTTGTCGTCGAGATAGGTGAACTGCTCGGCGTTCTGGACGAGCGTCGTGATCGCGCGCTCGCTGCGGCCGCCGACGAGCACCTCCATGCGCGGCGGGCGGCGCACGTAGTGGCGCAGCACGGTCTCGACCGCCGCGTAGACGAAGAAGTACTCGCGCAGCTTGTGGCGCTTGAGGCGCGGCGACTGCTCGATCCGCTTGACGACGCTCGCGTCGAGGCCGAAGCCGCTCGTGTACGTGAACGCGCGGTCGTTCGCGACGCCGAGGTCGACCTGCCGTGGGCGCCAGTCGTCGGCCATCCCGAGCAGGTGCTCGGTCGCGTCGACGATGTCGCCGGGGATGCCGAGCATCTTGCAGAGCACGTTCGTCGCCCCGCCCGGCAGGCAGGTCAGCGGCGTGCCGGAGCCGGAGAGCCCGTTGGCGATCTCGTTGACGGTCCCGTCGCCGCCGAAGGAGACGATCACGTCGTAGCCCTCGTTGGCCGCGTCGCGGCAGAGGTCGGTGGCATGGCCGCGCGCCTGCGTGTCGATCGCCTCGACCTCGTAGCGGCCGTGCAGCGCGGCGACGACGAGGTTGCGCAGCGGCGCCGTCATCGTCGTCGCGTACGGGTTGGCGATGATCAGCATGCGCTTGCGCTGCACGGGGGCGCCGAGCGCGGCGGCCTCGGCGAGGCGGACAAGCGGCTCGAGGGCGGTCACTACAGCCAGCCGCGCTTGCGGAAGAACAGGAGCATGGCGACGAGCAGGGCGATCATCGCCCCGACGACGATCCAGAACGCGTGCACCGATCCCTCGCCCGGCACGCCGACGTTCATGCCCCAGATGCTGGCGACGAGCGTCAGCGGCAGGACGACGACGCTGATCGCCGTCAGCGCCTTGAGGATGTCGTTGACGCGGTGCGAGAGGACCGACTCGTTCGTCGACTCCAGGCCCTCGACGACCTCCTTGAAGTTCTCGAGCATGTCCCAGATGCGCTCCGACGCGTCGTTGATGTCGTCGAAGTAGATGTCCAGGCCCTCGGGGATGTAGCGCTTCGTGCGCTCGAGGTCCTGCAGCGCCACGCGCTGCGGGCGGACGATCTTGCGGAAGTTGATGATCTCCTGCTTGACGTTGGAGATGTCACGCACGATCTCGCCCGAACGGCCTTCCCAGATCTCGTCCTCGAGCACCTCGAGCTTGTTGCCCATCTTCGCGAGCATCGGAAACGACGCGTCGACGCAGTCGTCGACGATCTTGTAGAGCAGGTACCCGGGCCCCTTCGCGAACAGCGACTCGCGTATGTCGTCGCGCGTGCGGCAGCGCTCGAAGAGGTACTCCAGCGGCTGGATCGGCTCGTTGGGCAGCGTGATGACGAAGTCGGGCCCGACGAAGATGTCGAGCTCGGCGGCGTTCAGGCGCCCGACCGCCTTGTCGAAGCGCGGGAAGTGCAGGACGACGAAGAGGTAGTCGTCGTACTCGTCGACCTTCGGGCGCTGGTTGCGCGAGTAGATGTCCTCGTAGTCGAGCGAGTGGAACTCGAAGTGCTCCTCGAGCCACGTGCGATCGGCCGGACGGGGCCGTTCGATGTGGATCCAGCGCAGCCCCTCGCCCTCGACGATCTCGATGTTCGGGGTCTCTGCCTCGACCTCCGGCGGGCCCACGGCGCGACCGCGCCGCCCGGCTGGGCGTCCAAACCGTGGCTTTGGAAGGTTCGGCATGGCTGATATTGTGACCTGCGAGAGCTGGACACATCCAGAGGGGTGGAGGGACAGGCCCAACGAAGCCCCGGCAACCAACCCGCTGTTCGCGGGAAACGGTGCCAATTCCTGTTAGATGTGGCACAGGCCATTCGCGCCGTCGCCACAAGATCCAAACGGCGAAGGGGTTCTATGGCGGCCAAGCAGCTCAAATGCAGGGAGTGCGGGACCGAGTACGCGCTCGAGGCGCGGTACGTGTGCTCGCAGTGCTTCGGACCGCTCGAGGTCGGCTACGACCACGAGCGGCTCGACGATGTCGGCGAGGTCCGCCGGCGCATCCAGGGCGGCCCGCAGAACATCTGGCGCTACCACGATTTCCTGCCGCTCGAGGGACCGCAGCCGCAGACGCGGACGGGCCTGCCGGCGGGCTGCACGCCGCTGATCCGCGCCGACCGGCTCGCCGAGCGGCTCGGACTCGGCGAGGTCTGGGTCAAGAACGACGCCGCGAACCCGACGCACTCGTTCAAGGACCGCGTCGTGTCGGTCGCCGCGACGCGCGCCCGCGAGCTCGGCTTCGACACGCTCGCGTGTGCGTCGACTGGCAACCTCGCGAACTCCGTTGCGGCCCACGGCGCCGCGCTCGGGATGGCGTCGTACGTGCTGATCCCGGCCGACCTCGAGGAGCAGAAGGTGCTCGCGACCGGCGTCTACGGGACGAACCTCGTCAAGGTCCGCGGCAATTACGACGACGTCAACCGCCTCTGCACGGAGCTGTCGGGCGACCGCGAGAACTGGGCCTTCGTGAACATCAACATGCGCCCGTACTACGCCGAGGGCTCGAAGACCGTCGCCTATGAGATCGCCGAGCAGCTCGGCTGGGAGCTGCCCGACCGTTGCGTCGTGCCGATCGCGTCGGGCTCGCTGTACACGAAGATCGCGAAGGGCTTCCAGGAGTTCATCGACGTCGGCCTGCTCGAGGGCGAGCTGCCGACGATGAACGGGGCGCAGGCGACCGGCTGCTCGCCGGTCGCCGCGGCGTTCGCCGACGGCAAGGACTTCTGCCGCCCGGTGAAGCCGAACACGATCGCCAAGTCGCTGGCGATCGGCAACCCGGCCGACGGGCCGTACGCGCTCGATCTCGCGCGCGCCAGCGGCGGCTCGATCGACATGGTCAGCGACGACGAGATCCGCGCCGGCATCCGCCTGCTCGCCGAGACGACCGGGATCTTCACCGAGACCGCCGGCGGCGTCACGACGGCGGTCCTGCGCAAGCTCGCCGATGCCGGCGAGATCGGCCGCGGCGAGCGCGTCGTGCTCGTCATCACCGGCGAGGGCCTGAAGACGCTCGACGCGGTCCGCGGCTCGTTCACCGACTACGAGGTCGAGCCGACGATCGAGTCCTTCGAAGCGGCCTTTGCGGAATCCGTCCATGTCTAGGATGAGCCCCTGATGGCGGTCACGGTCAAGATTCCGACGCAGCTGCGCGACGCCGCCGGCGGCGCCGCGTCGGTGCAGGCCGAGGGGGAGACCGTCGGCGAGGCGCTGGAGTCCGTCTTCTCGGCGCACGGCGAGCTGCGCGAGCGCCTGTACCAGGACGGCGACCTGCGCCGCTTCGTCAACGTCTACCTCGGCGGCGAGGACATCCGCTTCCTCGACGGGCTTGACACGGCCGTCCCGGCCGGCGGCGAGCTGACGATCCTGCCTGCCGTTGCCGGCGGCTGAAGACGCGTCCGCCGGCCCGCGTAGCACGCGCGAACGGCGTCCGCAAGCGGCGCGATGCGACCGTCAGATCTCCTATAGTGCCCGCCGTGCTGGGTGTGAGGAGGATGCTCGTGGTCTGCGGATCGGCGATCGCGGGGGCACTCGCGTTGCCGGCCGTCGCTGGTGCGGCCTGGCCGCCGACCTCGATGGCGGCGCTCGGGGACTCGCTGACGATCGCCTCCAACGGGGGCAATCTCCCGTACTCGTGGGCGACCGGCACGCTCGTCAACAGCCACGGCCAGCGGCTCGGCGTTGCGCTCGACAAGCGCTTCAACTTCGCCGCCGGGGGAAAGAAGGCCAACGCCTTGGATGACCAGGCCGTCAAGGCAGTCGAGCAGAACGTGGACTACGTGACGATCATGATCGGCACGAACGACGTCTGCGCGGAGGGCGGCATGACGCCGGCCGCCGAGTTCCGCGCGGAGGTCGCGACGGCGCTGCAGACGCTCACCGGAGGGCTGCCGAACGCGCGGATCTTCGTGACGAGCATCCCCGACTTCGGCCGTCTGTGGGACACGTACAAGAACGATCCGAATGCGACGGCGAAGTGGAACGCGCCCAATGGCAAGTGCACGGCGTTTCTCAGGGGGCCGACCGCCGAGGCGCGCGCGCACCTGATCGCGCTCAACCAGGCGCTGCGAGACGTCTGCGTCGCGAAGGCGCCGCGCTGTGTGTACGACGGCAACGCCGCTGTACGCGTGGAACTTCACGCTCGGGGACTTCTCGGGGCAGGACTACTTCCACTTCTCGTCGCTGGGCCAGGACCATGTGGCCGGACTGACGTACCCGATCGCCGCCGGCGGCGTGACGCCGCCCCCGGCTCCTCCGCCGACCGTCACCCCGCCACCGCCGCCGGCGGTCGCGCCACCCCCACCGCCTCCGAACCCCGCCGGTCCCTCCGCGGCGGTGACCACCGCCCCGCTGCCGGCCAAGCTCGCGATCAAGCGCGCCTCGATCGGCGGCGGCAAGCTCGACGTGCTGCTCAGCATCACCGGTGCCGCCACCGGGCCGATCTACACGGAGTACCTCTCCGGCGGCACGAGGACCGTCTTCAAGTCCGAGCCCGGGCCGGCGCGGCAGGGCGAGAAGTTCGTCAAGGTCCTGCGCCGGCTCGTGGGCACCCAACGCGGCGAAAGGACGGGCATCCTGACCGTGACGTATCGCGGCAACGGGGTCGTTCAGTCCGACACGCTGCGTTCGCGCGCGGCAAACGGGCGCAGCAGCCTGCGCCGCACCGCGCTGTCGTTCACGGGAGCGCACCTCGTGACGCAGGGCACGCTGAAGCGCGGCATCGGCGGCGTCGTGCGCCTTCGCGTGACGTACACGCAGCCCGATGGAACGCTCGTCGCATGGATCCAGAACCTTCGTGTCGCCAACAGCCGCTGGTCGACCGACCAGCAGCTCGCGCCCGAGGCGGCAGCCGACCCGAACGCCTACCTGACGGTGCAGTTCACCGGCAATGCGACGGCCGCGGGCGGCCCGTATCGCGGCGAGCAGCTCGGCAAGGGCCTCGCCAACCTGACGGGCTGACGAGCCCCCGGCGAGGCCGCCGCGCCGCCGCGGACCGCAACCGCGTCCGGCCGCGCGGGGCTCTGGCATAGTCCAGCGCGTGCGCAGGGACGTGTTGCGACTCCTCATCTGTGTGATCGCGATCGGGGCGGCGGGACTGCCGGCAGGCGCGATGGCGGCCGATCCGCCGCCGCGCTCGATCGCGGCGCTGGGAGATTCGCTCACCGTCGGTCAGGGGGCGGGCGGCACGAAGGGATCGTGGTCGACCGGGACCACAGCGGCCGTCAACAGCCACTATCTTCGCCTCAACGCGCAGGCGCCCGGCGTCACGACCCGCAACTACGCCCAGGCCGGCAAGAAGGTCAGCGTCCTCAACGCGCAGGCGAAGGACGCCGTCGGCGCGCGCGTCGAGTACGTGACGATCCTGATCGGCACGAACGACGTCTGCCGCGACCTCACCTCGGTCAGCACGTTCCGCAGCCAGTTCTCGGCGGCGATCGACACGTTGCGCAAGGGGCTGCCCAACGCCCGCGTGTTCGTCGCGAGCATCCCGGACTGGAGTCGCCTGTACGCGCTCTTGCGCAACGACGCGACCGTCGTCGCGAAATGGAAGTCCGACGACCGCTGCCCGAGCTTCCTCGTCAACCCCAGCGCCGCGGCACAGCAGCGCCTCGTCGAGCTCAACGGCGTGCTGGCGGAGATCTGCGCGCAGCACGCGCGCTGCGTCTACGACGGCGGCGCGGTGTTCGGGCACGCGTTCGCGCGCGGGGACTACTGGACCTCGGACTACTTCCACTTCTCGGTCGCCGGTCAGGCCGTGCTGTCGGCGTTGACGTTCCCGATCGCCTTCGGGGCACTGCCTCCGCCTCCGCCCCCGCCGCCTCCACCGCCTCCACCGCCCGGGCCCTCCGCGTGCGGCCTGGCGCAGACCTTCACCGGCACGCTGGGCGCCGGCGGCGGTCACTCGCTGCCCAGCGGCAACGGCGACTCGTACGTCGCGACGACGAGCGGGCAGCACCTCGGCTGCCTGCGCGGGCCCGACGGCGCGAACTTCGACCTGTATCTGAAGAAGCTCAGCTCGTCGGGCACGTGGGACATCGTCGCCCAGTCGACGGGCGCCACCGCAACGGAGAACGTCACGTACAACGGGACGCCCGGGACGTACCGCTGGCGCGTGCTCGCTCGCAGCGGCAGCGGCGGCTACACGTTCGGGCTGACGCGCCCCGCCTAACGCTCGTTCGCCCTGCGCGGTAGGCACACTATGGCTGTGCCCGCCAGCCGTGCCGACCGTCTCAGCGAGTACCGCGGCAAGCGCGACCCGCAGCGAACGCCGGAGCCGAGCGGCAGCGCTGACGCGCCCGGCGGCGGCGACCGCTTCGTCGTCCAGGAGCACCACGCGACCCGCCTGCATTGGGATCTGCGGCTCGAGCACGACGGCGTCGCCGCGTCGTGGGCGATCCCGAACGGGATTCCGGAGGACCCGCACTCCAACCGCCTCGCGGTCCGCACCGAGGACCATCCGCTCGAGTACCTCGAGTTCGAGGGCGACATCCCGAAGGGCGAGTACGGCGCCGGCAAGATGCGGATCTGGGATCGCGGCACGTACGAGCGCCACAAGTTCGACGACGACAAGGTCGAGGTGACGTTCCACGGCGAGCGCCTGCGCGGCCGCTACGGGCTGTTTCCGCTCAAGCGTCGCAAGGGCGAGCCGCCGGGCAAGGACTGGATGATCCATCGCATGGATCCGGCCGAGGATCCGACCCGCGAGCCGATCCCGGAGCGGCTCGTGCCGATGCTCGCCAAACCGGGCAGGAGCCTGCCGCCCGACGACGAGCGCTGGGCCTACGAGATCAAGTGGGACGGCGTGCGCGCGCTGGCGTACTCCGAGCCCGGGCGGCTGCGCTTCGAGAGCCGCAACCGCAACGACATCACGGCCTCGTATCCGGAGCTGCGCGCGCTCAACCGCGCGCTGAGCTCGCATCGCGCGATCCTCGACGGCGAGATCGTCGCCTTCGACGAGGACGGCCGTCCGAGCTTCGGACGCCTGCAGAGTCGGATGCACGTCGCGTCCGAGAACACGGCCCGGCGGCGCTCGAAGGACGTTCCGGTCGCGTACCTCGTCTTCGACCTGTTGTGGCTCGACGGCCACTCGCTGATGGAGCTGCCCTACGAGCAGCGCCGCGCGCGGCTGCGCGAGCTCGAGCTGCAGGGCGCGCACTGGCAGACGCCCGACCACCACGTCGGCGACGGGGCGGCGATGCTCGAGGCCAGCCTCGCGAGCGGCCTGGAGGGCATCGTCGCGAAGCGGCTCGACAGCCCGTATCTGCCCGGCCGGCGGTCTCCGTGCTGGCTGAAGCTGAAGAACGTGCGGCGCGAGGACGTCGTCGTCGGCGGCTGGCTACCGGGGGAGGGCAAGCGGCGCGAGCGGATCGGCGCGCTGCTCGTCGGCGTGCCGGAAGACGGGCGGCTGCGCTACGCCGGGCGCGTCGGCACCGGTTTCAGCGACGCCGAGCTCGATCGGCTCGCCGCCGTGCTCGAGCAGCGCCCGGATTCACCGTTCGGCGGCGAGCCGGCGCCGCCGCGCGACGCGGTCTTCGTGCAGCCGACGCGGGTCGCCGAGGTCGAGTTCACCGAGTGGACGTCGGACGGCATGCTGCGTCACCCGTCCTACAAGGGGCTGCGCGAGGAGGCGCCGAGCTCGGCGTTCCTCGACGCCGGCAGCCCCGTGCGCGACGGCACCGAGGTACGCGTCGGCCCGCGCACGTTGAAGGTCACGAACCTCGACAAGGTCATGTATCCCGCGGTCGCCTTCACGAAGCGCGACGTGATCGAGTACTACGTCGGGATCGCGGCGGCGATCCTGCCGCACCTCGAGGGCCGTCCCTTGACGCGCGTGCGCTTCCCCAACGGCGTGGACGACAAGAGCTTCTTCGAGAAGCAGTGCCCGTCGCACCGCCCCGATTGGGTCGCGATCGCGCCCGTGCCGCTGTCGAAGAAGATCGTCGAGTTCTGCGTCTGCAACGACCTGCCGACGCTCGTCTGGCTCGCGAACCTCGCCGCGCTCGAGCTGCACACGCAGCTGCACCGCGCCGAGGCGCTGGAAGAGCCCACGATGATGGTCTTCGACCTCGACCCGGGAGCGCCGGCGACGATCGTCGAATGCTGCCGCGTGGCGCTGCTGCTGCAGGGGATGTTCGAGAACCTCGGCCTGCAGTCGTTCGCGAAGACGTCTGGCTCCAAGGGGCTGCAGATCTACGTGCCGCTGAACTCGCCCGGCGTGACGTACGAGCACACGAAGGGCTTCGCGCGCGCGGTCGCCGAGCTGCTCGAATCCTCCGAGCCCGATCTCGTCGTCGCGCGGATGAGCAAGGACGTGCGCAAGGGCAAGGTCTTCATCGACTACAGCCAGAACGACGAGCACAAGACGACCGTCTGCGTGTACTCGCTGCGCGCTCGCGAGCGGCCGACGGTCTCGACGCCGGTGACGTGGGACGAGGTGCGCGACTGCCTCGAGGGCGGCGATCCGCAGCGGCTCGTCTTCGACGCCGGTCAGGTGCTCGCGCGCGTGGAGGAGCAGGGCGACCTGTTCGCGCCCGTGCTCTCGGTCGTGCAGCAGATGCCCGCGCTCGGGTGACGGCCCGGTCGCCCGGGCTGATGCTCAGCTCAGGCCGGGCGCGATCGCTGCGATCACGGCGACGGCCGCGACGAGCGTCGCGATCGTGACGAACGCCATGCCGAGCGGGCTGCGGCCGCGCGCGCGCATCCATCGCCGGCCACGACGGGTCACGGTGCTCGCGTAGATCTGACGCGGCTGCACGGCGCGATGGTTGGGCATGCGCAGGCATGTCAGCGTTCGCGGGGCGCACCGTCAAGCGGCCTTGACGATCCTCCCCGCAACGTCCGCACGGAACAATTGCCGACCGTGCCGGCGGCACGCGCTAGAGGATCCTGACCGGGGTCCCGATCGGCATCAGCTGCCAGAGGCGGGCGATCGCGGCATTGGGCACGCGGATGCATCCGTGTGACGGGCGTCCCGGAATCAGCTCCGGCCGGTCGGTTCCGTGGATGCCGATCACCCCGCCGCCCGGCCACTCGCTGAGGACCGAGTACGCGCCGGTGCCGAAGGCGTACGGCCCGTAGACGGGGTTGCTCTGCAGGCCACGCAGCCGGCTACGGATCCAGAAGCGCCCGGCCGGCGTCGGGGTGGCCGACTGGCCGACGCCGATCGGCGATGACCAGATCGTGCGGCCGCCCCTGTAGAGCGTGGCGCGCAGCGTCGCGCGGTTGACGCGGAGCATCGTGCGGACGACCTTCATCGATCCAAGCGCGTCACGCGATACCCATCCGCTGCGACCGTTGGGGCGCATCGGCAGGCGGACGCGAAGCCATGTCCTTTCGCGCTCGTCGACGTGGCTCTCGAGCACCGGATAGACCTCGAATGCACCGTCTTCGCTGAGGAAGTGCAAGCGCCCGACTCGGCGCCCGCTCGAGCGCGGCCGCGCCCGGACCGTCGCGCGAGCGACGGCGCCCGCGTAGCGCGTCAGCCGCTGCTCGTCGGAGAGCCGCTCGTTGGCGAGCGGCCCGCCGGCGTTCACCGGACGGACCGCCCTGCGATCAGCATCGGCTCCCGTGGCGTGCGTGGGTGTCGCCGCCCACGCGGGGGCGAGCAGGCACGCGAGCACGAGCCCCACTGGGAACGCTCGCATCGAAGCTCAGCCCGTGTAATTCGGCGTCTGCGGCGCGACCGGGCGACGGTAGGTGAGCCGGCGGGTCGCCGTCGGCGTCCGGCTCTTGGCCGTGTAGAACACGCGGGCCGTCACCTGATGCACGCGGCGGCTCTGCCGGCGCGGGTTGATCTTCAGCGAGAAGCGCTTGCGACCCTCCTTTGCACGGACGGTCGCGCGACGTCGGCCGTCGACGTAGAAGACGACCTTCGAGATGTGCCGGCCGGTGACCGACACCGTGAACGGACCCGTGACCGGACCGCTCGGACCCTCCAACCGGGCGCTGCCGGCGGACCCGGACTGGGCTGCCGTCGCGGACCTACCGGTCGGGCTGGAGGGAGACGCCGCGGCGACCGCGATCGGTCCCGACGTCGTCCCGCCGCCCGGCGTCGTTGTCGTCGTCCCGCCGCCCGACGAGCCACCCGAGCCCGGCGTCGTCGAGCAGGGAGCCGCCGTGATCGTGTTCGTGTCCAGTGTCACCGCGCCGTTGCGCGCAAGTGCCCGGCCGTTGACGATCGTCGCAAGCGTGTTCACCGTAATGCTCTGATTGGCGAGAATCGTCCCGACGAATTGCGTGTACGTCTCGATCGTCGCCGAGCTGCCGACTTGCCAGTAGACGTTGCATGCCTGGGCGCCGTTGGTCAGCAGGACCCTCGTGTTCGCAATTCCGTCGCTCGTCCCGGCTGCCGTCTTCAGCGTGCCCGTCTTGGCCTGGAAGATGAACACGGAGTTCGGGTCGCCGCCCGCGTCGAGCGTGAGGTCGCCGCCGACGAAGAGGTCGTCGGCCGAGGTGTAGAGACCTGAGACGAGCGTCCCGCCGCCGCCGAGCGGCGCTGAGATCGCGTTGCCGCCGGTGCGCCCGAAGGCGTCGAGGTAGGCCGTCGTGAGGTCGGCCTTGGCCTGTTGCGTGACGGCGTCGTTGGGGTCGGCGACGTTGTGGTTGGCTCCGGTCAGGCTGACGCAGTCCGACGCGCCCGGGCAGGCATCGAATCCGGTCTCGGAATGCGTCGGCGACGATCCGATGTCACCGAGGATCGTGCTGGGACCGGTGTTCGTCATGCCCGATCCGGCCAGGACCGCGAAGCTCCCGGAGGTGCCGAGCAGGACGTTGCTCGGGCCCGCGAGGGCGGGGACGGCAAAGGCCGGCGTCAGCGCGACCGCCAAGCTTGCGATGCCGAGCGCGCGACCGACGTTCGAGCGCGTCCCGTTGGGGCGAGCGTGCTGGTACATGGGTGTCCTCCTTGCAGCGGTGTCGAGCACCGCGATGGGTTCGGAGGATTCAGGGGTGGCGCTACGCGTTCAGCCTTGGTCATGCGACCTAGAACGGCGTCAGGCTCAAATGCTCCCGTACTGTCCTATCGACGGGAGAGCTCGCCGCCTTGAGGTACGAGGGTCGGCGCGCCCGGAGCGCGCCCGGCTGGATTTGAACCAGCGACCTCTCGCTCCGGAGGCGAGCGCTCTATCCACTGAGCTACGGGCGCGAGCCCGCCGAAGGCTAGTGCACGATGCCGGGAATGGGTGTTCGTTCGACATGGTGCTCGGCCGGTCACGGCCACTCGGGCCGGTGGATCTCGTTGTCGATCCAGACTGTCTCGCAGTCGTCGGCGACGGTGTCGGATGAGTCCGCGTAAGCGAGGTCGGCGGTACCGGCGCCGCAGCTGATCAGGTCGGCTGAGCCGAGATCGCTGGCCGAGACGATCGTGTCGTCGCCGTCGCCTGCTCGATGTGGTCGCGCTCGCCGTCGTCGTCGACGATCGTATCCGCGCCTGACCCGCCATCTGCGCGGTCGTGGCCGGCGCCCAGCAAGATGGTGTCGTCGCCGCCGCGGGCGTCAACGGTGTCGTCGCCGGCCTTGGCGAAGATCAGGCGGCCGCGGGCACCGCCGTCGATGCTCTGGCCGGCGTCCACCACCGCCGACACGTTGAGCGGCGGCGGCGAGGACGACGTGATCTTCTCCGCAAACGACAGCACCGGCTCGGACACGCTCAGTACCGGGGCCGCCGAACACGACGTCGTCGCCGAGGTCGCCGTAGACGACGTCCGCGCCACCGCGGGCGGCCATCCAGTAGCCGTCGTCGGCGCCGAGCATGATGTCGCGGTCGTCGGTGCCCGCGAAGATCCCGGGGTGCGGACCGTAGTTGATGGTGACCGCGGCGGCGGCGGGCGCGAGCACGAGCGCGGCGACGCCGCCGACCAGCGCCGCCCGCCGGCCCCGCCGCGCACCGGGGGCTCGGATAGTGGTGATGTCGAGCAGTCCGGCGATTGGCTTGGCGTTGGAGATGGTGACCCCCTGCGGTCGTCGTAGTCGTCTGCGAGACCGACTCTGCTCGCCTTCACGTCCGGTTCGCGTCGGGGACCCACCCATGTCTTCGGGCGCCCCAGCGCGCGGAAAGGTTCGGGGTGGCTGCCCGACGCGAACGTCCGGCTCGGAGCGGAAAGCTGCGCCCATGAGCAGCCAGCTACAGACCCTCGGCCTCTGCGAGGCGATCGCGAGCGGCAAACGCCGTCGCACGCATGCACTGAGCGCCGACGGCCGGCGCGAGTTGCTGGACGTCGGATGCGGGCTGGGCGACGAAGTGCGCGCGATGGCAGCGGCAGTTGGGCCCGAAGGGCGGGTCGTCGGAGTGGACTCGTCTCGCCGAGGCGCGCGCGCGTACGCCGGCCGCGCTCGACAACGTGAGCTTCGAGGTCGCCCGCGGCGAGCGCATGCCCTTCGGCGACGCGGCGTTCGATGGCGCGCGGATCGAGTGGGTGCTGCAGCACGTCGACGCGCCCGGCTCGGTCCTTGCGGAGATCCGTCGCGTCGTGCGGCCGGGGGGCCTCGTCATGGCCGCTGAGCCGGATTGGGGGTTGCTCGCGCTGGACGCGTCGCCGGCAGCGGCCCATGCGGTCGTGGCGGCCTACGAGCAGCGGAGCCGCCATCCGTGGATGGGGCGCGAGCTACGGCGGCGTTTCCTGGAGGCGAGCCTGGACGTCCGCGAGCTGCACCTCGAGCCGGCGATCATCACCGACGCCGAGGTACTGCTGGCGATGGGTGGCTTCGATCCGGCGCAGAACCCGCTCGAGGATCTCCTCGGCTCCCGGCACGCGGCAGCGCTGGTCGCCGAACTCAAAGCGTGCTCGGCGGCCGGCCGGTTCCTTACAGTGACGTGCGTCGTGGTAGCCGTCGCGGTCGTGCCGGGGTAGGCTCGCGCTCGCGGCCAATGGTGGGGGAGCTTCTCGAGCGCGACGCCGAGCTCGCCGTCCTGCGGGAGGCGGCCGCCGACGCGCGCAGCGGCGTCGGCCGGTTGGTGCTCGTCGAAGGCCTGGCCGGCATCGGCAAGTCCTCGCTGCTGGCGTTTGCGGGAGACGGCCTGCCGACGCTGCGGGCACGCGGCGCGGAGGTCGAGCGCGACATCCCGTTCGGGCCGTCCGCCAGCTGCTCGAGCGCCGGATCGCGCGTTTGGACGTGCCCGACCGAGCTCGTGTCCTTGCCGGTGCGGCCGGCCTCGCCGAGCAGGTCATCGGCGGCGTCGCCGCGCGACTGGACTCGGGCGATGGCGCGGCCGGGGTGCGCCACGGGCTGTTCTGGGCGGTCGCCAACCTCGCCGACGAGGAGCCGCTGGCGCTCGTCGTGGACGATCTGCAATGGTGCGACGACGCGAGCTTGCGCTGGCTTGCGTATCTCGCGCCCCGCCTGGAGGAGGTCCCAGCGCTCGTCGTGCTGGCACACCGGACGGGCGAGCGCGGCGTCCCCGACTAGGTCATGGACGCGCTGCGGCAGAGCGCGCGCCGGATTTCCCCGCAGCAGCTGAGCGCCGCGGCCACGGGCCGCCTCCTCGTTGACGCCGGCGCGCACGTCGACGATGCGGTGATTGACGCGTGTCATCGGGCAACGTCCGGCAACCCGCTGCTCGTGCGCGAGCTTGGCCGCGCGGTGGCCGGGCGACGCCCGAACGCCGACGACATGCTTCGTCTTGGCGGGGTGGCCATCGTCGACCGCGTGGCGTCGCGGCTGCGCGGCCTATCGCCGGCCGCGGCCACGCTGGCGCGGGCAGTCGCCGTCCTTGGGCCCGATTGCGCGCTGGCCACCGCGGCGACGCTCGCCGACCTCGACGACAGCCACGCCGTTCGCGCCGCCGACGAGCTCGTCGGCGCCGGCCTGCTTGCGTCGGGCCGGTCGCTGGTCTTCGAGCATCCGATCGTGGCGACCGCCGTGGCCGAGACCCTCGGCGAGCATGGGCGCGCGGCCCATCACCTGCGCGCGGCGCGCGTCCTGCACACCGAGGGCGCGGATCGCGCTCGGGTGGGTGGACAGCTGCTGCGTACCGAGCCGCGCGGCGACCCCTGGGTCGCCGAGCGCCTCTACGAGGCCGGCGAGGCGGCATTGAGCGCCGGCGCGTCCGTGGAAGCCGGTCACCTGCTGGCGCGAGCGGTGCGCGAGCCGCCTGCGGCCGAGCACCGCTTCGCGGTGCTGGGACTCGCGGGCGCCGCCGCGTTTCTCGCGGCCAGCGACGATGCCGAGCCGTTGCTGCGCGAGGCATCCGCGCGCGCGCCGCCCGGCCCGGACCGCTTGGTCGCCGTCTACCATCTCGCCGAGGCGCTGTGCTTCCGGGGACGGTTCGCCGACGCCGTACGAGAGCTCCGTGCCGCCGGCATGGAAGCGCTGGACGATCCGACCCGGCTGCACGCGGAAGCCTTGTGCACGATTCTCGAGATGGGCCATGCGCCCAAGCAGGCTGCCGTGGAGCGCGTACGCGTGCTGCTGCGCGACGCGCCGCGTGACCTGCCGGAGGCACGGATGGCCACCGGTGCCCTGGCCTTCGCGCTTGCGGTCACAGGTAGCCGGCCGGCGCGCGAGATCCAAGGGCTCCTGCGGCAGGTCACGGTGCAGGACCTGCTCGGTCGTGCGCGCACACCGATGGTCACCACTCCGCTGATGGCGGGGGCGACGTTCGGGGCCGTCGAGGACGCAGACGGCGCCGAGGCATTCGGCACCGAGCTGCGGGCGATCGCGCGAGCGCGCGACTCGTTGCAACTCGAGCGCTGCGCCACCGGCAACTCGGGTTTGGGGCGACGGTCCGCGGGACGCTGCACGATGCCGAGGCTCTCTGGCGTCATTGCGCCGAGACAGGCGGCGGAGGCTACTTCGAGCGCACGATGCAGGGCTATCTCGCACGATCCCTCACCGCGCGCGGCGCGACACAAGAGGCGCTCGGCATGATCGACGACGATCTGTCCGCCGGCCCGGGCGGTCTTGCGAGCACGTTCTGCGCCCTCGACGTCCTCGTCGAGACCGGGCAATGGGCGCGTGCCGCGGCGCTCGCGAACCAGGTCGAGGAGGAGGTGGCGCGTCGTGGCGCGGCCTACCCCAGCACCCCGTGGCGCATCGCGGCGGCACATGCCCACACGGCGCTGAGGGACGACGAGCGCGCACGGGCACTGATCGCTGCCCAGCGGCCGATCACCGATCTGTGGGACACGCCCCGCCTGCACGCCACCACCACCCTGCGCGCCGAGGCGCGCATCCTGGCCGCTGATGAGGCGGTTGACCGGCTTCGATCCGCGATCGAACACGTGGCCGGGTCGCCGTCGCGGCTGGAGCTCGCGCGCTCGCTGGTGGCGCTCGGCGAGCTGCTGCGGCGCGGCGGGCAACGCGTGGAGTGCCGCGAGCCGCTACGCGAGGGCCTCGAGCTCGCCCAGCGCTGCGGGGCGCTTCCGCTCGCCGAGCGCGCCGCGACCGAGTTGCGGGCGACGGGCGCGCGCGCGCAAGGTGCTCCTCAGCGGCGCCGCATCGCTGACCGCCAGCGAGCTGCGGATCTGCCGTCTGGCCGCGGAGGGACTGACGAACCGCGAGATCGCCCAGGACCTTTGGGTGACGCGCAAGACCGTCGAGACGCACTTGTCGCATGCCTTTCGCAAGCTCGACGTGCGCGGCCGCGACGAGCTGTCCGCAGCGCTGGATGGCGATCACGTCGTGCCGGTCTGAGCGCTCCGCTCATCGCGGACGAGCTTGAGCTTGCCGCGCAGCGCGGCGCGCTGCTCGCGCAGATCGTCGACGCGCTCGAGGACGATGTGCGGCCGTCGTCGTGCAGCACGACCTCGAACTCGCCACACCCTCGACCGCACCGAGCGCCCCGAAAGCGATCGGATGCACCCTGACCTCGCTGCGACCATCCGCGCCCGCGAAATGCAGCACGTCGTCGGTGCGACCACCGATCTCGGCCACGACGCGCCATGGCCGCCCGCACGGGCACGGCTGCGGATCGATGCGCATGACGTCGCTGACCTCAAGGCGCACGATCGGCTGCGTCCGTGCGAACAGGTTGGTCACGAGCACGCGCGAGCCCTGCTCGCCGTCGGCGACCGCGCGCAGGTCGTCGTCGACGACCTCGACCACCGCCTCGTCCTCGAAGAGATGCATCCGCCCCCGCTCGCACGTGACGGCCAGCGGCCCGGTCTCGGTCGTGGCGTAAAGGTCGCTCGCCGACACGCTCCACGCCCGGCGGATCAGCTCGGCGCTCTCCGGGGTCAAGGGCTCGCTGGTACTCATCACCGCCCGAGGTGCGATCCGCAGACGGCCGGCAAGCTGCTCGGCGGCCAGGATCCCCGCCAGCGACCCCAAGGTCACGAGCGCATCCGGCTGCAGGGCCTCCAGATCAGCCACGATCTCCGGCAGGGGCTTCACCGCATGCGACCGCCGGCGACGGAACACCGGCAACGTGTCGACGGTCGCGGCGATCCGAGCACTCATGTGCGGCCCGGGCGGGGAGAGCACGTAGGCCGCGCGCGGGCGTGGGATCGACGGCCGCAGCCCTCCGAGCTGCAGGCAGCGAAGGCCCAATGCGCAGACGGTCGTCCACTCCGCACGATCGAAGACGAACACTCCGGGAGTCCGCGACGACCCGCTCGTGCTCAGCGCACGAAAACGCCCGTCGATCAGCTCGTCGTCCTGCTGCCTTGCCAGGTGCGCGCGGAGCGCATCGAGGTCGGCCAGCGATGGCTCGGTGACCCACTCGGTCCAGCGTGCCATCAGCTCAGCCTTCGTGACCGGCCCCGTCCGCCCGTCCTCCCCGAGGCGCTCGCGGTAGATCGCCGAGCGCTCCACCGCCCAGATGGTCGCGGCTTGCAATCGCCGCGCTCGGTGCTCGGCGGCTTCCTCGGGCGACCAGCGATCGCGGGCGGCCAGCCGACGCGAGAGGACCACGGCGCGGATCGCGTCCATCCGAGAGACCCGCCGGGAGACGGTGATCGTCATCGCGGGAGCATCATCGCTCACCGGAGAGGCTGCTAGGGAGATCGCTCATCGGCCGAGCTTCAACCGCGCGGCCTCCTTTCGCGTCAGGGAGCCACCCTGAAATCTGTTTGCCTGGAGCGCGCCCGGCTGGATTTGAACCAGCGACTTCCGCCTCCGGAGGGCGGCGCTCTATCCACTGAGCTACGGGCGCGTGCGGCGAAGGCTAGTACACGTTGGCACGAACACGTGTTCGTCCGCCGCGTTGCCTAGTGTTGCTCGCTGTGGAGTCGATCAGACGTGGCAAAGCCGCAGAAGCGGCCGTTCTCGCCGGCCTATCGGAGCCGGTCTGGACGTCTTCGTGCCGTTCGGAGATGGATCACCGTTCGACCTTCTGGCGGTGCTGCCGTACGGCGCCGTCATTCGCATTCAGGTGAAGGCCGGCCGGGCGCGCGGCGGGTGCCTGGTCTTCAACACGTGCAGCACTGACCATGGGCGGGGTCGGCGGCACTATCGAGATCGCGCGGATGTGATCGCTGCGTTCGTCCCCGGGCACGGAGTGTTCGTGATGGCTGTCGACGACTGCCCGTCGTTCCTCGCGACCCTCCGCTGTCGCGCCGGCACTCAACAATCAGCAGGCGAACGTCCGGATGGCGAGCGACCACACCCTCGCGCGCTGGATCTCCCGCTTCCACGGCCGGCGGTTGTTGTTTGAGCGGGGCGCAGCGGTACAACGCCCGAGTGCTCATGGCGGGGGCGGAGTGGCGGCGCAGCGCGAGCGTCACGCGGATGCCCTCGAGGGAGATCCGCAGCGTCATCTTCGACGCGTCGGCGACCCGCTCGGAGAAGACGAACGGGACTTCCTCGATGCGCGCGCCGGCGAGGTGCACGAGCTGCGTCGTCTCGACCTGGAAGGCGTAGCCGGTGCTGAGCAGCTCGTCCATGTCGATCGCCGCGAGGCAGTCGGCGCGCCAGAGCTTGAAGCCGCCGCTGAGATCGCTGAACGGCAGGCCGAGCGCGAGCCGCGACGCGCTGCAGCCCAAGCGGCTGAGCGCGAGGCGGGTCGCGCTCCAGCCGTCCGTCCCGCCGCCCGGCAGGTAGCGCGACCCGAGCACGAGGCCGGCATCACGATCGCGTAGGACGGCGCGCATCTCGGCGAGCTTCTCGGGCGGGTGGGAGAGATCGCAGTCCATCTGGCCGATCACGTCGTAGCCGCGCTGCAAGCACCATTCGAAGCCGGCGCGGTAGGCGACCCCGAGGCCCTCCTTGCCGGGGCGGTGCAGGACGTGCATCCACGGCCGCGCCGACGCGAGCTCGTCGGCGAGCGCGCCGGTGCCGTCGGGCGAGTTGTCGTCGACGATCAGCAGCTCGAAGCCGGTCGGCGCGAAGCGCTCGACGAACCGCGGCAGCGACTCGCGCTCGGCGTACGTCGGGACGACGACGATCGTGCGCGCGTCGTCGCTGAGCGCGAGTGGCGAGTTTGTGTGCCTGAGAGCGACGAAACTCGCCACTCGACGCCGGGCGGCCTCTGCGCGGTGCCCGCCGCCGCGGCTCGCGACGGGCGAGCGCGAGCGCGGCGATCTCGGCGACGGCGATCGCCAGCAGCTCCCCGGCGAACGACACGACGCGCAGCGCGAGCGCCAGGACGGCCGCGGGTCCGGGTCCGAGGACGGGCGTCAGCGCCACGGTCAGGACCGCGTCGCGCGGCCCGAGGCCGGCGGGTAGCAGCGGCAGCAGAGCGCCGACGACGCTCGACAGCGCGAACGCCCCCAGCAACACCAACGCGCTCGGCGCTGCCGACCCCAGCAGCCCGCCGGCGAGCACGGTGGCGCCGGCCGCGGTCGCGCCCCAGCCGGCGGCGTTGATCGCGACGAGCAGCGCCAACGTCCGCCCACGCATCGGACCGGCGACGGCGACGCCGCGCCGAGTCAGCCAGCGCGCGAGGCGATCGCCGAGCAGCGCCGGGCGCAAAGCGATCGCGGCTGCGGCGAGCGCAGCGGCGAGCACGAGCGCGAGCAGCGGCGGCTGCCCGCCGGTCGCGACGAAGGCCGCGGCCGCGACGAGCGCGCCGGCGGTGACCGCGGCGAGCTGCTCGTAGCCGCTCGCCGTCAGGACCTGCGGCGTCGTCGCGCCGAGACGCTCGCGCTCGCGCACGCGGTAGACGAAGCCGACCGCCCCGCTGGGCTCGTAGCGCAGCGCGAAGGAGCGCGCCCAGATACGCAGCAGGCCGACCGCCGGAGGAGCGGCACCAAGCCGGCGCAAGGCGATCCGCAGCGTCAGCGCCTGCGCCAGCGGGGCCGCCGCGAGCAGCGCGATCGCGCCCGCCAGCGTGAGCGGATCGATCGACCAGTCGACGGCCGCGAGCGCTTCGCGGTTGGCCGCGAGGGTCAGCGTCAGGCCGACGACGAGGGCGATGCCGGCGAGCAGGCGAAAGTGCTTCCAGGCCAGGCGTCCGGCCGTCCGGCAGCTGCGTGCGAGCGAATCCATGCTGGCTCTCCGATGCTTGTTGACCATTGGTCGACAAGACACCGCGGCAGCCGCGCGGTTACATCGCGTTCACTCGGCGTCAAGCGGCGTCGGCGGCGCCGGCGGCGGCGCGCTCACCTTCGAGGTGCAGAACGCGCAGCGCGTCGCGGCGACGGGGATGTCACTCAGGCACTCCGGGCAGGTCCGCGTCTCGACGTCGACCGGGGTGTCCGGCTGGAAGCGCTCGAGCAACGCGTTGACCGGCTTGATGACGAGGAAGAAGACGACGGCCGCGACGATCAGAAACGACAGCAGGGCGTTGAAGAACGCGCCGTACATGAAGTCGCTGCCGTTGATCGTGAACTTCAGGTTGGAGAAGTCCGACTGCCCGCCGATCGCGGCGATCAGCGGCGTCACGAGGTACTTCACGAACGCCGTGACGACCGCCGTGAAGGCGGTGCCGATGACGACCGCGACGGCGAGGTCGACGAGGCTCCCGCGCAGGATGAAGGCGCGGAACTCCTTCAGCATCGTGACGCCCTCCCGAGTCGTTTCGTGCAACATGCCGACTGGACACTAACCAGCCCCGCAGTACCCTCGCCGCAATGGACCTGTCGCTCTTCTTCGCAGGCACTGCGGGCGCGGTTCCGTCGGCGCGCCGCGGGCTTCCGGCGCTGCTGATCCGGCGCGGCGGCGACCGGATTCTGATCGATTGCGGCGAGGGCACCCAGCGCCAGCTCGTGCGCTCGGTCGGGCTGACCGACCTGACGGACATCTTCCTCACGCACCACCACGCCGATCACTGGCTCGGGCTGCCGGGCATGTTGAAGTCCTTCGAGCTGCGCGACCGTGACAAGCCGCTGACCGTCTACGGGCCGCCCGGCACCGAGGCGCTGCTGGAGCGGATGCGGCCCGTCTACGGCCGGCCCCGCTACGGCCTGACGATCCACGACCTCGAGCCCGACGAGGCGATCCGTCGCGGCGACTTCGAGATCGTCCCGTTCGCCGTGCGCCACCGCGCGAGCGCCTTCGGCTACGCGCTGATCGAGGACCCACGTCCCGGCCGCTTCGATGCCGACCTCGCCGCGCGCCTCGGCGTCACGCCGGGCCCGGACTTCGGGCGCCTGCAGCGCGGCGAGACCGTCGCCGGCGTCAGGCCCGAGCAGGTCGTCGGCGAGCGGCGGCCCGGCCGCAAGGTCGTCGTGACCGGCGACACCGCGCCGACCGATGCGGTCGTCGTCGCCGCGCACGGCGCCGACGTGCTCGTCCACGAGGCGACGTTCGCGCACGAGGACGCCGATCGCGCCGCCGCCACGCTGCACAGCACCGCGCGCCAGGCGGCCCAGGTCGCCGCCGACGCCGAGGTCCGGATGCTCGCGCTGACGCACCTGTCGTCGCGCTACGCGGGCCACGAGATCCGCGACGAGGCGCGCGCGGTCTTCCCCGCCACCGAGGTCCCGCGCGACTTCGACACGATCGAGATCCCGCTGCCCGAGCGCGGCGAGCCGGAGCTCGTGCGCTGGGAGGGCGGTTCGAAACGTGCGCCGTCAGAGCGCGGCCGGCAGCTCGATCGAGACGTCCGCGCCGCCGCTGGGCTGATTTGCGGCGCGCGCCTCGCCGCCGTGGGCGCGCGCGATCACGCGCACGATCGACAAGCCGAGCCCGCTGCCGCCCCGCGCGCGCGCCGGGTCGGCGCGCGAGAAGCGCTCGAAGGCGTCGCCGATGAAGTCCGCCGGGAAGCCCGGACCGTCGTCGCGGACATGCAGCTCGACGCTCCCGTCGCGAGCCGCGCACTGACGTGGATCGTGCCCCGTCCGTGGCGCAGCGCGTTGTCGACGAGGTTGTCGAGCGCCTGCTCGATGCGCCGCCCGTCGGCGCTCAGCGTGAGCGACGGCGGCGCTTCCACGACGAGCGTGCGACCGCTCGCGCGCAGCCGCTCGCCGAAGCGCGCGCTGACGCCCGCGAGCAGGTCGGCGGCCTGCAGCTCGGTCGTTGCGAGCGGCAACTTGCCGCCGTCGGAGCGCGCGATCACGAGCAGCGCCTCGGCGAGCTCGGTGAGGCGGTCGGTCTCCTCGGCCGCCGACTCGAGCGCGCTCGACGAGGTCCTCGCGCGAGCGGCCGTCGCGCAGCGCAAGCTCGATCTCGCTCTTGAGGATCGCCAGCGGCGTGCGCAGCTCGTGGCCGGCGTCGGCGACGAAGCTTCGCTCGCGTTCGAAGCTCGCCTCGAGCCGCGCGAGCATCGCGTTCAGCGTCGTTCCGAGGCGCGCGATCTCGTCGTCGCCGGGCGTGGTCGGCAGCCGCTCGCCGCGCGCATGCGAGGAGATCTCGTCGGCCTTAGAGCGCATCGCCTCGACCGGACGTAGCGCCGCTGCCGCGACCCGGTTGCCGGCCACCGACGCGAGCACGAGCGCGACGGCGCCGCCGAGCGCGAGCAGCAGGGCGAGCGTGCGCAGCGCATCGTGGCGGTCGTCGGTCGCAGTGCCGACGACGGCGACGATGCGCCCGCGCGCCGTCGTGATCGGCGTCGCCAGCAGGCGGATCGGCTCGCCGCGTTCGAACGGGCTCTCGCGGTCGACGACGATCGTCCTGCGCGCGGCGCGCACGAGCTCGGCTGACGGCAGCAGCGGCCGCGAACCGAGCCGCGGCGTCGCGTCGAGCACGGCGCCGTCGAGCGCGAGGATCTGGGCGAAGCTCTCGCCCTGCTCGACGAGCAGGCCGCCAGGGCCCGCGCCCGGCGGGCGCAGGCGCGACTGCTGTGCGAGCACGGCGCGCACGTCGTCGGCGCGCGAGCGCAACCCCTGCTCGATCGTCTGGTCGAGCTGCGACTCGAAGCGCAGGTAGACGGCAAGTCCGATTCCGACGAGCACGACCGCCATGACGCCGGCGAACGCCAGCGTGACGCGCACGCGGATCGGCAGCCGGCTCACGCGTCTGGCCGCAGCCGGTAGCCCGCTCCGCGCACGGTCTCGATCGATCTCGCTCCGAACGGCCGGTCGACCTTCTCGCGCAGGTAGCGCACGTAGACGTCGATGACGTTCGAGCGGTTCTCGTACTCGTAGTCCCAGGCGCTACTCGAGCAGCTGGTAGCGCGACAGCACGTGGCCGGGGCGGCGCATGAACGTCTCGAGCAGCGCGAACTCCTTCGCCGACAGCGTGATCTCCGCGTCGCCGCGCCAGACCTGGCGGGTGGCCGGGTCAAGACGCAGCGACGCCGACGCTCGAGGACCGACCGGCGCCGCCGGCGCTCCGCGCCGGACGAGCGCGCGCAGGCGCGCGAACAGCTCGGCGAACGAGAACGGCTTGAGCAGGTAGTCGTCGGCGCCGCCGTCGAGGCCCGCGACGCGATCCTCGATGCTGTCGCGCGCGGTGAGCATCAGCACCGGCGACCAGACGCCGCCCGTCGCGCAGCCGGCGGCAGGTCTCGAACCCGTCGATACCCGGGCAGCATGACGTCGAGCACGATCGCGTCGTAGTCGGTTGCCTGCGCCATCCAGAGCGCGTCCTCGCCGTTGATCGCGACATCCGCTGCCAGGCCCTCCTCGCGCAGCCCGCGACGGATCAGGCCCGCCATCTTCACCTCGTCCTCGACGATCAGCACGCGCATCGCCACGACAGCCTCCCACGGGCAGATGAGCGCCGGATGAGAACGACAGGCGGCCCGGCGCGGGAGTCGCCGGGCCTGTCTGTCTTCGGCGGCGCTGCTTAGTTCGCGCCGCCGTCTTCCGTCGTCGCCGTCGACCGCGACGAGATCGTAGGTCGCGCCGAGCCGGACGTCGACGGTCGAGCCGTCGGGCCGCGTCACCTCGACCTCCCAGGTCGCGCCCTTCTCGCTGTCGCGCTCGACGGCGTTGACCTCGCCGCCCTTGGTGACCTTCAGCGCCGCGGCGCTCGCGGCGGCGGCTCCGGGCCCGCTTGCCGAACCCTCGTCGTCGCTGCCGCTCGCCTGCACGTACGCCGCGCCGCCGAGACCGAGCGCGGCGAGCGCGGCTACTCCCGCGAGCGTCCTCTTGATCGTCTTGGGCATCGCCTGTTCCTTTCGTGGGGGACGGTGATCGGCACGCTAGGCGCGGCCGATGAGATGACCGTGAGGGAGCGTCAGCCGCCGCCGGGCGTGTAGCGGAGGAGCTCCGCGCGACCACCGTCACCGTCCGTGTGCACGCTGAGCACGGGACCGACGCCGCGCGCGTAGAACTTCAGCTCCTGGACGCGAGGCTCGAGCGGCACGAGGTCGCGCGTCATGAGCACGCCGGTGAAGTAGCCGAACGGCACCTCGACCTGCTCGCTGCCGACGGTCACGACGGCGCCGCTGTCCTCGGCGACGCCCTTGAGGTACTCCTGGCGGTAGGACATGCCTGGCCTGGGTCGCGCCGGCATCGCGATGCCGGCCTGCGCACCGTTGACGCCGGCCTCGAAGGACCCGCGGCGGTTGACGACCTTGCCGTCCTTGTACTCGGCCGTCGCCTCGCCGAGGTACCAGATGTTGCCGTCGGAGTCCTGCGCGTACCAGTCGTCGGTCGCCTCGACGATCTTGCCGTCCTCGGTCGCGACATCGCGAACGACGCGCGCCGTGATCCCGTTCGCGATCCGCTTCGTCCGCTTCGTGACCGTCACGACGACGCGCTGCTCGCCGCCGTCGCGTATCGGTCTCACGGAAGACCCAGCGACTGCCCGGCGCCATCGGCCAGTAGGGGTTGTCGATCTTCGTCGTGAAGTCCGCCGGATCGAGCGTGCGAGGCTCGCTGCCGCGGGGCAGCGCGTTCGCTCGCGATCCTTCCGTCTGTGGCTGCGACCCGCAGCCGGCGATCAGCGTGGCGAGCAGCACAGCCCGCCGCGACGCGTCCTCTTCGTCCCAGTGTGCTCATGGCCTGGTTGTAGAGAGGCTGGATGAGGGCTGGATGAGTGCGATAGCCGCCGTCAGCGCTGCTACCCTCGAACGGACAGCAGTCGCTCCTTTAACCCGGTCCCGTGAGGCCAGGAAGGACAGAGATGCCAGACAGCAAGGTCGTCCTCGACGACGACGACATGCGGCGGGCGCTCACGCGCATCGCGCACGAGATCGTCGAGAACGGGGGAGCGCCGCAGCAGCTCGCGCTCGTCGGCATCCACCGCCGCGGCGCCGTGCTCGCCGCCCGGCTGCGCGAGCTCCTCGCCGAGCTGCACGAGATCGAGGTGCCGCTCGGCGACCTCGACATCGCCTTCTACCGCGACGACGTGACGCTGCGTGGCGGCGCGCCGGTCGTCCACGCCACCCACCTCGACTTCGATGTCGACGGGCTCACGATCGTGATCGTCGACGACGTGCTGTTCACCGGCCGCACGGTCCGCGCCGCGATCGAGGCGCTGTTCGACTACGGCCGCCCGAAGCGCGTCCAGCTCGCCGTGCTCGCCGACCGCGGCCACCGCGAGCTGCCGATCCGTCCCGACTACGTCGGCAAGAACCTGCCGACTGCCTGGACCGAGCGCGTGTACGTGCGGGTGCTGGAGATCGACGGCGAGGACAGCGTGACGATCAAGCAATTCCGGGAGGCCGCCGTATGAAGCACCTGCTCTCGATCGAGGACGTCACGCGCGACGACATCGAGCGCATCCTCGACCGCGCCGCCGCGTTTGCCGAGGTCTCCGATCGCGACATCAAGAAGGTGCCGGCGCTGCGCGGCCGCACCGTGCTCAACCTCTTCTACGAGGCCTCGACGCGGACGCGCTCGTCGTTCGAGCTCGCCGCCAAGCGGCTGAGCGCCGACGTCGTGAACTTCGCCGCCAGCGGCTCGAGCGTCGAGAAGGGCGAGTCGCTGAAGGACACCGTGCTGACGCTCACCGCCCACTCGCCCGACGCGATCGTGATCCGCACGCCCTACGCCGGCGCCGCGGCGCTCGTCGCGGGCTGGACGCCGGCGGCGGTGATCAACGCCGGCGACGGCAAGCACGAGCATCCGACGCAGGCGCTGCTCGACGTCTACACGCTGCGCACGAAGCTCGGCTCGCTCGAGGGACGCAACATCTGGATCGTCGGCGACGTCGCGCACTCGCGCGTCGCGCGCTCGAACATCCTCGCGTTTCGCACGATGGGCGCCGACGTCACCGTCTGCGGGCCGCCGACGCTGATCCCGCGCGGGATCGAGGCGCTCGGCTGCGCGGTCCGCTACGACCTCGACGACCTGCGCGAGGCCGACGTCGTCTACGCGCTGCGGATGCAGCACGAGCGGATGGACCAGAACTTCGTCCCCAGCCTGCGCGAGTACGCCGCGCAGTACCAGATCAACGGGCGCCGGCTCGGCCCGCGCCAGGTGCTCATGCACCCCGGCCCGGTCAATCGCGGCGTCGAGCTGTCGGGCGAGGTCGTCGACTCGCCGCAGGCGGTCATCACGATGCAGGTCAAGGCCGGGGTCGTCGTGCGGATGGCCGTCCTGTATGAGGTGCTCGTCGGGGTCGCGGGTGGCGTGCGCCAGAGGCCCCCGCGGCCGACCGAACCGCAGCTCGCATGACGCCGCACGAGCCCCCGAACGGCGCCGCATCCGGCGTCCGCCTCGTCAGCGCGCCCGCACGGCCCGCCGACCTGCTGCTGCGCAACGTCCGCGCGCTGGACCCGCGCAACGGCCTCGACGCCCGCCGCGACGTGCTCGTGCGCGGCGGCGAGATCGCCGAGATCGGCGCCCCCGGCACGCTCGCCGCACCGTCCGGCGCCGAGGTCGTCGAGGGCGACGGGCGCCATCTGTTCCCGGCCTTCGTCGACCCGCACGTGCACCTGCGCACGCCCGGCCAGGAGCACAAGGAGGATCTCGAGACCGGCACGCGGTCGGCCGCCGCCGGCGGCTACTGCGCGGTCATCGCGATGCCGAACACGTCGCCGGTGACCGACAGCGCGCCGATCCTCGGCGCGCTGCTCGACGCCGCCGCGCGCGAGGCGCGCGTGCCGGTCGGCTTCATGCCGGCGATCACCCGCGGCCTCGGCGGGCGCGAGCTGACCGACATGGCCGAGCTGCGCGCGCTCGGCGCGGCCGGCTTCACCGACGACGGCAAGCCGGTCGCCGACGCGGGCGTCTTTCGCCGCGCGCTGCAGTACCAGCGGCTGTGCGGCGGCGTGCTCGCGCTGCACGAGGAGGATCCGTCGCTGTCGGGCGTCGGCGCGATGCACGAGGGCGTCGTCAGCGCGCTGCTCGGCGTCGCCGGGATCCCGAGCGTCAGCGAGTCGACGATGATCGCCCGCGACTGCGCGCTGGCCGAGTACGAGGGCGCGCGGATCCACATCCAGCACCTCTCGGCGCGCGAGTCGCTCGCCGCGATCGCCGCGGCCAAGGAGCGCGGCGTGGCGGTGACGTGCGAGGCCAGCCCGCACCACCTGACGATGACCGAAGAGGACGTGCGCAGCCTCGACACGCGGCGCAAGATGAACCCCCCGCTGCGCGCCGAGGAGGACCGCCTGGCGCTGATCGAGGGCCTGCGCAGCGGCCTCGTGGACTGCATCGCGACCGATCACGCGCCGCACGCGCGCGACGAGAAGGAGGTCCCGTTCGAGCAGGCGCCGATGGGCACGACCGGCCTCGAGACGGCGTTCGCGGCCGTCTACACCGACCTCGTCGTGCCCGGCACACTGTCGCTCGAGCTCGTCGTCTCGAAGCTCACGTCCGGGCTCGGCCTGCTCGACCTCTTCGTCCCGACGATCGCCACCGGCCAGCGGGCGAACCTCGTGCTCGTCGATCTCGACGCCGAGTGGGTCGTCGGCGAGAGCGGCTACGAAAGCCGTTCGGACAACTGCTGCTTCGCCGGCCGCAAGCTGCGCGGGCGGGTGCTGCTGACGGTCGCGGCGGGCTCCGTCGCCTACCGCGAGCGCTCGACGATCCTCAGCCAGGTCGTCTCGTGAGCGGCCCGACGGCCTACGTCCTGCTCGAGGACGGCACGCGCTTCGACGGCACCGCGGTCGGCGCGCCGCAGGCGGCGACCGGCGAGGTCGTCTTCACGACCGGGATGTCCGGCTACCAGGAGTCGGTCACCGACCCGAGCTTCGCGGGCCAGATCATCACGTTCACGTACCCGCACATCGGCAACTACGGCGTCTCGGAGGAGGCGATGGAGTCCGAGCGGATCTGGGCGCGGGCGGTGATCATGCGCGCCGCGATGAACACCGAGGACGCGCCCGGCGCCGAGCGCGGGTGGCTCGACTGGCTCGTCGACTGCGGCATCCCGGCGATCAGCGACGTCGACACGCGCGCGCTCGTGCGCCATGTCCGCGCTGCCGGCTCGATGCGCGGCGGCGTCTTCCCGGCGAGCATGAGCGCCGGCGAGGCGACAGCGCTCGTGCGGGCCGAGCCGGCGATGAAGGGCGCCGACTTCGCGCGCGTCGTGACGCCCGCGTCGGTCACCGTCCATGGCGGGGTGCTAGCCGCTGCTAGCGGGGGGCTAGCGCCGCCTAGCGCCGCCGGATCGGGCCCCCGCATCGCGGCGATCGACACCGGCATCAAGTCCTCGATCGTGCGCCACCTCGTGCAGCGCGGCGCCGTCGTCGAGCTGCATCCCTGCACGACGAGCGCCGACGAGCTGCTCGCCGGCGATCCCGACGCGATCTTCCTCGCCAACGGGCCCGGCGACCCGGCGGCGCTGGACTACATCGTCGACACGCTGCGCGAGCTCGTCGGGCGCAAGCCGGTCTTCGGCATCTGCCTCGGCCACCAGCTGCTCTGCCGCGCCGTCGGATTGCAGACGTTCAAGCTCCCGTTCGGCCACCGCGGCGCCAACCACCCGGTGAAGGATCTGGCGACCGGCAAGATCGAGATCACCTCACAGAACCACGGCTTCGCCGTTCTCGGACCCGGCGACGAGCGCACGATCGCCGGCGACGAGCCGGTCCACTGGGAGACGGACTTCGGCGCCGCCGCGCTGTCGCACATCAACCTCTACGACCGCACCGTCGAGGGGCTGACGCTGCTCGACGTCCCCGGCGCCACGGTCCAGTATCACCCCGAGGCGGGGCCGGGCCCGAACGACAGCCTCTACCTGTTCGACCGCTTCCTGGACCAGATCGCCGAGGCGACCGCCTGATGCCGCGGCGCGACGACATCCAGCGCATCCTGATCCTCGGCTCGGGCCCGATCGTGATCGGCCAGGCGGCGGAATTCGACTACTCCGGCGTGCAAGCCTGCAAGGTCCTCAAGGACGAGGGCTACGAGGTCGTGCTCGTCAACTCCAACCCGGCGACGATCATGACCGACCCCGAGTTCGCCGACGCGACGTACGTCGAGCCGCTGCTCGCCGGGCCCGTCGCGCAGGTCATCGCGCGCGAGAAGCCCGACGCGCTGCTGCCGACGCTCGGCGGCCAGACCGCGCTGAACCTCGCCAAGGAGCTGCACGAGAACGGCACGCTCGCCGAGCACGGCGTCGAGCTGATCGGCGCCAACTACGACGCGATCTGCCGCGCCGAGGACCGCGACCGCTTCCGCATCACGATGGAGCAGGCGGGCCTGCGGATGCCGCGCAGCGCGATCGCGACGAGCATGGCCGAGGCAGAGGACGCGCTGATCGACATCGGCCTGCCGATCATCGTGCGCCCGGCGTACACGCTCGGCGGCCGCGGCGGCGGGATCGCGCGCACGCCGGAGGAGTTTCGCGCGATCGTCCGCGGTGGCCTCGACGCGTCGCCGATCTCCCAGATCCTGCTCGACGAGTCGGTCATCGGCTGGGGCGAGTTCGAGCTCGAGGTCATGCGCGACCGCAACGACAACTGCGTGATCGTCTGCTCGATCGAGAACATCGACCCGATGGGCGTGCACACGGGCGACAGCGTCACGGTCGCGCCGCAGCAGACGCTGACCGACCGCCTCTATCAACAACTTCGTGACCAGGCGTTCACGGTTATCCGTGCGGTTGGGGTTGAGACCGGAGGCTCGAACGTCCAGTTCGCGGTCAACCCCGCGACCGAGGAGATCATGGTCATCGAGATGAACCCGCGGGTGTCGCGGTCATCCGCCCTGGCCTCGAAGGCGACCGGCTTCCCGATCGCGAAGATCGCCGCGCGGCTCGCCGTCGGCTACGCGCTCGAAGAGATCGACAACGACATCACGCGCCTGACGCCGGCCTCGTTCGAGCCGACGATCGACTACGTCGTCGTGAAGTGGCCGCGCTTCGCGTTCGAGAAGTTCTCCGGCGTCGACCAGCGGCTCAGCACGCACATGAAGTCCGTCGGCGAGGCGATGGCGATCGGGCGCACGTTCCAACAGGCCTTCGGCAAGGCGATGCGCAGCCGCGAGCTCGACGCGATCCCCGACGTCGACGCGCCGCTCGAGGAGCTGCTGACGCGCCTCGAGATGCCCGGGCCCGACCGCTACGACGTGCTGCTGGCGGCGCTCGCCGCCGGCGCCGAGCCCGAGGAGGTGCAGCGCCGTACGAAGATCGACCTCTGGTTCTTGCGCGAGCTGGCGCAGCTCGCCGCCGATCCCGAGGCGCCGTTCGCCGGCCTCCGCACGTACAAGGCCGTCGACACCTGCGCGGCCGAGTTCGCTGCCGAGACGCCGTACTACTACTCCAGCTGGGAGCGCTACGGGACGACGAACGCCGACGGCAGCGCCGCGCCGCGCCACGAGGTCCGGCGCGGCGACCGGCCGAGCGTCGTGATCCTCGGCGCCGGCCCGAACCGGATCGGCCAGGGGATCGAGTTCGACTACTGCTGCGTGCACGCGGCGATGACCGTGCGCGCGTCGGGGCGCGACGCGGTGATGGTCAACTGCAACCCGGAGACGGTCTCGACGGACTACGACACCTCCGACCGCCTGTACTTCGAGCCGCTGACGCTCGACGACGTGCTCGGCGTCGTCGAGATCGAGCGGCCCGAAGGCGTGATCGTCCAGTTCGGCGGCCAGACGCCGCTCAAGCTCGCCGCCGGCCTGCAGGACGCCGGCGTGCCGATCCTCGGCACGAGCGTCGACGCGATCGATCTCGCCGAGGACCGCGGGCGCTTCGGCGCGCTGCTGCAGCGGCTCGGCTACGAGGCGCCGCCGTACGCCACCGCGAACGGCGTCGAGGCCGCACTGGCGGCCTCGGAGACGGTCGGCTTCCCGCTGCTCGTGCGCCCGAGCTACGTGCTCGGCGGGCGCGCGATGGAGATCGTCTACGCGCGCGACGACCTCGCCGACTACCTGCGGCGGACCGGCAATGGCAAGCAGCGCGAGATCTTCCTCGACCGCTTCCTGGAGAACGCGATCGAGGTCGACGTCGACGCGCTCTGCGACGGCGCGCACGTCTGGATCGGCGGCATCATGCAGCACGTCGAGGAGGCCGGCATCCACTCCGGCGACAGCGCCTGCGTGCTGCCGCCGCACTCGCTCGGCCCGGAGATGCTCGACGAGATCCGCGAGCACACGCGCGGGATCGCGCTCGGCCTGAACACCGTCGGGCTGATCAACATCCAGTACGCGGTCACGCTCGACGGGCGCCTGTTCGTGATCGAAGCCAACCCGCGCGCCTCTCGCACCGTGCCGTTCGTGTCGAAGGCGATTGGCGTGCCGCTGGCGAAGATGGCCTGCCGGCTCATGCTCGGCGAGCGCCTCGAGGACCTCGGGCTGCCGTCGGAGGCGATGCCGACCGACCATGTCAGCGTCAAGGAGGCGGTGCTGCCGTTCGATCGCTTCGCCGGCTCGGACGCCCTGCTCAGCCCCGAGATGCGCTCGACGGGCGAGGTGATGGGCGTCGCGCGCGACTTCCCGACCGCGTTCGCCAAGGCACAGGCGGCCGCCGGCGCGCTGCTGCCGAGCGAGGGCACGGTCTTCATCACCGTGACCGACGGCGACAAGCCGGGCGCCTACGCGATCGCCTCGCGGCTCGAGGACCTCGGCTTCCGGATCGTCGCGACGACCGGCACCGCGCAGGCGATCCGCGGCATGGGCGTGCGCGTCGACGAGGTTCTCAAGAAGGTCGGCGAGGGCTCGCCGAACGTCGTCGACCAGATCGAGGCGGGCGAGGTCGACCTCGTCATCAACACGCCGACGGGCTCGGGCGCGCGCGCCGACGGCTGGGAGATCCGGCGCGCAGCGGTGGCCCGCGGGATCCCCTGCATCACGACGCTCTCGGGGGCGCACGCGGCCGCCCGCGCGATCTCCGCCGGACGCAGCGGCGAGCCCCAGGTCCTCTCGCTGCAGGAGCTGCATCGCGATCGCCTGAAGGTGGGATGAGGCCGCTCGCGCCGCTCGGCCGGCGGCGCGTCAGCGTCAGCGGCGCCGACGACGTCGGCGCCTACCGCGTCCTGCATGCCGCCGACCCGGACGGGCCGCTGCCGGCGCCGGGCCAGTTCTACATGCTGGCCGCGGTGCAGGGCTGGGGCGCGGGGGACGACGAGCGGCCCCATCTCGCGCGCGCGTTCTCGTTCCTGCGGGCCGGTGACGGACAGCTGAGCTTCATGCTCGAGGAGGTCGGCCCCGGCACGCACCGGCTCGCCGCGCTCGACGCGGGGGACGAGCTGTGGCTGACCGGGCCCTTCGGCGTCGGCTTCCGTGAGCCGCACGACGGCCGCCGGGCGCTGCTTGTCGGCGGCGGCGTCGGCGTCCCGCCGCTGGCGGCATGGGCGGCCGCGCTCGCCGGCCGCGCGACCGTCCTGCTCGGCTTCCGCGACGCGCACCACGCCAGCGGCGCCGCGCTCGTCGAGCACGGCGACGTCACCGTCGCGACCGACGACGGCTCGGTCGGCCACGGCGGGCTCGTCACCGAGCTGCTCGCCGCCGAGCTCGAGCGCGACCCGCATGCCGTCGTCTACGCCTGCGGGCCGCCGGCGATGCTCGAGGCCGTGCGCGCGCTGTGCGCCGCGCACGCGGTGCCCGCCCAGCTCGCCCTCGAGGCGGGGATGGCCTGCGGCTTCGGCGCCTGCTACGGCTGCGTCGTGCCGCTGCGCGAGGGCGGCTACGTGCGCCTCTGCATCGACGGGCCGGTGCTCGACGCTGACCGCCTCGAGGCGGTGCACGTGCATTGATCGAGTTCTGCGGCCTGCAGCTCGCCCACCCGGTCATCAACGGCTCGGGCACGTTCGACGCGATCGCCGCGCGGCGCGCGTTCGGCGACGCGCTGCTCGCCGACTTCCCCTTCAGCGCGTTCGTCTCCAAGACGATCACGCTGCAGCCGCGCGCCGGCAATCCGCCGCCGCGCCTGTGGGAGACGCCGGCCGGGATGATCAACTCGATCGGGCTGCCCAACCGCGGGCTGCTGGGCTACCTCGAGCACGACCTGCCGCAGCTCGCACAGCTGCCGGTCCCGCTCGTCACGAACGTCATGGGCTCCAGCGTCGGCGAGGTCGCGCAGCTCGTCGAGGCGGTCGACGCGCGCCCCGAGATCGCGGCGATCGAGCTCAACGTGTCCTGCCCGAACGTCGAGACCGGGCTCGACATCGGTGCCGACCCCGGCTCGCTGGCGGCGCTCGTGCGAGCCGTGCGCCCGCTCGCGAGCAAGCCGCTGATCGTCAAGCTGACGCCGAATACGGCCGACGTCGCGGCCGTCGCGGTCGCCGCCGAGGCCGAAGGCGCCGACGCCGTCTCGCTGATCAACACGCTGCGCGCGATGGCGCTGGCGCCAGGATCGGGCGCGCCCTGGCTGGGTGGGCGGACGGGCGGCCTGTCGGGTCCGGCGATCCGCAACGTGGCGCTCGCGCAGGTCGCCGCGGTCGCCGCTCGGGTCGCGATCCCGATCGTCGGAATGGGCGGGATTGCACGCGGAATCCATGCACATGACCTGATTTCGGTGGGTGCGACCGTGGTCGCCGTCGGAACCGAGTCGTTCAGGGATCCGTGTGCCGGTGCACGCGTCGCCGCGGAGCTGAAATCCCTGCAAAATGCGGGATCACCATCAAGTACCGTGAACACATCTTAACCTCAACCTGAGGTCTATCTGAATTGCGTTGATTCATGACATTTGCGCTTGCGGCGCCGTTGTGAAGATGCGAGTATCGGCGCCCTTGATGCCGCCGGCTCCGAACACCGCCACAAAGCAATCGGCGGCGCCAGAACGCTCTCTGACGCAGCGATTGGACGCGCTCAACCGCGCGAACGACATCCGCACCCGGCGTGCGAAGCTGAAGAAGGACCTCAAGGCCGGGCGCTGCTCGATCCACACGCTCCTGCTCGACCCGCCCGACTACATCCTGACGGCGAAGGTCTTCGACATGCTGCTCGCCGTGCCGAAGTACGGGCGCGTGAAGGTCAACAAGGTCCTCTCGCACTGCCGCATCTCGCCGAGCAAGACGATCGGCGGGCTGTCCGAGCGCCAGCGCAACGAGCTCGTCCGGCTCCTGCGCCGCTAGCTCCGCGGCCGGAGCCTCGTGCCGCGCGCGGTCGTCATCACCGGCCCTTCAGGGGTCGGCAAGGGCACGCTGATCCGCTCCCTGCGCGAGCGCATGCCGGAGCTGCAGCTCTCGATCTCGGCGACGACGCGCCGCCCGCGCACGGGCGAGACGCAGGACGTCGACTACCACTTCATGTCGCCCGACGAGTTCGAGCACCATGTCGCGGCGGGCGACTTCGTCGAGCATGCCGACTACGCCGGCGCGCGCTACGGCACGCTGCGCTCCGAGCTCGAGACGCGCACCGCGAGCGGCATGCCGGTCGTGCTCGAGATCGAGGTCCAGGGCGCGCGCCAGGTGCGCGAGCACATGCCCGAGGCCGTCCAGGTGTTCATCGCGCCGCCCTCGCTGGAGGCGCTGCGCGCCCGCCTCGTCGGGCGCGGCACGGACGCGCCCGAGCAGGTCGACGCCCGCCTGCGGACCGCCGAGCGGGAGCTCGCGGCGCAGGCGGAGTTCGCCCACGTCGTCGTCAACGACCGCCTCGAGGACGCCGTCGAGGCGCTGATCGAGATCGTGCGAGCGGCGACGCAGGCCGAGTAGCTCGCTACCCTCCAGGCATGATCTCTCCCCGCATCGACCGCCTGCTCGAGAACGTCGACTCGAACTACGCCTCCGTTGTCGTCGCGGCCAAGCGCGCGCGGCAGATCAACTCCTACTACCACAACCTCGGCGAGGGCACGTTCGACGAGTTCCCGCCCCCGATGGTCGACACCGGCTCGAAGAACTACCTCACGATCGCGCTCGAGGAAGTCGCCGCCGGGAAGATCAAGTACCAGTACCGCTAGGCCGTCGGAGCGGACTGCATGGCGCGCATCCTGCTCGGTGTCAGCGGTGGGATCGCCGCCTACAAGGCGCTCGAGCTCGTGCGCCTGGCGACCGCCGCCGGGCACGCGCTGCGGGTCATCCAGACGCCGGCCAGCCAGCGCTTCATCGGCGCCGCGTCGTTCGCGGCGCTGACCGGCGCGCCCGTCCTGACCGACGAGTTCGAGCGTGACCCGGCACGCGGCGCCTTCCCCGATCAGCCGCCGCCGGCGCACGAGCCGCTCAGCCACCTCGAGCTCGTTCGCAACGCCGACATCCTCGTCGTCGCGCCCGCCTCGGCGAACACGATCGCCAAGCTCGCCGCCGGGCTCGCCGACAACCTGCTGACGAACGCCGCGCTGGCCGCGACCTGCCCGCTGCTCGTCGCGCCGGCGATGAACAGCAACATGTGGGTGCACCCGGCGACGCAGGCGAACGTCGCGACGCTGCGCGCCCGCGGCGCGATCGTGCTCGAGCCGGGCAGCGGCCGGCTCGCCTCGCAGGGCGAGCAGGGACCGGGTCGCCTGCCCGAGCCCGCCACGCTGCTCGAGGCGATCGAGGCGCTGACGCGGCCCAGCGCGGCGGCGCCGCTGCCGGCGCTCGTCGGCCTGCGCGTGCTCGTCACCGCGGGCGGCACGCGCGAGCCGATCGACGCCGTGCGCTTCGTCGGCAACCGCTCGTCGGGTCGCATGGGCTTCGCCCTCGCCAGCGAGGCAGCGGCGCTCGGCGCCGCCGTCACCGTCGTCGCCGCCAACGTCGCGCTGCCGCGCGACGCGCGCGCGACCTACGTCGACGTCGTGACCGCCGCCGAGCTGCAGGCCGCCTGCGCCGAGGCCTTCCCCGACGCCGACGTCCTGCTGATGGCGGCCGCCGTCGCCGACTACCGCCCGGCGCGCAGCTTCGCCGGCAAGCTCAAGAAGGCCGGCGAGGAGCGCCTGCGCGTCGAGCTCGAGCGCACGCCTGACATCCTCAGCGGCCTCGCCGCCGCCCGCCGGCCCGATCAGACCGTCGTCGGCTTTGCCGCCGAGCACGGCGCGGGCGCGGTCGACTACGGGCGCGAGAAGCTCGCCCGCAAGCGCCTCGACGCGGTCGTCGTCAACGACGTCTCGCGCGCGGACATCGGCTTCGACGCCCCCGACAACGAGGTCACGATCCTCACCGCGGCGGCCGAGTCGCGCATCTCGCTGGCCTCGAAGTCCGAGATCGCGCGAGCCGTGCTCGACGTCGTCGTCGCGCTGCGCGCCGGCACGGGCGAGCCCGAGCCGGCCGCCTGATCGCCGGGCGCGCCCGCCGCGCTGCGTATCCTCGAATCATGCCGTCCGACGACGTCTACGAGCTCTTTCAGAACGGGACGCGGCTGCTCGAGGGGCACGACTTTCACGCCGCCGCCGTGCCGTTGCAACGGGCCCGCGACCTCGAGCCCGACAAGACCTCGATCCGCGAGGCGCTCGGTCGGGCGCTGTTCGGCTCGCAGCGCTACGCCGAGGCGGTGGCCGAGTTCGAGGCGATCGTCGAGCGCGCGCCGACGAACGACTATGCGCTGTTCTGCCTCGGCCGCTCGCTGCAGCAGCTGGGCCGCCACGAGGAGGCGAGCAAGCCGCTCGTGCTCGCCTGCTGCCTGCGGCCGGAGCGCAAGGACTACCGCCTGTACCGCGATCGCTCGCGCGGCCGCGCCGCGTAGAAACGGCGCGTTCGCAGCACGGCCGCACCCCCGGAGCGAGGACGGCTCCGGTGCTATCCTCGAACGACAGCTTTCGCTCCGGCTTCGGGCCGGAGGCCGTACCGGAAGTGGGCGCTCGCCCGCTTTTTTTGTGGTCGTGAGGAGGTGGCGATGAGCAGCATCCAGACAGATATCGAGGCCCGGCTTGCCGCCAGCGAGCCCGATGTCGAGGTGCTGCTCGCGGAGATCGTCGGCGGCTCGACGGTGCGCCTCTTCATCGACCACCCCGATGGCGTCACGCTCGGCCTGTGCGAACGCGTCACGAAGGCCCTCGGGGATCTGCGCGAGCGCTATGCGATGGAGGTCTCATCGCCGGGCATCGAGCGCCCGCTCTCAAAGCCGCAGCATTTCCGCAGCTATCTCGGCCGGCGCGCGCGCGTTCGCACGCGCGGCGCCGTCGACGGCCACACGTCGATCACCGGCGAGCTCGTCGGCGCATCTGACGACGCCGTGACGATCGCCGTCGAAAGCGGCGTCGTGGCGATCCCGTACGCCGAGATCCAGCGTTCCAATCTCATCGAGGACTAGGAGGAACACTGATGTCACGCGAGATCCTTGATGCGATGACCGTTCTCGGTCGGGAGAAGGGCATCGCCCCCGAGAAGCTGCGCCTCGCGCTCGAGGACGCGCTGCTGTCGGCCTACAAGAAGCAGCCCGACAGCGCGAAGTACGCGCGCGTCGAGCTCGATCCCGAGACCGCCGATTTCCGCGTCATCGAGCTGATCATCCCCGAGCGCCTGGAGGCGCACCTGATCGTCGAGACGATCGACGAGGGGACGACGTACGACCCCGAGACCGGCGAGATGGTCGAGCCGACCGATCCCGAGATCGACCCCGCGAAGTTCGAGGAGTACAAGGACCAGATCGAGGAGCGCGACGTCACGCCCGGCGACTTCGGGCGGATCGCCGCGCAGACGGCCAAGCAGGTCATCCTGCAGCGCATCCGCGAGGCCGAGCGCGACATGATGTTCGAGGAGTACCGCGACCGCGTCGGCGAGCTGATCACGGGCATCGTGCAGCAGTCCGACAGCCGCTACACGCTCGTCCAGATCCGCGAGCGCGTCGAGGCGCTGCTGCCGAAGTCCGAGCAGGTCGACGGCGAGCGCTACGACCACTCCCAGCGCGTCAAGGCCGTCATCAAGGAGGTCTCGCCGTCGACGAAGGGGCCCTCGATCATCGTCTCGCGGCGCGACCCCGAGCTGATCAAGAAGCTCTTCGAGCTCGAGGTGCCGGAGATCGCCGACGGGCTCGTCGAGATCGCCAACGTCGCCCGTGAGCCGGGCTATCGCTCGAAGATCGCGGTCATCTCGCACGCCGACGGCGTCGACCCGGTCGGCGCCTGTGTCGGCCCGCGTGGCTCGCGGGTGCGGATGGTCGTCTCCGAGCTGCGCGGCGAGAAGATCGACATCATCCCCTACAACGACGAGCCCGCCCGCTTCGTCGCCAAGGCGCTGAGCCCGGCGCGCGTGCGCGAGGTGCTCGTCGACGACGAGGGCAAGCAGGCGACGGTCATCGTGCCCGACGACCAGCTGTCGCTGGCGATCGGCCGCGAGGGCCAGAACGCGCGCCTCGCCGCGCGCCTGACCGGCTGGCGGATCGACATCAAGTCCGAGACCGAGTTCGCCGCCGAGGAGCAGGAGGCCGGCTACGAGGAGGAGGAGACGCAGGGTCGCTGCGCGGCCGTCATGTCGACCGGCCGGCGCTGCCCGAACGCCGCGCTGCCGGGATCGCGCTACTGCGGTCTGGACTCCCACCAGGCGCTCGCCAACCAGCCGACCGACCAGGTCCCGGCGGTCGAGTCCGACGCGGCACCTTCGCCGATCGAGGTCCCGGCCGAGGACACGCTCGACGAGGCCGTGGAGAGGACGTCGTAACCGGCCCGGGCGACGATCTGAGCCGGCCGCCTGCCGGCGAGCGACGCATCACCGTCGTGGGGGTGCGCCAGCGCCGCTGCGTCGGCTGCGGGACGCACGCCGACAAGGCCTCGATGAAGCGCTTCGTGCTCGTCGACGGCATGCTCACGTATGACCCCGCACAGCGCCATCCGGGACGCGGCGCGTACGCCTGCGACCGCGCCTGCGCGGAGCACGCATTGGTCGCCGGCGGCTTCCAGAGATCGTTCCGGCAGGCCGTGGCGATGGATGCCGACCTTCTACACTCGCTCTGATGGCCAAAGTCCGCGTTCACGAGCTCGCCAGGGCCCACGACATGTCCGCCCAGGACGTGCTCGACAAGCTGCGCAAGGCCGGTATCAAGGTCAAGGCGCCCGCCTCGGCGGTCGACGAGGACCAGGCCAAGGCCGCGATCGAAGGCCGTCCGCTGCCGGCCAACGGCGCCGCCGTCAAGCCCGAGGCGAAGCCCTCCACAGCGGCGCCGGCGGCGCCGGCGGTGCGCCGCGCTCCGCCGGCTCCACCGGCCGCCTCCGAGCGCGCCGCCGCCGCGCAGCGCGATCGCCAGCAGGCCGCGAAGCCGGCCGCCGCCAAGCCGGCGGCCGCTGCGAAGCCGCTCGCGAACGCCGAATCGCCCGCGCCGCCACCGGCGGCGTCGGCGTCGACGCCGGCATCTGCCGCGCCGGTCGACGGCGAGCCCGCCAAGCACCGCCCGACACGCTCTTCGCTCGCCGGCGAGCGCACTCCCGGCTCGGCCGGACCCGGCGGCCGTCGCCGCGTCGTGATCGACTCGCAGGCCTCGCGCCGCACGCCCGGTCAGCAGCAGCAGCCGCCGCGCCGCCAGCGCCGCGGTCGCCGCCGCCGCGGCACGTACGACGACACCGTCGCGCCGCTCAACGAGGCCGCCGCGTCGCACACCGACCTCGTCCGGATCAACTCCGGCTCGACGGTCAAGGACATCGCCGAGTCGATGGGCGTGCCCGTCCCGGAGATCATCAAGAAGCTCATGATGCTCGGCCAGATGGCGACGCTCACGCAGACGCTGTCCGATGACGCCGTCGGCATCCTCGCCGACGAGTTCAACAAGCAGGTCGAGATCGTCCACGCCGCCGACGAGGTCGAGTCCGAGCCGATCTTCGAGGACGCCGACGAGGACCTCACCGACCGCCCGCCGGTGATCACGATCATGGGCCACGTCGACCACGGCAAGACGTCGCTGCTGGACGCGATCCGCTCGACGGAGGTCGTCGCCGGCGAGGCCGGTGGCATCACCCAGCACATCGGCGCCTACCAGGTCCATCACAACGGCAAGCTCGTGACGTTCCTCGACACGCCCGGCCACGAGGCCTTCACGGCGATGCGTGCCCGCGGCGCCCGCGTGACGGACATCGCGGTCATCGTCGTCGCCGCCGACGACGGCGTGAAGCCGCAGACCGACGAGGCGATCGACCACGCCAAGGCGGCCGACGTGCCGATCGTCGTCGCCGTCAACAAGATCGACAAGGAGGGCGCCGACCCGACCCGCGTGCGCACCGAGATGACGACCCGCGGGCTGCAGCCGGCCGAGTGGGGCGGCGAGACGGAGTTCGTCGACGTCTCGGCGAGGACGAAGGTCGGCCTCGAGGAGCTGCTCGACACGCTGCAGGTCGTCGCCGAGCTCGAGGATCTCAAGGCCAACGCGACCGCACCGGCCTCCGGCGTCGTCGTCGAGTCCAAGCTCGACCCCGGCCGCGGCCCCGTCGTCACGATCCTGATCCAGCGCGGCACGCTGCGCATCGGCGACGCGCTCGTGGCGGGCGCCAACTGGGGCCGCGTGCGCGCGATGCACGACTTCACGGGCGCCCGAGTCAAGGAGGCGCTGCCCGGCGACCCGATCGAGGTGCTCGGCTTCGACGGCGTCCCGGAGGCGGGCGAGCACGTCCGCGCGGTCGAGAACGACCGCCGCGCGCGCCAGCTCGCCCACGAGCGCGAGCAGCGCCTCAAGCAGGAGCAGCACGCTCGCCGCTCGGGTCGCAAGCGCTCGCTGGAGGACGTCTTCAAGGACATCCAGGCGGGCGAGCTGAAGGAGCTCAACCTGCTCGTCAAGGCCGACGTCGCGGGCTCCGCCGAGGCGCTCGAGGACGAGATCGCCAAGCTTCCGCAGGACGAGGTGTCGGTCAACATCATCCGCACCGGCGTCGGCGGCATCAACGAGTCCGACGTCATGCTCGCGGCGGCATCCGACGCGATCATCATCGGCTTCAACGTGCGCCCCGTCGGCGACGCGCGCGCCGTCGCCGAGCGCGAGGGCGTCGACGTCCGCGGCTATACCGTCATCTACAAGGTGCTCGACGAGCTGCGGGCCGCGATGGAGGGCATGCTCGAGCCCGAGGAGGTCGAGCAGGCGCTCGGCCAGGTCGAGATCCGCCAGATCTTCCGCGCCTCGAAGATCGGCGTCATCGCCGGCTCGTACGTCACCGACGGCAAGATCACGCGCGGCGCCAAGACCCGCCTCGTGCGCGACGGGACGATCGTCTACGACGGCGAGATCGCCTCGCTGCGGCGCTTCAACGAGGATGTGCGCGAGGTCGCCGCCGGCTTCGAGTGCGGCATCGTGCTGCGCAACTTCCAGGACGTCAAGGAAGGCGACGCCCTCGAGGTGTACGAGACGCGCAAGGTCGACCGCGCGCTGGCGTAGCGATGGCCGACGACGTCGATGCGTACGTCGCCCTCTTGCTCGTCCATCTGCACTTCCCGGACGCCGGCTCGTTGAAGGCCAAGCGTAAGGATCTGGCGTCGGTGAAGGCCCAGCTGCACGGTCGCATGGGGGTCACGGTGGCCGAGGTCGGCCACCAGGATCTGTGGCAGCGCGCGACGCTCGCGGCGGCGCTGACCGGCGGCTCGCTGGGCACGTTGGAGAGCTCCGTCGACCGCGTCGAGCGCTTCCTCCTGGACCGCTTTCCGGAGAGCTGCCGCGTCGAGCGCACCGTCGCCTCCTTTGCCGACGTCAGCGGCTGAGGAGGACTAGGATGGCTTCGGACCGGATGCGGCGAATCGACGAGGCGCTCAGGCAGGTCTTGTCAGACGCCGTTGCGCAGGATCTGCAGGACCCCAGAATCGGATTCGTCACGATGACGAGCGTCAAGACCACTTCAGATCTTCGCCATGCCCGGGTGTACGTCAGCGTGCTCGGAGACGCAGCGCAGCGCGCCGCGACGCTCGCCGGCCTGCAGTCCGCGCACGGAGCGCTGCAGCGACGCATCGCGCGCGATCTGCGCATGAAGCACACGCCCACGCTCGAGTTTCGCTACGACGAGACGATCGATCGCGCGATGCACCTCGAAGAGATCCTCCGGCGCGAGGCGCAGGAGACGTGACGATCGCCGGCCCTGCCGCGAGCACGCGTGACGAGGTCCTCGACGCGCTTCGTGAGGGCGAGCGCTTCGTGCTCGTCACGCACGAGAACCCCGACGGGGATGCGCTCGGCTCGCTCGTCGCAATGCAGGGCGTGATGCACGCGCTCGGCAAGGACTCGCTGATGTTCATCGGCCGCAACGAGTTCCCGCTGCCGTACGAGTACGCGTTTTTCGAGTTCGACGGGCTGATCAGCGACGTGCCGGCGGACGTCGGCGAGCGCACGATCGTCTTCCTGGACTGCGGCAACTTCGACCGCAACGCCGTCGAGATCGGCGACGCGCCGATCGTCAACATCGACCATCACCACGACAACACGCACTTCGGCACGGTCAACCACGTCGTCGCGGAGGCGTCGTGCACCGCGGAGATCGTCTGGGACCTCATGCGCGGCCTGGAGGTGCCGCTGACGCCGCAGGTCGCCGAGGCGCTGTACGTCGGGCTCGTGACCGACACCGGGCGCTTCATGTACGAGAACACCGGCCCCGCCGCGCACCTGATGGCGGCCGACCTGATCGAGGCCGGCGTCGACGTGCACGAGATCTACCGGCGGCTCTACGAGGGCATGCCCGAGCCCAAGCTCGCGCTGCTGACGCGCGCGCTGAACGGCGTCCAGCGCTTCGACGACGGCCGGATCACGTTCGCGCGGCTCGGGCGCGACGACTTCGAGCAGACCGGCGCCGAGAAGTCCCACACCGAGGGGATCATCGATCACCTGCGCGCGCTCGACGGCACGAAGGTCGCCGCGCTCACGCGCGAGCTCAACGGCGAGGACGACGCCGTGACGTCGAAGGTCTCGCTGCGCGCGACCGACGGCGCTGTCGACGTCTCGCTGATCGCGCGCGCCCAGAGCGGCGGTGGACATCGCCAGGCGGCCGGCTTCACGACCGCGATGGAGCCCGACGAGCTGATCGCCTTTCTGCGCGCAGAGGTCTCCGCGCAGCTCGACGGCTAGCGGCACCGCGCCCCGCCGCCGAACGCGAGGCGGGCTCGGGGTAGCCTGGGCGGGTGTCCGACGGCGTCCTGCTCATCGACAAGCCAGCGGGCAAGACGTCGCACGACATCGTCGCGGCGGTGCGCCGCGAGCACCGCGGCCGGCGCGTCGGCCACGCCGGCACGCTGGACCCGTTCGCGACCGGCCTGCTGCTCGTCCTCGTCGGCCGCGCGACGCGCATCCAGCGCCACCTGATGGCGCTGCCCAAGCGCTATGAGACGGTCGCGCGGCTCGGCTTCGTGTCGAGCACGGGCGACGTCGACGGCGAGATCACGGCGACCGGGCGGATCCCGCCGGACCCGCCGCTGCTGCCGACCGGCGAGCTGATGCAGCGCCCGCACCCCTACAGCGCCGTCAAGGTCGACGGGCGCCGCGCGTACGCGCTCGCCCGCGCCGGTGCGCCGGTCGTGCTCGACGAGCGCCCGGTCACCGTGCACCGCTTCGAGCAGCTGTGGCGCGCCGACGACCGCGCGGCGTTCGCGATCGAGTGCTCCGCCGGGACCTACGTGCGGGTGCTCGTCGAGCAGCTCGGCGACGCCTACTGCGAGCAGCTGCGGCGCACGGCGATCGGCCCGTTTGCGCTCGCCGACGCCGACCCGGCGCGGCTGCACCCGCTCGCCGACGTGCTCGGGCAGATCCTGCCCAGCGTGCACCTCGAGGCCGACGACGCGCGCCGCGCCGGCCACGGCGCAGCGGTCGACGCGGCTGCGCCCGCCGGGGCGACCGACGTGCTGCTGCTCGACGACGAGGGCCCGATCGCGATCGCCCAGCCGCGCGCCGAAGGGCTCAAGCCCGTCGTAGGCTTCCGCGCGTGAACGTCACACGCCTGCCCGACGTCGAGCCGCGCCCACGGTGCGTCGCGGTCGGCACGTTCGACGGGGTTCACCTCGGCCACCGCGAGGTCATCCGCGGCGCCGACACGGTGCTGACGTTCGATCCGCACCCGACGGCCGTGATCCGGCCCGGCGCCGCGCCGCGCCTGCTGACCGATCCCGATCGCAAGGCGCAGCTCATCGCCTCGCTCGGCGTGCAGGAGCTCGTCGTGATCCCGTTCGACGCCGAGTTCGCCGCCCGCTCGGCGCAGGAGTTCATCGACGAGGTGCTCGTCGGCGCGCTCGGCGCGACGCACGTCGCCGTCGGCGAGAACTTTCGCTTCGGTCACAAGGCGCAGGGCGGGCCGGAGCTGCTGGGCGCCGACGAGCGCTTCCAGACACGGGTCGTGCAGCTGCTGGAGATCGACGGCGAGATCGTCTCCTCGAGCCACATCCGCGGGCTCGTGCTCGGTGGAGCGATCGAGTACGCCGGCCAGCTGCTCGGCGATCCGTTCACGCTCGCCGGCGAGGTCAACCACGGCGACGAGCGCGGCCGCGAGCTCGGCTATCCGACGGCGAACCTGATCCCCGACCCGCGCTACGTGACGCCCGCGTACGGCGTCTACGCCGCGCGCGCGACGACGAGCGCGGGGGAGACCGTGGCCGCCGCCGTCAGCATCGGCGTGCGGCCGACCTTCGTCACGGGCCGCGGCGAGCTGATCGAGGCCTACCTGCTCGACTATTCCGGCGACCTCTACGGCAGCCGCCTGGAGCTCGCCTTCCTCAAGCGCCTGCGCGGCGAGAAGCGCTTCGCCTCGATCGACGCGCTGATCGACCAGATGGCGGTCGACGTCGACGCCGCGCGCGTCATCTACGACCGTGCCCATGCGTGAGTTGCTACCTTTGCCCGTCGCATGGCACTGACCCAAGAACGCAAGCAGGAGCTCGTCAGCCAGTTCGGTGAGAACGACCACGACACCGGGAACACCCGCGTCCAGGTCGCGCTGCTCACCGAGCGCATCAACCAGCTCACCGAGCACCTTCGCTCGAACCAGAAGGATCACCACTCGCGCCGCGGGCTGCTGATGCTCGTCGGCCGCCGCCGCCGGCTGCTGAACTACTTCCAGAAGCACGACCTCGAGGGCTATCGCGCCCTCATCAAGGAGCTCGGACTCCGCAGGTGACCGTGCTGGCGGCCGGGGAGGCGGTCCCCGAGTTCACGCTGCGTCGCGAGGACGGCGAGCCGTTCACGCGCGAGGACCTCGCCGGCAGGACGACGGTCTTCGCCTTCTATCCGTCGGCGTTCAGCTCGGTCTGCACGGACCAGTTCCAGATCCTCGAGGAGGTGCTCGAGGACCTCGCCGCGCAGGGGGCGACGCTGTACGGCGTCTCGATCGACCAGACCGACAGCCAGGTCGCGTTTCGCGAGTCGCTCGGGGTGACGATCCCGATGCTCTCCGACGCTCACCCGCAGGCCGAAGCGACGCGCGCCTTCGGCGTCTACTTCGAGCCGACGGGCGTCTCGAACCGCTCGCTCGTCATCGTCGGACCCGACCAGAAGGTGCGCTGGTCGTGGGAGGGCGAGCACCCGGGGATCCTCCCGGGCGCGAACCTCATCTTCGACGGCCTCGCCGCCAGCGCTGCGTAGTCGCCCGAACCCCGCCGGGCCGCCGCGAGAAATGGATCTCTGAGGAAGGTGAGCGCCGCCGCCCAGGGGGTGCCGTACGTTATCCGCGATATCCGCGAAGAACGTGCGGCGCCGCGCTACGTGCATGCGACGCGCCACGACCACTGGTCGCGACCACGCGCTGCCCGCCCGAAGTCACCCTTCCTTCATCGATGCCGTTCAGCGAGCGCCGGCGCCAGCCAGCACGCCTGAGCGGAGCGCCAGCGCCAGCGATCGCTACGCGCGCTCGCGCAGCAGCGCCGCCACGCGCTCGGCGCGGAAGTCGAAGATCGCCTCGACGTCGCGCCGCACGAGCAGCGCGTTCGCCAGTCGGCCGAGCGGCCCGAAGCCGACGCGGTAGCGGACGACGTCGCGCATGATCGTCTGATCGCCGTCGCGCTCGAAGGTGTGCGTGTGGTGCCACAGCGCGTACGGCCCCGAGCGCTGCTCGTCGACGAAGCGGTGCGGCGGCTCCCAGCAGGTGATCTCGGTCAGCCAGTTGACCGGCACGCCGTGCACCTGCAGGCGGTAGCGGATCAGCGTCCCGGCGCCCATCACGATCGGCTCCGGCGTCACGACGCGGAAGCGCAGCAGCGGCGGCGTGATCGCCTCGAGGTTGCGCGCGTCGGCGAAGAACGCGAACAGGCGCTCGGGCGAGCCCGGAAGGCGCTGCTCGCGCTCGAGGAGATGCGTGTCCATATGGGGGATACGCTGACAGGACGATGGAGGATCTACGCAGCGCGCCGCCGCCCGAGCTGCGGGCCGACGACCACGTCCGCGGCGATCCGGCGAGAGCGCTGGTGCTGCTCTACGCGGACTTCACCTGCCCGCGCTGCGCGCTCGCCCACGAGCGCCTCGTGCAGGCCGGGGCGCAGGTCGCGTTTCGCCACTTCGCGCTGCAGGCCAAGCATCCGCGCGCCGTGCCGGTCGCCTGCGCGGCCGAGGCGGCGGCGGCACAGGGCGCGTTCTGGCCCTTCGTGGACGCGCTGTACGCCGACCAGGGTCGCCTTGACGACCCCCATCTGTGGCAGCGCGCGCGCTCGCTCGGGCTCGACGTCGCGCGGTTCGAGGAGGACCGCCGCAGCGATCGCCTGGCCGCCCGCGTGCGCGAGGACACGCGCGCCGCGCTCGCCGCCGGAGCAACGACGACGCCGGCGGTTTTCTGTGGACGGACGGCACATTTCGGGGTTCCGGACCGGGACTGGCTCACACGACTGGGCTACGATGAGGCGGTTCGTATACCGAAGCCACGATAAGACGCAGGTGCGCCGAACACGACGGGCGCACCCGAACAAAAGGACAACTTCATATGAGTACTGCCGAGACCCGTGTCTCCGTCGAGATCGCTGGATCAGAGATCTCCTTCGAGACCGGCAAGATGGCCAAGCAGGCCTCCGGCGCCGTTGTCGTCCGTCAGGGCGACACAGTGGTTCTGAGCACAGCAACCGCGGGCAACCTCCGCGATGTCGACTTCCTCCCGCTGACGGTGGACGTCGAGGAGCGCATGTACGCCGCGGGCAAGATCCCCGGCTCATTCTTCAAGCGTGAGGGCCGCTCGACCGAGAAGGGCACGCTCGTCGCCCGCATGATCGACCGCCCGCTGCGCCCGCTGTTCCCCAAGGGCTGGCGCCGTGAGACGCAGCTCGTCTCCGTGACGCTGAGCGTCGACGGCATCCACCCGTACGACATCCTCGCGATGAACGGCGCGTCCGCCGCGCTGATGATCTCCGACATCCCGTACCCGACGCCCGTCAGCGCGGTGCGGATCGGCAAGGTCGACGGCAACTTCGTCGTCAACCCCAACGAGCAGGACACGCTCGAGAACTCCGACCTCGACCTCGTCGTGGCCGGAACCGAAGAGGCGATCCTGATGGTCGAGGCGGGGGCCAACGAGATCCCCGAGGCCGAGATCCTCGACGCGCTCGACATCGCCCACGGCGAGATCAAGAAGCTCTGCGCGCTGCAGCACGAGCTGCGCGAGAAGGCCGGCAAGGCGAAGATGGAGATCGAGATCCCGAAGGTCGACGAGGGGCTGTTCGCGGCCGTGCAGGAGTCGCACGGGGCCGCGCTCGACGCCGCGACGCAGATCTTCGACAAGCTCGAGCGCCAGAACGAGTCGACGCGCATCATGGACGAGGCCGTCGCCGCGCACTCCGGCGATCCCGACGACGCCGAGTACGGCGACCGCAAGGCCGCCGCCCAGATGGCCGTCGACAAGCTCGAGAAGCAGATCATCCGCCAGCGGATCGCGATCCACAAGACGCGCCCCGACGGCCGCGGCGAGGACGAGATCCGTCCGATCTCGATCGAGGTCGGCCTGCTGCCGCGCGCCCACGGCTCCGCCCTGTTCACGCGCGGCCAGACGCAGGCGCTGTCCGTCGCCGCGCTCGGCACGCTGAAGGAGGAGATGCGTCTCGACACGCTCGGGCTCGAGACGAAGAAGTACTACTTCCACCACTACAACTTCCCGCCCTTCTCGGTCGGGGAGGCGGGCTTCATGCGCGGCCCCAAGCGCCGCGACATCGGCCACGGCGCGCTCGCCGAGCGAGCGCTGACGGCGATGGTGCCGTCGATCGAGGAGTTCCCCTACACGATCCGCGTCGTGTCGGACATCCTCGAGTCCAACGGCTCGTCGTCGATGGCGTCGGTCTGCGGCTCGTCGCTGGCGCTGATGGACGCCGGCGTGCCGCTCAAGCGGCCCGTCGCGGGCATCGCGATGGGTCTCATCAAGGAGGGCGACGAGTACATCGTCCTGACCGACATCGCCGGCGTCGAGGATCACCTCGGCGACATGGACTTCAAGGTCGCCGGCACGTCGGAGGGCATCACCGCCCTGCAGATGGACATCAAGATCACGGGCGTGACGTTCGACATCCTGCGCGACGCGCTGGCCAAGGCGCTGAACGCGCGGACGTTCATCCTCGGTGAGATGGCGAAGGTCATCGCCGAGCCGCGCGCCGAGCTCTCCGAGCACGCGCCGCGGATCCTCACGGTCCAGATCGACACCGACAAGATCGGCCTGCTGATCGGCAAGGGCGGCGAGACGATTCGCGGCCTGGCGGAGGAGTTCGAGTCGCAGATCGACGTCAACGACGACGGTCAGGTGCTTGTCTACTCGGCCAACGGCACGCTCGGCGAGGCGCTCGCGGAGCGCATCCGCTCGATGACGAAGGAGGTCGCCGTCGGCGACGAGTATCCCGTTGCCAAGGTCGTCAAGACGACGACGTTCGGGGCCTTCATCGAGCTCTCCAAGGGCACCGACGGACTGCTGCACATCTCCAACGTCAAGCCGGGCGAGCGCGTCGACACCGTCGAGGACGTCCTCAACAAGGGCGACGAGGTGCACGTCCGCGTCGTCGAGGTCGACCGCGAGCGTGGCCGCATCGGCCTGCGCCTGGCCGACGATCCGGACATCGCCGGCAAGACCGTCGAGGAGCTCGCGGCGGTCGGCAACGGCGGCGGCGGCTCGCGTCCGCCGCGCGACCGCGGCCCGCGCGGCGGCGGCGATCGCGACCGCGGCGGTGACCGCGGCCGGCGCGGCTCGGGCCGCCCGCGCCACGGCGACGCCGAGCGGAGCTAACGCCCTGGCCGATCCGCAGGTGACGGTCCTGGACTCCGGTGTCCGGGTCGTGACGGAGGCAATGCCCACCGTCCGATCCGTGACGCTCGGGTTCTGGATCGCCACCGGGTCGGTCACCGAGAGCGAGGACGAGGCGGGCCTGTCGCACCTCGTCGAGCACATGCTGTTCCGTGGCACGGACCGCTACGGCTCGCTGGAGATCGACCAGATCTTCGACACGATGGGCGCCGAGCTGAACGCCGGCACCGGCAAGGAGTCGACGTCGGTCCACGCCCGCGTGATCGACGACCACCTGCCGCGGGCGTTCGACGTCGTCGGCGACATGGTCTGGCACCCGCGGATCGACGAGGACGACCTCGCGAACGAGCGCGAGATCGTGCTCGAGGAGATCGCGATGTACGAGGACGACCCGCAGGATCGGGTCTTCGACGTGCTCGGCGAGGCGGTCTTCGGCGAGCACCCGCTGGGGCGTCCCGTGATCGGGCGCGCCGACGTGATCGCGGGGACCAGCCCCGCCGACCTGCACGCCTTCCACGGTGAGCGCTACGCGCCCGGTGACATCGTCATCGCGGCCGCCGGCTCGGTCGATCACGATGCGCTCGTCGAGCTCGCGCGCGGTCTCGACGTCCCGCAACGCCAGCGCGCGCCGGGCCCCCCGGCGGTGCCGGATCGGCTTCCGCCGCACGTGCGCTTCCTGCGCAAGGACACCGAGCAGTACCACCTCACGCTCGGCGCGCCGGCACTGGCTCGCGACGACGAGCGGCGCTTCATCCTGCGCGTGCTCGACAACATCCTCGGCGGGACGTCGTCGTCGCGCCTCTTTCAGGAGATCCGCGAGGCGCGCGGCCTGGCGTACAACGTCTACTCCTTCCAGGCGCTCAACGCCGGTAGCGGCCTGATCGGCATCTACCTCGGCACGCGGCCGGACAACGTCGGGCCGGCGCTGAAGGTCGTCGCCGACGAGCTCGGGCGGCTGCGCGAGGACGGCATCACCGACGACGAGCTCGAGCGCTCAAAGGAGAACGTCAAGGGCCGCATCGTGCTGTCGCTCGAGTCGACCGCATCGCGCATGAGCCGGCTCGGAACGGCGGTCCTCTGCGAGCTGCCGCTGCTGAGCGTCGACGAGGTCGTCGAGCGGATCGAATCCGTGACGCGCGACGAGGTCGACGAGCTGCTGCGCGAGCTGCTCGCGCCGGAGCGCCTGAGCGCCGCCGCGGTCGGCGCCGACGAGGACGTCTTCCGCAGCGCGATCGAGCCGCTGGCGCCCGAGCTGACGCTCGAGGTCACGGCGTGATCCGCGTCGCCGTCGCGGGCGCGGCGGGACGCATGGGGCAGGCCGTCGTCGCCGCCGTTCAGGGCGCCGGCGACATGGAGCTCACCGGCCAGGCCGACCCCGCGCTCGGCACGACGCTCGCCGACGTGCTCGGCGACGCCGACGTCGTCGTCGACTTCACGCAGCCCGACACGGCGCTTGCCAACGCGCTGCTGTGCGTCGAGGCCGGCGTCCACGTCGTGATCGGGACGACCGGCTTCGACGTCGAGCCGCTGCGCAGCGCCGAAGGCGCCAACGTCTTCATCGCGCCGAACTTCGCGATCAGCGCGGTGCTCATGATGCGCTTTGCAGCGGAGGCCTCGCGGCACATGGCGAAGGCGGAGATCATCGAGCTGCACCACGACGCCAAGGTCGACGCGCCGTCGGGCACCGCCGCGCGGACCGCCGCGCTGATGGAGGGCGACGTGCCGATCCACTCTGTCCGCCTGCCGGGCCTCGTCGCGCACCAGGAGGTGATCCTCGGCGACGTCGCTCAGTCGCTGACGATCCGCCAGGACTCTTACGCGCGCGAGTCGTTCATGCCCGGCGTGCTGCTCGCGGTGCGCCGCGTAGGCGAGCTCGACGAGTCGCCGCTGATCGGCCTCGAACAGCTCCTCTTCTGAGCCGATCGTGGCCGAGGACGCGAGCCTGAGCGACGGCATCACCGTCGCCGTCACCGACCACGCGGTCGAGCGCTTTCGCCAGCGCGTCGGCACGCGCCGCGGCGGCTTCGACGTCAAGCCGGAGATCGCCGGCCGCGTCAGCGAGGCATGGAGCGCCGGGCGCGCGAGCGAGACCGCGCCGGCGGGCGTCGGCGAGGCCGCGGCGCGGGGGACGATCTACGTGCGCGACCTCGTCGATCGCGGCGTCGTCTTCGTCTGCCGCCACGACCGCGCCGCGCGCGAGCTGCTCGTCGTCACGCTGTGGGAGGACGAGCGCTACGGCCCGCGGCGCGTCGACCAGCGCTTCACGGACGCGCTGAAGGCCGACGACGACGCGCTCGTCGATCCCGGACGCCGCTGGCGCGAGCGGCGCGACGGCACGCGGTAGCGGCCGGCTTGCGCTGACGTGGACGCCGTCGCGCTCGCCATCCCGCTGGGGCTCATGATCGGGCTCGTCGTCGGCGCGGTCGGCGGCGGCGGCGCGATCCTCGCCCTGCCGGTGCTCGTCTACATCCTCGGCGAGGAGGTCGGACCGGCCTCGACGGCGTCGCTGATCGTCGTCGCGGTCGCCGCCGGGATCGGCGCCGGCGCGCTCGCGCTGCGCGGCCACGTCTGCTGGCGCATCGCGCTGACGTTCGTCGTGCCCGCAGCGATCGGGTCGCTGCTGGGGACGCTCGCGAACACCACCGTCAGCGACAAGCTGCTGATCCTCAGCTTCGTGCCGGTCATGCTGGTCGCGGCGACCGCCACGTGGCAGCGCGCCGCCCGGGTGACGAGCGACGAGACCGGCCGCTGCCCGAAGCTCCGTGCCGGGCGGATCGTCCTCGCCGGCGTCGCCGTCGGGGCACTGACAGGCTTCTTTGGCGTCGGCGGCGGCTTCCTGATCGTCCCCGTCCTCACGCTCTGGCTGGGGTTCAGCTTCCGCCGCGCGGTCGCCACGTCGCTCGTGATCATCACGCTGACGGGAAGCGCGGCGCTCGCGAGCCACGTCGCGACCGGCGCGACCGTCGACGTCTGGTTGACCGTTGCGCTGTCGGCCTCGACCGGGGCCGGCGCGCTGCTCGGCTCGCTCTCGGCCCAGCGCGTGCCGCAGGCCGCGCTCGGACGCGCGTTCGCCGTCGTCGTCGCCCTGCTCGCGCTGTTCCTGCTGGCGGACACGCTGGTGCTCGGCGGACCGCCGCAGGGGTGACTCGGGGGGCGTCGTGAGCGCTGACGTGTGTGAACTGCGTCACTGACGAAGAAGGGAGCGAGCCGAGGGGGTTGGCGTGCGCTCGGACCAGCGGTGTGTCGACTTGGTCGGCTATAGCACGGGCAATCCGACACACCCAGCGCGCACGGACCCGCTTCCTCGGTGATGCCGTTCCGCAAGCGAGCGAGCCCCCGCACACGAACGCGCGCAGCGCCACCGAACGACTACAAGCCCCCGACGAGCTCGCGCAGGCGCGTATGGCGCCGCCGCGCGTCCGTGCGCCGCACCGCCATCTGCAGCGCCGAGCGCTCGCCGACGACGACGCAGACCTCCTGCGCTCGCGTCACCGCCGTGTAGACGAGGTTGCGCGTGAGCATGATCTGGTGGCCGGCGAAGACCGGCACGACGATCGCCCGTGCCTGCGAGCCCTGGGCCTTGTGGACGGTCGCCGCGTAGGCGAGCCGCAGCGTGTCGAGCGCATCGACGGGCAGCGACAGGCGGCGGCCGTCCTCGCCGGCGAACAGTACCCGGTCGCGCTCCGCGTCGTGGTGCAGCAGCACCCCGCGCTCGCCGTTGAAGAGGTCGTGCTCGTAGGAGTTGCGCGTCTGCATGACCTTGTCGCCGACGCGCAGCCCCGTGCCGGCGATCGCCGCGCCGGCCGGGTTGAGCCGCGCGCGAAGCTCGGCGTTGAGCGCGTCGATGCCGAGCGGACCCTTGTGCATCGGGGCCAGCACCTGCACGTCGGCGGCGGGATCGAGCCCGTAATGCGACGGCAGCCGCGCCGCCGCGAGCTCGCAGACCTCGGCGAAGATCGCCTGCGCGCCATCGCGCGTGATCAGGAAGAAGTCGCGCACGTCGTCGTCGCCCGCGACGCCATCGGGCAGCTCGCCGGAGTTGATCGTGTGCGCCGCGCGGACGATCAGCGAGCGCGCCGCCTGCCGGAAGACCTCGGTCAGCCGCGTCGACGGCACGTGCGCCGGCGCCGCGAGGTCGAGCAGATCCTCGAGCACGCGCCCCGGCCCGACCGGCGCGAGCTGGTCGACGTCGCCGACGAGCAGGACGTGCGTCCGCGGCCCGACCGCAGCCAGCAGCGCCTCCGCGAGGTGGACGGAGAGCATCGACGCCTCGTCGACGATCAGCACGTCGCAGCCCTCCAGCGGGCGCTCGGCATCGCGCGTGAAGCCCTCGTCGGGAGCCCATTCGAGCAGCCGGTGGATCGTCGTCGCCTCGACGCCGGTCAGCTCGCCGAGGCGCCGCGCGGCCTTGCCCGTCGGCGCGCACAGCCGCGCGTTGCGCTTGCGCGCCTTCAACAGGTCGACGAGCGTGCGCATCGTCGCGCTCTTGCCCGTGCCCGGCCCGCCGGTGAGGATCGACAGCCGGTGCTCGAGCGCCTGCGTGACGCCGCGCCACTGGTCGTCGCTGGGGAGAAACGGGCCGCTCGCCGGCCGCTTCACGCCGCCCAGCCGCAGCGCGGGGTCGTCGTCGAGCAGCCGCCGCACGTGCGCGGCGAGACGTTGTTCGACGGCGTGCAGGCGCGCCTCGGCGACGCGGCCGTCCTCGTCGACGACGACGCGACCGCGGGCCGCGAGCTGATCGATCGCGTCGTCGACGTCGACCTCTCCGCCGAGCAGCCGCGCCGCCGAGCGGGCGAGCTCGGCACGGGGGAGATGGCAGTGGCCGTCGGCCTGCGCCTGGTCGAGCGCGTGCAGGACGCCGGCGGCGAGCCGGTCGGGCGCGTCGAGCGGCGTGTCGAGCGCGCGCGCCAGCGCGTCGGCGGTCGCGAAGCCGATCCCGTCGAGCTCGCAGATCGCGTACGGCGCGCGCTGCAGGCGCGCGATCGAGCCCGTGCCGAAATGGCGCGCGATACGGCCCGCGGATGCGGCGTCGACGCCGTGCGTGTCGAGGAACAGGCGCAGCTCGCGCAGCTCGCGCTGGTCGCGCCAGGACTGCACGGCGCCGCCGAGCCGGCGCGGGCCGATGCCGGGAACGCCGCGCAGGACGGCTTCGGGGTCGCGGTCGATCGCGGCGAGCACCTCGCCCGCGCCGTAGCGCTCGACGAGCAGGGCGGCGCCGCGCGGGCCGATGTGCTTGACCGACTCCAGGTACGACGCGACGGCGGACTCGCTAACCGGCTCCAGGATCCGCACGCGCTCGACGGCGAACTGCCAGCCGTGGCGCGCGTGGCAGCGCCAGGCGCCGCCGGCGGCGACGGACTCGCCCTCGCGCACGTGGCCGAGCGCGCCGACGAGCACGACCGGCTCGCCGTCGTCGCTGACGCCGTCGAGCACGGCGAAGTCGCCGTCGGCGAGGCTCCAGCGGATCCCCATCACCTCCGCGGTCAGCTCGCCGGCCGTGGGGTCGCGAGGCGGGGCGTCCTGCGCGCGGTCGGTCATCGAGCTGCAGTCTGGCACGCCCGCTTGACAGCGATGGGCAGCTATGTGTATATACACGCGCATGACCCGTCTCAGCGCTCACGACCGCGAGCTCTGCGCGCAGATGCGCGCGACGTGCGCGTGCGATCGGCTGCGACGCTCGACGCGCGGCATCACGCAGCTCTATGAGGCCGCGATCGGGTCGAGCGGGCTCAAGGCGACGCAGCTGCCGATCCTCGTCGGCCTCGGCTCGGCCGGCGATCTGCCGCTGACCGCGCTCGCCGAGGGGCTCGAGCTCGACCGCACCACGCTGACGCGCAACCTCAAGGTGCTCGAGCAGCGCGGCCTCCTCCGCACGTCCGCCCACGAGGGCGACGCGCGCATGCGGATCGTGTCGATCACGCCGCAGGGCTCGCGCGCGCTGTCGTCCGCGCTGGAGCGCTGGGAGCGGGTGCAGGAGCAGGTCGAGGAGCAGTTCGGCCGCGAGCGCCTGCGGGCGCTGCACGGCGAGCTCGCGGCGCTCAGCGCAGCAGTCGGCGGCTGAGCCGGCACAGGGCCGGCGCGCAGCCGCGGCGCGCCGCCATCGCACGGGCCAATAGGTGTAACTACACGCAGATCGGAGCACGAGATGGTCTCAACACCCGTATCGATCCTCGCCGTCGGCGCAGACGTGGGCCTCGCGGTCCTCCTCATCGCCGGCCTCGCGTACGCCGCGCGCGCCGAGCGCCGTCCAGCCGTGCTGTGGCTCGGTGGCGGCGTCGTCGCGGCCTGGGCCGTCGCCGCGTTGCTGCTCGCCAAGAGCGGGTTCTTCGAGACGACGCCGGCGACGACGATGCCGCCGCGGATCGCCGCCGCAATCGCGATCCCGACCGTGCTCGGCTGCGCGCTGCTCGCGTTCGGTGCGGTCCGTGCCGCGATCGCCCGCATCCCGCTGCACTGGCTCGTCGGCGTACAGCTCTACCGCATCGTCGGCGGGCTGTTCCTGATCGCGTACCTGCAGGACGACATCCCCGGCGAGTTCGCGCTGCCGGCCGGGATCGGCGACGTCGCGGTCGGCCTGCTGGCGCCGTTCGTCGCGCTCACGCTCGCACGCAACGGCGTGCAGCGCGCCTGGCCGGCCGTGATCGGCTGGTGCACGTTGGGGATCGTCGACCTCGTCGTCGCCGTGGCGTGTGGCTTCTTGACGGCGCCGAGCACGATCCAGCAGCTCGCGCTCGACAACCCGAACGTCGCGATCACGAGCTACCCGCTCGTGCTGATCCCGATCTTCGCGGTGCCGGTCTCGATCATCCTGCACGTCTACGTCATCGCCCGCCTGGCGACGCGAACGCAGCAGGCGCCGCAGGCCCAGATCGCATAGCTCGGGGGCTTCGAACTGACGCCGGGCGTCCCGCGCGGCCGCTCAGCGGTCGAGTGGCGACGAACTGTGCCTGAGGACCACAAGAACGCCACTCGACCGACCAGGCGGACGATCCCCATGCTCATCGAGGCCGTTCCGCACGGGTGCAGGAGCCACCCGCGCCGGCACGGCGCGCCGCAAACGCCGGGGCGGCGCTCGCCACCCCGGCTGCGATACTGAGCCCCGTGCCCGAGCTGGGAGCCATCCTGACGGCGATCGTGACCCCGTTCGACGAGCGGGGGGCGCTCGACGAACAGGCGTTCGTCGACCTCATGGCCCACCTCGCCGACAACGGCTCCGACGGCTTCGTCGTCTGCGGCACGACCGGCGAGGCCGCGACGCTCGACGACGAGGAGCACCTGCGGGTGATCGAGCTCGCCGTCGGCGCCAAGCCGCGCGGCGCGACGATCGTCGCCGGCGTCGGCTCGAACGACACCCGCCACGCGGTCATGCTGACCGCCCGCGCCTGCGAGCTCGGCGCCGACGCGCTGCTGTCGGTCAACCCGTATTACAACCGTCCCAACCGGCGCGGCATCGTCGCCCACTACCGCGAGGTCAGCCGCGCCGCCGACCGCCCGATCGTGCTCTACAACATCCCGCAGCGCACCGGCTCGGACCTCTCCAACGACCTGCTCGCCGAGCTCGGCCAGCTCGACCACGTCGAGGCGGTCAAGCAGGCCAACAACGACAGCCTCGCGCCGATCGACGGGCTGCGCATCTATGCCGGCAACGACGAGATCCTCGCGCGCGTGCTCGACATGGGCGAGTCCGGCGGGATCCTCACGGGCAGCCACATCGTCGGCCCGGAGATGCGCCGCATGGTCGACGAGCCGGACGAGCGCGCGGCCATCCACGAGAGCCTGCTGCCGGTCTTCGCGGCGCTGAGCGTGGCGCCCGCCGCGGTCAGCAACAAGGCGGCGCTGAACCTGCTCGGCCACGCGGTCGGCGCCCCGCGGCTGCCGTACGTCGCGGCCGACGAGCACGAGACGGCGACGATCCGCGCGATGCTGCAGGACCGCGGGCTGCTCGTCGGAGCACCGGCTTGACCGTCGGTCCGCTGCGCGTCCTGCCCCTCGGCGGCCTGGGGGAGATCGGTAAGAACATGACGGTGGTCGAGTACGAGGATCGGATCGTGCTCGTCGACGTCGGGCTGCGCTTCCCGACGGCCGAGATGATGGGCATCGACCTCGTCCTGCCGGACTTCGCCTACCTGCGCGGACGCGTCAGCGACATCGAGGCGATCGTCGTCACGCACGGCCACGAGGACCATCTCGGCTGCCTGCCGTTCCTGCTGCGCGAGCTCGGCGTGCACGACGCGCCGCCGGTCTACGGCGGCCCGCTGACGATGGCGATGGCGCGCTCCAAGCTCGACGAGCACAAGCTCTCGCGCGACGTGCACGTCGAGGACGTCCGCGACGGCGAGATCCTCGAGTGCGGCCCGTTCGACGTCGAGCTGATCCACATGACGCACTCGATCCCCGACGCGAGCGCGGTCGCGCTGAAGAGCGAGCTCGGCACGATCCTGATCACCGGCGACTACAAGTTCGACCAGACGCCGGTCGACGGCCGGCCGGCCGACGTCTCGCGGCTCGCCGAGCTCGGGCGCGAGGGCCTGCTGCTGCTGTGCGGCGACTCGACGAACGGCGACCGCCCCGGCTTCGCGCCGAGCGAGAAGGTCGCGGGCCCGAACCTGCGCGACGTCTTCAGCCGTTGCAAGGGCCGCATCGTCGTGACGTCGTTCGCGTCGAACATCCACCGCGTCCAGCAGGTCGTCGATGCCGCCGCGGCGCTCGACCGCAAGGTCGTCCTCGTCGGCCGCTCGATGCGCAAGAACACGAACATCGGGCGCACGCTCGGCCACATCAAGATGCCCGACGGCATCGTCATCGGCCCGCGCGAGATGACCGACTTCCCGGACCACAAGATCGTGATCATCTCGACGGGCTCACAGGGCGAGCCGCTCAGCGCGCTGCGCCGGATGGCGCACCGCGACCACCCGCAGGTCGAGCTGCACGCGGGCGACACCGTCGTCTTCAGCGCGACGCCGATCCCCGGCAACGAGCGCGCCGTCAACGAGACGATCGACCGCCTGTACCACATCGGCTGCGACGTCATCACGACGCGCGACGCGCCGATCCACGCCTCCGGTCACGGCTACCAGGAGGAGATCAAGCTCATGCTCAACCTGACGAAGCCGCGCTACGTGATGCCGTTCCACGGCGACCACAAGCGGATCCACCTCCACGGCCAGCTCGCCGAGGCCGTCGGCATCAGCCCCGACAACATCTTCAAGGGCGAGAACGGGCTGCCGCTCGAGCTCGACGCGAAGGGCGCGCGCTGGGGCAAGAAGGTCCAGTCGGGAATGATCTTCGTCGACGGCGTCGACATCGGCGACGTGACCGACGTCGCGCTGCGCGACCGCCGCATGCTGTCGGCCGACGGGATCTTCGTGGTCGTCGCGACGATCTCCGAGCAGGACGGCTCGTCGGTCGCCGAGCCCGAGGTGATCTTCCGCGGCGTGCCCTACGCCGGCGAGGCCGACAAGCTGCTCGACGAGCTGCGCGTCTGCGTCGAGACCTCGCTGGACCGCGCCGCGAAGGAGGAGATCCGCGAGATCGACCTGCTGCAGGAGATCCTCCACGACGACCTCGCGGCGTTCGTCTACAACAAGATCAAGCGCCGTCCGATGGTGCTGCCCGTCGTCGTCGAGGTGTAGCGGCCGCTACCGGCGCCGGAGCGCCGTTGTCGGCGGCTGCTGCGGCGGCCTTGGGCCGCTGCTGCGTGCTGCGCGACAGCGGCAGCAGCACCTCGAAGCGGGTCCCGCGCGCGCGGCCGGCGCCGTTGGAGGTCGGCGACTCGATCGTCACCGTGCCGCCGTGCGACTGCGCGACGGCGTGCACGATCGACAGGCCGAGGCCCGACGAGCCGCCGCGGTCGCCGGTCCCGCGCACGAAACGCTCGAAGACGCGCTCGCACAGCTCCGCCGGGATTCCCGGGCCGTCGTCCTCGACGGTCAGGCGCACCTCGCCGCCGACGCGCTCGACCGCGGCGCGCACCTGCGTGCCCGGCGGCGTGTGGCGGATCGCGTTCTCGACGAGGTTGAGCGTAAGCCGATGCAGCTCGTCGCGGGCGCCGTCGACGACGGCCCGGCTGGCCTCGATCAGCAGGTCGTGTCCGTCGGCGATGACGCCGACCTCGGCGGCCGCCTCGACGAGCACCTGGCCGATGTCCGTCGGCGTGTGCGGCGCTTGACGCGCGGCGTCGTGGCGCGCGAGCAGGAGCAGGTCGGCGACGAGGCGGCGCATCCGCCGCGACGAGCGCAGCGCCGAATTGGCCGCCTCCTGCTGTTCGCCGTCGAGGCTCTCGGCGAGCAGCTCGAGGTTCGCCAGCACGCTCGTCAGCGGAGTGCGCAGCTCGTGCGACGCGTCGGCGACGAACTCGCGCTGGCGGCGCAGCGCGTCCTCGGTCTCGCCGCGCGAGGCGTCGAGCGCATGGAGCATGCCGTCGAGCGTGCGGGCGAGCTCGGCGACCTCGTCATCGGCCTCGACGGCGACGATCTTCTCGGCCGGGTCGCGCGTGCGCTCGATCTTGCGCGCGGTCGCCGTCAGCGCCGCGATCGGCGCCATCGCGCGGCGCGCGACCATCAGCCCGGCGAGCAGCGCCAGGCCGGCGCCGCTGAGGACGCCGATCACGAGGAACAGGTGCAGGCGCCCGATCGTCGCGTCGACCGACGCGAGCGGGCGCGCGTACTGCATGTAGACGGGGACGTACACGACGTCGCCGGTCGGCGGCTCGAGCTCGCGCGTCTCGACGATGTAGCCGTCGGTCTTGACGCGCCCGGGCCGCGGCGGACCGAAGTCCTTCGTCAGCGCCGTGCTGTCGAGCAGCACGCCGGAGGCCATCACGATCCGCACGACCGTCACGCCGTCGTCGTAGAGCGCGGGCGGCGGCGACAGGCCCTCGATGTCGTAGCTGCCCTGCTGCTCGCCCTCGACGAGGTTCGTGTACCTCGTCTTCGCCTGCAGCAGTTCGGCGGCGTCCGAGACCTCGCGGTTGAAGTCGTCGTGCAGGCGCTGCGACGTCAAGCCACCGACCGCGCCCGCGAAGCCGCACAGGATCACGAGCGTCAGGAGCGCCGAGCCGCCGGCCAGCCGCCAGCGGATCGGGACCTGCCTAGGCGCGGAGAACGTAGCCTGCGCCGCGGATCGTATGGAGAAGCCGCGGCTCATCGCCCGCTTCCAGCTTCCTTCTCAGGTTCGATACGAAGACCTCGATGGTGTTCGTCGTGGCAAATGGATCGTAGCCCCAGACCTCCTCGAGGAGGCGCTGTCGCGGAACGACGATGCGCTCGTTGCGCATCAGGTACTCGAGCAGTTCAAACTCGCGCTGGGTCAGTTCGATTTGGCGTCCGTTGCGACGCACCTCGTGGGTGTCGGGGTTGAGCTGCAGATCGCCGACGACGAGCGAGGCGCTGCCGCGCGGCGGACGGCGGCGCAGCAGGGCGCGCAGCCGCGCGAGCAGCTCCTGGCGCTCGAAGGGCTTGACGAGGTAGTCGTCGGCGCCGGCGTCGAGTCCCTCGACGCGCGCCTCGACCGCATCGCGCGCGGTCAGCATGAGGATCGGGACGTCGCCGCCGTCCTTGCGCAGCGTGCGCGCGACGTCGACGCCGTCGAGCTTCGGCAGGCCGAGATCGAGGATCACGACGTCGGGCGTGAACTCGCGCGCGTCGGCGAGCGCCGCCTCGCCGTCGTAGCTGGCGCGCGCCTCGTAGCCCTCCATCCGCAGCGAGCGCAGCAGGACCTGGGCGATCTCCTGGTCATCCTCGACGACGAGAACGCGTGGGGGGCGGTCCGTCATGGCGACCATCAGCGTACGGACACGGCTCAACCCACGGTTAAGTGGCGCCGCCGCGGCTCGCCGCTCGCTGGCCCGGGGCAGGAGCGGGCGCGGTCGCCGTCGAACATTCGAAGCGGCTCAACCATGGCCGCCGCCCGTAAGCCCGCATCACGCCGCAAGTCGGCCACGTCCCGGCCGCGCGCCCGCGCGCAGCGCTCATCGCTGGGCGCGCTCGGCCTGCCGGCGCTCGAGCAGCGCCAGCTCGACCTGATCGGGCTCGGGCTCGTCGCGCTCGGAATCTTCCTGGCCTTCCCGATCTACCTCGGCTGGGACGGTGGCGCTGCCGGGCAGGCCGCGACGGACGGGCTCGCCTACGCCGTCGGCCAGGTCGCCTACGGCGTGCCGGTCGGGCTCGTCGCCGCGGGCGCGCTCTTCGTCCTGCGGCCCGTGCTGCCGACGATGCGCCCGTTCCGCGCCGGCGCGCTGTGCCTGTTCGCCGCGCTGTCGCTGATGCTCGCCGCCGGCACGTTCGGGATCGGCCCCGTGGGCATCCGCCAGGGCTACTGGGACGCGACGTTCTTCGAGCCGCGCGGCGGAATCGCCGGCGACGCGCTGCTGTGGGCGGCGGCGTCGGCGTTCTCGACGATCGGCGCGCACATCCTCGCGCTGTTCCTGCTCATCGCCGGGGTCCTGCTGCTGACCGGGGCCTCGGTCGCCGGCGTCCTGCGGGCGACCGGCTCGGGGTTGGTCGACACGACGCGCGCGATCGGCCGCGCGGTGCCGGTGCCGACGCGGCGCGCACCGGCCGACGCGGCCGACGAGGACCCCGCGCAGCCCGCGCCCGAGCCGGCGGCGTTCGCTCCGCCCGAACCGGAGGACATGGAGGTCATCGTGCGCGCGACGCACGTCGAGGCACCGCCGCCGCGCCACGACGCCCCGGTCGGCCGGCGCGGGTTCTGGTCCGGCGCGACGCGCTTTCCCGACATCTACGGCGAGCCGCTGCCCGAGCACGATGCCGATCCGCCGCACGCGCCCGCCGGCAGACCCGAGCCGGAGCCCGACGTCGAGCCCGAGCAGCTCGTCTTCGACGAGCCCGAGGTCGAGCCGGACGACGTCACCGCCGTCATGCCGCGGCGCGAGCTGTCGCCCGACGACCTCACGCCGCAGGGTCGCGTGCGCGGGTCGGTCACCGACGACCCCGCGTTCCACTGGCGCCTGCCGAGCCCGGAGCTGCTGAAGCGCTCGTCGAACGAGCAGCTGCGCCCCGACACCGCCGGCCAGGAGAAGACCGCCGCGCGCCTGATCGAGGCGCTCGGCCACTTCGGCGTCGAAGCGCAGATCGTCGGCACCGTCGCCGGCCCGCACATCACGCGCTTCGAGCTGCGCCTGGCGCCCGGCATCAAGATGAGCAAGGTCGCGCAGCTCAAGGACGACCTCGCGTACGCGCTCGCGGCGACCGACATCCGGATCCTCGCCCCGATCCCCGGCAAGACCGCCGTCGGCGTCGAGGTCCCCAACCAGCGCCGCCGGATCGTGCAGCTCGGCGACGTCTACCAGGAGGCGCCGAAGGGCTGGTCGCCGCTGACGGTCTGGCTCGGCAAGGACGTCGGCGGCAAGGCGATCGGCGCCGACCTCGCGAAGATGCCGCACCTGCTCGTCGCCGGCACGACCGGCGCCGGCAAGTCCGGCGCGATCAACGCGATGCTGTCCAGCCTGCTGCTGCGGGCGACGCCGCACGAGCTGCGGCTCGTGCTGATCGACCCCAAGCAGGTCGAGCTCAACCACTACGAGTCGATCCCGCACCTGCTGACGCCGGTCATCACGAGCCCGCGGATGGCCGCCAACGCGCTGCAGAACCTCGTCCGCGAGATGGAGCAGCGCTACTCGATCATGTCGCTGGCCAAGACGCGCTCGCTCGTCGAGCTCAACCGCGCCCGCGCGAAGCGCTGCGACCCGCCGCTGCCGTACATCCTCTGCGTCATCGACGAGCTCGCCGACCTCATGATGGTCGCGCCCGCCGACGTCGAGGACTCGATCATCCGGCTCGCGCAGAAGGCGCGCGCGGTCGGCATCCACCTCGTGCTCGCGACGCAGTCGCCGCGCGTCGATGTCATCACCGGCATGATCAAGGCCAACGTCCCGTCGCGGATCGCGTTCTCGGTCTCCTCACAGACCGACTCGCGCGTGATCCTCGACGTCAACGGCGCGGAGTCGCTGCTCGGACAGGGCGACATGCTGTTCTCGCCCGTAGGCTCGTCGCGCCTGCAGCGCATCCAGGGCGCGTACATCGACGAGCCGCAGATCGAGGCGCTGACGACGTTCTGGCGCAAGCAGGGCGAGCCCGAGCTGCGCGAGGACCTGCTCGACGAGGTCGAACCTGAGGCCGAGCCGTCGTCGGGCGGGCACGAGGAGGGCTTCAGCCCCGACGAGGATCCGCTGCTCGAGGACGCGATCCGGCTCTGCGTCGAGATGGGCACGGCGTCGACCTCGATGCTGCAGCGCCGTCTGCGGCTCGGCTACACCCGCGCCGGCAGGCTGATCGACATGCTCGAGCGGCGCGGTGTGATCAGCGGCTACGAGGGCTCCAAGCCGCGCCAGGTGCTCGTCGGCGCCGGCGACGTCGAGCGCGTGATCGCGAACCTGCGCGAGCGCGTCGGGATCGCCGGCGCGCCCGCGCCGGACCACGAGCCCGAGCCTGCGGAGCCCGAACCGGCCCGCGAGTAGCCTCTTCTCGTGCGTACGAGTGGCTCGTCCACGAACGGTACCCCGGCAACCTCGGACGCCGATCACCGCCTCGCTGTGTCCTCGGACACTCGATGTGCCAGAGCCGGCGAGCGTGATCGCTGATGCCGGACATCGGCGCATCGCTGCGCGAGGCACGGATGCGCGCCAAGGTCGACATCTCGGAGATCGAGGCGCAGACGAAGATCCGGGCGAAGTATCTGCGCGCGCTCGAGAACGAGGAATGGGACCTGCTGCCCGGCCCGACGTACGTCAAGAGCTTCCTACGCACGTACGCCGAGTCGCTCGATCTCGACGCGAAGCTGCTCGTCGACGAGTACAAGCTGCGCCACGAGCGCCTCAGCGAGGTCGATCTGCAGCCGATCAACGCGGCCGCGCCGGGCCGTGAGCGGCGCCGCCAGACGCCGACCCTGCCGCCGTGGGTCGTCGTCGCGGCGATCATCGCGGGGCTCGTCTTCGTCCTGTACCTGCTCGGCACGACCGGCGACGATCCTTCCAACGAAGCGTCCTCGCCGCCGGCACAGCCCGCGGTCAGCGAGCCCGCGGCGCCGCCCGCGATCGACAAGCCGGCACGCCCGAAGACCGTGAAGCTGCGGATCGAGGCGACCGGGCTCGTCAACGTCTGCCTGCGGGCCGGCGAGCGCACGCTCGTCGACGGCGAGACGCTTCAGGACGGCGACCGCACGAGGACGTTCACGGCACGGCGCTTCCGGCTCACGCTGGGCAACAACTCGGCGATCCTGCGGATCAACGGCCGCCCGCTCACCGTGCCCCCGTCGCAGAACGGGATCGGGATGCAGATCACGCCGATCCGTGGTCGCCAGCCGTTGTCGGTGCAGCAGCGCCCCGTCTGTCCGTGATGAGCGTTCGCGCCGGCATCGTCGTGACCGGCACCGAGGTGCTGACGGGGCGGGTCGTCGACCGCAACGGCCCGTGGCTGTCCGAGCGGCTGCTCGAGCAGGGCGCGGACCCGATCGCGATCGCCGTCGTCGGCGACCGACCGCAGGACATCCTGCGGGCGCTGCGCTTCATGGCGTCGGAGGGCTGCGAGCTGATCGTCACGAGCGGCGGCCTCGGGCCGACCGCCGACGACCTGACGGCCGCGGTGGTCGGCCGCTTCCAGGGACGCGAGATGGTGCTCGACGAGCCGCTCGAGGGCCGCATCGCGGAGATCCTGCGAGCGCTGATGGCGCGCTGGCCGGACCTCGATCCGGAGGCGGTCATGATCTCCAACCGCAAGCAGGCGGTGATCCCGACCGGCGCCGAGATCCTCGAGCCCGTCGGCACGGCGCCGGGGCTCGTCGTGACGGCGGCCGGCGGCGGCGGTCCGACGGTCGTCGTGCTGCCCGGACCGCCGCGCGAGCTGCAGCCGATGTGGCAGACGGCGATCACGACGAGCCCGACCCTGCGGGCGGCGCTCAGCGGCGCCGTCGCGTACCGCCGCGACATGCTGCGCCTGTTCGGCATCCCCGAGTCGACGATCGCGGCCACGCTGCGGGCGGCCGAGGACGAGGGCATCGAGCTCGAGCGGCTCGAGATCACGACCTGCCTGCGGCGCGGCGAGGTCGAGGTCGTGACGCGCTACGAGCCCGCCGACGCCGCCGTCTACGAGGCGTTCGCCGCCTTCGTCCGCGCGCGCCACGACGCGACGCTGTTCTCGGACGACGGCACGACGGTCGACGAGCAGGTCTTCGCCCTGCTCCGCGACACGGGCGAGACGATCGCCGTCGCGGAGTCCTGCAGCGGAGGCCTGCTGTGCGCGCGGCTGACCGAGCGACCGGGCTCCTCGGAGGTCGTGCAGGGCGGGCTCGTCGTGTACTCCAACGCCGCGAAGGTCGCGCTCGCCGGCGTCGACGAGGCGCTGCTCGAGCGCAGCGGCGCCGTCTCGGCGGACGTGGCCGAGGCGCTCGCCGACGGCGCGCGCGGCGCGCTCGATGCCGACGTAGGGGTCGGCATCACCGGCATCGCCGGGCCCGGCGGCGCGACCGACGACAAGCCCGTCGGGCTCGTCTGGCTGTCGGTCAGCCATCGCGACGGCCGCCGCCTGACGCGATCGGCGAAGCTGCCGGGCGGGCGCGCCGACGTCCGCGACCGCTCGACGACCGTCGCGCTCCACCTCGTGCGGCGCCTGCTGCTCGGCGAAGGGTGATGCGGCTCTTCGTCGCGCTCGACCTGCCCGCCGATGCCCGCACGACGCTGGCGGCGTGGTGTGAGGCCGCGGCGCCCGCCGGCGTGCGGCGCGTGCCCGCTGGCAACCTGCACGTCACGCTCGCGTTTCTCGGCTCGCGCTCGCGCGAGGACGCAGCGGCGACCGGCGCGCTGCTCAGCGTCGTCGCCGGGCCGCTGGGCGAGCTGCGGACGGCCGGGGCGCTGTGGCTGCCGCCGCGCCGCCCCGGGGTCCTGTCGGTCGCGCTCGCAGCGGACGACGCGCTGGCCGCGCTGCAGGCGGGTCTCGTCGCGCGGCTCGTCGCCGCGATCGGCTTCGAGCCCGAGCAGCGGCGCTTTCGCCCGCACGTGACGGTCGGACGGGTCGCGCGCGGGACGCCGATCGACACGCGGCGGGCGCTCGAGCCCGACGTGCCCGCGCTCGCCTTCGAGGCGCCCGCGGTGACGCTGTACCGATCTCACAGCGGCGTCGGTGGCGCTCGCTACGAGCCGCTCGTGCGTGTCGCGCTGACGTGACCGCGGAGCCGCTCGCAAGGCCGGGGGCGGGGTACAGTCGAGTCATGTCCTATCGCGAGCATCCGCCCGCGACCGCGCTCGCGCCGTGGCTTGCGTGCGCCTGGGAACGCAGCGCGGTCGGCGGCGCGCCGCTGCGCGTGCTGCCCGACGGGTGCATCGACATCGTCTGGACGCAGGGGAGCGGGGCGCAGGTCGCGGGCCCGAACACGACCGCCTTCCTCGTGGCGCTCGAGGGCGGCGTTCGCGTCGTCGGCGCACGCATGCGCCCCGGCGCGGCGGCGTCGCTGCTCGGCGTCGATGCCGCCGCGCTGCGCGACGCCCGCGTCCCGCTCGCCGCGGTCTGGCAGGACGACGGGCGCGTGCTCGAGCGGCGACTCGACGCGGCCGACGATCCGGTCGCCGAGCTGCTGCTCGCGCTGACCGCCCGCGCGCGCGGCGTCGAACGACCCGACCCGCTCGTCCGCGCGGCGGTCGACGAGCTCGCCGACCCTCGTGTCCGGGTCCATGCGCTGGCGGGCGAGCTTGGCGTCAGCGCCCGCCAGCTGCGGCGCCGCTTCGAGTCGGCCGTCGGCTACGGCCCCAAGCGGCTGGCCCGGGTGCTGCGCCTCGAGCGTGCGCTCGCTGCCGCCCGCCGTGGCGAGGAGCTCGCCGAGGCGGCCGCCGGCGCCGGCTATGCCGACCAGGCGCATTTCACGCACGACTGCCGCGCGCTCGCCGGCGTGTCGCCTCAGCGGCTCGTCCGCGTCGCGACGTGAATCACCGCGTTGTTGACCTCGAGCGCCGTCTCGGGGTGCTTCGGACGCGCGCCCCAGGCGGTCGTCGGCCGGCCGCTGACCGGATCGAACGCGACGAGCGGCGGGGCGAACCCGGCCTCGACGCCGCCGATCGCCTCCGGCGCGCCGAACGCCTCGGCGCCCGGCGGCCGCAGCGAGCCGAAGACCTGCACCGGCTGCTGCGAGCCGAGCAGCGCTGACCAGGCGACGACGGCAGCGCCATCGGCGCGCACCGCGACGGCGCCGACGGCTCCCGACGGCGCGAGCCGCTGCGGCGGGCCGAAGCGACCGCCGCGCTTGGCGGCCGCGGCCATCACCGGGAACGTGCTGCGTGCGGCAACGGCCGACCACGCCACCGTCGCCTTGCCGCCCGGGGTGAAGGCGAGCGCGATCGTGCCCTCCGGCCGCGCTGCGGCGCTGCCGCGGTCGAGCGTCTGCGTCGCGGAGAAGCGCCGCCCGCCGCGGCTCAGCCGCGCCGAGCGCACGATCCACGGCTCGTTGGCCTCCTCGCCGCCGTCCTGCGATCCCCACGCGACGATCGTCTGACCGCCGTTGGAGATCGCCGCGGACACCTGCGCGCTGCCGTCGCCGCGCCCGACGCGCAGCGTCGGCCCGAAGCGTCCGTTGCGTGTGCGCACCCGCGCGCGTACGACTTCTCCGGCCTCGACGACGATCGCGCGACCGTCGCTGCCGATCGCCGCGCTGAGGTCCGGATATTGGCCGTTGGCGCCCTTGAACAGCGTCACGGGAGCGCCGAAGCGACCGCCGGCGGGCCGCCAGGAGGCGCGGATGCCGCGCTCCTCGCTCCAGACGGCGACCGCCTCGCCGAGCCAGTTGACCGCGAGCGTCACGCGACAGGTCAGGCACTGCGCGGTCGTCAGGGGATGGACGGTCCCGAGCGTCGCATCAGCGCCGACGAGCGCCCAGCTCAGGCGCGTGCGGTCCGGCCTCGACGCTCCGGGTCGCGTCGGCGGCAACAGCCGGCGCAGGAAGACGATCGCGGCGCTCGCCCCCGGCGGCGTCGGCAGCGGTGGACCAGACGCGAGCGCGGGACCGCCGGCAAGCTCCGCCGGCAGGCGGCGGGGCGGACCGACGACACCGTCGCCGCTCAGCGACGCGACGTAGCCCGACGCGCCGAGCCGCCAGCCGACGACCCCTGCACCGCGGTTGTCGAAGCCGAGCCCCTGCACCTGCGAGCCGTTCGACGGCGGCCCGATCGTGAGCGGAGCCGACCAGGGCGCCGCGGCCTGCGCCGAGCCGCCGGTCGCGAGCAGCATGAACGTCGTGCAGAGCGCCGCGCGAAGTGTTGTCATACGACGTCAACGTGAGCGCGCGCGCGACGTTGCGGGCGATGGCCGAATGCGCGGCCGTTTCCTACAAGACATCGGGCGTCGCATGCGCGAGCATGCTCGTCAGATGCCCGCCAGCGAACTGCAGACGATCCCGAACATCGGCCCGGCCGTGGCGCGCAAGCTCGAGCGTCTGGGGATCGAACGGCCCGGCGATCTGCGCGGCCGCGACCCCGACGAGCTCTTCGAGCGCCTCTGCGCGCTCGACGCGCGGCGGCACGATCCGTGCCTGCTCGACACGTTCGTGGCGGCCGTCGACTTCGCCAACGGCGCGCCGCCGCGGCCCTGGTGGGAGTACAGCCGCGAGCGCAAGGCGCGTGCCCATGCCTGACCCCGCGATGCTGCTCGGCTGGGTGATCGTCTATGTCGACGATCCGCCCGCGGCGCGCGAGTTCTACATGCAGGCCTTCGGGCTGCAGGGCGGCTTCGTCGCGGGCAGCGGAACGTACGCCGAGCTCGATACGGGCGCGACGAAGCTCGCGTTCGCCGCCTACACGCTCAGCGAGCAGAACTTCCCCGGCGGCGTGCGCCCTGCGCCGCCCGAGGGTCAGCCGGCGAACGTCGAGCTCGCGCTCGTCGCCGACGACGTCGACGGCGCCTACGCGCGGGCGCTCGAGGCCGGCTGCGCGTCGCTCTCGGAGCCGACCGACCAGTCCCATGGCCAGCGCGTGGCGTGGGTCCGGGACCCCTTCGGGACGCTGCTGGAGCTCGCCACGCCGCTCTAGCCTGCGCCGCGACCCGTAAGGGCACCCTAAATCGCGGTAAGGTCCCCTTACAGGCGGATAACGGTACGGGGGAGGTGCGCTGTGAGGGTCAAGGGGTATCTGGCGGTCGGGCTCGTCGCCGCGGTCGCGTTCGCGGGCTGCGGCGACGACGACGACACGTCGTCGGTGTCTTCAGAGCGCAAGGCCGCCGTCGCTGAGCACTACGCCGACATCGTGTACGCCGCGTACGGCACGTCGATCGCCAGCGCGGGGAAGATGAGCGACGCGATCGACCGCTTCCTCGACGATCCGAGCGCGGCCGGCCTGCAGAGCGCGCGCCGCGCCTGGCTGACGGCGCGCGACGACTACATCGTGACCGAGCCGTTTCGCTTCTACGGTGGCCCGATCGACGACGCCAAGACCGGTCCGGAGGGGCTCATCAACGCGTGGCCGATGGACGAGGCGTACATCGACTACGTCCGCGGCGATGCGCGCGCCGGGATCATCAACGACCGCAAGGCGCACCCGACGATCACCGAGGACGTCATCGTCGAGAGCAACGAGAAGGGCGGCGAGACGAACATCTCGTCCGGCTGGCACGCGATCGAGTTCTTGCTCTGGGGCCAGGACCGCTCGGCGAACGGCCCCGGCGCGCGGCCCGCGAGCGACTACACGACGGCCAGCAACGCCGCGCGCCGCGCGCGGTACCTGCGGCTCACGACGCAGCGCCTGCGCCACGACCTGCGCAGCGTCCGCACCCCGTGGGCGCCCGGCGGCGAGTACCGCACGAGCTTCGTCGACGATCCGGATGCCGCGCTGACGAAGATCCTGCGCGGGGTCGGCACGCTGAACTCGCACGAGCTCGCCGGCGAGCGGATGGCGGTCGCGTTGGAGAGCAAGGATCAGGAGGACGAGCACTCCTGCTTCAGCGACAACACGAACGCCGACGTCGTCAACGACCTCAAGGGCATCGAGATGGTCTACACCGGCGACGTTCCCGGCGCCGCCCCGGGCACGAGCCTGCAGGCGCTCGTCGCAGAGGTCGATCCGGATCTCGCGCGCAAGCTGGCGACGGAGCTCGCCGCGACGCTGAAGGGGGCCGAGGCCTTCCCGGCGACGTTCGAGCGGATGATCGCCGCCCCGAGCGGATCGCCCGACCACAAGGCGCTCGCGGACACGATCTCGGCGATCGAGGCGCAGGGCGAGCTGCTCGCCGAGGCGGCCGAGGCGCTCGACGTCAAGGTCAACTTCGAGGGCTGAGCGCGCTTGCGTCGCGCCGCGCTGGCGTCGCTGCTGTGCGTGCTCGCCGTCGCCGCCGGCTGCGGCGGCGGCGACGACGCGGCGGACCGCTCACGCTCGGGCGGCGAGGGGACCGTCGACGACGCGAGCGGGTTTGCCTTCGCGCTCGCCCTGAAGACGCTGCCAAGCAAGGACCGGCGCGCGTTCGCGGTCGGCAACAGCTTCTTCAACCGCAACTGGGTGCGGGCGCCGGCGTCGACGACCGGTCGCGACGGGCTCGGGCCGACGTTCAACGCGCAGTCGTGCTCGTCCTGCCACCTGCACGACGGGCGCGCGCGCCCGCCGAATGGCCCGCGTGACCCCGAGCGCGGCCTGCTGCTGCGCCTGAGCGTCGGCGATCCGCCGCAGCCGCTGCGCTTCTACGGCTCCCAGCTGCAGGATCGCGCGATCGCCGGCGTCCCGGCGGAGGGGCGCATCCGGATCGCCCACACCGCGCGACGCGGCCGCTACGGCGACGGAACGCCGTTCGCGCTCGTCGCGCCGCACTACGCGATCGTCGACCGCGCGTTCGGTCCGCTGCCGCGCGACGTGCAGATCAGCCCCCGCGTCGCGCCGGGCGTGTTCGGCGTCGGCTTGCTGGAGGCCGTTCCCGAGCGCACGATCGTCGCCAACGCCGACCCCGACGATGACGACGACGACGGGATCTCGGGCCGCGCCAATCGCGTCGCGGACGCGCGCAGCGGCGGCCGCGCGCTCGGGCGCTTCGGCTGGAAGGCCAACGTGCCGACCGTCGAGCAGCAGAACGCCGGCGCGTTCAACGGCGACATCGGCATCACCTCGCCGATCTTCGACGACGAGAACTGCCCCCCGGGCCAGCGCGCGTGCGCGCGTGCGCGCACGGGCGGCGAACAGGAGATCGACGCTCGCAAGCTCGCGCGGGTCACGTTCTACACGCGCACGCTGGCGGTGCCCGCGCGCCGCGATGTCGGCGAGCAACGGACCGATGCCGGCGAGCAGCACTTCGAGGCGCTCGGCTGCGGCTCCTGCCACCTGCCCGAGCTGCGCACCGGCGACAGCGAGGTCGCCGGCCTGCGCGACCAGCTGATCCGCCCGTACACCGATCTGCTGCTGCACGACATGGGGCCCGATCTGGCCGACGACCGGCCGGACGGGCTGGCATCGGGCTCGGAGTGGCGCACGGCGCCGCTGTGGGGCATCGGCCTCGTCTCCGTCGTCAACCGCCACACGCGCTTCATGCATGACGGTCGCGCCCGCAACCTCGCCGAGGCGATCCTCTGGCACGGCGGCGAGGCGCGCGCCGCGCGCGAGCGCTTCCGCATCCTTCCGGCCAAGGCGCGGCGCGACCTGCTGGCGTTCCTCCAGTCGCTCTGAGGCGGTCCGCTGCCGCATTCACGTTTTCTTCACGCGACGTTCACGACCCAGTAACTGGGGCGGCGGCCACGGGGAGGAGCCTCGATCAGCGTGCAGACGACCGAGGGGCAGCTCGTCAGGATCGGAGACCTCGAGATCCGCCCGCGCGAAGGGCTCGTGCTCGCGAAGGGCCGCGCGCTGACGCTGTCCGTGCGCGAGTTCGATCTGCTCGTCGCGCTCGCCAGCAACGCCGGCCGGATCGTGTCGCGCGAGGAGCTCTACCGGCTCGCCTGGGGCGGCACGCTGCGGCGCGGCGATCGCTCGTGCGACGTCTACATCCACAAGCTGCGCGCGAAGCTCGAGCGCGCGCTGCCCGATCACGACTTCATCCACACGCACGTCGGCTTCGGCTACCGACTCGATCCCGGACCTTCACATCCTTTTCACACGTCGACTACCGCCCGGTAACAGGATGTTGGCTGCGGTGCTGCGACGGTCTGTCGTTGCTATGGGAACTCTTAGAGGAGGACGATCTTGAAGCTCCATCGCTTCAGCGCGGTGGTCGTCGCAACGGGTGCGCTTGCACTCGGCGTCGCGGCCTGCGGAGATGACGACACGTCGAGCACGACGGGCGGTGGCGACACCGCTGGATCAGTCAGCGAGGACCTCAGCGGCTCGGTCCGGATCGACGGCTCGTCGACCGTCGAGCCGGTCGCGCAGGCGGCGGTCGAGCTGTTCGCCGAGGAGGCCCCGGACGTCGACATCAGCGTCGGCGGCGTCGGCACGGGCGACGGCTTCGAGAAGTTCTGTCGCGGCGAGCTGCAGATCGCGGATGCCTCGCGGGCGATCGAGAAGGACGAGTACGACAAGTGCAAGGCGAAGGGCATCACGCCGGTCGAGGTGCAGGTCGGGATCGACGGTCTGTCGGTTGTGGTCAACAAGGATCTCGCGATCCCCAACGACTGCATCACGGTTGGCCAGCTCAAGCAGCTGCTCGACCCGAAGTCGAAGGTCGCCAACTACAAGGAGCTGGGCGCCGGCTTCCCCGACCAGGCGGTGTCCTTCTTCACGCCCGGCACGGAGTCGGGGACGTACGACTACTTCACCGAAGCGGTCCTCGAGACCGATGCCGAGCAGCGCACCGACAAGGTTCAGACGTCGGCCGACGACAACCAGATCGTCACCGGCATCGAGGGCACCGAGGGCGCGCTCGGATACGTCGGCTACGCCTTCGCGGACTCGCAGAAGGACAAGCTGAAGATCCTCGCCGTCAACAGCGGCCCCGGTTGTGTCAAGCCATCGGTCGAGACGATCGCCGACGGCAGCTACGCGCCGCTGTCGCGCCCGCTGTTCATGTACCCGACGACCGAGACTGCGAACAAGCCCGCGGTCAAGGCATTCATCCAGTTCATCCTCGACAACAACGAGAAGGTCGTCACGGCCGCCGACTACGTGCCGCTGACCGATGACCTGCTCACGAAGGCCAAGGCCAACCTCGACGGCGCGACGCCGGTCGCGGCGCCGAAGAGCTAGACCACCCACGTGGACGGCGGCGAAGAGTTCGGTGCTCGCCCGGGCGCCGAGTCGGTTTCCCTGACTCGGACCCGGACGCGCCGCTCGACCGGCGAGCAGGCCATCAAGCTCCTGCTCGCCGGCGCCGCCGTCCTGTCGGTGCTTACGACGACGGGAATCGTCGTCACGCTGATCACGGAGTCGTCGAAGTTCTTCGGCGAGATCTCCTTCGGCGACTTCTTCCTCGGTACCGACTGGGCGCCGCTGGCAGGCGGCGCCTCACAGTCGTTCGGCGTCGTGCCGCTGCTCTGGAGCACGATCTACCTGACGCTGATCGCGCTGATCGTCGCGATCCCGCTCGGGCTGGGCGTCGGCGTCTATCTGGCGGAGTACGCGTCCCCGCGCGTACGCAAGACCCTCAAGCCGATCATCGAGGTGTTGGCCGGGGTGCCGACGATCGTGTTCGGCTTCTTCGCGCTCACGTTCTTCACGCCGCTGTTGAAGGACGTCGGCATCAACCTGCAGATCTTCAACGGGCTGTCGGGGGGCATCATCCTCGGCATCCTCGTGCTGCCGACGATCGCCTCCGTCAGCGAGGACGCGTTGTCCGCGGTGCCGCAGTCGCTGCGCGAGGGCGCCTTCGGGCTCGGCGCCGCGAAATGGCAGGTCGTCGTCCGCGTCGTGTTCCCGGCTGCGTTGTCCGGCGTCGTCGCGGCGCTCGTGCTCGGCGCCTCGCGGGCGATCGGCGAGACGGTCGTCATCCTCGTCGCCAGCGGCAACAGCCCGAACCTGACGTTCGACCTCGCGGTCGCCCATCAGAACATGGCGGCCTTCATCGCGAACGTCGCGCGCTCCGACGTGTCGGCGGGCAGCATCGCCTACGCGACGATCTTCGCCGTCGGCACGACGCTGTTCGTGATGACCTTCGCCCTCAACCTCGTCGCGATCCGTTTCGTGCGCAAGTACCGGCAGGTGTACGAGTAGCGATGGCCGTCGCCGAGTCTTCCGTCACCCGCAAGGTCGTCGAGCGCGCCTCGAGCGGCGAGCGCACGAGGGAGCTGCTGTTTCGTGCATCGCTGCTGCTGTGCCTGTTCATCACGATGCTGTTCCTCGTCGTCCTGCTGATCGACGTTGCGATCGACGGCGTGCCGCTGATCACGCCCGAGTTCATCACGAACTTCCCGTCGCGCCTGGACGCCTCGCGGTCCGGCGTGCGTCCGGCGTTGATCGGAACGCTGTACCTCGGCGTGCTGTGCGCCGCGTTCATCGTGCCGATGGGCGTCGCGGCCGCCGTCTACCTCGAGGAGTACGCGGACCCGAGCCGCTGGTACAACCGCATGATCGAGGTCAACATCCAGAACCTCGCGTCCGTGCCGTCGGTCGTCTACGGAATCCTCGGGCTCGCCTTCATCGTGCGCGGGCCGGTCGACATCTGGGGCCTGGGGCAGGGCTCGCCGACGTTGCTGGCCGGAGCGCTGACGCTCGGCCTGCTCGTCCTGCCGGTCGTGATCATCGTCTCGCGTGAGGCGATCCGCGCGGTGCCGCCGTCGATTCGCGAGGGCTCGCTGGCGCTCGGCGCGACGAAGTGGCAGACGATCTGGAAGCAGGTCCTGCCGGGCGCACTCGCCGGCATCGCCACCGGCGTGATCCTCGCGCTGTCACGCGCGATCGGCGAGACGGCGCCGCTGATCCTCGTCGGCGCGACCGCGTTCCGGCTCAGCGATCCGACGATCGACGGGCCGTTCTCGGCGCTGCCGATCGCGATCTTCAACGCCGCCGGCGAGCCCCGAGCCGAGTTCCAGATCCTCGCCGCCGGCGCGATCGTCGTCCTGCTGGCCGTGCTGCTGCTGATGAACTCGGCGGCGATCTACCTTCGCAACCGCTACGAGCAGAAATGGTGACGCGCGAGGCTGCGCCATCCTCCCGAACCCGCTATGAACATGAGTGGTGACCCAATGGAGTCCAAGCAATCCAAGCCCCCGATCAAGGCTCGTCCTGCCGTGAGCTCCTCGGCCGGACTCCCGAAGGCGGCCCGTCCGACCGCTGCGCAGTCGGCGCGGCCGGCGGCGCAGGAGGCGATCTTCTCGCTGACCGACGTGCAGGTCGCCTACGGCGGCGTGCCCGCCGTCGAGAACGTCACGTTCGAGCTCGCGAAGAACGAGATCACCGCGTTCATCGGGCCGTCGGGCTGCGGCAAGTCGACGCTGCTGCGCTGCCTGAACCGCATGAACGACCTGATCCCGAGCGCGAGCGTCAGCGGCAAGGTGCTCTACCACGGCCAGGATCTCTACGCGCCCGACATCGACCCCGTGCAGGTGCGCAAGCGCATCGGGATGGTCTTCCAGAAGCCCAACCCGTTTCCGAAGTCGATCTACGAGAACATCGCCTTTGGGCCGCGCGTGCTCGGGATGAAGGGCGACATGGACGAGATCGTCGAGACCGCGCTGCGCAAGGGCGCGCTCTGGGACGAGGTCAAGGACCGGCTCAAGACGAACGCCTTCGGGATGTCGGGCGGCCAGCAGCAGCGCCTCTGCATCGCGCGCACGATGGCCGTCGAGCCCGACGTCATCCTCATGGACGAGCCCTGCTCGGCGCTCGATCCGATCTCGACGGGGGCGATCGAGGACCTCATGCTCGAGCTGAAGAAGAACTACTCGATCGTGATCGTCACGCACAACATGCAGCAGGCCGCGCGCGTGTCCGACAAGACGGCGTTCTACAACGTCGACAAGCTCGAGGCCGGCAAGCGCGTCGGCAAGCTCGTCGAGTTCGACCTGACGGAGACGATCTTCACGAAGCCGAACGACATCCGGACCGAGGAGTACGTCACCGGGAAGTTCGGGTAGGTCATGCCGGCCGTGCCCGAGCATCGCCGTCACTTCCAACAGCAGCTCGCCGAGCTGGAGACAAGCGCGCTGGGCGGGCTCGACCTCGTCTGCGGCCAGCTCGACCGCGTGCTCGAGGCGCTCGAGCACCAGGACGTCGAGCTCGCGCAGTTCGTGATCGCCGACGACGACCGCCTCGACGGCCGCTACCTCGAGGTCCACCAGGGCATCCTCTCGCTGCTGGCCCTGCAGGCCCCGGTCGCGGGCGACCTGCGGCTCGTCGCCGCCCTGCTGCACCTCATCAAGCACGTCGAGCGAATGGGCGATCAGTGCGTCAACGTCGCCAAGCTGATCCCGCTGTCGGGCCATGAGCCGCCCGTGCGCGCCGAGATCCTCTCCAAGGTCGTGCAGATGGGCCACGCGGCACGCGCGGAGGTCGTGCAGTGCAAGCGCGCGTTCACCGAGCGCAACGTCGCGATGGCCGAGGACCTCGTCGAGCGCGATCGCGACGTCAACCGCCTCAACCGCGAGGTCTTCCGGCTCGCCGTCGACGTCGGCGACGACGCCGACACGCGCGAGTGGGCGATGACGATGATCCTCGCCGCGCGCGCGTTCGAGCGCGTCGGCGACAACGCGGTCGACATCGGCGAGCAGACGGCGTTCGTCGTCACCGGGCTGTTCCGCGAGTTCACCAGCGGCGCGCACGCCGCTCGTCACTAGCTTCCTCGCGGCCGCAGCAGGTCGACGAGCGCTGGCGACGACCGCCGCGGCGGAGGTCCGCCGGAGCCGCTGCGCTGACTTGTGACGGAGCGGTGTTGTCCCGTTGCAGGGACCCGACCTAGCGTGCATTCCGTCCGACCCGGCTCGTAGCGTGCACGGTTCTTCTCGCGCAGAAAGGCTTCGCTTCCATGGCTCTCACCGACACTCAGAAGGCCGCCAAGGCCCGCAACGATGCCCTTGCAGGGGCGCTCACGCAGATCGAGCGCGAGTTCGGCAAGGGCACGATCATGCGCATGGGGGATGAGGGCGCGCTCGTGAAATGCGCGGCGATCCCGACCGGCGCGCTCTCGCTCGACCTCGCGCTCGGGATCGGCGGCATGCCGCGCGGCCGGATCGTCGAGGTCTTCGGGCCCGAGTCCTCGGGCAAGACGACGCTCATCTACCACGTCCTCGCCGAGGCGCAGAAGCTCGGCGGGATCTGCGCGTTCATCGACGCCGAGCACGCGATGGACCCGCTCTACGCGCGCGAGATCGGCGTCGACATCGACGAGCTGCTCGTCTCCCAGCCCGACTACGGCGAGCAGGCGCTCGAGGTCTGCGACATGCTCGTCCGCTCGGGCGCGGTCGACGTCGTCGCGCTGGACTCCGTCGCGGCGCTGACGCCGCGCGTAGAGCTCGAGGGCCAGATGGGCGACCAGACGGTCGGCCTGCAGGCGCGGATGATGAGCCAGGCGATGCGCAAGCTCGCCGGCAACCTCAACCGCACCCAGACGCTGTGCGTGTTCACGAACCAGATCCGCGAGAAGGTGGGCGTCATGTTCGGCTCGCCGGAGACGCAGCCGGGCGGCCGGGCGCTGAAGTTCTACGCCTCCCAGCGGCTCGACATCCGGCGCATCGAGACGCTCAAGGAGGGCACCGAGGCGGTCGGCAATCGCGTCCGCGTGAAGGTCGTCAAGAACAAGGTCGCGGCGCCGTTTCGCCAGGCCGAGTTCGACATCGAGTTCGGCAAGGGCATCTCGACGTCGGGCTGCCTGCTCGACCTCGGCGTCGAGCACAACGTCGTGACGAAGTCCGGCTCGTTCTTCTCCTACGGCGCCGAGCGGCTCGGCCAGGGGCGCAACAACTCCAAGGCGTTCCTCGACGAGCATCAGGAGATCGCCAAGGAGATCGAGGCCAAGATCTGGGACGCGCTCGGGCTCGGTCCGGACCTCGTCGTGCCGATCGACCGCGCCGACGACGCCGTCGTCGCGCCGGTGATGCCCGCCGCGGTCGAAGCCGCGTAGCGGTAGAGAGAGCCCGCGGTGGCCGGCGACAGCCGCGCGCTCGAGCTCGCCCTGGGCCACCTCGGCCGGCGCGATCGCACGGAGGCAGAGGTACGGCGCCACCTCGAGCGGCGGGATGTCGGTCCGGGCGCCGCCGATGCCGCGGTCGCCGAGCTCGTGCGCCTCGGCTACCTCGACGACGCCCGCTACGCGCGCACGTTCGCCGAGGACAGGCGCGCGCTCGATGGCTGGGGCGCCGAGCGGATCGAGCGCCGGCTGCTCGAGCTCGGCGTCGATCGCGAGCTCGTGAGCGCCGCGCTCGGCACGCGCGACGGCACGGACGAGCTCGAGGCCGCGCTCGAGCTGCTGCGGCGCCGCTGCCGCGAGGTCCCCACGAGCGAGCGCGAGCGTGAGCGCGCGCTCGGGATGCTCGTCCGCAAGGGCTACGAGCTCGAGCTCGCGTACGACGCCGTGCGCGCCTTCGCGCGCACCGACGCCGCCTGAGCGAGCGGCTCGCCCGGCTGGGTCCCCCCCCCCTAGACTTCTCATGGACTGCCTCAAACAAGCGTCTCTACGTCGTGGGACCGCTGGTGGGCGCGCCGCTTGGCGCGCTCGCGTACCAGTTCGTGCGCGGCCAGCCGGCCCGCACCGCGATCGCGGCCACGCGTTAGCGCGATGGCGACGGCGCTGTTCGTCTGCCTGCACAACGCCGGGCGTTCGCAGATGAGCGCTGCCCTCTTTGAGCGCGCCGCGCAGGGGCGCCACCGCGCGCTGTCGGCCGGCAGCATCGCCGACCCCGACGGCCAGGTCCATCCCGAGGTCGTCAGCGTCATGCGCGAGCTCGGCATCGACCTCTCCGGTCGACGCCCGCAGCGCCTGCGCGTTGAGCACGCCGAGCAGGCCGACGTCGTCGTCACGATGGGCTGCGGGGACGCCTGCCCGTACATCGCCGGCAAGCGCTACGTCGACTGGGATCTCGCGGACCCGAAGGGACGCGCGACCGACGAGGTGCGCACGATCCGCGACGAGATCGCCACGCGCGTCGAGCAGCTCGTCGCCGAGCTCGATCGCGCGGCCTAGCCGGAGCGCGGCACCCGTCGCGGGCGGCCGCCGGGCTACCCTTCAGCGACGCCATGAAGCGCTTCCACGTCACGACGTTCGGCTGTCAGATGAACGAGCACGACTCCGAGCGGATGAAGGGGATGCTCGAGTCGCTCGGCTACGCCGAGGCCGCCGCCGCCGAGGATGCCGACGTCATCCTCTTCAACACCTGCTCGATCCGCGAGAAGGCCGACAGCCGCTTCATCGCCCACCTGCAGCAGGCCAAGGGCCTGAAGGCGCGCGACCCGCAGCGGATCATCGGCGTCGGCGGTTGCTGGGCGCAGTCGGTCAAGGACGAGGTCTTCGCGCGCTTCCCGTTCGTCGACGTCGCGTTCGGTCCGGGCCAGGTCCACAAGCTCGCCGAGTTCCTCACGTCCGACTCGCTGACGGCGCAGGGGTTCTTCGAGTTCGAGGGCTTCACCGGCCATCTGCCCGGCAAGCGCGCGCGCGAGTTTCAGGCCTGGCTGCAGATCTCGGTCGGCTGCAACATGGCCTGCTCCTACTGCATCGTCCCGTCGACCCGCGGGCGCGAGGTCAGCCGTCCCGCCGGCGAGCTCGTCGCCGAGGTCGCCCAGCTCGCGCGCGAGGGCGTGCGCGAGGTGACGCTGCTGGGCCAGAACGTCAACTCCTACGGTCGCGATCTCGGGGCCGGGCGGACGAGCTTCGCCGCGCTGCTGCAGCGGCTCGACGCGATCGACGGCATCGAGCGCATCCGCTACACGAGCCCCCATCCGAAGGACATGCGCGAGGACGTCATCCTCGCGCACGCCCGGCTGGCGTCCGTCTGCGAGCACGTCCATCTGCCGTTGCAATCGGGCTCGTCGCGGATCCTCAAGGCGATGCGGCGCACGTACAGCCGCGAGCGCTATCTCGACCGCGTCGCGCTGATCCGCGAGCACGTGCCCGACGCCGCGATCACGACGGACATCATCGTCGGCTTCCCGGGCGAGACGGAGGCCGACTTCATGCAAACGCTGGCGGTCTGCGAGGAGGTCGGCTACGACAGCGCGTTCACGTTCATCTTCTCGCCGCGCCGCGGCACCGAGGCGGGCACGATCACCGACGGTCTCGTGCCGCACGAGGCGAAGGTGGAGCGGATGCAGCGCCTCGTCGAGGTCGTCCAGCGGCGCGCCAGCGAGCGCGCGCAGCGCTTCGTCGGTCGCGAGCTCGACGTGCTCGTCGAGGGCACGTCGCGCACCGATCCGTCGCGGCTGCGCGGTCGTTCGCGCCACAACAAGGCCGTGAACTTCAGCGGGCTCGCGTCGCCCGGCGAGATCGTGCCGGTGCGCATCTCGGGCGCGACGAGCCAGACGCTGACGGGCGAGCTGTCGCTGCTCGCGGCGGCGTCAAGCGGCAGCTGAGCCGCGCACGGTCCGCCACGAGTCGAGCGTGATCTTCAGGATCACGAGCGTGATGCCGAGCCCGATCAGCGGGTCGGCGACCGCGAGCCCCGCGGCGACCGCGGCCGCGCTGGCGACGACGGCGAGGCTGACCCAGGCGTCGGCCCGCGCGTGCGCCCCGTCGGCGACGAGCGCCGGGCTGTCGAGCCGGCGACCGGCGCACGTCCGGATGATCGCCGCCCACCAGTTGCCGGCGAAGCCGACCACGCCGGCGAGCGCGAGCGCGGCGAGGTACTCGGGCTCGTGCGGGTTCAGCAGCCGGTCGATCGCCTCATAGCCGGCGACGCAGGCGCTGACGAAGATCGCGAGCACGACGGCGAGCCCGGCCCAGCGCTCGGCGCGCGCGCTGCGCAGCGCGAAGGCGATCGCGAGCGGGATCGCCGTGGCCGCGTCGCCGAAGTTGTGGATCAGGTCGGCGAGCAGCGCGACGCTGCCCGAGGCGACGAAGACGACGAGCTGTGCGATCGCCGTCGCGCCGAGCACGAGCAGCGCGAGGCCGACCGCGCGCAGGCCCTCGCGCGAGCGCTTGATCGACTCGTGGACGAGGCCGTGGCTGTGGCCCCCGTGGTCATGCTCGTGCGCGTGGTCGTGCGCGTGGTCGCCGTGCGTGTGCGGGTCGGCCGTCGTCAGCGGTGCACGATCTCGAGCTTGATGCCGTCGGGGTCCCAGAAGAAGACCGCGTAGTAGCCGGGGGTGTAGCCGTATTCTTCCGGGCCGCTCTCGATCTGCGCGCCCCGGTCGCGCAGCCACGCGGCACGCTCGTCGACCACGACGCGCGAGGAGGCGCTGAACGCGACGTGGTGCAGTCCGATCGCGTAGCGGTCGTAGGGGACCGCATGCGCGTCCGACTGCGCCTCGCGCAGGCTGACCGACCCCATCCCGCCGGTCCGTCCGATGTACAGGACGCGCTCGCCGCGCTCGCCCTCGATCTCGGTCAGGCGCTCGTACCCGAGCGGCTCGAGCAGGCCGCGGTAGAACGCGAGGCTGCGCTCAAGCGACGTTACGACGAGGTCGAGGTGGTCGATCGCCGACATCGCTTGTGATGCTAGACCGGGTAGCGAAGGCCGTCCGTGCATTCCGCCCGAGCCATGTGCGAACATGTGTTCGTGCGCTGGAACAACCTCACGATCGGCGAGGACGAGGCCCGGCTGCCCGGCTACCGCGACGCGGCGGTCGTGCGCCGCTTCGACGCCCCGGAGGCGCTCGACGTGCGCTTCTACGAGGTCCACGCGAAGTCGGCCCTCAACCGCGTCCCGGCGGCATCGAGGATGCCGTTTCGCTGGACGATCAACCCGTACCGAGGTTGCACCCATGCGTGCCTCTACTGCGCATGGGGCGAGACGCCGATTCTCATGGCGGACGGACGACACAAACCGCTGCGGATGCTCCGTGTGGGTGACGAGATCTACGGGACCGAGCGACGCGGGCGTTATCGGCGCTACGCGCGGACAACGGTGCTTGCCCACTGGTCGACCATCAAGCCTGCATATCGCGTGATGCTCGAGGACGGCAGCGAGCTGATTGCGAGCGGCGATCACCGGTTCTTGACGACACGTGGCTGGAAGCACGTCGTCGGCGAGCAGCACGGGCGCGGTCGCCGACCGCACCTGACGATCGGCAGTTCGCTGCTGGGCACGGGCGGATTCGCGCCGAGTCCGAAATGCTCGAGCGACTACGAGCGGGGATATCTCTGCGGAATCGTGCGCGGCGATGGAACCCTGGCCTCGTACACCTACGAGCGCGGCGGGCGGCGTCGGCCGGCGCTCTCGCATCGCTTCAGGCTGGCGCTCTGCGACCCCGAGGCGCTCGACCGCGCCGATCGCTACCTCTTCGCCCACGGCGTGTACACGACGCAGTTCGTGTTCCACGCTGGCTCCGACCGCACCCGGCCCGCGCACGCGATCAGAACGCAGGCCGAGTCGCAATGTGACCGCATCCGAGAGCTCATCCGCTGGCCGCTGAACGCGAGCGAGGAGTGGGAGAAGGGGTTTCTCGCGGGCATCTTCGATGCCGAGGGGTCCGGCAACGGGGTCATCCGGATCGGCAACGGCGACGAGACGATCCTTCGCTGGATCGAATCCTGCATGGCCGCGTTCGGGTTTCGGACGATCCTCGAATCACCGGCTGCGAACGGCTACCGCTGCGTCAGGCTGAGCGGGGGGCTGCGCGAGCGACTGCGGTTCCTCCACCTCGTCGACCCCGCTGGCCGCCGCAAGCTGGATATCGATGGCATGGCGCTCAGGTCGGACGCGCGCACGGGCGTCGTCTCGATCGAGCCGCTCGACACGACGCTGCGCCTGTACGACATCACGACCGGCACAGGCAACTTCATCGCCAACGGCGTCGTCAGCCACAACTGCTTCGCCCGCCCGACCCACACGTACCTCGACTTCGACGCGGGCCGCGACTTCGAGCGCGAGATCGTCGTCAAGGTCAACGCTCCGGAGGTCGTCCGCGCCGAGCTCGCTCGCCCGTCCTGGAAGGGCGAGCACGTCGCGATGGGGACGAACACCGACCCATACCAATGGGTCGAGTCGCGCTACAAGCTCATGCCGGGGATCTGGGAAGCGATGCGCGATGCCCGCAACCCGTGCTCGATCCTCACGAAGTCGCCGCTGCTGCTGCGCGACATCGCGCTGATGAAGCAGATCGCGGAGGTCACGGACATCCACGCGAACCTCTCGATCCCGACGCTCGATCCGAAGGCGTGGCGAGCGACCGAGCCGCACACGCCGCATCCGCGAGCGCGCCTCGAGGCGGTCGCCGAGCTCAACCGCGCCGGCATCCCGACCGGCGTGCTGATCGCCCCGCTGATGCCCGGCATCAACGACGCTCCCGAGCAGGTCGAGCCGCTGCTCGCGGCCGCGGCCGAGGCGGGCGCGACCGGGATCGGCGGGATCGCGCTGCACCTCCGCGGAGAGGTCAAGCAGATCTTCTTCGACTGGCTGCGCTCCTACCGCCCGGATCTCGTCGCGCGCTACGAGGAGCTCTACGCGCGCGGCGCCTACGCGCCCGCGGACGAGCGCCGCCGCCTGGCCGCGCTCGTGCGCCGCGAGGAGCACTCCTGGCCCAATCGCCTCCGCGCGCGCGACGACGGGAAGGCGTCGCCCGGTGCGGCGCCGCCGGCCGGCGACGAGCGCCGGCGACGACCCGTCGACCTACAGACCAAGCTCTTCTGAGCTGCGCGGCTCGCTCGCCAGCGGGCCGTTCGCCGCCGCGAGCTTGCGCGCGTCCTTGCGGGCCGCCTTGTCCTGTCGCTTCTCGCGGACCTTGGCCTCGCGGTTGAGCTTTGCCATCGTGGTCTTCTTCTTGCCGCCTGAGGCCATGTCGTCCTCTCGTTGTGGGACTTGAGGCGGGGAACGCGGCGGATCGCTGCCAGACAGCGACCGAGAGAAACGCGAGCCCGACCAAGGCGAAGGAAACCGCCTGATCCGTCGCAGGGAGTCTAGCCTGCGCCCGATCCGCGCCGGCCGACCGCGCCCGCAGTCGCCGCGCGAGAGGACGCCGGCGATGCGACGCTCAGCGCTTGTCGAGCTGGCCGGTCTCGAACTGCATCGCGATCTTCTCGCCGCCCGACCTGCGTGTCACCCGGGCCGCCGTCTCCGGCGCGACGCCGCCGAACAGCGTTCCGACCTTCAACCCGATCGGCGCGACGTCGGTCTCGCCGCGGTTGCGCTTGATCGCGCGCAGCGTCGCCGCCGCGACCTGTTCGGGGGACTTCGTGCCGACGCCCTTGGGCAGCGTGACCTTCGCGTCGGCGAACATCCCGGCCTCGCGGATGAAGCCGGGGAAGATCGTCGAGACGCCGACGCCGCTGCCGTGCAGCTCGGCACGCATCGCGCCGGCAAAGCCGCGCAGGCCGAACTTCGTCGCGTTGTAGAGCGAGCTGCCCGCGGTCGCGGTCTTGCCCGACAGCGAGGACATGAAGACGATGTGACCCGACCCGCGCTGGACCATGTGCGGCGCGAGCGCGTGCGTGAGCATGATCGGAGCGTGCAGGTTGACGAGCAGCGCGCGCTCTATCTGATCGGTGCTGTACGTCTCCAGGCGCCCGGATGCCGGCACCCCGGCGTTGGCGACCAGGATGTCGACGTGGGCGTGCGCCGCGGCGAGCTTCTGGACGGCACGCGGGTCGGACAGATCGCTCGCCGCGACCTCGGCGCCGATCTCGTCGGCGAGCTCGGCGAGCACGTCGGCGCGCCGGCCCGAGAGCACGACCTGCGCGCCGGCGGACGCCAGGCGGCGCGCGATCGCGTGGCCCAAGCCGCCCGTCGCACCGGTCAACAGCACCGTCTTCCCCCGGACGTCCATCGCGCGAAGACTACGACGCGAAGACGGCGACGGTCGCCGTGAAGCCATGCAGGAAGTTCTCCCCGCCGACGGGCCCGATCTCGCCGGCGGCGAAGAAGCCGGCCGTCGGGACGTTGCCGAGCGCGCCCGCGACCGCGGCCGCGTCGTGGTCCGGAAGGCCGAACATCCCGCGACCGCGCCCGTTGCACGTGAACATCAGCGCGCCGGCCGGCGCGTCGGATCCGAGCGCGCGGCGACGCAGGCCCAGCGCGTCGTGCAGGTCGCGGTCCGCCGACGCCGCGTCGCGCGCGTGGATGCGCACGACCTGTCCCTGCTCGATCATCGCGCCGATCGCGATCGTCCCGGTCTCGGGGTCGCCGCCGAGCACGCTGCGCACGAGGAAGTCACCGTGCTCGTGGTCGTCGTGACCGCTCTCGACGACGATCCCCAGCAGCATCCCCTCGGCGAGCATCTCGCGCTCGGCGTCCTCGAGCCGGTCGAGCACCGCGCGCAGCGCGCCGAGCGCGGGACGTCCGCCGAGCTCCTTGATCAAGCGCCCCTCGCCGGAGGTGATCTCGAGCTCGGGACCGACCGGCGTCGCCCCCTGCGAGACGCACGGCAGCAGCTCGACGCCGTCGAAGCGCACGCCGACGGCGCCGCCCGGGACGACGCGCTCGCCGAGGAACAGCGCGGCCTGCCCGCGCAGCGTGCGGGCGCTCGAGATGCCGCCCAGGACGGGCACGCCGGGCGCGCGCTCGGCGAGCTCGGAGAGCACCGCGTCGGTCGGGAAGGAATACGGGTCGGGCAGCAGGATCGCCCCGCCCGCGCCCTGCAGGTCGGGCACGCCGCTGATCGCCACGCCGTCCTCGGCCTCGGTCACCTCGGCGTGGAAGGTCGATACGAAGCCGTTCTCGAACGCCGCCGCCCAGACGGCGACCGCCGTTCCGCCCTCGATCTCGCGCCCGTCGCCGACGACGCCGCCCGCGCCGCAGCCGATCAGCACGTCGGGCTGGAGCGCGTCATGGACGCCCTCCAGCGTCACCTCGGGCGCCGCCAGGTGGGCCCCGGAGGCAAACACGACGGCAAGGTCGATGCTGCTGCCGTCGAGCGCGGCGGCGACCTTGGCGGCCGCCTCGACGGCGCCTGCCCGCGCATCGGACGCGGTCGACAGGCCACACGCGATGCGCACGCTCATCGTCCTGCGGACGATACTCGCCCGCGATCGTCGCCCATACTGGCTGCGTGGCGCCACGTCTGCTCGCGCTCTTCGGCCCGACCGGCGTCGGCAAGACGGACGTGGCGATCGCCGTCGCCGAGCGGATCCGCGCGCGCGGCGGGCGGCCGGTCGCCGTCTCCGCCGATGCGCTGCAGGTCTACTGCGGCCTCGAGATCCTCACGGGCGTGCCCGACGCGGCACAGCTGGCGCGCCTCGAGCACCGGCTGATCTCCTTCCTCGCGGTCGACGAGCGCTTCTCGGCCGGGGCCTACGCCGCGCTCGCGCACGCCGAGATCGACGGGCTGCTCGCGGAGGGCGCGACGCCGATCGTCGTCGGCGGCACGGGCCTCTACCTGCGCGCCGCGCTCGCCGACCTGCAGCTGCGCCCACCGCCGCGCGGCGGCGTGCGCGAGCGCTGGATGGCCGAGCTGCGCGCGCGCGGACCCGAGGCGCTGCACGCAGAGCTGGCGCGCGCGGCGCCGCAGGCGGCGGCAGTGATCGACCCGCACGACCGCCATCGGATCGTGCGCGCGCTCGAGCTGCTCGACGAGGGCGTGGCCGAGCCCGCCGGGCAACCGAACCGCCTGTGGACGTCCGACACGCGCCACCCGACGCGGCTCGTCGGCCTGATCCGCGATCGCGACGAGCTCTACGAACGAATCGAGCGCCGCGTCGACGCGATCGTTGCGGCCGGCGCGGAGGACGAGGTCCGCCGCGCGGATGCCGCCGGCGCCTCGCCGACCGCGCGCGTCGCGCTCGGCTTCGAGCAGCTGCTGACGGGCGACATCGACGGGATGAAGCGGCGCACGCGCCGCTACGCGCGGCGCCAGCTGACGTGGATGCGCAAGCTGCCCGACGTCGAGCTCGTGGACCTCAGCCGGCGCACGCCGGAGGACGTGGCGGCGGCCATAGACTCGGCGCCCGGATGAGCCCGATCGGATTCGAGAAATGGCAGGCGCTCGGCAACGACTACCTCATCTTCGAGGCCGGCTCGCTGCCGTTCGCGCTGACACCCGCGCGGATCGAGCGCATCTGCGACGTCCACACGGGCGTCGGGTCGGACGGCATCCTGCTGCTGTCCGAGCCCGACGAGTCGGGCTTCGTCGCGCGGCTGCGGATCTTCAACCCCGACGGCTCGCAGTCCGCGCTGTCGGGCAACGGCGCACGCGAGGCGGTCATGTACCTGCGCCGCAACGGCTGGACGGACTCCGACCGCTTCTCGATCCAGACCGGCGCCGGCGAGATCCGCCCGCACATCACGGGCCCCGACACGTGCACGCTCGACATGGGCCGCGCGCGCACGGCCTCCGAGGACTTCCCGTCCGGCGACCGCGACGGCGCCGCGGAGCTCGACGCCGGCGGGCGCACGTGGCGCTTCCAGCACGTCCACGTCGGCAACCCGCAATGCGCGATCCATCATCCCGACCTCGACGAGCTCGAGGCGCTCGACCTGCCGGCGATCGGCCCCGCGATCGAGCGCCACGCCCTCTTTCCCAACCGCACGAACGTCTCGTGGTTCGCCGAGCTCGAGCCCGGCGTGATCCGCGCCCGCATCTTCGAGCGCGGGGTCGGGGAGACGATGTCCTCCGGGACGGGCGCCAGCGGCGCCGCGATCGCGTACGCGCTGCGCGGCGGCGACTCGCCGGTGAACGTGCGGCTCGACGGCGGCGAGCTCGTCGTCGACGTCGGGGAGGACCTGCATTTCGACCTCAGCGGGTGGGCGCGTCCCGTCTACCGCGGTGAGCTCGCCGACGACTTCTGCACCGAACTGGAGAACCTGTGAAGCCCAGCAAGCGCCTCGACCTGATCCCGCCCTACCTGTTCGCCGAGCTCTCGCGCAAGATCGCCGCCAAGCAGGCGGCCGGCATCGACGTCATCTCGCTGGGGATCGGCGATCCCGACCGGCCGACGCCGGCGCTGATCGTCGACGCGATGCAGGAGGCCGTCAGCGAGCCCGAGACGCACCGCTACCCGTCCAACCGCGGGCGCCCGGACTTCCGCGAGGCGGTCGCGGACTTCTACATGCGCCGCTTCGACGTCGAGCTCGATCCCGCGACCGAGATCATGCCCGCGATCGGCGCCAAGGAGTGCATCTTCAACCTCAACCTCGCGTTCCTCGACCCCGGCGACGCGGCGCTCAGCGCCGATCCCGGCTATCCCGTCTACACGGGCGGGCCGCTGATCGCCGGCGGCGAGCCCGTGCTGATGCCGCTGCTCGCCGAGCGCGGCTTCATGCCCGACCTGTCGGCGATCTCCGACGCCGACCGCGAGCGCGCGAAGCTCATGTTCTTCAACTATCCCAACAACCCGACGGGCGCCGTCGTGCGCCCCGGCTTCTTCGACGAGGTCGTCGAGTTCGCCGGCGCCAACGAGATCCTCGCCGTGCACGACAACGCGTACTCCGAGACCGTCTACGACGGCTACCGCGCGCCGTCGTTCCTCGCCACGCCGGGCGCCAAGGACGTCGGCGTCGAGGTCTTCTCGCTGTCCAAGGGGTACAACATGACGGGCTGGCGCTGCGCCGCGATCGTCGGCAACGCCGAGGCGATCGAGCACTACTGGCGGCTGAAGACGAACATCGACTCCGGCCTCTTCGAGGCCGTGCAGCTCGCCGGGATCGCCGCGCTGAGCCCGGACGCCGACGGCGACAAGATGGAGATGAACGCGCTCTACACGCGACGGCGCGATCTCGTCGTCGACGCGCTGCAGGCGATCGGCGTCGACATCACGCCGCCGAAGGGCACGATCTACATCTGGGCGCCGGTCCCGTCCGGCTTCGAGAGCGCGGCCGCCTACTGCGAGCACGTGCTCGAGGAGGCCGCCGTCGTGATCTCTCCGGGCGGCGCCTACGGGCCGAACGGAGAGGGCTTCTTCCGGATCTCGCTGACGACGCCCGACGACCGCCTGCTCGAGGCCGTCGAGCGCCTCGGCCGGCTTACGGCATGATGCCCGGCATGCGACCCGCCAGACGCTGCGCCGTCGCCCTCACGCTCGCCTGCACGGTGGCGCTGCCGGCCTGCGGCACCTCCGACGAGGATCAGGTGCGGGCGGTCGTGCGAGACCTCCGCGACGCGCTCGCCAAGCGCGACGGGGCGGCCGCCTGCGGCTTGTTGACGGCCGGCGCCAAGGCCCAGCTCAAGGCGGACTGCGAGCGCGCCATCCTGTCCTTCGATCCCGGCAAGCCCGCGCTCGACGGCGCCCTCACGGTAATCGACGATCACGCGTCGCAGGGGGTCGAGAGCGACGGCCGGCGGCGTGCGATCGCGTTCATCAAGTCCGACGGCGACTGGCGCGTCGAGGAGCTCCCGCTGGCGACGGACGGAAGCTGACGGCGGTTCTAGACTCAACGCCATGCAGCAATCGCGAAACGGCCGCACCGGAGAGCGTCGCGCGGGCGACCAGCCGGGTGAGGGACGCGCCAAGCAGCGCGCGTTCTGCATCGCCGCGCTCGAGCAGGGCGACGATCTCTCCGAGCTGCGCGAGCTGCTGCGGACGGCCGGCGTGGCGGTCGTCGGGCAGACCGTCCAGCACCGCGAGAAGCCGCATCCGAACACGTACCTCGGGCCCGGCAAGCTGCTCGAGGTCAAGGCGGCGGCGAAGGCCGCCGACGCAAACGTCATCGCCTGCGACGACGAGCTCAGCCCGCGCCAGGAGCGCAACCTCGAGTCCGAGCTCGGCATCCCGGTCGTCGACCGCACCTCCGTGATCCTCGACATCTTCGCCGGCCACGCCCACAGCGCCGAGGGCAAGCTCCAGGTCGAGCTCGCGCAGCTCGAGTACAACATGGCGCGGATGCGCGGCTTGTGGACGCATCTCGAGCGGCTCGGCGCGAGCGCGGCGCAGCCCGGCATCGGCGCCCGCGGACCGGGCGAGTCGCAGATCGAGACCGACCGCCGCCTGGCCCGCAACCGGATCACGGCGCTGCGCCGCAAGCTCGTCGGCGTCTCGTCCTCGCGAGCGACGATGCGCGCCGAACGCGAGCGCGCGCATCTGCCGCAGATCGCGCTCGCGGGCTACACGAACGCCGGCAAGTCGACGCTCCTCAACGCGCTCACCGGGGCGCAGGTCGGCGTCCGCGACCGTCTCTTCCACACGCTCGACCCGACGACGCGCGAGCTGCGCATCCACGGCCGGCCGTACCTGCTGAGCGACACGGTCGGCTTCATCCGCAAGCTTCCGCACCAGGTCGTCGACGCGTTCGCCGCGACACTGCACGAGACGCGCGAGGCCGATCTGATCCTGCATGTCGTCGACGCGTCGGCGCCGGAGGACGAGATGGCGGAGATGCTGCGCGCCGTCGACGAGACGCTGGAGGCCGTCGGCGCGGGCGACAAGGCGCGCCTGCTCGTGCTCAACAAGGGCGACGCGATCGACGCCGAGCGGCGCCTGGAGCTGCTCTTCGCGCACCCGGACGGCATGCTCGTCTCGGCGGCGACGGGCGCGGGCCTGGAGGCGCTCGGAGAGCGCATCGAGGAGGAGTTCCGGCGCACATTGCGCTCCCTCGACCTGCTGTTGCCGTATGCCGAGGGCGCGCGCCTGGCTGAGCTGCACGAGATCGCGGGCGACCTCGAGCGCACCGACACGGCCGACGGCGTGCGCGTCCGCGCGCGCGTGCCGAGCACGCTGGCCGAGCGCTATGCGCGTTTCTCGGTCAACGGCCTGCCGGCCTGAGTCGCTAGCCGCTGCGAGGTGACGGCTAGCAGGAGCTAGCGGTCGTCGCCGCTGCCCTGCAGGACGTTGCGCCGCTGGCGAGACGCCAGCTTGGCGAGGTTCGCGTCGGCGATGACGGCGAGGTTGAGGTCGGCCTCGCTGGCGAGCTGAGCGAGGTACCAGAGCACGTCGCCAAGCTCCTTCGCGAGCGCCGACCGCCGGTCGTCGGTGAGCACGCCGTCGTCATCGCGGACCATCTTCTTGATCTTCTCGGCGACCTCGCCCGCCTCCCCGCACAACCCGAGCGTGGGATACAGCAGATTGTCCCCGGCCCGGGGATACACCGCCGTGGCGCGGGAGCGCGATTGATACTCGGAGAGATCCATTGCGGCGGGAACGTACATCGTCCGTGCGACGGCCAAGCGACGGGCACGAGAAAAACCACGCACGTTGCGGCCCGCCGTCGCGACGACGGCGGGCCGGCGTGCGATCGAACTAGGTCGAGCTCGTGTAGCCGAACTGCTCGAGGTAGTCGGCGGCGACCTCCGCAATCTCCTGCTTGTCGAGATCGACGCGGGCGTTGAGCTCCTGCATGACCTCCGCGGTCATGTACTTCTGGACGTCGGTGACGACCTTCTGACCCGCCGTCCCGAGCTTCTTGGCCGCCTCGTCGCGGATCGTGAAGCTGATGTTGTACGGCGGGAAGACGTTCTTGTCGTCGTCGAGCACGACGTACTTGCCCGAGTTCAGCGGGCCGTCGGTCGTGAAGACGAACGCGATATCCGCATCGCCGTTGTTGAGGATCTGGTACTTCTGCTCGCCGGGCAGGAACTTCTTGAACTTGAAGCCGTACGTCTGCTGCACGCCGATCAGGCAATCGATCCGCTGACGGCAGGCGGGGAAGCCGTTGACGACCATGTCCTGCGCCTTGCCCTCGAGATCGGAGATCTTCGTCGGGTTGCCGAGCTCGGCCGCCTTCGCCTTCGTCATCCCCATCCGGTAGGTGTTCTCGAACGGCGTCGGCGCCAGCGACGTGATCCCGACCTTCGCGTAGGCGGCCTTGGACTGCGCGTAGGCCTCCGCGGGGTCCTTCGGGACGTCCTCGACCTTGACCTTGAAGAAGGCGGTCAGCGAGGTGCCCGTGTACTCCGGGTAGGCATCGACTTCGGCCTCGCGCAGCGCCTTGTAGGCGACGAGCTCGGGGCCGAGATCGAGATCCTTCTTGACCTTGTAGCCGGCCGCGCGCAGCGCCTGCGTGTAGATCTCGCCGAGGATGTACTGCTCGGTGAAGTTCTTCGAGCCGACCGACAGCGAGACGCTCGACGCGCCCGACACCGGGTTGATCTTGTTGGCGGCCTTCTCGGAGGCCGACAGCTCGCCCTCGTCGGCGGGTTGCGTGGTCTGCGCGGCGGGCGTGGTGGTGTCGTTGCTGTCGTCGTCGCCGCACGCGGCGACGAACGCCCCGAGCACGAGGACGGTCAGCAGGGCGAACAGGATGCGGAAGCTGCTGCGTGTCACGGGTGCTGCACTCTCCTTATGGGAATGGGCCAGGTACGGGAGCGGCGGTCGCCGCGTGCGGCAATCTTCAGCCCCTTCGGTGTCACAAGCCGTTGCACGAGGGCGAAGCCGGCGTCGGTCGACAGCGTCAGCGCCGCGACGGTGATCGCCGCCGCGATCTGGCCGACCTCGCCGTAGACCTCGGACGAGAGGATCGGCGTGCCGAGCGTGTCGAGGCCGGCGGCCGGCGCGATGATCGCGGTCGCGAGGACCGTGACGACGGAGATGCGGATGCCGCCGAAGATCGTCGGCAGCGCCAGCGGCCACTCGACCTGGCGAACGATCTGAGCGCCGCTCAGGCCCTGCCCGCGCGCCGCGTCGACGAGCTCCGGATCGACCTGGACCATGCCGACGTACGTGTTCGTGAGGATCGGCGGGATCGCCAGCAGCGTCAGGGCGAAGGCGATGTTCGTGAAGCCCGTGCCGAGGAACGCGACGCAGAACCCGATGATCGCGAGCGCCGGAACCGCGCGGCCGACGTTCGCCACGCCGACCGCGAGGATCTCCGCGCGGCGCAGATGACCGAGCCACAGGCCGATCGGCACCGAGACCGCGATCGCGACGACGATCGCCAGGAACGAGACCGCGAAGTGGTTCCCCGCCAGATGCCCCATCTCGCCCAGCCCGCCGACGTTCACGGTGCCCGCGCCGGACGGGCGCTCCTCGAAGATGAACTTCACGGCGTCGGCGAAGGTCGACAGGATCGAGCCGGTGACAAGCGGAGCCGTCACGACGTCGCCGCCCGCCGCCACGGCGTCAGCATGCGCTGCACCGTCAGCACGGCGAGGTCAAGCGTCGCCGCCAGCAGCGTCAGGATCACGCCGCAGACGAGGACGTTGCCGCGGAAGTCGATGTCCGCGTCGATGTTTCGCCCGAGACCGCCGGCGCCCGCGAGGTAGGCGAACGCGGCGAGGCCGACGGTCGTCGCCGCCGCGATCCGCAGCCCCGCGAGGATCTCGGGCAGCGCGAGCGGGAGCTCGACGCGGAACAGCAGCTGCCTGCTCGTCAGGCCCATGCCGCGGGCGGCGTCGACGGCGTGCTGGGGGACACCGCCCAGGCCGGTGATGACGTTGCGAAAGATGATCACGAGCGTGTATGCCGTCAGCGCGACGATCGCCGTGTCGTTGCCGCGGCCGGTGATCGGCAGCAGCAGCAGGAACGACGAGATGCTCGGGATCGTGTAGATCGCGCTCGTCAGCCCGGTGATCGGGGTGATCAGCCAGCGCTGGCGGTGGGCGATCAGGCCCATCGTCAGGGCGATCGTGAAGCCGATCGCGAGCGGGATCAGCGTGATGTAGACGTGCTCGAAGAACGGCGTCTGGTAACGATCGAGGTGATCGAGCATCCAGCCCAGGCAGATGCCGTCGTTGCTCGGGCAGCCGGTGTCGCCGGTGCGGTCGCGGAGAAAGCCGCCGCTCTGCGCGATGATCGGCGCGGTCACGAGTCCGCCGGCGGCTCGGCGGCCGCCGGCTCGGGCTCGACCGCGCGCTCGGCCGGTCCCGACACCTCGTCGCGCGCGTGGCCGATCGCGTGCGAGATCGCCTGGATCGAGAGCGCGCCGACGACGTGCCCGCCGGCGTCGACGACCGGCCCGTACATCGACTCGCGCGCGAGCAGGTCCGACAGCGCGTCGCGCAGGATGTCGTCGAGCTCGACGATCGGATCGGCCGGCGAGCGCAGCTCGGCACGGACGCGCTCCCCGGTCAGCCCGCGCTCGCTGAGCCAGCCCAGCGGCCGCTTCTCGGCATCCACGAGCAGCGGGATGTCGAGGTCGGCCTCGGCGATGCGCTCGCGCACCGCGGCCGTCTGCTCGCCGGCGCGGCAGGTCGCGACCGTCCACAGGTCGATGTCGCGCACGCGCTGCAGCGCGAGGCGCTTGAGCGCCCGGTCGGCGCCGACGAAGTCCTCGACGAACGCGTTGGCCGGCGCCGTCAGCAGCTCGGCCGGCGGCGCATACTGCTGGAGCTTGCCGCCGACCTGCATGATCGCGATGCGGTCGCCCATCTTGATCGCCTCGTCGATGTCGTGCGTGACGAAGACGATCGTCTTGCGCAGCTCGGCCTGCAGGCGCAGAAACTCGTTCTGCAGCCGCTCACGGTTGATCGGGTCGATCGCGCCGAACGGCTCGTCCATCAACATCACCGGCGGATCGACGGCGAGCGCGCGGGCGACCCCGACGCGCTGGCGCTGCCCGCCGGACAGCTGCGCGGGGAAGCGGTTGCGCATCTGCGGGTCGAGCCCGATCAGGTCCATCAGCTCGTCGACGCGGGCGTTGATGCGCGCCTTGTCCCAGCCGACGAGCTTCGGGACGGTCGCGATGTTCTCGCCGATCGTGCGGTGCGGGAACAGGCCGATCTGCTGGATGACGTAGCCGATGTGGCGGCGCAGCTCCTCGGGCTTGCGATCGCGCACGCTGCGACCGCCGAGCAGGATGTCGCCCGACGTGATGTCGATCATCCGGTTGACCATCCGCATCGCGGTCGTCTTGCCGCAGCCGGACGGACCGACGAGAACGCAGATCTCCCCGGCCGGGATCTCGAGCGACAGACCGTCGACCGCGGGCTCGCTGCTGCCCGCATACCGCTTCGTCACGTCGCGGAACTCCAGTGGCTCGCACGACGAGCGAGTGGATTGGGCCTCCACGGCGCGATCCTACCTGCGCGCCCGGAGAATCATGCGTCGCTCGGCCGGTGAGGCCACGTCACCAGCTGACGAGCTTCCAGATCTCCGGCAACCGCGTTCCCTCGTCGGCCCCGACCTCCGCAAAGATCGCGACGGCGCGCTTGAGGTGATCCATGCACGCCCGCTCGGCGCCGGCCGCGTGAGCGATGTCGGCGAGGTTGTTCTCGAGCGCGGCCTCGCGATGACGGTCGCCGCGAACAACACACAGCGCCAGCGCCTGCTCGGTGAGCTCCCGCGCCCGATCCAGCTCGCCGGCGCCGCGGTGGACGAGTGCCAGGTTGTTCAGCGCCGCGGCCTGTGACCCGTGGTCGCCAAGCTCGCGCGCCAGGCCGAGGCTGTGCTTGAGGTGCGCTGTCGCCTCGCCGAGCTCGCCGCGCTCACGCGCAAGCATGCCGAGCAGGTTCAGAGCGCGCGCCCGGCCCTCGATGTCGTCGGACGCATGCGCGAGCGCCAGCGCTTCCGCAGCCAGCCCTGCCGCCCCCACCGGGTCGCCGGCCAGCAGCAGCGTGTGGGCGAGGTCTGTCCGGACGTGAGCGCCGAGCTCCGGCCGATCATCGCCGATCGCCTCCAGCGCCGCCACGAAGTGCGCCTCGGCACGCGCCCATTCACCGCGCCGGTGGTGCACGTTGCCGAGCTTATGCTCGATCGCCGCGCGCGACGCCGCTTGCGCGTGAGCGGATGCCGTCGCGTACGCGGTGAGCGCGCCGCCGTAGTCACCCACGAGGGTGCGCAGATCGCCGATCCATTCGTGGGCGCCGGCCCGGTCCGGATCACCCAGCGCCAGCGCCGCGTCGAGATGGTTGAGCGCGTCGGCGTTCGCGTGCAGCGCGGCCGCGTGCGCGGCGGCGACGCGATGCTGGGCCGCCGCGGCTGACTCGTCCCCGGCCAGGCGCAGATGCTTGGCGACCAGAGCCGCCCGCTCGTGAGCCGCGGGACCGCGAGCGAGCGCTGCCGCGATCCGTCCGTGCAGCAGCCGCCGCCGGGCGAGGCTGGTCTGGCCGTAGACGAGCGAGCGCAGCTTCTCGTGCGAGAAGTCATAGCGCGGCTCGGTACCTGGAATCTCGTTGACGACCCCGTGGGCGAGCAGCTCTTCGAGCGCACCGACGAGCTCCTCCTCGCCGCGTCCGCTCGCCTCGCGCACGGTGGCGAGGTCGAACGAGCGGCCGATCGCCGCGGCCGCGCCCAGCACCTGTCGCGCGATCGCGCCGAGCCCCGCGATGCGGGCAGTAAGGAAGCCGCGGATGTCTGGCGGCATCGCCGGGTCAGCCGGCGACCCGGCGCTCGACGCGGCGTGAACCGCGAGGTACTGCACGACGAACAGCGGCAGGCCTTCGCTCTCGACGTAGACGCTGCGCTCGAGCTCGGGAGCCGCCGGACTTGCGCCCGACTGCACGAGCGTCGCGACCTCGTCGCTCGTCAACCGCAGCGGGCAGACGATCGTGGCCACGCCCCCGCGCGAGGCCTCGACGGCCAGCTGTCGCAGGCGGTGGCCAGGCTCGACCGACTCGCTGCGCCAGCTGACGGCGAGCAGCAGTGGCCGGCCGGCGAGCCTGCGGCCGAGATACGTGATCGCGTCGATCGTCGCCTCGTCGGCACCGTGCACGTCGTCGAGGAAGAGGATCCCGGGCGTTGGTCCCGCGCAGGCGGCGGCGAGCACTGCGGCGACGGCCTCGAGCAGTCGAAGGCGCGCACCCGGGCCGTCGAGCGGCGGCGGGGGCGGCGCACCCGGATGCAGTGCCGCGAGCTCCGGCAGCAGCAGCGCCGCGTCGCAGAGACGCTGTGGGGAGATCGAGCCCGCCCAAGCACCGTCGTCGCCGTGATGGCGCATCGCACAGCGCAGCAGCTCGGCGATCGGGCCGTACGCGAGCCCCGCCTCGTCGTCGTGGCAGCGTGCCGCGAGGACGATCGCGCCGGCGTCACGCGCTCTGAGCGCCAGCTCCTCGAACAGGCGCGTCTTGCCGATGCCGGCCTCGCCCTCGATCACCGCGAGCCGTCCGTCGCGGGTGGCTCCAGCATGTGCGGCGACGAGCGCCGCGAGCTCCTGCTCGCGCCCGACGAGTGGTAGCTCCGTGGGAGGCAGAGCAGGCCCGCCGAGCGATGTCGGCGGGCCAACGCGCGCCGGCGGTGGCGTCAGGCGTCCGTCGTTGACCTGCTCATAGAGGTCGACCGTCTCCTGCAGCGGGGACACCCCGAGCTCGCGGCTCAGCGTCCGCAGGCATTCGCGATACTGCTCGAGCGCGGCCGCGCGATCGCCTGTCCGCGCGTAGAGGCGGATCAGCTCGCGGTGGGCGGGCTCGTGCAACGGGTCCAGCCCCAGCCAGCGGAGGGCATGGGGGAGGGCCTGCTCGTGGTCGCCGCGCGCGGACAACCCGAGGACGATACGCCTGAGTGCCGAGCTGAGCTCGCGGTTGAGATCGTCGGCCTGCGCGCTGTGCCAGTCGTCGAACTCAACGCTGTCGCGCACTGCGAAGCCTTCGAGAAAGCCCCCGGCGAAGAGGGCAACCGCCGCGCTCAGGTCGGCCGGCGAAGCCCCCTCAGCGGCCAGCAGACGGAAGCGATCGACATCGATCTCCAAGCCGGGCCCGCGGCGCAGCGCGACGCCGTCGCCGGCCGCCTGGATGCGATCGTCGCCGATCACGCTGCGCACGGTCGACAGCGTGCGCCGGAGGGCACCGCGGGCGTGGGTGGTGTCGTGCGCCGGCCACAGCAGATCTCCGAGCGCATCCCGCGAACGCGGCCGATCGCACAGCGCCAGATGTGCGATCAGCGCCAGCGCCTTGCGCGTGTCGAGGGCAACCGGCGCACCGTCGCGCGTGACCGACGGCGCGCCCAGCAACGTGATCTGAACGGGCATCGAGGCGCACCGTAACGATTGCCGGACGGTCGGTGATCACCCTGGCCTTCCGTGTGCCGCCTTGCATCAGCAGACCGACCGGCAGAGAATCGCCGCGGAATGGACGACGCGCTGGGCCAACGCACGCGCCCGACGGCGCGGCCGCGCGCGCCGGAGGCCCGGTGTTGAGTTCGCCTCGCCTCGCTCGGAGCCTCGTCGCGTGCGCCGTCGGGTTGCACCTCGGCGGCGTCGCCGCCTACGTCGCCGCCGGCGCGCTCGAGTTCCGGGTCGACCACCTGTACGCGGCCGCGATCGTCGTCACCTTCTCAGCAGTCGGAGTGCTCGTGGCGACACACCATCCGCGCAACGCGATCGGCTGGATCTTCCTCGTCGTCGCGGTGTTCACCGGACTGCGGACATTGGCTCAGGGCTACGTCGACTATCGCCTCGACGAAGCGGGCCCGGTCAGCGCGCTCGTCGCGACCGCCGCGACGTACGCCGAGGTGGCGTGGGTCCCGTTCGTCCTCGTGCCACCGAGCTTCCTCGTGCTGCTGTTCCCCGACGGCCACCTTCCGTCGCGCCGCTGGCGGCCGGTTGCCTGGGCGGCGGCGGTCGGCGTCGCCGGCATCTTCGTCACGAGCGCGATATTCCCGGGTCCGCTCGTCGACTTCCCCGAGCTGGACAACCGCTTCGGCGTCGACAGCATGATCGTCGACGCGCTCGCGGGGATCGCGTACCTGCTCATGATGATTGCCGTGATCGGCGCGGCGGCGTCGGCGATCGCACGGTTCCGGCACGGCTCCGCCGAGCGGCGCCAGCAGATCAAGTGGCTCGCGCTCGCGGGCGCCATCACGACGGTCGTGCTTGCGTTGAACTTCACGCTCTACGACGCGATCGGCGAGGACATCTCCGACGGGTTGGCGATGCTCGCGGTCCTCAGCCTCGTGATCGCCGTCGGGATCGCGATCCTGCGCCATCGCCTGTACGACATCGACGTCGTCATCAACCGCGCGCTCGTCTACGGCTCACTCAGCGCGCTGCTCGCCGGCACGTATCTCGTCACGGTCCTGCTGCTGCAGCTCGCGATCAGCCCGCTGACGGAGAGCAGCAGCCTGGCGATCGCCGTCTCGACCCTCGCGGTGGCGGCGCTGTTCCAGCCGGCCCGCCGCCGCGTCCAGGCCCGCGTCGACCGGCGCTTCTACCGCCGCAAGTACGACGCCGCACGGACGCTCGAGCGCTTCGGCCTGCGCCTGCGCGACGAGATCGACCTGACGGCGCTCAGCTCCGAGCTGCGCGGTCTGGTGGCGGAGACGATGCAGCCCGCCCACGTGTCGCTGTGGCTGCGCGATCCCAAGGGACGCCGATGACGGCGCGCCTTCCGTGGGCGCTCCTGGCCCTCACCGTCGTGTGCGTGTGCACGATGGTTCCGCTCTCGCTCGGCAACGAGGAGCTCTTCGACACGATCTTCTACGGCGTCCTCGCGCTCGCGCTGGGGACGACCGGGGCGTTCGTCGCATCACGCCAGCCGTCCAACCCGATCGGCTGGATCTTCTGCGCGCAGGGGGCCATCGGCGGAGTGCTCGAGATGTGGGGGGAGGGCATGGCCTACCACGGCATCGCCACCTCCGTGGTCGGCGAGTGGATCATCGGCTGGAGCTGGGTCCTCGACCTCACGGCGTACGCGCTGGTCTTCCTGCTCTTTCCGACGGGGCGCCTGCTCTCGCTCCGCTGGCGACCGGTCCTGTGGCTGTTTGTCGCCGGGCTCGTGCTCGCGATCCCGGGGCAGGGCTTCGCCACCGACAACCCGGACAACCCGCTGCCCGTCGACAGCGTCGCGGTCGATCTCATGTTCGCCGTCGGAATGGTGCTACTGCTCGCCGCGGCGGCGGCGTCGCTGGCCTCGCTCGTCGCCCGCTACCGCCGGGCGACCGGCCTCGAGCGCCTCCAGCTCAAGCAGCTCGTCTTCGCCGCGGGCGTGATCCTGCCGATCATGGCGGCTGCGGTCCCGTTCTATTACGACTCGATCGCCGTCCAGGCGACCGTCGCGGTGTGCTTCCTGGCGTTACCGATCGCGACCGGCCTCGCGATCCTGCGCTACCGCCTCTACGACATCGACGTCGTCATCAACCGAACGCTCGTCTACGGCGGGCTGACGGCGACGCTCGCGGCGACCTATCTGGGCAGCGTGCTGCTGCTGCAGCTCGCGCTCAGCCCGTTGACCGAGAGCAGCAGTCTTTCGATCGCCGTCTCGACGCTCGTCGTCGCCGCTCTGTTCCAGCCGGCCCGCCGCCGCGTCCAGTCCCACGTCGACCGGCGCTTCTATCGCCACAAGTACGACGCCGCACGGACGCTCGAGCGCTTCGGCCTGCGCCTGCGCGACGAGATCGACCTCGACGCGCTCAGCGTCGAGCTACCCAGGCTTGTGAGGGAGACGATGCAGCCCGCACACGTCTCGCTCTGGCTGCGCGATCCGACCCCCGGGGCCGGATCGTGAGCGCCCGGGACGCAACCCGCGTGGCCGCGGCCGCGGTGGTGCTCGAGGTCGCGATGATCGTCGCGCTGCTCGCGCTGTGGGTGCTGAACGGCTTCGAACGGGCGCTGGCGTGGGGGACGGAGGCGGGAACGGTGCTGTTCGTCGTGACAAGCCTCGCGTACTCGCTCGTCGGCGCGTTGCTCGTGTCACGAGACGCGCGCAACGCCGTCGCCTGGATCTGCCTCGGCTCCGGGCTCGCGGTCGCCTTCATGGAGCTCGTGGCGCAGTATGCGCTGCAAGCGATCGTGATCCGCCCGGATGCCTTGCCGGCGGCGGCGACCGTCGCCTGGATCGGCCAATGGAGCTACCTGCCGGTCATCGCACTGATCGGGCTCTACCTCGTGTTGCTGTTCCCCGACGGCCGGCTGCCGAGCCCGCGCTGGCGAGTGGTGGCGTGGCTCGGTGGCCTGTCCGTAGCCATTGCCGGCCTGTCGGCGGCGACGCTCGCGGGCCCGCTCGAGCTGCAACCGTCGATCGACAACCCGTACGCGGTGTCCGGTCCCGAGTTGCTGGGCGACGTGGGGTTCCTCGGGCTCCTGTCGTGCATGATCGCGGCGGCGGTGTCGATGGTGCGTCGGATGCGCCGCTCGGCCGGCGCCGAGCGCCAGCAGCTGAAGTGGTTCGCGTTCGCGGCGGGCGTCCTCGCGCTCGTGTTCGTCCCGGCCAGCATGCTCGACAGCACGGACAGGGAAGCGCTGCCGATCGGGATGGTGCTCGCGCAGGATCTGACGAGCATGCTGTTCGCCGGGTTGCCGATCGCGGTCGGGATCGCGATCACCCGCTACCGGCTGTACGACATCGATGTCGTCATCAACCGCACGTTGGTCTACGGTGCACTCTCGGCGACGCTCGCCGGGACGTATCTCTGTGGCGTCCTGCTGCTGCAGCTCGCGCTCAGCCCGCTGACGGAGAGCAATGGCCTGGCGATCGCCGCCTCGACGCTCGCGGTCGCCGCGCTCTTCCAGCCCGCCCGCCGCCGCATCCAAGCCACCGTCGACCGCCGCTTTTATCGTCAGAAGTACGACGCCGCGCAGACGCTCGACCGATTCGGCACGCACCTGCGTGATGAGGTCGACCTCGAAGCGCTCGGCCTCTCGTTGCGCACCGTCGTCGCCGAGACGATGCAGCCCGCGCACGTGACGCTCTGGCTGAGACGCGATGTCTCCCTCGTAACGCTTTCCGGACGCCCCTCGCGTAGAACGGACGCAACATGACCGCGCTCACCCGATCCTTCCGCCGCCGTCTCTCCCGGCGCAGCGCCGCCGCCGGCACCGGCGCCGACGACGGCACCGTGGGGGAGAACGCAGCCGTCGCCGTCGGCGCAGCGCCCGAGCAGGCCCCGGTGGAGATCGCTCCGAACGATCCCTTGCTCGCCTACTTCCAGGACGCCAACGAGGCCGTCGACGTCGACGCCCTCGAGCTCGACTCGCCCGCATTGCGAGAGCTCAAGGCGGCCGGCGTCAGGCTCGCCGTCCCGCTCGTCAGCCAGGGGGAGCTGATCGGCGTCCTGAACCTCGGTCCCCGCCTGTCCGCGCAGAACTACTCCTCAGACGACCGCAAGCTGCTCGACAGCCTCGCCGGGCAGGCCGCGCCGGCGCTGCGGGTCGGCCAGCTCGTACGCGAGCAGCAGGCCGAGGCCGCGACGCGACAGCGCTACGAGCAGGAGCTCGAGATCGCACGGCTGATCCAGCAGAACTTCCTCCCCAAGGAGCTGCCCGACCTCGACGGCTGGCAGATCGCCGCGTTCTATCGCCCGGCGCGCGAGGTCGGCGGTGACTTCTACGACGTGATCCCGCTGCCCGCCGGTCGTGTCGGCTTCGTCGTCGGCGACGTGACCGACAAGGGCGTGCCGGCCGCACTCGTCATGTCGGCGACTCGCACGATCCTGCGCGCATCCGCCACCCGGCTCGTCGAGCCCGGTCAGGTCCTCGAGGCCGTCAACGAGCACCTGTGCCCGGACATGCCCGAGAAGATGTTCGTCACCTGCCTGTACGGCGTGCTCGATCCCGACACCGGCATGCTGCGCTTCGCCAATGCGGGCCACGACGTGCCGTACGTGAAGACCGCACAAGGCGTCGTCGAGCTGCGTGCCCGCGGGATGCCGCTCGGGCTGCTGCCGGGTATGGCGTACGAGGAGAAGGAGATGGTGCTCGCGCCCGGCGACAGCGTTCTGCTGCACTCCGACGGGATCGTCGAGGCGCATACGCCGGCGCGGGAGATGTACGGCTTCCCGCGCCTGAAGGAGACCGTCGGAAACCGTCCAGACGATCGGGAGCTGATCGAATTCGTGCTGGCCGATCTCGAGGCGTTCACCGGACCCGACGCCGAGCAGGAGGACGACATCACGATGTTGACGCTGGAGCGGACGGCGGCGGCGCACGCACAGGCAGATCCGGACCACGTCGAGCTGCTCGCGGAGTTCGAGCTGCCCAGCGAGCCCGGCAACGAGCGTCTGGCGATCGCCCACGTCGAGCGCGCCGTCGCGGCGCTGACCTTGCCTCCAACGCGCCTCGAGCGCCTGAAGACGGCGGTCGGCGAGGCGACGATGAACGCGATCGAGCACGGCAACGAGAACATCGCCGAGCGGCCCGTCTCGATACGTGTGCTGCACTCGCCGGGGCGCCTGAGCGTGCAGGTCGCCGACATGGGCTCTGCAGGCGAGCTCCCGGAGTCTGAGATGCCGGACATCGAGGCCAAGCTGGCTGGCCTACAGACGCCGCGCGGGTGGGGTCTGTTCTTGATCGACAGCATGGTGGACGAGACGCGTGTGACGAACGACGCACGCGGGCACACGCTCGAGCTCGTCCTGCACCTGGAAGGAGAACCCAATGACGAGTGAGCTGTCCGTGAGGGTGCGCGACCGCGGCGGGACGGCCGTCGTCGATCTGCACGGCGAGATCAACCGCTCCGGCGACGAGCGCCTCGCCCAGGCCTACCGCGATGCGACGCGTGATGGCGCGCGAACCGTGGTGCTGAACTTCGAGCACACCGAGTACATCAACAGCACGGGCATCGCGCTGATCGTGGGCCTGCTCGCCCAGGCGCGGATGCAGCTTGTAGAGATCAAAGCGTGCGGCCTCTCCGAGCACTACCGCGAGATCTTCGAGATCACGCGGCTGGCCGACTTCATGACCATCGCAGACAGCGAGGACGGCGCCGTCGGCGGCGTCGACGGGAGCAACGATGCCTGAACCAGTCACCCTCACCGATGTGCGCGAGGTCGCGAGCGGCGTTTGCGTCATCGACATCTCGGGGGACGTCACGGCGGCGAGCGAGCAGGTGCTCGTGTCGGCCTACACGAACGCCACCCAACGAGGCGCCACGGCGATCGTCCTGAGTTTCACCGGACTGGAGTACATGAACTCCGGTGGCATCGGCCTGCTCGTGATGCTGCTCGTCCGCGCCCAGCGCAAGCGCCAACGGGTGCTCGCCTACGGGCTGTCGGAGCACTACCGCCAGATCTTCGAGCTGACGCGGCTCGACGAGGCGGTGGGGATCCACGACTCCGAGGCCGAGGCACTCGCGGTCGCCGCGGGCAAGGGGTGAGCGGGATGACCGACGAGCGAAGGCGCGACGCGGACAGTTGGGCGAAGTCGGTCGCCGCGCTGCGGGTCGGCGACGTCCCCGACGGCGCGACGAACATCAACGTCGACGGCCGCCGGCTGACATCGCCGATCCAAGGCTTCGGCAAGATGTGGCAGAAGACCTACACGGTGCGGTTGCCATCGTCGCGCGTCTCGCCGGAAGGGCTGATCGCGACGTGGAAGGCGCGCTTTCCCGAGTTCTGGCCTGCCGGCAACCGCTTCTACGGACCACTGACGGGAATCGCGCCCGGCGACGTGGCGCTCCTGAGCATGACGCTGCCCGGCGGGATGAAGCTCTCCACCGGCGTCATGGTCCTCTACGCCGACGAGCGCTCGTTCACGCTGATGACCCCGCAGGGCCACATGTTCGCCGGCTGGATCACGTTCAGTTCCGAGCAGGCGGGCGAGGAGACGCTCGCGCAGGCGCAGGTCCTGATGCGGGCCAGCGACCCGATCTACGAGATCGGGCTGACACTCGGCGGGCACCGCCAGGAAGACGTCTTCTGGGACCGGACGTTGACGAAGCTCGCCGCGCACTTCGAGCACGAAGGCATCGTCGAGACGCAGGTCGTCTGCGTCGACCGCCGGCGCCAGTGGCGGCGCTGGCGCAACGTCTGGCAGAGCGCCGCGATCCGCACGACCGTCTACATGATCGCGACACCGGCGCGAAAGTTGAGGCGCCGCGGCGCATAGGCTCACCGTGGGAGTCGATCAGCAGCGCCGCGTTAGATCCCGGCGGCGCGGCGCGCCTCGGCGTGTGCGGCATCCTCGAGCGTGTCGTCGAGCGCCGCCAGCTCGTCGGTCGCGATGCCCAGCGCGTTGGCGATCAGCCAGTCGGCGAACCAGGCGTTCTTCGGCAGCAGCGGACCATGCAGGTAGGTGCCGATCACGCCGTCGCGCCGCACGCCCTCGGCGCCGCTGCAGCCGTCGTTGCCGTGGCCCTTCAGGACCCGTCCGAGCGGCCGCTCGCCGGCGCCCAGATGCGTGCGGCCGGCGTGGTTCTCGAAGCCGGCGAGCACGCGCCGCTCGCCGTCGCCGTCGCCGTCGAGCTCGACCTCGATCGCGACGTTGCCGATCAAGCGCGGCTCGTCGGAGCGGATCGTCTCGAGGTCGACGAGGCCGAGCCCCGGGATCTCCTCCTCCCCGAGCGCGTAGCGGTGACCGAGCAGCTGGTAGCCGCCGCACACGCCGAGCACGATCGCGCCGCGCTGCGCCGCGGCGTGCAGCGCCGTCCGCTTGGTCTCGACGAGGTCCAGCGCGCACAGGCGCTGGTCGCGATCCTGGCCGCCGCCGAGGTAGAAGAGGTCGTGCGCGTCGGGGTCGACGTCCTCGCCGAGCCCGGCGGGCGTGACCGCGAAGCCCAGCCCGCGCCATGCGCAGCGGCGCTCGAGCATGAGCAGGTTGCCGCGGTCGGCGTAGATGTTCATGAGGTCCGCGTACAGCGCACAGACGCGCAGCGTCGGCAGGCGGGCGGCGCCCGTGGACTCAGCCACGCAGCATCACCACGCTCGTCGCGACGTGCTCCTCGGTCTCGGCGATGACGCGCGCGGGAAGCACGGTCAGACCCTCGGCGCGGCCCTCGGCTTCGACCTGGGCGAGCGCGACGCGGTCGAGATGAAGGGTGTTGGCGCTCGCGCTGCGGCGCCCGTCGGCCGTGACGACCTCGCGGATGCGCTCGACCGCGACCGTGTCGCCGTGGTCGCGCAGCGCGACGGGCTGGCTGGAGTACAGCGTGCCGTCGATCACGACCCGGTCGGGCAGCGGCCACAGGACGCGCTCGTCGTCGAACGTGTCGAGCGCGTCGGCGAGCGCGATCGCGACGAGCCCGCCGGGCGCCAGGTGCGCGCGGGCCGAGCGCAAGAAGCCGCGCCGGCCGTCGCTGCCGAGCAGCTGCACGGTCTGCATCGGCGCGATCACGACCGCGAAGTCGCGGCGCCCGAGCTCGAAGCCGCCGGCGTCGGCGACGACGGTCTCGACCGCGAGGCGCTCGGCGCCGGCACGCTCGGCGAGCGCCGCGAGCAGGACGGGGTCGTAGTCCAGCGCGACGACGTCGTGGCCATGGCGCGCGAGCTCGAGCGTGATCCGCCCGGTGCCGGCGCCGACGTCGAGGATCGGCCCGTCGGCCGCCGCCGCGAGCTCGCGCCAGAGCGCGACGTCGGCGTCATAGCGTCCGCACTCGACGTCGTGCCAGATGACCTGCTCGGCCGTCACCGAAACGACCCCTGCGCCGCGCCGCGCGCGACGAGCAGCTCGCGCAGCGCGAGCATCGCGGTGTACGTCGGCAGCGCGATCAGGCGGCCCTCGCCGTCGTCCAGCGCCGCGTCGAGCCCGCGCTCGAGATCGGGCACGACGACGAGTCGCTCGGCTGCGACGCCGGCGTACTTCAGGCGCAGCGCGAGCTCGGCGGCGCGCGTGCCGCTGCACGTGACGCGCCGCACGCGCGGCGCGATCAGCTCGAAGTCGGCGTCCCAGACCCATGAGACATCGCGCCCGTCGGCGATCCGGTCGTTGAGCACGGCGAGCACATCGTGCTCGCCCGCGTCGAGCGCCAGCGTGCGCAGGACCTCGTTCGCGCCGGCCGGGTTCTTGACGAGCAGGATCGCGAGCTCGCGCCCTCCGATCTGGACCGTCTCGGCGCGGCCGAAGGCGGCCCGCGTGCTCTGCAGGCCGGCGACGATGTCGCCCAGGCGCTGACCCAGCGCGCTCGTCAGCGCGGCGGCGCCGAGCGCGTTGTAGACGTTGTAGAGGCCGGGCAGCGGGAGCGCGACGGGCGCGTGCTGATCGCCGATGTGCAGCTCGAAGCGCGCGGCGCGCGTCCCGTCGAGCGTGACGGCCGTGGCGAAGACGCTGGGGCGGGGGCGACGCGAGTCGCCGGTCGGGCAGCGATAGCGGCCGAGGTGGCCCATGTAGACGACGTCGTAGTGCAGCCGCGTGCCGCAGCGGCGGCAGTGCTTGGAGTCCGACGCATGCGCCATGGCGCCGACGGCGACCGCGTCGTCCTCGATGCCGAAGTACGTCACCCGACCCTCCTGGTCGCGGCCGAGGTGCGCGACGAGCGGATCGTCGGCGTTGAGCACGAGCTGCGTCGCCGGGGCCGCGGCGACGGCCGCCGCCCAGCGGTCGGCGATCGTCTCCAGCTCGCCGTAGCGATCGAGCTGGTCGCGAAACAGGTTCGCCAGCAGCAGCGCGCGCGGCGCCAGCGCCGGGACGACGCTGTCGAGCCAGAACTCGTCGACCTCGAAGAGCCCGGCGTCGCCGTCGATGCCGTCGCCGCGCGCCGCGCCGAGCAGCGCGCTGGCGACGCCGCCGGCCATGTTCGCGCCGGCGCGGTTGTGCACGAGGCGGGCGCCCGAGCGCTCGAGGATCGCGGCGACCATCGCGGCCGTCGTCGTCTTGCCGTTCGTCGCCGAGATGACCGCGCTGCCGTGCGGCAGGCGCTGCGCGAGGCGCTCGATCGCCGCCGGCTCCATCCGCATGAGCAGCTTGCCCGGCAGGCTCGTGGCGCCGCGGCCGCTGCGCCGCGATAGCGCGCCGGCGGCGCGCGCGACGGCGATCTTCGCGGCCAGCATCACGCCGGCACCAGCACCCGCAGCGCGCGCGGGACGATCCGGATCGTGGCCGGCGTGGCGCCGATCGGGTCGCCGTCGGCGTAGACGGCGAGCGGGCGGTCGGCGTCGACGCGCAGCTCGCGGCCGCGCAGGATGCGCACCGCCGGGTGCCGGTCGTGCGCGCCGCGGAAGACCCGTGGCAGCGTGACGAGGAAGCTGCGCTTGGAGTGCTCGGCGATCAGCACGACGTCGAGCAGGCCGTCGTCGATCTCCGCGCTGGGGGCAAGGCGCATCCCGCCACCGTAGTAGCGCGAGTTGCACGCGGCGACCGAGTAGCCCGTCGAGGAGATCTGCTCGCCGTCGAGCTGCAGCGTGAAGCGGGCGGGCTGCCAGGCCGCGAGCGCGCGCAGGGCGCCGTAGACGTAGACGAGCCGGCCGAGCCGCGACGGCGCGGCGTTCGCGATCCGGTTGGCCTCGGCGTCGAAGCCGAGCGAGGCGATGCCGATGAACGAGCGTCCGCCGACGTCGCCGATGTCGAGGTCGCGCTCGACGCCGCGGGCGATGACCGCGCACGCCGAGTCGAGGTCGGAGGGGATGCCGAGCATCCGTGCGGCGTCGTTGCCGCGCCCTCCCGGCAGGATCCCGAGGACGGCGCCGGGGTACTCGCGCAGCACGCCGACGACGCAGCCGATCAGCCCGTCGCCGCTCAGCGTGACCGTCACCTCGCCGGCGACCGCGGCGTCGCGCGCAAGCTCGCGCGCATGAGCGAGGCTGCGCGTGACCTCGGTGTGGAAGCCGACGCCGAGCTCGCGCAGGACGCGCTCGACGCGCGGCAGGGCCCGTGCGGCGCGGCCGCCGCCCGCGGACGGGTTGCAGAGCAGGGCGACGCGTCGATCCACGGCTATCCGAAGACGAGCGTCTCCAGCCGCTCGGCGATCGCGACCGGGCTCGGATCGCGGGCCGCCTCGGCGGCTTCACGGTCCGACGCCCCGGTCAGGACGATCGCCCCGTCGACGCCGGCGGCGTGGGCCGCGCCAAGGTCGGCGTCGACACGATCGCCGACCATCAGCGCCCTGCCGGGACCGAGCCGATCGAGCGCGGTCTGGACGAGGACCGGCTCAGGCTTGCCGATCGTCAGCGCGGTCCGCCCGGATGCCGTCTCGACGGCGGCGATGATCGAGCCCGAGCCCGGCCACAGCCCGTCGGGCATCGGGAACGACGCGTCGCGGTTTGAGCCGATCAGAAACGCGCCGCGCTGCGCGGCCTGCGCCGCATCGCGCAGCTCGGCATAGTCGAAGCGCGGGTGAAACGCGACGACCGCGACGTCCGCGCGGCTCGCGAACGCCGTGCCGTTGACGACGCGCAGGCCGGCCGCCTCGACGTGGCGACACAGCGCCAGCGAGCCGATCACGATCGCCGAGCGGCCGGCGTAGCGCTCGGCGAGCGCGAACTGCAACGCCCCGCCGGCCGTGACGACCTCCTCGAGCGAGGCCTGGAAGCCGAGCCGCCAGAGCTTCTGGACGTACTCCTCGGTGCCAAGCTGGGTGTCGTTCGTGACGAACGCGATGCCCTTGCCGGCGGCACGCAGGGCAGCGACGGCATCGACGGCGCCCGGCGTCGGCTCGTCGCCGAGCCAGACGCAGCCGTCGAGATCGAGCAGGATGTGGTCGTAGCGGGCGACGAGGGCGCTGATCGGCACGGCGCGAAGTGTGACCTGTGGCCCGGCCGCCGACAGTGCGCCCCCGAGCGGACCGGCGTGTGGGGCGGAACGACTACGCTCCCGGCCGTGCGGCGAGCCGTCGTTCACATCGTCATCGCGCTGGCGGCGGTCACGCTGGCAGCCTGCGGCACGGACGGCCCGCCCAGCGGCGCCGCGCCGGCGACGACGACCGCCGAGCCGGCCGCGCCGGCGACGACCGCGGAACCGGCCACGACCGGAACGCCGGCCGTCGCGCCGCGCAGCGCGCGCGACGGTTGCAAGGCGGTCGCGGCGCCGATGCCGTCCGCCGATCCCACCGCGCGACGTCCGCGCCGGCGCCTGAACCCGAACCGCACCCACACAGCGGTCATGCGGACGAACTGCGGCACGATCAGCATCCGCTTGTCCGTGCGGCGCTCACCGAAGACGACCGCGTCGTTCGCGAGCCTTGCGCGCCAGCGGTTCTACGACCGCCTCTCCTTCCACCGGATCGCCAAGCCGGGCGGCAACGACTACGTCATCCAGGGCGGTGACCCGCTGCTCAACGGCAACGGCGGACCCGGCTACACGGTCGTCGAGGCGCCGTCGAAGCGCACGAGCTATCGCCGCTACGTCGCCGCGATGGCGAAGACGCAGACCGAGCGGCGCGGCACGTCGGGCAGCCAGTTCTTCATCGTGACCGCGCGCGACGTGCCGCTCGACCCCGACTACGCGGTCCTCGGGCGCGTCACCGGCGGCACGAGCGTCGTGCGCCGCATCGCCCGGCTGGCAACCGATCCCGCGACCGAGGCGCCGATCGACCCGGTCGTGATCCGCTCGGTGCGGATCCGATCCTCGGGCTAGCCAGCGCTCAGAACAGCGACGCCTGCTCCGGCGGGTCGAGGCAGTCGGGCGCGTCGTGACGGGCGTCGTTGACGGCGCTGCTGACGGGGCGCAGGTCGAGCGCCGGCGCGGCGTCGGGGTCGAGCAGCGGGTGCAGCTCGCCGACCGGCGTCGCCGGATCGATCCAGGCCGACTCGTCGCCGGCATCGAGGATCACCGGCATGCGGTCGTGCAGGCTGGCGACGGGGCCCGTGGCGGCGGTCGTCACGATCGCGCACGAGCGCAGCGGCTCGAGCTCACGCGGAGCGCCCTTCGGCCGCCAGGACGACCACAGTCCGGCGAACGCGAACGGCTCGCCGTCGGCGCGGGTGATCCAGTGCGGGACGCCGCCCGACCACTCGTAGAAGCCGTCGGCGACGATCAGGCAGCGGCGGCGCTGGAACGCGTCGCGGTAGGCCGGCCGCTCGGCGAGCGTCTCGGCGCGGGCGTTGATCGTCTTGGCGGCGACCGCGCGCGGATCCGAGGCCCAGAACGGCACGAGCCCCCAGCGCAGGAGCGCTCCCTCGGGGTCGCGCTGCTCGCCGTCGCGGATCACCGCGAGCACGTCGTCGCCCGGCGCGACGTTGTAGCGCCGGCGCACGGCGAGCGTCTCGCCGATCGGAAAGCGCGCGCGCAGCTGGCCCAGGTCAGGCGTCGCGAGCGTGTAGCGCCCGCACATCAGCCCGCGCGCGCGGCCCGGGCTTTCTGGCGTGCCGCGGTCTGCTTGCGTTTGCCGACGAACGCCAGGACGGCGAGCGCGACGATCACGATCACGACGCCGAAGGCGATCGCGCCGAACGCCGAGCCGCCCCCGAACGGCAGCAGCAGCAGCGTCGCGACCCCGAAGCCGACCGCGAGCAGGACGACGACCATCGCGAGGATGATCAGGCCGCCGCGGATCCGCATCAGCATGCTGGCGCCCTGCGCCGGCGAGATCAGGCCCATCAGCCGCAGGACGAAGAGCTGGCGGTTGGACGGCGCCTGCTGGCCGAGCTTCTCGACGGCCGCCTTGAGGTCGTCCGGGCGGCGCTCGGCGAGCGCCAGCGAAGCTTCGGCCATCCGGCGCAGCTGCATGCGCTCCTGCGGCCGCGCGGCGGCGATCGCCTTGCGGAAGTGCTCGCGTGCCGACTGGGCGTCGTAGCGCTCCGCGGCGCGCGCGCCGAGGATCGCCTGAGCCGCCGCACGGAACTTCGTCTCGCTCAGGAGCTCGTCGTCGGAGCGCTCTTCGAGCTGGCTCATCGCGGCCAGTGCGCTCTTCTGCTCGATCCGGACCTGCCGCTGCTTTGCCATGATCTGGAGTGTATGTCGGCGCGTGCCTGCGCCACCGATTCCGCGTAACCTCGGCGCCGATGCATCGTTTCCTTGTCGTCATCACCGCGCTCGCGCTCGGCCTCACCCCGGCGAGCGTCGCGCAGGCGCAGCTCAACCCGCAGTTTCCGCCCGAGCTGGTTCAGCCGCCGCCGCCTCCGCCGCCGCCGGCCGAGACGTTCGACGACGGTGGCCTGAGCACGCTGCAGGTCGTGCTGATCTTCGGCTCCGCGGCGCTCGTCCTCGGCGGCGTCGGCTACGTGATCGTGCGCGACGCGCGCCGCCGCGCGCCGGTCGCCGAGCGGCCGCGCGCCCACGGCAAGAGCAGCAGCCAGGGCGGCGGCAGCGCCACTGCGAAGGCCGTCGCTGGCGAGGCCACGACGAGCGCCGCCCGGGCGCGCGAGCGCGAGCGCGCCAGGCGCGCCAAGGCGAAGGCCAAGTCCGTGCGCCAGCAGCGCAAGCGAAACCGTCCGCGCTAGCGCGAACGCGGCGGCGGCCTAGTTGGGTAGAGAGAGCGGACAGATGGATCTCGACCTCGAACACCCGCCCCCGGCGCTTGCCCGGCTGCTCGACAGCGCCGAGGAGGCCGGCTGCGTCAACCTCTCCGAGCTCGACCAGATCGCGCGACGCCTCGACGTCGGCGATGACGAGCTGCACGAGCTCCATCAGGCCTTCGAAGCGCGCGGGATCGACGTCACCGACGACTGCGGCCGCAGCGACGTGCCGGCGACGGACTACGGCAACGGCGGCCTGGCGGTCGCCACGACCGATGCGCTCGGTCTGTTCCTGCACGAGATCCGCCGCCATCCGCTGTTGACGGCCAAGGAGGAGGTCGAGCTCTCCAAGCGCATCGAGCAGGGCGACGCGGCGGCGAAGGAGCGGATGATCAACTCCAACCTCGCGCTCGTCGTGTCGATCGCCAAGAAGTACCCGCAGAACGAGCTGCCGCTGCTGGACCTCATCCAGGAGGGCATCTTCGGGCTGATCCGCGCGACCGAGAAGTTCGACTGGCGGCGCGGCTTCAAGTTCTCGACGTACGCCACGTACTGGATCCGCCAGGCGATCCAGCGCGGCATCGAGAACAAGGCCCGCACGATCCGCGTGCCGACGAACATCGCCCAGCGCGAGCGCAAGATCCAGCGCACGCGCCGCGCGCTGGCGACGAAGCTCGGCCGCGACGCGACGAACGAGGAGGTCGCCGAGGCGGCCGAGCTCGAGCTCGCGCAGGTCGAGGCGATGGCCGATCTCGCGCGCACGGTGACGAGCCTCGACCGGCCCGTCGGCGAGAACGGCGACACGGCGCTCGGGGACCTGCTCGACGACGAGCGCCCCGGCCCCGCCGAGGAGGTCGAGGTCGCGCTGCGCGACGACGCGATCCGCAAGGCGCTCGACGAGCTGCCCGACGACGAGCGCGAGGTCGTCGCCCTGCGCTACGGCATCAACGTGCCGGAGGGACCCGTCGGCATCCGCGAGGCCAGCCGGCGCCTGGGCATCACGCAGCCCGAGACGCGCAAGCTCGAGGAGCGCGCGCTCGAGCGCCTCGCCGGGGTGCGCGAGCTCGAGGCCCTGCGCGAAGCGGCGTAGCCGACCGGCCGGCTACCGCGTGACGGTGATCTCGCCCTTCATGAAGGGGTGAAACTCGCAGACGTAGCTGTACGTGCCCGCCTTGGCGAACGTGATCGAGCCGGTCGTCTTGCCCTTGATCGTGCCCGAGTCGAAGGCGCGTGCGCTCGCCGCGTCGGTCAGCGTGTGCGGCGCGGCGTCGGCGTTGGGGATCGTGATCCGCTGCCCGGCCTCGACCGAGGCGGGAGAGGGGTCGTACGTGAAGTCGACGATGCGGATCGTGTCGGTCCGCTCAGCCGCGGCTGATTCTGCCTTCGTCGTCATGCCGGCGCCGCCCGAGTCGTCATCGCCGCAGCCCGCCAGCAGCGCCGTGCCCAGCAGTGCGGCGAGGATCGCGTGTCTCATACATGCCTGATCGTGATCGGTGGCGCAGCGGATCACTGGGCGCGATTCGCCGAGTGGCGAGAAACTGGTCCTGAGGCACAGTCAGGCGCCACTCGAGCGCTCGGACCGTCCCTAACGCCGCTCGGTCGGCGCTTGAGCTCGTCGACCTAGCGCGGCTGGAGGTCCCGGAACGAGCCCGGGACGACGCCGGAGGCGCCATGCACGGTGAGCGCGTTGATCGTCGCGACATCCGAGCGGATCGCCGAGCCGTACGTCGTCATCTGCGCCGTGATGCCGCCGACGACCGTGTTCAGCCCGAGCCCTGGCAGCGAGACCGTGCAGCCGAGCAGCGGCAGCGACACGAGGCAGGTCCCGTTGATCAGCGCATTGACCGTGCCGCTGACACCGAGCGTGCCGAGCAGCCCGTTGAGCGTCGGGGCCAGCGCGCACAGCGCGCCCGGGCACAGCAGGCCGTTGACGAGCGCCGCCGTGTTGAAGTCCGGCGCGACGAGCGCGATCGTGGCGTTCTTGCCGTCCGCGTGGACAGCGCCCCTGACGCGCGCTCCGCCGTCGACGCGGATCAGCGGCTTGACCGGGCTCGCCAGGGTCTGGTCGGCCGTCTGCAGGTTGAGCGCGTAGATGACGCCGGTGAACAGGTTCACGGAATTCGGTGCGGGGTTGTACGTCGTGATCGCGCCATTGCCGCGGATGATGACGCGGCCGCTGCCAATGACGAGTGCCTTGTAGGTGACACCCGGCGGGCTCGGTGTTGGCCTGGCGACGTCGATGACGCAGTACTGATCGCCCGTTCCGACCTTCTCGATGAAGACCACCGCGTTCGTGGCGGTCGCCGGCGGAATGCCGCAGGGCGGAGCACCGGCAGCCGAGCCCGAGCCGGGCGCGGTCGCCATGTAGACGCCGGGAGCGCTCTTGGACTGCGTGCGCAGCTGGCCGATCGTGTCAGGCGTCGTCGAGGAGAGGTAGGGGAACTGCTCGATCTTGTCCTGCCCGATCAGCGTGTTGACGAGCGGGACCGCGCTCAGTGCGCCGATCGCGCCCGTGATGCAGGTCTTCACCTGGGTGACGTTCTCGAGCAGCCCGCAGCGCACGCCGGTCACGCCGGACGCGGGCGCCGGGTAGGCCGGATCAGCCCCGACGGGCGGGCTGCCCGGGTTCAGCAGCCAGTCGACGAGCCTGCTCCTGACGGCCAGGTCCGTGATCGCGGCGGCAGCCGGTCCGAGATCGTTGCTGATGTTGCCGGCGACGAGCCCGTACTTCGGGTTCACCGCTCCGACGTTCTTGACCTGCACGAGGCCGACGAGGACGCGGGTCTTCGTGCCGACCGTCGACTGCGCGCGGACCCAGACGCGGTTGTTCGTGTTGGCGTCCCAGTTCGGCTTCGACAGCAGCGTGGACGGATCCCAGGTGGTGACGCCCTCGGTCGGACCGGCGCCGTCAGGATCGACGTCGTCGCAGACGTTCACCTGCCATGTGGCGTTGCTGTACGCGCCGTCGGTGTAGCTGGCGTTGAGGTTGGGTCGGATCCGCGTCGTCGCGCTGAGCGGGGACCCCGCTGTCGCCGTCGGGACGGCGTTCGCGGCGGCGGAGACCACGCCCGCCGCGGTCAGCCCGGTCGTGCCGACCGTGTCGGCGAAGCCCGCCGCCGCTGCTGAGCATGCCGGGTTGCCGGCCGGGACGGCGTCGGGCCAGTTGCGGCCGAGCACGAACGCCTGGCTGTTGAGCACGCTCTCGCTGAGGTTGAAGCCGCGGTCGCGGGTGCGCTCGCTGGCGGATTCGCTCGTCTGGGTGTCGACGATCGACAGCAGCGCGAGGCCGAGTGCGAGCATGACGATGGTGGAGAACAGCGCGGTGACGAGCGCCACACCGCTGTCGTCGCGCAGACGCTGCATCAGTCGCACTCGATGTCCTTTTCGATCGTGTTGGTGACGCCGGCTGCGTCCGTGATCCTGGCGACGATGCGCCGCACCGTGCTGGGTACCTGCAGCGGCACCGTGCCGAGCAGCTCGCCGTGCACGTCTCCGTCAGTCTCGTAGGCGACCTTCAGCAGGCTGCGGTTCGGCAGCGACGCGCTCAGGCTGAGCAGCGGGCCGTTGACGTTGCAGTCGACCTCGACGTCGCCGGGCCCGAGCAGCAGGACCCCCGCGGAGCGGCGGGCCGCGCTGGAGCGCAACGTGCTCGTAGCCGTCCTGCCGCCTCCGCTGGCGTCGAGGCTGAACGTGATCCCGACGTTCTTCACGGTCCCCGGCGTGGCCGACGTGGACGCGCCGTCGTAGGTGAAGGCGGTGCTCGTCGTCGAGCGCAGCGTGGCCACCTTCGTGCCCGTCGCGCAGCCGGCCGTCGGAGCCGCCGGCGCGGTGGCGGCCACCAGCGAGGCGTAATACAGGTCGTCGGACGTGACGCAGAGGCGCTCCATCCGCACGCCGGTCGGCTCCGGGACGTAGTAGACGAGGTCGGTCGAGCTGGCGCGGACGATCAGCGACGCCCCGCGCAGGTCGCGCACCGTGCGGTCCATCGTCCGGCGCACCTGGTCGTTGGCATCCGTGACGCGCGTCTGCTGATTGGCGTTGGACGTGAACAGATCGAGGCTCTGCAGCGTCGCGAAGAGCACGATGATCGCGATCGACATCCCGACGAGGACCTCGACGAGTGTGAAGCCGTCGTCCTGCCGGCGGAGCTTGGCGAGTGTGCTCATCAGTTCAGGTGGGGGTTCGTGAGCAGGGTGGTCTGGCTGATGCTGCCGTGGCCGTTGCGGTTCCAGGAAACGTCCACGCGCACGCGGCGCAGGTCGTCGGGCTGGGCGTCGTAGCGCACGTCGGTTCCGGAGCCGTTGGGGCAGACGCTGATCGGAACCACCGGATTGAGGGCACCGAGCAGACGGGTAGCGATCGCCGGCACGCCGAGCGCGTCACAGACCGTCTCGAGGTAGCTGCCCGACAGCGACGTCCGCGCGATCCCGAGGACGTTCACCGCGGCCGCCGGCCCGGGGGGCGGCGAGTTGGGAGCCGGGGGCGTCGTCGGCGTCTCGCAGAACGTCGCGTCGCCGACGCCGGCGCCGTCGGTCGGATCGTCGATCGAGCAGGCGAAGACGGTCACCGTGTAGTCGACGCCGCGGCGTGTGACGTGGAACGTCGATCCGGAGAGCGGCGTCGCCGCGTCCGCCGCGGGCAGCGTCGCCCGCAGCGTCGCAGGGGCCAGGGTCATGGTCATGTCCTTGTAGACGGCCTGCCGGCTGCGCTCGACGAGATCGCGGGCGAGGTTCGTGCCCTGCTCGCGTGCCGTCGTGCGGCTCGTGCTGGCGAGGCTGCCATCGATCAGGGTCATCGTGCCCAGCACGCCGACGAGGAGGACGACCATGGCGACCATGACCTCGACGATCGTCAGACCGTCCTCCTGTGCGTAGCTGCGCATCTGCGCGTGGCGAGGCAACGGATGCCTACCGCTTGCACGCGTCGCGGTCGACCAGTGCGCTGCCGAGCTTCATCGCTTCGAGCTTGTGCAGCAGGCAGGCGTTCGCGTCAGACGAGCTGGCCGCGGACGCTCCGCCTTGGCCGGCGGTCCGGCGCGTGATGTGCTCGACGTCCAGGCGCCGGCGGACGACCTCGCGCTTCGCCGTCAGCATCGTCAGCCGTGCGTACGAGCCGGCCGGGATGTCGAGGAAGCGACAGACGCCGTTGACGACGCGACACTGGATCGGACCGGTGACGTGGATGCCGGGCGCGACCGCGAAGATGGCCTTGCGACGGCTGGGCGAGTACTTCACGAAGACGGCGACGAGCTTGCCGCGGATGAAGAACGCCTGCTTGCTCGGGATCGCACGGTGCAGCTTGCCGTTGACGGTCTTGCTGAAGCGCACGGCGACTGCGGCGGTATCGGCGGTGAGCGCGTTCGACGGGGTGGAGCTGTCGTCGACGGAGGTCGAGCCGCCCGACGTCGTCGAGGAGCCATCGGAGTTCTTGATCACGACGGGGATCGGCTTGTTCGAGCTCGACGTGCTCTTCTTCGTCGTCTTCGTGCTCGAGCTCTTGACCGACGTGCCGCTCGTCGTCGCCGGGGCCGCCGGAGCGCCCTGCGTCGCCGACGGCGCGAACGGATCGCGCGGCTTGCCCTTCGTGCGACCGCTGGCGCCAGCGGCGTCATCGGTCGCCAGCAGGCGGGCGGCGCGAGCCGGCAGCTTCGCCGTCTCGGGGACGGCGGGAGCCGCGGTCTCGGCAGCCGGCGCGCCTTCGGGCGCCGACTTGAGGAACAGCAGCGGGGCGGCGACCGCGACGAGCGCGGCTACGGCCAGCAGCGGCCACAGGCGCCGGCGGACGACGTCGTCCAGCAGGTTGCGGAGCATCATGACCCTCCTGCGGTCGTGGCGGCCGCGGCGTTCGCCGGCGGCTCGGGTGAGGAGGCCCCGTCAGGGGCGATGTAGGCGGTCGCGTTCAGGATCGCCCTGGTCTCCCGCGACGTCGGATCGGGACGGCTGAAGGTCAGCCCGTCGATCGTCAGCAGCCGGCCGTCGACCTTGACGTGGCCCTTCTTCACGCGCACCGAGCGGCGCACAGTGGTGAGGATGTCGCGCAGGTCGAAGTAGTCGCCCGTGAAGCGGAACGTGAACGGCAGCACCGCCAGGCCGTCAGGACCGACCGTCGCGCCCGGGGTGACCGGCGTCGACGGCTGGGTGCCGGCGGCCGGCGCCGAGCCGGCGCTGGCCTTCAGGGCCACGAGCTGCAGCTGGCTGTTGCGGACGTTCGCGCGGCGCTGGAGCTGACGCAGGAGCGACGCGATCGCGCCGCGAGCCGGCACGGCCTTGTCGAGCTTGCGCAGCTCGGCCAGCTGCTTCGGGAAGTCCTTCTTGGCGGCCTCGTAGGAGGCGAGCTTCGCCTGGGCCGTCTGCAGGCGCAGTTCCTGCGCCGCGAGGTTGTCGCGCACCTTGGCGCGCTCCTCGCGCTTGGGGCTGATCGCCAGCATCCACAGCGCGACCAGGATCGCGATCCCGGCGAGCGCGACGAGAGCGATCGTCCGTCTGTCGTTCGTCGTCATCACGAGCCTCCGGTCGTTGCCGCGGCCGTCTGGTTGGACGGAGCGGTCGGGTTCGTCGTCGCCGGCGTCGTCGAGGTCGCCCCCGCTGCCGGCGTGGTGGTCGCGCCGGCTGCCAGCGGCGCCGACTGCTGCTTGAAGTACGTCACGAGCTCGAAGCTCGCCGACTTGCTGTCGGTCGTCTGGCAGGCGGCTACCGAGCCTGCGGTTCCGGCCTTGCCGGTCCGCTCGGTGCGGCTGAAGCCGACATCGGTGACGCCCGTCATGAGGTGCAGCTGGTCGATGTAGGAGGGCACCATGCTCTCCTTCGAGGCGCACCCGGCGAGCTCGACCGCGGGCGAGGACAGCACGGCGCGCAGCCCTGACGTCGAGCCACCGGCTCCGCCGTCGACCTGCGTCGTCGGGCGTGAGCGTGCCCTTGACCGCCGTCAGCCAGACGCCGTCGGGCGCGACGCGAGCCAGCTCGGTCATCGTGCGATCCCACTTGAAGCGCGTCTTGGCGACCGTCGCAACGGCGTCGTGGCGCTTCGTCGTGGCCTTCGCGAAGTCGTCGTACTGCTTCAGGCTGGCGGCCTTCGCCTCGCTCGTCACGAGATCGGAGGAGACCGTGCCGAGCTGCTCGCGATCGGAGCTGACCTGGTTGGAGATCACAACGAGGTACATGACCGTCGCCGCGGCGATCGCGACCATCGCGCCGCCGACCTTGGCGACGATCGGGGGCGGCGGCGACGCGACACGGCGCGTGCGCACGATCCCGGGGCGGAGGTCGGGGCGCAGCCCCTCCGAGCGCCCGCGCCAGCCCGACCACGACGTCGAGGCGCTCGGGCTCGACCCCGAGGCCCTCCATCTGCGGCCAGTTCTCGCGGCCGGCGACGATCACCGGAAGGTTGAGCTCGTCCTCGAGCGCCTGTGCGACGCCCGGCCACGTGGTCATCGATCCGGTCAGGACGACCCCGCCGATCGGGCAGGCGTCGGGTCGGGCCGCGTACACGCCGCGCGAGGACTGCACCTCGGCGACGACGCGCCGGACGCCCTCACGGACCTGCTGAGCGATGCCCGCGTCGAGCTCCTCGGGAATCGGCGAGGACGTCACGTGCAGCGGCGCTCCGCCGAGCCCGCGCGCCGAGACGTGGGCGCGGGCCGCCTCGTGGGTGATCCCGGCCCGCTCGGCGACGCTCGTGGCGATCGACTCCGTGCCCGCGGATGCGGCGCGGACGAGGACCGGCTGGCCGTCCTCGCTGATGACGACGTTCGTGAGCGCGCCGGCCTGGACGTAGAGGATGGCCTCGCCGGGCAGCGGCGAGTGGTCGAAGGCCGCCAGCATCGCCAGGCCCGAGAGCGTGATGCCGTCGGCGCGCAGGCCGGCGCTGTCGAGGGCGCGCATCAGGCGGTCGATGCCGTCGATCCGCGCGGCGCCCATCAGGACGCGCTGCATGCTCTCGCCACCGGCGCCGGGGACGGGGCCGATGCAGCGGTAGTCGACGACGAGCTGGTCGAGGCCGACCGGCAGCAGATCGCTGGCGAGGTGACGGACCGCGCCGTCGAGATCGGGACCGTCGAGCGACGCCGGCAGCTCGACGACGCGCACCATCAGACGCGGGTGCGCGAGGCCGACGCGAACGTCGCGCGGCAGGCCATGCTCCCGGAACAGCTCGCTCAGCTCATGCGCAAGCCCGTCCGGATTGACGACCTCGCCGTCAACAACGAGGCCGACCGGGAGTGGGTGGACGATTGCTTGGCACACACGACGGCCGTCGCCGCTGCCGGGTGGCAGCGCGATGACGGCGTCGGCGCCGATGTCGAGGGCGACGGCCGCCGTGGCCCGTCGCGGTCCGAAACGGACGAGTCCGCCGGATGGCAAGTTTGGAATCCGCACGTCCCGCTCTTCGGCCCTTGCGGGCGCGATGTGCAGCGGTCGCGGCAGCGCTTGGACAGATGGACGACGTGTCCGGCGGGGCGCGGCAGCCGAATGTCTCGGCCG
>CAWADD010000007.1:0-151305 GCA_963780585.1 uncultured Actinomycetes bacterium
GGACGACATCGCCCGCGACGCTGACGACGTACTCGGCGCGCAGCCGCTCGGCGGCGGCGAACAGCTCGGCGCCGTTCTCCGGATGGAAGACGAGCTGCACGATCCCGGAGCGGTCGCGCAGGTCGACGAAGATCAGCCCACCGTGATCGCGGCGGTTGTGGACCCAGCCCGAGACGCGCGCGGTCGAGCCCGCGCGCGCGGCATCGAGGTCGCCCGCCCAGCTGTCGCGGTACGGGTTGGCCCGCGGGGCCTGTCTCACCGCATGCCCCGCTCGCGCAGGATCCGCGTCACGACGTCGCCGGCAGCGAGCTCGCGCTGCTCGCCCGCGTGCATGTCCTTCAGGACCGTCGTGCCGTCTCCCACGATCGCAACGTACCGGGCGCCGATCCGATCGGCGTGCTTGAGCTGCCCCTTGCGCGAGCGACCGGCGAGCTCGACCTGCGCGTTGAGGCGCGCGCGGCGCGCCTCGTCGGCGACCGCGAACGCCGCGGCGCGGCCCGCCGGCTCGTCGAACGCGACGTAGAGATCGACCGGCGGCGGCGCGACGGGCACGCCGCCGGCAGCGAGCAGCATCCGCTCGATCCCGGCGGCCCAGCCGCAGCCCGGCGTCGGCGGCCCGCCGAGCATCTCGACGAGCCCGTCGTAGCGCCCGCCCCCCGCGACGCCGCTCTGCGCGCCGAGCGCGTCGGAGGTGAACTCGAAGACCGTGCGCGTGTAGTAGTCCATCCCGCGCACGAGCGCCGCGTCGACCTCGTAGGCGACGCCCGCGTGGTCGAGCAGCTCGCGGACGGCGGCGAAGTGCTCGGCGTCCTCGGCGGAGATGTGGTCGAGCAGGCGCGGCGCGCTCGCCATCACCTCGCGCGTGCCGGGGTGGTCGGCGTCGAACGCGCGCAGCGGGTTGAGGTCGATGCGGTCGCGCACCTCGCCGCTGAGCCGGTCGACGTTCTCGCGCAGGTACTCCTGCAGCACGAGCCGGTACTGCCCGCGCCGCTCGGGCGAGCCGAGGCTCGAGATCCGCAACCGCAGGCCCTCGACCCCGAGCTCCTCGAGCAGCATCGCGAGCAAAACGATCAGCTCGGCATCGACGGCCGGGTCGTCGGAGCCGAGCGCCTCGGCGCCGATCTGCCAGAACTGGCGAAAGCGACCGGCCTGCGGCTTCTCCTGGCGAAAGAAGCTCGACAGGTACCAGAGCTTGACGGGCTGGGGCAGCTTGTGCATGCCGTGCTCGGCGTAGGCGCGGCAGATCGGCGCCGTGCCCTCGGGGCGCAGCGTCACGGAGCGCCCGCCGCCGTCGTCGAAGGTGTACATCTCCTTCTGAACGATGTCCGTCGACGCGCCGACGCCGCGCGCGAACACGTCGGTGTACTCGAAGGCCGGCGTCTCGATGCGCCGGTAGCCGGCGCCGCCGAGGATCCGCCGCGCCGTCGCCTCGAGCGCGCTGCGCGCATCCGCGTCCGCCGGCAGCACGTCGTACGTGCCGCGCGGAACCTGCAGGCGCTCGCTCACCGCCGGTCGGCGAGCTGTGCGAGGAAGGGGTTCGATGCGCGCTCGCGCCCGAGCGTCGTGATGCCCATGTGGCCCGGGTAGACGACCGTCTCGTCCTCGAAGCGATCGAGCAGCGTCGCGATCGAGCGCATCAGCGTCGGGCCGTCGCCGCCGGGGAAATCGATCCGTCCGACCGAGTCGCGAAAGAGGACGTCGCCGGAGAAGAGCGCCGCTTCGCCGCGGACGGAGTACGTGACGTGGCCGGGGCTGTGGCCGGGCGTGAAGATGACGTCGAACTGCAGACCGGCCAGCTCGAGCGTCTCACCGCCCGCGACGGTGTGCTCGGGATCCCAGGACTCGAACGGGCCGAAGCCGGGCCATGGCACGAAGGCCATGACGTCCTGCAGCACCGGGACCTCGAGCTGCGGGCAATAGACGGGCGCGCCGGTCGCCCGGGCGATCGGCGCGACCGCGCCGACGTGATCGAAATGCGTGTGCGTCAGCAGGATCGCCTCGAGCGTTGCGCCGGCGTCCTCGATCGCCGCCAGCAGGCGCGGCGCCTCGTCGCCCGGATCGACGATCACCGCGCGGCGCGGCGCGCCATCGGTGGGCGCGGTTCCGACGACCAAGAAGCAGTTCTCCTGGACCGCCCCGACCGTGAACATGGAGACGTCGATCGCCACCGGCGTTCCCCTACGCCTTCTTCGCCTTCGAGCTCTTGGACTTCACCGCCTGCTGCTTGACGCGGCGGCGGTAGATGAACTGGTCGGTGTAGTAGCCGAGCGGGATGTAGAACAGGAAGACGAACGCCGTCAGCGGGATCGCGCGCGCGACCGGCGTCCCGAAGGCGAGCACGAGCAGCACGCCGAAGACGATCGCCGCGAGCGCTGCACGCGTCGACGCCGACTTCCAGGTCGGCTCGCGCATCATCCGCTCGTTGCGGCGCTGAGCGGCGAGCTGCTTGTCGGTCAGCTTGCGCTCGTCGGCGCTCGGCGGACGGCCGGTGCGCCCGCGCGACTCGATCACGCCGGCGGCGTTGCCGCGGTGCTTGCTACGGCGCTTCTTCTTCGTCTGGGCCATCGTGGTTACGAGCTTAGAGGCTGGCCCGCAGGGCGTCCTCGAGGGTGCGGCGGTTGCGCACCGGCAGCGCGTCGGGGAAGCCTGCAAACGCCGCCTGCGGCGCGAGGCCGACGAGCTCGCAGGCCGCCGGATCGGCATGGCGGGCGATCGCCGCGACGACGTCTGCGAGCGATGTCGCCTGGTGATCCTCGACGTTCGTGGAGACCTGGGCGACGCCTCCGCGGGCGGCCAGCTCGAGGCCGATCGCGCGCACGCCGGGCAGCCCGTCGCGACCGCCCTCGCGGATCTGCGCGGCGATCGCCCGCGCGTCCGCGAGCGTCGCCGGCGGCGCGAGCTCGACGTTGAAGGCGACGAGCGGCGGCCGCGCGGCGACGAGCACGGCGCCACTGCGCGGGTCGAGCCGGCGCGGGCCGAAGTCGGGCGCGAGCTCGCCGGCCTCGATCCGCTGCGTCAGGCCGGCGAGGCCGCCGCGGCGCAGCTGCGCGCGCGATCGCCCGTCGGCGAGCGCGCCGTAGAGCACGACCGGCAGGCCCGCGCGGCCGAGCTCCTCGCCGGCGACGAGCGCCGCGGCGCAGGCCGCGCCGCGCCGTGCGTCGTCGAGGAAGACGACCGGCGCCACGTCGAGCGCGCCGACGTGCGGGTGGCCGCCGCGCGCCTCGCGCAGGTCGATCAGCCGGCGACAGACGCCGGCGCCGGCGACGAGCGCGCCGACGATCTGCTCCGTGTCGCCGGCGAGCGTGTACACGCTGCGGTGATGGTCGGGATCGCTGTGGACGTCCAGCAGCCGCGCGCCGGTCGACCCGAACGCCTCGCCGATCGCGACGACGACGGTCGCGTCGCGTCCCTCGGAGACGTTCGGGACCGCCAGCAAGAGCGTCGAGTGGTGCCTTACGAACGCTCTGCCACCGTAAGGCACCAGCGCTAGCCCCCGAGCAGCCAGCGCCCGTCGTCGAGCACCTGCGTCGCGCCGATCCAGAGGCTCGGCTCGAGCACGACGACGTCGAGGTGGACGGGGACCGTCACGGTGCCGCCGATTCCCGCGCTGGCGCCGAACGCGACGTGCGCCGTGCCGAGGATCTTCTCGTCCTCGAGGATGTTGCCGGTCAGCGTCGCGCGGTCATTCGTGCCGACGCCGAGCTCCGCGAGGTTGCGGCCGAGCGGACCGTGCGCGTCGAGCATCGCGAGATACTCGCGCCCCGCGTCGCCCGGATGCTCGGCGCCGGCGAGCACGCCGTCGCGCACGCTCAGCAGCACGGGTTGCTCGGTCAGGCCGACGAGGCCGAGCGACGTCGTCGCGATCGTGCCCTCGCCGCCGGCCGGCGAGACGAAGCCCTCGCCGCACGGCAGGTTGCCGAACGCGCCGGGCGCGCCGAGGTCGCCCTCGTCGGAGATCCCGACGCGGCCGCGCAGGTCAAGCCGCAGATCGCTGCCGCGCGGACAGGTCATGTGGACGTCGTCGGCCTCCGTCAGCAGCTCGGCGACGGCGCGGCAGCGCGCGGCAAGCGCGTCGAAGTCCGTGCTCATCAGCCGCGCGAGCATGTCGGCGGTGACGCCGGGCAGCGTCGCGCCGCGGTGACCGGCCTCGCACGCGCGCTTGCGCGCGCTCGTGTGTGACAGCGATGGCAGGCAGGGGGCGATGAACACGTCGGCCGCGGCGAAGGCGGCCGCCACGGGCGCGGGCGGCTCGGTTCCCCGCGCGGGGTTGGGTGGCAGGATCGTCAGCACGGCATCGCCGCCGGCGGCGCGCGCCGCCGACAGCAGCGCCTCGCCGATCGCGCTGCTGTCCGGATCGGCGACGACGAGCACCGTCTCCCCCGCGCGGACGCGCAGGCAGCGCGCGACGACGGTGTCGACGGCCTGCTCGAGCTCGCTCACGGCGCTCACTGAGCCCGAGACGCGAACTAGTGGATCCGGCCGCAGGACGGGTCCACTAGCCGGAGACGATCGCGATCTTGATGCGACCGGGGCGGTCGGGGTCCGTCAGCTGGCCGCTGGCCGTCGCGATGCAGCTCTTCGGGCTGCGCATCGGGATGCGGACGGCCCGGACGTCGGGCGCGGTCGTGCGGTACTGGCCCTTGCCGACCCGCGCGCGGCGATCGCGATAGCAGCCGAGCTGCCAGTTGACGCTCACCGTCTGCTTCGGCGCAGCGCTGACGCGGATCCGCACGCGCGTCGGGCCCAAGATCGTGCCACGGGCCTGGGCGACCGCGAGGCGGCCCTCGCGGCGGGCCTCGTCGAGCGTGCCCGTGCGAACGACCGGAGCCTGCTTCGGCGGCGGGCGCTTGCTGCCCGGAAGCTGCGATGGGTCGCCCTCGGCGAAGCCCAGCGACGGGTTGGCCTTCGGTACGCCGTCGTCGTCGTCGCCGCCGCCGCCGAACAGGAGGATGCCCCCGACGATCAGCCCGGCGACCAGCACCACTGGGATGAGAAACAGCGGCCTGATCGACTTCTTGATCGTCCTGACGAACTTCTTCACGCAGTTCCTTCCTTCGTCCTGGAGGGGGGCACAACGCGCACCTTACGGCGAAGCGCTCCGCGCGGGCGCGGCCTCCGCGCTTGCGTCGCCGCCGCCAATGGCCCGGCTACACTTCGCGCCCCCGCCGGAGTAGCTCAGTCGGTTAGAGCAGCGGAATCATAATCCGCGTGTCGGGGGTTCGAGTCCCTCCTCCGGCATCGTCTTTCCGCTGCAAATCGATGGTTTCTTGTTGGCTGGACTGGTCATCCTAAAGCAAGATTGTCCCGAATATGTCCCGAGATCTGTCCCTGATCGGGTTATTATGGGCCTATGTCCGCCGTCGTGCAGCGTCCCATATCCGGTCATGTCTTCCGCGTTGAGGGCCAGCGTCGCACGGTCTGGCGGGCCAAGTACCGCCTGCCGGATGGGCGTCAGGTGCAGAAGACGATCGGTCCTGCGTGGACTGCGCGAGGACGCCCGCAGGCGGGCTACTTCACGAAGCGCACAGCCGAGGCGTGGCTGCGCACGGTGCTCGACCAGGCCCACAACGGGACGCTGCCAGGGATGGTCCGCTCCGGCGTCACGTTCGCCGACGCAGCCGCGGAGTACCTGCGCTGGCTGGAGTTCGACCGCGAGCGCAAGCCGTCGACCATCCGCGACTACCGCTCGACAGTCCACGCCCACCTCATCCCCGCGTTCGGGCCGCGCGCCGTCGAGGACATCACGGCCGATGAGATCGAGCACTGGAAGACGCAGCTCGGGGCGACGACGGGTATGTCGAACACGACGAAGCTGAAGATCCTCACGATCCTCAGCGGCGTCTTGGAACGCGCTCGGAAGCTCTACAAGCTGCCACGCAACCCGATGGCAGATGTCGAGAAGCCTGGCCAGCGGATCAACTCTGACATCGACGTCTTCACGCTCGAGGAGGTGATGGCGCTCGTGCGGACCGCCGCGTCCGAACAGGACGCGGCGATCTACCTGACGGCGGCGCTGACCGGTCTGCGTCGTGGCGAGCTCGTCGCATTGCGCTGGCGCGACGTCGACTTCGCCGGCTACGTGATCCGCGTGCGCGCGAGCTACGGCGAGGGCGGTCTGACGACGCCCAAGTCCGGGAAGATCCGATCGGTGCCGATGGCGCCGCAGGTGGCCGCGGCGCTTGCGAAGCTCGCTTCGAGCGATGCCGCCGAGTCGGGCGGCCTGGTGTTCCCAGGCGCTGCGGGCACCTATCTCGACGCCTCGGCTCTGTACCGCCGCTACAAGCGCGCCCTGGTCGAGGCCGGACTTCGATCGCTGCGCTTTCACGACCTGCGTCACACGTTCGGCACGCGGACGATCGGCAAGGCGTCGATTCTCCAGGTCAAGGTTTGGATGGGCCACGCCGATGTCGCGACGACGATGAAGTACCTGCACTACGCGCCGCGCGAAGCGGATGCGCGCCTCGTCGCGGAGGCGTTTGCCTTGGACGAGCCGACCGCAGCAGCCGCGTTCGTGACGGCACGGCAGTAGCCCGGCTCTCCCTCCCTGGCCGCGACCACTGGCCAGGAGATCCTCACCGGCGTGGCTCGCTACCCGCTGAGGGGCCAGATCGGCCGCAAGGTCCTCCTTGTAGGTAGAGCCCGCGGACTACGGGTTCGACAAACCATGTCGACGGCTCCGCCCCACACCACGATGTCCCTGGCCGAGCCGCTGCTCAAGGCGGACCAGGCCGCGGCGCTGCTGTCCGTCAAGACCAGCTGGATCTACGAGGCCGTCCGCGCCGGCGCGCTCCCGTGCATCCGGGTCGGTCGCCACATCCGCTTCACGCGCCCGCTGCTCGAGGAGTGGCTGGCGACGCGTGCCGACGGCGGACGCCGCCACCCGTCGCAGTGACCTCTCGATGCATCCGTGTAGATGCCGCTCCGCGGAGGGATGCGCGCCGTGGAGCGAACCCCAGACACAGCCCTGCAGCGGGCTCCGGACTCGCAGTCTGGGGCCCGGCCGCCGGAGCGCCCGGATCTACTGGCCGAGCGGCCCCTCCCCCTGCATGACCACCCACCCTCCACGTTGTTCTGTGCGGGTGGTCATGCAGGGTTCGGGGTGGCCTTGGGATCTCGGAGCTCCGGCGGCCGGAAGCTCGACTGCTCCTCCCTTCTTGAAGGTGTATGAGGACGTGGAGGAAGGAGGCTGTGAGAAGAAGGAGCTCGAGCTCCTTCTCCGTCATGCAGTCCGAGATCTCGCCTGCCGGGACGAGTCGGACTGGCGGCGTCCGACGGGTCTTGGTCGAACGCGAGACGTGGCAACGGCGATGCTGGCGGTATCTCTGCATGGCGATCGGGCCAGATGAGCCGGCGGTCGGTGCGACCCGGCCCGCGGTCGCTCGTCGCGTTGCGCTGGCTGACACGCGTGGGCGCATCGCCGGTCGAACCGCTGGCGCTCGTCATGGGCTGGAACCGCGCCGTCGTGCACGATCACGTCGCGCGCCTCGTGAGGGCCGGGTTCGTGCGCCGCGTGCCGATGACGCGTGGAGAGGGCTCGCTCATCATGGTGACCCCCGATGGCGCACGCATGGCCGGAGAGCTCGCGTGCGCCGCGCCACGATCGCTCGCCCCGACGACCTGGGCCCACACCGTCGCGTGCGCCTGGGCAGCCGCCCGGTTCGAGGTCCGCGGCGTCCAATGGCGCAGCAGCCGCGAGATCCTCCAGGACCCCGGCTGGCGCGGCCGCGTTACCTACCACGACGGATGTGGTCGCAGCCTACGCGTCAAGCACCATCCCGACCTCGGCGTGTTCATCGGCGCGGACCTGCGGCCCGCAGCCATCGAGGTCGAACTCCAGCGCAAATCGCTCGCCCGCCTGCGCGGCATCCTCGCGATGTACAACGACCGCACGACCGACCCTGACCCTCAGTTGGCAGGAGTCCTCTACATCACCGACCGCGCGGACGTGGCGAAAGCCGTGCGCGCCGGCGCTCGCGCCGTGGGCTTCCGCGAGTCCCCACACGGGCGCCTGCGACTGCTCTCGCTCGACGAGGTCGTCACCCAGACGCGCGAGATCGCCAGTAGACGTCGCGCGACCTCAAGTAACGGCCCAGCCACCGCTGGGTGAAATCTGTCGGCACCGCCGCTTGATCGCTTCGCCCGTAATCGTCGTCCGTTTCATTCGCGTTCGCCTGGCAGCAGGATCTCGCCGAATGGATTCGGCGGGCACACGCACGCGCGCGACGATCACTGTGGCGCGTGGAAATCTGAGGGTACGCGCGGGCTAACCCCACCGCTCCCGGACGTAGTCCTCGATCTCGATCTCGGGCAGGGCGCGCGTGCTGTTGTTCATCCGCACCCAGAAGACGCCGTTCTTATCGCTCATGCGAGCCGTGACGGGCGCCGATGACCGCGCCACGTCGACGCGGCAGATCTGGCGGCCGGCGACCTGCTCAATGCGGGTCCGCGTGCGCATCACGGGGGTGTTCCGAAGGGCGCTAACGAGGTGCGTGGTCAGCCAGTTGACGAACCCGTCGGCATTCGCTGGTCGGACCACCGCGGTGTCGTGCTCGAGACCGATCGGCGTCCGAGCGTCGTCCACGCCGATGAACAGCGTGCCGCCGTCGGTGTTGAGGAAGCCGGCGATCGTCTTGACGACCGCGTCCTCCATCCGCTTGTCCTTACGGTTCTCCTGGAGATTCCATCGGGCCGTGGACTTGAACTCGACGGCGAAGCTCTCGTCTTCGGCGATGAGCTCCTCGCTTGCGACGGCGAAGAACGCCTTGTCGCCGCGTAGCTGCTCGGCGACCATCTCGGCGAACACGGCATCGCTCTTGATCTGATCGATGACCTTGCTGGTGACGACATCGACATCGATTCGGGACGGCGGAGCCACGGCCACACGTTGCTGAGCCGACTCTCGGGTCGGCGAGAGGACTTCGAGCGCATCGCCGTCGTACACGCTGCCACCGTCGTCGTAGTAGCTCGCGAAGAGGTGGTTGAAGACGATGTCGGCCTTGCGCTCCCATGTAACCGGGTCATACACGTCGGGCAGTTCGTCGAGGATGTCCTTCACGAGCCCACGCGCGGCCTCACGAGTTTGGGCCTTCTTGCGCCAGTCGAGCACCAGACGCTCCTCGATGTGGCTCATCAACTTGCGCGCGACCGCCTTCACGTGCTCGCGCTGCTCGTCGCTGAGCACCGGATCGGGCTGGGTAAGAAGATCGAACACAGCGAGCTGGGGCTCGTCCAAACCCTCGCGGACGGTTCGCTGCTCGTCCTCTGAGAGCTGCTGCGACAGTGCCTGGAGACGCCGCAGCATCTCGTCGACGTTCAGGCTGCCGCTGTTGTAGGCGTCGATCAGCTGGCGCAGCCGTTCGACGAGCCCGAGCCGCGATGGGTTGCGCCGAGCGGCACGCTCGGCCCGCGCGGTGAGTTGCCCCGCCAGCCGGCGAGCCGAGGAGCGCTTCTTGCCCGCCAGCCGAGCGGCGAGCCCTTCAAAATCAATTGCGTTGAGATCGATCGTCCGATCGGCATCCGACCCGTCAGCAGCGGCACGGATCACGTACTCCTCGGCGCCGACAGACCGATCCAGCAACTCTCTGACGGCGCCCGATACGTGGGCGACGTCGGGCGCGATGTCGAGCGAGCGGATCTTCTCGGCGAGGTTGCGCGCGACAGCGACAACGCGGACGTGGGCGCCGGCCGCGGGGTCGGGCAGGATCGCCGAGAACAGCCGTCGCACCCGTCCGGAGCGCTCCAGGTAGCCGCGCCGCGTGACGTCGTCGATCAGTAGCGCCTCCATCGACGCGTCGCGCAGGGCGATGAACTCGAAGCCGTCCGCGCGGGCGAGCGCGTCGAGATCGACGTCCCAGCGACCGCAGTAGTCGACGAGCTCCGCAACCTCGTCCTCGAGCTCGCCGACGAGCGTCGACTTGTCACGAATGAGCTGCTCCGCACCGGCGGCATCCGCGCCCGAGGCGTAGATCGCGAGCGCCGCCTCGAGATGGCGAAATACGCCGACGTAGTCGACGATCAGGCCGTTCTCCTTCTCCGGGAAGACGCGATTGGCACGCGCGATCGTCTGCATCAGTGTGTGGTTTCGCATCGGCCGATCCAGGTAGATCGTCGAGCACGACGGCACGTCGAAGCCCGTCATCCACATCGCGCAGACGAACACGAGGCGGAAGTTGTCTCGCTCGTCCTTGAAGCGCTCGTCGAGGTCCTCCTCGAGCATTCGCTTGCGATGCGGGGCGATGTCAAGACCGAACTCGTTCAAGTCGGCGATCTCGTTCTGGGCCTGCGAAACGACGACCGCCATGTCCGTCTCCTGCATGAACGCGATCTGCTCGTCGAGCCCGATCCGTTCGAGCGCGGGCAACCGCGCTGCGCGCTCCCGCAGCTCAGCGAGGTGCGTCTGCCATTCGGTGCCCACGAGGTCGTACATCCGCACCGCGGTTGCCTTGTCGATCGCCACGAACATCGCCTTGCCGAGGAAGCCGCGCCCGACGAAGTGGCGGACCAGGTCGGCGGCGATCCGCCGCAGCCGGTCGGGCCGTGTGATGAGCTGGTACTCGGTGGCGAAACGCCGCGACAGCGCCCGTTCCTGCGAATCGTCGAGCTCGGCTTCTTCGAGGATGTCCGAGAGCTCCTCGTCGAAGCGCTCGTTGGTGATCTGCAGCTCCGGGATGCGGTTCTCGTAGTACAGCGGGACGGTCGCGCCGTCCTCGATCGAGTCGCGGAAGTTGTAGGTCGACACGTAGTCGCCGAACACCTCGCGCGTGCGCTCCTGCTCTCCGGCGATGAGCGGCGTGCCGGTGAATCCCAGGAAGCCGGCGTTGGGAAGGGCGCGGCGCATGTTCAGCGCCAGCGTCGAGTACTGCGTGCGGTGCGCCTCGTCGGTGATGACGATGATGTCCTCGCGCTCCGAGCAAACGGGCATCTCGTCGCCGTGTTCGGGGCGGAACTTGTGGATCAGCGAGAACACGTAGCGATGGTTCTCGCCGAGCAGGCGGCGTAGATGCGCCGAGGATCTGGCCTGCAGATGCCCGTCGATGGCACCCGCGTCCTTGAACTCCCCGTAGAGCTGATCGTCGAGCTCGGCGCGGTCCGTGACCATCACGAACGTCCAGTTGCCAGGCTCGCGCCGCAGCACCTTCTGCGTGAAGAACAGCATCGACAGGCTCTTGCCCGAGCCCTGCGTGTGCCAGAAGACACCGAGCCGCCCGTCGCGCGTCGCGTCGTCGCGCAGCGCGCGCATTGCCGCGTTGACGCCGAGGACCTGATGGTTCTGCGCCAGCACCTTTACGAGCCCGCCCGGCCGCTCGAGGTAGGCGACGAAGTTCTCCGCGGCGTCAAGTAGGCGCTCGGGCTCACAGAGACCGTGGATCGCGGTCTCCAGCGAGACGATGCCCGGCTCGGACTCGTGGTCGACGCGCTTCCACTCGCCGAACCGCTCCCAGGGAGCGAACGTCGCGCCGACCTTCGTCTCGGACCCGTTGGACAGGATCACGAGCGCGTTGGGCGTGAACAGCTGCGGGATCGCGTCGCGGTAGTCGCGCAGGTTCTTGGAGTACGCGTGCTCGACGGACTTGTGCGACGCCTTCAGCTCGAGCAGCGCGAGCGGGATCCCGTTGACGAAGCAGACGATGTCGCAGCGGCGACGATGCAGCGGCCCGACGACCCAGAACTGGCTGACCGCGAGGAAGTCGTTACTGGCCGGCGTGCGCCAGTCGATGAATCGGACTGTCTCGGTGACCCGGTCTCCGCCGTCGTCGGCGACGGTGACCTTGGCGCCGTCTCGAAGCAGCATCCAGACCTCTCGGTTGGCCCGCGTCGGTTCGAGTGCTGAGCGGTCCTGCGTGAGGGCGTCGACGGCGGCGGCGATCGCTGTTGCGGGGAGGTCTGGGTTCAGTGACGCGAGCTTTGGTTGGAGACGGTGCTCGAGCAGGACTTGCGACTGGTCGTCACGACCGAGGCCGCCGGCGGCCACGTTCTCGGCACCGAACAGCTCCGAGTGGCCATGGACGGCCTCGTACCCGAGTTGCCCCAGCAGAGCCAGCGTGGGCCTCTCGACGAGCCCCTGCTCCGAGAAGTCCGAAGGCGTCACGCGGCTTCGGCCGGCAGGAGATCACCAAGGTCGACGTCCGAGATGTCGAGGCGGCCCGTGACGAGGCGCGGGAGCAGTAAGTCACGGGTAGCCGCGAGAGATCGGCTCAGACTTGCGAGCTGGAACACCTCGGCAAACATTGGTCCGGCCACCACCTCGAACTCATCCGCAACCCGCGCAGGCGGTGAGACAAGCATCAACGAATCAAACACGCCCTTCGCAACACGCTGACGGCCCGACGATCCGCTCATGCTCTTGATTGCGTGCTCTCGAAAGCGCTCACTGCGCGCCATCGAGTACACGAATGCCGGGCCGACGATCACGCCGCGAAGGACGATGAATTCGGTGGACCCGACACCAACTTCCCCCGGCTCAAGAAACCTGACCATGGCTGTCTTGCCATTTTCGAGGCAAGGTGTGATGCGCGCGAGGAGCACGTCGTCGCGTTCGAACTTACTGCCGGAGATCTGAGACGTCATCGCGGAAGGGAAAACCGTCGAGACACGCTCATCGACGTCAGCCATCGTCACCTTTCGCGCCACAGCCTGCAGCGGTCGAAGCCTCGGATTTATGACCAACGCTTTTGACGCCGTGCAAACCGTCCAGCCCTCAGGAATCGCTCCCAGCTCGGAGTCCACGAACTCCGCATCCTCGTGCCCCGGAAACCGGAGGTGCACGAACCACTCGCGGTACAGCGACCGAGCAAGATCTTCCAACAGCTCGATCCTCCGCTCGTTGATCTCGATGAGCTCGTCGAATGCAGCGAGCACGGATCCGATGCGACGCTGCAATCCAACATCCGGACATGCAACGAGGAGCTCGGCGCAATCGGGGACACGCACGTGCTCCACCGTCGCGCCCGAGCCAAACGCCCTGATCTGGGCCTGAATCCCCTGCGAACGCATGGCGTGGAGCAGGAACGAGCCATCACATTGACCGGGGTCAGGCCGATAAAGCACGAGCCTCTGACCGAGGAACACCCCGGACGCGTCCTTGACCATGCCGACCTCACCGAGCGGCGCCTCCCTAGTGAGGACGATGTCGCCGATCTGCGGGTCACCTCGCCGCACCCAGCGCCGGTAGACATCCTCGGTCACGTGCCTCACGGTTTCGAGCTCGATCCGACCGTCCTTTACGTTCGTCGTTCTGATCATTCGGTACGGCGTGGGATGGTCAACCACCGGCGCCGTCTTGTTGACGCAGTCGACGATCGAAAGGCACAGCTCCCGAATCGGACGGACGGACCACCTTGTCATCGCCGTCCGACCCCAGTGGCGGCGGCCTCTCCTCCTACAGCAGCCATCATCTCCGGCGCGAGGTACCGCCGCTGGCCTCGAGCTCCGGCAACCCCTTCCTCCACCACCCCCAGCCCTTGCAGCTGGCGCAACAGCCTCAGCGACGTCGGCCGGCTCACGCCGAGCCGCTCCTCAACGACGCGAGTGGTCACCAGCGGGTTCTCGCAGATCAGATCGACGAGCGCCAGGCTGTTCGCGGTGCCGATCGAGGCCGCTGCAAATCGGTAGCGCTCGCGCAGCTCAACGATTCGCTCGGCGCGTGTGACCGCGTCGCCGGCCTGCGTGTGGACCGCGGTCAAGAACAGGTCGATCCAGGGGACCGCGTCTCCACGTTCGCTGACGGCCTGCAGCGCTTCGTAGTAGCGGGCGCGGTCGCGCTCGAGGTACGCGCTCAGATAGAGGAGCGGCGCCGACAGCCGGCCCCTGACGATCAGGAACAGTACGAGCAGCAGTCGGCCGAGCCGGCCGTTGCCGTCAAGGAACGGGTGGAGGGTCTCGAACTGCGAGTGCAGCAACGCGTTCTGGACGAGCAGCGGCATGTCAGCGTCCTCGTTCGCAAAGCGCTCCCAGTCGGATAGCAGCCCAGCAAGCTCCTGCGGCGGCGGAGGGACGAAGCGCGCCGTCTCGATCGTCGAGCCGGGCGCGCCGATCCAGTTCTGCGTGCTCCGTAGCTCGCCGGGGGCTCGGTCGCGGCCACGGACACCATCCATCAACCGACCGTGCATCTCGCACAGCAGCCGGCTACTCAACGGCAGCACGTCGAGCCGCGCGATACCCCATTGCAGTGCGTCGATGTAGCCGCGCACCTCCTCAACGTCAGGACTTGGTGCGTCGCCCACCGCGTCAGCTTCGAAGACGTCGGCCATCGATGCCTGCGTTCCTTCGATCCTCGTCGACGCGATCGCCTCGCGCAGCAGATAGGGGCGAGTGAGCAGATACGGATTCGGGAGCAGCCGACCGACGCCGTCGAGGCGGCCGAGTGAGGACTCTGCCTCGGCGAGCAGGCGCACCGTCGACCCGGGCAGCTCAATCGTCCGCGGAATAGGACCCGGGAAGTACGCGACGTACCCGTGGCGTCCGCTCGTGCGGCGTGCTTCGCCGAACGGCGTTGCGGCGTATTGGTCAGCGTCCATCAGGCCCGACGATACGTCTCTAACGTGATCGGTGCAAGTCGTTACAGACGCGACCCGACCGGAACGCCGACTTAACAATCGAGCAACTGCGAGAGCACGTGATCGACGCCGGCCTCGAGCTTCGCCGCCCGGGCGCCGAGCTCGCGCAGCTCGGCGCGGGCCGCCGCGAGCTTCTCCTCGAAGACCTCGTCATCGAGCTCCTCGACCTCCGTCCCAACGTAGCGCCCGGGGTTCAGGCTCCAGCCCTGCGACTCGATCTCCGCGACTGTGGACACCTTGCAAAGCCCTGGAACGTCGGCGTACGACCCCTCCGGAAAGCTCACGTCGAACAACTCCCCGGAGCCGCCGTCGAACTCAGGCTCCTCGCCGCGGTACAGCCGAACGATGTTGGCCAGCAACTCCAGCTGCTCGTCGGTGAAGTCGCGATGCGCGCGGTCGATCTGGCGAAACACCTTGCGCGCGTCGATGAAGAGCACCTGATCCGCGCGGGTCGTGCCACGTTTTCCGCGGTCCAGGAACCACAGCGTGACTGGCAGGGTCACCGTGTAGAAGAAGTTCGGACCGACCGCGACCATCACGTCGACCATTCGGTCCTCGATCAGCTTGCGCCGAATCTCGCCTTCGCTGTGGCGCGCGTCAGACGAAGAGTTCGCCATGACGAATCCGGCGCGGCCCTTGTTATTCAGCGACGAGGCGAAGAGCTGGATCCAGAGGTAGTTGGCGTTGTCGGCCTTGGGAAGGTCCGGGAAGCGGGCATCGACCTCCAGCTTGGTCTTGTCGACACGATCGACGTTGAAAGGCGGGTTGGCCATGACGAAGTCGAAGCGCCCGAGGCTCTCATGCGGATCCTCGTAGTAGCTGTTGGCCTCTTTGATGTCACCCGTCAACCCATGGACCGCCATGTTCATCTGCGCCAGGCGGACGGTCTCCCCGGTCTTCTCCTGCCCAAAAATCGACAGCTCCTCCCCTGGCGAGCGCCGGTGCCGTTCGACGAATCGCGCTGAGTGCACGAACATCCCGCCCGAACCGCAGGCCGGATCGAAGATGCGCCCGTGGAAGGGCTCGATGATCTCCACGATCAGGCGCACGACCGAGGCTGGCGTGAAGAACTCACCGCCCTTCTGGCCCTCCGTCATCGCGAATTGCCCGAGGAAGTACTCGTACACCAGGCCGAACGCGTCGCCCTCGAGGTTCTTCGTGTAGCTGTTGATGTGGCGCAGCAGCGACGCAATGGTCGTGCTCCTGATCGCCGTGTACGAGCGCGGGAGTACACCGCGCAGGTCAGGGTTGTCCCGCTCGACGGCAGCCATAGCGTCGTTGACCGCGCGGCCGAGGTCCGAGCCCTCCGGAAGGTTCAGCAGATGGCCGTATCGCGCCTCGTCGGCAAGGTAGATAGCCCCTGCCGCTTGATACTCGCTCGGGCCGACCCTGCGACGTGTCGACGCCTTGGCCTTGATGCTCTCGCGTGCCGCCTCGAACTTCGCGTCTGCGAACCGCAGGAAGATGAGCCCCAGCACCGGAGTGCCGTACTCCGAGGCTTTCAACCCAGAGTTCGCGCGCAACTCGTCGGCCGCATCCCAGAGGCTCTTCTCCAGGCTGGCGAGGTCAGGAGCCAAAGGAGACTCCCTCGTGGCGGGACCGGGGGGACACGGCGCTCGACTCTATTCGTCTGCTGTCCGACAACCGTGTCCCGGAACGTGTCCCCAACTCGGCAAATCTGACCCCCGGAGACGCCGTCTCAACCCACCGAATCTCAGCAAACACGGGGCAATACGACCCCCAGGGAGCCAATCATAATCCGCGTGTCGGGGGTTCGAGTCCCTCCTCCGGCATCGGCGATTCTGCGAGCAACCATGGGCCAGGAAGCCCTTGAGGGCAGTCGCTCGACAATGACCGGGCGACGAGGTGGGAACAGAAGTGGGAACGCGGATGCTCGCTGTGGGCCAAATACGCCGGCGGGCGTCCGATCTGGTTGCGACGCTTGTCCCGATGAGCGACGACTACGTGTGGGAGAAGCTGTTCGTGGCCGTCGAGCACCTGGCCTCCAAGGACTTCGACGACCTCGATCAGCGCCTGCAAGTTCCAGGCGATCATGCTTGCGTTCGATTCCGATCCGCTTCGGGAGCCAAGTGCCGCAGGCACCATCGCTGACGCCATGGCCCGGATCCAGGAAGAGCGCGCGGCCGAGCTCGCGAAGTCGATCGTCTCGCTCTACGACTCGTTTCTGCGCACGCACCGCACGACGTGAATCCATATCGTCGGCCATCGACCGTCCGTGCGAGACGTGCTACTCGTACCGCTGAGCGAGCCGGTTGACCAAGAGGAGATTGGACTTCATCCCCCGATCGTCGAGCGGGTGGACGTGGGTCGCGGCGTATACGTCGCGCAACTCGACTCTGGAGAATGTCAGGCGATCGCCGGATGGGATCCCGACCAGGTCCGGGCCACCGTTCATCAGCTGTCGCGCCTGGTGATTGACCACGCCCACGGACTTGAGTGGGCGGCACGCGTCGAGTACGCGTCCGGTGAGATGCGCGCCGTGCGGCCTCAAGAGTTCGGGTCAGGTCGCTGGGCCTACCGATTCAATCCAGACACACGCCACTGGCTCGACCGTCACGATGCCAAGCAGCTCCTGGATCTGATGGCGAACTTCTGGGCCGCGGAGCCGGCGCTCTCGCCACGATTGCGACGTGCTCTCTGGATGTGCGAGTACATGACCCACGTTCGGTGGCTTGAGTACGCGATTGCGTTGATGGTCACGGCGCTCGAGTCGCTTCTCTCAACGTCGCGCCATCACGTCACGCACCAGTTCCAGAACCGGGTGGTCGCGCTCGCGGCCGAGGTGGGTTGTCCCGTAAGTGAAGGCCTCGCCCGCCGGGCTTACGCCTTGCGCTCGAGCGCTTGGCACGGCGAGCCAGTTCCCCTTGATCAGCCGCCTCCGGAACATGCGCGCGCGGCCGAGGAGGCAGCGATCTTGCAGCGAGTACTGCGAGCAGCGCTACGGCGGGCGATTGACGATCCAGGATTCCGAGGCCACTTCGACGACGATGCCGCCGTCGATGCTCGGTGGCCGATCTGAGCGCGACTGGATCCGCCTGGCTCAAGGGTTGACCCTCAGCTGTCCACGATGCGAGCGACTGAGAGTCAATTGGCATACGTCGTAGCAGATCGTTGAGCGCGTGAAATGTGGGGTTGAAGCGATCGAAGAACCATCGAGGCCCGAGGATCGTCGCTAGCGCGTGTCCGACGACCGTGACCGTCCTGGTGAGAAAAACGCCGCTGTCGCCGATCGCCGCCGCGCGAACGCTGCAGTCGGGGTGCGGGCCAATCGGCATCACACGCTCCTCTATCGAGACGGTCGCGATGACCCGTCGATAGCGGTTGTGGCGAACTCCGAGAGATGGCCGTACAGCCGGTCCATCTCGCTCTTGGTGGCGATCGGCGGCCGCCGGCCCCCCACCGCCGGCGCGCTCGCCGCGGCGGCGGACCCGCGCGGCGCGCCCGTGCTCGCGCGCGTCACGCGCCCGGCTCGCAACCCTCGAGCGCCTGTACCGCGAGGCCAGGCTCGACGAGGCCGGCGCGCGGCGCCACGCGCGCCTGGCGTACGCGCTGACGTCGGCGCGATCGACCTGCGCCGCGCCGCTCCCGGCGAGCTGCGCACCAACGCCGAGATCGAGGCCGACATCGAGCTCATGGTCAACGCCGCACGCCCGCGCAGCGCGCCGTTTCGCCACGCCGCGACACACCCGCTGGCGAACTCGTAGGCCTGCGAGATCGACGTCATGCGACAGATTCAGATCCTCATCCGCGACGGCTGCGACGAACTCGACGCGATCGCGCCGTTCGAGATCCTCGCCGGAGGGGGCCTCGCGATCGAGCTCGTCACGCTCGTCCAGACCGAGTGTGTCGGCATGGCGCACGGACTGACGGTCGGCGTCAACGGCGTTCTCGGGCCCGCGCCCGACCTGCTCGTGGTGCCCGGCGGCGGGTGGATCACGCGTGCTCCCCGCGGCGCCTGGGCAGAGGCGCAGGACGGCGTCCTGCCCGCGGCGATCGCCGCGCGCCATGCGTCCGGCAGCATCCTGGCGGGCTTGTGCACAGGCGTCATGCTGATCGAGGCCGCCACGGCCGGCGCACGGAGCTCCACGCGCTCGATCGGGCGGCGGATCGAAATTCCTCCCGGCGATCTGTCCTGCTATTCGGTCGCGAGCACGCACAGCGACGGCCAGCCGGCCGACGAGAACCGCGCTCGCACCGGCGCGAGCCCGGCGGCGGCGAGGTCATCCGTGGGATCGAGCGGGCGCAGTCCCGAGAAGCGCGGCAGCAGATCGAGCATCGCGCGGGTGACCGGGCGCCGGCTCTGCACGGTGACGGTGACGACGCGGCCGCCCGGCCGCAGGACGCGAGCGATCTCGCTCAGGACCTTCGCGCGGTCGTGTGGTCGCAGGAGATGCAGCAGATAGGACGCGGTGACGACGTCGAAGCTCGCGTCGGCGAAGGGCAGCTGCCGCGCGTCGCCCGGTAGCACGCGCCACCCGGCCGGCAGCCGCGCGGTGGCGAGCGCCAGCGCCGCGGCGCTGCGATCGACGCCCACGACCTCGGCCGCGCCGACGTCGCGCCGCGCGAGCTCGCGCAGCAGGCCGCCCGTGCCGGTGGCGACGTCGAGCACACGATCGGCGGGTTGCACCGCCGCCAGGTCAACCGCCGCCGTGAGGGCGGCTCGCTCGAGCGGCAGCTGCCGATCGTAGGCTCTGGCCAGCAGCTCGATCCGCCAACGCTACGGGTTGCGCCTACGATCCGCGAGTGAGCCGCTATGACCTCGTCGTCATCGGCGCAGGCGCCGCCGGGTTGACCGCAGCGCGGATCTGCGCAGGCCTCGGCGGGCGGGTCGTGCTCGTCGAGGCGGCGCAGCAGCCGGGAGGCGACTGCCTGTTCAGCGGTTGCGTGCCGTCGAAGAGCCTCATCGCCTCGGCCAAGCTCGCGCACTCGATGAGAACCGCCGATCGGCTCGGCGTGCATCCGATCGAGCCGCAGGTCGACTTCGCGCGGGTGATGGAGCGCGTCCGCGACGTGATCGTCCGCGCGGGCGAGCCGGACACGAGCGCCGCGCTCGAGGCCGCGGGCGTGGAGGTCGTGCACGCCAGCGCCCGCTTCGTGCGGCCGGGCATGGTGCAGGCGGGCGGCCGCGAGCTTGCGTACCGCTGCGCCCTGATCGCCACCGGCTCGTCCTCCGCCTTCCCGCCGATCCCGGGCCTGGCCGACGTGAGTCCGCTGACGAACGAGACGCTGTGGGATCTGCGCGAGCTGCCCGCGCGGCTGGCCGTCCTGGGCGGCGGCCCTGTCGGCGTCGAGCTCGCGCAGGCGCTCGCGCGCCTGGGCAGCCGCGTGACGATCATCGAGGCCGAGCCCGAGCTGCTGCCCCGCGAGGATCCGGAGGCCGGCCGCTTCGTCGCCGACACGATGGAATCCGAGGGCGTCGTCGTTCATCGCAACGCTCGAGTCGACTCGGTGCAGCCCACCGCCGACGGGGCGGGCGCGCTCGCGGCCGGAGGCAGACGGATCGAGTTCGACCGGTTGCTCGTCGCGCTCGGCCGCACCCCCCGGGTCGAGGGGCTCGGACTGAGCAGCGTCGGCGTCGAGCTCACGGCCGCGGCCGCGGTACGCGTCGACGATCAGCAGCGCACGACCGGCGATCGGATCTGGGCGGCGGGCGACGTGACCGGCCAGCTGTACCTCACTCACGTCGCGGCCTACCACGCGGTCGCCGCGACCGCCAACGCGCTGTTTCGCGCGCGCCGGCGCGTCGATCACACGGCGATCCCCTGGGTGACCTTCACGGATCCGGAGGTCGCGCGGGTCGGCATGACCGAGACACAGGCGCGTGCGAAGCTCGGCCGCCATCCGCTCGTCTTTCGCTACGACTACGCGAAGTCCGACCGGGCGCTGACCGCGGCCGAGGCGAACGGGTTCGTCAAGCTCGTCAGCGACCGGCGTGGGCGGCTGCTCGGCGCCACAATCGTCGGCCCGGCCGCGGGCGAGAGCATCGCCGAGGTCGCGCGCTTGATCCGCGAGGGCAGCAAGCTGGCCTCGCTGTCGCAGCAGGTTCACGCCTATCCGACGTTCGCGGAGGGTCCGGCCCGTGCCGCGGACGAGTGGTGGACGCACAAGTACCTCAACCCGCGCGGCCGGCGCCTGCTCAAGCCGCTGCTCGCCCTGCTGCGGGTTGTCGACCGCCCCCGATAAGGGGCTAGCCCGGGCGCCGGGCTGCGATCAGGGCATAGCCGACGATGCCGTCGGCGATCGCGCGCTTGGCGACGCGGGCGACCTCGATCGCCGCATCGAGCTGCGCGCGAAACGGCTCGAGCGCCGGCACGCGGATGATCCGTGCCGCCCGCAGGCGCGACTCGACGCGGTCGGCCATCTTCGCCACAGCCGCGCCATGCTGCTCGGAGGCCTCCACCACGAGCCCGGCATCGCGTAGCAACCGCTCGTAGCCGTCGAGCGAAAGGGCGTCGGCGACGCACGCGATCCGGGCGGTCGCGGTCTGCAGCTGCTGGGGCAGCGCGCCGGGCAGAACGGTGACGTCAGCGATCACCACGCGTCCACCCCGACGCAGCACGCGCGCCATCTCCCGGACGACGCCGGGCTTGTCCTCGAACAAGCACAGCGAGCATTCGCAGACGATCGCATCGATGCTCGCGTCGGCGAACGGCAGGCTCGCGGCGTCGCCGGCCTCGAAGCTCACAGAGCCGTCGAGCCCGGCCTCGGTCGCGGCGGCACGCGCCCGCGTGACCGACTCGGCGCCGAGCTCCACGCCGATCACCTCGGCAGCGAGCTTGTCGGCCAGCAGGAGCGCCGTCGTGCCCGTGCCGCTGGCGACGTCGAGGACGCGGCTCCCCGCGCCGACCTCCGCGAGCTGCGCGGCTCGCAGCGTGAGCCTCGTCCCGCCAGGATGCAGCTGACCGTCGAGCAGCCAGTTGACCGCGGGCAGCTCGTACAGCGCGGCGCAGCAGCCCGCGAACTCTCCGTCGAGCAGCGCGGCGAACGGATCGCTGGACGCTGTCATCGCGGCGTGGCGCGGTGCGCGGACTGCTCAGCGCGGACCTGCTCGCGGTAGCCGACCGAGTTGTACGCGCAGAAGGGGATCAGCCGCCCGTCGGGCACGATCTCCGACACGCAGCACTTCATGAGCTTGCGGACGTCGAGCGTCCACGGGTCCTGGAAGTCCTGCGTGACGATCATGAAGCCCCTTGCCGCCACCTCCTGAAGCTCGGCCGGCAGGCCGACACCGCAGGCCACGCACTCCAGCCGCTCGCCTGTCGCCTCGCTGCCGCCGGCCGCCGAGGCCGAGAACAGTCCCTCCAGCGCGTGGCGCACGTCGACGTCGGGAACCGCCCGGTTCGTGACGTAGTCGAGGTAGTCCTGGACGTCCACCAGCCGGGGCAGGGGCACGAGGTCGTCGCCGTCATACAGCGCATAGGTGGCCGAGCGGCACGTCGGCGAGCAGCAGGGCACGGCGATGAAGTCGTCCTGCCGGAACCAGTCCGGCAGCTGCTCGCAGACGCCGGCGATCACGTCGGAGTTCGTCAGGCGCTCCAGGGGATCGAAGTCGATGTGGCGCCCGGAGTGGGTGACCGGCTGAAAGAACACGCCGTTGACCGCGGGATGCTGCACACCGAAACGCACGATCGCCCCGAGCTCGTGCTCGTTGACGCCGCGCTCGATCGCCGCCGCGAGCGAGACGCTCACGCCGGCCTCGGCGCAGCGGTCCAACGCCCGCAGCTTGTCAGCCTGCAGCTTCCTGCCACGGATCGCCAGGTGCGTGGCGTCGTCGAAGCCGTCGAACTGCAAGTACACGTGAATGCCGAGCTCCGCGAGCGCAGGCGCGAAGCGCGGATCGCGCGCCAGTCGGATCCCGTTCGTGTTGAGCATCACGAGCTTGATCCCGCGCGCCTTGGCAGCCGCGAGCATCTCCAGGATCTGCGGATGGATCGATGGTTCGCCGCCCGAGAGCTGTAGCGCTTCGGGCTCGCCCTCGGCCGCGACGAAGGCATCGATCATCGTCTCGACCTGCTCGAGGGTCAGCGAGAAACGATCGGCCGGGTGCCCGCTGCCCGAGTCGGCGAAGCAGATCGGGCAGTCCAGATTGCAGTCCGTGTTGACCTCGATGATTCCCAGGCACGAGTGCTGGCGATGCTCCGGGCAGATGCCGCAGTCGTGCGGGCAACCATCGACGGTCCCGGTCTGCAGTTGCTTGGGGTGGTCGCCGGGCTTGTTGTAGCGCTGGATCTCCAGGTAGCGGTCGGCGTCGCCGTAGACGAGCGCCTCGAACTCCCCGTGCTCAGCGCAGCGCTTGCGCAGGAACACCCGCCCCGCCCGAGCATTCAGCTCGGCGTCGACGGACGTCTTGCAGATCGGACAGATCGAGCGCGTGAGCTCGAGCAGTACCTCGTCGCGCGTGGTGGGGTGGTGGCTGGCCATGATTGGAGCGGGCGAACCAGCGGATCCTCGCACGACGAACAGCGCGCGGGCTCGCTCCTTGATCCCCGCGTAAGAAGCGGCCAGGACGATGGCCGTGTGAGATCACGCTTGCTGCTCCTCGTCCTCGGGCTGGTGGCCGTCGCCGGCTGCGGCGACGACGAGGCGCCCGCCGCCGGCGCGCGGAGCGCCGGCGCGGCGAGTGCGCAGACGGGTGCCGCCGCGGCGCCCGCCAAGACCGAGACCCGGACCGCGGCGAAGACGGCCGCTGCCAGACTCGACGGCACCAAGATCACCGTCGGCGATTCGCAGTTCGGCGAGATGCTGTTCGACTCCAAGCAGCAGGCGATCTACATCTTCGAGAACGATCCGAGGGGCCGATCTGTCTGCTACGAAGACTGCGCCACCGCGTGGCCGCCGGTGTTCACCGACGGCCAGCCGGTCCCCGGCAACGGCCTCACGGCCTCGCTGCTGGGCACGGTGAAGCGTCGCGACGGCAAGCGGCAGGTCACGTACGCCGGACAGCCGCTGTACTACTACGCGCACGAGCGGCCGGGCGAGGTGCGCTGCCACAACGTGAACCTCAACGGCGGCCTGTGGTGGGTCGTCGCGCCCAACGGCAAGCGGCGGGCGTAGCCTGCCTCGCGTGGATGCTGCTCGACCGCGCGCCGAGCACCCGCCGCGCTGAGTGAAGCCCGGGAGCGTGGCGGTCTTTCACTGTTCGACGACGGGCCTGGCGCGTCCGCTGGCCGGCGGTGAGCGCGTCCGCAAGCGTTGCGTACAGCCGCTCGGTGGCCTGGTCGCGCGCCGCAGCGATCAGCCGGGCGCGCAGGCTCGCGCCCGACAGCGGGACCTTCGCGTCGATCAAGGCGAGCGGTCGCGAGATCAAATAGCACTCGGGCGCTCCGCGGTCGTCCACGCGCGCGCGTGCAGCCGCACCCCGAGTTCAGCCTGCGCGCTGCGCTCGGAGAAGTCGCGGTAGCCAGCTGGCGATCTGTCGGCGAGATGGGTGACCGCCGAGTGGCGCAGCTGATGCAGCGTCCAGCCACCCGAAGCGGCACGGAAGATCTCCTCCGCGCGACGGGACGACAACCGCGCATGACCCGTCACCACGCAGACGTCGACCGTCGCCGGAGCCCGCCCGGGTGCCGGCCGGCGATCGGTCAAGAACACCGGGCCCGATGTCCGCCCGGCGATCAGGCGCGGCCAGAGGCGCGCCGAGCCGCTCTGAACGTGCAGCAAGCTCGAGGTCGCCGCCCGTTGCTGCGCACAACCGCGCGACGGTCTTCTAGGTCGACGTCGCCGACGTCGACGTCGAGCGAGAGAACCGCCGACGCGCGCGCCGCGGTCTCGTACAGCAGCCGCCACATCGACCTCCAGCGGTACCGCACATGGCCGATGGGTGCAATCTGCACCCATCCACGCTAGGATGTGCGAATGCCGAAGGTCATTCAGATTCGAGACGTCCCGGACGACGTTCGCGATGCGCTCGCCGACGCCGCCGACGCCGAGGGCTTGTCGCTGACGGGATACGTCCGACGCGAGCTCGAACACCTGGCCCGGCGATCACAGAGGGTGCGCGACAACGCCGCAGTCGTGCGACGGACCCAAGAGCAGGTCGGCGCTCGCGTCGACCGGCACCTGATCCTGTCTGAGCTGCACGATGGACGAGGCGATTGAACGTCGTCGACGCCGGCGTGATCGTCGAGCTCGTCGCTGGCGGACTTGATCCCGAGCGCCTCGGAGTCGAAGATCTCGCGGCCCCGCATCTGCTCGACAGTGAAGTCACGCATGTCCTGCGAGGCCTCGTGCTACGCGGCGCCCTCACCGACGAACAAGCCGTGGTGGCCATGGGTGGCTTCGCGGAACTCGCGATCGTGCGCTATCCAGCCGACTGGCTCAGGCCACGCATGTGGGCGCTTCGCCACAACCTGAGCGCGTACGACGCGACGTACGTCGCGTTGACCGAGATGACGGCCGCGACGTCGTTGCTCACTACCGACGCGCGCCTGGCAAACGCACCAGGCGTTCGGTGCGCTGTGCTGGTCCTCTGAACGCCGGCCGCAGGCCGCCTGAGCAGCCGAGTCGTACGGGGAACGGCAACCGGACGCCGGGGCGGTACTCCGAATCGCACGAAGGCACCGAGGGTCATCGGGTCACCACCCGCGGGCGCGCCTGCGCCGGCCCGCGTATCAGTCACGCTCAATGCTGCCGCAGTTGCGCGCGGACATGTAAAAAAGCTTGCGGAAGCACCTTCCCGCGCCCGGCGTGCTGGGTAGCGACGTCGCCAATGTCGAGCACGCGTTCCCTGGGCTAAAACTGGACTTTGCGTGACTCAGCGTCGCGCACACCGATTCACGAACCCCGACGGCACAAATTGTGGTGTTGGTATGCGCGTATGCGGCGCACCACCATCTCCCTACCTGACGAGTTGGCCGATGCGCTCGAGCGCGAGGCACGCCGCCGCTCGATGCCCGCCTCCGCGATCACGCGCGACGCGCTGAACTGCATACCTCGGGATCGGCGGACCCGGCGATCAACGCGAGCTTCCGTTCGCGGCGCTCGGTCGCAGCGGCCACTCCGACACCGCCCGCGAGATGGAGACGCTACCTCGGCGCCGGTGACGGAGTCGTCGACGATGTCCGCTCCGCTGATCAGCGGCTTCGCGGCAACAGCCCCGCGCAGACCAGCGCATCGCCCCAGAGGCTGATCCTGCCTCCCATTGGAGGCTGATCTTGCCGGGACACGCGTCCCTGCTCGAGAGACTCCGAGGCCGACCACGCCGTGTCAGCCCGCGAAGCGCAGGTCGAACGCGACGGCTGTCGGGCTCTCGCGGACGTGGACGCTGCCGCGCACGCCGTCATAGCGTCCGGTGCCCCCGGTGATCGCCGCGGTCAGCGGCGCGTCGGGTTTGCGGTTGTCGGCCAAGCCCTGCAGCGTGATCTGGCCGTCGCGCAGCACGATTGTCGCTGTAACCAGCTCGGTTGTGGCCTCGCCGCGTCCGCCGGTGACCATGAAGGACTGATGCAGCTCGCCGACGACGATACCGGCGCCGTTGCGCAGCCGGGCACTGCCGACCGCGAGATCACCGGGCGATTCCGAGGGCCGGCGGCGCGTCATCTTGGGTGGCAGGTCGACGAGTTTCACCTTCGCGTCGCGGTGGCGAAATTGCACCGTCAGCGGGTCAGCAGCCTGCGTCTGCGCCGTCGGCGTCTGCGCGCTGGTTGCGGGAACGATCGCGGCAGTCGCTGTGGCGAGCACGGCGGCCGAGATGGCGATCGGGTACTTGGGAGACATCGCTTCAACCTTCCTGTTCGGGGTCGAGTGCGAGCACCGTAGGAGCGATGGGCGAGGACGTCGTCGGCGCAGCGGTCGGTTCTCGGGTCAACCTGTGGGTTGACCGCGAGCTGGCTGAAATCGATCCGCAGGCGTATGGCCGGCGAGCAGGGAGCGCGTTACTTTCGAGGTGTGCGCCGCTGGAGATCGCTCGAGCTCCCCTCACCGCGGATCACCCGCGCCGTGGCGGACGTGCTGGTGGTGGCGTTGGTGATGGGCGCGTTCGCCGGGGATGCTCCTTGGGAGCGGTCGGGCCCCGCGGCGTGGCAGTGGGCTGTCGCGGCGGTGCTGACTGCGGGTGTTCTGCTGTTCAGGCGCCGTTCGCCGCTGGCCGTGATGGTCGCCATCCTGGCGCTGTGGCTAGCCGTGCACGCGCGCGACGCCGCGCACGACCCTGGCTTTCAATTCATCTCGTTGCTGATCGCGACGTACGCGTTGGGCGCCCACGCGCCACGGTGGCAGGGGATCGCGGGGCTGGCGTTGGCGGCGGCCGGCTTTTCGGCGATGAACCTCGCGCGCGACGAGGAGTTCGTCGCGGCCGTCGCCGGCACGATCCAGTTCTCGGTCATGTTCGCCTTCGGGGTGCTCGTCGGCGGGGCGAGCACGCGCGAGCGCGCGTTGCGCGAGCGAGCGGTGCGCCTGGAGGCCGAGCGTGACGAGCGAGCCCGCTCCGCGGTCGAGGCTGAGCGGGCGCGGATCGCCCGCGATCTTCACGACTCGCTCGGTCATACGATCAGCGCGATCGTGCTGCAGGTCGCGGCCGTGCGCCGCCGGCTCGGCGACGATCAGCATGTCGAGCGCGAGAGCCTGCTCGCGGTCGAGCGGTCCGGGCGCGACTCCGTCACCGAGCTGCGGCGCATGCTCGGAATGCTGCGCGAGCCGCGTCCGGGGCTGGAGCCGCTGCCCAGTCTGGCGCGGGTGGACGAGCTCGCGCGGTCCGTTCGCGCCGCCGGCGTCGCGGTCGACGTCGCCGTGGCGGGCGATCGGGACGGGGTGCCGGCGGGAGTCGACGTTGCCGCGTTTCGAATCGTGCAGGAAGCGCTGACGAACGTGCTCAAGCACGCCCACGCCGCGCACGCGAGTGTGCGTGTCGCGTACGCCCCCGACGGCGTCACGCTCGAGGTCATCGACGACGGGCCGGGTTCCCATACCAACGGCGAGGGCGAGCCCGGTCACGGCCTGATCGGGATGCGCGAGCGCGTCGCCTTGTACGGCGGCGAGCTTGTCACCGGGCCCCGCGGTTCGGGCGGCTTCGCCGTGACGGCCCGGTTGCCCTACGACCGGAGCCCGCGATGAAGCGGCTGAAGCTCGTGATCGCCGACGACGAGGCGATGGTGCGCCGCGGCCTGCGCATGCTCATCGAGACCGAGCCGGGGCTCGACGTCGTCGGCGAGGCCGCCAACGGCCGCGAGGCCGTGAGCCTGGCGAGACGGACGCGACCGGACCTCGTGCTGATGGACGTCCGCATGCCCGAGCTCGACGGCCTCAGCGCGGCACGCCAAGTGCTCGCCCTACCACACCCCCCGCGAGTCCTGATGCTCACCACCTTCGACGAGGACGAAAACGTCTACGAGGCGCTGCGCATCGGCACCAGCGGATTTTTGTTGAAGGCCTCCCCACCCGAGCAGCTACTCGAGGCGATCAGGGCGGTCGGCTCAGGCAACGCGCTGATTGACCCGGCCGTCACCAAACGCGTGATCGACGCCTTCAAGCACCAGCCCAGGTCGGGACCGCCACCCCCCGGCCTCGACGAGCTCACGCCACGCGAACTCGAGGTCTTGCGGCTCGTGGCGCGCGGACTCAACAACGCCGAGATCGCCGCAGAACTCGTCGTCAGCGACGCCACCGTCAAGACCCACATCAACCGGCTGCTAATGAAGCTCGGCCTGCGCGACCGCACCCAAGCCGCGGTGCTCGCCTACGAAGCACGACTCGTCGAGCCCGGCAGCCGCTGACGACACCATCGCCGCTTCGCCCCAACAACGGTCCGTGAGCGGGATCGGGCTAGTGGTGCGCCCCGCCCGGGATCTACGCGATCGCAGCCAAGCGCTTCTTCAGCAGGGCGGCGAGGCGCTCGGGGTCGGCTACGGTGACGGTCAGCTCGGGGTGGCGCAGCACCTTCAGCAGACCCCGTCCGCCGACGGGTCTCGCGAACGTCAGCAGCACGCCGCGATCGCCGTTGCTGGCGAACGTGAGGCCCGCATTCGTGATGGCCAGACGCGCTGGGCCTGCGGTCTTCAGCAGCGCGTAGGGGCCGGTGATCGAGACGTCGGTGATGTTCTGCAGCGGCGTCGAGAACCTGAATGGGCCGTAGCGCGCGCGGAACCTCTCGTCGCTGACCTCGACCCACGAGTTCGACGGCGTGATCCCGAACACGCGCGCCAGCGGCTTGTAGGACGCGGCGAACGAGAACTCGAAGCGCTCGACGCTGCTCACCGCGGGGATTTTAGGGTGTCGCCGGAAAAGGCCGTCAGCGGACGGGCTGGTGCATCCGGTGTCGAACGGTGCGCGGGTTTCGTGACCTCGATGTGTGTTTGGCAGCATCGCGCCGTGCAGCGACAAGGCGCTAGCCGGTCCATCAGCGACTCGAACAGCTGGGGGACCGGCGCCACGGCGCGTCCCAGTGCCGATTGGCTACCGCATTGGATCGCCCAGCGACGCGTAGGGTCAGGCGTGGATGGCTAACGGCGGGTCAACCATGCTGGGCGATGCTCGATGGGCGCGTCATTCACACCACCCTCAGGGGATCGGCGAGAAAGTGTGAGTGCGGATCAAGGGCTGTAGTCGATCGGTTGCTTGAGGTCGCGAGTCGTCGAGTGATCCCAGAACACCACGCGAGTCTGGAAAGCTCGTTGACGAAGAGACTCGACTACGGGACGTAGTCGCCGTCCCGTTCGGATCGATCCGGATCTACGGCGAGCGCGTCCTGCTGGCGCTGCGCTCCAGCGCCGTGTGCGCGTAGGCCGAGGCCGTGCGCGTCGTCACGCGCGCTCGTCCGCGGCCGGCTCCCGATGGCCCGGGCGTACGAAGCCTGTCTCGTAGGCGCGCACGACGGCCTGCGTGCGATCGCGGACGCCGAGTTTGGTCAGCATGGCGGCCACATGCGTCTTGACGGTGGCCTGGCTGAGGTACAGGCGCTGGGCGATCTCCGCGTTCGACGCGCCACGGGCGACCAGGCGCAACACCTCGGCCTCGCGCTCGGTCAGTTCCTCGAGCTCGGACGGGACCTCCTGGCCCGGCCGCGGCCCGCGCACGTGCTCCTCGATCAGGCGTCGCGTGATGGCCGGCGCCAGCAGCGCCTCCCCTGCCGCAACGACGCGGATCGCCTCGGCGAGCCGCTCCGGGGGCGAGTCCTTCAGCAGAAAGCCGCTCGCCCCGGCCTTCAGCGCCTCGTAGACGAAGACGTTGCGGTCGAAGGTCGTCAGCACGAGCACGCGGGGCACCCGCCCGGCCGACGGGGCCAAAACGCGGCGGGTCGCCTCCAGGCCATCCAGCTTGGGCATCCGTACGTCCATCAGGACGACGTCGGGGCGCAGCTCGTGCGCCAGCGCCACCGCCTGCTCGCCGTCGCCCGCCTCGCCGAGCACCTCGATGTCGGGCTGGCTGGCGAGCATCGCCCGAAACCCACCGCGGACGAGCGCTTCGTCGTCGGCGATGAGGACGCTGATCACCATTCCTCCGCGATCACCGGCAGGCGTACGCACACCGCGAAGCCTGCGCCGTCGCCACGGGGTCCCACGTGCAGCTCCCCGCCGTACAGCGCCGTGCGCTCGCGCATCCCGACCAGCCCATGTCCGACGCCGTTGCGGTGGCCATTCGACACGCCCGCGCCGTCGTCGGTGACCTCGAGCTCGAGCGCGTCGGGGCGGTAGCGCACGGTGACGTGCGCGTTGGCCGGCCCCGCGTGCTTGATCGCGTTCGTCAGCGCCTCCTGCACGATGCGATAGGCGGTGAGGTCGATGCCCGGTGGCAGCGGTTGCGGCTCGCCGTCGATGCGCACCTCGACGGGCAGGTTGGCCTCACCCGCTGCGGCAACGAGCGCGTCGAGCTGCCCGATTCCCGGCAGCGGCTCAAGCGCGAGCTCATCGTCGTCGCGCAGCATCTCGAGCATGTGCCGCATCTCGGTCAGCGCCTGCCGGCCGATCCCCTCGATGGACTGCAGCTGCGCTCTCGTCGCGTCGTCCTCCTGGGGCAGCATCGAGCGGGCCGCGCCGGCCTGGACGACCATCACGCTGACGCCGTGGGCGACGACGTCGTGCAGTTCGCGGGCGATCCTCGCGCGCTCGTCGATCACCGCCGCGCGCGCCTGCTGCTCGCGCTCGCGTTCCAGACGCTCGGCGCGCATCCCGAGGTCGCGCGCGCGCCTCTCCCCGCGCCGGATTGTCCATCCGAGCAACCAGGCGCTCGACCACAGGAAGGTCTCGAAGAAGAGCTCCTCGGACTTCTGGAAGTTCGCCGTAGTCGCGACAAGCAGCAGCATCCCCGCGAGCCCGATGGCGATGCCCGCCAGTACCCGCCGTCCCTCCTCGTAGCGCGCGACCGAGTACGCCCCGATCAGGGCCGGCAGCAGACCGGCGAAGAACGAGGCGCTCGCGCTCGTCAGGGGCTGAGCCAGCGAGAAGGTCGCGATGATCACGCTGAAGGCCGCGAGCGAGGCGCGGCGGCGCCACGCCAGCGGGACGGTGCACAGGAGCACCACGACCGTGTCGAGGCCGCGCGGTCCGCCGGAGTAGCCCTCGTCGGGGATCCAGCCCAGCCAGATGTGGCCGAGCCCGTAGACCGCAAGCACGGCCGCCAGGAACGCGTCGGTGAGCGCCGGTACCGGCCTCATCAGAGACACCCCTCGTAAGCGCGCCGTCATGGGCCGACGATAGCGCCGCCGGCGAACGTCGGACATCGGTCGCAGGGTTGGACGCGCTCATCCCGGCGAACGAGATGCGGCGCGCCGAGGACCCGCCGCCCGGAGGGGTGAGGATGGCTCCGCGGATCGATGACGGCCCGCCCGGGCGCACGTAGCGTCGGTGCCCCAGTGCGACTGCCAAGGAGGCCCGAGATGCAGCACCACACGTTCAAGGTGACATGCCGCGTCATGCTCGCCGCCATCGCTGTCGCGGCAGCCGCGCCGATGTCCGGATGCGGATCGGATTCCGACGAGCCGGATGAGGTCGTGCGTCCGGCGGCCGTGACGCTGGCGGACGCCGACCCGGCGAGCGGCGCCTACGTGATCAAGGCCAGAAGGCCGGTGAGCAGCGGGGCGGTCCGGATCAGCGTCCGCAACTCCGGCACGAAGGAGCGCGGGGCGCAGCTGATCCACGTGGAAGGCGAGCACGATGTCGCCGAAGCGTTCGCCGCGCTCAACGACGTCCGCGAGGGCTCCGCGATGCCGACCTGGCTGCGTTGGGCAGGTGGCATCGGCGTCATCAGGCCCGGCGCGAGCGTGACGTTCACCGTCGACTTGGCGCCGGGAAGCTACTACGCCGTCGACCGCTCTTTCCAGGGCAAGCCCGGGCAGCTGGCATCGCTGGGGGAGCGTGCGCGACTGGACGTGCGGCAGGCCGGCGCAGCAGCCCCCATGACAACGCCGGTGGCAGCGATCACGGCCACCGAGTACGCGTACCGGACAAGCGGGCTCGCCGCGTCGGACGACGACGTTCTCCTGGACAACCGTGGCAAGCAGCCGCACGACTTCGTGCTGTCGCCGATCGTCAAGGGCCGCACGCTCGAGAACGTGAAGGCCTTCGCGACCGGCGAGGACGAGTCCGGGCCGCCACCGGTCGACTTCGAGAACGAGGTCATCAGCGGGGTACTGGATGGCGGGTCCAAGCAGACGATGCGGCTGGGCCTCAAGCCTGGGCGGTATGCGCTCATCTGCTTTGCGAGCGACCGCCGCGGCGGCCCGCCGCATGTGGCCAGGGGCATGGTGACCGAGGTCACGGTCCGATGATCGCCATGCCCGAACGGCTATCGGAACGACCGCGGCCCAGGTGCCGAACGGCGAGAGCACCCGCCGTTCACGGGAGCTATCGCACGAGGTCCCGGACTCCGGGCCGCGCCTTGCCACGGCTTAGGCTCTCCTCGCGGAGACGCCGCCGATCTTCTGCCAGCCGTCTTTGTCAGCTATGCACATGAGGACAAGCCGTGTGCGCATAGCCTCGCCGGCGCGCTCGGCGAACGTGGTTGCAGGGTCCGGGTGGACGAGTTCGAGCTCCGTGCTGGCGATTCGCTCACCGAGCGGGTGTCGGGTGCGCTGACGTCCGCTGACTTTGTAGTCGCGCTGGTCTCGACCGCCTCGGTCAACTCCGGCTGGTGCCGGCGAGAACTGCAATGGCGCTGAGCACCGGGCTCGCAGCGGGCCGCACGATCGTACTGCCGGTGCGGCTTGGCGACGTCGTGATGCCGCCGAGCCTCACCGATCTGTTCTACGTATCAGCGGATCTCGACAGAGCCGACGAGGCGTCCGATCGCCTCGTCCGCGACATGAACTCGCATGCAGCAGAGGTCACTTCGAAGAAGGGCAAGACGACCTCCGACCAAGCGTCCGAGCGCTGGACGACGGTCGTCGACAAGTGGCACCCGGGGAGCCGGCTGCCTCACGTGATGCATGAGCTGGCATGGCGACTTGAAGGCCTGCTCGAGGTGGCCGCGCACCACGAACGTACCTACGGCCGCAACCAGGGCGTCATCCGACGGCTGAACCGCATCGTGGGTGCCGGGATCATCGAGACCCGCGAGCTCTTGAGCGTCCTCGCGAAAGATCCAGCACTCTTTGCGCCCACGGCGCTTGAGGACAGCTCTATCCCGACGCGGGATGAGCTCTTCGCCATCGTCAGCGACGATCCCCGGTTGTTCACGCTGCAGGAGCAGATCGTCCCTCGTGTGGAGGAAGACCAGACTGGGGACTGAGGCTTCAGCAGCCAACAGCCGCCGTCCCCACGGCCATCGTTCGCCAGCCGAACGTTGAGCGGTCCCGCGTCCTGCTCAGAGCATTGACAGAAGGAGCGCGATGGCAAGATCCTTGTGGTTGTAGCCGTGGACGCTTGCGACGTAGGTCATGCCGCCCCGGCTGATGGTGCGACGATGTGGCCGCCGTTGATGCCGCCGGCAGGATACGGCGGGTAGCGGGCGACGCGCAGTTGCTGTCCGGCGCGCCGCATTTGGCGTGCCCGCGGCGTCGCGCTGCCGCGCGCCGGACGTAGGAACTGGGCCTTGACCTGCGCGGTGCGGCCGCCCGCGATCATCCAATGGCGGTCGTTGAGCCCCGACGACATGAACGTCAGGACGTAGATCGAGCGGGGGGCTCGGTAGCGCAAGACACCCGCGTCGCCTGGTGCTCCGGGTCCTCCTGGGCGTGATCTTCTCCACCGTTGCCTTGCTGCGCGCGCTGGCGCACGCGCGCAGGAGAGCGCGCGCAGGGCGAGGCGCCAGCCGCGCGGAGCGCGTGGTCATTCGCAGATCGGCGAGGGAGATGTGGGCAGATCGAGGAGCGTTCGCGGTTCTCTCCGACGAACCGCCGCAACTAACTGCTCAGGGGCGCACACCCGCCCGCCGAGTTCGAGCCTCTGAGCTCGAGCAGTACGGTCCATCTCTCCCTCTCATCATTTCGAGGCAGCCAACTACTCCGGTCTCCGCGGAACCCCCAGCCCGGCTCAGGCTCAGGGCGCGGGGAGGACCTGGTAGGAGGCCAATTCGCCGCGCATGCGGGCGGGTTGGTAGCCAGTGAACAGCGTGTAGGAGTGCACGACGCCGCGCCGTGAGGCGATCTGGGCGCGCACGCTGGCCGGCAGCGCTGGTGGTGGGTGCTCCCCGCGGCGGGCATCCCGGCGCTGGTCGGAGCGACGATCGCGCTGCTGATGGCGGCGAGCGGCGCGATCCTCATCCTGCGCGTCGCCCGCGGACCGTTCTGAAACGACACGCGCCCGGCGAGTGAGGGTGCACCGGGCGCGCGATCCGAACGAGACGGCACTTGGGAGGGATGGCCGTATCGTCCTGCGTGGTCGCTGATCCCTTTCCCCCGCCGGACCTTCGGCGAAACGCGCGCGCCGGCGTCGTACACGTCCCTCCGCGGCCGCAGATCGGCGCGGTCAGCGGTCGCCGGACAACCGAATCGAATGCGCTTTGGCTGGGTTAGCATCACCGCGGGACAGCACGTGGCAGGCTGTCACAGTGCCCCGCCGGACCATGGAAAGCGGGCAAGGGGATCTGATGCGCGACAGCAGTCCAGCACACACTGTCCATCGCAAGGCGCTGCTCGCCGCGGCGCTCGCGGTTGCCTTCTTGGGCGCGACGAGCGCACAGGCGTTCGCCGACGCCAAGGCGACGTTCGATCCGTCCAGCATGAGCTTCTCCGACGTCGCCGACGGCGTCCCGAGCGCGGTCCAGACCGTGTCGCTGTCGAACCCGGGTGACGCTCCGCTGACGTTGACCGGCGGCGGGGTCGTGACCGTGCCGCAGTTCGTCGTAAGCAACGACACCTGCGCAGTGATGGGCACGCTTGCGCCCGGCGCCACCTGCACGGTCGACATCGCCTTCAACGCGACCGGCCCGGAGCCGGTTGGCGGCGTGCTCGCCTTCACCACCGCGGTCGGATCCCGCAGCGTCCTCTTGCGCGGCAACGCGCCGAAATCGTCGGCCGAGCCGGGCACCGTGAACTTCACCGCAGCGGTCGGAACGTCAAGCGCTCCGACCCCGGTTCGCCTGACGAACGGAGTGAAGGGCACAGGGCCGCTGACGGACATCGCGATCACGGTCACCGGCCCGTTCGTCGTCGACCGGACCACCTGCGACCCGCTGTCTCCCGGCGAGCAATGCATCATCAACGTCACGTTCAAGCCGACGACGGCGGGCACGTTCACCGGCAAGCTGACGATGTCGGGCAGTGACCCGATCCTGCCGCCACCGTCGATCACCCTCACGGGCACGGCGACGGCGGGCGGCGGCGGTGGCCCGACGACGGGCACCACCGCCAAGCCGTCGGTCACGAAATTCTCCTTCTCGCCGAAGCTGCTCACGCTCGGCAGGCGAGGAAGCTTCAAGTTCACACTAAGCGCCGACGCGGTCGCGACGGTCGTCATCGAGCGCCGTCGGCCGGGTCGCAGCGTGCGCTATCAGCGCCGCGCCACGGTGAACCTCTCGGGCAAGGCGGGGGCCAACACGAAGGCCTACGCCGCCTCGCGGAGGCTCCCCGAAGGCAAGTACCGCGCGAAGATCACGGCGCGCAACGCAGCCGGCGCATCGACCACGAAAACGACGACATTCACGGTGCGCAGGAAACGCAGCTGAGCACGAACGGCCCTGATTGCGGGCCTAAGCGGTGCCCCTTCGGGAACCGCATCACTTCGGCTCACGCTGGGTTAGCATCCCGGTAGGGCGAAAGCACGAGGCGGCCGCCAAGGGGTGCCGCCGTGGACCAACGGCAAGCAGGCAAGGGGAATTGATGCGCTACAACAGGCCAGCAAAAACGGTCCGGCGGAGGGCGATGATGGTCGTGGCGATCACCGCGGCCGTCTTCGGCACGACGAGCGCGCAGGCGAATGCTGCGGCCAGCGCGAGTTTCGCCTCCCCCGGCAACAGTTTCAAGTTCACCGGCGCGGTGGGCGTTCCCAGCGCGCCACAGGTGGCCACGCTCGTGAACACAGGCACGGAAAACATCTCGATCACCGCGGCGCCGACGGACGTCGGAGACTTCAAGGTTTCGAACCCGCCAAACCCGCCGGATATGTGCTCAACTGGCAAGGCCCTGGCGCCCGGGACGAACTGCACCTTCCAGATCACGTTCGTCGCGTCAACGACCGCAGCGGTCGGCGGCTCGGGCATGAAGGTCGAGACAAGTATCGGCACCAAGGGCCTGCTGTTGCGCGGCAACGCGCCCGTCGGCTCGTTCCAGCCGAACGCCCTCACCTTCAATGCCGTCGTCGGCCAGACGAGCGCGCCACAGCCGGTCACGCTGCAGAACGGCAAGTCCGCAACCGGGACGATGAGCGGCATCTCGATCCAGGTCACCGGGCCGTTCTCGGTCGACGCCCCGACCTGCGCCGACATCCCGGTCGGCGGGCAGTGCGTCGTGAACGTGACGTTCACACCACCGGCGGCAGGATCGTTCACCGGAAAGATCAGCCTGACCAGCAACGATCCGATCATCCCCGGAGCGTCGGCCACGCTGACCGGCACCGCCACCGCGCGCGGCGCCACACCGGTCCCGACGGGTCCGGGAACGACCCCGGGAACCACGACACCAGGAACCACCACCCCCGGAACCACAACGCCGGGCAGTGGTCGCGCATCCGTGACCGGCTTCAGGCTGTCGCCGAGAACGATCCTGACGGGCGGACGCACCAGCTTCCGCTTCACCCTCAGCAAGGCCGCTCGCGTGACGATCGTGATCGAGCGCAGGCTGCCCGGGCGTAGCGTCCGCTACCAGCGCCGCGGCTCGCTGACGATCAACGGCAGGGCGGGCGCGAACTCGAGCACCTTCCGCGGCCGGATCGGCAGCAGGGTCCTGCCGAGGGGCACCTACCGCGCGAAGATCACGGCGCGCAACAGCGCCGGCGCGTCGACGACGCGGACGGCGACGTTCACGGTCCGCGCACGACGCCGATGACCGCGGTCAGCAGCCGCTGACCACCAACCACGACTGACCGCGAATCGACCCCGCCTCCGGTGGGGTCGATTTGCGTCCGGGCCCGATCGCTAGACGAGGCGCAGGGTGCTCGCCGCGGCGGGCTGCACCTGGCGAACGATCCCGGGCGCCGACCGCTCCCCGGCCGCCGACTCCGAATTCATCATCGTCCCTGCGTCCGCCTGCTTGGCGACCATGCACAGCGCCACCACGAAGAGGCAGACGGCGAGCCACACGACCGTCGCGCCGACGAGAAGAAGGATCATGGGTCCTCTTCGCCCTGCCGTGACCGGACCTCATCAGGCGGGCGCGACCAGTGGACGAATGTCCGACGCGCGCTCCGACAGCGGCATGGACGCGGTGAGCGCGGGAGCCGCCCGCGCGGGTCCAGGCCGCGCTCAGCCGGTGTGGATGCCGGTGCCGGCGAGCTTGCGCGCCAGCACGCGGTTGCCGAGGAACGTGGCCGCGACCCTGAGGCTGCGCCCGCCTCCTGCGCGCGCCGGCACCGTCACCCGCTTGGCGTACGTGCACGTCTTCGTCAGCGTGGCGCGCGAGCTCGTGACGAGCCGGCCGCCCGACGTGATGCGGATCGTGACCGTCCCCGAGCAGGCCTGTGCCGCCCCCACCGTCGCCGGTCGCACGAGCCGGCCGCGGAAGGCGAAGCGGTACGGAGCGCTGAGGTCACGACGCGGGCTGACGCTCAGCGTCAGGCGCCGGGCGACGGCCTTGGCCTGCGTCTTGAAGCTGGAATCGGGCCCGACGACGTCCCCGCCGGCGTTCGTCGCCACCAGCCGGTAGTGGTACGTCGCGCCGGCGCGCAGGTTGCTGACGACGGCCGCCACCGGCACCGACCCGCCGCCCTCGCCAACCGGCTGCGAGGGCGTCTGGGAGCCGTACGCGGTCGTGCGGCCGTACTCGAAGCGATACGTCGTCGGCGCACCGCCGCCGTTGATCGAGCCGGTCAGCGTCGCCGCCAGCCGGCCGACGCGGCTCGGGCCGCCGGTCAGGACGGTGGCCGTTCGCACCGACACGTTCTGGCCCGGCGCGTTGCACGGTGTCGCGACCGGCGCCGTGTTCGCATCGCCGCTGTAGCTCGCGACCCAGCGGTGCGTCCCGGTCGACGTCGTCGTGAAGGGCTCCGATGGATAGGTCCCGTTGCCGGACACGGGCGCCGCCGAGGTCAGCAGCGGCGCGCCGGCGCAGGTCGTGTCCTCCGGGCGATAGAGGCTGAAGATGATCGTGCCGGTCGGCGCGGGAGCCGCCGCGCTGCCGCTCAGCGTCACGGAATCGGTCGTCGGCGTGTTGAGCACGGCGCCCTCGGCGCTGCCAATGATCGTCGCGACCGCACGCGCGATCGCGTCCGACATCGACGGGCTGATCGCCGCGACGAAGGTCGTGTCGCTGTGGATCGCGGTCGCGAACGCCACGCGCGCGGTCTGGATGCCGGCGGTGGCGGCGTCGGCATCGAAGGCGGGCATCTTCAGCACGTTGAAGGTGAAGCCGACCCGGCACGACGGAGCCGTTCCGGTGGGCCTGCTCAGCAGCACCGGAGAGCCCGCCGTGAACTGCAGCTTGTCCTGCGCCGGATCGATCGTCGCGACGCTGAACGCCACGCCCGCGCAGGCCGTCCCGGCGGCGCCGATCGCGTCGGCGTTGACGGCGACGACGCCGGGCTCGCGGAACGCGAGCGGGCAGTCGGCGGCCACCGCGGACTGTCCACAGCTCGGCACGAGCGTGAGGCTCTGGAGCGACAGCGTGCTGCCTTCGTTGTTCTGCGGCGCGGTCGAGGTGTTCGTCACGGTGACGCTCCCCGCGACGGCCTGCTTGCCGACGGCGAGCCCTGACGACAGATCCGCGGAGACGCTCATCGAGGCGGCGGACCACGCCGACGACGCCGCCAGCAGACCGACCGCACACGTCGCGGCCGTGACGTACCCACATCGCCTAGTCGCGCTCATCCCGTTCTCGACCTCCGCGTCGTAGACGGCGAGCATACGCGCTGCGATCGTCGTCCGACGCCGGTAGCCGAGGCGTTCTGAGCGCAGGCGGCTAGGCCGCGTGGCGCTGTTCTCGCTCGGCGTAGTACGCCTCGAAGGCCTCGTAGCGCGCACGGCGCCCGGCCTCGATGCGTGCCAGCTCGAAGAGCGTCGCGGCGTCGTCGCTGGCCGGCTCCTGGCGCCGAGTCGTGCCGCCGCCGCAGCACGGGCAGCAGCCGCCTCGTGCCTGGTACGGCCACCAGCTCACGACACATTCTGAGCAGTAATACGACATGGCGGATGGATCGGTCCGTGCCGCGGCGAACGTGAATTAATCTGGACACATCCGGCACATGCATGAGGCCGGGTCGAGCCCGCGCAGGTGCGTCGCAACCGGCGATCTGCGCTGCGTGGATAGCCTGCAGCGGATGGACGTCAAGCGCGCCGCACGAGGCGCGACCACAACGCTCGGGATCGTCGCCGCAGCGGCGGTCGCGCGCCGCGCGTGGCAGTCGCCGCCGGCCTACCTCGCACGGATGAGCGGCACCTCGATCAGCGCGCCCGATGCCGTCGGCTGGGTGACCGATTTCCTCAACGCCGCCTACTACGCACGGCGTCCCGAGCTGCGCGACGTCGAGGACCTGCGGATCGCCTTCTCGATTCTCACGACGCGCTGGCACCAGCTCGGCCACCGCCGCCTGCACGCGCCCGACGTGCTCGCGTTCCATCGCGCGTTCTTCCGCGAGCGAATCCTCGACAGCGCCCACACGCCGCGCGGGATGCTCGACCGCGAGCAGCTCTTTCGGGGCGCGGCACGCCTGATCGGGCCGTGGTTCGAGGAGGCCTACCTCGACGATTCGCGGCGCGCGCACGGGATCGCCTTTCAGACGACGGCGGCGCTCGAGCAGTACAAGCCCGAGTACCGCCTGCGCCATGCGAAGCTCGGCGATCCGACCCCGCCCGTGCGGCCCCGCAACGAGCAGGTCTGGCACACGTACGACCCGGTCCCGATCGCGTCCGCGACGCGCACGCTCGCGCAGCTCGCGCGGCCCGAGACGTGGCCGGACTACGCCAGCGACCTCGGCCGCTTCACCGCGGTCAAGAGCGGCGGCCTTGCGGCCCAGACGTTCGAGATCGAGGTGATCAGCGCGCTCACCCCGCGCACGCCGGCGATCCTGCGCGGATACGTGACCGTGACGCGCTTCTTCACGCGCGAGCACGACGAGGCGGACCTCGAGCACTACGCGGCGCGCCTCAGCGAGCTGATGGTCCGCTACGGCCGCGATCAGCCGCCCGCCTACCCCCCGGGCTGCACGCCGCTCGCCGCGATCTGCCTCGATACGCACGAGGGCCACTTCATGGGCCGTGGGCGCAACCGGCTGCTCGTCTACGAGCTCGACGGCCAGGACTACCTGCGCGCGGCCGGCACCTGGGACGACATGCCCGTCACGCTCGAGCAGGCCTACCGCTCGGCGGGCCGCAAGGCGCAGCAGGCCTTCTGGGGCGACGAGCGGCCGGAGTCGAGCATGCTGCACCAGATCGCGCGGAAGACCGCGGAGTGAGCGGCTCGCGGCGCTACGACGCGATCGTGATCGGCGCCGGCCCGAACGGGCTGACGGCCGCGATCACGCTCGCGCGCGGCGGTCGCTCGGTCCTCTGCGTCGAGGCCGGGGCGACGCTCGGCGGCTCCGCGACGACCGCGGAGCTGACCCTCCCCGGCTTTCAGCACGACGTCTTCTCGGCTGTGCACCCGGCCGGGATCGCATCGCCGGTGTTCGCCGAGCTCGGCCTCGAGCGCCACGGGCTGCGCTGGATCCAGCCCGAGCTGGCGATGGTCCACCCGCTGCCCGACGGGCGCGCCGCCGCGCTGTCGCGGGACCTCGCCTACACCGTCCGCTCGCTCGACGCGCTCGGCGCCGGCGACGGGCAACGCTGGCAAGCACTCGTCGCCCCGTACCTGCGCCACTTCGAGGCCGTCAGGGCGACGATGCTCGCCGGCTTTCCGCCCGCCGCCGGTCCGGCCCGGCTGCTCGCCGGCTTCAAGCTGCAGGGCACGCTGGAGTTCGTTCGCCTGCTGCTGATGTCGTCCGAGGACCTCGCCGGCGAGGTGCTGCACGGCGACGGCGCAGCCTGGCTGTACGGCTCCTCGCTGCACGGCGACGCGCCGCTCAACGGCGCCGGCAGCGCGATCGCCGGCGTCTGGCTCAACGTGCTCGGCCACGCGGTCGGCTGGCCGAGCCCGGAGGGCGGCGCCGGGCGGATCAGCGCGGCGCTCGCGAGCTGCCTGCACGAGCTCGGCGGCGAGACCCGCACGAGCGCGCCCGCCGAGCGGATCCTCGCCCACCGGCGCCACGTGACCGGCGTCCAGCTTGCCGGCGGCGAGCGGATCGCGGGGCGCACGGTGATCGCGACGACGACGCCCCACGTGCTCGTCAAGCTCGCCGGCGACTCGCTCGGCGACGCCTACACCCGGCGCGCGCTGCGCTTCCGCTACGGGCCGCAGACGGTGAAGCTCGACTGGGCGCTCGACGGGCCGATCCCGTGGAGCAACGAGGACGCGCGGCGCGCGGGGACGGTGCACGTCGGTGGGACGGTCGCGCAGCTGCGCGGCGCCCTGCGCGACGTCGCGCGCGGCGAGCTGCCCGAGCAGCCGTTCCTGCTCTCCGGCCAGCAGACGATCGCCGACCCGACGCGGGCGCCCGCCGGCAAGCACACCGCCTGGGCTTACACGCACACCCCGCCGGGCGTCGACTGGTCGCGCGCGCTGGAGGGCTTCGCGGACACCGTCGAGCGCCAGATCGAGCGCTTCGCCCCCGGCTTCCGCGACCGCGTGCTCGCGCGCCACGTCATGGCCCCACACGATCTCGAGTCCCGCAACGCGAGCCTGCCGGGCGGCGACGTCGGCCACGGCAGCTACGCGATGGACCAGCTCATCTTCCGCCCGGTGCCGTCGCTGAGCCCGTACAGCACGCCGCTGCGCGGCCTCTTCATCGGCAGCGCGTCGACCTTCCCGGGCGGCGCCGTGCACGGCGTCAACGGCCGCGCTGCGGCGCGCGCGGCGCTGCGTGAGGCGCGCATCCCGCGCCCGCCGGGGCTGCTGCGTGCCGGCCGCGGGCGCTGAGCGCCGCGGCCTGATCGCGCTTGACACCCGTCCAGGAGCGAGTGCGACACGACCCTAGGGGGTACTCGCAGCGCATGCTCCTACTACTCGCAATCATCCTGCTCATCATCTCCATCGCGGGCGGCACGATCGTGCATCCGCTGCTGTTCGCGCTGGCCATCGTGGCGCTCGTGTTGTTCTTCAGCGGCCGCCGCGGCGCTGCCGTCTAGCGCGTCGCGCCCGGCGGTGCTCAGCGCACCGTCGGGTGCCCGTGCGAGCCAAGCGCGAGCGCGAACAGGCTGAATGCGCAGAGCATCATCCCGACGCGTAAGCAGTTGGCGTCGTCGAGCCAGGCCAGTCGCGCGGCGAGCCGCCGATCGGGTCGCAGCGTCGCGAGGATCACCGCGGCGAGCACGAGCTCGTCGACCGTCGCCGCGAGGTCGGCGGCGCCAACCCGCTCGGGATCGCCCGCCCAGGGTCCGATCGGTAGGCCGACCGTGCGCGACACGAGCCAGATCCCGACGACCGCGAGGCTGACGACGGCGGCCGGCATCAGCAGGCGCCGGTCGTCCGGCCGGCGGAACAGCAGCATCGCCCAGATCACCTGGGCATAGGTCAGCACGCCGAAGAAGACCCCGAACAGCCAGTAATGGCCGGCGTGATCGACCATCGCCTTGGCATGCAGGGCACCGGTCGCGGCGGCCAGGGCGACCAGCAGCAGGACGCGCGCCGAGCGCGTCGGGCCCGTCGCCTGAGGACTGCTCGTGTCCGGCAGCTCCGCCACCGGGTCGTGCTGCACATCGGTCGCCATGCATGCGCAACGATAGGACGGCGCGCGGCCTCCCGCCGCCACCGTGGCGCGCACGCGCTCTCGATCGGCCTGCGCGCGCAGCGCGACTATCGTCGCCCGCCGTGGTTGAAGCCACGATGGCCCGCAGCACCCATCGCCGGCTCCAGGGCCTCGCGACCTGTGCCGTGACGCTCGCCACGCTCGCCGCTCCGGCGGGCGCGCAGGCCCAATCCGCCTGCCCGGGCGCGGCCCCGGCCTGTCTGTACACGAGCTCGTCGCAGATCGGCCAGCGCGGCGGCGGCGTCCTGCGCTTTCCGCAGACCGTCGCGATCGGGCCCGACGGGTTGGTCTATGTCGGCGACCAGTCCTCGAGCGTCGTGCAGGTCTTCTCCCCCGACGGCACGTTCCGCCGCGAGGTCGGCGCGGCCGGCACCCGGCCCGGCGAGATGACGTCCGTCGGCGCGATCGCGGTGACCCCAGACAACACCTTGCTCGTCGCCGTCGGCACGAACCGCGTCGACCGCTTCAACGCCGACGGCACGCTGGTTGGCTCGTTCGGCAGCAGCGGCACCGGCGTCGGGCAGTTTCACTTCGGCGCGGGCGGCGGCAACGACGCCCCGGCCGGCGGCGGCCTGACCGTCGGCGGCGGCTACATCTTCGTCTCCGACAGCCAGAACGACCGCTTGCAGCGCTTCGGCCTCGATGGCTCGGGCGCGACCGAGATCGTGCCGCCCGGCCTGCTCGCCAACCCGCGCGGCCTGGCGACGCGCGGCCAGCGACTGATCGTCGCCGACGACCATCACCACCGGCTCGTCGTGATGGACTTCGGCGGGCGCGTGATCCGCACGGTCGGCAGCGGCCAGGGATCCGGCAGAAACCAGTTCAGCTTCCCGTTCGGCGTCGCCGTCGACCCGCAGGGGCGCGTCTTCGTCGCCGACGACATCAACCAGCGCGTGCTGCGCTTCGGGCCCCAGCCGGACTACAAGTACAAGGCGCGCTGGGGCAGCTACGGGACCGGGCCCGGCCAGCTCGCCTATCCGCGCGCGATCGCGTCGGACTCGAGCGGCGCCCTGTACGTCACGAACACCGGCAACGACCGCATCGACGTCTTCGATCGCGGCGGTAGGCTGCTGCGCTCGTTCGGGACCTCGGGCCGCGGGCCGGGCCAGTTCAACGCCCCGCTCGGCGTCGCCGCCGACGCCAACGGCCTGCGCGCGGTCGCCGACTCGGTCAACGGCCGCATCGAGCTGCTCAACCCCGACGGCTCGATCGCCTCGATCTGGGGCTCCCCCTCGCCCGGCCCGACGATCCTGCGCCAGCCCGTCGCCGTCGCCTTCGACGCCGCCGGCGACGCGTACGTGCTCGACCGCCGCCGCGGGCGGATCTTCGTCTTCGCGCGCGCATCCGGCCTGCCCGCACGTACGATCGCGACGCAGGGCAGCGGTCCCGGGCAGCTGCTCGACCCGGCGGCGATCGCGATCGACTCACGTGGCACGATCAGCGTCGCCGACAGCGGCAACAAGCGCGTCGCGCGCTTCAGCACCGCGGGCGACTACCTCGGCTCATGGACGAACCTGGGCACCGTGCGCGGCGTCGCCGTCACCCCGGACGGCTCGCGCACATACGTCAGCGCGACGACCAACCGGATCACGGTCTACGACTCGCAGGGCGGCGAGCTCAGGCGCTTCGGCGGCACGGGACGCACGCTCGGCAAGCTCTCCGCGCCCGCGCAGATCTCGCTCGACGCCGGCGGCAAGCTGTGGGTCGCCGACCGCGGCAACAGCCGCGTCCAGCGCTTCGGGCCCGACGGCGAGCCGCTCGGCATGTTCGGCGAGCGCGGCATCGGGCCGGGCCAGTTCATCAACCCGAGCGGGCTCGTCGTCGACTGCATGGGGACGCTGACCGTGACCGACTCGCGCAACAACCGCGTGCAGCAGTTCGCGCTCGCTGCGCCCGAAGCGCCGCCCTGCGTCGCGACGACGCCGATCGGCCACCCGCCGCCGCCGAAGATCCCGACGCTTCCGCCGCCGCTCGGGCCGGAGCTCGACGTCCGCGTGCTGCGCACGGGCCGGCTGTTCAGCACCCGCGTCCTGCCGGTGCGCGTCGGCTGCGACACGATCTGCGACGTGCGGGTGACCGGCACGCTCACCGAACGCGACAAGCCCAAGCGGCGCAAGCGCGCGGTATCGGTGAGCCTGCGGCCCGTGACGTCGCGATTGCAGGCGGCCGATTCGAAGATCGTGCGGATCACGCTGTCGCGCAGGCAGGTCGCGCAGCTGCGCAAGGCGATGAAGCGCCGCCGCGGTCTGACCGTGACGCTGCAGGTCGAGGCGACCGCCGATGCCGGCGATCCGACGACCGCCAGCCGCAGCTTGACGGCGCGCGGATAATCGGAGAGTCGGCCGCGCGGGGCGACCGAGGAGAAGGAGCAGAAATGAGCCCACGGATCCAGGGTCAAGGTCTTCGCAACGTCGGTGTCAGCGGCTCCCTGCGCCTGGTCTGCGCCGGGGTCTGCCTCGCCCTGCTCGCGGCGCTCGGCGTGTCGACGGCCGCGGCCGCGCCCCCGGTTGGAACCGTGCCCGCGTTCGCCGGCCAATCGGACGTGCTCGTCGTCGGCGACTCGCTGGCGGTCGGCACGGAGCCGTTCCTCGCGCCGATGCTCCCGGACCGAAATCTCGTGACCGGCATCAAGACCGGCATCACCACCCCGCAGGGGATGGCGATCGTGCGCCGCAAGCTGCGCGTCGTGCGGGCGAAGACCGTCGTGCTCAGCCTCGGCACGAACGACGGCAGCGACCCGCGCCGCTTCGCCCACCGCCTGCAGCGCATGATGGCGCTGATGCCCGACGATTCCTGCGTGATCTGGGCGACGATCATCCGTCCGGCGCGCAAGGGCGAGTACCGCGGGCTCAACCGCGTGCTGCACCTCGCCAAGCGCCAGGATCCGCGGCTCGTCGTCGTCGACTGGGAGCACGCCGTCACCGGCGGCGCCGTCATCCTGCCCGACGGCCTGCACGCCGACGAAGCCGGCTACCGCTACCGCAGCACGATGATCGTCAACGCCGTCCGCGCCGGCTGCGCCGCGAGGGGATTCGGCGCCGGCTAGGCGCTGGTCGTGGTCGGTCTCGGCGCTTGTCAGGGCGCCGCCGCTCGCGCACGGCGGCGATCAGCGGAGCGGTGACCGAGCGCTCGTGGCCGCTCGGTGGCGGTGCGGAGCCGTCCTGTCTTGTGCTGGTGATGCCCGTACAAGGCAGGACACGACGCCGCATCGATGTCGCCTTTACCCCGCATACCGGGGCAAGAGCGACACGCTCGCGCACCACGGCGCCACGCACGGCACGCCACCCCGGCTCAGCCGCGGCATTTCGACCGTCTCGGCAGGCCGGGCCTCACCAGCTGCGCGAGACGCGCGTGATCTCGTGCGCCAGCGGCTGCGCGAGCGTCTCGGCGAAGACCAGCGTGAGGTGGTGCAGGTCCTTGAAGACGAGCGCGCCGCCGACGACCGGATAGCAGCGGCGGGTGTCGCAGAACACGCGCGTGAGGTCGATCGTCTGCAGCCGCGGCGATTTCGCCAGCTGCCCCGCGAGCAGCTGTGGGTCGCGCTGCAGCGCCGTCGCGCGCGGGATCGCGCAGGCCTCGCCGACGTCGCGCCGGGCGGCGATCCCGCGGTCGATGCAGTCGAGCGTCGCGCGGGTCAACTTCGGCGTGTCGCGGATCACGACGACGTGCTTGATGCTCTGCGGCAGCCCGTGCCAGGCATCGCGGAAGCCATGCACGACCGCCTGCAGCTTCGTCTTGCCGGACGGCACGACGACCTTTCCGCCGGTGATCGCGACGACGAAGATCGTGTCGATCTCGGGGTGCCGACGGAAGTAGCCGGGCAGCGACTTGACCCAGGTCCGGCACTGTGAGCGCGTCGGCTCGGGAATGATCTTCGTCGCGCTCGAGAACGGGCAGCTCGTGCGGGTCACCGAGATGCCGCGCCAGCCGCGCTCACGGGCGACGACGTCCAGCGACGTGCGCCAATGCGACGCGTGGCTGTCACCGACGAGCGCGATCGTGCGCGTCGCCTGCTCGGGCGGGACGCCGAAGTCACACACGCTGACGCCCTCCTCGCGGTGGAAGCGCTGACACGGGGCGTGGTCCTCGGCCTTCGCGGCGACCGGCAGCGGCACGACCTTGCGGCGCAGCTCGCTGTTCTTGCAGGGCTTCCAGGGATTGCGCGCGGCGGCGCCGAAGCAGTGCGGCTTCTGGGCGACGGCGGCGACCGTCGCGCGCTCGGCCTTGCGGATCTGGGCCTCGACGTGCGTCGTGCCGCCTGCCAGCACGCCGGCCACGACGGCGGTCGCGGCGGCACCGACGGCGAACGTCATGCGTGGCTGCGCGGTCAGCCACGTGCTGCGCCGCACCGGATCCTCGACGAGGACCTTCGTCGCCCACGCCGCCAGCACGGTCAGCACGACGACCGCGACGCGCGTCTCCGTCAGGCCGGAGTCGAGGACGACGAACGGCGCGAAGACGAGCAGCGGCCAGTGCCACAGGTAGACCGAGTAGGAGATGTCGCCGAGGAACTGCGCGGGGCGCCAGCGCAGCGCCGGCGAGGGCGCCCAGCGAGCGGCCGGCAGGCGGGCGTGGATGATCGCCAGCGCGCCCAGCACCGGCACGAGCGCGGCCGAGCCCGGGAACGGCGTCTCCGTCGAGTAGAAGATCGCCGCGTAGCCGACCGCTGCGATGCCCGCCCACGACAGCGCCGCGCGCACGCCGTCGGGCAACCACGTCCTCGTGCCGAGCAGCGCGAGCAGCCCGCCGGCGCCGAACTCCCAGGCCCGCGTCGGCGTGACGAAGTACGCCGCGGCGGGGTTGGAGGCGGTCTCGCTGATCCCGTAGGCGAGGCTCAGGCCGGTGACGGTCGTCAGCACGACCGCGATCGCGAGGCGCTTGCGCGCGACCGTCGCCGCGAGCAGGATCAGCAGCGGCCAGACGATGTAGAACTGCTCCTCCGCCGACAGCGACCAGAAGTGCTGCACCGGCGAGGCGCGGTTGTCGGCGCCGAGGTAGTCGACGGCGTCGGCGGCGAGCTGCCAGTTCTGCACGTACGCCGTGCTCGTGCCGATCTCGGCGAGGAACTGCTGCCAGTAGACCTGCGGGACGAGCAGGATCGTCCCGACCGCGCAGACGAGCAGCGTCAGCAGCGCGGCGGGCAGCAGGCGCCGCGCGCGCCGCGCCCAGAACCCCCACAGCGACAGCCGTCCGGTGGCCTCCACCTCGCGCAGCAGGTGGGCCGTGATGAGAAAGCCGGAGATCGCGAAGAACACGTCGACGCCGATGAAGCCGCCCGGCATCGCGGCCGGCCAGACGTGGTAGACGACGACCGTCAGCACCGCCAGCGCCCGCAGAGCCTGGATCTCCGGGCGCATTTCTGATCGCGTCGTCGGCCGCACCGTATCGGGCACTACCCGGCTTGGGTCCTCTACGCCATGCCCAGTCATGTCTTCGGAACCGACGACGTCGCGCGAAGGTTGCGTGGACGCCTCAATCAGCGCCATCGTACGCGGTCCGAGGAGCCGCCGAATCGACGTGGCATGCCGACAGTGTCGCCTCGATCGCGGATGCATCGCTCGCGACGTACCCGTGGCTCGCCGCCTCGTGTACTAGGCTCGCGCCGTGGAGGGAGGCGCTGTCGTCACGCGGCCGTCATGGCTGCCCGAGCTCCTCTGGATCCTCGCGACGGGCTTCGTCGCGATCGCCGTCGTGATCGTCGACCTGCGGCTCTGGAAGATGGACGCGCACGTCCCGATCTTCTCGTCCGACGGCGATGCCTCGTACTACCTGGCGAGCATCAAGGGCGTCCTCGAGCACGGCTGGTTCTGGCGCAACCCGGACCTCGGCGCACCGTTCGGCCAGGCGAACTTCGACTTCGCCGCGCCGTTCGGCGACGTCATGCACTACGTGATCGTGCGGATCCTCGGGGTCGTCCTCGGCGACCCGGTGGTCGTGTTCAACGCGTTCTTCTTGCTGTGCTTCCCGCTGATCGCGGTGACCGCGTTCGCCGTCATGCGCAACCTCGGCGCGGCACGGGCGGCGGCGCTCGTGGCGGCGGTGCTGTTCACCTTCCTGCCCTACCACCTGCTGCGCAACGAGGCGCATCTGTTCCTGACGTCCTACTACGCGATCCCGCTGATCGTCTGGCTCGTCGTGGCCGTCGCGGAGGGCCGCCAGCTCGTCAGCCGCGCCGCGCCGCGGCGCACGCTCGCCGTCGTCGCGATCTGCCTCGTCGCCGGGGCGGCCTCGAACTACTACGCCGTCTTCGCGCTGCTCGTACTGCTGACGGTGATCCCGGTCGCCGCGATCGCGCGCCGCTCGCGGCGGATCGCCGTCCAGGGCGCCGCGGTGACGGCGCTCGTCGGGTTGAGCTTCGCGCTCTGCCATTCGCCCGCGATCATCTATCCGCTCAACCACGGCAGCAACGACCGCGTCGCCAAGCGCCAGCCCGCCGAGAGCGAGCTGTTCGGCCTGAAGCTCGCGTACATGGTCATACCGCGGCCGCAGCATCGCGTCGGCTTCATGGCGCGCCGCGGCAAGGTCTACTTCGCGACGACGGCGCTACGCTCGGAGGGCTTCGAGCCGTCGCTCGGGACGGTCGCGACGCTCGGCCTGCTGGCCGCGATCATCACGTTGCTCGCGACCGGCATCGCCGGCAAGGCGGTGTCGATCCGCCGCTCGCGGATCGCGATCGCAGGGACGGTCGCGTTCGCCGCCTTCGTGATCGGGACCGTGGGCGGGATCTCGAGCCTGATCGCCTACGAGATCACACCGCAGGTGCGCGCCTGGAACCGGCTCTCGCTCGTGATCGCGTTCGCGGCGCTGCTCGCCGTCGCGCTGCTGCTGACCGCGTTCGCCGACCGCCTGCGCGCCCGCGGCCGCGCGGCCGGGATCGTCGCAACCGTCGTCATCGCGATCGTCGGCGTCGGCGGCATCTTCGATCAGACGTCGTCGGCGGACGCCCCCGACTACGCCGCCGTCGAGGCCGCGTGGAAGGTCGACGACGACTTCGCCGCCGCGATGCAGCAGCGCTTCCCGGCCGGCACGAAGATCCTCCAGCTGCCCTATATGAGCTATCCGGAGAACGGCTCGGTGGTCGGCGTCGGCGACTACGACCTCTTCAAGGGCTACGTGCACACGAAGGGCCTGCGCTGGACGTACGGCGCCGTCCGCGGCCGCGCGTCGGACTGGATGGCGCAGCACCCGGCGCTCGCTCCCGACCAGCTCGCGGTGGCCAGTGCGGCCGCCGGCTTCGGCGCCGTCTACCTCGATCGCGCCGGCTACGCCGACAGCGGCGCGAGCGTCGCCGCCGCGCTCGGAGCGCTCTCCGGCCCGGGCACGGCCGCGCAATCGGCGAACGGACGGCTGCAGTTCTTCGACCTGCGCCCGGCTGCCGCACGGCTCGCCCAGCACACGACGCCGGCCGAGCGCGCGCGGGTCTCGAACGCGCTCATCTACCCCGTCGCGGTCGCCTTCGGCGACGGCTTCTCCTACCAGGAGAACGACGCCGGGGTCCCGTTTCGCTGGGCCGGGACAGACGCGCGGCTGACGCTCGACAACCCGCTGCGCGGCACGCGCACGGTGCGCTTCCACGCGCGCCTGTTCGGCGGCCAGGCGACGCCCTCGACGGTCACGTTCACGCTGCCCGACGGCAGCCGCAGGACCGCGGCCGTCGACCACAGCGGGCGCACCGTCGGCTTCCCGATGCGCCTGCAGCAGGGCGACTCGACGCTGCGGCTGCAGACCGACGGGCCGGCCGCACCGCACCCGCCGAACAACGTGCGCGACCTGCGCCTGCGCGTCGTCGAACAGCGGATCGACTACGCGCCGCTGGAGCCGCGGCGTCTGGCGCGCTACGTCGCCGCCGTGACGCCCTGAGCGACGCGCGCGACATCGCCCTCCGTCATGCCGACCCAGAGCGGCAGGCGGATCAGCTGATCGGCGGCGGCATCGGTCACGGCCAGCGACCCGCCGGCGCGACCGAACTGCCGGCCGGCGGGTGCCGAGTGCAGCGGCACGTAGTGGAAGTAGGCGCCGATCCCGTCCGCCGCGAGCGCGCGGATCAGCGCGTCGCGGGCCTCCCGGTCGGCGAGCATGATGCGGTACAGGTGGGCGTTGTGGCGCGCCGCCGGCGGGATCACCGGACGGCGCAGCACCCCGGCCTGCTCGAGCGACTCGAGCGCCGCGTGATAGGCGGCCCAGATCTCGAGCCGCGCGGCCGTGATCTCCGCCACGCGCTCGAGCTGCTCGGCGAGCAGCGCGGCCGACACGTCGGACATGAGAAACGACGAGCCGACGTCGACCCATGTGTAGCGGTCGACCTCGCCGCGCGCGAAGCGCTGACGGTTGGTGCCCTTCTCCTGCAGGAACTCCGCGCGCTCGGCCCAGCGCTCGTCGTTGACGAGCAGCGCGCCTCCCTCGCCGCAGGAGACGTTCTTCGTCTCGTGAAAGGAGAGCGTGCCGAGGTCGCCGATCGCGCCAAGCGCGCGGCCGTCTAGCGCCGCGCCGATCCCCTGCGCGGCGTCCTCGACGAGCAGCAGCCCGTGCTCGCGGGCGAGCGCGCCGAGCGCGTCCATGTCGCAGCCGACGCCGCCGTAGTGCACCGCGACGATGACGCGCGTGGCCGGCGTGATCGCCTCGGCGACGCGCGCCGGATCGATGTTCAGCGTGTCGGCCTCGACGTCGACGAAGACCGGCACCGCGCCGCGCAGGACGAACGCGTTCGCCGTCGAGGAGAACGTGAACGACGGCATGATCACCTCGTCGCCCGCGCCGACCTCGGTCAGCAGCGCGCTCATCTCGAGCGCGCCCGTGCAGGAGTGCGTCATCAGCACGCGGTGCGTGCCGGTGAGCTCCCCGATCAGCGCCTGGCAGTGCTCGCTCGCGGGACCGTTGCCGCCCGTCCAGCCGGACTCAAGCGCGGCGGCGATGCGCGCGTTCTCTCCCCCGGTCCGCAGCGGGCGGTTGAACGGCAGCTTGCTCATGACGCGGTGCCGGAGAGGACGTAGACGTGCTCGCGTCCGCCTGGGATCGGGCCGCTGAAGACGACCGCCGCGCCGAAGCGCGCCATCAGCGCCTGCAGCGAGGCGGCTTCGAAGCGCTCGGCCTGGGCGCCGCGCTGCGTCGCGGCGCCGCGCGCGCCGAGCCGCGCGACGATTCCGAGCCGGCTCGACGCGAGGTTGCGCACCGGCTCGGCGACGATCACCGTTGCGCGCGCGGCCGCCCGCATGCGGCGCACGATCGCCTCGGCGTCGGGCTCGAACTGGTAGAGGCTCGCCTGCATGACGACGATGTCGGCGACCGGCAGCTCGGCGGTCGCGACGTCGGCGCGGCGCGCGTCGACGCCGAGCGCGCGCAGGCGGCAGACGAAGCGCTCGCTGACGTCGAGCGCGACGTACGATCCGATCCGCCCGCGCAGCTCGCGCAAGTACAGCCGCGCGGGCCCGCAGCACAGCTCAAGCACGCTGGCCCCGTCGGAGATGTGCGCCGCGACGGCCGCGTCGCGCGCCGCGTAGTAGCGTCCGTAGAGAACGCGCATCGCGAGGCCGTAGCCCCACGCGCTGCGGTAGATGAGGCTCTCGGGCAGAGCGCGAGGATAGCCCCCCACCGGAGTGCCAGCGTGACCGAGATCAGCGTCGTCATTCCCGTCTACAACTGCGCGGGGTGTCTGCATGCCCTGCACGAGCGCCTGACGGCGACGCTGCGGTCGCTGACAGACGACTACGAGATCGTGCTCGTCGACGACCGCTCGCGCGACGGCGCCTGGGACGCGCTGCGCGAGCTCGCCCGATCCGACCCGCACCTGCGGATCATCCGACTGAGCCGCAACTTCGGCCAGCACGCGGCGATCACCGCCGGGCTGACGCGCGCGCGCGGCGCCTGGACCGTCGTCATGGACTGCGACCTGCAGGAGCCGCCCGAGGAGATCACGCGCCTGTACGCCAAGGCGCAGGAGGGCTACGAGATCGTGCGCGCCGTTCGCGAGGGCCGCCGCCACTCGGCGTTTCGCCGCATGTCGGCTTCGCTGTACCGGCGCATGCTGTCCGAGCGCGAGGGCGGCGAGATCGAGTTCTCGACCCTGTCGATCATCTCGCGCAAGGTCGTCGACGCGTTCCTCGAGCTGCGCGACCGCGACCGCGAGTACCAGCTCGTGCTCGACTGGCTCGGCTTCAGCCAGGCGACGATCAGCTTCGCCCACGCGGAGCGGGCGGGAGACTCCCCCAGCGCCTACGGGCTGCGCGAGCTCGTCGGCGTCGCGCTCGACGGGATGTTCTTCCGCACGACGGTGCTGCTGCGCTGGATCGTCCTGCTCGGGTTCGTCGTCGCGGCCGCCGGCGGTGCGCTCGGCGCGTACGCGATCTACTCGCGCTACGTCGAGGACACGCCGCCGGGCTACACGAGCATCGTCGTGCTGCTCGTCCTGCTGAGCGGCTTCATCATCATCTCGCTCGGCGTCGTCGGGCTCTACGTCGGGCGGATCTTCGACCAGGTCAAGGGGCGGCCGCTGTTCGTCGTCGACGAGCAGATCGACGGCGCGGAGCGGTAGCTCGGTCAGGAGCTCGCGAGGCGGCGAGCCAGCGCATTCTCAGCGTCGCGCGACCGTCCTCCCAGCTTCGCCACCGATCCTCCGATCAAGCCGCAACCCCGATCAGGAGGAACCAGCCATGCCCAGCCCATCACGCAAGACGCTGACCACGATCGCCACGGTCTCGGCGCTCGCCGCCGGCGGCGGCGCGTTCGCGAGCGCCGCCACGGCGACCACGCCGTCGTCGTCCTCGTCCTCGTCCTCGAGCGGGGCGACGTCCGCGCAGACGCGGCCGGCCGGCGACCGGCACGGACCCGGCGGCCGCGGCGGACCGCGCGATCAGGCCCTGACCGGGACGACGGCGGCGAAGGTCAAGGCCGCGGCGCTCGACAAGGTCCCCGGCGGCACGGTGCTGCGCAGCGAGAAGGGCGGTCCCGGCAACGCGGCCTACCACGCGCACGTGCGCAAGAGCAACGGGACCGAGGTCGTCGTGCTCGTCGACTCCGACTTCGAGGCGACGTCCGTGCAGACGCGCGCGGCGGGCGGCCGGGGCGGTCACGGCCCAGGCACGGTCGCGGTGGTCCGCGCGGTGAGCAGACGGCGCTGACCGGCGAGCTCGCCGCGAAGGTCAAGGCCGCGGCGCTCGACAAGGTGCCCGGCGGCACGGTCCTGCGCAGCGAGAAGGGCGGCCACGACGGCGCGGCATACCACGCGCACGTGCGCAAATCCGACGGCAGCGAGGTCGTCGTGCTCGTCAACGCGCAGTTCGCGGCGACCGCGGTGAAGGAGCATGGCCGCCCGTAGTCATACTCGGGCCGTGCGTCACGGCGTGGTGAATCCCCGACGAGCGCTCGTGCGCGTCTGATGGACGACGCGCTCGAGCGCTTCACGTTCGACGTCGAGGAGCGCCACTGGTGGTACCGCGGACGGCGCGCGGTAGTCGACGCGGTGCTCGACGGCCTCGCGCTCGCGCCCCGCGCTCGGATCCTCGACGCGGGCTGCGGGTCCGGGCGCAACATGGTCGAGCTCGCCAGGCGCGGCACGGTGACCGGCGTCGAGCTGGCGTCGCAGTCGCTCGAGGTCGCCCGCGACCGTGGCGTCGGGGCAGTGCTGGCGGGATCGCTCGACGACCCGCTCGCGCTCGACGACGACGCGTTCGACCTCGCCGTCGCGCTCGACGTGCTCGAGCACGTCCGCGACGACGATGCCGCGCTGCGCGATCTCGCGCGCGTGATCGCCCCCGGCGGACGGTTGCTCGTCACCGTTCCTCAGTACGGCTGGCTGTGGGGCGAGCACGACGTGCTCGCCCACCATCACCGCCGCTACACGCGCTCGCTGCTGCTCGAGCGCGCGGCCGCGGCCGGGTTGCAGGCCGAGCGCGTGACGTCGTTCAACACGATGCTGCTGCCGGCGATCGCGGCGGCGCGCGTGGCCCAGCGCGCGCGACGGCGCAGCGAGCCCAGGTCGGATCTCGGCCGCACGCCGCAGGGTGCCGTGAACGGCGTGCTCGAGCGCGTCATCCGCGCCGAGGCCGCGCTGATCCGTCGCGGCCGCGACCTGCCGGCGGGCGTGTCGCTGCTCGCCGTGCTGCGCGCGTAGCCGGCGTCGCTCAGCCGCGTGCGGCGCGCCGACGCTGGAACATGCGCACCTCGACGTGCGCCGGCCGAGCGGGCGCCGCCAGCGAGAGGAAGTCGCGCAGCGGCGCGGCATGGCGGCAGAACGGGCAGTCCAGACCGACCGTCAGCTTCATGGAGCGCCCGCCGAGGGCGACCGGGGCGTCGCAGCGCGGACACGCCAGCGTCCCCTTGCCGAGCAGCCAAGAGCGCGCGGCGCGACGATCCTCGTACGCGCCCGCTCGCGCGGACACCGGCTGCGCACGTGCGGGATCGGGGCCGTCCATTCCGCGCTGAAGCGTCATCCCAGCGAGTCTAGGGTCCAGCGAGCGTTGCGCGGTCCTGTCCGAGAAGCTTCGCCCACCGCCTATACGTCGTGGCGAACCCAACCAGCTCAATCGTTCACACCTGGACGAAGACCGCGACGCAAGCGCCAAGTACCCTCGACGCCATGAGCGCCGTCGCGACGACCGATCTCGCCCCCCGCACCTACGCCGACGACGAGGCGCTGCTCGGCGGCATCCTCGACGAGGTCATCTGCGCCGTCGAGGGCCCCGACGCGCTGCGGCTGCTGCGTCAGGCGATCGAGCTCGGCGAGCGCTCGCGCAGCGGCGAAGCCGGCGCCGCCGACCAGCTCGCGCAGCTCGTGGCGGGCCTCGAACTCGGCGACATCGTGCTGCTGATCCGCATGCTGACGCGCTGGTTTCTGCTCATGAACCTCGCCGAGGATCTCGATCGCGTGCGCCGGATCCGCAAGCTCGACGAGGGGCCCGGCCCGCGCCGCGGCTCGCTGCACGCGGCCGTCGCGCAGCTCGCCGCCGACGGCACGAGCGCGGACGAGCTGCTGCAGGCGCTCGCCGCCGCCGAGGTGCGCCTCGTCCTCACCGCCCATCCCACCGAGGCCCGCCGTCGGACGACGGTCTCCAAGCTCGCGCGCATCTTCGCGCTGCTGCGTGAACTCGACGAGCGCCGGCCGTCGCGCATCAAGCAGGACGACCTGCGGCGCCAGATCGCCGCCGCGGTGCAGGAGATGTGGCTCTCCGACGAGCTGCGCGCCGTCACGACGACCGTGCTCGACGAGGTCCGCGCCGGCCTCATCTACTTCACGTCGACGATTGCCGCCGTCGTGCCCGACGTCTACCGCGACCTCGAGGCGACGATCCGCGCGACGTACCCGGACACCGACGTGCCGGTCCCGCCGCTGCTGACGTTCGGATCGTGGATCGGCGGCGACCGCGACGGAAACCCGAACGTCACCCCGCGCATGAGCGCCGCCGCGCTCGAGCTGATGCGGGACGCGTGCCTGCGCCATCACCAGCAGCGCGTCGCGGCGCTCAGCAGCCGCATCACGCTGTCGGCGCGCGTCGCCGGCGAGCCCGAAGAGCTGCGCGACCTGCTCGTGCGGCTCGCTGAGCGCTTCCCCGACGTCGCGGCGAACGCGATCGAGCGCAACCCCGAGGAGCCCTACCGGCGGCTCTTCAAGCTGATCGCTGCGCGCGTGCGCGCGACGCGCAAGGGCCAGGACGCCGGCTACGAGGGGCCCGGCGATCTGCTCGCGGACCTGCGCATCGCTGAGCGCGCGCTGCACGAGCAGAACGCCGGCTTCGTCGCCGAGGACGCGCTGCGCGACGTGATCCGCCAGGTCGAGGTGTTCGGCTTTCACTTCGCCAAGCTCGACGTGCGCGAGCACGCCGACGTGCACCGTGCGGCGATCGGCGAGATCCTCTCCAAGCTCGGCGTCCAGGACGGCTACGAGGAGCTGCCCGAGGGCGAGCGGATCGCGCTGCTGGCGCGCGAGATCGCCGACCGTCGCCCGCTGATCCCGCTCGACATCAGCGGCTTCGGCGCCGCGACGCGCGAGGTCGTCGAGACGTTCCGCACGACGTACGCGCTGCTGCGCGACGGCCACGCGGGCGCGATCGGCTCGTACATCGTGTCCGGCACGACCGGCCCCGCGGATCTGCTCGAGGTGCTGCTGCTGATGAAGGAGGTCGGGCTCGCGCGCGCCGGCGGCCGCGACGCGCAGCTGCGGATCGTGCCGCTGTTCGAGTCCGGCGAGACGCTCGCCCAGTCGGGCGCGACGATCCGTACGCTGCTCGAGACCCCCGTCTACCGGACCGCGCTCGACGCCGTCGGCGAGCAGGAGATCATGGTCGGCTACTCGGACTCCAACAAGGACGTCGGCTACGTCGCGTCGGGCTGGAGGATCTACCGCGCCCAACTCGAGATGGCCGACGTCATGCGCGAGTTCGGCGTCGCGTGGCAGTTCTTCCACGGTCGCGGCGGCGCCGTCGGCCGTGGCGGCGGACCGAGCTACACGGCGATCCGCGCGCAGCCGCCGGGCACGGTCGCGGGCCGCCTGAAGGTCACCGAGCAGGGCGAGATGCTGTCGGCGAAGTTCTCGCTCGCCGAGATCGCGCACCGCGAGCTCGAGCTGGCGACGAGCGCAGCGCTCGTCAGCACGCTCGATCGCTCGGCGAGCCGCGAGCCCGAGCGCCTGCAGCGCTTCGAGGCCGTCGTGTCGAGCATGGCCGACCTGTCGACGGAGTGCTACCGCGAGCTCGTCTACGGCGACCCCGACTTCGCGGACTTCTTCCATTCGGCGACGCCGGTGCGCGAGGTCTCGCGCCTGCAGCTCGGCTCGCGCCCGGCGAAGCGTCGCGCGTCGATGCGGATCGAGGACTTCCGCGCGATCCCCTGGGTCTTCTCCTGGACGCAGGCGCGCGCGGTGCTGCCGGCCTGGTTCGGGCTCGGCAGCGCGCTCGAGGCCGCCCGCGAGGAGCACGGCGTGCAGCTGCTTCGCGAGATGGAGCGCGACTGGCCGTTCTTCGCCGCGCTGATCTCGAACGCCGAGATGGCGTGCGTGAAGGCCGACCTCGAGATCGCGCGGCGCTACGCCGAGCTATATCCCGACGAGCAGGCGCGCGAGCGCATCTGGCGGCGGATCGAGGAGGAGTACGAGCGCACGCTGCGCGAGCTCGGGCAGGTCCGCGACGAGCAGCAGCTGCTCGACCGCGAGCCGATCCTGCAGCGCGCGCTCGCGCGACGCAACCCGTTCGTCGACCCGATCTCGTTCATCCAGCTCGAGCTGCTGCGCCGGCTGCGCGCGCCCGGCGGCGACCCCGACGACCCGGAGCTCGTGCGCGCCAGCCTGCTCGCGATCAACGGCATCGCCGGTGGCCTGCGGAACACGGGATGACGCGGATCTACGTCTGCGGGCATCGCACTCCCGACACCGATTCGATCGCCGCGGCAGTCGGCTACGCCGAGCTGCGAAACCGGCTCGACGGCGGTGCGACGCAGTACGTGCCGGTGCGCCTCGGCGTCGTCAACGCGCAGACGCAGTGGCTGCTGAAGCGCAGCGCGACGCCGCTGCCGATCCATCTGCCGCACATCTATCTGCGTGCGAGCGACGTCATGCGCACGGACTTCCCCGTCGCGCGGCGCGGCGACCCCGTGCGCAGCGTCGGGCTGCTGATGGCCTCGCACGGCATCGACCTCGTCCCGATCGTCGACGACGACGGCGTCCTCTCCGGGCTGCTGACCGAGCGCGGGCTCGCCCGCCGCTACATCCGCGAGTCGCGCGAGGCCTCCCGCCTGGACGTGCCGACGCGCGTCGGCTCGATCGTCGACGTGCTCGACGGCGAGCTGCTGTCGGGCGACGCCGGCGTCGAGATCAAGGGCCGCGTCTGGGTCCAGGCGATGCACTCGACGTCGAAGAGCAAGGTCCAGCCGGGCGACGTCGTCGTGATCGGCGACCGGCCCGACGCGACCGAGAGCGCGCTCGCGCTCGGCATCGGGCTGCTCGTGCTCAGCAACGGCACCCGACCGACGGAGCGGGTCCTGAAGCTCGCCGCCGAGCAGGGCACGTGCGTGATCATGTCGCCGCTGGACAGCTACGTCACGAGCCGCATGGTGACGCTGTCGGAGCCCTGCGAGGCGCTCGCCGAGGCCAACCCACTGACGGTCGGCGCCGACGACCTCGTGCGCGACATCGCCGATCAGATCAAGGACGTCCACTACCGCGCCGTCGTCGCCGTCGATCGCGACGGCAAGCCGATCGGCGTCGTCACGCGGTCGGACCTCGTCAACCCGATGCCGCGCCGCGTGATCCTCGTCGACCACGGCGAGCGCGCGCAGAGCGTCGCCGGCATCGAGGAGGCCGAGATCGTCGAGATCATCGACCACCACCACATCGGCTCGATCGAGACGAAGCTGCCGGTGCGGGCGATCTTCGACCCCGTCGGCTCGACGTCGACGCTCGTCGTCGAGCGCTTCCGCCAGGCGGGCGCCGAGCCCTCCGCGGCGAGCGCGATGATGCTGCTCGGCGCGATCGTCTCCGACACCGTCCTGCTGACCTCGCCGACGACGACCGAGCGCGACCGCATCGCGACCGCCTACCTCGAGTGGCTGCTGACGGTCGACGCGCAGGAGTTCGGCCGCGAGATGTTCGAGCACAGCTCCGACGTCGCCGACGTGCCCGCCGCCGACCTCGTGCGGCGCGACCTCAAGGAGTACGAGCTCGACAACGGCAAGACGCTTAGCGTCGCCCAGATCGAGACCGTCGGCCGCGCCGTCTTCGAGCGCGCCGGCGAGCTGCGCGAGGCCGCCGAGGCGCGCCGCGCGCGCCACGGCGACGTCCTCTTCGCGCTCATGCTGACCGACATCCTCGCCCAGCACACGCTGCTGATCGTGACCGGCAACGAGGCGCTCGCCGAGCGCGCGTTCGGCAGCCCCGTCAGCGACGGGGCGATCGAGCTGCCCGGCGTGATGAGCCGCAAGAAGCAGGTCGCGCCCGGCCTGCTGGCCGCCGCCAGCGGCTGACGGCGGACGCGGCGCTCCCCTCGCTGCGCGGCGGGGCACGCTCACGCAGGTATCGTGCGCGGTCGCCGATGCCCAGCGCGCCGATCAAGCTCGCGGTCGCCGGGGGCGGCTACGGAGCGAAGGTCCCGCTCCCCGTCCTCGCGAAGCTCGACGAGTTCGAGCCCGTCGCCGTCTGGTCGCGCACGGCGGAGCGCGCCGCGGAGCTCGCCGCCGAGCACGCGCTCGAGCTCGGCACGAGCAGCATCGACGAGCTGCTCGATCACCCGGGCCTCGAGGCGGTCCACATCGCGACGCCGGTCGCGATCCACGCCGAGGTCGCGATCGCGGCCGCGCGCCGCGGTCTGCACGTCCTGCTCGAAAAGCCTGTCGCGACCGATCTCGCGCAGGCACGCACCGTCGCCGACGCCGTCGCGAAGGCCGGCATCGTCTGCGCCGTCAACTACGGCCGGCGCTTCCAGGAAACGCGCGCGCGCCTGCTGGAGCGCGTCGCCGAGATCGTCGGCGCGCCGCGGATGGTCGCGATCTCGCTCGTCTTCGACGACCACGCCGAGCCCGGCTCGCGCCCGTTCACGTGGGTCCAGGATGCCGCGCTCGGCGGCGGCCGCCTGCAGGGCTACGGCGTCCACGACCTCGACCTGCTGCTGGCCGCGTTCGGCGACGTCGAGTCCGTCGCGGCCGCCACCGAGGTCGGCGTCCGCGAGCGCCGCGCGCCCGACGGAACCCCGCACGCGGTCACGGCCGAGGACGCCTACGTGATCCTCGTGCGCTTCCGCGGCGGCGGTCTCGCACACGTCAGCCTGACGGCGACCGCGCGCCACAAGCGCGGCGACGTGATCGAGGTCCACGGCGCCGACGGCAGCGTCCGGCTCGGTGCCGACAAGCGCCTGCACTGGGGGCGCGCCGGTGAGGAGCTGCATACCGAGGGCCCGCTGGCGGCCGACTCGAAGGCCGCCTATGCGCGCGTCGCGCGCAACTTCCATGCTGCGATCCGCGACGGCGCGACGCCCGATCCGTCGCTCGACGAGGGCCTGCGCGTGCAGGCGCTGTTCGACGCCGTCCGCCGCGCCGACGCCGAGCGGCGCTGGGTCGAGCCCGAGCCGATCTGATGGCGCGGGTCGTCACGCTCGTGCGCCACGGCCAGACCGAATGCTCGGCGCGGCTCGCCTACTCCGGGCGGCTCGACATCCCGCTGACGGAGACCGGCCGGCAGCAGGCGCTGCGGGCCGCGCGGCAGCTCGCCGGCGCGGACGTCGATGGCGTCGTCACGAGCCCGCTGATCCGCGCGCGCAACACGGCGCAGGCGATCGCCGATGCCACCGGCGCCCCGTTGAGGGTCGACGAGCGGCTCACGGAGGTCGACTACGGCGCCTTCGAGGGCCTCGACCGGGCGGCGGCACGCGAGCAGATCGGGCAGGCCTTCGAGAGCTGGCGCGCGGACCCGTTCGGATCGCCCGTGCCGGGCATGGAGCCGCTGGCCGACGCGCTCGATCGCGCCCGAACCGCGACCGCGGACGCGCTTGATGCCTACGATCATCCGGTCATCGTCGGACACCAGGGCATCTTGCGCATCGTGCTGATTGCGCTCGGCGAGATCGCGCCGGGCGACTACTTCGCGACGCGCCTGCACGAGGCCGAGCCGCTCGTCGTGACGCAGCCCGCCGTGCTGCAGGGACGATGACGTGAGCGCGCACGACGAGCTGCTGAGGCGCTTCCAGCCGGCGCTGCGCTACGACTCCAACGAGCAGTTCTTCGCCGACAGCGCGGCGCAGTACACCGACGCTCCCGGCATATCGCTGCGCCGCCGGGCGCGCGCCCGTGGGGCGTCCGGCGAGACGCTCGCCAGCGCGCGGCCATCCGCCGGCCAGGCCCAGCTGTCGCTCGCGTTCCTGCGCCCGAAGGCATACGGCAGCGGCGCGAAGGCCGCCAAGGGCGACGTGATCAGCGTGAGCGGCAAGAACTACCGCGCGCAGTACGTCGCGCTGCGCACCGCTCGGCGCGACCTCAACAACCGCGTCTACGGTCGCGCGGTCGAGAGCAACGGGCGACTCTGGCTGCAGTACTGGCTTTTTTACTTCTACAACGACTACCAGCTCGCGCTCGGCGTCGGCAAGCACGAGGGCGACTGGGAATGCGTGCAGCTGCGGATGGCGCCCGCCGGCGGGCTGCCCGACGTCGCCGTCTACGCCCAGCACCGCCATGGCGCCCGCCGCCAGTGGCAGGCCGTCGAGCGGCAGCGTGACAACCCCGACACGCCGGTCGTCTACGTCGCCCGCGGATCGCACGCCAGCTACTTCCAGCGTGGACGCCACAAGACGGACGTCTGGTACGACGTCGCCGACGGCCAGCGCCCGGCGCCCAAGCTCACGCTCGAGATCGTCAGCGACGCGACGCACCCGTGGCTGCGCTGGCCGGGCCGCTGGGGCGACACGACGGCGCGCGACAAGTTCGACATCGACCAGACGAGCCCGACGGGCCCGGGCACGAAGCCCCACTGGGGCAATCCCAACGTGCTACTCGACGGCGCGAAGGCCTCGCTGCTGAGCGTGCCTCCACCCGCGCCCGACGTGCAGGTCTCGCGCCGTCCCGACCAGACCCTGCAGATCCGCTACGACTTCCGCGACCGCGACCCGCGGCCGCAGGCGCTCGTCGTCACGATCAACTCGCGTAACGAGGAGGGCGTGCCGCCGATCACGTCGACGTTCGACGAGGTCTCGCAGAAGCCGAGCGGGACGATCGCGACGCAGCTCCCGCTGCACCCCGCGCATCATTACGACGTCTACACGAGCACGGTCGCCGGCGACCCACCTGAGGCATCCCAGTCGCTGCTGACGCTGCTCGATCCGCCCGAGCCCGAGCGCCATCGGCCGTTCACGCAGGAGGTCGCGCTGCAGATCGGCACGCTGTTCGCGCAGATCCGCGGGGACGACTGAAGCGGCACAACGGGCCGCGCTGGCGGCGTCAGGGCCGGTAGCTCGCGAGCCGCACGCGGTGCACGGTCCTGCCGCGTTCGTCGCGCGCGAGCGCGTTCCATACGAGCAGCGCCCTGTGCCGCCCGGTCGCGATCGCCGGGTCTCCGCTCGGATACTCGTCGTCGACGATGCCGGTCTCCGGCGTCGTCTGGACGTTGACTCCGCCATCGGCGACGATCACGGTCGGCGCCCATCTGCCGGGGGCTGCGACGGCAAGCCGCAGCCGGGAGCCGGTCCGGACGACCGGCGCTTCGCGCCAGAGGATCAGGGCGCGGTCGCCGAGCGCTCCGATGACGGGGCGAAACGCGATCGCCGGCAGCTGCGACAGCGCGCGGGGCGCTGTGTCGCCGGCCAGCGGCGCGTGTGCGATCAGCTGCGAGTCGACGAAGTAGTCGCTGTCGCCGGGCTCGGTCTTGTCGACGTACCGGCGCCACGTCGACGCGGCCCCGGCGCGCGGCAGCGCGACCTGGCCGACGCCGCTGATCGCGCCCTCGGCGAGCGTGACAGGGGCCGCGAACCCAGCGGCGCCCGCGTTCAGGCGCGCGATCCGCATGCGCGCGGAGACGGCGGTCGGCAAGCTCTGCGTGGAGCTCGTCGTCCACGCCACGCCGGCACCGCCGGGGCCGGCGACGGCGCCCGCGTAGCTCGCCGGCTCGCCGGCGGCCGAGACCGTGCGCGGGGCCTGGAAGCGGCCAGCGCGCGGCGCCAGCAGCGCGGCTTGCGCCGTCGACCCGATGCTCGGGCTCCATGCCGCGATGACGGTGCCTCCGGTGGCGAGCGCGAGCGACGGCGGGGCGACGTAGGTCGTGCTGGGGCCGAGATCCTGGGGCGCGGTGAGCCGGCCGCCACGGCGCCCGACGAGGACCTGCGCGCGCTGCCCTCGCTGCAGCGCAACGACGGCGAGCCCGTCGCGTCCCGCGACGACGTCGGACAGCTCGAGCGGCTGCGTGGCGCTCAGCGCGGTCAGCGAGCGACCGAAGCGCTCGCCCGCCCGAGCGCGGGCGATCCGCAGTCGGTAGCGCTGGTCGTCGAAGCTGCGCGTCCCGGTCAGGACGACCCACGCGGCGACGGCGCCACCATCGGGAGCAACGCTGATCCTGACGGCGTTCAGCCGGACCTGGGCGCGCGCGCCGGTCCCGCGCCGCAGATCCTCCAGGCGCTGGCCGCTCGAGAAGCTACGACCATGACCAAGCTTGGCGTACAGCATCGTGCGGCCGCTGCGCGATCCCGTCACGGTTCCGCCGTACAGGAGCGCCGAGCGATCACCGGACGGGTTCATCGCCAGCGCGAACCGCGTGGCGTCAAGCTCGATGCCGGACATCCAGACCGGCGCGGAGACGGCTGCGCGGGCGGTCGACGCTGCGACCAGCCCGACGAGCGTCAGGGCGGCGCTAGCGCGTGCAATTCGTGACAACCGATACATAACCGCTGAACGCCAGGCTCGCCGCGAAGTTGCGCGCGCCAGACGGACGTATGGCGAACGGGCTAGCGGTCGGGCGTCTGCGACTGACCGCCCGCGCCCACGGTCCGCAGGGCGGCCCAGACCCGGCTCGGCGTGCACGGGATGTCGAGGTCGTTGATGCCCTTGGCGTGGAACAGCGCGTCGATGACGGCGTTGGCGACGCACGGCGTCGACCCGACTCCTGGTGACTCGCCGACGCCCTTGGCGCCGATCGGGTGGTGCGGACAGGGCGTGACGGTCGAGTCGAGCTCGAACCCGTGGTCCGGGCACTCCAGCGCGCTCGCCAGCAGGTACTCCGTCAGCGAGGCGTTGAGGCACTTGCCCCGCTCGTCGAACGAGATCACCTGCATCAGCGCCTGCCCGATGCCCTCGGCGAGCCCGCCGCTGATCTGGCCGTCGACGATCATCGGGTTGATCTGCACGCCGCAGTCGTCGACGGCGATGAAGCGCCGCACGACGACCTTGCCGGTGCCGGGATCGATGTCGACGACCGAGATGTATGCCCCGAACGGGTACGTCAGGTTCGGCGGGTCGTAGACCGCCTGGGCGTCGAGGCCACCCTCGAGACCCTCGGGAAGCCCGATCGCGGTATGGGCGAACTCGGCAATCGCCTCGATCGTCGCGTCATGCGAGGGGTCGCCCTTGACGTACCAGCGCCCTTTCTCCCACGCGAGGTCGTCGGAAGCCGCCTCGAGCATGAGCGACGCGAACTGGCGGGCCTTGTCGCGCACCTTGCGCGCCACGACGGCGACGGCGCCACCGGAGACCGGCGTCGAGCGGCTGCCGTAGGAGCCGAGGCCGTACGGGGTCTTGTCCGTGTCGCCGTGGCGAACCCTGATGCGGTTCGGCGAGATGCCGAGCTCCTCGGCGACGATCTGCGCGAACGTCGTCTCGTGGCCCTGCCCCAGCGTCTGGGCGGAGATGCTGATGACCGCGTCGCCGGTCGGATGCACGCGCAGGTCGGCGCCGTCGTTCATCGCCAGGCCGAGGATGTCCATGTGGCGGCGCGGGCCCGCGCCGACGCCCTGCGTGAAGAACGCCACGCCGATGCCCATCAGCTCGCCCTGCGCGAGCTTCTCGCGCTGCTCGCGCCGCAGGCCGTCGTAGTCCGCGATCTTCATCGCGAGCTTCATCGCCTTGTGGTAGTCGCCCGAGTCGTAGACCCATCCGGTCTGTGTCTCGAAGGGGAACTGGTCGGATCTGATGAAGCTGCGCATGCGCAGCAGGATCGGGTCGACTCCCATCTGCATCGCCAGCGCGTCGACCATCCGCTCGACGATGTACACGGCCTCGGCGATACGGAACGAGCAGCGATAGGCGACCCCACCCGGCGCCTTGTTCGTATACACCGACTTGACCTGGACGTGCGCGCCCTGCAGGTCGTAGGACCCCGTCACGATGTGGAAGAAGCCGGCCGGGAACCGCGTCGGCTGGGCGGTCGCGTCGAACGCGCCGTGGTCGGCGATCGTGTCGACGCGCAGGCCGCTGATGCGCCCGTCCTTGGCGCAGACCCCCGCGCGGCTGACATAGTCGCGCGCGAAGCCCGAGCTCGCGAGGTTCTCGGCCCGGTTCTCGATCCACTTCACCGGCGCGCCCGTGATGATCGACGCGGCGATCGCGCAGACGTAGCCGGGGTAGACGGGCACCTTGTTGCCGAACCCGCCGCCGATGTCGTTGCACAGGACGCGGATGTTCTGCTCGGGCAGACCGGCCACCTGCGCGTACACCGTACGATGCGCGTGCGGCGCCTGGTTGCCGTTGTAGATGTTCAGCTGACCTGTCACCGGGTTCATGTCGGCGACCATGCCGCACGTCTCCATCGGGCACGGATGCACGCGCGGATGCATGATGTCGCGCGTGACGACCGTGTCAGCCTCGGCGAAGACGCGGTCGCAGTTGGCCTTGTCGCCGGCCTCCCACAGCGGGCTCGCGAGGTTGTCCTCCTGGCCGGCCTTGTCGTCGCGGATCAGCGGCGCGTCGGGATCGAGCGCCTTGCGGCAGTTGGTGACCGCCGGCAGAACCTCGTACTCGACGTTGATGAGCTGCAGCGCGTCCTGCGCGGAGTACGCGTCGGCGGCGATGACGAACGCGACCTCCTGCAGGTGGAAGCGGACCTTGTCGCCCGCCAGCACGGCCTGCGTGTCGTAGGAGATCGTCGGCATCCAGGCGAGGCCGACCGCCTCGAGGTCCTTCGCGATGACGACCGCGACGACCTTCGGGTGCGCGAGCGCCATCGACGTGTCGATCGAGTTGATTCGAGCATGGGCGTGCGGCGAGCGCAGGATCGCGCCGTGCAGCATGCCCGGAAGCCGGACGTTGTCACAGAAGTCACCGAGGCCGCGGAGGAAGCGCCCGTCCTCCTTGCGCTTCATCGAGCCGAAACCGATCGGTGCGTCCGCTATGTACTCGAACGCATCGCCACCGCGCGGGCGACGACCCGGAGTAATTTCGGACAAGGGCATGGAACGCAATCTTGCCATGCCCGGCATCGGAATGGACCGCGCCGCGGGCACCACGGCGCGTTTGCACGCCGGACGACCGCCCATCAGCGCAGTACGACAGCGCCGTGCTGGCCGATTGAACACCGGACGCCTAAGTGGCCACGCGAAAGCTGAAGCTGTTGCGCTGCCGCTCGCCGCCCGAACCGACGCGTCAACGTCAGCCGAGCTCCCGCGCCGCGTCGATCTCGGCTTGCACGGCGTCGCGCACGATGCAGTCCACGATGTGGTCGTTGACGATCCCCGTCGCCTGCATCAGCGCGTAGGCGGTCGTCGGGCCGACGAAGCGAAAGCCGCGCCGCTTGAGCTCGCGCGCGAGCGCCTTGGACTCGGGCGCCGTCGCGGGCATCTCGTGCAGCGTGCGCGGTGCCGGCTGCGCCGCGGGCGCGAACGACCACAGCAGCGCGTCGAGCGACTCGCCGGCCTCGTGCAGCGCGGCGGTCGCGCGTGCGTTCGCGATCGTCGCCTCGATCTTCGCGCGGTTGCGGACGATGCCCGCGTCGGCCATCAGGCGCTCGACGTCGTCGGCGCCGAAGCGCGCGACCCGCTCGGGGTCGAAGCCGGCGAACGCGGCGCGGAAGTTCTCGCGCTTGCGCAGGATCGTCAGCCACGACAGGCCGGACTGAAATCCCTCCAGGCAGAGGCGCTCGAGCAGGCGCCGCTCGTCGCGCACCGGCCTCCCCCACTCATCGTCGTGGTAGGCGACGTAGAGCGGGTCGCTGATCGGCCAGCAGCGCACGAGCTCAGCCATCGACGCGCAGCGCCTCCGTCGCGCCGGAGTAGCTCAGGCCGGGCGTCGGGCCGCCCTCGAGGACGAAGATCCGGCCCTCGTATGCGACCGCGCCGAGCCCGTGGCGCGGCGTGCGCAGCGGCGCCTCGCGGCGCCAGCGGCGCGTGCGCGGGTGCAGCGACTCGACCGGCGCGATCGTGCCCGCGTCCTGCTCGCCGCCGACGACGACGATCCGCCCCGCGACGACCGCCGCGGCGATCCCGCCACGCGGCGTGCGCAGCGACGGCAGCCGCTCCCAGCGTCGCCGTGCCGGCACGTAGCGCTCGGCGACCCTGAGGTTGCCGCGGCCCGCGGCGCGGCCGGCGAGGACGTAGAAGGCGCGGCCCTGGACGGCGCCGGCGAGGTGCTCGCGCGCGACGCCCATCGCCGGGCCACGCGACCAGCGCTCGCGCTTGAAGTCGTAGATCTCGAGCGTCCGCAGCGCGCTGCCGCCGCGCGCCCCGCCGACGACGTAGAGGCGGTCACCGATCACCCCCGCGACGAGCGCGCCGCGCGCCGTCGGCGCATCGCCCAGACGCGTCCAGCGGTCGGCGACGGGCTCGTAGCGCCACAGCGCCTTCGTCTCCCCGCCGAGCCCCGCCGTGTAGCCGCCGACGACGTAGAGATCGCCGCGGTAGGCCGCTGCCGCCGCGTGGTTGACCGCCTGCGGGATCGGCTTCACGCGCGCCCAGCGATCGAGCCGCAGGTCGTAGCGCTCGACGACGGCGGTCGTCGCGCCGTCGGGCGCCGCGAAGCCGCCGACGACGTACGCGCCGTCGCCGATCCGCACGGCCACGACCTCCGTCCGCGCGAGCGTCGAGTCGCGCAGCGCGCGCCAGCGCTCGGCAGCCGACGATGCCGGCTCGCCGCAGCCCGACGCCGCGACCACGGCGAGCGCGACGGTCGCCACGGTCGCAGTCAGCGGCGCCCGCGCGCTCACGCCTCGGACTCCGCCGGGCGCTGCTCGTACCCGGGGCAGCGCAGCACCGGCAGCCGCGGATAGCGCGGGTAGCGGTCGTCCTGCTTGGACCGGCGGCAGAGGGAGAACGACGAGCCGCGCGTGTTGCGCACCACCCGCTGATGGCAACAGCTGTCGCACAGTCCGACGGGTGGTCCGGCCATCGGCTCAGCGTAGATGAAGAATCCGCTCCAAACTCGTTGACCAAACAACTACAATGGCCCGCTGTGTCCACCTTCGTGCGATTGTGCGGCTTCCTACGCGGCTACAAGCGCGGCGTCTGGTGGTCGGGCATTCTCGCCGCCCTCGCGATGGTCGCGACGGTCGCGATCCCAGGCCTGACGGGCGCGGCGATCAGCGCGATCCAGAGCGGCGACCGCGATCAGCTGCGCCTGCTGGCGCTCGCGATCGTCGTCATCGGCTTGCTGCGCCTGGGCCTCACGGTCGCGCGCCGGCTCGTCGCCGGGCGCGTCTCGCTCGGCGTCGAGGTCGACCTGCGCAACCGCGTCTACGAGCACCTGCTCGCGCTCGAGCTGGGCTTCTTCGACGCCCAGCAGACCGGCCAGCTGATGTCGCGCGCGACCGTCGACCTGCAGTCCGTGCGCTTCTTCCTCGGCTACGGGCTCGTGCTCATCTCGCAGGCCGCGCTGACGGTGCTGTTCGCGGCGATCGCGGTGTTCGTCATCGACCCCTGGCTCGCGCTCGTCTCGCTGTTCCCGATCCCGTTCGTGATCTGGGTCGCGCAGCGCTACGGGCAGCGCGCGCGACCGGCGCTGCAAGAGGTCCAGCAGCGGATCGGCGAGCTGACCGCCGACGTCGAGGAGAGCGTCGGCGGCGTGCGCGTCGTGAAGGCGTTCGCGGCCGAGGAGCAGCGCGAGCGGCGCTTCGCCGAGAGCGTCACCCGCGTCTTCGACCAGTCGATGATCTCGACGCGGCTGCGCGCGTTCTACAACCCGTTCATCGGCTTCCTGCCGCAGCTCGGGCTCGCGGCGCTGCTGCTGGTCGGCGGCCGCGCGGTCATCTCCGGGCGCATGACATTGGGCGAGTTCACCGCCTTCTACGGCTACCTGCTGATGCTGCTCGTGCCCGTCCGCACGCTCGGCTGGACGCTCGGCCTGGCCCAGCGCGCGACCGCCTCGGGAGCGCGCCTGTTCGAGATCCTCGATCGCGAGCCGCGGATCACCGCGGCGCCCGCTGCCGTGCCGCTGCCGGCCGGGTCGGGCCGCGTCGAGCTGCGCGGCGTCACGCTCGCCTACGGCGACGACGCCGGCAGCCACGCCGACGCGGCGCTGCGCGACGTCTCGCTGACCGTCGAGGCCGGCACGACGCTGGCGCTCGTCGGTGCGACCGGATCGGGCAAGACGACGCTCGTCCAGCTGATCCCACGGCTGTACGACCCGACGGCGGGCGCCGTGCTCGTCGACGGCGTCGACGTGCGCAGCGTCGATCCGCACGCGCTACGGGCGCAGATCGCGGTCGTCAACGACGACCCGTTCCTGTTCAGCGCGACGGTGCACGAGAACATCGCCTACGCCCGCGCCGGCGCGAGTCGCGAGGACGTCGTCGAGGCAGCGCGGCGGGCGCAGGCGCACGACTTCGTCGCGGGGCTGCCCGACGGCTACGACACGCGCGTCGGTGAGCGCGGCCTGACGTTGAGCGGCGGCCAGCGCCAGCGGATCGCGATCGCCCGCGCGCTGCTCGCCGACCCGCGGATCCTCATCCTCGACGACGCGACGTCGTCGATCGACGCCTCGACGGAGCGCCAGATCAAGGCCGGCCTGGGCGCCGCGATGGCCGGTCGCACGACGTTCGTGATCGCCCACCGGCTGTCGACGATCGCGCTCGCCGACGAGATCGCGGTCCTCGACGCGGGGCGCCTGATCGACCGCGGCACGCACGCCGAGCTGCTCGAGCGCTCGCCGTTCTACCGCGAGATCGTCGAGAAGGGCCTGCCCGACCAGGTCTTCCTGACGCGCAAGCCGCGCGAGCCGGAGGTCGCCGGGCTATGAGCAGCCGCGGCCCCCAGGCGCCGGGCGCGCGCGATGCCGTCAGCGAGCAGCTGTCGTCCGGTGGCGCGGCGCTGACGACCGCCGAGCTGCGCCGCCGCCTGCGCCAGACCGGCGGACGCGGGCGCAAGCTGCGCGGGCTCGTGGCGCTGCTGCGCCCCTACCGCACGAAGCTCATCCTCATGTTCGTCGCGCTCACGGCGGCGACGGCCGCGACGCTCGCCCCGCCGCCGCTGCTCAAGCTGGCGATCGACGACGGCATCACGCCGGGCCACGTCGCGACGCTGAACCTCGTCGTCGCGGCGTTCGTCGCGAGCGCGCTCCTGTATTGGGGCGCGTCGTACGCGCAGACCTACCTCGTCGGCTGGGTCGGCCAGCGCGCGCTGCAGGACCTGCGCCTGCGGATCTTCTCGCACCTGCAGTCGCAGCCGATCGGCTTCTACGAGCGCCGCCAGGCGGGCCAGCTGATCTCGCGCATGACGAACGACGTGCAGGCGCTCGACTCGCTCGTGACCGACAGCGTCGTGACGCTGTTTCAGAGCTCGCTGACGCTGATCGGGACGATGGTCATCCTCGCGCTGCTCGATCTCGAGCTCGCCCTGCTGACGTTCCTCATCTTCCCGGTCATGGGGCTCGCCTCGCTCGCTGTTCCGGATCGCGTCGGCCGATGCCTACGCCCGCACGCGGACGGCGATCGGCTCGATCACGGCCTACCTGCAGGAGTCGCTGTCGGGGATCCGCGTCGTGCGCTCGTTCAGCCAGGAGCCGCGCCACGTGGCGCGCTTCCGCGAGCTCAACGAGCGCAACCGCGAGGTGAACATGACGACCGTCAACCTCAACGCCGCGTACTTCCCGGGCGTCGAGCTGCTGAGCGCGGTCGCGACCGTCGGGATCCTGCTGTACGGCGGCATGCAGGCGATCGAGGGCGACATCACGCCCGGCGTGATCTTCGCCTTCGTCGCCGCGCTGAACCTCTTCTTCGACCCGATCCAGCAGCTCTCGCAGCTCTACACGACCTATCAGGCCGGCATGGCCGCGCTCGACAAGATCTTCGAGCTGCTCGACGAGCAGCCGACGCTCGTCGACGCCCCCGACGCCGTCGAGCTCGGCCGCCTGCGCGGCGAGATCGAGCTGCGCGACGTCGGCTTCAGGTACGGCAGCGGCGACGAGGCGGTCTGGGCCCTGCAGGAGCTCTCGCTGACGGTCCCGCCGGGCCAGACGGTCGCGCTCGTCGGCGCGACCGGCGCCGGCAAGTCGACGATCGCCAAGCTCGTCGCGCGCTTCTACGACCCGACGACCGGAGCCGTGCTCGTCGACGGCCACGACCTGCGCGACGTGACGCAGCGCTCGCTGCGCCGCCAGCTCGGCGTCGTACCGCAGGAGGGCTTCCTCTTCAGCGGCACGATCGGCGAGAACATCGCCTTCGGCCGCCCGGACGCGACCGACGAGGAGATCCGCACCGCCGCCCGCGCCGTCGGCGCCGACGAGTTCATCGAGGGTCTCGAGCACGGCTACGACACGCCGGTCGGCGAGCGCGGCACGCAGCTGTCCGCCGGCCAGCGCCAGCTCGTCGCCTTCGCGCGCGCGCTCGCCGCCGACCCGCGCATCCTGATCCTCGACGAGGCGACCTCGAACGTCGACCTGCACACCGAGGGGCGCATCGAGGAGGGCCTGCGCCGGCTGCTGGCGGGCCGCACCGCGGTCGTCATCGCCCACCGGCTGAGCACGATCCGCCAGGCCGGCCGGATCGTCGTCCTCGACGGCGGCCGGATCGTCGAGCAGGGCACGCACGACGAGCTGCTCGACGCCGAAGGCGCCTACTGGCGCCTGTACCGCGACTGGATCGAGCAGGCGGCCGCGTAGGGGCGACCGCCCGCTGGTCCAGCGACCCTACGGCAGCAGCGTCAGCGTGTCGGTCGAGGAGTCGTCGGCGTTGGTCACGCTGACGACGTGGCCCTTCGCGCCCTCGTAGCGACCGGTGCCGCCGACGACGGAGAACGTCGACGCCTTGCTGAACGACAGGTAGCCTTGAACGGCGATCTGGCTGCCGTCTGTGAGGACGTACGTCGCGGCCGCGAGCAGCGCCGCGGTCTCGAACGTCCCGCCCTTGACGATCGTGCCGTCAGCGTACAGCCTGCCCTGACGCGTCCCGCCCTTCTTGTCGAGCAGCGGAGCCACGAACGCCAGCTTGTCGCCGATCGAGAACCGCGACCTCGGACCGGGCCTGACGCCAAACGTCTTGGGCGGGTTGTCGATGACCTTGAAGATGCTCCCCGCGTCGGGCTCGTAGAACGACAGGGTCGTGGCGCCAGGGGCCTGAGCGGTTCCGCTCGGGACGGCGATCGCGGCCGCGGCGGCGACGCTACCGAGCGCCGCGGCGGTGATGATGGATCTGCGCTTGGTGAGTTTCATTGCGCGAACGTACCTTCACCGCGCGCGGCGCGGGAAAGGCCGTTCCGGGACCGCCATGGCGGGTCCGTTGCAGACTGCTAGCATTATGCGATATGAGGACGCTCTATCTGCGCAACGTGCCCGACGAGGTCAGCGAACGCCTCGCCGCGCTCGCGGCCCGGGAGGGGCTGTCGGTCTCCGCGCTCGCCGTGCGCGAGCTCGCGGTCGCGGCACGACGCGCGGACAACGCCGCGCTGCTGGGCGACCTTCCCGACCTCGACGTCTCGGCGCGCGATGTTGTCGCCGAGCTCGATCGCGGCCGCTCGCCGCGGTGATCGTCCTCGACGCCTCGGCAGCCGTTCTGGCACTGCTCAATGACGGCGACGCGCGCCGAGCGCTCGCGCTCGAGGATGTCGCCGTCCCACACCTGGCCGATTCCGAGGTCGCACACGCGCTGCGGGCACAGGCGCTGCGCGGGAACGTCGGGGCGCAGGCCGCCGGCGCGGCGCTGGCCCGCTGGGCGCAGCTGGGGGTGCGTCGCTACGGCGCCGCCGGCCTGCTCGATCGCGTCTGGGAGCTGCGCGAGAACCTCAGCGCCTATGACGCAACATACGTGTCGCTCGCCGAGGCGCTCGGCTGCGAGCTCGTCACGGCTGATGGACGCCTCGCCCAGGCCCCGGGACCACGCTGCCCGATCCGCGTGCTGCGCCGGTGAGCGAGGCGTAGGCGCGTCTGCGTCAGCTGCCGGGCAAGGACTCGAACCTTGAATTCCAGGGCCAGAACCTGGCGAGTTGCCGATTACTCCACCCGGCAAGGCAGTGCGCGAGTATAGCCACGGACCCGCGATTCTCCTCGTGGAAGCTGAAGCGCTGGAGCGAGACGCGTGGCGAGTATTGCCCCGCTATTCGGGGATTATCCGCCATGGTCTCGGGGCGCCGTCCGATCGTGGCGATGTAGGTGCGCTATACGCCCCCAACGCGCCACGATCCCGGTGCCGCGCCCGATCGCCCCAATCCACTCGGGCGCTTTCTCACCACTCCATATCAGACGTCCGTCGGCAGCGGATCGAGCACGAGGAACACGCTGGCGTCCTGGTTGCCCGTCGTCAGGCTGAACTTGAAGAGGTTGGAGATCGTCAGGCGCTGCACGAACGGGGTGTCGGGCGCCGTCGTGATCGTGTCCGGGTTGGGCACCGGCAGCGGCAGCGTCGCCGTCAGCGGACGGGCCAGCTGGCCGGCGACGTCGCCGCGACCGAAGTGCAGCGCGACGGTCGGGTCCTCGCCCTTCGCCGGCGGCATGAAGACGACGACGTGGTCGATGTCGTCGAGGTCGTGGAAGGAGTACAGCGCGAGCTCGAGCGCCTCGCGACGCAGCAGCAGCGCGCGCTCCTGGGTCGCCTTGCCGTTGGAGATCGCGCAGCCCTCCCCCAGCCCGCACATGCGGTACAGGACGCCTTTGCCGTCGAGCAGGTTGATGTCGCCGCCGTCGGCGACGGATTCGCGAACGGCGATCTTCATCGGCAGGTTCTGAAGCTCCATCGGCCCGCCGGTGACGGCGACGATCTGCTCGCCGGTCGGCATCCGGTAGTGACGACCGACGTAGTCGGCAATCTCGCGCGCGCCGCTGTCGACGCCGTCGCTCGCCGGTTTCAACGCGGCCCAGCGCGGTCCGCTGTCCTGCCGGTCGCCGCTCGTCATCGCGAACACGATCGCGAGCGCGGTCGACGCGATGGCGAGGAAGACGAGCGCTCCCGTGAAGAATGCGAAGGCGCGCGGCGTGGCGCACCTGCGGCCACCTCGTGCCGCCGCTGTCGGCCGCGGGCTCGCCCGCAGCGGCCGCGGTCTAGTCGTTCACAGCTTCGGCCATTGGTCCTCATCGGTGACGTCGAACTCCGGGCGCGTCAGCTTGTGGCGCTCGAGCAGCGCGACGACCTCGTCGCCGTGCAGCTCGCGGCGCTCGACGAGCGTGTCGGCGATCGCTTCGACCGCGGCGCGGTTGATCAGGATCAACGCCTCCGCGGCGACGTAGGCCTGGCCGAGGATCTGGGCCGCGGTGCTGCGCGCTTGCCGGGGTCGCCGAGCACGGCAGCGATCGGGTCGCCCTGCATCGCGCTGAGGTGCGAGACGCGGTTCATGAGCCGCTGCCCGATGCGTTCGTAGCGCTCCATGACCGCCTTCTCGCGCTGCTCGCGCTGCTTCTCGGGCACCTTGCCGGACAGATCGACGAGGTCCGGGCCCATGCCGCAGACGCCGACCATCCAGGCGGCGCGCACCGTTGCGGACTCGAGGTCGCCGCCGACGCCGGTCGAGTTCTCGCCGTAGAAGACGCGCTCCGCGGCCATCGCGCCGAGCGTCCAGACGAGCTTGGAGAACTCCTCCGAGCGCCACGAGGAGAAGCGCTCCTCCTTCTCGATCGCCTGGTGGTGGCCGAGCGAGTTGCCGCGCTTGCGGATCGACAGCCGCGTCGACAGGACGTCCTTCATGTAGACGTGCGATGCGACGGCGTGGCCGGCTTCGTGGATCGCGACCGCGCGCGTCTCGGCCGGGACATACTCGATCCGCACCGCCGTGCCGGACTCGATCGTCGTCATCGCCTCGACCAGGTCCTGCCAGGCGAACTGCATCCGGCCCTCGGAGTGCGCGAACGTCAGCGCCATCGAGCAGACCTGCTCGATCATCGCCGGCGAGTAGCCGTTCGTGATCCGGGCCAGTTCGTCGCGGCGGCGCTCGGTGTCGAGATCGGGCTCGTGGTCGACCTTGCGCAGGTAGAGGTCGAAGATGTCGATCCGGTCGTCCTTCGTCGGCGTGCGGAACCAGATGTGGCGACCCATCCGGCCCGGCCGGATCAGCGCCGGGTCGAGCCGGTCGATCGGCACGTTGGTCGCGCCGATGAAGTAGATCTGCTCCGAGCGCGGCGGCGGCGGGGGCAGCCTCAGCGAGTACTTGCCGATGCTCCGCGGGATGATGTACGTCGCGTCGAGCAGCGTGTTGACGCGGCGCGCGAGGAAGCGCTTCTTGAATGGTGGCTCGTCGACGCCATCCATCTGGACGAGCAGCTGGTTGAGCGCCAACGAGCCGCCGCCCATCATCCCACCGGGGAACATGAAGCCCTGGATCTTGTCCGCCAGGCCGCGCCAGAACGGCGGCAGCGGGTCGGGCGTCGGCGTCGCGCGCGACGCGAACAGCTTCTCGCGCCAGGCGCGCGTCTCGAGCACGAGGTCGCCGCTGGAGTTCAGCGCGCCCATCGGGCCGTGGAAGGCGAAGTCGTGGAACGAGCCGCTGCCCGGCGAGGGCGCGGGCGTCATCGCCCCGGCGAAGCCGCCGGCGCCGAGCGCCTGGCGGCGCAGCCCGACGGCATCGATCTCGTCGATGAAGATGATGCACTGGCCGCCCCACTTGCGCGCGAGCCGCCGCGCGCGGCCGATCAGGATCAGCACGATCACGACGTCCATGCCCATGAACGTCGAGGCGAAGCCGGAGCCCGGCATCGTCATGATCGGCGAGTTGAAGCTCGTCGCGATCGCCTTCGAGAGCATCGTCTTGCCGGTGCCCGGCGCGCCGATGAAGAGCAGCCCGCGCTCCGGCTTGCCGCCGGCGGCGCGGAACTCCTCGCCCGCCTGCCAGAGCGAGATGACGCGCGTGACGTCCTCCTTCGGCTCGGCCTGGCCGCGGACGTCGTCGAGGCGCACGCCCCAGTCGGCGTCGCCCGGCTCGTAGCCCTTCATCTGCTTGATGCCAAAGAAGACGAGCGGGCCGAAGAGGATCCCGAAGTTCAGCAGGAACAGCAGCGGGAAGATGATGAGGTACGGCAGCGCGTAGACGAGCAGCGGCGGCAGCGTGTCGCCGAGCGACGCCGCGCCACTGGTCTGGTTCTGGATGAAGTTGATGACGACCAAGAAGAAGAACAGCGAGCCGACGATCCACGTCCGGCGCCGCCACTTCGTGCGCCAGAACCAGACCCGCCGCCGCGCGACGACGTCCTCCTCGAGCAGCGGTCGCTCGGCGCCGTACAGCGACGCCCGCGGGATGTAGCGGTGCGCGAGCACGTCGACGAGGCCGCGGAAGGCGACGACATCGCCTACATAAAGAGCGAACGCGTCGCTGGCGACGGGCTATTTGTCCAGATTCAAGACTTACGTTCGGCCAGAATCGCGTGGACGCGCGGCGAGCGTCAGCCGGGGCGGCCGTCGGGCGCGAACTGCGCCGTGATGTGCGGCTCGAGACCCGGATCGAGGACCACGAGGACCTCGTCGCCGGGGTTGATCACGGTGTCGCCCTTGGGGACGAAGCCGGCCTTGCCGCGGGGCAGGACGGAGATCACGAGGCTGCCGTCGGGCAGGTCGATCTGGGACACCCGCAGGCCCGCCGCGGGAGCGTTCTCGGTCACCTCGACCTCGATGATCTCGAGCTTCTCGTCGGGCAGGTCGAGCAGGTGGACGAGCCCGTGACCGGGCACCTCGTGCTCGATCAGGTTGAGGATCAGATCGGTCGCCGAGACCGCCGGCTGGATGCCCAGCAGCTTGAAGTGCTGCAGGTTGCGGGGGTTGTTGCAGCGGGCGATGATCCGCTCGCAGAGGTACTTCTCCTTGGCGACCTGGCAGATGAGGATGTTGTCCTCGTCGTCGCCGGTGACCGCGACGACGAGATCGGCGCGCTGGATGCCCGCGCGCTCGAGCACCCACAGCTCGGTGCCGTCGCCGTACTGGACGGCGTGCTCGAGCTCCTGCTCGATGCGCAGGTAGGCGCGCCGGTCGGCCTCGACGAGCGTCACCTCCTGTCCGTTGCGGATCAGCTCGCGGGCAAGGTTGAGCCCGACCTTGCCGCCGCCGACGACGATGACGTACATCAGCTCGCCGTCGTCTCCTGGATCGCCTGCTCGAACATCGCGATGCCGAGCTTGACGGCGCAGATCGTGTGCAGGCCCTGCTCGGCGTACCAGTCCGACCGCGCCGGGTCGAGCACGCGCACGATCACGTGCGGCACGCCGAAGCGCTTCTGGGCGATCTGCGCGACGAGCAGGTTCGTGTTGTCGCCGCGCGTGGCCGAGATGAAGATGTCGGCCTCCTCGATGCCGGCGGCGAGCAGCGCGTCGATCTCGATCGCGGTGCCGACCGTGAAGCGACCGCCGGCGTCCTCCCACGAGGTCGGCTGTCCCGCGTCGAGCCGCTCGTGCGAGAGCGGGTCCTCGTCCAGCACCGAGACCGTGTGGCCAGCGGCGAGCGAGGACTTGGCGACGGCCGCCCCCACGCGGCCGGCCCCGACGACGAGGACCATCATGCCGCGGATGCTAGAGGAAGCCGCTCAGGACGGGCGATCGGTAGCGTCGTCGGTCTCGCCGGGCGGCGCGGTGAGGATCACGCGGCACGGCGCCTTGCGCACGACGTACTTCGTGGCGTCCCCGACGAAGTTGTCGAGCGGCCCGCCGATCCCGCCCAAGCGGGCTCCGCCGCGGATCCGCGACGGCTCCTCGGCGGCGAGCACGATGAGCTCCACGCCGCGCCGCGCCGCCTCGCTGACGATCGCCTCACCCGCGCGCCGCGCGCGCAGCGTCGCGGTCGCGACCTCGACGCCGTCGTACTCCTCTCCCACCGCCTTGGCCCGCGCCAGCGCCGCCCGCGCCTTCTTCAGCTGCGCGTCCGGCAGGCGCGCGTCGAGCGGCAGCGAGAGCGGCACCTCGAAGATCCAGATCGCCTCGATCGTCGCACCGTGGCCCTTGCCCTCCTCGGGATTCTCGGCGGCGGCCAGCCGGCCCGCGGTCTGAACGATATCGTCGTCGAGCGGCGTCCCGAAGATCGGCACGAGGATCGAGCCGTACTCCGCGCGCACGGGCTCGGAGCGCAGCGTCGCCTCGGAGGCCGCGACACGGGCGCGCAGCGGCATCCCCGCGCTGCGCCGGTAGCCGACGTAGAGCGCGACGCCGATCGCCATCCAGACGATCCCGATCGTACGCGCGCCGGCGTGGAAGCCGAGCAGGCTGACGAACCCGCCGGCTGCCATCGTCGCCCCGAGCACGGCCGGCAGCGGCAGGTCGCCGCCGCCGACGCGCACCGACAGCGGCATCCGATAGGGCCTTGGACGGTCCGGCTCGCGATAGCGCAGCACGCAGATCGAGACGTGCGCGATGAGAAAGGCGAGCATCGCGCCGAACGCGTAGATGCCGACGAGGAAGTCGAGGTCGCGCGGGACGACGAGCACGCCGGCGAGCAGCGCGGCCAGCAGGATCACGATGTACGGCGTCCCGTGGCGCGGATGCAGGCGCGCCAGCGCGCCGGGGATCTGCCGGTGCGTCCCGAGCGAGTACGCCAGCCGCGAGAGCCCGAGCATCGCCCCATGCGCGGCGACGACGAGCGTGACCGTCGCGAGCGCGGCGATCGCGTAGCGCAGCACGTCGGACAGCCACTGCGGGTCGAAGGCCTCGACGAGCGCGAGCACCGGCGCGTTGAGCGCGTCGCCGGTGAGCGGGTCCTCGCCCGGCGTCACCGGCAGCGCGGCGACCGCGACGAGCGAGATCCCGACGTAGATCACGAGCACCGACACCGTCGCGCTGGCGATCAGCCGCTTGAGATCGCGCCGGCTGACGTGGACCTCCCCGGCCAGCCCGGACGCCGATTCCAGGCTCGTGAACGCGACCGTCGAGATCGTCAGCGCGAACAGCAGGTCCTCCCAGCGTGGCGACGTGCCGAGCTCGATCGTCTTCGTGAGCGCGTCGACGTCGACGACGAGCACCGCTCCGAAGACGATGATCAGCAGCTGCAGCACGACGTCGGCGACGGCGAGCGCCGACACGCGCGCGATGCCCGCGCCGCCGCCGAGGCCGCGGACGTTGCGAAACGCGACGTACGCGACGATCGCCAGCGCCATCACGAGCTCCGACACGCCGCTGCCGAGCGGCGCCCAGAAGGCCGCGATGTAGTGCGTCGCGACGAACGCCGTGACCGCGATCAGGATGAGGAAGTCCAGCAGCACCGCCCAGCCGGCGATGAAGCTCCACAGCTCGTCGAACGCATAGCGCGCGAAGACCGTCGAGCCCGCCCGCTCCTGGTGCAGCGAGGCGCCTTCGACGTACGTCATCGCCGTCAGCACGAAGAACACCCCGGCGCCGAGGAAGACGAGCGGCGTGAGGCCGAGCGCGTTCTCGGCGACGACGCCGAGCGAGAAGTAGACGGCGGCCGCCAGCGACGACCAGACGATCGCGAACAGCGCCGGTGAGCCGAGGCTGCGGCGGAACATCAGAGCTCCCGCCAGGTGAAGTAGAAGCGGCCCGCGCCGGCGCCGACGAAGAGGACGCCGAGCACGGTTCCGAGCGCGAACGGACCTCCGCCTGCGTCGAACGTGCGTACGAGGATCGCGAGCCCGAGCACGACCATCGCCGCCGACAGCAGCAGCGTCGCCGTGCGGTGCAGGCCGCGGCCGTCAGGCATCGGTCGGCTCGGACTCGATGATGACGCGGCATGGGCGCTCTGCGAGCACGGTCTCGACGGTCTTGCCGAACAGCGTCGTCCCGACCCGCGGCGGCAGCGGCATGACGACCGCGTGGGCCCGCATCTCGCGCGCCTCGTCGACGATCAGGCGCCCGCTCTGGCCCGGTCGCACGCGCTCGACGTGGCCGCTGACGCGCCGCCCGCCCTGCATCCGCGCCTGCTCGATGACGGAGCGCGCGGCAAGCTCCTCCTCGGGCAGCTGGGCGTCGATCGGCGACACCTGCGGGACGGTGATCAGCACGAGCACGTGGATGCCGCGGCGCTTGCGCCCGGCGAGCTTCGTCGCCGTGGCGATCGTCGTCGGCGAGTAGTGGCGCGCGTCGAGCGCGACGAGCACGGACTCGTACTCGGCCTCGGTCTGCGTGACCGGCTGCGGCACGGCGACCTGGTGCGTCGACACGAAGTCCAGCCCTTGGCTGCGGCGGTAGAGCAGGTAGCCGCCCATGCCGAGCACCATCCAGGTCACGCCGGCGATGCCGACCTTCAGGTCCAGCACGCTGACGACGACGAACGACAGCGCCGTGCCCGTGAGCCCGAGGACGGCGAGCGGCGGCAGGTCGTAACCACGCACGCGCATGCGCCCGGGGCTGCGGTAGGGACGGCGCTGATCGGGCGCGGAGATGCGCAGGCAGATCAGCGACAGGTGCGCCATCGAGAACGACAGCATCGCGCCGAACGCGTAGATCTTGCCCAGGAAATCGGCCTGGCCGGGCAGCAGCGCGAGGCAGGCGAAGCCGGAGAAGACGAGGATCCCGACATACGGCGTGCGGTAGCGCCTGTGCAGGCGGCGCATCGTGTCGGGCAGCTGGCGGTACATCCCCATCGAGTACGTCAGGCGCGAGATCCCGAGCACGCCGGCGTTCGTCGCGGCGATCAGGATCGTCACGGCGAGCACGCCGACGTAGACCTCGACCGCGCCCTGCAGCGAGCCGAGGTCCATCCCCGAGACAACGCCGATGATCGGGTCGTTCGCGTAGCCGCCCTCCTCGGGGCCGACGCCGAGCAGGGTCCGGCACTCGCCGTTGACGCACTCGACGGGGAGCGCCGAGAGGGCGACCAGCGGCAGCGTGAAGTAGATCGCGAAGACGGCGATCATCACCCGCCGGATCGCGCCCGGGATCGTGGTGTCCGGGTCGCGCGCCTCGCCGGCCATGTTCGAGATCGTCTCGATCCCGGTGTAGGCGACCGTGCCGATCGGGATCGCCAGCAGGAACTCGGTCAGCTTCGGGGTCTCGCCGAAGAACGAGATGTTGTCGACGAGCACGTCGGGATCGAGCACGAGGAAGACGCCGAGCGCGACGATCGCGACCTGGCTGAGGAAGTCGACGACGGCCAGGACGAGGTTGACGGTGACCGCGTCCTTGACGCCGCGCACGTTGACGAGCGCCAGCAGCGCGACGGCGCCGGCCGCGAACGCGATGTCGCCCGGCGCCTCCTTGAACCCGTCCCATGTGAAGCGCCCGGCGTAGTGCGCCGCGAAGAACGCCGAGATCGCGATCGTGATGATGTAGTTCAGCATCTGCGCCCAGGCCGTGAAGAACGACCACAGCTCGTTGAACGCGCGGCGCGCGAAGAGCGACGAGCCACCGGCCTCGGGGTACATCGCGGTCGCCTCGGCGTACGTCGTCGCGGTGCAGTAGAAGAGCGCGCCGGTCAGGACGAAGACGAGCGGCGTGAGGCCTGCGGCGAGCGCGGCGACGAGGCCGAGCGCGTAGTAGATCGACGAGCCGACGTTGCCGTACGCAGTGGAGAAGAGTGCGTTGACCCCGAGTACGCGCTGCAGTCCGTGGAGCCGGCGCTCTGCCATCCGCGGCGGGAGTCTACGCTCGCGCCCGATCGGCTCGACGGACGAGAATGGCAGGGACGCCTTACATTTGGGTAGCTATCAGTGACCCACCCGGCCGGGGTCTCCCGGCCCCGATCCGATAGGTAGGTAACGCATGCGCAGGATTCTCGTGACGGCCGCCGCCGTCTTGACCGCCGGCGCGGTCGCCGCGCTGCCCGCCCTGGCCGCGACGAGGACCGTCAAGGTCGGCGACAACTACTTCATCAAGAAGACGGGCGGGACGATCACCGTCAAGAAGGGCACGATCGTGCGGTGGCTCTGGGTTGGTAAGAAGCCGCACAGCGTGACCGGCCAGGGTGCCGGCAAGTTCATCAACTCCGGCAACCCGAAGGCGAAGGGCAGCTACCGCAAGACGATGACGCGCAAGGGCACGTTCAAGATCATCTGCATCGTCCACGAGGGCCAGACGATGCGGGTCAAGGTGACCTGACCCGACCCATCTTCGGCGGCGCGCCGTTAGGACTCTCGGGCGAAGACGCACGCCCGGACGCCCGTGCGGAGCGCCGCCGGCAGCCGCACCCAGACGATCGTGATCCTCCCCTGCCGCTCGACGGCGGCGCGCTTGAACTTCTTCGCGTTGCGCCGGATCGCGGGTTCGTAGCGCTCCGCCCGCGCGAGCTCGTCATAGAAGGCGATGAAGGCCCCGCCGCCGTGGCCGTTGAGCACGAACTCGTAGTCGGGCGCGTCCGTGTCGTCGATCGCGGGCGAGCCGCCGGCGATCCGATAGCCCGCCTTCTGCAGGCAGGCGCGCGCCGGCTCGAGCACACGCCGCCGCGCGTCGGCGGCGCCCTGCGCCGTCGCCGCAGCGCCCGCGCCGGCGGTTGTCGTCGTCCGCTTGGCGGCGTCGGAGCCCTGCTCGCTCGAGCCGCAGCCGGCGAGCGCGGCGAGCACGAGCGCGGTGACCGCCCGGCGCACGCTACGCCTGCTCGACGAACTCCAGCAGGGCTTCGAGCGTGACGTCCCAGCCGAGGGTGTCCCCCCCACCGGGCAGCTCCTCCTGCCAGTCCAGCCCGAAGTCGCGGCGGTCGACCGTCGACGTCAGCTCGACGCCGACGCGGTTGTCGGGGCTCAGCAGGCCGGGCCCCGGCAGGCCGATCTTGCCGGTCGCCGTGACCTTCTGCGTATGCCCGTGGATCGAGAGCTCACCGGTCGCGCTGATCGCGCGGCTGTCGTCACCCGCGATCTTCGACACCGACCAGGTCACGTGCGGGAAGCGCGCGGCATCGAGGAACTCGCTCGACAGCATCCGCTGACGGATGACCGGGTTGTTGAGGTCCAGCGATGCCACCGGCACGCTCGCGACGAGCGTCCCGGCCGCGGTGTCGAGCGTCGCGTCGATGTCGCGAAAGCCGGCGCGGTAGTCGCGCGCGCCGAGATGGCGGACCTTGAAGGTCACCGACGAGAACGGCGCGTCGGCGCGCCACAGCCCGGCGCCGAGATGGTCCTCGAGGAATCCCACGGCGGCGGACTGTACCCGCCGCGTGTGGTTGGGGGATCGGCGGGAGGGGGCCGTTCAGGCCGTTCCGGGATTTCCTGACCTGGCCCCCTCCCGCCGACCCCTCCACAGCGGTGGAGCTGTGAGCAAGCAGGAGCCGGCGCGACGCCGTCGCATGACGGCTGAGCCAGCCATCGTGGATGCCTGGGCGTGCCGGCGAGCAGGGCACAGTGCGCCAGCACGGGCCCTGCTCGTCGGTGCGGCCAGGCGCCGCGAGGGCGGCTCAGGCGTTATGCGACCAGGGGGATGATCAGAATCGCGACGATGTTCGCGACCTTGATCATCGGGTTGATCGCCGGGCCCGACGTGTCCTTGTACGGATCGCCGACGGTGTCGCCCGTGATCGAGGCCTCGTGCGCGAGCGTCCCCTTGCCGCCGAACGCGCCTTCCTCGATGAGCTTCTTGGCGTTGTCCCAGGCACCGCCGCCGGCGGTCATCGAGACCGCCAGGAAGAGGCCGACGACGATCACGCCGATCAACAGCCCGCCGAGCGCCTCGACGCTGAGCAACCCGACGATCAGCGTGAAGACGATCGGGATCAGCGACGGGATGATCATCTCGCGCTGGGCGGTCTTCGTGACGATGTCGACGCAGCGCGCGTAATCGGGCTTCTCGGTGTTGTCCATGATCCCGGGGTGCTCCTTGAACTGGCGGCGCACCTCCTCGACGACGGCGCCGCCGGCGCGCCCGACGGCCTCCATCGACAGCGCGGCGAAGAGGTAGACCATCATGCCGCCGATCAGCAGGCCGATCAGCACGAGCGGGGCGTCGATCTGGAACGCCACGGGGTCCTCGCCGGCCTCGGCGAGCTCCGCGGCGAGCTCGATCTTGAAGGCCGCGAACAGCACGAGCGCGGCCAGCACGGCCGACCCGATCGCGTAACCCTTTGTGACGGCCTTCGTCGTGTTGCCGACCGCGTCGAGCGGATCGGTGACGGCCCGGACCTCCTCGGGCATCTCCGCCATCTCGGCGATGCCGCCGGCGTTGTCGGTGATCGGCCCGAAGGCGTCGAGCGCGACGATCAGGCCACAGAGGCCGAGCTGCGCCATGACGGCCACGCCGATGCCGTAGATCCCACCGAGCTCGTTGGCACCGTAGATGCCGAGCGCGAGCACGACCGCCGGCAGCGCGGTCGCCTGCATGCCCTGCGACAGGCCGGAGATGATGTTCGTCGCATGACCTGTCTGTGAGGCCTCGGCGGTCTTCTTGACGGGGTTGAAGCGCGTCGAGGTGTAGTAGTCGGTGATCAGGAACAGGCAGGCGGTGACGCCGAGCCCGATCAGCGAGCAGAGGTAGAGGTCGCCGACGGAGGGCACCGAGACGCTGACGTCGGCGGTCGCCGTCGCGAGGTCGCTCATCAGCCACTTCGTCACGGGATAGAACGCCGCCGCCGCGATCACGCCGGACATGACGAGGCCCTGGTAGAGCGCGCGCTCGACATTGCCGGCGGCCGACTTCACGGCGAAGGTGCCGAGGATCGAGGCGACGATCGCCACGCCGCCGAGCACGAGCGGGTAGAGCGCGACCTGCGTCGCGTTGTCGCCGGCGAACGTGAGCACGCCGAGCAGCATCACGGCGACGGCGGTGACCGCGTACGTCTCGAAGAGGTCGGCCGCCATGCCGGCGCAGTCGCCGACGTTGTCACCGACGTTGTCGGCGATCACGGCCGGGTTGCGCGGGTCGTCCTCGGGGATGCCGGCCTCGACCTTGCCGACGAGGTCGGCACCGACGTCGGCGCCCTTCGTGAAGATGCCGCCGCCCAGACGGGCGAAGACGGAGATCAGCGAGCCGCCGAAGCCGAGGCCGATGAGCGCGTCGATGGCCTCCTTCTGCGTGCTGTCGAAGAGGAAGGTGAGGACGCCGTAGTAGCCGGCGACGCCGAACAGCGCGAGGCCGACGACGAGCATGCCGGTGATCGCGCCGCCGCGGAAGGCGGCCGTCAGCGCGGGCGGAATCCCGCCGCGCGCCGCCTCGGCGACGCGGCAGTTCGCGCGCACCGAGACGTTCATCCCGATGAAGCCCGCCGCCGCGGAGAGCAGGCCGCCGAGCGCGAAGCCGACGGCGACCTCGATGCTCTGCAGCGGGATCAGCACGACGAACAGGACGGCGCCGACGATGCCGATCGTCGTGTACTGGCGACGCAGGTATGCGGAGGCGCCTTCCTGGACTGCCTTGGAGATCGCGACCATGCGCTCGTTGCCCGGTGAAAGCGCCAGCAGCGAGCGTGCCGTCAGCGCGCCGTAGAGCACCGCAAGGCCGGCGCACAGCAGCGCGACAACGACACCGTGGTCCAGCAGGAAATCACTCAATGGAAACGGCCTCCGTAAGTCTTTAGTGCTCAGGACCTAGCCCACCGCACGGCGGGTGTCGTTGGCCCCGGGCCACGAGAAACGCGCGCGGATACTAACCGGACGGACGGACACTGGTCGTCTCGTAACCCGTGAGACGACCCCGGCCTGCGTCTACTGGCCCGGGACCCATAGCCGGCTGCCCTCCGGCGGCCGGCTCGGGGGCGCCGTCTGGTCGTCCGCGCTGGGCGCGCCGGGCGGCGGCGTGGCACCCGAGCGGGCGTACGCCAGCTGCAGCTGTGCGAGCGCGTCGCGCACCTGTTTGGCGTCCGGGCCGAGCGCCGGCTCGACGAGCGGCAGCAGGGCGCGCGTGGCGTCGACCGCCTGGCGTACCTGCTCGAAATCGGGCTCCTCCTCGGCTCCCGTCAGACCGGCCTTGCGCGCGCCGAGGTTCAGCAGCGATACGACCGTCTGAACGAGCACGTCCTCGACGCGCACGCGCGCGATCTCGGCCTCGTAGGCCGCGCGCAGCTCCTCCTCGCTGAGATCGCCGAACTCGGCGTCGTCGAAGCCAGGATCTTCATCGGCCGTCATGCGGGAACCTCCTGTGCGTATGTCGTCATCGTCTCGCGCACGCTGTCAGCGTAGACCTCGCGCAGGCCGGCGCCGTCGAGCAGCGCCGCGCGCTGGCGCTGCGCGCCGTTCGGCCCCTCCAGCGCGACCTCGATCCGCGCCTCGGTCCGGATCGGCGCGCTCCACTCCCACAGCCGCTCGATCGCCGCGCGCGCCGGGACCTCGACGCCGTGATGCAGGTCGATCATGTCGCCGTCCAGTCCGTGGCGGATCGCGCGCCACATGTTCTCCTCGATCAGCCGATGCGGCGGGTCGTCGAACGGCACGCCCTCGTCGACGTCGCGCAGCGCCTGTCCGACGCAGGCGACGATCAGCGACGCGAGGCCCTCGGACTCCGCCGCGGTGACCTGCGCGTCGCAGACGCGGACCTCGACGGTTCCGAACGAGGCGTGCGGGCGGATCGACCACCAGACCTGCGTGTACTCGACGACCGAGCGCGTCGCGATCAGCAGCTCGAGGTACTCGCGCATCGTGCTCCAGTCGCCGAACGCATCCGGCACGCCGCAGCGCGGAAAGGACTTCGTGAAGATCTGGCTGCGGGCGGAGTGCAGCAGCGTGTCCTGGCCCTCGAGAAAGGGCGAGCTCGCGCTGGCGGCCAGCAGCAGCGGCAGCACGGGCCGCAGCCGATCGCAGACGCGCACCGCACGCTCGACGCCGCGGACGCCGACGTGGACGTGCAGTGAGAACGTGTTGTTGCGGCGCGCGACGTAGCCGAGGCCCTCGACGACGCGGCGGTAGTGCTCGGTGTCGATGTTGCGCTGCTCGCGGTAGTCGGCCCACGGGTGCGTGCCGGTCGAGCCGAGCTCGACCCCGCGCGCGGCGGCGAGCGCGAACAGGCGGCGGCGGCGGTCGCGCTGATGCGCGAGCGCGTCATGCAGATCCTCGCCGCGGCCCGAGATGATCTCGATCTCAGAGGAGATCAGCTCACCGGTGATCGCCTCGAAGAGGACCCGGTCGAGCTCGGCGGCGGCGTCGCGCAGCTCCTCGAAGCGCGCGACGAGATCGAGCGTCTGCGGCGAGAGGACCGCGAACTCCTCCTCGATGCCCACGGTCAGATCCGCGGACGCGGCGAACATCCGCTCCATGTTGTCGAGGTCGATGGGCATCGCGCGTATCTTGCGCCAGGAGGTGAGGTGCTTCTACGTGAGGTAGAAGTACAACGCGTAGAGCAGATCTACCGCCGGCGAGGACGTGTGGACGGTCACCTCGGGCGGGACCTGCAGCAGCGCCTCGGAGTAGTTGAAGATGATCTTCACGCCGGCTTCGACGAGGTCGTCTGCGATCGACTGCGCAGCGGCCGTCGGCACCGCGAGCACGCCGACGACGATGTCCTCGTCCTCGACCATCGCGCTCAGATCGGCGGAGTCGCGCACGGTCGTCGTGCCGACCTTCTGGCCGATCTTGCGCTTGTCGGTGTCGAAGATCGCGACGACGCGGAAGCCGTGGTCGGCGAAGATGTCCGACGACGCGATCGCCTGCCCCAGGTGGCCCGCGCCGAAGAGCGCGATGTTGTGCTGGCCCGACGTGCGCAGGATCTTGCGGATCTGCGACATCAGCGCGTCGACGTTGTAGCCGACGCCGCGCTTGCCGAACTTGCCGAAGCCCGAGAAATCGCGCCGGATCTGCGTCGGGTTGACGTGCGTGTAATCGCTCAGCTCACGCGAGGAGATCGTCTCCTTGCCCATCTTCTTGGCCTGCGTGAGCACCTGCAGGTAGCGCGACAGGCGCGCCGCAACACCGAGCGAGAGGCGCTCGCCGGCTGCGCCAGCACCATCGCGAGGCGCCGCGTCAACCGCCGTAGGAACGCGCTCGCCGGACGTCATCCACGCCGCACTGTATCCACAAGCCGTCGCAGCGCGGCTTCATCCACGAACAGCTCGAAATGCTCGCGTCCGTCGAGCGTCACGACCGGGATGCGCTCGAGATAGGCGGCGTGCAGCGCGTCGTCGGTCGTGATGTCGACCTCCTGAAACGGCGCGCCGACGCGCTCGAGAACGGCGCGCGCGTCGTCGCACAGGTGACAGCCGGGCTTGCCGAAGAGGACCAGCGCGCCGACCATCGGCGGTTACGCGAGCGCGCGCTCGCCCGACGCGTAGGCGTCGAGCGCGAGGTATTCGGGGAACGGCTGAGCCCGCACGAAGCGCGCCGCAGAGGCGATCATCGCCGCGTTGTCGGTGCACAGCTCGCGCGGCGGGACGCCGACGGTGATGCCGAGCGCGCCGAGCCGCTCGCGCAGCGGCCCGTTGGCCGCGACGCCGCCGCCGACGGCGAGCCGATCGAGGCCGCTGCGCTCGAGCGCCTGCTCGCAGCGAGCTACGAGCGCATCGACGATCGCGTGCTGGTAGCTGGCGGCGAGGTCGGCGGCGCGCTCGCGCGCGGCGTCGGGCCCGAGCTCGCGGATGCGGTACAGAAGCGACGTCTTCACGCCGGCGAACGAGAAGTCCAGCCCCGCGAGGTTGCGCGCGACCGGGAACGCGAACGCCTCCGCGCTGCCCTCGCGTGCGAGGCGCTCGAGCGGCGGGCCGCCCGGAAACGGCAGCCCGAGCAGTCGCGCGCCCTTGTCGAACGCCTCGCCGGCGGCGTCGTCGAGCGTCCGGCCGAGGACCTCGAAGCCGTCGTGATCGTCGACGCGGGCGAGCAGCGTGTGGCCGCCGCTCGCGATCAGGCAGACGAACGGCGGCTCGATGATCGTCTCGGCGCCCTCCCGCAGGCGCAAGAAGTTCGCCGCGACATGGCCCTGCAGGTGGTCGACCGCGGCGAGCGGCAGGCCGCGGGCGGCCGCCAGCCCCTTCGCCGTCGCGACGCCGACGAGCAGGGCGCCGACGAGCCCGGGCCCCTGCGTGACGGCGACGAGGCCGATGTCGTCGAGCGTCGCATCCGCCTGGCGCAGGGCATCGTCGACGACGGCGTTGGCGAGCTCGAGGTGGTGGCGCGACGCGATCTCCGGCACGACGCCGCCGTAGGCGTCATGCACGCCCTGCGAGGAGATGACGTTCGAGCGCAGCTCGCCGTCGCCGGTGATGACGGCCGCGCACGTGTCGTCGCAGCTCGTCTCGAGCGCGATGATCAGCGTCACGCGACGGGCCGCGTCGCGTTCGGCACGTCGTCGAGGCTGCCGGCCAGGGTCGACGGCGTGCGCCACATGATGACCGCGTCCTCGCCGTTGTCCTGGTAGTAGCGGCGACGGCGCCCGGCGGGGCGAAACCCGAAGCGCTCGTACAGCTCGATCGCGCCGGCGTTGGACTCGCGCACCTCGAGCGTGAAGCGGGCATCGTCGCCGTCGAGGCGGTGCAGCAGGTCGGTCAGCATCGCGCTCGCGATGCCCTGGCGCCGGCGATCGGGGTCGACGGCGACGTTCATGACGTGCCAGACCTTGTCGTAGCGCGAGCAGATCAGGAAGCCGAGCATCTCGCCCTCGCGCAGCGCGGCCAGGCAGACGCTCGCCGGCTTGGACAGCTCGAGCACGAACATCGCCAGCGACCACGGGGTCGGAAACGCGCGGCGCTCGATCGCGACGATCCGCGGCAGATCGGCGTAGGTCAGGCGGCGGATCTCGAGTGGTCCCTCGGTCACGTGCAATCAACCATCTGGCTGGTCAGCGGTTGGGCTGGTGGCGGGCGAGCACGGCGTCGGGCAGGCGCAGGTAGTCGGGGACGACCAGGTCGCGCGCCACCCCCGGTGACGCCTGCAGCGCGAGCGCGCAGATCGCCCGAGCGCTGACGCCGTGCTGCGCGGATCCCTCCGCTGGAACAGTGCAACCGATGCCTTCCAGGTCAGAGCGAAATCGTAGCGCGCCGTCTCCGACGGCCAGCCATGCGCCGCCCTCTTGCGCGACGAGCTGCGCGAGCGCCGCGGGCGCGAGCGCGACCTGCTCGAGCACGGGCTCGCCATCACGCCAGCCGGCCGCGAAGGCCTCGCCACGGCGGGCGTCGATCACCGCCAGCACGCCCGCGCCGGACGGCGCGTCGCGCTCCGCGACGGCGGCGAGCGCGCGCAGCGTCGAGACGCCGACGAGCTCGGCGCCGGTCGCCTGCGCGAGGGCGCGCGCGGTCGCGACGCCGATCCGCAGCCCGGTGAAGGTGCCCGGGCCGAGGCCGACGGCGATCCGCTCGACGTCGGCGAACGCGAGGCCGGCGTCAGCGAGCAGCTCGGCGGCGAGCGCGAGCAGCTCGCTGGCGTGCCCGGGGCGATCGCCGGGCGCCGGCACGTGGCGCCGCTCGGCGACGTCGTCGGGCCGCGCGTCGTCGAGCAGGGCGACGGCGGTCGCCGGCGTGGCGGTGTCGAAGCCGAGGACGATCACCGCTCGACGCTGATCAGACGGCGGTCGCCGCCGCGATGCTCGATCCGCACGCGTGCCACCACGCGCGCGGGATCCAGGCCGGCCGGCGCGCCGACCTCGGGCCACTCGACGAACGCGACGCGGTCGTCGGCGAGCTCGTCGACGAGCAGCGCCGGATCCTCGTCGTCGATGTCGCCGAGGCGATAGAGGTCGAGGTGCGAGATCGGGACGTCGCCGGCGTAGCGGCGCGCGATCGTGAACGTCGGGCTCGTCACCGGGCCTGCGACGCCGAGCGCGCGGCAGGCGCCGCGCACGAACGTCGTCTTGCCGGCCCCCATCTCACCGGACACGAGCACGATGTCGCCCGGCCGCAGCCGCTCGGCCAGCCGCGCGGCGAGGGCCTCGGTCTCGTGGGGCGCGGACGTCTCGGGCAGGACCGGGACTCTAGATGGTTGATTGCACGGCGGATGGACGGGTCGATCGAGCGACCCGAACGCGGCGACGCGTCCTGACTACTGCGGCCAGGACACGCACAAGGCAGGACGGCACCCGCATTGGGCCCTCCCCCGACCGGGCCTGCCCGGCGCAATCCTGCGCTAGCGTCGCTGAGGTGCTCAGCGACGCTCAGGTGGACCGCCTCGAGGCCTGCGCACGGGTGCTCGATCCCCCGGCGCGCGTCGTCATGACGGGCAACGTCGCGGCCGCCGCCGTGGCGGCGATTCGCGACAACGCGCGGGCGGGCGTCGACGTGCTCGTTGTCGAGCCCAGCGCGCTCGCCGGAATCGAAGGCTCGATCGACCTGCTCTTCATCGGGCCGATCGCGCCGTACAGCGCGGCAGTCGAGCTGTTCGAGCGCTGGCCCGGCCGCGTCGCGCCCGGCGGGCTGCTGTTCATTCACGGGGCGTTCGCGGCGACGCCGCTGACCGTGGCGCTCGTGAGCACGATCGGCACCTCGCGCGCGTGGCGCTACTACGGCCGCGAGGGCGCCCTTGCCGAGTACGTGCGCGCGGACCTGACGCACGGCGAGCGCGTGCTCGACGGGCTCGCCCAGCTCGTCCAGGTCGGCTATTTCGCGCGCCGGCTGGCGCGCCGGCGGCTGCAGCGCGCTTGAGCGCCCGGCGCGCGTAACACCAGCGCCGCTGGGGCTACATTGGACGCATGAAGCACACCCCAATCGACGCACCCGTCAAGAAGACCGACGAGCAGTGGCGCGCGGAGCTGACGCCCGCGCAGTACGAGGTCCTCCGCCGCTCCGGCACCGAGCGCGCGTTCACCGGCCCCTACGTCAACGAGAAGTCCGACGGCATGTACCACTGCGCGGGCTGCGGCGCCGAGCTGTTCGCGGCGGACACGAAGTTCGACTCCGGCACCGGCTGGCCGAGCTTCACCGATCCCGCCGTCGCCGCGGCGGTCACGCTGCGCGACGACAACAGCCTCTTCATGCGGCGCACGGAGGTCCTCTGCAGCCAATGCGGCGGGCATCTCGGCCACGTCTTCCCCGACGGGCCCGGCGCCAGCGGTCAGCGCTACTGCATCAACGGCTGCGCGCTGGAGCTCAAGCCCACTGACGGCGAGGACAGCTAGAACAACCCCAGCTGGCGGTCGTCGTCCTCGTCCTGCGGCTCGACGGTGACGGGCGCCGCAGGCTCGGGCTCCGGCTCGGGCGCCACGGGCTCGGCCCGCGCGGGCTGCTCGGGCAGCTCGAGCGCGAGCAGCGCGGGCAGCCGCGCGAAGTCGGCGCGCAGCGTGTCGAGCAGCGAGCGCGTGTAGAGCGCCGCCGCCGGGTGAAAGAGCGGGTACAGCCGCACCGCGCGCGCGCCGACGACGCGGATCTCGGCCTGGCCGTGCAGCCGCGAGATGCCGGTCGGCTCGCCGCGCAGCAGCTTCGTCGAGAAGTTGCCGAGCGCGCAGATCACGCGCGGCTCGATCAGCTCGACCTGGCGCATGAGGTAGTCCGAGCAGTTCTCGATCTCCGCCGGCAGCGGGTCGCGATTGCCGGGCGGCCGGCAATTGTGGACCACCCCGCCAGCGGTCACGAAATTGTGCGTGTCCTCCACGTCGATACAGAAGTACGTTGTGTCCCGCCGTGGCAGCTCGGTGACATCCTCCGTCTCGACCTCGTCGTACAACACGACGCGATCGCCCCCGACGAGCCCGGAGGGGTCGAACGGGATCGCCGCCGCTACCTCCGGATGCAGCTTGTAGCGCATGCTGGGTGGCACGAACGGCGCGATCATCGCCGACAGCTTGCGCGTTGCGTCGACATCGAAATGGAGCCGGCCAGCTCTCGCCGTGGCGCGGAGACCAAGCCGAAGCAGCCCCTCAAGCAGGAGTTGGCGGTCTCGATCGGAGAAGCCGTTCGTCGCGATCTCCGAGCTTGGCTGGCGCGGGGGGCGTCGCCGGGTGTGTCCGTCGTCCATGAACCAGAACGCGAGCATGCGAGCGTTCAGCAGCGTCGCCATCCACGCCGGCACGTGCTTGCTCTCGCCATAGAACGAACGACGCAGGACATGGAGCGAGCGGTCGGCACGCGTTCGCGTCAGCACGATGGGGTGGACTGGCGGCCCGTCGGAGACCGCTGCGATCGTGGCGTGTGACAGGACCGGATGCAGTTCTCCGAGCAGTGAGGCCTTGAATCGTGCGTATGCCTCCTGCTTCATAGAGTGCGACGACGTCAGGGTGCCTGCGGCCGCGGACAGCGAGCTGTCGCCCAATACGGATCCGCACACGAGGTCGAACGCGATCGGACTCAATCCCTGGCCCGTCGCCACACGGTCGCCCTCTCGTAGGTCTTGCACCTCGACATATCCACGTTCTGTGAGCACCGGATGGTCTGCGGTGAGCTGGATGCTCACCCGACCTGATCCGGCACGCTTCGCCGATCGGTACGTGAGCCGGTACACCGAGCGGCCGTCGAGTTGGCTCGCGTGCCAGCCGACGACGCGGCGCCGCACGAGCCGCCCGCCTTCGTCGACGGACATCACCGTGCCGTCATAACGCGACCTCACCAGGCGCCCGATCCGCTCCCAGCTGCCGTCACCCAGCTGAACCGTGGCGTTGTGCCTCAGGCATTTGAGGACGTTCGCGATGAAGACGTCGGCGCGCGCAAGCCCGACCTCCGCGAGCAGCTCGTCGAGCAGCTTGCCGGCGGCGCCGACGAACGGGATCCCCTGCTCGTCCTCGCGTGCGCCCGGCGCCTCGCCGACGAACATCAGGTCGGCGTCGGCGTTGCCCGCGCCGAAGACGACCTGCGTGCGCGTCTGCGCCAGCTCGGCGCAGCGCGTGCACGCCCGCGCCTGGCGATAGACGGCGGTGAGCTCCGCGCGGCGCTCGTCCTTCGTGACCACGGCGCGATCGTAGACGGAGACCGTCCCGGCCACCCGCGTCAGCTACCCTTGAAAGCGCGACGGCGCCAACCGTCGCATGTCAACAGACGCGACCGGTACCTCCTGGAGGACTGGACCGACACGATGACCACGCAGCCACAGTCGACTGGGCATGCCCGGGCACGCGCCGGCGATCGCCTCGCGATCATCGGAGCCGGACGCATCGGCACGGCGCTGGCCGAGGCGCTCGCCGCGGCCGGGGTCGCCGTCGAGGGCCCGCTGCGACGCGGCGCGGCGCCCTCGCCGGACGCCGATGCGGTGCTGCTGTGCGTTCCCGACGCCGAGATCGCACGCGCCGCAGCCGCGCTCGAGGTCCGCGCCGGGCGGCTCGTCGGTCACACGTCCGCCGCGACGACGCTGTCGGCGCTCGGCGCGCACGAGGCGTTCTCGCTGCACCCGCTGATGACCGTCACCGCGGCCGGCGCGTCGTTCGCCGGCGCCAGCGCGGCGATCGCGGGCGCGACGGAGCCCGCGATCGAGCTCGCCGCGGCGCTGGCGCGGGCACTCGGCATGCGGCCCGTCCGGATCGCCGACGGCGACCGCGCCGCCTACCACGCGGCCGCCTCGATCGCGTCGAACTTCCTCGTGACGCTCGAGGGCCTCGCCGAGCGCCTCGCGCTGAGCGCCGGGCTCGGGCGCGAGCCGCTCGTCGCGCTCGTCGAGGCGAGCGTCGCCAACTGGGCGCAGCTCGGTGCCGAGCGCGCGCTGACCGGCCCGATCGCGCGCGGCGACGAGGCGACCGTCGCCCGCCAGCGCGCAGCGGTCGCCGAGCGCGCGCCCGCCGAGCTCGACCTGTTCGACGCGCTCGTCGAAGCGACGCGACGGCTGGCGGCCAGCCGGATGGTGACGGCATGAAGACCCTGCGCACCGTCGCCGAGCTGCGCGCCGCGCTGAACGGCCCGCGCCGCGCCGGACGCAGCATCGGCCTCGTGCCGACGATGGGGGCGCTGCACGAGGGCCACATCTCGCTGATCCATCGCGCGCGCGCGACCTGCGACGAGGTCGTCGTGACGCTGTTCGTCAACCCGACGCAGTTCGACGAGTCCGCCGACCTCGTCGGCTACCCGCGCGACGAGGGCCGCGACGCGACGCTCGCCGCCGAGGCCGGCGCCGACATCCTGTTCGCGCCGTCGCCGGGCGAGGTCTACCCGCGCGGCTTCGCGACGACCGTCACCGTCGACGAGATCAGCGCCCCGCTCGAGGGCGCACACCGCGGCGCGGCGCACTTCGCGGGCGTCGCGACGGTCGTCGTAAAGCTCCTGAGCATGGCCCAGCCCGACGTCGCCTTCTTCGGCCAGAAGGACGCCCAGCAGGTCGCGGTCATCCGCCGCGCCGTGCGCGACCTCGACATCCCGGTGCGGATCGAGGTCGGCGAGACGATCCGCGACGCCGACGGGCTCGCGCTGTCGAGCCGCAACGCGCGCCTGCGGGCCGACGAGCGCGCCCGCGCGCTGGCGCTGCGCCGTGGGCTCGACGCGGTGCGGGCCTGCGCCGCCGCCGGCGAGCGCGACGCGACCGTGCTGGCCGCGATCGGCCGCGCCGCGATGGCGGAGCTCGACGTCGAGCCCGAATACCTCGAGCTCGTCACACCCGACACGTTCAGCCCCGTCACGGTCGTCGGCGACGAGCGCGTGCTCGTCGCCGTCGCCGCGCGCGTGGGCGACGTGCGCCTGATCGACAACGACGTCCTCCACGGGAGCCGCTAGCGATGCAGCGAACGATGCTGAAGTCCAAGATCCACCGGGCGACGGTCACCGATTGCGACCTGCACTACGTGGGCTCGATCACGATCGACGCCGAGCTGCTCGAGGCCGCCGACATCCTCGAGCACGAGCAGGTGCACGTCGTCGACGTCGACAACGGCGCCCGCTTCGAGACGTACACGATCGCCGGCGAGCGCGGGTCGGGAACCATGCAGGTCAACGGCGCGGCCGCGCGCCTCGTCGAGCGCGGCGACACGATCATCGTCATCTCCTACGGGCAGTACGACCGCGCCGAGCTGCGCGCGTACGAGCCCTGCGTCGTGCACGTCGAGGCGGGCACGAACGCGCTGATCGGCGTCGACCACGAGGTCGCGACGCTGCTGACATTCGGAAAGGACCCACGCTGATGTCCAGCCACCCCAGCCAGATCTCGGCGAGCGCCGCCGTCGAGCGCCTGCCCGTCAGCCTGCCGCAGATCGCCGACATGAAGCGGCTCGGCGAACCGATCGTGATGGTCACCGCCTACGACTTCCCGAGCGCACGAGCCGCCGAGGCGGCCGGCGTCGACATCGTCCTCGTCGGCGACTCGGGCGCGATGACCGTGCTCGGCTACCCCTCGACCGTCGGCGTCGAGCTCGACGAGATGCTGATGCTCGCCCGCGCCGTGCGCAGGGGCCTGCACACGCCGCTGCTCGTCGGCGACATGCCGTTCGGCTCCTACGAGATCTCCGACGAGCACGCGATCGCGAGCGCGCTGCGCTTCGTCAAGGAGGCCGGCTGCGCCGCGGTCAAGCTCGAGGGCGGCGGGCCGTCGTCCTGCGCCCGCGCCCGCGCGATCGTCGACGCCGGGATCCCGGTGATGGGACACGTCGGGCTCACGCCGCAGACGGCGACCGCGCTCGGCGGCTACCGGGCGCAGGGCCGCAGCGCCGATGCGGCGGCGCGCGTCGCTGCGGACGCGCTCGCGCTGCAGCACGCCGGTTGCTTCTCGATCGTCTTCGAGGCGATCCCCTCCGACGTCGCCGAGCTGCTGATGACGATCGTCGAGATCCCGGTGATCGGGATCGGCGCCGGACCGGCCACGGACGGCCAGGTGCTCGTCTTCCACGACCTGCTGGGGATCCGCGAAGGGCTCGGGGCGCGCTTCGTCAAGCGCTACGCCGACCTTCAGGACGAGATGGTGGCCGGCGTCGCGGCGTTCGCCGACGACGTGCGATCACGCCGCTACCCACAGCCCGAGCACGGCTACGCGATCAACCCACGGGAGCTCTCGATGCTCCGTGAGCGGCTGACGTAGCGACCTTCGGCGCCCTGACGTAGCGACGTCCGGAGCCCTGACGTCGCGACGCCCGGGGGCTGCCGCGCAGACCACTAGAGTGCGCGCCATGGGTCGGCTCTCGCAGGTCTTCGCCCCGAAGGACCGGGTCTTCTTCGATCTGTTCGAGGAATCGGCCGCCAACGTGCTGCGCGCCGCCGAGCTGCTCGACGAGATGCTGCGCTCGTTTCCCGAGCACAACGACCTCGCGCGCGCGATCCTGCTGTGCGAGCAGGAGGGCGACCGGATCACCTTCGACATGATCCAGCGCCTCAACTCGACGTTCGTGACGCCGATCGACCGCGAGGACATCCTCGAGCTCGCATCGGGCCTCGATGACATCGTCGACCTCACCGAGGAGGTCGCCGACTACCTCGGCCTCTACCGCATCGAGGCGCCGATGGAGCAGGCGCAGCGCCTGGCGAACATCCTTTTGGAAGCGTGCCGCAAGATCGCCGAGGCGGTGCCGCTGATCCGCGGGTTTCGCGACGTGTCGCAGTACACGGGCGAGATCCACCGCTTGGAGACCGACGGTGACCGGGTAACGCGCGAAGCCGTGGCCTCCCTGTTCGACACCGGGATCGATCCGATGGTCGTGATTCGCTGGAAGGACATCTTCGAGCGCCTCGAAGACGCGATCGATGCCACCGAGCACATCGCGAACGTCATCGCGAACATCGTCGTCAAGAACTCCTGATCGCCAACTAACCGCTCGTGGATAGCGACATCATCCTCGTGATCGTCGTCGCGACGGCGCTCGCGTTCGACTTCACGAACGGCTTTCACGACACGGCGAACGCCGTCGCGACGTCGATCTCGACGCGTGCGCTGGCGCCGAAGACCGCGGTCACGCTATCGGCGATCCTGAACTTCGTCGGCGCCTTCATCTCGATCAAGGTCGCCGCGACCGTGGCCGGCGGCATCGTCGACGCCGCCCTGATCACGACGACGGTGATCTTTGCCGGGCTGATCGGGGCGATCACCTGGAACCTCGTGACGTGGTACTTCGGGTTGCCGTCGAGCTCGTCGCACGCGCTCATCGGCGGCGTCGTCGGCGCCGCATTCGCCGCCAGTGGGAGCGAGGCGATCTTCGCCAGCGGCCTGCTCGAGAAGGTCATCGTGCCGGCGCTTGTGGCGCCCGTCGTCGCGTTCCTCACCGCCGGTGCGTGCATCGTCATCACGTACCGGATGGTCGGCCGCCTGCACCCCGGCTCCGTCAACCGTGGCTACCGCCTCGGCCAGATCGTCAGCGCCAGCCTGCTGTCGCTGTCGCACGGGACGAACGACGCCCAGAAGACGATGGGCATCATCACGCTCGCGCTCGTCGCGCACGGCACGCTCGACGGACCGAGCCCCGATCCGCCGACGTGGGTGATCGTCTCGGCGGCGTCGGCGATCGCGCTCGGGACGTACTCCGGCGGCTGGCGCATCATCCGCACGATGGGAACGCGGATCTACAAGATGGACCCGGCGCAGGGTTTCGCCGCGCAGGGCAGCGGCGCCGCCGTCCTGCTGACCGCCTCGCACCTCGGCTTCCCGCTCTCGACGACGCACTCGATCACCGGCGCGGTGCTCGGCGCCGGCGCCGCCAAGCGGCTGTCGGCGGTGCGCTGGGGCCTCGCCGGCAACATCGCGATGGCCTGGGTCCTGACGCTGCCGGCCGCCGCAATCGTCGGCGCCGTGACGTACGGCGTGAGCAGGATCTTCGGCACCGGCGCGCTCGGTCCGCTGCTGATCTCGGTCAGCCTGCTGGCGCTGATCGCGGCGATGTTCGGCAAGCGTGCGCGTACGGGTGCTCCCGTGCCGGCCGCTGGAGCGGACGTATGATCGCGAGCGTCGACTCCGCCGCCTTGCTCGAGCTCGTCTGGGCCGCGCCGCTGGCCGCGCTGACGGTCATCGTCGCCTGGGGTCTCGTCGTGCACGGCTCGGCGCGGGCTGCGGAGGCGCGCCGCGAGGGTCGCACGGCGAGCGCGGCGCGGCACGTCGTGATCGCGGCGATCGGCGCCGCGCTGTTCACGACGGCGATCGTGCTCGGCTTGATCGTGATGACGTCAAAGGGCTGAGCTCGCCGCCCGGACGCGCTGCAGCGGCATTTGCAGGTCGACGTAATCACGCGCGCGGACGTGAAATGAAGGGCCTCGCGAGGCACTGTGGACCTCATCCAAGGAGAGGAGCCCATGCGCGCCCTGCGAATCAGCATCCTCGCGGCAGCCGTCGCAATGCTCGCGCCGACGGCCGCGAGCGCCCACGTCGTGCACACAGTGCAGGCCGGCGAGAGCCTCTGGTCGATCGCGGCGCAATCGAACCTGACCACCCGGACGGTCGCGGTCTTCAACGGCCTCAGCGAGAACGCCAGCGTCGTCCTCGGCGCGCCGATCAAGATCCCCTCCGTCGCCGAGGGCCAGGCCGCGCTCGCGCAGGCCGGCATCACCCCGGCGCGCACGACGGCCAGCGCCACCGCCACGGCGCCCGCCATCGTCGCCCCCGCGGTCCCCGCCTCCGGCGCGCCCCGGCCGCTCGGCGCCTACGTCGTGCGAGCCGGCGACACGCTCAGCGCGCTTGCCGCGCAGACCGGCGTTTCGACCGCGCAGATGGCGTACATGAACGGGCTCTCGCCGACGGGGCTGCTGTTGATCGGCACCGTCCTCAAGCTGCCGACCGGTGCGCCCGCACCGGCGCATGCGGCCGTACCCGCGCCGCCGGTGCGCGTCGTGCCGGCAGCGAGCCCCGTGCCGACGCCGACGCGGCTGAGCGCCGAGCAGATCAAGGCGCTCGCCGCTGAGCACGGCGCCCCGGCATCGCTCGCGGCCGCGATCGCGTGGCAGGAGAGCGGCTTCAACAACGCGATGGTGTCGTCGGCGAACGCGCGCGGCGTCATGCAGGTCATGCCGGGCACCTGGGACTGGGTCAACCGCTACCTCGCGCCGGCGCCGCTCGACCCGACCTCGGCGATCGACAACGTCCGTGCCGGCTCGCTGTACCTCGCCCACCTGCTGCGCGGCACCGGCGGCGACGCACGGCTCGCGGCGGCCGCCTACTACCAGGGCTTGGCCTCGATTCGCTCGCGCGGGCTGTTCGACGACACGAGGCGCTACGTCGACAACGTCTTCGCGCTGCAGAGCCGTTTCGGCGGATAGCCGCGCAAGATCTAGTCGGCCAGGCGCCCGACGATCTCGAGGTACTCGTTCGTCGCGAGCATCGTCCCGTCGGTGGCCTCGTTCATCTCGACCATGAACGCGCGCAGCTCGGCGAGGACGGTCGGCCAGCCGTCGCCGAGCATCGCCTTGGCGGTGACGATCGGACCGAAGTTCTGCTCCATGATCTCCGCCTGCTCGTCGGGTGACGAGAACGCCATGACGATGTTCTCGCGGCGCAGCTCGAGCGTGAAGCCGAGCGGTTCGAGCAGCGAGCGCACGTGCTGCTCGTCGCCCCACAGGATCGGCGGCTGAAAGCCCGCGGGCGGAGGCGGCATGTGCGAGCCCAGGCGCATGAACATCTGGCCGACCTTGCCCGTCGGCGTCCAGCAGCACAGGCCGATCGTGCCGCCGGGGCGGCAGACGCGCGCCAGCTCGCTCGCCGCGCTCGCCTGCTCGGGCGCGAACATGTGACCGAACGTCGAGGTGACGACGTCGAACGACCCGTCGGGGAACGGAAGCTCGGCCGCGTCCCCGACCACCCAATCGACATCGACGCCGGCCTGCTCGGCTCGGTCACGCGCGGCGGGGAACCAGGCGTCGGTGATGTCCGAGCCGGTGACGACGGCGCCGCGCAGCGCCGCCGGGATCGCGACCGAGCCTCCGCTGCCGGTGCCGACGTCCAGCACGCGCGTCCCCTCGCCGACGGGCAGCCGCTCGAGCAGCCGCGGGCCGGCGGCCGCGATGAAGTCCGCCATCACGTCCCAGTCGCCCGCCGACCAGACGGCGCGGTTGCGGTCACGAAGCGCTGATGCTGGGTTGGACATCGGAAGCCCCTTTCGACGATTGCGCCGACAGTAGCCCGTGCGCGCCGTCGGCGCATTAACGCTACGTGACCGTGCGGAGCACCTTCGCCGGCGCGCCGGCGGCGATCGAGAACGGCGGGATGTCCTGCGTCACGACGCTGTTGGCGCCGATCACGCAACGCTCGCCGATCGTCACGCCGCTCGTCACGACGACGTTCGCACCGAGCCAGACGTTGTCTCCGATCCGCGTCGGCCCCTTCGAGCTGAACCCCTGCCAGGGCACCGGCTTGTCCAGGTCGTCGAAACGGTGGTTGGCGTCGGTCACGAAGCAGCCGTTGGCGAGCATGCAGTGCGAGCCGATCTCAACGCGCTGCGCCGCGGCGACCATGACCGCGATGTTCAGGAACGTTCCCTCGCCGATCCGGACCGTCGCCTGCTCGCCAATCGTGATCCACACGTCGGGCTCGAAGAGCGTGTTCGCCCCGACCTCCAGGCGTCCGTCGGCGAATGCCTCGAGCACGTTGCCGTGCAGCGGCCAGCGGGCGAACGCCTCGCGCCGCATGAGCGCCCAGTGGATGCGGGCGCGATTCCACGGCAGCGAGTTGCGCTCGTACCAGCGCCACTTCTGCAGCCACAGCTTGGCCTGGCGCGCGAGCTCGCCCATCGCGGAGCAGGCTATGGCACCGCTCGTGGCGAGTTGCGTGCGGATATCGCCGTCGGCGCGCCGGAACCCTTCGTGGATATACCCTAGGGGGGTATATACTCCGTCCGATGAGCGCACACGAGTCGTCGACCGAAACCTCCCTCAACGCGCTCGCCTTCAGCGCGACCGTCCACTGTCTGACCGGCTGTGCGATCGGCGAGGTGCTCGGGATGGTCATCGGCAAGGCGCTGGGCTTCTCGGAGCCGGCGACGATCGCGCTGGCGGTCGCCCTCGCGTTCCTCTTCGGCTACGCGCTGACGAGCTTTCCGCTGCTGCGCTCTGGGATGCCCGTCGCAGCCGTCGTGCCGCTTGCGCTCGCCTCCGACACGATCTCGATCACGATCATGGAGATCGTCGACAACGCGATCATGCTCGCGATCCCCGGGGCGATGGATGCGTCGCTCGCCCACATCGGCTTCTGGGCCGCGCTGGCCGCGGCGCTGCTGGTCGCCGGCGCGGCCGCCTTCCCCGCCAACCGTTGGCTGCTCGCTCGCGGCCGGGGGCATGCGGTCGTGCATGCGCAGCATGGGCATGGGCGCGCTGAGCTGAGCTGAGCCCCGGCAAGCCGGCGCCGCCCCGGGCGTTGCTCCTCGGGCTTGCGGGGCCCCGGCGCTTGCGAACAGCGTCACTGAGGAAGACGCCGACGCCGGCCTGTGGGGGGACGTGCCGTACGTTATCCGCGCATAGCGAGGACAACGTACGGCACCCCCGTCCGGCCGCCGCCGGCGGCGAGCCAAGCCGGCCCCCACTGCTCACCCTCCCTCAATGACGCCGTTCGTCAACCGGGGTGCCGGCGACCCAACCGCGGCGCCCGCGAGCCAACCAGGGCGACGGCCAGCACGACGGCATCGACTGCGGCGCCGGCAATGACCTCGTCCAATCCGACCCGATCGACTACGTCTGACAACAACTGCGAAGGCCCGCTCGTCTTCTGACAAACCCGCGCACACAGCAGCAGAGCACCCGCGAGCCCGGTCTCACCGACCGGGCTCGCCGTCGTCAGACACCGCATCACCCACCCGTGAGGGGAACGCGCGGGAGCGGTCAATGCTGCAAGCCGCCGCCGCCCTCGTACGTGATCGGCTGCAGGACCCTCGCCGGCGCGCCGGCGGCGATCGAGAACGCAGGGAGGTCGTGCGTGACGACGCTGTTGGCGCCGATCACGCAGCGCTCGCCGATCGTCACGCCGCTCGTCACGACGACGTTCGCACCGAGCCAGACGTTATCTCCGATCCGCGTCGGCCCCTTCGAGCTGAACCCCTGCCAAGGCACCGGCCGGTCGCGGTCGCCGAAGCGGTGGTTGGCGCGCGCGGATGACCGTCGCCGCCGTCGTGCCACTTGCGCTCGCCTCCGACACGATCCGATCACGATCACGGAGATCGTCGACAACGCGATCATGCTCGCGATCCCCGGCGCGATGGAGGCGACGCTCGACGACGCATGCGGTCATGCACACGCATCACGCACACGGGCACTCTGGGAGTTGAGCACGAGCTGAGTTGAGGCCCGCCGCGCTTGGCTTCGCTCTTGGGCTTGCGGGGCCCGGGGCGCTGGCGAACGACGTCACTGACGAAGCCGGTACGCGGTGGCGGCGGGTTCGGCGGCGGGTTCGCGGGCCGTCGCGGTTGGCGGATCGGCGGGCGTGTGGACGTGGCGCACGTTTCCGCGGATAGCGCGTACAAGGTGCGGGGCGTTCGATCCAGCGCGGTCGCGCCCGATACCCCGGCGGCTCAGACGGCTGAAATGCCGCCTATAGCGGCATCGATAACGGCTCGAGCGCAGCCACGCCGGTCGCCGCTCACCCTCCTCAATGATGCCGTTCGTGAACCGCGGAGCGGTGGGCGCGATGTGCCGCCGCCTCCGAGCATGGGGCGAGCGCCGCGCGCCGGACGCCGGGCGCCCCAGCGCCCTACGCCGCCGCGGTGACCTTGCGCCCGCGGCCGCGCTTGGCCTTCGCCGTCGCGGGCGCGACGCCGGCGCCGGCGAGAAACGCGCCGGTGTACGAGCCGGGGGTGCCGGCGACGTCCTCGGGCGTGCCGGCCGCGATCGATCTCGCCGCCCTCCTCCCCGCCCTCCGGACCCATGTCGATCAGCCGGTCGGCGGTCTTGATGACGTCGAGGTTGTGCTCGATCACGACGACGCTGTTGCCCTGGTCGACGAGCCGGTGAAGCACCTGGAGCAGGCGCTGGACGTCGGCGAAGTGCAGCCCCGTCGTCGGCTCGTCGAGGATGTACAGCGTGCGCCCCGTCGCGACCTTCGACAGCTCGGTCGCGAGCTTGACGCGCTGCGCCTCGCCGCCGGACAGCGTCGTCGCCGGCTGGCCGAGGCGGATGTAGCCGAGCCCGACGGCGGACAGCGTCTCCAGCCGGCGGCGGATCTTCGGGATGTGCTGGAAGAACTCGAGCGCCTCCTCGACCGGCATGTCGAGCACGTCGGCGACCGTCTTGCCCTTGAAGCGGACGTCGAGCGTCTCGCGGTTGTAGCGCTTGCCGTGGCACTGCTCGCACGGCACGTAGACGTCGGGCAGGAAGTGCATCTCGATCTTGATCTGGCCGTCGCCGCGGCAGACCTCGCAGCGCCCGCCCTTGACGTTGAACGAGAAGCGGCCGGGCTTGTAGCCGCGGGCGCGCGCCTCCTGCGTCTTGGAGAACAGGTCGCGGATGACGTCGAACAGGCCGGTGTACGTCGCCGGATTGGAGCGCGGCGTGCGCCCGATCGGCGACTGGTCGACCTGGATGATCTTGTCGAGCTGCCCGATCCCGAGCACCGCCGTGTGCCGCCCGGGCCGCGTGCGCGCGCGATGCAGGCGGTTGCCGACGGCCTTGAACAGCACCTCGTTGACGAGCGTCGACTTGCCCGATCCGCTGACGCCGGTGACCGCGGTCAGCACGCCGAGCGGGATCTTCACGTCGATCCCCTTGAGGTTGTTCTCGGCAGCGCCGCGGATCTCGACGTAGCCCGAAGGCGTCCGTCGCTTGTCCGGGATCTCGATGACGCGCGTGCGGGCCAGGAACTGCCCCGTCAGCGATTCCGGCACGCGCTCGATGTCGGCTGCCGTGCCCTGCGCGACGATCTCGCCGCCGTGCTCGCCGGCGCCGGGCCCGAGGTCGACGACGTGGTCGGCGGCGCGCATCGTCTGCTCGTCGTGCTCGACGACGATGACGGTGTTGCCGAGCTCGCGCAGGCGCTCAAGCGTCGCGATCAGCTTCGCGTTGTCGCGCTGGTGCAGGCCGATCGACGGCTCGTCGAGGATGTAGAGGACGCCGACGAGCGACGAGCCGATCTGCGTCGCGAGGCGGATCCGCTGCGCCTCGCCACCGCTCAGCGTCGACGCCGCGCGCTCCATCGAGAGGTAGCCGATGCCGACGTTCTCGAGGAAGTTCAGGCGCTCCGCGATCTCGCGCAGGATCAGGCGCGCGATGTGGCGCTCGGTGTCGGTCAGCTCCACCTCCGCGAGCCACGTCAGCGCCGCCCGCACGCTGAGCCGCGTGAACTCGTGGATCGGCATGCCGGCGACGAGCACCGCGCGCGATTCCGGCCGCAGCCGCGCGCCGCCGCAGGTGGGGCACGGCCGCACGCTCATGTACTCCTCGATCTTCTCGCGCGAGAACTCCGAGTCGGTCTCGCGGTAGCGGCGCTCGAGGTTGGGGATGATCCCCTCGAAGCGCGTCTGGTAGGTCCGCTTGCGCCCGTAGCGGTTGCGATACGTGACGTTGACCGGCTCGCCGTTCGTCCCGTACAGGAAGAGGTCGCGGTTGGCCTCGCTGAGCTCGTTCCAGGGCGCCTCGAGGTCCGCGCCGTAGCGCTCGCCGATCGCCTCCATGATCTGCTCGTAGTAGCTCGACGAGCTGTTCGCCCACGGCGCCAGCGCGCCCTCGGCGATCGACAGGCCGGGATCGGGCACGATCAGCTCGGGATCGATCTCGCGTTGCGAGCCCAGCCCGGTGCAGCGCTCGCAGGCCCCGTGCGGCGAGTTGAAGGAGAACATGCGCGGCTCCAGCTCGGGCATCGACGTGCCGCACTTCAGGCAGGCGAAGCGCTCGCTGAACGTCAGCAGCTGCGGGTCGTCGCCGAGCAGCTCGACCTCGACGATCCCGTCCGCCAGCCCGGAGGCCGTCTCGATCGAGTCGACGAGGCGCTTGCGCACGTCGTGGCGCATGATCAGCCGGTCGATCACGACCGAGATGTCGTGCTTGAACTTCTTGTCGAGCTCGATCGGCTGCTCGAGCATGCGCAGCTCGCCGTCGACCTTGGCCCGCGTGTAGCCGTCGGCGCGCAGCTCGTCGAGCAGCTTGCCGTACTCGCCCTTGCGCCCGCGCACGATCGGCGCGAGGACCATGAAGCGCGTGCCCTCGTCGAGCTCCATCACCTGGTCGACGATCTGCTCGACCGACTGACCGGCGATCGGCGCACCGCAGACATGGCAGTGCGGCCGCCCGACGCGCGCCCACAGCAGGCGCAGGTAGTCGTAGATCTCCGTCACCGTGCCGACGGTCGAGCGCGGGTTGCGCGACGTCGTCTTCTGATCGATCGAGATCGCCGGCGACAGGCCCTCGATCGAGTCGACGTCCGGCTTGTCCATCTGCCCGAGGAACTGGCGCGCGTAGGCGCTCAGCGACTCGACGTAGCGGCGCTGGCCCTCGGCGTAGATCGTGTCGAACGCGAGCGACGACTTGCCCGACCCCGACAGCCCGGTGATGACGACGAGCGCGTCGCGCGGCAGCTCGAGGCTGATGTCCTTGAGGTTGTGCTCGCGGGCACCGGAGACGACGATGCGATCGTGCTTGGCCACCCGCTCATTGTAGGCGGGCGAACAGACGTTCGTTCGTGCCTGCCGGAGCAGTTGCCGCAGTCTGCGACGATCCGTCGCGATGTTCGAGCACTTCGACGCCGCCGCTCGCGAGTGCGTGGTCCGCGCGCAGGCCGAGGCTCGCCGGCTCGGGCACGAGGAGATCGGCACGGTCCACCTGCTGCTCGCCGTGACGAGCATCGCGCCGCAGGTGGTCGGAGTGGAGATCGAAGCCGTGCGCGCGTCGATCGTGGCGCTCGAGGGCAACGGCCCGTCGCCCACGACCGGCGTGATGCCGTTCAGCGCCGAAGCGAAGGCGGCGCTGGACGGCGCGAACGCCGAGGCGCTCAAGCGCGGCCATACGACGATCGATCCCGCGCACGTGCTGCTGGCGCTGCTCGACGCCGGCGGCGGCGCCACGCGGGCGCTGCGCGAGGCCGGCGCGATCCCGGGTGAGGTCCGCGAGCGCGCCAACGCGGTCGCGGGCGGCGAGCTCCCGCCGCCTTCAGCTCGCCGTCAGGATCACGCGCAGGGCCTACGCGACGGTGCTGCGGTGATCGTCAGCCTCGCCGGCGAGCTGCCGCTCGGCGATCTCGGACATCCCGGCGTCGACCGGCGACTGCTCGAGCTGATGCTCGTCAAGGACACCCGCGCCGCGCGGCTGCTGCGCGAGCACGGGATCGACGAGCTGCGACTGGCGGAGGTCTTCGGCCCTTCCGGCGAGCAGCGCTGACGCCGGCGGTCAGCCCTCGACGCTCTCGTAGACCTCCTCGAGCAGCGCGTCGCGATCGCTGAGCTCGAAGTTCGCCTTCAGGTACCTGTCGGTCTGCTCGCGCGTCTGCCCGTTGAGCGCCATGTTCAGCGCGACGAGCCGTGCGGCGTCGACGTCGCTCGGGTCGACCGGTTCGCCCGCGCCGTCGTCGTCGGCTTCGACCTCCTCGACCTCGACCTCCTCGAGGATCGCGACGTCCTCGACGATCGGGGTGGCTTCCGGCGGCGGCGCGGCGGCAGCGCGGCCTGCCGCGTCGTAGAGCTCGTCCATGTTGCCCGCCAGCAGCGTGAGCTCGCCGTTGAGCTGGTTGGCGCCGGCACGCAGCGACTCGAGGACGTTGCCGAGCTCGACCTCCATCGCGTCGACGCGCTCGAGCATGACGGAGGTCGCCTCGTGCACCTTGCCGACATGGTCCTGCGAGCGTGCGACCGCGTCGTCGCGCGTGCGGCGCGCGTCGGCGGCCGCCTCCTTGGCCGTCTGCGCGGCCTGATCACGGGCTTCGCTCTCGATCGCGGCGGCGCTTGCCTCGGCGGCCTCGACGATCGCCTGCACCTGGGCGCTGGCAAAGGTCGCGAGCGAGTCCGCCGCGCCCCGCGCGGTCGGCGCGGGCGCCTCGGCGGCGGGTGCCGGCTCGGCCGCCTTCGCGCGCTGCAGCGCTTCGACCTCGCGTGCGATCGCGGCCAGGTGCTCGTCGACGGCCACCGGCTCATAGCCGCGGCGGCCGATCGGAAAATCTCGCTTCTCGATGGACTGACGGTCGAGGGCCACACTGCCTCCGTGAGTCTTCGCGGACGGACTGACGATCGAGCAAGACCCTACCGCGGCAGGCGCGGTGTTCCCAATCCGTACCGTCCGCGCTCGACGAGCCCATCGCGCTCGAGCCCGGCGAGCACGCGCTCGAGCCGTTCGGCGCCGATCTCGATCGGCAGCTCGCCGCCGGCGGCGAGCGCGGCGACGATCCGCCCGCGCAGCCAGCGGTCGCTGTCCTCGAAGCGCGGCCGCGACCCGCGCGAGCGCGGCTGCGCCCGGACGAGTCCGCGCGAGGGGCACCACGGTGCCGCCGGGCAGTCATCGCAGAGCGGCGCACGGACCTTGCAGATGCGCGCGCCGAGCTCCATCGCCGCCTGGTTCCAGTCGCGGTGTCTGGCGTCGGGCAGCAACGCCGCCGGCTCGACGCCGAGCCGCTCGGCGACGCGGCGCACGTTCGTGTCGACGGCCGCGACGCGCTCGCCGAACGCGAACGACGCCACCGCCGCGGCCGTGTAGGGACCGACGCCCGGCAGGGCGCGCAGGCCGGCGCTGTCGCGCGGCCAGCCGTCGCGCGCGACGATCGCGCAGGCGGCGCGCAGCCGCAGCGCGCGCTGGTTGTAGCCGAGGCCGACCCACTCGGTCAGGACCTCCGCCGGCGACGCCGCGGCGAGCGCGGCCGCCGTCGGCCAGCGCGCCAACCAGCGCTCGTAGCACTCGAGCACGCGGGCGACCTGCGTCTGCTGCGCCATCACCTCCGAGACGAGGATCTCGTAGGGGTCGCGCGTGCGGCGCCACGGCAGGTCGCGGCCGCCCGCGTCGTACCAGGCGAGGACCGCGACCTGCAGGGCGGCGCGGTCGCCGTCGCTCAGGCCGGCGCCTCGTTGGCCTGCGCGGTGAGCAGCTCCCGGCGCAGGTCGCGGATCTCGTCGCGCACGCGCGCCGCGTACTCGAAGCGCAGCTCCTCGGCGGCGGCGAGCATCTCCTCCTCGAGCTCGACGAGCGTCTGCTCGAGCTCGGGCAGCGTCATCGCCTCGACGGCGCTCTTCGCGGCGCGCCGGCGGCGCTTGCCGCCCTTGCCCGGCACTTTGGACTCCGACTGCAGGAACTCCGCGATGTCGGAGATGCCCTTGACGATCGTCGCGGCCGTGATGCCGTGCTGCTCGTTGTAGGCGAGCTGGATCGCGCGGCGGCGGTCGGTCTCGCCGAGCGCGGCACGCATCGCGTCGGTCTCCTTGTCGGCGTACATCAGCACCGTGCCCTCGATGTTGCGCGCGGCGCGACCGATCGTCTGGATCAGCGAGGTCTCGCCGCGCAGGAAGCCCTCCTTGTCGGCGTCGAGGATCGCCACGAGCGAGACCTCGGGCAGGTCGAGCCCCTCGCGCAGGAGGTTGACGCCGACGAGCACGTCGTACTCGCCCAGCCGCAGGTCGCGGATGATCTGGATCCGCTCGAGCGTGTCGATCTCGGAGTGCAGGTAGCGCACCTTGAAGCCCATCTCGAGCAGGTAGTCGGTGAGGTCCTCGCTCATCTTCTTCGTCAGCGTCGTGACGAGCGTGCGCTCGGAGCGATCGGCGCGGACGCGGATCTCGTTCATCAGGTCGTCGATCTGGTTGCGCGTCTCGCGCACCTCGACGACGGGGTCGACGATCCCCGTCGGGCGCACGATCTGCTCGACGACCTGGCCCGAGTTCGCCTTCTCGTACTTGCCCGGCGTCGCGCTCACGAACACCAGGGTCGGCGTGATCGCGAGGAACTCCTCGAAGCGCTGCGGGCGGTTGTCGAGCGCGCTCGGCAGCCGGAAGCCGTAGTCGACGAGCGTCTGCTTGCGCGAGCGGTCGCCCTCGTACATGCCGCCGATCTGCGGCACGGTCTGGTGCGACTCGTCGAGGAAGCAGACGAAGTCCTCGGGGAAGTAGTCGAGCAGGCAGTACGGACGCGCGCCCGGCTGACGGCCGTCGAGGATCCGCGAGTAGTTCTCGATGCCGTTGCAGAAGCCCATCTCGCGCAGCATCTCCATGTCGTACTGCGTGCGCTGCCTGAGCCGGTGCGACTCGAGCAGCTTGCCGGACGCCTCCAGCTCGGCGCAGCGCTCGTTGAGCTCGCGCGCAATCTCCTGCACGGAGCGCTCGATCATGCCCTCCTTGACGTTGTAGTGCGTCGCCGGCCAGACCGCGACGTGCTCGAGGTCGTCGGCGATCAGCTCGCCGGTGAGCGGGTCGAAGTGCTGCAGGCGCTCGACTTCGTCGCCGAAGAGGGTCGCTCTGAACGCGGTCTCCTCGTAGGCCGGGAACACCTCGAGCGTCTCGCCGCGGACGCGGAAGCTGCCCCGGCCGAGCGCGGTGTCGTTGCGCGTGTACTGGATGCTGACGAGCTTTCGCAGCAGCGCGTCGCGATCGATGACGTCGCCCTTGCGCAGGACCTGCATGTTCATCTCGTACGTCTCCGGCGAGCCGAGGCCGAAGATCGCGGAAACGCTCGCCACGATGATCACGTCGCGTCGTGCGAAGAGCGCCGCGGTGGCCGCGTGGCGCAGGCGATCGACCTCCTCGTTGATCGCCGAGTCCTTCTCGATGTAGAGGTCCCGGCTCGGGACGTACGCCTCGGGCTGGTAGTAGTCGTAGTAGCTGACGAAGTACTCGACGGCGTTGTCCGGGAAGAACGTGCGGAACTCGTTGCAGAGCTGCGCCGCGAGCGTCTTGTTGTGGGCCAGCACGAGCGTCGGGCGCTGCAGCTCCTCGATCACGCCGGCCATCGTCATCGTCTTGCCGGTGCCGGTCGCCCCGAGCAGCGTCGTGAAGCGATCGCCGCGGGTGACCGCAGCCGCGATCTCACGGATCGCCTTCGGCTGGTCGGCCGCCGGGGTGAAGATGTCTTCGAGCTTGAACTTCGGCAACGCCCGATCCACGATAGCGGCGGTCTAGGTCAGGGTCCGTCCGCGATCGGACGGGGTCGACGCGGGGCGATGGCAGGTTTGGGGTCCCATACGCCCCAAACACGCCATCACCCGACCGGTGCGACGACGCGAGGGGGCGAAGTCGACGGGGCGTGGCACTTATGGGGTCGCATGCGCCCCGAAGTCGCCATCGCGGTGAGGATCGCGTCCGCCCAGCACGGGCGGGTGACGCGGCGGCAACTCCTGGGCGAAGGCGTCGACGCCGAGGAGATCAAACGTTGGCTCGTCGCCGGCCGCTTGTGGGCGGTCCACCATGGCGTCTATGCGGTCGGCCATGTGGCCCCGTCGACGCATGGCGACTACATCGCCGCCGTGCTTGCCGGCGGCCGGGGCGCCATCCTCTCGCACACGCCCGCCGCGCACCTGTTCAAGCTAACGCGGGGGAGCCGGCCGCCGCCGCCCGAGATCACCGTGCCCACGACCGCGCATCGCCGGCGACCGGGCATCGTCATCCACCGCGTCGGATACCTGCACCACCGCGACACGACGGTGCTCCACGCGATCCCGATCGCCACCGTCCCGCGCGTGCTGCTCGATCTCGCGCCACGTCTCTCTCCCTCCGAGCTCGCAAGCGCCTGCCACGAAGCCTGGGTACACCACCGCACGACGCCCTCCCACGTCGAGGCCTGCATCGCTCGCAACCCGAACAAGCCGGGCATCGCGAAGCTGCGCCGGGCGCTCGGCGCGGACGTCACGCTGAGCGATCTCGAGGACGCCTTTCTCGCCCTCCTCCGACAGCACGACCTGCCGCTCCCCCGGACGAACATCGACCGCCACGGGGACAAGGTCGACTGCCATTGGCCGCGGCACGACGTCACCGTCGAGCTGCTCTCCTACCGCTTCCACGCCAGTCGCCAGGCCTTCGAACGGGACGTCGCGCGCCGCCGCCGCTCGCAGCACGTCGCCTACAGCTGGGGCGACGTCGTCGAGCGCGGCGCGGCGACGGCCGCCGAGTTGCGTCAGCGGCTCTCCCCCACCCGGCTCGCCCCGCGCCCGTAGAGCACGTACACGACAAGCCCGAGCACCATCCAGACCCCGAAGCGCATCCACGTGTCCGCCGGCAGCGTCACCGCGAGGTACACGCAGCCGGCGATTGCCAGGATCGGGACGACCGGCGTGAACGGGGTCCGGAACGGGCGCTCGCGCTCAGGCTCCGCCGCGCGCAGGTACAGGACGCCCACCGCGACGAGCATGAACGCGAACAGCGTCCCGATGTTGACGAGCTCGGCGAGCGTCGACAGCGGCACGAAGCCCGCCATGCCCGCGACGACGACCATCGTCACCAGCGTGATCTTGTGCGGCGTGCCAAAGCGCTCGTGCGTGCGGCCGAAGCGCTCGGGCAGGAGGTTGTCGCGGCACATCGCGAACGCCACCCGCGACTGGCCGAGCATCAGCAGCATGACGGTCTTCAAGGTCGCCGCCAGCGCGCCGACGTAGACGATCGCCGCGACCCAGTCCCGGCCGAGGTTCTTGAACGCGTCGGCGATCGGCGCGTCGCCGCTGAGCTCCTTGAAGGGCACCATGCCGGTCAGGACGCCGGACACCGCGACGTAGAGCACCGTGACGATCGCCAGCGACCCGAGGATCCCGATCGGCATCGTACGCTGTGGGTTCTTGGACTCCTCGGCCGTCGTGGCGACGATGTCGAAGCCGATGTAGGCAAAGAAGACGAGCGCCGCGCCGCCGACGATGCCGGAGAAGCCGAACGGGAAGTACGGGTCCCAGTTGCCGCTGTCGACCTCGGTCACGCCGGTCGCGAGAACGATCAGCAGGACGGTCAGCGTGACCGCGACGAAGGTCATCGTCGCCTTCGCCGTCAAGCCGATGCCGCGGATCAGCAGCAGGCCGACGAACACGACGATGCCGATCGCGAAGACGTTGACGCTGCCGCCCTCGCCCGGCGGCGCCGTGATCGCATCGGGCAGCGTCGCGCCGAAGACCTGATCGAGCAGCGCGTTGAGGTACCCGGCGAAGCCGACCGCGACAGCAGCGGCGCCGATCGTGAACTCCAGCACCAGATCCCAGCCGATGATGAACGCGACGAGCTGGCCGAGCGTCGCGAACGTGTACGTGTACGCGCTGCCGGCCGCCGGCACCATCGCTGCCAGTTCGGCGTAACACAGCGCGGCGAGCGCGCAGACGACCCCGGCCAGCGCGAACGAGAGCGTGATCGACGGCCCCGCCTCGGCCGCAGCGGCCTGCCCGGTGAGGACGAAGATGCCGGCGCCGACCATCGCGCCGACGCCGAGCACCACGACGTCGAGCGTGCCGAGGTGGCGGCGCAGCTTGTGCGTCTCGAGCTCGGTGCTCGCGATCGTCTCGTCGATCGTCTTGCGAGGCCCGAGGAACTTGGCTGCCGCCGCCATGGCGCGGGCCCTACCCCGCCGCCGTCGCCGGCAAGCGAACGCGAACGGACAGCGGCGGCGGCGGCGCTACAGCCCGAGCTCGCGGCCGTAGCGCTCGCGGTAGCTCGTGCGCGCGTGCAGGACGCGGTCGACGTACGCGCGCGTCTCCGTGAAGGGGATCTGGTCGCGGCTGAACGCGCGCTCGGCGCCGCTTGCCCGCGCCAGCCAGCGATCGACGTTGCCCTCGCCGCCGTTGTAGGCCGCCAGCGCGAGGACGGTGTTGTCGGCGTAGCGCTCGAGCAGGTAGCGCAGGTAGTACGCGCCGTAGGAGATGTTGACCTTCGGCGTCGCGAGATCGCCCTGCTCGAACGTCGTGCCGCCCGACAGGTCGGCGATGTAGCGCGCCGTCGCGGGCGTGATCTGCATCAGCCCGCGCGCGCCGGCGTGCGACGTCTGGTCGCGGAAGCCCGACTCGGCGTAGATGACCGCCGCCAGCAGCGACGGATCGAGCTCCTTGGCGCCGGCCTGCTGGCGGATGATCTCCTCGTGCGCCAGCGGCAGCGCGAGCTCGCGGACGGCGTCGGGCAGGCGCGGCAGGACGACCGCGGCCAGCAGCCCGGAGAGCAGCGCGACGCCGAGCGTCAGCGTGACGCGGCGGCGCCGCCGGCGCCGGATCGCAAGGCGCGAGCGCCGTGCGGGCGCCGCTCTCGACATGACCGGCCGGGCGCTCATCGGGTTCGTAGCCTCGCGAGCATGTCGGACAACTCGCGCTCGAGTTCCTCGAGCGTTCCGCTGTTGACGACCGTGTACGTCGCGCGGCGAGCCTTCTCCTCCTGCGAAAGCTGGCGCGCGGCGCGCTCGTCGACGCCGACATGACCGCGTGCCGCCGCGCGCTGCACGCGAACGCCCTCGTCGGCGATCACGGCGACGGTCGCGTCGTAGTTTGCGTCCATTCCCGATTCGAACAGCAGCGGCGTCTCGACGACCGCCGCGGGCGGGGCCGGGTCGCGCGCGAGCACCTGCTCGCGCCAGGCCGCGATGCACGCGGCGACGCGGGGCCAGATCTCGCCCTCCAGCCATGCGCGCTGCTCGGGGGCGGCGAACGCGCGCGCCGCGACCGCCGCTCGATCGACGACGCCGTCGGGCGCCACGTCCTCGCCCCAGCGCGCGACGACCGCATCGCGCAGCTCCGCCGTGGCGTAGAGCTCATGCACGACGGCGTCGGTCGACAACGTCGCCGCGCCGAGCCGCTCGAGTGCCTCGAGCGCTGTCGACTTGCCTGCCCCCAGTCCTCCGGTCAGGCCGATGAAGGGGACGCGCGCCAGCGGCGGCGCGTCAGGTCGAGGCGGGCTCGTCTGCCTCAGGGGCAACTGCTTCGGGCTCGTCCGCGTCAGGTTCGGGGTCTGCCGCTGCCTCGGGGGCCGCGGCCTCAGGTGCTGCCTCAGCCGCGGCCTCAGGGGCTTCCGCAGCCTCGGCCGGCTCGGCCGGCTCGGCCTCGGGCTCGGCTGCAACCTCGGCCTCGACGGACGCTTCGGCCTCGGGCTCAGCTGCGACCGCGGCCTCGACAACCTCCGCCTCCGCGGCGGACGCATCGGCGGCAGGCTCAACGACGGCCTCGGCCTCAGGCTCGGCGACGGCCTCGCCCTCCTCCGTCGCACCGTCGTCGGTCACCGCCGCGAGCTCCTCGGGCGGCAGCACCTTCGGCTCGAGCACCTGGCCCTCGACGCGCTTGACGCTCAGCGACAGGCGGCGGCGCTCGGAGTCGATCTCGAGAATCTTGACCTTCACCTCGTCGCCCGGCGCGACGATCTCGCGCGGGTTCTCGACGTGGTGCGGCGCCAGCTCTGAGATGTGCACGAGGCCCTCGACGCCGTCGAGGATCTCGACGAAGGCGCCGAACGTGACGACCTTCGTGACGGTGCCCTCGAGCTCGTCGCCGACGTTGTACGTGTCGACGACGCGCTGCCACGGATCCTCCTGCGTCTGCTTGAGGCCGAGCGAGATGCGCTGGCGCTCGCGATCGATGTCGAGCACCTTGACGGCGACGGTGTCGCCGATCGAGAGGATCTCGCTCGGGTGGTTGACGTGCGACCAGGACAGCTCGGAGATGTGGATCAGGCCGTCGATGCCGTTGAGGTCCACGAACGCGCCGAAGTCGACGATGTTCGAGATCTGGCCCTCGACGATCAGGCCCGGCTGCAGGCGGTCGAGGATCTCCTGGCGCTGCTCCTTGCGCTCCTCCTCGAGCACGGCGCGCCGCGAAAGGACGACGTTGTTGCGCGAGCGGTTGAGCTCGATGACCTTGCACTCGATCTTCGTGTGCAGGTACTCGTCGAGGTTCGGCACGCGGCGGATGTCGACGAGCGAGGCGGGCAGGAAGCCGCGCACCCCGAGGTCGATGATGAGGCCGCCCTTGACGACCTCGATGACCGTGCCCTCGACGGGCTCGCCGGACTCGGCGGCCGCCTCGATGCGCCGCCACGCCTTCTCGAAGCGGGCGCGCTTCTTGGACATGATCAGGCGGCCGTCCTGGTCCTCCTTCGTGAGGACGAGAGCATCGACCTCCTCGCCCATCTCGACCTCGTCGTGCGGGTCGACGGCCTTGCGAATCGAAAGCTCGTTGGAGGGGATGACCCCCTCGCTCTTGTAGCCGATGTCGACGAGGACTTCGTCGTTGTCGATCCGGACGACGATGCCGGTGACGACCTCGCCCTCCTCGAAGAGTGTGAACGTCGCGTCGTAGTTCGGAACGATCTGCCCGTCGATCTCGAGCAGCAGGCCGTCAGATCCGGCGACGACCTTCGCTTCTGGTGCAGCCTCGGTGATGGTTGTCATGTGACGGGGAGGTTAGCGCGGTGAGCGTGGCCGCGCCGGAGATCGGGAGGGCGAGCGCGCCGGGACGCGGTGCCCCGCCCGCCCGCCGCGGATCGCGGCTTTACAATCTCGCCGCGATGCCGGTACGAGCGACGAAGCGGGGCGCTGCGCGCACGCCGCTGCACGGCGAGTGGGACGTGCTCATCTGCGGCGCGAGCTTCGCCGGCCTGACCGTTGCGCGTGAGCTCGCGCGGACGGACGCGCGCGTGCTGATGGTCGACCGCTACGAGATCGGCGAGCGCCAGACGAGCGCTTGCGCGGCGCCGACGGCCTGGCTCGAGCGGATGGGGCTGATCGATGCCGTCCAGCAGACGTTCGGCGAGCTCGTCGTGCACACGCCGGGGCGCACGCTGCGCTGGCCGCTGCCGTTCACGTTCTCGACCTTCGACTACCGCCGCATCTGCGCGCTGCTGCGCGAGCAGTCGGAGGGATCGGCGCAGTTCGAGACCGCCAAGGTCGAGGGACGAACCGGCTTCACCGTGCAGACCGATCGCGGCGACCTCAGCGCGCCGCTGATCGTCGACGGGCTCGGATGGCGGCGGATCCTCGGCGCGGGCGACAACGTCCAGCCGCCGAACGCGCGCCTGTCGCGCGGCCTGGAGGTCCATCCCCATGCGAGCGGCGAGGACCTCGAGCTGTGGATCGACCCGAAGTACGTCCGTCGCGGCTACTCGTGGTCGTTTCCCGCCGACGGCGAGTTGCGCGTCGGCGTCGGCTCGTTCGACCCGCGCGATCACGTCAAGGAGCCGACGCTGCAGCTCGCCTCCGACGTCGGCGTGCCGGCCGAGCGCTGGCAGGGCAACTGGATCCCGCACCAGCTGCGCCCCGCCGTCGAGGACGGCATCTTCTTCGTCGGCGACTCCGCCGGCCACTGCCTGCCGACCACGGCTGAGGGCATCCGCCCGGCGTTCTACTTCGGCCTCGCGCTCGGGCGCGAGCTCGTCGACGTCGTCGAGGGTCGCCAGACGCGCGAGCAGGCGCTGACGCGCTACGGCGCCTTCTCGGCCGACCACCTATGGCAGTACCGCTGGCTGCTGCGCGTTCAGAACTGGGTCGGCCGGATCACGCCGACGCGGCTGTTGACCCCCGCGATCCGCGCGATCAGCCCGCCCCCGCTCGTGCGCTGGTCGTTCGGTCACTACCGCGACATCTGCGCGCCGGAGTTCGTCGGCGCGGGGGGCGCGCCGGCCGGCGAGCCGGCCCCCGCCGTCGCGGCGTAGGGTGAGCAGCCGCGGCGCTCAGCGCCGGCGTGCCTGGTGCTGCGGCGCGCTTGCTGAACGGCATCGATGAAGGAAGTGCGGGCCGGGCGGTCAGGCAACGGCGAGCGCTTGCTGGATGCATGGAGAAGTGACACATCGAGGTCCCTGGGCGCCGGCGCTGCCACTTCTGCGCGGTAGGCATGGAGAACTGACGCCGGTCATCGCGGACCGCGTCCAGGTGTCACTTCTCCATGCGATCGACGGGCGCCGGGAACGCTCGTCCGAGCGCCCGGACCATCCGACCCACTCCCTCATCGATGCCGTTCAGCGCACGCCAGCCAGACGAGGCGCCACGTGCTGAGCGCCCCAGCGCCCGAGCCGGCCCAGCGCCGACAGGCCACCTACACCTTCCGCACCACCCGCAGGCGCGCGACCATCCCGCGCGCCTCGTGGTCGCCGATCGTGCAGATCAGCCGGTACAGGCCGCGCCGGCGCAGCGTGACCTTCAGCGTGTAGCGCGCGTCGGGCTTGACCTCGGGGCTCGTCGCGCGGATCGCCCCCGAGGAGCCGGGCCCGAGCACGCGCAGGTCGTGGCCGTCCTCGCCGAGGTTCTCGATGTTGAAGCGCACGCGGCCGGGCAGGACGCGGTTGCGATACAGGGCGACGCGGTACTCGCGCAGGCCCACGCCGACGGCCGTCGTGCGCAGCTGCGCAGCCGGTGCGATCGCGCCCCCGCCAAGGCCCGCGCCGAGGCCGGCGGCGAACGCGCCAAACGCGATCGCGGCGCCGGCGAGCGGCGCCAGGCCGAGTGCGATCGCGCGCCGCGCGGTCATCGCACGAGCTGGACGCGCCCCAACGACGCCGCGCTCGGCAGCACGGCGCCGGCGTCCGTCCCGAGCCACTGCTCGATCAGCGACGCGTACACCGTGCGGAAGTCGACCGTCACCTTGAGGTTGTCGTCCTCGTCGAAGTCGTGCAGCGACGGGTACTCGCTGAGCAGGCCGCTGCGGGCGCGCGTTCCCTGGATCCAGGCGAGGCCGCCGGCGCCGTGGTCGGTGCCGGAGTCGTTGTCGTGCGGGCGGCGGCCGAACTCCGACCAGACGAACGTCAGCACGCGATCGGCGACGCCGCGCGCCTCGAGGTCGGCCTGGAAGGCGGCCAGCGCCTGGCTGATCTCGGGCAGCGACTGGGCGAGCGTGTTGCGCTGGTTGGCATGCGTGTCGAAGTCGGCGGGCGCGTCGACGGTCGCGACGCGGATGCCGAGCGGTTTCGAGATCAGGCCGGCGAGCGTGCGCAGGCGGTTGCCGAACGAGCTCTGCGCGGGGTACGCGACCGGCGAGGCAAGCGGGTCGCCGCTCTTCGTCTTCGCGTAGGGCTCGAGCAGGTCGCCGACCTGCTTGGCGAGGTATGCGGCGCGCTTTGCGGCCTTCAGCCCCGGCCCGCCGCCGCGCGTGCGCGCGAGCGCGGTCCACGTCTTCATCGCCTCGTCGAAGGCCTCGCCGTACGTCCCGCGGATGTAGAAGCCGGCGTTGTCCGGCGAGCTCGCCGACGCGACCGGCGCCGTGCGCGAGCGCATCACCGGCGACAGCGAGTAGCCCAGCGACATGCCCTGCAGCGGGTTGCCCTGGTTGCCGTTGGCGTCGAGCCAGCGCCCGAGCCAGCCGGGCGAGCCGCTGTCGACGATCAGCCCGGTCTCCCAGAAGTGTCGCGAGTGGAAATGCGACAGGTTCGGGTTGGGGTAGTCGATGCCCGGCAGGAAGCCGAGCTTGCCGGCGTCGTAGAGGCCCTTGATGCCGCCGCCGACGCCCTGCGCGAGCGACGGGTGGATGCCGAGCGCGCTGTCGCGCAGCAGCGGCGGCTTGTCGACGAGGACGTTGCGGTGCAGGTCGGCGTAGCGGCCGTAGTCGTTGAGCGGGATCAGCGAGTCGAGCAGGTCAAGACCGCCGGGCAGGAAGACGGCGACGAGCACCGGCGCATCCGGCGCGGCGGCCGCGTCCGCGGCCGCGGCCTCGAGCGCGCGGCCGATCGGCAGCGCCTTGGCGGCGTACAGCGACAGGCCGGCACCGACGCCCCAGCCGATGATCTGGCGGCGGGTCAGCTGCGCGCCGACGTAGCGCCGGCGCGTCGCCTCCGAGGTGGCGCGGAAGTCGTCGCATCCGCAGGACAGGGGCTGACGGGACATCAAGCCTCAGTGCACATGGGCGTCGGGGCCGGTCAACAACAGCTGGCGCAGCACGCGCTGGCACATGTCGGCGCGCTGCTGGCGCTGACCGTCCGCCGGGCCCGACAGCAGTCGGCTGGCGAGCTTCAGCAGCTTCGCGTCGGTCGCGGCCGACGTCCACGGCCGACCGACGGCGACACGCGCCCGCGCCAACGCCTCGCGCGGCGTTTCGCCGGTCGGCGTCGACCCGTCGCGCACGCGGCGGGAGCCCTGCAGCAGCACGTTGGCGCAGTCGAAGCGCACGTGCATCGAGTTCGTCGAGAGCCACGCCGTCCCCCACTCCCAGCCGGCGACCGACGGCGGCCGGAACGGCAGCTGCCCCATCCCGTCGAGCAGATTGACCCAATCGCGGCGCGTGACGCCCTCGCCGCAGGCGCGCAGCGAGCCGACGAGGTACACGACCGGCGACTTCACCATGTCGGGCGCGTCGAGCGAGCGGTAGATCGCCGGGTGCTCGACGATCTCGCGCAGGAGCGGCGCGATCCGGTGGCGTTCGCCGCGGTAGACGGCGCTCAGGCGCTTGCGCGCGGACGGCTCGATCGGCGTGCCGACGAAGTACTCCCACAGCTTGGAGACGAGAAACGGCGCGTGCTGCGGGTGGGCGATGCAGAGATCGAGCACGTCGCGGTAGTCGAAGTTGCCGCGCTTGCCGAAGATCCGCTTCGCCGTCGCGTCGTGCGCCTTGGCGTCGTAGAGGACCGCCACCGTGCCGTCGCTGCGGCGCTTGGAGCGAAAGCCGGTCAGCGCCCGCGAGGCCTCACGGATGTCCTTCTCCGTGTAGCCCTTGCCGAGCGTGAACAGCTCCATCAGCTCGCGCGCGTAGTTCTCGTTGGGCTCCTGCTTCGTCGAGTTGGCGAGCGACAGGAACAGCAGCATCGCCGGGTCCTTCGTGACGTCGGTCAGCAGGCGGCGGAAGCTGCCCAGCGCGTCGCGGCGCAGCATCTTGTTCTGCGCGAGCTGCAACGGCCGGTCCTGGTCGAGCGTCGCGAAGTGGTCGTGCCAGAAGAGCGTCATCTTCTCGACGAGCGGGCGCGGCGTGCGGACCATCTTGTCCAGCCACCACAGCACGTCATGGCCGTACTCGTTGACCGGGTCCAGCGGCTTGCCGCCGAGGTTCGGCTTGGGGAAGCGCGGCCGCGGCGGGCCCGAGCCTCCACGCAGCAGCCAGTCGATCGTCTCGCCCTTGCTGCGGCCCGCCCAGTAGCGCAGCTCCTTGCGCGTCGCGCCGAAGCCCGCGCGCCAGAACAGGCGCTCGACATGCGCCTCGGTCCAGCGATCGTGGTGTCGTCCTTGCGCCAACGCTAGGCCCCTGCGGCCCCATCGGCACGCCGCTGCCCGAGCTTGAGCGGGAACGGGCTAGGGGTCGCGTACGACGAGGTATGTCCCGATGCTCAGCAGCACGAGGCCGGCGACCTTCGCGGCGCTGATCGGCTGCTTGGCGACGCCGATCAGGCCGAAGTGGTCGACGACGACGGAGATCGCAAGCTGGCCGGCGATCGTCGCGGCGGTCACGCCGCCGAGGCCGAGCGTGCGCACGGTCACGAGCACGGACGTGATGTACGCGGCGCCGAGCAGGCCGCCGGTGAGGTAGATCACGGAGACGTGGCGGACGCCGGCGATCTGGCTCAAGCCGCCCGTTGCCAGGGCGGCGATCATCGCCAGCGCGACGGTGCCGATCGCAAACGACACGAACGCCGCCTGCCACGTGCCGATCGAGCGGCCGAGGACCGAGTTGATCGGCGCCTGCAGCGCGACGAGCCCGCCGGTCAGCGCCGTCAGCAGCACGGCGGCGCCGCGGTCCACCTACTTCGCCTCCATCCACGTCGGCCCGACGCCGATGTCGACGGCGAGCGGCGGATCGTGCTCCCAGAACGCGCACATCTCGCGCCGGATCAGCTCGCGCACGGCCTCGACCTCGTCGGCCGGTCCCTCGAACAGGAGCTCGTCGTGGACGGTCAGGATCGGCCGCACCGGCGAGTCGCGCAGGGCGGCGTCGACGCGCACGAGCGCGAGCTTCATGACGTCGGCGGCGCTGCCCTGGATGACGGTGTTGACCGCCAGGCGCTCGCCGAGCGTGCGGACCTGCCAGTTGCGCGCCTTCAGCTCCGGGATCTGGCGCCGGCGGCCCCACAGCGTCGTGACGTGGCCGATCTCCGTCGCGCTGGCGATCGTGCTCTCGATGAACGCCCGCACGGCCGGAAAGCGCTCGAGGTACGTGTCGATGATCTCCTTGGCCTCCTCGCGCGGGATGCCGAGCCGATCGGCAAGCCCGAAGTCGGAAAGGCCGTAGACGATCCCGTAGTTGACCATCTTCGCCTTCGAGCGCTGGCCGTAGTCGACCTCGTCCGGCGCGGTCCCGAAGACCTTTCCTGCGGTCGCCGTGTGGACGTCCTCGCCGCGCACGAAGATCTCCTTCAGGACCGGCTCGTCGGCGATGTGGGCGAGCACGCGCAGCTCGATCTGCGAGTAGTCGGCGCTCAGCAGGACGTTGCCGGGCGCCGCGTCGAAGCAGCCGCGGATCTCGCGGCCGAGCGCCGTGCGTATCGGGACGTTCTGCATGTTCGGGTTCGTCGACGCCAGCCGCCCGGTCGTCGCGGCGGCCTGCAGGAACGTCGTGTGGATCCGCGAGCGCTCGTCGACGAGCTGCGGCAGGACGCTGAAGTACGTCTTGTCGAGCTGGTTGAGCTCGCGCCAGCGCTCGATCAGCGGGATGATCTCGTGCTCGTCGCGGATCGCCTGCAGCACGCGCGCGTCGGTCGAGAAGCCCGTCTTGCCGCGGCGCTTGCGCGACAGGCCGAGCTTCTCGAAGAGGATCTCGCCGAGCTGCTGCGGCGAGCCGATCACGAACTCCGCCTCGGCGAGGCGCCAGATCTCGAGCTCCAGCGTGCGCACCTCTACGCGCACGCGCGCGGTGATCTCGCGCAGGCGATCGGTGTTCAGCCGCACGCCCTCGAGCTCCATCCGCCGCAGCACCGGCACGAGTGGCAGCTCGATCTCCTGCATGACCGTCACGAGGTCGCGGGCGACGACCTGCTCGCGCTGCCAGGCCGACAGCTCGCCGATCAGCAGCGCCTCGGCGGCGAGCTCGTCCTCGACGCCCGGCGCGCCGAGGCCGCGCTCCTCGAGCAGCTCGCGCAGCGGGTAGCCGCGGCGCGCAGGCTCGAGCAGGTATGCGCCGAGCAGCGCGTCGTGCGCGAGGTTCGGCGGCACGACGCCGAACGCCTTCGCGTCGTAGGCGACGACCGGCCGCTCGCCGGCCGCGGCGATGAGCTGCGCGGGGTCGTCCATCATGCCGGTCAGCACCCCGCCGGCGGCGGCGACGGCGAAGCGCCACGAGCTGTCGACCGCGAGCAGCTCGCCCTCCGGGATCTCCGGCGGCCGCGCGGCGAGCACGAGCTCGCCGCCCTCGAGCCGCGCGACGTCGGCGAGCGTCCCGCCTCGCACGCGCGCGCTGACCTCCGTCGAGGCGACCGGCGCGGGCGCGGCCTGCTCGGCGCCGAGGAACTCCTCCAGTCGGCGCAGCGGGTCGCGCAGCTCGAACTCGCGGAAGACCTCGCGCAGCTTCGATCGGTCCGGCGCCTGCGAGGCCGCGGCGGCGACGTCGAGATCGACCGGCAGGTCGCGGCGCATCGTCGCGAGCACCTTCGACAGGCGCGCGTCCTCGGCGTGGTTGGCGAGGTTCTCCTTGCGCTTGGCGCCGGAGATCTCGTCGATCGAGCCGAGCACGCCCTCGAGGTCGCCGAACTTCTGCAGCAGCTGCGACGCCGTCTTGTCGCCGATCCCTGGGACGCCGGGGATGTTGTCGCTCGTGTCGCCCTTGAGCCCGTAGAAGTCGGGGATCAACTCGGGGGCTATCCCGTAGCGCTCGACGACCGCGGCGTGGTCGTAGAGCTTCGTCTCGGTGATCCCGCGCGACGTCGCCATCACGCTGACGAGGCCCTCGGGGTCGATCAGCTGGAAGGCGTCGCGATCGCCGGTGACGATCACGACCGGGATCTGCTGCTCGCGCGCGCGCTCGGCGAGCGTCGCGATGACGTCGTCGGCCTCGAAGCCCGCGAGGCGCGTATTCGCGTAGCCGAACGCCTCGACGAGCGGCTCGAAGTGCGGCCACTGCTCGCGCAGCAGGTCGGGCCGCGTCGAGCGCCCGGCCTTGTACTCGGCGTAGACCTCCTTGCGCCCGCTCGCGCCCGCGTCCCAGACGACGATCGTCGGCTTCGTGCCGTGCTCGGTGAGGATCTTCACGAGCATCGAGGCAAATCCGAAGATCGCGTTGGTCGGAAAGCCGGTCGACGTGGCGATCGATTCGGGGAGCGCGAAGAACGCCCGATAGACGAGCGAGTTGCCGTCGATCAGGTAGAGCTCGTCGCCGCGATCGGCCATCGGCGGCACTCTACGACCCCGGGGCGCGCTGGCCCGATCCGTATGCTCGCACGATGCGAGTCACCGTCAGCGGAGCGACAGGCCGGATCGGACGGCACCTCGTGGCTGCCCTGAAGGCACGCGGCGACGAGGTCACCGCGCTGTCGCGCGATCCCGACAAGGCGAGCGAGATGCTCGGCGTCGAGGCCTTCGCCTGGAACCTCAAGGAGGACGCCGCGCCGAAGCCGGCGCTCGCCGGCCGCGACGCGATCGTCCACCTCGCCGGCGAGGACGTCGCCCAGCGCTGGAACGAGAAGGCGAAGGCCGAGATCCTCGACAGCCGCGAGAAGGGCACGCGGAACATGGTCCACACGATCTTCGACACGAAACCGCGCCCGAAGGCGCTGATCTGCGCGTCGGCGTCGGGCCTCTACGGCGCCCGCGGCAGCGAGGTGATCGACGAGTCCGGCGCGCCCGGCAGCGACTGGCTGGCGCAGGTCGTAGCGCGCTGGGAGCGCCAGGTCGAGACGGCGAAGATCGGCACGCGCACGGTGATGGTGCGAACGGGGATCGTGCTCGACGCCGAGGCCGGCGCGCTCGAGAAGATGCTGCCGCCGTTCAAGGCCGGCGTCGGCGGGCCGATCGGCAGCGGCAAGCAGTACATGCCGTGGATCCATCGCGACGACCTGATCGGGATCTACCTCGCCGCGATCGACAACACGAAGTTCGCCGGCCCGATCAACGCCTCGGCGCCCAACCCGGTCACGAACAAGCAGTTCGCCAAGGCGCTCGGCCGCGCGCTGAACCGGCCCGCGGTGGCGCCCGTTCCCGGCTTCACGATCAAGCTCATGTACGGCGAGATGGCGCAGGTCGTGCTGACCGGCGTGCGGATGGTGCCCGGCCGCGCGGAGGAGCTCGGCTACGAGTTCAAGCACCCCGATCTCGACGAGGCGCTGCGCAGCACGCTGGGCTGAGCGCTACGGGGGTTATTCGACACACCCTGGGCGGCACCGTCTCCGCCGGCGTCCTGTCCTGGCTGATGGGGCCATGACACACACAAGGCGGGACAGGACCGCACCGCGGCGTTACGACGGACCACGATCGCTCGCTCACCTCTCCTGATCCGCCCCGACGCATGCCTTGGCGGACAGCAGACCGCGGCGCCCAACCGAGACGGATGCGATGCCGCGTCAGGCGGCGTTTCAACCGTCTCGCCAGCAGGGAGCTTCGCCCGGCGCGCGAGGTCGCCCGACACCCCCGCCACCACGGGACCGCGAGCGCCCGAACCCTTCCTCATCGATGCCGTTCGCGTCGCCGGCGCGACCGCCATCCACCCAAGCGACAACCGCCAGACAGCCCGGCCCCCTGCAGTCAGCCAGCTACTCGTCCGGCGGTTCTTCGTGGCGCTGCCAGGGAAACGGCCCGCTGACGCGCCACTCCGAGCCGGGCTTGGCCGGGACGAAGAGCCAGCCGAGCGCTCCGGCGACGCTCAGCAGCAGGCCCGATGCGAGCCCGGCCTTCTCGCCGTAGCCCTTGCGGTCCGAGAGGTAGGCGCCGGCGATCGCGGACGCCAACCAGATGAACAGCAGGTAGAGCGCGAGCGCGCCGATCGTGGCGACGATGGTCATGCGCCGAGGTAGGCCTTCTGCACGTCGGGGTTGCTGCGCAGCGCGTCGGAGGCGTCGGTCAGCGCGACGCGCCCGGTCTCCAGCACGTAGCCGCGCGTCGAGACGCCGAGCGCGTAGTTGGCGTTCTGCTCGACGAGCAGGATCGTCGTGCCCTGGCGGTTGATCTCGACGATCGTCTCGTAGATGCGCTCGACGAGGATCGGCGCGATCCCCATCGACGGCTCGTCGAGCAGCAGCAGCTTCGGCTGCGCCATCAGCGCGCGCCCGATCGCGAGCATCTGCTGCTCGCCGCCGGACATCGTGCCCGCCTTCTGGCGCTCGCGCTCCTTGAGCCGCGGGAAGAGGTCGTAGACGCGGTCGAGGTCGGCGGCGACGCCGCTGTCACGGCGCCGGTAGGCGCCCATCTCGAGGTTCTCGAGCACCGTCATGCGCGCGAAGCAGCGGCGACCCTCGGGCGACTGCGAGATGCCGCGCGCGACGATCTCCTGCGGCGGCGTGCGCGTGATGTCGCGGCCCGCGAAGCGGATCGTCCCGCTGCGCGCCACCGACAAGCCGGAGATCGAGCGCAACGTCGTCGACTTGCCGGCGCCGTTGGAGCCGATCAGCGTGACGACCTCGCCCTCCTCGACCTTCAGCGAGACGCCCTTGAGCGCTTCGATGTTGCCGTAGAACGTGTGGATGTCGTCGACTTCGAGCAGGGCCATCAGTTCGTCGACTTTCCGAGGTAGGCCTCGATGACGCGCTCGTCGGTGCGCATCTGCGCGGGGTCGCCCTCGGCGAGCTTCTCGCCGTGGTCGAGGACGGTGATCCGCTCGGAGACGTTCATGACGACCTTCATGTCGTGCTCGATCAGCAGGATCGTCAGGCCGTGGTCGTCGCGCAGCTTCGTCAAGAAGCGCGTCAGGCGGGCGGATTCCTCCGGGTTCATGCCCGCCGTCGGCTCGTCGAGCAGGAGCAGCTGCGGGTCCGAGGCGAGCGCGCGCGCGATCTCCACGCGTCGCTGATCGCCGTAGGAGAGGTTGATCGCGGTCTGCTCGTACTGGCTGCGGGCGAGCCCGACGAGCTCGAGCATCTCGCCTGCCTTCTCGTGCACGCGCTTCTCCTCCGCGCGCACCTTCGGCGTGCGCAGGATCGAGCCGACGAGCCCGCCGCTCATCCGCGCGTGCTGGCCGACCATGACGTTCTCACGCGCGCTCATCGTGCCGAACAGGCGGATGTTCTGGAACGTCCGCGCGACGCCCGCGGCGAGGATGCGATCGGGCCGCATCTCTGTGATGTCAACCCCGGCGAAGGCGATCGTGCCCGACGTCGGGCGATAGAGCCCGGTGAGCATGTTGAAGAACGTCGTCTTGCCGGCGCCGTTGGGCCCGATGATCGACACGATCGACTTCGGCGGGATGTCGAACGTCACGTCGCTGACCGCGACGAGCCCGCCGAACGCCTTCGTTACGCCGGTGGCTTCGAGCAGGGGCGTCACGAGCGCGCCTCGAAGACGCTCTCGTCGGTGCCGACGCCCTCGGTGAGCTCGAGTTTTCGTCTTCGTTCCGGGAACAAGCCCTCGGGTCTCAGGATCATGATCAGCACGAGCAGGAAACCGAAGATCCCGAACGAGAGCTGCGTGAGCTGGAAGTCGAGGCCGAACGTCGAGGGCAGATCGTCGAACACCTCGGGTATCAGGTAGCGGTCGATCACCGCCAGCGCGACCGCCCCCGCCGTCACCCCCCAGATCGACCCCATCCCGCCGAGGATCACCATCGCGAGCACGAAGATCGAGAACGCGAACTGGAACTGGTTGGAGTTGATCGCGTTGTTGTAGCTGCCGAGGAACGCGCCGGCGATCCCGCCCAGCCCGGCCCCGGCGGCGTATGCGAGCAGCTTCGTGCGTACGAGCGGAACGCCCATGCTGGCCGCCGCGATCTCGTCCTCGCGCAACGCGATCCAAGCGCGGCCGAGGCGCGAGTCGCGCAGCCGGAAGTTCACGAACAGCGTGAAGCACAGCAGGACGAGGCCGGTCCAGTAGTACGGGCGCAGGTTGAAGGCGGAGTCGAACTCGTAGTTGCCGAGCGCCAGGAACGGCTGGTCGACGGGCGAGATCGCCTGCTGGCCGTTCGTGAGCTGGTAGTCGCCGAACGTGATCTCGTCGCCGTTGAGCGCGATCCGGCCGATGATCTCGCCGAACGCCAGCGTCACGATCGCGATGTAGTCGCCGCGCAGGCGCAGCGTCGGCAGCCCGATCACCGCGCCAAGCACCGCCGCGATCGCCATCGCCGCGATCAGCACGAGGAAGAAGTTGACGTGGATCCCGAGCGCGTTGGAGACGAAGTCGCTCGTCAGGATGTGGATGCCGTCGTCGCCGCCGATGCCGGTGAAGTGGTCGGAGGCCAGCCAGCCGATCGTGTACGCGCCGATCGCGTAGAAGGCGACGTAGCCGAGGTCGAGCAGCCCGGCGAAGCCGACGACGATGTTCAGGCCGAGCGCCATCATCACGTAGGCGATCACGAAGATCGCGACGTCCATCTGCGTCGCCAGCGGGTCGAACGCGAGCGGGAACAGCAGCGCCAGCATCAGCACGGTCCCGACGACCGCGCGCTGCCCGGTCTTCGTGCGCACGAACTCCAGCGCGGCCGTCATCCGGCCTCCCTCGTCTGCTCGCCGAGCAGCCCGCGCGGGCGGAAGGTCATGATCAGGATCAGGTAGCCGAACACGATCACCGGCGTCCACTCGCCGCCGATCCGGTTATCGGAGATCTGCTGGATGCAGCCGATGATCAGCCCGCCGAGGACGGCTCCGCGCAGGTTGCCGATGCCGCCCATCACCGCGGCCGTGAACGCGATCAGCCCGGCCGTGAAGCCTTGGAAGTACCACACGTTCGTCTGGTACAGCGCGTAGACGAGACCGGCCGCGCCGGCGAGCATCCCGCCGAGCAGGAACGTCAGCGAGATCGTCTGGTCGACGTTGATGCCCATCAGCCGCGCCGCGTCGGGATCCTGCGCCGTCGCTCGCATCGCCTTGCCGAGCCGCGAGCGCGCGATGAACGCCGTCACGATGAAGACGAGCGGGGCCGTCACGCCGACCGCGAGCAGGTCGCCGCGCGAGATCACGACGCCGAACAGCTCGAGCACGCTCTGCTCCTGGTGGATCAGGTTGTCGACGCTCTGCTGCGAGCCGCCGCGCCAGAGGATGCCGACGTTCTGCAGGATGAATGAGAAGCCGACCGCCGTGATCAGCGGCGCGAGCTTGGGCGCGTTGCGCAACGGCCGGTAGGCGACGCGCTCGATCATCACGTTCAGCGAGGCGCAGGTGAACATCGCGACGAGCAGCGCCGCCAGCAGCCCGGCGATCAGGCCCGGCACGCCCGTCGTCAAGGTCAGCCCGAGCGTGCCCCAGAAGCTCGCCGCGACGAACGAGCCGATCATGAAGACCTCGCCGTGGGCGAAGTTGATCAGCTCGATGATCCCGTAGACGAGCGTGTAGCCGAGCGCGATCAGCGCCCAGATCGCGCCGTTGGAGAGCCCGTCGACGAGGTTGTTGCCGAGCCGGCTGAGATCGCCGTCGGTGCTGAGGTCCTGGATTCCGTAGGCGACCGGCAGGACGAGCAGCGAGAGGATCAGACCGTAGCGTCCGAAGAACGCGCGCACGGCGACGACCGCGCTGTGCTGGCTCAGGGGAACCGACGGGGCGTTCATCGGGTTCTCAGACGTAGACCCGGGGGCGCGGCATGCGCCGCGCCCCCGGGATCGCCTGCGGTCGGTCTACGCGCTTGCGGCCTTGACGACCTTGTCGAACACGAGCTTGCCGTCCTCGATCCGGTAGAGCCCGTAGTCGGTCAGCGTCGTGTCGCCGTTCTCGTCGATGTCGTAGGTGCCGAGCACGCTCTCGCGGCCCTTGGTGTTCTCCAGCACCTGGTCGATGACGGCCTGGCGGTCGCCGCCCTTGTCGCCGACGGCCTCGATCGAGTCGAGGATCAGGTCCATCGCCTCGTAGCCGTAGATCGCATACGGATTGGGCCGCGGGACGTTGTACTCGGCGCTGTAGTCGGCGAAGAACTTCTTGCCCTCCGCCGGGAAGCTCTTCGGGTCGAGCGTCGCGATCGTGCCCTTGAAGCGGGCGCCGACGCTTGCCGGAAGGCCCTTCTTCGGATCGGCGGTTTCGTTGAGGACCATCGCGTCACCGGCGTACAGCTTGGCGTTGGGGAGCGTCGTCGCGGCGTCCTTCAGCAGCTGGATGCCGTTGTTCTCGATCTCCATCGACGTCGACACGCAGTCGGTGTCCACGCCCGCCAGCAGCGAGCGGTAGTTCGGCGCCTTGATGTCGACGCCCTCGTCGCCGATGTTGCGCAGGCCCTGCTTCTTGGCTTCGATGGCGAGGTTGCGGCCGAGGCCGGCGCTGTACGTCGTCTTCGAGTTGTAGTTGATGAACGACGTGCAGCCGTCTTCCTTCATGACCGTGACCATCGCGGCCGCCTGGATCGTGTCCTTCGGCACGACGCGGGCGTACGTCCGCGTGCCGGCCGGGTAGTACTTGTCCGGCTCGCCCTTCTCGGAGCCCGGCTGGTCGGTCGTCAGCCCGACGTACGTGTTCGCGGGGCTGACCTGGAGGATCCCGGCCTTGTTCGTGATCGGCAGCGAGACCTTCGTCATGCCGGAGTTGTAGGCACCGAGCAGCGCGATCGTGCTCTTGTCGCGCACGGCCGTCCGCGCGTTCTGCGCTTCCTTGCCCTCGTCGGCCGAGCCCGTCGACGCGAGCGAGTCATCGAGCGGCTTGAACGCGATCGTGAAGTCGCCGATCTTGCCGTTGCGCTGCTTCAGCGCGAGCCTGGCGCCGTTGACGATCGACGTCGTCTGCAGCGACGCGGCGCCCTGTAGTGGAAGCGTGCCGTAGACGGTGAGGTTCTTGGCAACCGCGGTATCCCCGCCTCCGCTGGACTTGTCGTCGTCGCCACACGCCGCTACACCGACAGCAAGCGCTGGCAGCAGCAAGCCGGCAGCGACTGCTCGATTGAAATGCAAGATGAACCCCCTCGTGGGACTGAACACTGGAACGCGCCGCCGATCGTACACCTGTTAACGGGGCCGCTGTGCGGTTTGGATCGCGGCCGTCGTGACAAGCCGAGAGGCGTGTCAGCCGCGCACGTCGAGCACCTTCTCGAGCACGAACTGCGAGTCGCGGATGCGGTTGCCCGCGTAGCGCGACAGGCTCGTGTCGCCAAAGCGGTCGATCGAGTAGCGGCCGAGGACCGAGCGGCGGTCGCGGATCGCGAAGAACGCCTTCGTCACCGCGCTGCGATCGTTGCCCTTGTCGCCGGCCGCGCGGATCGCGTACAGCACGGCGCTGGCGGCCTCGTAGGCCTGCAGCGCCTCGGGCGCCGGATGGCGGCCGAAGGTCACGCGGAAGCGGTCCCGGAAGGCGCCCGCGCCGGCCGGCAGCAGCCGCGTCGGGAGCGCCGGCGTCGTGACGCGGATCCGTCGCTGGACGGCCGCGGGCAGCGCGCCGGCGAACTTCTGATCGGCGACGGCGGCGGGGCCGAAGAGCTGCATCTGCGGCGCCGCGTCGGCGACCGCGCTGAAGATCCCGGCCGCCCCGGTGTCCGTCGTGCCGGCGAACAGGAAGGCGTCGGCGCCGGTCTCCGCGACGCTCTTCGCGGGGCCGGAGAGGTCGTCCTGCGAGGCGTTGATGCGGCCGCGGTCGATGACCTCGATGCCTTGGCGTCCGGCGGCCTCGTGGACCTCGTCGGCGATCCCGCCGCCGTAGATCTCGCGGTCGGCGAGCAGCGCTAGCGTGCTGACGCCGGCCGACTTCATGTAGCCGATCAGGGCCGACGCCTGAACGTGGTCGGCGGGCACGACGCGGCCGAAGGTGCGCTCGCCGGACGGGTAGAAGCGCTCGGGCTCGCCTTGGCGCCGGCTCGTGCGGGTCAGACCGTCGTACGTGCTCGAGGGGCTGACCTGGAGGATGTCGCCCTCGTTCGTCAACGGCAGCGACAGCGCCGTGGCAGCCGAGTCGCGATCGCCGATGTAGGCGATCGCGTTGATGTCTCGGACGGCCTGGCGAGCGTTGGCCAGCACCTTGTTCGGGGTCCAGGTGCCGGCCTCGCGTGTCGCCGAGTCGAGCGAGACGTACGTGACGCTGAACGGCCCGACCTTGCCGCCGGCCTGCTGCAGCGCCAGCTTGATCGCGTTCACCATGTCGCGCGCGCGGTTGCGGTCGGGACCCTGCAGCGGCAGGCTGGAGTAGATCGTCAGCGTGTCGCTGCCGGTCGTGACGGCGCTGTCCTTGCCACCGCCGCATGCCGCCAGGCCGATCGCGAGCCCGAGCGCGCCTAGTACGCAGGCGACGATCGCCCGTAGTCCGGGCGCCACCGCCGCGCTAGTGATCCGTCTCGCGACGGACCACTACTCCCGGCCGGGCAGGTACGGTGTGAGGATCTTGGCGGTCGCGCCGAGCGTGACGATCAGCGTCGTGATCAGGAACGCGTCGAGCGATTTCCAGCCGGTCGCCCATAGGACGATCCACACGACGAGACCGATGGCGGTGGCGACTGCGAGTCCCATGCGGCGCTCAGCCTAACGGATGAGCGCGGCGGCAAGCTGTGCAACGAGCTCGCCTGTGGCGGCCGCCGGATCGTCGGATTCTGCCGCTGCGCGCACGAGGCGGGTGCCGACGATGACGCCGTCGGCGCCGGCTCGTGCCGCCTCCGCGGCGTGCGCGGGCGTCGAGATCCCGAAGCCGAGCGCGACCGGCACCTCGGTGTGCTCCTTGACGCGCCCGAGCAGCTCGCCGAAGGCCTGCTCGCGGCTGCCGCGCTCGCCCGTCGTGCCGGTCACGGAGACCGCGTAGAGGAAGCCGCGCGCCTGCGCGCCGATCAGCGCGAGCCGCTCGGTCGTCGTCGTCGGCGCCACGAGCGGGACGAGCGCGACGCCTTGCGCGGCGCAGGCGTCGGCGATCCCGGGCTCCTCCCCGAGCGGCAGGTCGGGGACGATCAGGCCGCTGATCTGGGCCTCGTGCAGGCCGGCGACGAACGCCTCGGCGCCGCGCGCGAGCACGAGGTTCACGTAGCACATCAGCACGACCGGGACGCGCCTGGCGATCGACTCGCCGACCTCGAGCACGCCGTCGAGCGTCGCGCCCGCACGCAGCGCGGCGGTGCCGGCGGCGTGGATCGTCGGGCCGTCGGCGAGCGGGTCGGAGTACGGCACGCCGAGCTCGACGAGATCGGCGCCGTTGGACGCGTACGCCTCGCCGATCGCGCGCGAGGTCGCGATGCCGGGGAAGCCGCCCATCAGGTACGGCATCAGCGCGGCGCGCCCGCGGCGCAGCGCGAACGCCGCCGTGATGCGGTCCTCGCCGGTCTGCGGCACTGCCGGGACGCGGTCGCGGGCGGGCTTACCCATCGTGTCGTGCGCGCTCAGCCATCGCCCAGCGCCACGACCTCGGCGAGATCCTTGTCGCCGCGCCCGGACAGGCAGATGAGATCGAGCTGCGAGCCGTCGCCGTCCTCGTGCAGCGCGTAGTGCAGCGCGTGCGCGGTCTCGAGCGCCGGGATGATGCCCTCCAGGCGTGTGACCTCGCGAAACGCCCGCAGCGCATCGGCGTCTTCGACCGCGACGTAGCGCGCGCGGCCGGAGTCGCGCAGGTAGGCGTGCTCGGGGCCCGAGCCGGGGTAGTCGAGGCCGGCCGACACCGAGTGCGCCTCCGTGACCTGGCCGTCGCCGTCCTGCATGACCGCCGACAGCGACCCATGCAGCACGCCCGCGCGGCCGCCGATCGTCAGCGGGGCGCCGTGACGACCGCTGTCGAGGCCCTCCCCCGCGGCCTCGACGCCGATCAGCGCGACGTCCTCGTCGGCGACGAACGGCGTGAAGATGCCGATCGAGTTCGAGCCGCCGCCGACGCAGGCGATGACGCGATCGGGCAGCCGGCCGGCGCGTTCGAGCAGCGCCGCGCGCGCCTCGTCGCCGATCACGCGCTGGAGGTCGCGCACGAGCGCCGGGTAGGGCGCCGGGCCGACGGCCGAGCCGATGATGTAGTGCGTCGTCGCGACCGACGCGACCCAGTCGCGGATCGCCTCGCTGACCGCCTCCTTCAGCGTGCGCGCGCCGGCCTCGACGCTGACCACGTCGGCGCCGAGCAGCTTCATGCGCTGGACGTTGGGCGCCTGGCGGCGGATGTCCTCGGCGCCCATGTAGACGATGCACTCCAGGCCCAGCAGCGCGCACGCGGTCGCGCTCGCGACCCCGTGCTGGCCGGCGCCGGTCTCGGCGATGATCCGGCCCTTGCCCATCCGCTTGGCGAGCAGCGCCTGGCCGAGTGCGTTGTTGAGCTTGTGCGAGCCGGTGTGCATGAGGTCCTCACGCTTGAGCCAGAGCTCGCGCCCGGCGCGCTCGGAGAGGCGCTCGGCGAGGTACAGCGGCGTCGGCCGGCCGGCGTAGTCGCGCAGCAGCCCGCCGAGCTGGGCACGGTAGCCGGCGTCGTCGCGCGCGGCGACCCACGCGGTCTCGAGCTCGGCCAGCGCCGGCAGCAGCGTCTCGGGCACGTACTGGCCGCCGTAGGGGCCGAAGCGGTGCTCCACGCCGGCTTCGATCACGGGTCCGCGGTCGCTCACGCCGTCATCCTAGATCGGCTCGGCCACGGCGCCGCGGCGCGTAGCGCGTCGTGGAACGCGACGAGCTTGGCGGGATCCTTGATCCCCGGGGCGGACTCGGTGCCGCTCGCGACGTCGACGGCGAACGGCTCGGTCGCCGCGATCGCGTCCGCGACGTTGTCCGGGTGCAAGCCGCCGCTGAGGATCACCGCCGGGCCGAGCTTCGCCTGGCGCACGAGCTCCCAGTCGATCGTCCGGCCCGTGCCGCCGGGCACGCCCTCGACGTGCGCGTCGAGCAGCAGGAAGTCCGTGTGGAAGGCGCCGGCGGCCTGCAGCGTCGCCCGCGACTGCACGCGGACGGCCTTGATGACCTTCGCCCCGGTGCGGCGCGCGACCTCGCCGCAGAAGACCGGTCCCTCGTCGCCATGCAGCTGCACGTGCGAGAGCCCCGCCGTCTGGACGGCGTGATCGATCTCCTCGAGCCGCGCGTTGACGAACACGCCGACGAGGTGCAGCGTGCGCCGCAGCGCCGTGCCGATCAGCTGCGCCTCGTCGAGCTCGCAGCGGCGCGGCGAGCCGTTCCAGAAGATCATCCCCAGCGCCCAGGCCCCAGCCTCCGCGGCGCGATGCGCGTCATCGAGGCTCGTGATTCCGCAATGCTTGATGCGCGTCGCCATCCGCTCATCGTAGGGCGCGACCGGCGGCGATCTAGAGCACCTTGGCCAGGAACGCCTTCGTTTGCTCGTGGCGCGGGTTGGCGAGCACCTCGGCCGGGCTGCCCGCCTCGACGATCGTTCCGTCGTCGATGAAGACGACCGTGTCGGCGGCCTCGCGGGCGAATCCGATCTCGTGCGTGACGACGATCATCGTCATGCCCTCGGCGGCAAGCGTGCGCATGACGTCGAGCACCTCGCCGACGAGCTCGGGGTCGAGCGCCGAGGTCGGCTCGTCGAACAGCATGAGCTTCGGCTCCATGGCGAGCGCGCGGGCGATCGCGACCCGCTGCTGCTGGCCGCCCGATAGCTGTGCGGGATAGGAGTCGAGCTTGTCGGCGAGCCCGACGCGGTCGAGCAGGACGCTCGCACGCGCGATCGCCTCCCGCTCGCGCATCTTCCTGACCCGCATCGGCGCCTCGATGACGTTCTCGAGCGCGGTCATGTGCGCGAACAGGTTGAAACGCTGGAAGACCATCCCGATCTCGGCGCGCTTGCGCGCCACCTCGGACTCGCGCAGCTCGTAGAGCTTGTCGCCGTGCTGGCGGTAGCCGACGAGCTCCCCGGCGACCCAGATCCGGCCCGCGTCGATCTGCTCGAGGTGGTTGATGCAGCGCAAGAAGGTCGTCTTGCCGGAGCCCGAGCGGCCGAGCATGCAGACGACCTTGCCCGCGGGAACCTCGAGCGTGATCCCGTTGAGGACCGGGGTGCGCCCGAAGCGCTTGTAGACCGCCTCGGCACGGAGGATCGTATCCGCGTTCATCGGCCCTCCCCAGACGCCCCGGAGACGACCGTCGCATGCTTAATCGAGAACAGGTTGTGGCGCAGCCGTCCCCACGGCGTCGGGCCCTGCTCGCGCGACGAGCCCTGGTCATAGTGGCGCTCGATGTAGTACTGCCCGATCGACAGGATCGTCGTGACGAGCAGGTACCACAGGCTCGCGACGATCAGCAGCGGGATCACCTGGTAGTTGACCGCATAGATCAGCTGCGCCGCGTACAACAGATCGGTCAGGGCGATCACGCTGACGAGCGCGCTCGTCTTCAGCATCGAGATCGTCTCGTTGCCGGTCGGCGGGATGATGACCCGCATCGCCTGCGGCAGGACGATCCGGCGCATCGTCTGCAGGCGCGTCATCCCGAGCGCCTGCGCGGCCTCCGTCTGACCCTCGTCGACAGATAGCAGACCGGCGCGCACGACCTCCGCCATGTAGGCGCCCTCGTTGAGGCCCAAACACAGGACCGCGGCCACGAACAGCGTGATCAGCTCGTTGCCGTCGGCGGTCAGGAGATCCGGTCCACCGAACGGGATCCCCAGCGCGATCTCCGGATACAGCGTCGCGATGTTCGCCCAGAAGAAGAGCTGCACGAGCACCGGTGTGCCGCGGAAGAACCAGATGTAGAGCCAGCTACCGCCGGAGACGAGCGGGTTGGAGGACAGCCGCATCACGGCCAGGAGCACGCCGATCACGATCCCCATGACCATCGCGATGACCGTCAGCTCGATCGTCGTCAGCAGGCCGCTGAGGATCCGGTGCGAGAAGAGGTACTCGCCGACGACGTCCCAGTGAAAGCGCGGGTTCGTCGCAGCCGAGTGGGTCAGGCTCGCCGCGACGAGCAGGACGAGCGCGGCCGCGATCCATCGTCCCGGCCGGCGCACCGGGATCGCCTTGATGACATCAGGCGATCCCGGCGCGGACAGCGATGCTTCGTGGCTATCGCTTCCGGACACCCGGTCGCACTAGCTGATCGCCCCGTTGAGCTGGGGGTCATCGATCGCGCCCGCCTCGACGCCCCACTTCTTCAGGATCGTCTCGTAGGTGCCGTCGGCCATGAGCTTCTTGACCGCTGGCAGCAGCGCGTTCTCGAGCCCGCTGTCCTTCGCGATGGCGATCCCGTACGGGGCGACGCCGTAGCTCTCGCCACTGAGCTGGAGCGCTCCCTTGGAGAGCTCGACCTGATAGGCCGCGACCGGCGTGTCGGCCATGCCGACCTCGGCGCGGCCGCTGGTCAGCGCCAGGTTGGCGGCGTTCTGGTCGGGGAAGACGAGGACAGTGATGGGCTCCTTGCCGGCCGCCTTGCAGTCCTTGTCGGCCTTGGCGGCGTCATCGGCCTGCGTCGTTCCCTTCTCGACGGAGACCTTCGTCCCGCAGAGCTCGGCGAGCGACCCGGGGGCCACCGCGCTGCCCTTCTTCGTGAAGAACGACGTCCCCGACCGGTAGTACGTCACGAAGTCCACGACCTTCTCGCGCTCCTTGTTGTCGGTCATCGACGACATCGCGAGGTCGTACCGGCCGGCGCTCAGGCGCGGGATGATGCTGTCGAACGTCACGTTGACGACCTTGACCTTGACGCCCATGACGACGCCAAGCGCCTTGGCGAGGTCGGCATCCATCCCCTCGACGGTCTTGCCGTCCTTTCCGATGAACTCGTTCGGCGCGTAGGTCGCGTCGGCGGCAACGGTCAGCGTGCCCTTCTCCTTGAAGGTGGCCGGGACCAGCGCGGCGATCTTCGAATCGGCCTCCGCCGCGGAGCCGGTCGTCGTGCTCGAATCGTCATCGCCGCAGGCGGCCAGACCGATGACGACCGCGGTCAGCAAAGCGGGCCAGGCCGTATGGCGGAACATCATGCGGGGCATCGGGTGACTCCTCGGTCGGCAGCAGGGCTCGCGCCCGCGCATTGTCGCTTGTGGGCGCGACCGTCGCGTCAGCAGGGGCTTGCGCGCTCTACAACGGCCGGCCGTCGCCCTCGTCCTCAACGCCTGTCAGCGCGCGCAGCGCGATCTCCGGCTCGGGCGCGCGCATCAGCAACTCGCCGATCAGCACGCCGTCGACGCCGACGCGCTCGAGCTCGTCGAGCTGCTCGCGCGAGTGAATGCCCGACTCCGACACGACGGTCTTGCCGGCGGGGACGTCGGCCAGCAGCTCGAACGTGCGCTGCAGGTCGACGCTGAAGTCCGTCAGGTCGCGGTTGTTGATGCCGATCACATCGGCGTCGACGCGCTCCAGCGCGCAGTCGAGCTCCTCCTCGTCGTGGACCTCGACGAGCACGTCGAGGTCCAGCGCGCGCGCCTCGGCATACAGCGCGACGAGGACCCGCGAATCGAGCGCCGCGACGATCAGCAGGATCGCGTCGGCGCCCGCGGCGGCCGACTCGTAGAGCTGGTACGGGTCGACGATGAAGTCCTTGCGCAGGATCGGCAGCGCGGACGCCGCGCGCGCCGCGCGCAGATCGTCGAGCGAGCCACCGAAGTGCCTGGCTTCGGTGAGCACCGAGATGGCGGCGGCGCCACCGCGCTCATAGGCGCGCACGACGTCGGCGACGCTCGCGCCCTCGCGGATCGCCCCGGCCGACGGCGAGCGGCGCTTGTGCTCGGCGATCACCGACACGCCGGGCAGCGTCAGCGCCTCGGAGAACGGGCGGTCGTCGCCCCGACCTTCGAGCGCCGACTCGAGCTCCGATAAGGGAACCTCCTCGCGCCGGCGGCGTACGTCCTCGTGGGTCGCGGCGACGATCCGCTCGAGCACGTTCATGCGGGGCTCGCGTCCGCGGCGAGCTGCTGGGTGCGGGCGATCAGCGCGTCGAGCGTGCGGGTCGCGGCGCCGTCGTCGATCGCGGCCTGCGCGGCCGCGACACCGGCGGCGAGGTCGTCTGCGCGGCCGGCGGCGTAGATCGCGGCACCGGCGTTGAGGACCGCGAGGTCGCGGCGTGGCCCGGCCTCGCCGGCGAAGATCGCGCGCGTCGTGGCCGCGTTGTCCTCCGGCGATCCGCCGAGCGCAGCCTCCGAATCCGCGGCCGAGGACAGACCGCAGTCCTCAGGGGTCACGGTGTAGCGGCGAAGGTCGGCGCCGTCGACTTCGACGACGGTGGTGGGGGCCGAGATGCTCATCTCGTCGAGCGCGTCCTCCGAGGATACGACCAAGGCGCGATCGACACCGAGCAGCAGCAGCGCGCCCGCGATCGTCTCGACGTAGGCCGGGTCGGAGACGCCGATCACCTGCCGCCTCGCCCCCGCCGGGTTCGTCAGCGGGCCGAGCAAGTTGAAGATCGTGCGCACCGCAAGCTCCTTGCGGACCGGGACGACGAAGCGCGTCGCCTGGTGGTGGCGTGGCGCGAACATGAAACCGAAGCCGAGGTCGTCGATGCAGGTGCCGACCGCCTCGGGGCCAAGGTCGATCCGCACGCCGAGTGCCTCGAGCACGTCGGCCGAGCCGGAGCGGCTCGTCGCCGAGCGGTTGCCGTGCTTGGCGACGGCACAGCCCGCGCCGGCCGCGATCAGCGCGGCGGTCGTCGAGACGTTGAACGTCGGGCGCCCGCCGCCCGTGCCGGCGGTGTCGACGAGGTCCTCGCGCGAGCTCGTGACCCGCGCCGCGAGCGAGCGCATCGTGCGCGCCAGGCCGGCGAGCTCCTCGACGGTCTCGCCCTTCGTGCGCAGCGCGATCAGGACGCCCGCGATCTGCGCCTCGGACGCATCGCCGGCCATGATGATCTCGAGCACCTCGGCGGCCTCGTCGATGCTGAGGTCGCGGCCCGACGCGAGCGTGTCGATCGCCTGCGTGAGGACGGGTTCAGGCATTGATGGCTGGAGCACCCATCGAGATCGAGCAGCCTAGTGGTTCGCTCCGTCGCTGACAGGACGATTGCGCTCGTGCACTCAGCCTGACTCCACCTCGGGGGCGGGCTTGCGCTTGCGCCCGGCCGCCGTGATCGGCGCGAGCGCGCGGATCTCGCCGACGACGCGGGCGGCGAGGTCAGCCGGCGACTCGCCCTCGCGCAACCCCTCGGCGGGCGCGAGGAAGCGGACATGCAGGCGCGGGCGCCTGGGAAAGCGCGGAATGTCGGTCGTCCCCGTGACCGCGACCGGCACGATCACGGCCTCGGGCACCGCCGCGACGAGCCGGCCGACGCCGCTGCGCGGCCGCAGCCTGCGCCCGAGGCTGCGCGTGCCCTCGGGAAAGACGCCGATGCAGCTGCCGTCGCGCAGCTCGCTGATCGCGCGATCCAGCGCGCCGGCGTCGCCGGTGCCGCGCACGATCGGGATCTGCCCCATGCCGTCGAGCACCTTGTTCATGCCCTTGACCTTCCACAGCGAGGACTTCGACAGCGCGCGGATCTGGCGCCGCTTGATCGCGGCGATCCCGATCACGACCGGATCCCAGTAGGAGTCGTGGTTGCCGACGATCAGCAGCGGACCCTCGGCGGGGATGTGCTCGACCCCCTCGACGTCGAGCCGGCCCCAGAAGCGCACGATCGGCACGCACAGGCCGAGCGCGGCGCGGTACATACGGGTCATCGGCTCGCGGTCGCTCATCGGAGCGATTCTAGGATCGCGTCGTCGAGGGCGCGGCGCGATTGGCGGTTGCATATCAGCGCCGTATGAGGTAGACCGGTCTGTCATGTTCGCAATTGTGCTGTTCGCCCTTCTCGGCAGCCTGGCCGCCGTCTTCGTCTGGATGTGCATGACGGTGTTTGTGCCCGACCCGGTGGCGGAGATCGTCATCGAGCCGGTCGACGACGAGCCGACCTACTGAGTCGCATAGCCCGCCGCTGCGCCGCACGCCGCCCGATGGCGCCATGCGTGCAGCCGCGTTGCGCTTCGATCTCACGCGGGTACGAGGGCTGACATGGAGATCGTGATCGCCCTCATCGTCCTCGCGGTCATCGCGGCAGCCCTTCTCTGGATGCGCTCGCGCGACGGTGCGCCCGATCTGGGTGGTCCGGGTGGCGGCCTGCGGGGCCCGCGCCGGACGCGGGCCGCGGGCCGCCATGACCCGATGGCAGAGGTCGTCGAGCGACACGCGATGGCGATCGAGCCGCAGGAGGCCGCCGAGGCCGAGCGCGACCTGCAGGCGCAGGCCCGCCGGGTCGCGTCGGATCTGCATGCGCAGCAGTCGCCCGACGACAACGGCGTGCCTCCGCGCGACTTCGTGCCGCCGCGCGACTGACCGCTCAGCACCGGCGTGCCGGAGACGTCGGCGTCAACCGCGCAGGAAGTTCGACAGCAGTTGCTTGCCTTCGTCGGTCAGCACCGACTCGGGGTGAAACTGGACGCCCTCGGCGGGCAGCTCGCGATGGCGGATCGCCATCACGACGCCGTCCCCACGCGCGGAGACCTCGAACGCGTCGGGCAGCCGATCGGGGTCGACGACGAGCGAGTGATAGCGGCCGACGGTCAGCGTCGGCGACAGCCCGGCGAAGATCGTGCGCCCGTCGTGGCTGATCTCGGTCGTCTTACCGTGGATCGGGTCGCCGCGGATGACGAAGCCGCCGAACGCCTGCGCGAGCGCCTGATGGCCGAGGCAGACGCCGAGCGTTGGGATCCCGGCCTGCGGGAAGCGGCGCATCGTCTCGACCGAGACCCCCGCCTCGTTCGGCGTGCACGGACCGGGTGACACGACGACGCGGTCGGGCGCCCGCTCGAGCAGCTCGTCGACGGAGGCGACGTCGTTGCGCACAACCTCGAGCTCGGCCCCGAGCTCGCCGAGGAACTGGACGAGGTTGTATGTGAACGAGTCGTAGTTGTCGACGACGAGGACGGAGGTCACCGCGCGCTCCAGGACCTAGGGCCAGTCCGGCTGCTGGGAGGCGAGCTCGACGGCGCGCAGGACCGCCCGCGCCTTGGCCTCGGACTCGGCGAACTCGTAGGCGGGCTTGGCGTCGGCGACGGTCCCGCCGCCGGCCTGCACGTGCGCGCGGCCGTCCTTGATGACGACGGTGCGGATGTGGATGCAGGTGTCGAGGTCGCCGGTGTAGGAGAGGTAGCCGATCGCGCCGCCGTAGCCGCCGCGCTTGATCGACTCGAGCTCGTCGATGATCTGCATCGCGCGCACCTTCGGCGCGCCGGACAGCGTCCCCGCGGGCAGCACGGAGCGCAGCGCGTCCATCGCCGTGACGTCCGCGCGCAGCGTGCCGGAGACGTTGGAGACGATGTGCATGACGTGCGAGTACGTCTCGACCGCCATGAAGCGGTCGACCGTCACCGAGCCGTACTCGCAGACGCGGCCGAGGTCGTTGCGGCCGAGGTCGACGAGCATCACGTGCTCGGCGCGCTCCTTCGCGTCGGCGAGCAGCTCCTCGGCGATCCGCTCGTCGTCCTGCAGCGTCGCGCCGCGCGGGCGCGTGCCGGCGATCGGCCGCGTCGCGACGTGGCGGCCGGTCACGGTCAGGACCGGCTCGGGCGATGCGCCGGCGACCTGGAAGTCGAGGAAGTCCAGGAAGTACATGTACGGGCTCGGGTTGACGACGCGCAGCCCGCGGTAGACGGAGAACGGGTCGACGTCGAGATCCGCCGACCAGCGCTGCGACGGCACGACCTGGAAGGCGTCGCCGGCGTGGATGTACTCGACGATCCGCGCGACGTTGGCCTCGAACTGCTCGCGGGACATGTTCGATGCAAACTCCGGCCGCGGGCGCGCGGGCGTCGGCGCCGGGCGCGGCACCGGGCCGGCGAGCAGCTCGCGGGCCTTGCCGATCGTCGCGACGGCGTCGCGGTAGACGGTCTCCAGCGCGGTGCCGTCGTCGTCGTCGGCGTAGACGTTGACGAGCACGCTGATCGTGTGGCGCAGGTGGTCGAAGACGACGAGCACGTCGGACAGCATCAGCGCCATGTCGGGCAGGCCGACCGGGTCCGGGTTCGGCTCGCCGAGCGGCTCGACGGTCCGCACGAGGTCATAGCCGAAGTAGCCGACGGCGCCGCCCGCGAACGGCGGCATGTCCGGCCACGGCGCCTGGCGGTGGCGCGCGACCTCCGCCGCGGCGTGCGCGTAGGGATCGGCGGGCTCGTCGCCGAGCGACCAGCGCACGACCTTGCGCGGCCGCACGCCGATGAAGCTGTAGCGCCCGACCTCCTGGCCGCGCTCGGCGGACTCGAGCAGGAACGCCGCCGACGTCGGCTCCGCGCCGCGCAGTTTCAAGAACGCCGAGACCGGCGTCTCGGTGTCGTCGATGAACGAATGGCGCAGCGCGATGACGTTGTGGTCGCGCGCGAGCGCGCGAACCTCGTCGAGCGACGGCTCGACGGATGGTGCTTCGCGGTCGCCGCCCACGCCGGCCGACTCAGCGGCGACGGCCATTGAGCACGTCCTCCGCGTCGGCGAGCGAGCGCTCGCGCCCGCGCAGCAGCACGGCGAGGTGGTAGAGGACGTCGGCGGCCTCCTCGTCGACGCGCTCGTCGGACTCCTCGCGGACGGCGCGCGTGACCTCCTCGGCCTCCTCGAGCACCTTCTCGCCGGCGAGCCGGGGGTCCGCGAGCAGGGTCACGGTGTACGAGCCCGGCGGGCGCTCGGCGGCGCGCTGGGAGAGCGTGCGCTCGAGCTCGGGCAGCGCCTCGTGCGGCGCCGGCGGCTCGAGCTCGCCGTTGTGAAAGCAGGTTCGTTCGCCGGTGTGGCAGGCGGGGCCGGCGGGCTCGACGAGGGCAAGCAGCGCGTCGCCGTCGCAGTCCAGGCGCAGCGCGCGGACGGCCTGCGTGTTGCCGCTCGTCGCGCCCTTGTGCCACTGCTCCTGGCGCGAGCGGCTGTAGAGGTGCAGCTCGCCGCTCTCACGCGTGCGGCGGACCGCCTCGGCGTTCGCGTAGGCGAGCGTCAGCACCTCGCCGCTGCGCCAGTCCTGCACGATCACGGGCACGAGGCCGCGTTCGTCGTAGGCGATCTCCATGCTGGAGGAGTCTAGGTTCACCGCATCCTGCGTGGCCGGCGGCCGTTGACGGGTCATGCGCCTGTCGATCGCCGGGATCCTGCTGAGCGCCGTCGTGATCGCGACGAGCGCCGTTGCGGCGAGCTCGGACGCGAGCTTCGAGGGCCGCAAGTGCACGCCGCCGAAGGGCCATCGCATCGCCGACTGCCGGATCGCCCGCCACGGCACGCCGGACCTCAGCCGCGCCGCCTGGCGCGCGCTGCGCGACGCCGAGGTGACGATCTCCAAGCGCTTCGACATGCTCGCGCCCAACCCGAGCGCCGGCGGCGCGCGCAGCTGGCCGCTGATCGACTCGCTGGCCCAGCCGATGGGCCGCCTCGAGATGACCGGCGCCGGCCGCTTCGTGCTCGTCGCGCTCGACGGCAGGGCGTTCCGCGCGACGACGGTCAACGTCCGCGGCCACGGCTGCGCGGCGAGCGCGCGCCAGTCGGCGCGCTTCCCGCTCGTGCAGATCATCGCCGGCAAGGCGAACGGCGGCGGCACGCAGGCGTTCCTCGACAGCGCCGCGATCGGCCACAGCACACGGCTCGGAGCGGTCGCGCTCGACGCCTTCCTCGCCCAGCGCGGCGGTGGCACCGGCTGCGGGCCGCCGCGCCGCGAGGTCGGCAAGCTGCGCCGGCTTGCCAACCCGAACGTCCACCCGGCCGCGCATGCGCGCCTCTCCAGCGGGGCGCTCAACGACGTCAAGGAGTACAACGCCAAGCCGGACTTCGGCAACGTCGTGTACTTCATGTCGAACACGACGTCGGTGTCGGTCGGCGGCGTCGCGCGCGGCATGGTGCGCGTCGGCACGCCGGTCGCGAAGGTCGACTCGTTCGCCGGCTGCGATCCCAACAGCGACGGCACGCTGACCTGGCGCTACTGGTCGATCCGCACCGGCGTGAAGAGCCGGCCGCGGCTCTACGGCTGGATCCCCGGGCGCTGCCCGCGCTGAGCGAGCTCAGCCGAGCGCGTGAACCGCCTCGACGCCTGCCCCGTCGGCGATGAACGCCTTCGCGGCCTCGAGGTCGTCGCTGCGGCCGACGGCGAGCGCGGCGACGATCCGGCCGCCGTCGGCGTAGAAGACGCTGAACTCGCCCGCAGCCGGGTCGCCGCGCACGATCTCCTCGTCCCAGAGCTCGGCCGGGCCGACGTACTCGAGCGTCGCCCAGTCGGCGAGATCGGACCAGAAGTACGGGATCTCGGCGTAGGGCTCGTCGGAGCCGAGCATCGCCCGGGCGGCGTGGCGGCCCTGCGCGGCGGCGACCTCCTCGTGCTCGATCCGCAGGCGGCGGTCGTGCACGACGCTGTCGTACTCGCACAGGTCGCCGGCCGCGAAGACGCTCGGCGCCGATGTGCGCAGCGTGCGGTCGCAGATGACGCCGCCGCTTTCGCCGAGCTCCAGCCCGGCCTTGCGGGCGAGCAGGACGTCGGGGTTCGCGCCGACGCCGACGACGACGAGATCGGCGTCGATACGGCGTCCGTCGGCGCAGACGACCGCGGTGACGGGCGCGTCGCCCTCGCCCTCGCCGGCGAACTCGGCGACGTCCGTCGCGCCGACGACGTCGATCCCGTGCGCGCTCAGCAGGTCGTTCACGAAGCGGCCGGCGACCGGGCCGAAGCCGCGCTCGAGCGGCAGCGCCTCCTGCATGACGAGCGTCACGCGCTTGCCGAGCAGCGTCATCGAGGCCGCGACCTCGGTCGCGATGTACGAGCCGCCGACGACGACGATCCGCTCGGCGTCCGGCAGTTCGTTGCGGAGCTTGTCCGCGTTGCCGAGCGCGCGGATGTAGTGGATGCCGTCGCGCATCCCGCCGTCGACCTGCAGCCGGCGGATGCCGGACCCGGTCGCCAGCAGCGCCTGGCCGAAGCCGAGCTGCTCGCGGCCGAGCTTCGCGGTCCGCGCGCTCGCGTCGAGGTTCATCACCGGCGTGCGCGTGCGCAGCTGGACGTCGTGCTCCTCGTACCAGCCCTCCGGCCAGATCAGCGTCGAGGGGCGGTCCTCGCGGCCCTGCAGGTATCCCTTCGTCAGCGGCGGGCGGTGGTACGGCGCGTCCATCTCGCGGGTGACGAGGACGATCGAGCCGTCGAAGCCCTGCTCGCGCAGCTCGGCGGCCGCGTTCGCCGACGCGATGCCGCCACCGAGCAGGAGGATGTCGGTGGAGTCGGTCACCCCGACGATGCTAGTGGTCGGCCGGCCCGCTACTCGATCCCCAGCCGGTCCAGCAGGCCGTCGTCGCCGCGCCAGCCGCGGCGCACGCGGACGGCGAGATCGAGGTGCACGTGGATGCCGAGCCGGCGCTCGAGCTCGCGCCGCGAGGCCGTGCCGATCGCCTTGATCATCTTGCCCTGCGCGCCGATCAGGATGCCCTTCTGGGACTCCGCCTCGACCCACGCCCGCGCCTGCACGCGGACGAGGTCCTCGCGCGAGACGTCGATCTCCTCGACGACGACCTCGACGGCGTGCGGGACCTCCTGGAACGTGCGCCGCAGGATCTGCTCGCGGATCAGCTCGGCGAACAGGACGGCGTCGGTCTGGTCGGACGGATCGTCGACGTCGAACAGGTAGGGGCTCTCCGGCAGCAGGTCGACGAGGTGCTCGACGAGCGCCTCGACGCCCGTCCCCTTGCGCGCCGACAGCGGGAAGATCTCGTCCGAGACGCCGAGCTCGGAGGCGGCCTGCAACGCCGCCAGCGTGTGCGCGTCGTCGAGCCGGTCGACCTTGTTGACGACGATCGCGACCGGCACCTCGGCACGGGCGAGCGCGCCCGCGATGAAGCGGTCGCCCGGTCCGACGCCCTGCTCGCCGTTGAGCAGCAGCAGCGCGACGTCGGCCTCGACGAACTCGCGCTCGACACGCGACTGCATGCGCTGCGTCAGCGCGTCGCGCGGGCGCTGCACGCCGGGCAGGTCGACGAGCACGAGCTGGGCGTTGCCGCGCATCGCGATCCCGCGGATCGCGCGCCGCGTCGTCTGCGGCTTGTCCGAGACGATCGCGACCTTCTGGCCGACGATCGCGTTGACGAGCGTCGACTTGCCGACGTTCGGCCGGCCCGCCAGCGCGACGAAGCCGGCCCGCGTCGATCCGCGCGCAGCGCTCGCGCTCGTCACGGCGCGTCGTCGGGCGTGACCCAGGCCATGATCTCGCGCTGCACGGCGAGCATCTCGCCGTCGTCGGTCTCGTGGTCCATCCCGGTCAGGTGCAGCGCGCCGTGCACGATCGCCTCGCGGAGGTTCGCGGTGTGCTCGGGGCAGATGACGATGTCGCCCAGCTCGCGCGGCCCCGGCGCCGGGTCGGCGCCGTCGATCGGGAACGACAGCACGTCGGTCGGGCCGTGCTCGTCGCGATGCTCGGCGTTGAGCTCGGCGATCCGCTCGGCGCTGACGAACTCGACCGCGACGTGGCCGCTGTCGATCCCCGCCGAGGCGAGCGCCAGCGAGAGCAGGCGGTCGATCTCGTCCAGCGGCAGGAGGATCGGTCCGCCCTCGCGCCCGAAGACGTCGATCTCGAGTTCGTGACTCAGGGCGATCCCGCCTAGGCCATCAGGCGCGCCGGCGATCCGCCGGTCGCAGCTCGGACGGCCGGCTCTCCGCGTGCTCGGCGTAGGCCTCGACGATCCGCTGCACGAGCCGGTGGCGAACGACGTCCTCGCCGCCGAAGCGCACGAACTCGATGCCCTCGATGTTCTTCAGGATGTCGCTGATCACGACGAGCCCCGAGCCCTCGTTCTTCGGCAGGTCGATCTGCGTGACGTCGCCCGTCACGACCATCTTCGAGTTGAAGCCCAGCCGTGTGAGGATCATCTTCATCTGCTCGGGCGTCGTGTTCTGGGCCTCGTCGAGGATGATGAAGGAATCATTGAGGGTGTTGTGCGTGACGAGGAAGTCATCGGTCACGTACAGCGAGTCCTGCGCCGCGACCTGGATGCAGACGGTCTCCGCCTGACCCGCGGATTCAATGCTGTCGATAAAGCGCATCGGCCGGCCACCGCCGTGGTCGCGATAGGCGTCGCGCTTGCGCGTCAGCCGGAACGGCTCGATCCCGTCGGGCAGGCGAAGCTCCATGATGTGGGCGTCGTGGCGGTGGTGTACCGCTCGGCCGCTTGCGAGCCCAGGCCGGCGGCCATCGGCCGCTCGCGTGCGCCAGTACGCCACCCCGCCCAGCGAGCGTACGAGCCAGACGACGTCGTCGCGCAGACGCGAGGAGCATGTCGCGTACTGGATCCGACAGCTGCGACCGCTCTGGGTGACCGGACCCCCGTCGCTGTCGAGCAGGCCCTGCAGCAGCGCGATCCGCGTCGCCGGACTGTTGTGCAGATAGCTGTCCGGGATGAACTTCGTCGAGGACCGCGTCCCGGCCAGCCCAAGCTCGCGAAGCGCGGCCGTGACGGGGTTCGCGACGATGACGCCACCGCGGTGCCCGTTCTTGTGCCGCAACACGTACTCGACGGCTGTCTTGCGCTTGAGCTCGATGCCGTCGAGCGAGGACTCGAGTGCGACGGCGAGTTCCGGATCGGCAGTGGCGAACGTCGGCGTCGTGGTCGCCGTCAGGCAGCCGTCGCCGAGCAGGAGGCCGAGCGCATACGGATTGAGCGGAACCTCCTGCGGTTCGAGCTCAACCGGGGCGCTGACCAGGGGTAGCTCGAAGCGGTGCTGATGAAACTGCCGCAGCCGCCCGACCATCTCGGCCGTACGCAGGGTGCGGCGACGACCGCGGCGGCGGTCGTCAGGAGTCCGGACGGTCCACAGGTGCTCCGCACAGCACAGCGTCGACGCGCCATCCTGCGTCTTGACCTCGAAGACCTCGCGTCGACCCTGCGGGAAGACGCCGAGGACAGACGTCGGGCGCCCGTCGGAGCCGGTGACCAGATCCCCGATGCGCAGCGTCCCGATCGCCTGCCAGCCGGCCGGCGTCATGACCTGGCGATCGACGGGCTGCGCGCGTCCCCGCATGAATGCCAGCGGCGCGACCTCGATCTGCCCGCGCTCGAGATAGGACGCGACGCGCTCAGCGTCGAGCATGTCGTGCAGCGCGTCGAACAGCGGCCGTAGATAGGGGTCGATCTTCGCCATCAGGTCGCCCGGCAGGAAGCCGAGGCGCTCGCCGGCCTCGACGGCCGGGCGCGTGAGGATGATCCGGTTGACCTCGCGGCGGCTGAGCGCCGCGGCCGCGAGCGCGACGGCGAGGAACGTCTTGCCGGTGCCCGCCGGACCGATGCCGAACGTGATCGTGTTGTTGCGGATCGAGTCGACGTAGCGCTTCTGGTTGACGGTCTTCGGAGCGACCTGCTTGGAGCGGTGCTTCCAGACGACGTCCTCGAGGATCTCGGCCGGAGAGCGGTGCTGGTCGAGCGCGCCGGTGACGGCCGCGATCGTCCCCGGCGCGATGTCGTGGCCCTGCTCGATCAGCTCGGCGAGCTCGCGCACGACGGTCGCGGCGGCGCTGACCGCGTCCTCCTCGCCGTCGAGCGTGACGACGTTGCCGCGCAGCCAGAGGTCGCACTCGACGTGCCCTTCGAGCGCGCGCAGCACGGCGTCGCCGCTGCCGGCAAGCTCGGTCGCGGCCTGGTTGGAGAGCTCGATCTGGCTGCGCATCAGCTGTCGTCCGTCCTCTCGGTCCGTGCAAGCACTAGTTGAGCACCTCGCGCACGAGCGCCGAGACGCGCTTGCCGTCCGCGCGCCCGTCGACGACCGCCATCGCGGCCTTCATCACCTGGCCCATGTCCTTCGGCGATCGCGCGCCGGTCTCGGCGACGGCCGCGGCGACGATCGCGCGCAGGGCGTCGTCGGGCAGCTCGGCCGGCAGGTAGCGCTCGATCAGCCGCGCCTCGGCCTCCTCGCCGTCGGCCAGCTCGCCGCGCCCGGCGTCGCGGAAGGCCGTCGCGGACTCCAGCCGCCGCTTGCGCTCCCGGCGCAGCACCGCGAGCTCGTCGGCGCTTCCCTCCTTGGCGGCCTTCTGCAGCTCGCTGAGGACGAGCCGCAGCGCGCCGACACGATCCTTCTCGCCGCCCCGCATCGCGGAGACGAGATCCTGCTTCACCGTGTCGACCAGCGTCATCTGTCGTTCAGGATACGCAGCCCGCGGACGTGGCCGGACCGGCCGGACGATCGGCGTCCCTACGTCTCGGGCGCCTCGTCGGCGAGCGAGGGAGCGAGCGAGCGCGGCTCGCCGAGGCGGCCGAGCTCGGCGGTGTCGCGACCGAACAGCAGGCCGATGTTCCAGTCGACGAGCAGCCGCGCGCGGCGGCCGGCGCCGGGCATCATCACGAGGTGATAGGAACGCGCGAGCATCCAGGCGGGCATCCCGCTCCACGTGATCGGGCCGGTCGTCGCGACCGCCTTGCGCCGCCCCATGTCGACGAACACGCCCTTCGTCTTGTACGTGAACTTGCGCAGGCTGCTGCCGCCGATCGCGGCGGCGACGTTGCGGCCGACGACGCGGCCCTGGCGGATCGCGTGCTGCGCGGTCGGCGGGCAGGGCATGCCCTTGCGCGCGGGGTCGGGCACGGCCGCGCAATCGCCGATCGCCCAGACGTTGTCGAAGCCCCTGACCCGCAGGCGGCTGTCGGTGTCGATGCGGCCCTTGGCGTCGAGCGGCAAGCCGAAGCTCGCGACGACCGGGTGCGGCTTGACGCCGGCGGTCCAGACGAGCGTCCGCGTCGGCACGAGCTCGCCGTCGCTGAGCCGCGCGCTGTTCGCCGTGACCTCGTCGAGCGTCGTCTTCGTGCGGATCTCGATGCCGCGGAAGCGCAGCTCGCGGACCGCGAAATCGGCGAGCTTCGGGCCGATCTCGGGCATCACGCGCTCGCTCGCCTCGACGAGGATCCAGCGCATGCCGGTCACCCGGCAGCGCGGGTAGAGCGTCATCACGTCGGCGGCGAAGTCCTGCAGCTCGGCGAGACCCTCGAGGCCGGCGTAGCCGGCGCCGACGAAGACGTACGTGAGGTACTCGCGGCGCGCGTCGCCGTCCTCGAGCGTCTCGGCGATCTCGAGCGTGCGGATGACGTGATTGCGCAGCGCGATCGCCTCCGGTAGCGACTTCAGCGCCATGCCGTGCTCGGCGAGGCCGGGGATCGGCAGCGTGCGGCTGACGGAGCCGAGCGCGACGATCAGCTGGTCGTAGCGCAGGTCCTCCTCGCTGCCGTCGAGCGAGCGCACGTGGATGACGTTGCGCTCGGGCGCCGCGCCGGTGATCTTCGCCAGGCGCAGGTGGATCGAGCGGTCGAGCTCCTCGCGCAGCGGCACGACGACGTGGCGCGGCTCCAGCGTGCCCGCCGCCGCCCCCGGCAGCAGCGGCGTGTAGAGCATGAAGTTGTCCTCCGTGACGAGCCGCACGCGGGCGCTCTGCGGCGGCAGCACGCGCGCGAGCGTGCGCGCCGCGTAGAAGCCGCCGAAACCGCCGCCGGCGATGATCACGTCCCAGGCCATCTGCCCGGGCAGGGTAGCCCCGGTCAGCGACGCGTGAAACGACGGACGCCGAAGTACTGCTCCTCGTCGATCACGTTTTGGACCTGG
>CAWADD010000008.1:0-34013 GCA_963780585.1 uncultured Actinomycetes bacterium
GTACGGCCGGTCCCACTCCCCCGTGACCGCTGCCGCCGTGTGCGGCGCCTGTTGCAGCGGGCTCTCCTCCACCGGCCAGACGCCGTCGGCCACCTGCTCGATCTCTGCGGCGATCGCGACCATCGCGTCACAGAATCGGTCCAGCTCTGCGAGGTCTTCCGACTCGGTGGGCTCCACCATCAGGGTGCCCGCCACCGGGAAGCTCATCGTCGGGGCGTGGAAGCCGTGGTCGACCAGCCGCTTGGCCACGTCGTCCACGGTGACGCCGGTGCGCTTGGTGATCGCCCGGAAGTCGAGGATGCACTCGTGCGCGACCAGGTCGTTCGCACCCGTGTAGAGCACCGGCACGTGGTCGCGCAGCCGGTGCGCCACATAGTTGGCCGCGAGAACCGCGACACCCGTGGCCCGGGTCAGGCCCGCAGTGCCCATCATCTGCACGTACAGCCACGGGATCGGAAGGATGCCGGCCGAGCCGTACGGTGCAGCGCTCACCGGTCCCACCCCGTCGCGGTGCGACGGGTCGGGGTGCATCGGGTGCGAGGGCAGGTACGGCGCCAGGTGCTCGGCCACGGCGACCGGGCCGACGCCAGGCCCTCCGCCGCCGTGCGGGATGCAGAACGTCTTGTGCAGGTTGAGGTGCGACACGTCGCCGCCGAACCGGCCGGGTTCGGCGTGCCCGAGCAGCGCGTTGAGGTTCGCGCCGTCGACGTAGACCTGCCCGCCGTGCTCGTGCACCACCTCGCACAGCGTGGTGATGCCGTCCTCGTAGACGCCGTGTGTCGAGGGGTACGTCACCATGACGGCGGCGAGGTCGTCGGCGTGGTCGGCGCACTTGGCACGCAGGTCGTCGAGGTCGACCGAGCCGCCCTCGGCGGCCGCAACCACGACGACCCGCAACCCGGCCATGACCGCCGAGGCGGCGTTGGTGCCGTGCGCAGACGACGGGATCAGGCAGACGTCCCGCTCCCCCTCGCCCCGGCCGAGGTGGTAGGCGCGGATCGCCATCAGCCCGGCCAGCTCGCCCTGCGAGCCGGCGTTGGGCTGCACCGACACCGCGGCGTAGCCGGTCAGGTCGGCCAGCCACTGCTCCAGCTCGCGGACCATCTCGATCGCCCCCGCCGCGTCGTCGGCCGGGACGAACGGGTGCAGGTCGGCCAGCTCGGGCCAGCCCAGCGGCTCCATCTCGGTGGTGGCGTTGAGCTTCATCGTGCAGGAGCCGAGTGGGATCATCCCCCGGTCGAGGGCGTAGTCGCGGCGGGCGAGCCGCTTGACGTAACGCAGCATCGCGGTCTCCGAGCGGTGCCGGTGGAACACCGGGTGGGTCAGCAGCTCGGTCCGGCGCAGCCACCGCTGCGGCAGCGCGTTGCCGGTCGCTGTGTCCAGGGCGTCGATGTCGGCGACCTCGTCGGCATCGACCTCGAACGCGGTCCAGACGATCGCCAGGTGGTCCGTCGTGGTCAGCTCGTTGGTGCTCACGCCCACGTGGTCGTCGTCGACGAGACGCAGGTGCACCTGCTCGGCACGGGCGGCGGCGACGACGTCGCGGGCGCGCCCCGGCACTCGCGCGACGAAGGTGTCGAAGTGTTCCGCGGTCGGCACCTCGACGCCCCCGGCCCGCAGGCCGGCGGCTAGCACGGCGGCGTACCGGTGCACCCGCTGCGCGATCGGCGCAGCCCCTCGGGCCCGTGGTGGACGGCGTACATGGACGCCGTCACCGCCAGCAGCACCTGGGCGGTGCAGATGTTCGACGTGGCCTTGTCGCGGCGGATGTGCTGCTCCCGCGTGCTATTCCGGCATCGCCGGCGGCGCGGACGTGATCCTCGTGCCCGAGCGGCCGTTCGACGTCGAGGAGGTCTGCGCGCACATCCGCCACCGCCACGAGACGACCGGCAAGGCGTTCTCGATCGTCGTCGTCGCCGAGGGCGCGACGCGGTCAGACGGAGGCGAGGCGGCGACCGCCGCCGACACGGTCGACTCGTTCGGTCATGCCCGCCTCGGCGGGATCGCCTTCGAGCTGGAGAAGGAGATCGAGCAGCGGACCGGCTACGAGAGCCGCGCCACGGTGCTCGGCCATATCCAGCGCGGCGGCTCGCCGGTCGCCTTCGACCGCGTGCTCGGCACCCGCTTCGGCGTCGCGGCGATCGACGCGGCCTCCAACGGCGACTTCGGCAAGATGGTCGCGCTGCACGGCACGGCGATCGAGCTCGTCGCGCTCGAGGATGCGCTGAGCAAGCCCAAGCTTCTCGATCCTGAGCTGTTCGAGACCGCGCAGGTCTTCTTCGGGTAACGGCATGCGCGCGCTCGTGCAGCGCGTGTCGCGCGCGGAGGTGCGCGTCGACGGCGAGGTCGTCGGGCGAATCGGGGCGGGACTGCTCGTGCTGCTCGGGGTCACGCACGGCGACGACGAGGCGGCGGCGGACAAGCTCGCAGGCAAGGTCCAGGCGCTGCGCGTCTTTCCCGACGCCGACGGGCGCATGAACGAGCCGCTCGGCGCGCGCGAGGTGCTCGTCGTCAGCCAGTTCACGCTCTACGGCGACACGCGGCGCGGCAACCGGCCGTCCTACGTCGCCGCCGCGCCGGGCGAGGTCGCCGAGCCGTTGTACGAGCGCTTCCGCGAACGCCTCGCTGCCGCGGGCGGCGTCTTCGGCGCGCGGATGGAGGTCGAGCTCGTCAACGACGGTCCGGTGACCGTCATGCTCGAGGTCTAGCTACGTGAAGAAGATCGGCGGGATCCTCGTCCTCGCGGGGGCGAGCACCGGCTCGTCGAGGGCGACGATCGTGCAGGGCGCGCCCGGCGTGTCGCAGGCGGGAGGAACCTGACCTGCGGGCGCCGGGGCGACGAGACCGTACAGCGTGCCCGAGCCGCGCGTCACGCGCAGCACGACGCCCTCAGATCGCCGATCGCCGCGCTTGGGGCGCCGAGTCGTAGCGCTTGAGCTTCGTGGCCAGCTCGTAGCACCTGCTCTGTAGCTCTCCCCACCAGACCCGCGTGCCGGCGGCCGACGGCGTCGAGGGCGTCTTGCCGTCGATGCCCTCCGTGCAGGCCTCGCCGAGATAGCCGGTCCCGACGCGCGTGCTGCGCGCGCTGCGCAGGTCGTCAGCGCGGACCTCCCAGCCGGCATGGCCGACGACGCCCGGTGCGTCGATCCACCAGGCGAACGTCGCCAGGCGCGCGCCGAGATCCAGGCCGGTGACGGCGCCGCGCTGCAGCGAGCCTTCGCAACCGCTGCGAAACGGACATTTCGTCGGCATCGCGCCGTGACGCAGGGTGCGCAGGCGTCGCTTGCCAGGGGTCCAGAGCCGCAGCTGCGAGACCTCGCCGTGGTGGCGATCGCGGCGGCAGCGCGAGAACGTGGCGACCGGGCGGCCGCGCGCATCGGAGCCGAGGTCGACGTCGAACGGCTGCGTGCGCGGCCTGATCGGCAGCAGCCGCGGCGACGTCCCGTCAAATACCGAGAGCCGCCATGCGCCGCCGACGGGAACGCTCCAGGCAACCCAGCCGGCGTGCGCGCTGATCGGCGAGGCGCTGGTCACGGTGGCCAGGACGCGCGGCGCCGCCACCGCGGACGGGGCAATCGTCAGGCCGGCTGCGAGGGCCGCGAGAGCGGCGATCGATGGAGGGCGCATAGGGGGAAACGACGTGCGGCGCGAGAAGTATCCCGGCACGGCGCGTCCGGACGGATGTCCGGGTCATAGACTGCGGCGCATGTCCGTCGAGCCTCGCATCGTCCCGCGCTTCGTCGCCGAGCCGGCTCATGAGCCACTGCCCTTCGGCCGCTGGGCGGGCACGTTGCAGCGTCACTTCCTCGGTGCCTGTGACGCGATCGACGCCGGTGACGAGGAGCTCGGCGAGCCCGGCGAGATCGCGTTCTACCCCGACCGCACCTGGCATGGGCGCACGTTCGTCCCCGCCACGGCGATGACCTCGAACGGGCTCGAGCTGTTCGGCTACGTCTCGTTTCGTCCCGCCACCGAGGACCGCGAGCCGACCGAGTTCGACGCCGTCGCCGACTTCACCGAGGACACCGCCGAGGCCAATCCCGACTGGAAGCTCGACCTCTGCGACGAGGTCGTCGGCAGCTGGCACGGCGAGGGCGACCAGACGGCCCACATGACGCTCGTCTGGGGCCGGCCGCTCGTGCCCGACGCCGCGACCGTGACCGCCGAGCTCGGCGAGCTGACGGTCGATCAGTGCGAGCTCGTGATGGAGCGCTTCACGCTGCTGGCGCCGGACGGATACGGCGGCGACACGCTCGTCTGCAAGCTCTACGACGGGGATGGCAAGGAGCTCGCGCGCGAGTCGCTGTGGGAGGACGACGACGAGGACGACGAGGCGGAGGAGTAAGCCTGCCGATGGAGCTCGAGCGGGCGATCCGCACGCGGCGCACGCACAAGGCCTACGCGCCGGAGCCGCTGAGCCGCGAGACGCTCGACGAGCTGTTCGAGCTGGCGCGCTGGGCGCCGAATCACAAGCTCACCAACCCCTGGCGCTTTCGCGTCGTCGGCCCGCGGGCGCTCGAGGCGCTCAAGCAGACCGCCGACGATCCCGTCGCCGCGGCCAAGCTCGACCGCGCGCCGACGCTCGTCGCCGTGTCGGCGACGCAGACCGGCGATCCGGTGATGGACGAGGAGGACGTGCTCGCCGCCGCGGCGGCCGCCTACATCGTGCTGCTCGCCGCGCACGGGCGCGGCCTGGCCGGCTACTGGCGCACGCCCGGCGTGCTGCGGTCCGCCGCCGGGCGCGCCGCGCTGGCGGTGCCCGACGACGAGCGCGTGTTCGGCCTGCTGCATCTCGGCCACCCGCGCCAGGAGCCCCGCGTGCCCGAGCGCGCCGCGGTCGGCGACGTCGTCGACTACCTCGACTGACGGCCGTATCCTTGCGCCTCGCAGGGCCCCAGTAGCTCAGTGGACAGAGCGACCGCCTCCTAAGCGGTAGGCCGCAGGTTCGACTCCTGCCTGGGGCACTTCACGACGCCCGGCTTTCGGGCTCGCCGGATCAGGGATGGAACGTGATCCGGATGTCCGTCGTCGTCGCGTTCGTCTCCGTCACGAGAGCGGTCCCGCGGGCGCCGTGGTACGCGCCGGTGCCGCCGGTGATCGCGAACGGCACGTTCTTGAGCCCTGCGTGCCGACGACCGTGCAGATGCCGCGGTTGCGGCCGGTGTCGTCGCCGCTGACCGTCGAGCCGAAGCCGAAGCGATCGCCCTGGCGCGGTCTGTGATTCGGACCGGAGCCGACGTTGCGCTGGTTCTTCTCGATCAGGTGCAACGACGCCGCGAGCGGACTCTGCGCCGACCCCGACGTGGCAAGCAGCGCGACGGGAACGACGGCAACGGCAACGGCAGCAAGAGCGAGTGGAATGCGGCGCATGACGTACCCCTCTCGTGAAATTGATGCCTCGGCGGTGAGGCCGTCGCGAGCGTAACCGCGCCCAGCGCGGTCGTGGCGCAACCGCAGCGCATCGGGCTGCGACACTCGGTCGCGGTGGACCGCAAGCGCAAGCTCATAACGGCGTTGCAGGTGAAGCTGCTCAACCCGCCGGTCCGCGCGCTCGCCGCGCGTGGCCTGGCGCCCGGTGTCGCGTTGCTCGAGACGACTGGGCGCAAGAGCGGCGAGCCACGGCGCACGCCGGTCAGCAACGGCCTGGAGCGCGGCACGAAGACGTTCTGGATCGTCGCCGAGATGGGACGCAAGGCGGCCTACGTGCGCAACATCGAGGCCGACCCGCGCGTCCGAATCCGCGTCCGTGGCCGCTGGCGAACCGGCACCGCGCAGGTGCTCGACGGCGACGACCCGCGTGCCCGCCTGCGCTCGATCTCGCGCCTCAACGCAGCCGGCGTGCGCGCGATGGGCTCCGAGCTGCTCGTCGTGCGGGTCGATCTCGACCCGTAGCGCTCGCGCCGACGCGAGGGCCGCTAGACGTGCCGTGCGTGGCGGGCGGGGTGCGCGGGCGTGACGCGGAACGGCAGCGGTGAGGAGGGGTGCCGCGGGCGTGGGCAGCGGGCCGCATTTGCCGCTGTGGCGCGCGACCGTGTCGCTCTAGTCCCGGTATGCGGGTCAAGGCGACATCGACGGCGCGCGATCGTGCCCGGACGCGCGTCGGGTGCTCGACACCCTCTGTGGGGCGGCGTCGGATCGCGGCGTCGTGTCCTGCCTAGTGTGTGCATGAGACGCACAAGGCAGGACAGGTCCGCACCGCACCCCGCCACGAGCGACCACGACCGCTCGGGGTCAACCCGCTAGCGATCGGGCCGCTCGGGATAGACGTCGTCGATCGTCACGAGCGCGACGTACGGCGCCTGCCCCGCGGCCTCGATCCGCGCGCCGCCGCCGGCGAGACGGTCGAGCACGCTGACGACGCCGCAGATCTCGTGGCCCGCCTCCAGCAGCGCCTCGATCGCGGCGATCGTCGAGCCGCCCGTGCTGACCACGTCCTCGACGACGAGGCAGCGGTCGGTGGCCTCGAGCAGCGGTCCCTCGATGCGCCGCGACAGGCCGTGGCTCTTGGCCTCCTTGCGGACGAAGAAGCCCTTGACGTCGGCCCCGCCCGCGAGCGCCGCGCACGTGACCGCGTCGGCACCCATCGTCATCCCGCCGACGGCGGTCGCGCCCCAGCCGTCGACGCGCTCGGCAAGCAGCTCGCCGAGCGCCAGGAAGCCCGGGCGCCGCAGGATCGCCCGCTTGGCGTCGACGTAGTACTGCGCGCGCAGACCGCTCGTCAGCGTCACCTCGCCGATGACGAGCGCGTGCGTGCGCAGCTCCTCGATCAACCGTCCATGGGCGTTCATCGCTCGCGTACCTTAGAGCCGTGCTCGAGCGCTCTCTTCGCAACGTCGCGATCGTGCTGAGCGTGATCGTCGCCACCGGATTCGTGCTGTTCGCGCTCGAGGACATCGATCGCGGGTCGGCGAACTCGGTGCAACGGATCGCGGGCTACGCCGCGACGAGCCCGAGCTCCGCCGGCGAGCGCGAGCGCGAGCGGCGCCACGGACAGCCGCGCGAGGCGATCGACGATGTCAACGACGTCCTGCTCAAGCCGTTCGCCGGCCTCTCGGACGGCGCTGACAGCCGCTGGCTGCAGCGCGGCGTCCCGAGCCTGCTCGGGCTGCTCGTCTACGGCGTCGGGCTCGGCTTCCTCGCGCGCTACGCGAAGGCGATCCGGCGCATGCCGAGGCGCCCGCTCAGCCGCCCGGCGTAGCGCTGCCACCCGCCTAGGGATAGACGTCGACGGGCGTTCCGATCGTCGCCCAGCGGTAGATCGGCACCGCCTCGGCGATCGGCAGGCGCAGGCAGCCGTGGCTCGCGGGGAAGGTCGGCACCGACCAGTAGCCATGCAGCGCATAGCCGCGGATGAAGTACGACGAGTGCACCATCCCCTTCGCGTTCGTGCCGAACGTCTTGGAGTAGACGCGGAACGAGCCGATCACGGTCGGCGTACCGGGCGCGCCCGAGGAGACGGGGTAGATCGCCTGCACGCGACCGCGATCGATCAGCGCGATCACCTGGCGCGACAGATCGGCCTCGATATGGCGCCCGTGGTCGGGGCGGGCGATCACGAAGCGCCCCGCCCCGCGCGCGATCGCGCGCATGACGTCGATCGAGGCGTTCGCCGTGCGCGCCATCCCGGTGACCTTGCGGAAGGCGAGCACCGCGCGCGCCGTCCTCGCGTCGTAGGAACCGGGTTCTCCCGTGACGTAGCCAAGCGCGCGCAGCCGGCGCTGGAGGGCATAGATCGACGCGCGACCGCTGCGCGGCCGCACCCGGCGCGGGATCACGTCGACGGTGCGCGTCCTGGCGCTCAGGCCGCCCAGCTCAGCGGTCGGGTCATGCGTCGCGAGCACGACGAGCGGTCCGGGGCGCCGCGGCCGGTAGAACAACGCGAAGGCGCCGCGTCCGGCCGTGCGCGGCTGCAGCGTGACGCGTCGCACAGCGACCTGGCGGCCGCCGACGTAGAAGCGCACGGCGAACGTCTGGCCCGGCACGAAGGCGCCGGTCACGCCGCGGACGACGACGCGCGAGCCGGTCAGCGTGGTCGCCCGCGCGCCGCCGACGCGCGCGATCAGCAGCGTCAGCTGCGTCTGCAGCGATGCGCCGGCGACCGGCGCTGCCGGCGACGCGCCGGGCGCCGCGGACGCGGACGGCGACGGTGCGAGCGGCGACTGCGCATGCGCCGCCGACGGCGGGACGGCGACAGCGATCAGCAGCAGGAACGTGAGGCCGGCGCGTCGCATCGGAGCGGCACTATCCCACGCGTATGGGTCGTATCGCGCTACGCGGGCTGCGGTTGCGGCGCCGCCGGCTGCGCCGCGCTGCGATCGCCCAGCGCGCGTGCCAGCAGCCACGCGCAGCCGAGCGCGGCGATCGTCGAGCCGGTCATCATCGCCGGGATCTGCCAGGACCAGTCGAGGTTGACGCCGAGGGCGATCGAGTTGTTCAGCGCGTGCAGCGCGATCGACGGATACAGCGAGCCCGTCCACTGGTACAGCAGGCACAGGCCGATGCCGAAGAACGCGAGCGGGACGAGGTAGCCGACCGGCGACGAGCCGGTGTGGATCAGCCCGAAGACCGCACCCGTGAGGATCGCCGCAAGCCATGGTCCGTGCCAGTTGCGCAGCGCGCCGAAGAAGAAGCCGCGGAAGAACAGCTCCTCGCCGAGCGGCGCGATCACCGTGATCAGCACGACGACGGCGAGCACGTTGAGCAACGGTCCGTCGGCACCCAGCTCGTCGGGCAGCTCCTGCGTCTCGTCGAGGCTGAGCGCGACCGCCCAGATCGCGCTGAGCACGAAGAAGCCGATCCAGACGGCGACGAGCAGCGCGGCGCTGCGGCCGATCGGCGCGCCGCGCAGGCCGAAGTCCGACGCGGACGGTCGCCCGAACAGCGCGGCGAAGCCAAGCGCGGCGCCGGCGAGCGCGAGGTTCTGCCCGACCGTCAGGCCGATGTTGATGCCCGGCGGCGGGTCGCTGGTCGAGGCGCCGAAGATTCCGGCGACCACGATGACGACGATCCCGAGCACGATCGTCGTTCCGAATCCAGCGGCCAGCGCGGCGATCGACAGCCATGGCGGCCAGCTCGCGCGCCCGGGCGGCGGTGCGCCGAGGGCCGATGCGCTGGACGATCGCGCTTCTGGGAGATCCGACACGGGCGACGCAGGTTACGCGGCGGGGGGCGCGAACCCTGTCCGTGAGGCGCCCGCCGGAGGGCTGGCGCGGGTTGCAGTTCGTACGCCAAACGTCGAATCGTCGGTGTGTTCCCGTCTAGGCTTCGCGGCAGCACATCGAGTCAGAGGACCATCTGGATGTCGTACCGGGACAGACGCCCAAGCTTCGTCGTCGCCGTCGCAATCGCGGCCGTGTTCGCCTGCCTCCCGGCCGCGTCGTCGGCGCAGTCTGGGCCCGCTCCGCTGCGCGGCGCGAACCCGCTGGGAGCGATCGAGGGCCGCTACATCGTCGTCATGAAGTCGGCGACGGGTACGGACGCCGTCGAGCGCGTCGAGCGCAAGGCGCGGGGCCGCGGCGGTCGCGTCGCGCGCCAGTACCGGCGCGTTCTCACGGGCTTCACGGCAACGCTCTCCGACGCCGCCCTGACGGAGGTTCGCAATGACCCCGACGTCGCCTATGTCGAGCGCGACACGATCGTGTCGCTCGACGCGACGCAGAGCAACGCGACCTGGGGCCTTGACCGCATCGACCAGACGAGCCTGCCGCTCAACGGCACGTACACGTACACGCCGACCGGCGCCGGCGTCACGGCGTACATCATCGACACCGGGATTCGCACGAGCCACCAGCAGTTCGGCGGCCGCGCCAGCTCGGGCTTCGATGCGATCGACGGCGGCAGCGCCGATGACTGCAACGGCCACGGCACGCACGTCGCGGGCACCGTCGGCGGTTCGACGTACGGCGTCGCCAAGGGCGTCTCGCTCAAGGCCGTCCGCGTGCTCGACTGCAACGGCAGCGGCGCGACCTCCGGCGTGATCGCCGGAATCGACTGGGTCACCGGCAACCACGCTGCCGGAGCGCCGGCGGTCGCGAACATGAGCCTCGGCGGCGGCGCGTCGTCGGCGATGGATCAGGCGGTCAACAACTCGATCGCCGACGGCGTCACGTACGCCGTCGCGGCCGGCAACTCGAACACGAACGCCTGCAACTCGTCCCCAGCCCGCGCGGCCGCCGCGCTGACCGTCGCATCGACGACGAGCAGCGACGCGCGCTCCTCGTTCTCGAACTACGGCAGCTGCGTCGATCTGTTCGCGCCGGGCTCGAGCATCACCTCGTCGTGGAGCAGCTCCGACAGCGCCACGAACACGATCAGCGGCACCTCGATGGCAACGCCGCACGTCGCCGGCACCGCGGCGCTGCACCTGCAGGGCGCGACGTCGGCGTCGCCCGCCAGCGTCTCCTCGGCGATCCTCAGCGCGACGACCCCCAACAAGGTCTCCGACGCCAAGAGCGGGACGCCGAACAAGCTCCTGTACACGCTCTTTGGCGCGGCCCCGCCACCGCCACCACCGCCGCCGCCGCCGCCACCACCGCCGCCACCACCGCCACCGCCACCACCGCCGCCACCACCGGGCTCATGTGGTCTGGCAGAGACGTACACGGGCACGCTGGCGTCCGGTGACGGCCACTCGCTGCCGGGGAGCAGCGGCAGCTACGACGCGCAGAGCGGCACGCACTTCGCCTGCCTGCGCGGACCGGAGACCGCCGACTTCGACCTCCACCTCAAGAAGCTCATCAACGGCTCGTGGACGACCGTCGCGAGCTCGACCGGATCGACGGCGACCGAGAGCGTCACGTACACGGGAACCGCCGGCAGCTACCGCTGGCGCGTGCTGCAACGCAGCGGCACCGGCACGTACACGTTCGAGCTGACGCGGCCCGGCGGCGCCACACCGCCGCCGCCACCGCCGCCTGCGCCGCCGCCACCACCGCCACCGCCACCGCCACCTGCGCCACCGCCGCCACCGCCACCTGCGCCACCGCCGCCACCGCCACCCGGCGGGGACATGACGGCGCCGACGGTGCCGAAGAACCTCAAGGCCGTGCCCCTCAGCAGCACGCAGGTCAGGCTGACGTGGGAGGCGAGCACGGACAACGTCGGGGTGAAGGACTACGTCCTGCGACGCAACGGCAGCGAGTTCAAGACGGTGGACGCGCCGTCGCTGACCTTCACCGACACGAACGCCGTGCCGGACAGCGCCAACAACTACCGCGTCGTCGCGCGCGACGCGGCGGGCAACGTGAGCGGCCTGTCCACCACCGCGAAGGCGATCACGCCGGAGAGCTAGCCGCCGCCGAGGCTCCGATCAGCCCGCGATCGCAGCGAGCCCGGACAGCGACGTGAGCACCGGCACGTCGCTGGGGACCCCCTGCGGCACGCCGTCGCGGGCGACGAGCACGGCGTCCAGACCCGCTGCGCGCGCGCCGGCGACATCGAGCTCGAGCGAGTCCCCGGCGTGCAGCGCGGAGCGTCCGCCGTCGTGCTCACCGCCGAGATCGAGCGCGCGCCGGAAGATGTCCGCCGACGGCTTGCGCGCGCCGGCCTCGGCCGAGCTGAGCGCGCCGTCGACGAGCGCGTCGAGGCCGGTGCTGCGCAGCATCTCGTGCAGCGACACGTCCCAGTTCGAGACGACGACGAGCCGGTGCCCCGCGGCGCGCAGCTCGGCGAGCGCCGCCGGCACCTCGTCGAACGGGAGGAAGCGCAGCGACGCGAGCAGCGCATCGCGCAGCGCGCCCGCTGCGAGCGCCCCGACGTCGGCGCCCGCGCGCTCGAGCCCAACCCGCAGCACCTCGGCGCAGCGCGCGCGCAGCAGGTCGAGCGAGGCCGCGTCGACGCCGAGGTCGTGCTGCCTTCGGTAGTACGCGATCTCCTCGCGCAGCGCGGCGCCGGCCTGCGCGGGCGTGACGACGACTCCGCGCGCGCGCAGCTCGTCGACGAGGCGCGGCGTCGGGGGCTCGAGCTCGACGAGCGTCCCGAGCGCGTCGAGCGTGACTACGCGACCCAATGCCACGTCGCGAAGATGCCCGTGTAGACGGCGAGCGCGACCGCGAACCCCGCGATCACGAGCCGTTCGCGCAGCGCTCGGCCGGTCATCCAGACCGCGAGCCAGATCGCGAGCGGGAAGAGCACCGCCACGAAGCGCGGCAGCGACATCAGCGGCTGCGGCCCGACCGGATAGGACAGCGGCAGCGCGAGCGCGGCGACGACGTAGGCACCGTACGCCGCCGGCAGCCGACGCAGCACGCCGGCGACCGCGACGAGGCTCAGGCCGAGCCACGCCAAAAGCTCGATGTTGTGCCGCGCGACGACGAACGGATCGCCGCCGGCGGCGCTGAAGAAGACCGGTTCGCGGGCGCCGGACAGCAGCTGGCGCGCGCCCTGCACGGCCGCGACGAGGCCGTCCCAGGCGCCGACGAACGGACCGGCGAAGGAGCGAAACCAGACCTCCTGGGCGTGAAACGGGGCGAGCGCGTCGTGACCGCCGAGCGCGAGGAAGCCGCAGTAGGCCGCCAGGCCGAGCGGCACGAGCGCAAGCCACAGGACGTCGGTGCGCAGCGGCCGCCGCGTGCGCAGGCTGGGCCGCGCAACGTCCCACAGGTAGATCATCACGAGTGGCACGAGCAGCAGCACGCCGGCGCTGCGCGTCGTCGCCGCGAGCGCGCCGAGCGCGCCGGCCCATGCCCAGCGCTCGCGCCGCGCCGCATAGACGGCGCCGACTGACAGCGCGAGGAAGAGCGACTCGCTGTAGACCGCGGAGAAGAAGAACGACATCGGAAACAGCGCCGTGACGAGGACGGCGTTGCGCGCGACGGCGGGGTCGTGGTCGAGCGCGACGAGCCGGTGCAGGACGACGAGCGCGACGCCGAGCAGCGCCGTCGAGGCCAGCGCGCCGCCGACGAGCGCCGACTGCAGCGGGACGCCGGCGAGCTTCACGAGCAGCGGATAGAGCGGGAAGAACGCCTCGCGCGCGCCGTCGCCGTAGCCGCCGTCGGCGATCGTCAGAAACCAGACCGAGTCCCAGCGCCCGAGCGGTGCGGCGAGCGCGTCGCCGGTCCCGCCGAACGGCGTCGTCAGCCCGGTCGGGTCGAAGTCCTCCGCGCGGTCCGACAGACCGAACAGCCCGACGGCGGCGATCGCCGCCGCCCAGACGAGCAGCCGCGAGATCCACAGCGCGCGCCACGCGTCGGCGAGCGCGGCGTCGATCTCGACGCGAGCGCGGGCGGGGACGGCGCGCGACAGCACGGGCTCATCTTGGCAAGCGCCATGCAGTTGCAGGAGCGGCCAGGAGCAGGGCCGAAGATGTCTGTTCCCTAGAATGACCGGTCGCGCGTTTGCTGGCTCCCGGCCGCGCGCGACCTCCGACCGAATGTCCGCTCGCCGCGAACGCCAGCGTCGACGCCGCCGCCGAGGCGGAGCCGCGCGCGTCATCATCATCACGGTCGCCGTCCTGGTGACCGCATCGGTCGTCGCGGCGCTGAGCGCGGTCGGCTACGTCGTCGGCGTCGCCAACTCCGCGCCCGACCTCGACTCGCTGACGCCGCAGGATCCCGGGCGGATCTCGACCGTCTACGCATCGGACGGCAAGACCGAGCTCGGCAAGATCTCCAACGACGTCCTGCGAATCCCGATCGCCTCCAGCCAGATGCCGCAGGACGTGCGCGACGCGACCGTGGCGATCGAGGACCAGCGCTTCTACCAGCACCGGGGCGTCGACTTCGAGGGCATCGTTCGCGCCGCGTTGAAGAACCTCAACTCGGGCAAGGCGATCCAGGGCGGATCGACGCTGTCGATGCAGCTCGTCCGCACGCTCTACACCGACGATCGCGAGAAGTCGCTGAAGCGCAAGATCCGCGAGGCCAAGCTCGCCGAGGAGCTCGAGAACGTCCACCCCGGCAAGACCGGCAAGGCGTGGATCCTGACGAAGTACCTCAACTCGGTTCCCTACGGGACGAACGGCGGCAAGCAGGCGATCGGCATCCAGGCGGCGGCGCGCTCGTACTTCAACAAGCCGGCTTCGGAGCTCACGCTCGCGGAGTCCGCGCTGCTCGCGGGCTTGCCGCAGGCGCCGAGCCAGTACAACCCGTTCCGCTCGCCGACCTCGGCGACGGCGCGGCGCAACGAGGTGCTCGGCAAGATGGCCGACCTCGGCTACGTCAGCGATGAGGAGGCGGCGAAGGCGCAGGCCGAGCCGCTGAACCTGCAGCGCAACGCGTACTTCCAGCAGAAGCGCGAGAGCTTCTTCTTCGACTATGTCACCGACGAGCTGATCAAGAGCTACGGCCCGAAGGCCGTGCGCAGCGGCGGGCTGCGGATCCGCACGACGATCGACCTCGACCTGCAGGAGAAGGCGCGCAAGGCGATCGCGAAGAACCTGAACTTCGACGGCGCGCCGTCGTCGGCGATCGTCAGCATCGACCCGAGCAATGGCTACATCCGCGCGATGGCGTCGTCGGCGAAGTACGAGAACTCGCAGTTCAACCTCGCCGCTCAGGGCAAGCGCCGGCCCGGCTCGGCGTTCAAGGTCATGGCCCTCGTTGCCGCCGTCAAGGAGGGCATCAACCCGGCGACGACGCGCTTCCAGTCGGCTGCGCTGCGGCTCGGGCCGCAGTTCGACAACGTGCTGATCAACTGCTACGGCGGCCGCTGCTCGGGCGGCTCGAAGAACCTCATCGCCGGGACGCTGTCGTCGGACAACGGCGTCTACATCCGGCTCGCGCTCGATCTCGGGCCGAAGAAGGTCGCCCAGGCGGCCAAGGACCTCGGCATCACCTCGACGCTGCAGGGCCTTCCGTCCGAGACGCTCGGCGGGCTGCGCAACTGCTGCTCGCCGCTGGAGATGGCCAACGCCTACGCGACGATCGTCGACGGCGGCTGGCGCAACACGCCCAAGGCGATCACCGAGGTGCGCTTCCCGAACGGCAACGTCGACGACCTCTCGGAGCCGATCCGCGTGAAGGCGTTCGACGCGGCGGCGATGTACGAGGTCGTCAAGATCCTGGCGCTGAACATCAGCCAGCCGGGGACAGGCGGGCGGGCGAAGACCGGCTGCCCGGTCGGTGGCAAGACGGGCACGACCGACGACAACACCGACGCCTGGTTCGTCGGCTTCTCGCCGCGCCTGGCGACCTCGACCTGGGTCGGCTTCCCGAAGGGGAGCATCTCGATGGGGCGGATCTTCCACGGCGCCAACGTCGACGGCGGCACGTACCCCGCGCAGATCTGGGGCCAGTACATGAAGGTTGCCGCGCGCGGCTACTGCGGGAAGTTCAAGGCGCCCAAGGAGAAGTTCAAGTCGAAGGTGTTCAAGGGCAAGAACAGCCAGAAGGCGACGCTCCCGGTCCCCACCGAGGAGGAGCTCAAGGCGGCCCAGCGGAGGCTCGACGAGGCGCTGGCGAAGGCGAAGGCCCGCGAGGGCACGCTGAAGCCCGGCACCGGAACGCCGCAGACGGGCGGCAACACGTTCAACCCCGATACGTACGTCCCCAACCCCGAGGACACGAACCCGCCGCCGCCGCCGGTCGACCCCGAGCCCCCGATCACCGAGCCGCAGGCGACGCCGAACACCGGCGGAACGGAAGTGCCGTAGCGCGAGCGGCGGCTCAGCGGCGGCGCCGCAGTGCGCTACCGTAGCGGCGCAGTATGGCCAAAGAGGAAAAAGTCGAGTTCGAGGGCGAGGTCGTCGAGGCGCTGCCGAACGCGATGTTCCGCGTGAAGCTCGACAACGACCACGTCGTGCTCGGGCACGTCGCGGGCAAGATGCGGCGCTTCCGGATCCGCATCCTCCCCGGCGACCGGGTGCGCGTCGAGCTGTCGCCATACGACCTCGACCGCGCGCGCATCGTCTACCGCCACCGCTGACGGACGAGCAGGATCTCATCGCGGCCGTGCGGGAGCGCTTCGCGCCACCGCCCGAGCGCGTTCTCGTCGGCAGCGGTGATGACGCCGCGGTCGTGCGCGCCCGAGCACTGTCGATCACCTCGACGGACGCGATGGTCGACGGCGTCCACTTCCGTCTCGGCACGACGGCGAGCGCAGCCGACGTGGGGCACCGCGCGCTCGCGGGCGCGCTCTCGGACCTCGCGGCGATGGGCGTCGACGCCGGCGAGGCGTATGTCGTGCTCGGCCTGCCGGCGGGCTTTCCGCGCGCCGACGTGCTCGCGCTCGCCGACGGGATGAGCGCGCTCGCCGAGCGCTGCGGCGCCGCCCTGATCGGCGGCGACGTCACCGCCGCACCGGCGCTGCTGCTTGCCGTGACGGTCGTCGGCTGGGCCGACGAGGCGGACGAGATCGTGCGACGCGCCGGCGCACAGCCGGGCGATCTCGTCGGCGTGACGGGCACGCTCGGCGCCTCCGGCGCGGGGCTTGCGATCCTCGAGGGCCGAGCGAGCGGGCCCGACGCGCTCGCCGACCGCCACCGCCGTCCCGAGCCGCGCCTGGCCGCGGGCCGCGCGCTCGCGCGGGCCGGGGCGCACGCGATGATCGACCTCTCCGACGGGCTCGCGTCCGACGCCGAGCACGTCGCGCGCGCGAGCGGCGTGACGCTCCAGCTCGACCTCGACGCGCTGCCGCTCGCCGACGGCGTCGCCGACGTCGCGCGGCAGCTCGGCAGGCCGGCGTGGGAGCTCGGCGCGGCCGCGGGCGAGGACTACGAGTTGCTCGTCTGCGTGGCGGCCGCCGACCGAGCCGCCGCCGAGTCGGCCGCGCCGTTGACCTGGCTCGGAGCCGTCTGCGACGGGCCCCCGGGCGTCAGGCTGCTGGCGGCGGGCGTCGAGCAGACGGCGCGCGGCTTCCAGCACCGCCTGTGAGTGAGCGTCCGGCGCATGAACGCGAGCGCGACGAGGGCGGGATCGACCACGTAGTCCGCGCGCTGCACGCGCAGCTTGAGCTCTTGCAATCGCATCCGGGCGCAGTATCGAGCGGCGCGCGCGGGCGCTTGAGCGCGCCGCGCGCCGCGTCCGCGACCGTTGTCAGATCCGCGCCGCGCCGCGCGCCTGCGCGGCGACGAGACGGGCGAACACGATGATCCGCTTCGCCGCGCTGTAGAGCGGGTGGCAGGCCGACAGCACGAGCCGGTCGTAGCCGACGCGACGGATCACCGACAGCTGCGTCGGCGGCACGATGCGCGTCATCTCGACGTCGTACGTGAAGCGTCCGTAGGGCATCTCGACGACGACCTCGTCGCCGCGCCGCAGCTTGTCGATCTTGCGAAACGGCGCCCCGTACGTCGTCCGATGTCCCGCGATCGCGGTCGTGCCCGGGGCACCCGGGAACGGGACGTCGTCGTAGATCGCGGGGCCCTTGCGCAGCGAGGCCGTGTCGGTCCCGTTGACGAGGATGTAGTCCGCGTCGATCCGCTCGATCTTGATGCGGCCGGCGGCGGCGCCGCGCTCGAGATCGGCGCGCAGCTTGCGGGCCAGGAACGCCATCCGCCGCTGCTCGGTCGCGAGCTTCGCCAGCGCGGCGAGGTCGAGCTCGCTCGGCTTGGCCTGCTCGAGCTTCTGCAGGTCGTCGCCCAGCTGCCCCTGCACGATCTTCGCGTAGATCGCCGACGCGGGCTCCTGCCACAGCAGCGTCAGCCCGGCGTCGGCGAGCATCAGCGCGCCGGAGACGATCAGCACGGTCGAGAGGGTCCGCATTGCCCGGCGCATCGCCGTCATCGTCGCAGCGCCGACTCTGTTCCGCCCAGCGACCCCGGCCCGGCGTAGCTTTTCGGCCCGCGCACGGTGATCGGGATCTCGTCCTCGCTGACGGGCGCGCGGCGGGCGGCGGCGATCAGCAGCGCGCCGACGCCGCAGCTCGCGACAAGGCTCCACAGCAGCACGCTGGCGAGCGAGATGTGCCCGCCGGCCGTCAGCAGCAGCAGCTCCCAGCCGGCGTCGACGACGCCCAGCCCGAGCGAGCGAGCGAGCGCGATCACCACGACCAGGACGGGGACGAAGCCGAGCGCGGTCAGGGCGATGCGCCCGGACCGCGGCATCCGCAGCTCGGGCGCGAGCGCAAAGAGCCAGATGTGCAGGGCCGGGATCAGCAGCGCGGCGGCAAACGGGTTCGTGAGCCAGATCACGCCCGCGACGGCGGTCGCGACGAGCACGAGCACGATCCCGGCGCCCGAGGCGGTGAGATCGACGGTGTCGGCGCGCAGGAGGCGCAGCGCGGCCGGGCGCAGCCATGTCCAGCCGAGCGCGAACACCAGCAGGACGGCGAGCAGCGCCGGAATCCTCGCCGGCAGCGCCTGCGGCGCGACCGGCGCGCCCGGGACGGCGCCCAGCAGACCGACCGCGGCGAGCGCGATCGCGAACAGCGCGACGAACAAAAACGGCAGCGTGTTGGCGACCGTCCAGCGCAGCCAGACGACGATCGACTCGCGCTTGCGCAGCAGCGCGGCGAACGCGTCGACGGCCGTCACGAGCACGGTCAGCAGCAAGATGCCGATGAACAGGCGGACCGCCCAGATCGGCAGGATCTTGCGGCTCGTCAGGAGGTCGCGGCTCGACGACTCGGCGCTGATCGGGCGCGCCGCAGGCGCGGCGTCGAGCACGGTCACGACGCGCAGTGCGGCGCGCCCGAACGTCTCCAGGCGCTGGCGCGAGATCGGCGCGTCGGCCGGCGGCGGACGGTCGCCGCCGATCGACAGCAGGACCGCCGGCAGCCCACCGGCCAGCAGCGCGCCCTGCTCGCCGAACGTCGCCGGCATCGCGAAGCGCGCGAACTGGCTCAGCGCCCGCGGCGCGCCCAGGCCGGAGCCGGTTTCGACCCGCACGGCCTCCTGGACCGTCGCGCGCAGGCGCTGCGGGGTCGCGCCGAGCGCGTTCGACCAGCCGGTCACGAGCGGCGCGCTGACGTTGCGCGACGCGAGGTCGCCGAGCACGAGCACGCCGCCGATCGGGCCGCTCAGCTCGCGCGCGAGGTCGGCGGCGCCCGCCGCGCCGCCGCTGCCGCCGCTCGTCGAGACGAGCGTCAGCGTGCGGCGCGTCTGGCGCGGCGCGCCGAAGATGCGGGCGAGCTCGAGCAGCGCGGCGGTGCCCGACAGCTCCGCCTCGGCGCGCTCGCCCGCCGCATCGCGATGCGCGACGACGACGATGCGCTCGTCGATCGTCCCCGGACGCTGCGCGATGACGGTGCGCAGCGAGCGGTGTCCGTCGATCGTGTCGCCTTCGCGCGCAACCGTGCGCACGCGAAAGCCGGCGTCGCGCATCTCCGAGGAGATCGTCGCCGCAAGGCGCTGATCGCCGTCCGATCCGGGCCGGCGATCGGGGAAGCGCTGCGACAATCCGGCGACCGCGCCGCCACCGAACGCCCGCTCGAAGGCGCGCTGACCCTGGAACGCATCGGGCGTCAGCGAGGTCCGCATCGGCTGCGGACGGTTCTCCAACGAGAACGCCAGCAGCACGAACGCGAACAGGACCGGAATCAGGGCGGCCCGGTAGATACGCGGGTCGATCATCTGCGTTGTCACACTATTGGGGATGGTGGATCGTGCTCCTCGCATCCTCCTCGTCGATGACGAGCACGCGATCCAGACGCTGCTCTCATATCCATTACGCAAAGATGGCTACGAGGTGGTCCAGGCGACAGACGGCCAGGCCGCGCTGGCCCGCTTCGTCGAGGGCACCTACGACCTCGTCGTGCTCGACCTGATGCTGCCCAAGCTCGACGGTCTCGAGGTCTGCCGCCGCATCCGCGCCCGCAGCACGGTGCCGATCATCATGCTGACCGCGCGCGCCGAGGAGGTCGACAAGGTCGTCGGCCTCGAGCTCGGCGCGGACGACTACATCACCAAGCCGTTCTCGATGCGCGAGTTCCGCAGCCGCGTGAAGGCGGCGCTGCGCCGAGCCGAGATGCAGCCGCAGGCGCCGGCGCCGGCCAGCGGCGGCCCGCTCGACGTCGCCGGCCTGCGGATCGACTTCGCGAAGCGCGCCGTCTCGGTGCGCGGAACGGCGGCGCAGACGACGTTCGTCGAGTTCGAGATCCTCGCGACGCTCGCCGCCGCCCCGGGCCGCGTCTTCACGCGCGAGATGCTGCTGACGCGGATCTGGGGCGACGCCGCCTACCGCGACCCGCGCACGATTGACGTCCACATCCGGCATCTGCGCGAGAAGCTCGAGCTCGACGCCAAGCGTCCCGAGTACCTCTTCACCGTGCGCGGCGTCGGCTACCGCTTCCGCGACGACGCCGGCGCCTGAGCCGTGGGCGGGGCCGACCGGGTTCCCTGATGCGCCTGCGCTCGCTGCGCTCGCAGCTGACGATCCTGTCGTTCGCGGTCACGCTCGTCGCGCTGCTCGGCGTGCTGTTCTATGTCACGCCGCAGCTCGAGTCCTCGCTGCGCGACCAGAAGCTGCGCTCGCTCGCCGAGACCGCGAGCGCGTTCGCGCCGCAGATCACCGCGGTCGTGCGCAACAACGGCAGCGACAACACGATCGACACGATCGTCTCGTCGGTCTCGGACCGCACGAACGCGCGCGTCACGCTGCTGTCGGTCGGCGACGGCACCAAGGGCCTGCAGCTCGCGGTCTTCTCGGACTCCTATACCGACAACCGCATCACCGACCTCGACGTGCGCGTCGCCGACCGCGCGGCGCGCAGCGGTCGTACGACGGTCGGCTCCGGCCGGTCGCGCACGGGCGAGCAGGCGCAGGTCGCGGTGCCGATCCGCGACGAGGGGACCGTCAGCCGCGTCGCGCTGTTCTCGGAGCCGATGGCCGACGTGCAGGACAACGTCGCGCTGATCCGGCGCCAGATCCTGATCGCCGGAGCGCTCGGGCTGCTGCTCGCGCTGGCCGGCGGATTCGTCGTGTCGCGCTCGATGGTCCGCCGCGTGCGCGGCCTCGAGCACGGCGCCGGCCAGGTCGCGGCCGGCGATTTCACGACGGTCTTCCCGACCGCCAAGAGCGACGAGCTCGGGCAGCTCGCGCGCGCGCTCGACGACATGCAGCGCCAGCTCGCGCAGGTCGAGAGCGCGCGCCGGCGCTTCATCGCGACGGCGTCGCACGAGCTGCGCACGCCGATCTTCTCGATCGGCGGCTTCCTCGAGCTGATGGAGGACGAGGAGCTCGACGACGAGACGCGACGCCACTTCGTCGCGACCGTGCGCGAACAGGTCGAGCGGCTCGGCAAGCTCGCGACCGACCTGCTGGACCTCTCGCGGCTGGAGGCGGGATCGTTCGAGCTGCGGCTGGAGCCGACCGACCTCGGCGTCCTGACGCGGGCGGTCACGGCCGAGTTCGCGCCCGCGCTCGACAAGCACGACTCGCCGCTCGAGGTGACGCTCGGCGAGCAGATCGAGACCGTCTGCGATCCTGAGCGCGTGGCGCAGATCCTGCGGATCCTGATCGACAACGCCCTCACGCACACGCCGTCGGGGACGCGCGTCGCCGTCACCGCCGTGCGCGACAACGGCGCCCTCCGGCTCGCCGTCAGCGATGACGGACCGGGGATCAGCGCCGCCGCCGCCGAGCGCGTCTTCGAGCCGTTCTTCACGTCCGACGACGAGCAGGGATCGGGCCTCGGGCTCGCGATCGCCCGCGAGCTCGCCGAGCGCATGGAGGGCTCGCTCGACGTCCAGGCGACGCCCGGGCGCACGACGTTCTCCTTTGAGCTACCGGCTTGAGGCGGGCGATCCTGCTCGCCGCCAGCAGCGCGGCGCTGGCCTTCGCAGGCTGCGGGGAGTCGGACGACGACGGCGCGGCGAGCGCCGGCGCGAGCGTCGCGGACGGCGACAAGGTCACGACGGTCGAGCGCACGACGACCGTCGAGGTCGTGCGCGGCGACGCGGGCGACGACACGTTCGACCCCGCGCGGATCTACGAGCGCGACGCGCCCGGCGTCGTCACGGTCGTCAGCGTGCTCGGCGGCGATGGCGCGGGTCAGGGCCTCGGCTCGGGCTTCGTCCTCAACGGCCGCGGCGAGATCGCGACGAACGCCCATGTCGTGACCGACGGCAGGGGCAGCGCGATCCGCAAGGCGAGGGAGGTCTACGTCGCGTTCGCCGACGGCAACCAGGTGCCCGCGCGGATCGTCGGCTTCGACCCGAACGCCGACATCGCGCTGCTGCGGATCGATCCGGGCGGCCTGACATTGCGGCCGCTGCGGCTCGGCACGGCGCGCGACCTGCGCGTCGGCTCGCCGGTCGCGGCGATCGGCTCGCCGTTCGGCGAGCCGCAGTCGCTGTCGGTCGGCGTCGTGTCGGCAACGGACCGCTCGATCAGGTCGCTGACCGGCTTCGACGTCGCCGGCGCGATCCAGACCGACGCGGCGATCAACCGCGGCAACTCGGGCGGCCCGCTCGTCAACGCCAAGGGCGAGGTGCTCGGGATCAACTCGCAGATCCAGACGACGTCGGGCGGCGGCGAGGGCGTCGGCTACGCCGTCCCGGCCGACACGGCGCGGCGCACGCTCACCGCGCTGCGCAAGAACGGCAAGGTTGACTACGCGTACCTCGGCGTCTCGACGGCACGGATCTATCCGCAGCTCGCGCAGCGCTTCAAGCTTCCGGTGACGACCGGCGCCTGGGTCCAGGCCGTCGTGTCGGGTGGCCCGGCCGACGACGCGGGCCTGCGCGGCGGGCGCGACATGGAGCGCTTCCAAGCGCGCGACATCCGCGTCGGCGGCGACATCGTCACCGCCGTCAACGGCGAGCAGCTCGTCGACGAGGCGTCGCTCGGCGTCGCCCTGCTCGACTTCAAGCCCGGCCAGGTCATCACGCTGCGCGTCTACCGATCGGGCAAGGCGCGCAATGTTCGCGTGCGGCTCAGTTCGCGACCGCAGGAAAGTGGGAACGACCTGCGTCCGTAGGGCCTCCGCCGCGCGAGGACCGAACGGACCGACGATTTAGAATCGAGCAGCAGATGGCCGCAGGATCGAGGGGCTCCTCCCAACCGCACGCACCGCTCGTGCTCGTCTCCAATCGCGGTCCTGTGACGTTCGACGTCGACGGCTCGTTCACGCGCGGCGGCGGCGGGCTCGTGACTGCGCTGACGGGCCTGGCGACGCACCGCGATGCGGTCTGGATCGCGTCGGCGATGACCGACGGCGACGTTCGCAAGTCGCGCGAGCGCGGCGGTCGCGCGTTCGTCGTCGACACCCCGGCCGGCGAGTTCCATGTCCGCCTCGTCGTCTCCGAGCAGGAGGCCTACGACCGCTTCTACAACGTCGTCGCGAACCCGATGCTGTGGTTCATCCAGCACTACCTGTGGGATCTCTCCAACGCTCCCGACATCCGCGAGAACGAGGTCCAGGCCTTCGAGCTGGGCTACAAGGTCGTCAACGACGACCTCGCGCAGGCCGTCATCGAGCAGATCGAGGACGAGGACGAGCCGGTCGTGATGGTCCACGACTACCACCTCTACACGCTGCCGGCGGTCGTCCGCGCGGCCCGCCCGGACGTCTTCCTGCACCACTTCATCCACATCCCATGGACGCAGCCGGACGCCTGGCGTGTGCTGCCCAAGCGCGTCCGCGACGAGATCTACAACGGCGTCCTGTCGAACGACATCGTCGGCTTCCACACGCGCTCGTATCGCTGGAACTTCCTGCAGTGCTGCCGCGACCTGATGGACTACGAGGTCGACTTCGAGCGCGGCGTCGTCTGTCTCGAGGGGCGCGAGGTGTGGGTTCGCGCCTACCCGCTGCCGATCGACTACGAGGCCACGCGCAAGGTCGCCGCGAGCGACCGCACGAAGCAGTTCGAGCGCGAGATCGAGCGCCGCCGCCGCGAGCACATCATCCTGCGCGTCGACCGCGCCGACCTGTCGAAGAACGTGCTGCGCGGCTTCACCGCGTTCGATCAGTTCCTCGAGGAGCATCCCGAGTTCCGCGAGAACGTGACGTTCATCGCGCAGCTGATGCCGTCGCGGATGGACGTGCCGGAGTATCAGGAGTACCTCGAGCGGATCGAGGCACTCGTCGCGATCGTCAACCACCGCCATGGGACGCCGGACTGGATGCCGATCCAGCTCAAGCTGCGCGACGACCTCGAGGAGGCCGTCGCGGCGTACAAGCACTACGACGCGATGATCGTCAACGCGATGTTCGACGGGATGAACCTCGTCGCCAAGGAGGGCCCGCTCGTCAACGAACGCAACGGCGTTTCGATCCTGTCGGAGAACACGGGCGCGCACGAGGAACTCGGCGAATGGGCGCTCAGCGTCAACCCGTTCGACATCAAGGAGACGGCGGACTCGATCTACCGCGCGCTGACGATGAGCGACGCCGAACGCGAACGCCGTGCGCGCGGCCTCAAGCGGGCGGTCACCGCCCGCGACCCCGGCGACTGGATCGACGAGCAGCTCGCCGACATCAAGGCGAAGACCGGATCGGTCGCCAGCGCCGGCTAGGGCTGGCTGTCGCTGGGGTGGTTGGCGGTCGCGCCGGCGCCGCGAACGGCGGTCAGGCTGCGCCCGCCCCTTCTGATCGCTGCCGTTCGTCGGGCGGTCGCGGTATCGCGCACCACAGGGCGCGCGCGGCTCAGCCGAGCGCGAAGTCGAACTCGGCGGCGCGACCGGAGCCGCGGTCGCGCGGTCGTCGCGGTAGGCGCGGCTGCGGCGCGTGGCCGCTGGGCGCGGGTCGGCGGGCGCACGGCGGCCGAGCGGGACTCGCCCGCGCTGGTGCCGGCGCCGCGCGTGCGGGCGCGGGGGTCCGATCGGGTGCCGGCGCCGCGCGTGCGGGCGCGGGTGCCCGCTCCGCGCTCGGCGCGCGGGTCCGGCCGGCGGGCGCCCGCGGTGGCGCGGCTGAGCGCATGGGCGGCTCGGGGTCGAGGTCCGGTGGGGCGGTCGGGCGCGCCGGCGGCTCGGCCGCCGGGCGCGCCGACGACGCGGCCGCCGGGACCGGAGCGTCGCGCGCGGGCGGGTCGGGCGCCGGCGTGACCGGCACGACCGGCACCGCGCCGGCGGGCGGCAACGCGGGCTCGCGGGCTCGCAGCTTCGGCCACGCGAGCACGAGCGCGAGGAGCGCCAGCAGCGCGCCCGCGCGCGCGAGGTTGCCCCACCGCACGCGGGCGAGGAGGGGCGCTCCTCCGTCGGGCTCCATGTCCTCACTAGGCGCGGCGGGCGCCCGGCTCGCCCCCCAGGACGACGAGGATCGTGCGGCGCTCGCTATCATCCGCCGCCGCATGGCCGCACACGATCCGCTCTACGACCTCGTTCTCATGCTGGACAGCGCAGCGCCCGACGACCAGCGCCAGCGCGTTCTGACAGGCGTCGAGATGACGATCGGCGCCGGTGGCGAGATCGTCAACACGCAGGACTGGGGCGTGCGCCAGATGGCGTACGAGATCCGCCACAAGACGGATGCCGAGTACCACCTGCTGCAGTTCCACGCCACGCGCGAGGTGCTCGAGACGCTGCAGCGCACCCTGAAGATCGCCGATGGCGTCACGCGCTTTCGCATCATCAAGCTCGCGCCGGGTACCCCGGCGCCGCCCGCGAACCGGCCCGAGCCGCGCCCGACGGGGATCGGCGAGCCGGTCGCAGTCGAGGCTCCCGCGCCCGTCGCGGAGCCCGCCGACGCCGTCGCCTAGCTGATTCGTTCGCGCGCTTTCGCGCGGCCTTGCGACAAAAGCCCGCAGAGAGCGGCGTGCCCGCCGGTGCCTTCCGACGCCCGCCCTAGACTGGATTGCACGTTCGTTCGTCCCCGAAGGAGGAGGCCGCAGATGGCCGCGACAAATATCAACCGTGTGGTCCTCACCGGCAATCTCACCGCCGATCCCGAGCTGCGCAACCTGCCCAGCGGCACGTCGGTCTGCAAGCTGCGCGTCGCCTGCAACACGCGCCGCAAGGGCGCGAGCGGCGAGTGGGAGGACAAGCCGAACTACTTCGATGTGACCGTCTGGGGCGCCCAGGGCGAGAACTGCGCGCGCTACCTCGGCAAGGGCCGTCCGGTCGCGATCGACGGGCGTCTGGAGTGGCGCGAGTGGGAGACCGAGGGCGGCGGCAAGCGCCAGGCGGTCGACATCGTCGCCGACTCGGTGCAGTTCCTCGGCGGCCGCGACGACGGTGGCGGCGGCGGGCAGTCCAACGGCTTCACGCCGCGCTCCGACGTCCCGGCGAACACCGACGACTTCCAGCCCGTGCCGACCGGCGGCAACAGGGCGCCGGCCGACGACGACATCCCGTTCTAGACATGACGTGACGCGCGCGCGCAGGCGCGCTGCGGCGCGCCTGCGCGAGGCTGACGCGATGTCCTGCGCGCTCGTGCGTGACTGGGTCGGCAGCTCGGATCGTGACCGTGCACGAGGGCGAGCGTGCCGTGTTGCGGCGAAGCCCGACGCGACCTCGAAGCCGCTCTGATCCAAGCTGCCGACCTGGATGAAGGACGCCAAACACCGCAACGAGATACTGCGCGTCGTCGCACGGCTGCGCGCGACGCTGGAGCAGCCCGCGAGCTGAGCGCCGGCATGCTGCGCGCGGCCGTCCGAGGCGCAGCCAGCGGACGCCGCGCCGTCTTTGTCACAATGACGGGCCCGCGCGCATCGCCGTGCGCGCATCCGCAAGCGACTTAAGGACTTTCGTCAGTGGCAAAGCAGCGCAACCGTGGCAAGCCCACGCGTCGACGTGACAAGAAAGGCGGCCCCGGCACCGGCCGGCGCAAGCCGTGCCCGTACTGCAAGGACAAGGTCGAGCAGGTCGACTACAAGGACACGGCCGTCCTGCGCAAGTTCATCTCCGAGAAGGGCAAGATCCGCTCGCGGCGGATCACCGGCGCCTGCCGCCGCCATCAGAGCCAGATCGCTCGCGCCGTGAAGCGCGCCCGTGAGCTCGCGCTGCTGCCGTACGTCAACGAGGGCGGGCGCGACGACACCGAGCGCGAGGGTGGTCGCGGCGGACGCCGCGGTCGCGACTAGGGCGCACGATGCCGTCCGCGATCCTCATGCAGGACGTCGAGCACCTCGGCGTGCGCGGAGCCGTCGTCGACGTCTCCAAAGGCTACCTGCGCAACTACCTGATGCCCCGCAAGCTCGCCCAGCCGGCGACGAAGGGCGCGCTCGACGAAGCGCACCGGCGCTCCGAGGCGACGGACCGCGCCACGAAGGCACTCGTCGCTAAGGCCACGGCGGACGCCGAGGTGCTCAGCCGCACCGTGCTGACGATCAGCCAGCAGGCCGGCGACGACGGCCGCCTGTTCGGCTCGGTGACCAATCAGGACATCGCCGACGCGATCGAGGAGGCCCGCGGCGTCAAGGTCGATCGCCGCAAGATCCACCTCGAGGAGCCGATCAAGAACGTCGGCACGTACGTCGTCGTCGTCGAGGTCGCCGAGGGCGTCACGGCCTCGGTCAAGACGATGGTCGTCGAGCGCACGTAACGCTGCTGCCGCTCGCGACGCTCGCCGACACGATCTGGAGCGTCGCCGGCGTGATCGGCGGCGTCGCCGGGATCGGCCTGCTCGCGTGGGCGGGCTGGAACGGCCACGCCGACCGCGACGCGGAGGACGCGGCGCGCGAGTTCTACGACGAGCACGGGCGCTGGCCGGACGAGCCGGGGTGACGCTGCGCTGGCGGTTGCTCGGGGCGCACGGGGCGGCGCCCTGCGCAGGCGTCCGGTGGAGCCCGATCGCTCGCCGAAACGGCATCGATCAGGGAATCGCGTCGGGCGGATTGGCAGGGCGACCGGTCGGCGGCGAGTCATCGTGGCGCTTTGGGGGCGGATATCGCCCCAAACTCGACACGATCGTGCCGTTCTGCTCGCGCCCCGAGCCTGCCGACAACGCCCCGCGCGGGACACCGAGCGCCGCCCCGACGTCCGCCCGCCCTGCGAACATCTGTTCGCAGCGCGCCTGGCTGCCACCCCGCCTCGCGGCGCCGCCAAGAAATTCGTCCCTAAGAGCGGACGCGCCCCTGATGGGCGCGCACCATCCGCCTAGCCTGCAACTGCCGTGAGCACCCATCCCGAAACCCCGCCGCGCCCGCCGGCGACGATCGCGACCGGCGTCGCGCCGCCGCACTCGCTCGAGGCCGAGCAGTCCGTGCTCGGCGGCATCCTGCTCTCGGATCGCTCGATGTACGGGCTCGTCATCGAGGAGGGCCTCAAGGCCGAGGACTTCTACCGCGACCGGCACCGGCTGATCTACGAGTCGATGCTCGCGCTGTACCGCGAGAGCGAGCCGATCGACGTCCTGACGGTGAGCGAGCAGCTGCGCTCGACCGGCAAGCTCGAGCAGGCCGGCGGCAAGGGCGCGATCGACGAGCTGACCGGCGGCGTCCCAGGCCTCGGCGGGATCCGCCGCTATGCGCAGATCGTGCGCGAGCACGCGCTCATGCGCCGCCTGCTGAGCACGACGTACGAGATCCAGGCCTCCGTCCTCAACCACGCCGCGGCCCCGCGCGACCTCGTCGAGCAGGCCGAGCGGGCGATGCTCGAAGTCGCCCACGACGACCGCCAGAAGGACTTCCGCACGATCGACGAGATCCTCGACGACGAGCTTCGCAAGATGGAGAAGCTGTCGCGCGAGGGCACGTCGCTGACCGGCACGCCGTCCGGCTTCCGCGACCTCGACGAGATCACCGGCGGCTTCCAGCCCGGAAACCTGATCGTCATCGCAGCGCGCCCGGCGATGGGGAAATCGGCGCTCGTCACGAACATCGCCGAGAACGCCGCGATCGATCACGGCCGGCCGGTCGCCCTGTTCTCCCTGGAGATGTCCGAGACCGAGCTCGCGCAGCGCTTCGTCGCGTCGCAGGGCCGCATCAAGGGCGACGAGCTGCGCAAGGGGCGCGTCCCCGATTCGAAATGGCCGAAGATCCTCAAGGCCTCGGCGCGGCTGGCCGCGGCGCCGCTCTACGTCGACGACTCGTCCGATGTCGGCATCATCGAGATCAGGGCGAAGGCGCGCCGGCTGCACCAGCAGCAGCCGCTCGGCCTGATCATCATCGACTACCTGCAGCTGATGCGACCCGACGGGCGGGTCGAGTCGCGCGTGCAGCAGGTCGGCGAGATGAGCCGCGGGCTGAAGATCCTCGCGCGCGAGCTGCACGTCCCGGTGATCGCCCTGTCGCAGCTCTCGCGCGCGGTCGAGACCCGTGGCACCCAGATCGACAGCAAGCGGCCGCTGCTGTCGGACCTGCGCGAGAGCGGATCGATCGAGCAGGACGCCGACCTCGTCGCCTTCATCTTCCGCGAGGAGTACTACGACAAGGAGACCGAGCGGGCTGGCATCGCCGACATCATCATCGCCAAGCACCGCAACGGCGCGATCGGCGAGGTCCAGCTGACGTTCGCCAAGGAGTATCCGAAGTTCCTCAACTACACCTCGCCGGATCGCTACGCGTGAACGCCGACGCCTGCCCCTTCGACCTCTGCGACGGAAGCGGGTTCGTCGTCGACGACGGCACGAACACGGCGAGCGACTGCCGCTGCCGCGCGCAGCGCGTCAGCCGTGCGCGCGCACGAGCGCTGAGCGGCGTGATCCCGCGCAAGTACCGCGGCGTGTCGTTCGATCGCCCGCCCGTGACGGAGATCGCGGGGCCGATCACGACACAGGTGCGCCGCTTCGTCGCGCGTATCGACGACAACCTCGCCGCCGGCCGTGGCCTGTGGTTCTACGGGCCGGTCGGGACGGGCAAGACGACGCTGGCGATGCTCGTCTCGCGCCACGCGCTCGAGGCCGGGCGGAGCGTCGCGATCTACTCGCTGCCCGACCTGCTCGTGCGGATTCGGTCGACGTTCGACGACGGCGGCGGGCTGTCGTACGTCGACCTGCTCGACCGGCTGACGGCGGTCGACCTGCTGCACATCGACGACGTCGGCGCCGAGAAGACGAGCCCGTGGGTGCTCGAGCAGCTCTACGCGATCGTCAACGCGCGCTACGAGGACGAGCGCTCGATCGTCATCACGACGAACCTCGAGCGCGACGAGCTCGCCGAGCAGATCAACGAGCGCACGGTCTCGCGCCTGGAGGAGATGTGCGAGATCCTGCCGCTGTGGGGCGCTGACGCTCGCCGTCAGGAACCCGCCGCGCAGCGAGACGTGCGATCGGCCTAGCGGCCGACCCGCCTAGACTTGCTCGTCGATATGCCAGGAATCTGCATCGTGGGCGCCCAATGGGGCGACGAGGGCAAGGGGAAGGTCGTCGACCTCGTCGCCGAGCGCGCCGACGCGATCGTCCGCTTCCAGGGCGGCAACAACGCCGGTCACACGATCATCCGCAACGGCGAGGTCTTCAAGTTCCACCTGATCCCGTCCGGGATCCTCTATCCCGGCAAGCGCTGCATCATCGGCAACGGCGTCGTCATCGACCCCGGCGTGCTGACCGACGAGCTCGACGCGCTGAAGGCGCGCCAGATCGACACGAGCGGGCTGCGGATCAGCGCCAACGCGCACGTGATCATGCCCTACCACCTGCTGCTCGACACCGCCGGCGAGACGAAGCTCGGCAAGCTGCAGATCGGGACGACGCGACGCGGCATCGGCCCGGCCTACGCCGACAAGGCGGCCCGCCTCGGCATCCGCATGCAGGATCTGCTCGACGAGAAGATCCTCAAGAAGAAGATCACCGCGGCGATCGACCCCAAGCGGCTCAGCCTGCGGCCGTACGCGAAGGACCCGTCGCTGGATCTGCAGTCGATGACCGAGGCCTACCTCACGTACGGCCATCGCCTCGAGCGCCACATCGCCGACACCGCGCGGATCGTCTGGGACGCGCTCGACGCCGACCGGATCGTCATCTACGAGGGCGCACAGGGCGCGCTGCTGGACATCGACCACGGCACGTATCCGTTCGTCACGTCGTCGAACCCGATCGCCGGCGCGGCCTGCGTCGGCGCCGGCGTCGGGCCGAAGGACATCCACGAGGTATGGGGCATCGCCAAGGCGTACGTCACGCGCGTCGGCTCAGGGCCGTTCCCGACCGAGCTCGACGACGAGATCGGCGAGGATATCCGCCGCCGCGGCGGCGAGTTCGGCACGACGACGGGCCGCGCGCGGCGCACCGGCTGGCTCGACATCCCCGCGCTGCGCTACGCGTCGCGCATCAACGGCCTGACCGCGCTTGCGATCACGAAGCTCGACGTCCTGTCGGGCTTCGAGAGGATCAAGGTCTGCACGGCCTACTGCGGGCCCGACGACGCGAAGTTCACCGACTTCCCGTATCACCAGTCGGTCCTGCACCACGCCAAGGGCGAGTACATCGAGCTCGAAGGCTGGACCGAGGACCTCGGCGACTGCCGCACGGCCGCCGACCTCCCGCAGACCGCGCGCGACTACCTGGACTTCATCGCCGAGCAGATCAAGGTGCCGATCGTGCTCGTCGGCGTCGGCCCCGGGCGCGAGCAGGTCATCTGGATGCAGGACGCGCCGGCGCTCGCCGTGGCGGCGTAGCGCGTCAGGCCCAGCGCTCGAGCAGATCCTCGTCGGGCACGTCGCGCACGACCCGCGCCGGCACGCCCATGACGACCTTGCGCGGCGGGACGTCGGCGGTCACGACGGCGCCGGCGGCGACGAACGCCTCCTCGCCGATCTCGACGCCGGGCACGAGCACGGCGCCGCCGCCGATCCGGCAGGCGCGCCGCAGGATCGCGCCGTGTAGCGGCATCCCGCGCGGATGGCGCGCCATCGTGTCGTCGTTCGTCGTCATTGCGCAGGGTCCGAAGAAGACGTCGTCCTCGATCACGCTGTACGCCGTCACGTAGGCCTGCGACTGGATCCGCACGCGGTCGCCGATCCGCACGTCGTTGTCGACCCCGCTCGCGCGCCCGACGACGCTCTCGGCGCCGATAGTCGTGCGCTCACGAACGAAGGCCTGGTCGGCGATGATCGTGCCGGCGCCGATCCGCGCGCCGGCGAAGACGATCGCCTGCGTGCCGATCATCGCGTCGGCCTCGATCACGAGCGCGGCGGGCTTCTCGCGCGGAGCGGTCGAGCGCTTGCCAAGCATCGGCACCTTGCCGAGTACGGCGCCGTCGCCGATCACGACGTTGTCGCCGATCACGACGTCGTCGTGGACGACGACGTGGGCGCCGAACGTCACGCCGCTGCCGACCTGCGCCGTCGGGCTGATGACGAGTCCGGGTGGGTCGCTCATCGCGCTGGCAGCGTAGCCATCGCCGCGACGACCCGTTCCGCCGCGTGCCCGTCGCCGTAGAGCTCGGGGCGCTCGGGCGGTGGATCGCGCTCGAGCGCGTCCAGCGCGGCGCCGGCGTCGAGGTCGACGAGCACGTTCCAGCCCGCCGCGACCGTCTCGACCCACTCCGTCGTGTCGCGCAGCGTGATGCAGGGCACGGCGGCGAGGTAGGCCTCCTTCTGCACGCCGCCGGAATCGGTCAGGACGGCGCGCGCGCGCAGCAGCAGCGCGCTGAAGGCGAGATAGCCGAGCGGAGGCAGGACCGTCATCCCGGCCTCGACGCGAGCGAGCAGGCCGGCCGCTTCGAGCCGGGCGCGCGTACGCGGGTGCAGCGGGAGCACGACGGGCAGGCCGATCCCGAGCAGCAGCTCGACGAGCCGGCTCAGGCGCTCCGGGTCGTCGACCGTGCCCGCGCGGTGCGCCGTCGCGAGGACGTACTCGCCGGCGCTGACGCCCGCCGCGCGCAGCGGCCCGTCGTCGTCGCGCACGCGCGGCGCGACGATCCGTGCGACATCGACCATGACGTCGCCGACGACCCGCACCGCGCCGGCGACCGACTCTCGCGCGAGGTTGTCCGCCGCGACCTGCGACGGCGCCAGCAACAGGTCGCTGATGTGGTCGGTGACGACGCGGTTGAGCTCCTCCGGCATCGCGCGGTCGAACGAGCGCATGCCGGCCTCGACATGCGCGATCGGGACGCGCTGCTGGGCGGCGGCCAGAGCGCCCGCGAGCGTCGAGTTCGTATCGCCGTAGACGAGCACGGCGTCGGGCGCCTCGTCGCGCAGCAGCGCATCGAGCGCGCCGAGCATGCGCGCCGTCTGCTCGCCGTTCGAGCCGCCGCCGAGCCGCAGCTCGATGTCGGGCGGCGCCATCTCCAGCTCCCGCACGAAGATCGCCGACAGCTCGTCGTCGTAGTGCTGGCCGGTGTGCACGAGCAGCTCCTCGTGCGTCGTGCGCAGGATCCCCGACACGGCCGCGGCCTTGACGAGCTGCGGCCGGTTGCCGATGACCGTGAGGACCTTCACTCGCGCGAGAGCGCGGCCTCGATGTGCTCGCGCACGGCGGCCGCCGCCTGCGACGTGACCGGGCCCGGCGCCCGCGCCAGCGCCACTTCGTCGATCGCGTGGACGGGATGCACCTCGCGCGCAGAGGACCCGAGGAAGGCCTCCGAGACGGTCGCCAGCTCGTCACGCGTCGTGATCCGCTCGCGCACGTCGGTGACGGCGAACAGCGCGCGCCGGGTGATCGAGTCGAGGATCCGGTCCTCGAGCGGCGGCGTGTAGAGCGCGCCGTCGAGGACGTAGTACAGCGACGTCGTGGGACCTTCGAGCACGCGCCCGTGCGGCGTCACGAGCAGCGCCTCGTCGGCGCCCTGCTCGCGCGCGAGGCGGGTCGCGAGCATGTTCGCGGCGTAGGAGAGCGACTTGACGCCGTCGAGCACGCGCGTCGGGCTGTACGTGATCGTCCGCAGCGCGATCGTCGCGGGCAGCGCGTGCATCTCTTCGACGATCCCGATCCGCCGCCCGCCGCGGGTGACGAGCACGCGCAGCATCTGGTCGCCCGGCTCGCTGGCCTCGAGCAGCGCGCGGATCTCGGCGCGCACGGTGTCGACGTCGAGCGGCAGGCGCAGGCGCTCGGCGCTGCGCTTCATGCGGGCGAGATGCTCCGCGAGGCCGAACGGGCGCCCGCCGTAGAGCCGAATCACCTCGAAGACGCCGTCGCCGCGCAGCAGGCCCTCGTCGGTGACGGGAATCTGCGCCTGGGCGACGTCCATCACGACGCCGTCGAGGATCGCGAGCAGGCCGGGCACACCGAGAGCGTACGGGGAACCGGCGCCGGACCCGATGCCCCCGCCAGGAATCGAACCTGGAACCTTCGGATTAAGAGTCCGCTGCTCTGCCAGTTGAGCTACAGGGGCGTATCGAGCCGAAGATCCTAGTGGGTCTTCGGCGGCGCGCCGT
>CAWADD010000009.1:0-48353 GCA_963780585.1 uncultured Actinomycetes bacterium
AACCGCGCCAAGGTGCGCGAGTTTCGCGAGCGCACCCGCGCCGGCGATGACTAGTGGTGTGGAGCTTTTCCCATCGCTGTGCGACCGAAACGCCCCACGCCCGCTCAGATCGGGATCCCCCACAGCGGAAACCAACGCTCGAGCTCGGGCTCGATCGGCAGCTCGCCGTCGATGATCGCCTTGATCTGCAGCTCGCGCTCGCCGTCGCGCGCCTGCTGCCCGGCCGGCACGAACGGATACCAGAAGCCGCGTTTGTAGTTGTAGATGAAGTAGACGGGCCGGCCCTTGGAGTCCTCGAACGCGAAGACCGCCGCCAGCACGCGGTCGCCATAGCCGCCGACCATCAGTCCGTCGCTGACCGCGTTGATGCCCACGACGAGATCCTCGATGTCGTCGTCGCGCAGGACGATCCGGGATGGCCGTGCGCATCCTCAGACGTCTGGATCGTCGTCCCGGTGTCCGCGCCGGTCCCCTGCAGGAGTTCCTCCATCTCGCTCACGATCGTCTCGAAGTCGCTCGTCGCGAGCGCCTGGAAGACGATCGCGGCGACGCCCTTGGAGGTGATCCCGTGCCCGGTCGACAGCGTCACGTACGCCGTCGACATCGCGAACAGCCGGTCCGGCGCCGGCCCCTTGAGCTTCTTCTTGCCTCCGAGGATCGAGTCGAGGAAGCCCATCCGCGCGGCGGGGCGCTACGCCGCTGCCAGCGTGCCGCGCTGGAGCTCGGCCTCGAGGCGCATCAGCTGCTCGATCCGCTTCTCCATCGGCGGGTGCGTCGCGAAGAGGCCGGCGATCTTCTGCTTCGGCGACGCGATGTAGAAGGCGCTCAGCTCGCTGGCGACGCGCAGATCCTGCTGTGGCAGGCGGTCCATCCCCGACGAGATCTTGCGCAACGCGGACGCCAGCGCGCTCGGCCGGCCGGTCGTCAGCGCCGCACCGCGGTCGGCCGTGAACTCGCGATAGCGCGACAAGGCCATCATCAGCAGGAAGGAGAGGACGTACACGACGAGCGACGCGAGCAGGATCACGAGGAAGCCTGGGCCGTCGTCGTCGTCGCTGTGGCCGCCGCCACCGAAGAGGAAGCCGAACTGCAGGATCATCGCGGCGACCGAGGCGAAGAACGAGGCGATCGTCATGATCAACACGTCGCGGTTCTTCACGTGGGCGAGCTCGTGCGCCATGACGCCCTCGAGCTCGGCGGGCGAGAGCAGGTTCATGATCCCCGTCGTCGCGCAGACGGTCGCGCTCTTCTGCGACTTGCCGATCGCGAACGCGTTCGGCATATTCGTCTGGGCGACCGCGATCTTCGGCTTCGGCAGGTCGGCCTGGATGCAGAGGCGCTCGATCATCGCGTGCAGCTCGGGAGCCTCCTGCGGGGTGACCTCGCGCGCGCCCATCGCGTGCAGCGCGAGCTTGTCGGAGGTGAAGAACTGCAGTGCCGCGAACCCGCCGGCGATCAGCAGGATCATGAAGCCCTGGACGCCGGCCGCGAACAGCACGCCGACGAACGCGACGTACAGCGCGCCGAGCAGGAACATCGTCAGGATCATCCGGCTCTGAAGCCCGGGGTCGCGCGTGAACGTCGTCTTCGTGGCAGCCATGGATCCATTCTGCCAAACACGGTCGGCGGGCCCGACGTTCGGCGGCCCGCCGCGCCACGCTGCTAGGGTCCGCCGCGGGATTTCCCTGCAATCACGGGAATCGTCGGGGGCCTCTCGCGTCGAGCGCAAGCTCGCTCGCAAGGATCCATAACCCAACGCCACGGTTGGTCGGCTGTGAAGCCCGAACCTAGACTCGGCAACCACATGCGCGTTCGCGTTCTCTTGGCAGCGGTGACGCTGCCCCTCGTGCTGTGGGCACTTGTGCCGCTGCCGTCCTCCGGCCAGTCCAAGCAGCAGGAGCTCAACGACCTGCAGTCGAAGATCAACAACGCGCGCGAGAAGATCGGGCGCAAGCGCGGCACCGAGCGCGTGCTGTCGACGCAGATCGCCGGCTATAACAACCGCATTCGCCGCCTGCAGGGCAAGATCACGACGCTGCAGACGCGCCAGCAGCGCGTCCAGACCGACCTCGATGCCAAGCGCTCGGAGCTCGAGAGCCTGCGCACCGAGCTGCGCGGCGAGCGCGCGCGCCTCGTGCGCCTGCGCGCCCGGCTGAACGAGACGCGCGCGATGCTGCGCGTCCGGCTCGTCGAGATCTACAAGGCCGAGCCGCCCGACATCGTCACCGTCGTGCTGAACTCCGACGGCTTCACGGACCTGCTCGAGCGCAGCGAGTTCATCAAGCGCATCTCCGACCAGGACCGCAAGATCGTCACGCTCGTGCGCGACGCGAAGGAGGAATCGACCTCCAGCGAGCGCCGCCTCGCGAAGCTCGAGGCCCGTCAGCGGCTCGTCACGTCGATCGTCCAGCAGCGTCGCGACGAGATCGCCGGCGTGAAGATGGAGCTGATCGGGACGCGCGTCGGCTACACGCGGACGAAGAACGGCAAGGCCGCCGCGCTGAACAGCGTGCGCTCCGATCGCAAGGACCTCGAGGAGCATGTCGACAGCCTCCAGGCCGCGTCGAGCAAGATCGCCGCCGAGCTCGGCGCGCTGCAGGGCCAGTTCGCCGGCGACCTGCCGATCCGGCGCGGCAACGGCACGATGATCTGGCCCGTCAACGGTCCGATCACCGGTGTCTTCGGCGAGCAGCGGCCGGGCCACATGCACGCCGGCATCGACATCGCCGCCGGCGAGGGAACGCCGATCCATGCCGCCGACGCCGGTCGCGTCGTGCTCATGCAGGGCGTCGGCGCCTCCGGCGGCTACGGCAACTTCACGTGCGTCCAGCACACGACGACGATGTCGACGTGCTACGCGCACCAGTCGAGCTTCGGCACGAGCGTCGGCGCCGACGTCAGCCAGGGGCAGGTCATCGGCGCCGTCGGGAACACCGGTCATTCGTTCGGCGCGCACCTGCATTTCGAGGTTCGCATCGGCGGCCAGCCGGTCAACCCGATGGGCTACCTGTAACGGCCGAACCCCTAACCTCGGGCGCATGCAGCCCGAGATCGATCTCCTCGGCCTGTCCCTGAAGACGTTCGGGATGTGCTTCGGCCTGGCCTTCGTCGTCTCGGGCGCGGTCGTCGCGCGGCGACTGAAGGAGCTCGGCCGGCCGCCGGACTGGGCCTACGAGATGGTCTTCGCGGCGCTCATCGGCGGCCTCGTCGGGGCGCGGCTGTACTGGATCCTCGGCAACCTCGGAGAGGTCCGTGGCGACGTCATCGGCGGCGTCTTCGGCGGCTCCGGGCTCGTCTGGTACGGCGGCGCGCTCGGCGGCGCCGCGGGCGTCCTGCTGTGGGCGCGCCGTCGCGGGATGTTCAACCTCGAGCTGCTCGACCTCTGCTCGCCGGCGCTCGCGATCGGCTACGCGATCGGCCGGATCGGCTGCCAGATCTCCGGCGACGGCGACTATGGGGGCCCGACCGACCTGCCGTGGGGGATGGCCTACCCGGACGGCGTCGTGCCGACGACCGACATCGTCCACCCGACGCCGATCTACGAGACGCTGTCGATGCTGCTCGTCGCGTGGGCGCTGTGGCGCGCGCGCGACGTCCTGCGTCCCGGGCTCGTGTTCGCCTTCTACCTCCTCGGCGCCGGCGCCGAGCGCTTCCTCGTGGAGTTCGTCCGCCGCAACGATGCGCTCGTCGCGGGGCTCACCGAGGCGCAGCTGCTGAGCCTCGTGATGATCGGCGCGGGGCTGATCTGGCTGCGGCGTGCGGCGCGCTCCGGCGGGCTACGGCGCGAGCCCGTGCAGCCGAGCGTCGCCGCGACGACGCCGGCCTAGCCCCGGGCTTCCGGGTGGGGATAGTCTTGGGTGGTAGCGCATTCGGCTCGCGGGTCTTTCTCGTCCCCTCTTCCTGCGCGGCGCGATCTGTCATCTGGGGTCGAGAACGGATGGGCGTCATGCCCGACAGCCCCGAAGCACCTGCTCCACCCGAGCATCGTCCGACCGGAACGCTCTCTGCCGCGATCTCCAACGCCGTCGTCGGTCTGCTGCACGACTACACCGGACGTGGCCCGACGCGCGCCCGCACGACGATCGGCGCCGACACGATCGTCGTGACGCTGCGCGACAGCCTGACGAAGGCCGAGCGCACGCTCGCCGGACGCGGGCAGGCGACCGAGGTGCTCGCGATGCGGCGCGCGTTTCAGGACACGATGCGCGACGACCTCGTCGCCGCCGTCGAACAGCTGACCGGTCGGACGGTCGAGGCGTTTCTCAGCGACAACCTGTCTCAGCCGGACGTTGCCGTCGAGATCTTCCTGATGAACCCCCTCGACGGGGACGGCGGCTAGCGGGACGCCTGGGTCGCGACGCGCCCGCTGACGGCGCGCGGACTCGCATACTCTGCGATCCGCATGGCCGCGACCCGCACTCAGCTCTCGCAGTCCTATCCGATCGGCAGCCGTGTCGACGAAGACGGTCGCCTGCAGCTCGGCGGCTGCGACGCCGTCGAGCTCGCGCGCGAGTTCGGCACGCCGGCATACATCGTCGTCGAGGACGATCTGCGCGCCCGCGCGCAGACGTTCATCGAGGCCTTCCGCGCGCGCACGAAGAACTTCGACGTGCTGTTCGCGTCGAAGGCGTTTCCCTGCACGGCGGTCTACCGCGTGCTCGCCCAGGAGGGGATCTCTTGTGACGTCGCGTCCGGCGGCGAGCTCGCGCTGGCGCTGCGCGGCGGCTTCGATCCGGCGCGCATCTACATGCACGGCAACGCGAAGTCCGTCGACGAGCTGCGCTTCGCGCGGGATTCCGGCGTCGGCCACGTCGTGATCGACAACGCCGACGAGATCGAGCGGTTGGAAGCGGTCGTCGGCGACGGCCCGGCCCAGCCGGTCCTGCTGCGCGTCACGCCCGACGTGCGCGGCGAGACGGACGACAAGATCTCGACCGGCCAGGCCGACTCGAAGTTCGGCTTCTCGATGGCCGACGCGCCGGCCGCGATCGCCCGCGCGCAGGACTCCGCTGCGCTCGAGCTCGCCGGGCTGCACATGCACATCGGGTCGCAGATCTTCGAGCTCGACCCGTTTCGCCGTGCGATCGAGGCGATCGCCCCGCTCGGCGACTTCGGAACCTACAACCTCGGCGGCGGGCTCGGCGTCGCGTACACCGCGGACCAGGAGCCGCCGCGGATCGGCGACTACGTCGCGGCCAAGGTCGACACCGTCGAGCGCGTGCTCGGGCGCGGCAAGCGGATCCTCGACGAGCCCGGCCGGGCGCTCGTCGCGAACTCGACCGTGACGCTCTACACCGTGCAGAGCGTCAAGCGCAACGTCTCGACCTGGGTCGCGGTCGACGGTGGGATGTCCGACAACCTGCGGCCGATGCTCTACGGCTCGGTCTATGAGGCGCAGGTCGCCGATCGCTTCGGCGGCGGCACGCCCTCCCGGCTGGCCGGCAAGCACTGCGAGTCCGGCGACGTGATCGTGCGCGACGTGGAGCTCAACGACCCGCGCGTCGGCGACGTCGTCGTCACGCCCGCGACCGGCGCCTACGGCTACGCGATGGCGAACAACTACAACGGTGTGCCGCGCCCGCCGGTGATCTTCGTGTCGCAGGGCGACGCCCGCGTCGTAGTCCGGCGCGAGACGTATGACGACCTCTTCTCGCGCGATGTCGACTGACGCCGGAGCGGCGTACCGGATCGGCCTGCTCGGCCACGGCACGGTCGGCGCGGCGTTCGAGACGCTGCTCGCCCAGCGCGCCGACCACGTCGCCGCGATCACCGGGCTGCGCCCGCAGATCAGCGGCGTGCTGACCCGCTCGCGCGGCGACTTCGACGAGATCCTCGCGGGCTGCGACCTCGTCGTCGAGCTGATCGGCGGCCTGGACCCGGCGCGCGACTACGTGCTGCGCGCGATGCGGGCCGGCAAGCACGTCGTGACCGCGAACAAGCAGCTGCTCAGCCAGCACGGGGAGGAGCTGTGGGGAGCGGCTCGTGAGCACGGCGTGCAGCTGCGCTTCGAGGCCTCCGTCGCCGGCGTCGTCCCGGTCATCCGCGTGCTGCAGGAGTCGCTCGCCGGCGCCCACGTCGACCGCGTGCACGGGATCGTCAACGGCACGACGAACTACATCCTCAGCGAGATGGCGCGCACCAGCTGCTCGTACGCCGACGCGCTCGCCGACGCGCAGCGCCTGGGATACGCCGAGGCCGACCCCAGCGACGACGTCAACGGCAAGGACGCGGCCGCGAAGATGGCGATCATCGCGCGGCTGGCGTTCGACACGCCGGTTCACCTCGATCAGGTCACCTACGAGGGGATCGAGCTGATCACGGCCGACGACATGGAGTACGCGCACGAGCTCGGCCTGGGCCTGAAGCTGATCGGAACCGCCGAGCGGATCGACGGCAGGCTCGCGGTCCGCGTGCACCCGGCGTTCCTCTACTCCGGGCATCCGCTGGCGAGCGTGCACGGTCCCTTTAACGCCGTCACGGTCGAGTCCGAGGCGATCACGGAGATCACGATGTCGGGGCCCGGCGCCGGCGGGCCGCAGACGGCGAGCGCCGTGCTCGGCGATGTGATCAGCGCGATGATTCCGCCCGCGTCGACGCCCGAGACGACGCAGGCGCTGGAGATCGTCGACGACATCGAGTCGTCGTTCTACCTGCACATGGAAGTCGCCGATCGCCCCGGCGTGCTCGCCCAGGTGGCGCAGCTGCTCGGCGAGCACGGCGCCTCGATCAAGTCCGTCGTGCAGAAGGGGCTGGGCGAGAAGGCGCGCCTCGTGATGGTCGTGCACCCCGTGCTCGAGTCGCGCTTCTTCGCCGCCGTCGAGCAGATCGCCGGCCTGGACTTCCTGCGCTCGCCGCCGCGCGCGATCCGCGTGATCGACGAGGAGTTCGTCTAGATGCCGGGCCTGATGGAGCGCTACCGCGAGCGCCTGCCGTTCGCGCCCGACGATCCGGTCGTCTCGCTCGGCGAGGGGACGACGCCGCTCGTTCACGCGCCGCACATCTCCGAGCTCGTCGAGGCCGAGGTCTGGCTCAAGCTCGAGGGGCTCAACCCGACCGGCTCGTTCAAGGACCGCGGCATGACGTGCGCCGTCAGCGCCGCCGTGCGCGACGGCGCGAAGGCGGTCATCTGCGCCTCGACCGGCAACACCGCCGCGAGCGCCGCCGCCTACGCGGCACGCGCCGGCCTGACCTGCGCGGTGATCGTCCCGGAGGGCAAGATCGCGCAGGGCAAGCTCGCCCAGGCGCTGATGCACGGGGCACGCGTGATCGCGCTGCGCGGCAACTTCGACGAGGCGCTGACGCTCGTCCGCGAGCTGACCGATCGCCACCCGATCGCGCTCGTCAACTCCGTCAACGAGTATCGGCTCGAGGGCCAGAAGACCGCGTCGTTCGAGATCGTCGAGCAGCTCGACGCGCTCGACGCGCTCTGCATCCCGGTCGGCAACGCGGGCAACATCACCGCGTACTGGAAGGGCTTCGTCGAGCTCGACGCGGCGCCGCGCCTGTTCGGCTTCCAGGCCGAGGGCGCCGCACCGCTCGTGCTCGGCCATCGCGTCGAGCACCCCGAGACGATCGCGAGCGCGATCCGGATCGGCAACCCGGCGCGCTGGGAGGAGGCGATGGAGGCGATGACCGCCTCGCGCGGGCTCGTGCGCGCGGTCTCCGACGCCGAGATCCTCGCCGCCTACCGGCTGCTCGCCGCGCGCGAGGGCGTCTTCTGCGAGCCGGCCAGCGCCGCGTCGGTCGCCGGCCTGCTGCGCTACGGCGCCGACGGCGCCGCGCGCGTCGCCTGCGTGCTGACCGGCCACGGGCTGAAGGACCCCGACACCGCGCTCAACCAGGCGGGCGGCGTGATCCCCTGCGAGCCGAACCTGCCGGCGGTCGAGGAGGCCGTGCTCGGGTGACCAAGCGCCGCCGGCTCGTCCGCGTTCCCGCGTCGTCGGCGAACCTGGGGCCGGGCTTCGACGTGTTCGCCGCGGCGCTCGCGCTGCACGTCGAGCTCGAGGTGATCGAGAGCGGCCGCTTCGCCGTCGAGACGAAGCTCGACATCGCGCGCGACCGGCGCAACCTCTGCGTGCGCGGTTTCGCGCGCCTGCATCCGCCGGACGGCTTCACGTTCCGCGTGCGCTCGTCGGTGCCGCTGTCGGGCGGCCTCGGCTCGAGCGCCGCGGCGTATACCGCCGGCGTGCTGGCGGCCGTTCACATGTTCGAGCTGCAGGAGGACGTGCTCGGCCACATCACCGAGCTCGAGGGTCATCCCGACAACGCCGCCGCGGCGCTGCTCGGTGGCTTCGTGATCGTCGTCGGCGGCGAGGTCACGCGCTTCGAGGCGCCGGCCGGACTGGAGTCCGTCCTCGTCGTGCCGCGCGTCCCGGTGCGCACGGCCGTGGCGCGCAAGGTGCTCCCGGAGCAGGTCCCGATCGCCGACGCCGTCGCGAACGTCGGCCGCGCCGCGCTGCTGACGCTCGGCCTCAGCACCGGCGACCTGAGCCTGATCGGCCGCGGCCTCGCCGACCGGCTGCACCAGCCCTATCGCGCCCACCTGTTCCCGCGCCCGATGGCGCTGCTCGAGCGCGCGCGCGAGTTCGGCGCGATCGGCGCGACGATCTCCGGCGCCGGCCCGACGGTGCTGTTCTGGACGCAGGCCGACACGACGGGCGCCGTCGTCGACCGCCTGCGCGGCGAGGCCGACGGCTGGGCCGACGTGCTGCGCGCGCCGTTCGAGTCCCAGGGCGCCGACGTGCGCGAGTTGTAGCTCGGCGGCTCGCGGTGCTCGCGCACGCCGGCTGGGTGCGCGATGCCTCGACCGCGGGAGGAACGGGCGATGAGGAAAGGTGCGGCGGAGCCTCGCTGTAGCGCGGGGGGCGCCGGTGCGGGAGTGCGCGGCATCGTGGCGCTAAGGGGCGGATATAGCCCCAAACTCGCCAGACCCCCTTGCCGTGACGCCGCTACGCGCGGATCCGCACCTGCGTGCCGATCGGCATGCGGTCCATCAGCCAGCGCATGTCGTTTTCGCGCGCGCGCATGCAGCCGCCGCTCGCGGGCGTGCCGACCGAGGCCTCGTTCGACGTCCCGTGGATCGCGATCCGGTCGCCGCCGGTCCAGCCCTGCGGGATGTTCGGCTGGCGACCGGTCAGCGCGAGCGCGCAGCAGCCGTACGGGCCGCCGCCCTTGCTGACCTTCAGCAGGTCGGTGATCGCATAACGCCCGACCGGCGTCTCCTGGCCCGGCCGCCCGATCGCGATCGTGATGCGGCGCACGATGCGGTCCTCGTGGTGCACGACGAGCTCGTGCGCGGAGAGGTCGACGCGGAGCGTGTAGGGCTCGTAGCGCAGCTCGGCGCTGTCGACCGGGATCCAGCCGGCACGCGAATTGGGCATGAAGTGCGACAGCACGCCGAGCCAGCCGGGCTTGCGGCCGACGACGGCGAGCACCTGATCGGAGCCGTACTCGGTGTGGCGTCCGAGCGCGCGCACGACGCGGCCGTCGGGGCTCTCGCGCAGCTGGACGCGGCGCAGCAGTCGCGCGCCGAGCGGCCAGCGGCGCTCCGGCGCAGGGCGTTGCTTGGGCGTCCGCGAGACTTCCTCGGGCGACCGCACGCTGGGTCCCGGCTCCTCCTCGCCCGCCCGCATCAGCAGCAGCACGCCGCCGGCCAGCACGGCGACGACGAGCAATGCGGCTGCGACGCGGCCGGCCAACGGGCTATGACCCGGCGAGCGCCTGCAACCGCGCTCGCGCATCCGGCATCTTCAGGCGCTCGAGCACCTCATCGCTGAGGGCGAGATAGTCGGCGCCGAGGTCGGGCCGGTGGTCGAGGATCGAGATCGCGCGCTCGGCCGCCTCCGCGTAGGCGATCGACTGGCGGATCGTCGTCTGAAAGAGCTTGCGACCGACGTGTTCCTGCAGCGAGGCGAAGGCATCGCGGCTGTGGCGCGTGCGCATGTCGGCGATTCCGAAGACGACCCCGAGCCAGCCCAGCTCCGGGTTGAGCCCGTCGCGCGCGAGCTCGATGACCTCAAGCGCCTGCTCGACACCCTGCATCGCGAAGTACTGGCCCTCGGTCGTCAGCAGCGCCTGGTCGGCCGCCACGAGCGCGTTGACCGTCAGCAGGCCGAGCGACGGCGGGCAGTCGAGCACGATCACGTCATAGCGGTCCCTGAGTGGCTTCAGCGCGCGCTTGAGGGTCAGCTCGCGGCCCATCTTCCCGGCCAGCAGCAGCTCGCTCTCGGCGAGCGACAGGTTCGCGGGGATCACGTCGCCGTGGACCGCCTGCGCCGCCTCGGCGCGGCCCGCGAGCACGTCGCCGATCGACGGGGACGCCTCGGGGTCGACATCGAAGTAGTCCGACAGGTTGCCCTGCGGATCGAGGTCGACTGCCAGCACCTCGAGTCCTAGGCGCCGGAAGACGTCCGTCAGGGTCCGCACCATGGTGGTCTTGCCGGTGCCTCCCTTCTGGGAGAGGACTGCGATCGTGACGCCCAAGGGCGTCTGATGCTACTCGGCGACGAGCGGGGTGGCCGCAGCTCCTGCGGCCATCGCCGAGCGGTCCGCGAAGCGCAGCCGGTAGCGCCCGATGACCATCTCGTCGCCGTCCTCGAGCAGGCGCGAGACGACGCGCTCGCCGTTGATGAAGACGCCGTTGAGGCTGCGGTCGTCGAGCACGCGGACGCCTTCGGACTCGACGATCAGGACCGCGTGGCGGCGCGAGACGGTCGGGTCCTCGAAGCGCAGATGAGCCGACAGGCTACGTCCGATCCGCATCGAATCGCCGGGCATCGCGACGGTGCGGACCTCGCCGGCGTCGTGGAAGACGAGGTAGCGGCCGGGCTCGTCGATCGCGTCACGGGCGGCGTCGAGCGCGTCGCCGTCGGTCGGCGGGTCGGGCTCGGCGCGCTGGAATCGCGGGGTCCCGGCGAAGAGCGACGCGCGCGTGAAGCTCGCCCCATCGCAGCCGGGGCAGGCGGGGAGCACGTCGGCGGTCGTCATCTCTACGACGTGCCCGCAGACCTCACAGCGAAACGTTCCGGTACCGGCAAGTGTTCCCGACGTAAGAGATTCCATACCGACACACTCCCTTCGCTGTGGTGGGGCCAGCGGTTCTGCACGCCCGGAGCTTGTGTGAAAGATAACAATCGCGTCAAGCCAGCAGGCTTCGCGCGATCGCTCGACGCTGGGCGTCTACCCATGTTCGGCGCACACCTAAACGCATCCTCAAGAACAGGTATCGGCAGGAAGCCGGCGCAGCGCGAAGAATCACACCGCATGCCTCGCACCGCGGTGACGATCGACGAGCAGGATCTCGAGCGCGTGCTGCTGCGCAAGAGCGTCGGCACGCTCACGGGCGGCCGCGATCAGTGCGCCGATTGCGGGCGCACGCCGCTCGTCGGCGAGACGCTGTACCGCTACGGCGCCGGCTCGACGGTCTGCGAGCTGTGCCGCCCACTGCGCCGCGGCGAGCCGGTCCAGAGCGAGCGCGTGCGCCACAGCGAGTACGGCAACGCCGTCCGCGTGCGACGCGTCGCGGCAGCCCAGCGCCCACCGGGGTAGATTGGCGGCTCGATGGAGCCGATCACCCTGACGACGACGATCGCCAAGCCGCGCGAGGAGGTCTTCGAGTACCTCGTCGACGTCGCCAACCACGCAGAGTTCAGCGACCACTGCATGGTCGACTGGCATCTCACGCGCGAGGACTCCTACGGCCGCGGCGCCGGCGCGCGCTTCCGCGTGAAGTCGCGCTTCGACCGCTTCTCGTACGGCGACATCACGCTCGCCGAGGTCACGCCGCCCGCGCGGATCGTCGCGACCGGCCGCTCGGGGCGCTTCAACCGCATCCTCACGCGCTCGACCTGGACGCTCGAGGACGCCGGCTCCGGCAGCACGAAGGTCACGTTCGAGACGCAGTCGACGCCCGCGCTGAAGTCCGACGAGTTGATGGAGAAGCTCCTGCGCGTACGGACGGCGACGACGCGCTGTCACAAGCGCGCGCTCGAGCGGCTGCGCTCGATTCTCGAGGCGGGCGAGGGCCGCGGCGAGCGCACGACGGTCGCCGGCGGGGCACGCAAGCCCGCCAGCGGCTTCAGGCTGTAGATTTCGCGACCCTCGATGACCCGCCCGCCGCTCCGCCCCCGTCTTCGCCTGCGCCGACCGGTCGCCGTGCTCGCCGCGCTGCTCGTCAGCGGCGGCCTTGGCGCATGCGGCAAGCACCCCAACGTGGACGGTCCCGTCGTGCAGATCGAGGGCGAGGGTCTGTACCTCGAGCTCGGCGAGCTGAAGTACCAGGTCCAGATCTCGCGCCAGCTCAACCCGGACGACATCCAGGACCGCTCATACCTGCTCGGCCTTCCGGCCGCCGAGCGCAAGCTGAAGCCAGACGAGGTCTGGTTCGGCGTGTTCGTGCAGGTCCAGAACGAAGCCGACGTGCCGCGGCGACCGTCCGGCGACATCGAGATCGTCGATACGCAGGAGGACACGTTCAAGCCGGTGGCGGTCAACGATTCGAACGCGTGGGTGTATCGCTCGACCGAGCTGATCCCGCCCGGCGAGCGCGCGCCGCTGCCGGACACGGCCGCCTACGACACCCCGATCCAGGGGTCGCTGCTGCTGTTCAAGCTCACCCTCGAGGCGCTCGACAACCGCCCGCTCGAGCTCAAGATCGAGGCCACCGACCCCCGGCAGACGGGCATCATCGACCTCGACGTGTAGGGGTCCGGCGGCGCTTCGGCGTGGATGGGGACTCGTCGGCCGCGGCGGGCGCCACCGCGTGCGAACGAGCGAGATCGCGACGGGGTGTGATGAGTTACCCGTGCTAGAGGCGGCTAACTCATCACACCCCCCCGGACGCAAGCGGCCGACCCTTTCCTCAGTGCTGCTGTTCACGAGCGTCCGCATGACAACCGCCCGTCGCGCCCACCAGCAGCGCCTAGCTCGTCGCCTTCAGCCCCGCGAGCAGCGCCTGCTTTGCCGCGGGCGCCGCGGTCTCGGCGCCGGCTCCGGATGCGACGAGCAGCACGCCGACCGCGACGCGCGGCTCGCCGGCGGGCGCGTAGGCGGCGAACCAGGCGTCCGTGTCGGTCGGGTCGTCGGGCTCGACGGGCGGGCAGGGCGTCGCTTCGGGGTCCGGCGGGTCCGGCGGCTCGCAGTCGGGCGTGCTCGTGTCCTTCAGCTCGGCCGTGCCGGTCTTGCCGGCGACGCGGACGCCGGTTATCTGGGCCGCGGTTCCGGTGCCCTCGGTCACGACGGCTTCCATCAGGCGCCCGACGACGCGCGCGATGCGCGGCTCGATGACCTGCGTGCGCCGCGGCGGTAGGCCGCGCTGCAGCGTCAACCGCGGGCGCTTGCCGCGACCGGCGATCGTCGCCGCGACCCAGGCCATCTGCAGGGCGGTCGCCTGCACGCGGCCCTGGCCGATCGCCGACGAGCCGACGGCGAGGTTGTCGCCGATCTCGCTCGCCGGTGGGATCGTGCTCGTCGCGGCGCCGGGGATCCCCGGGTCGGTGTTAAAGCCGAAGCGCTCGGCGGTCTGCACGAGGCGCTCGCCGCCGAGCCGCACGCCGAGCGGCGCGAAGACCGAGTTGCAGGAGTGCGCGAACGACGCGCGCAGCGACCCGCCGCAGGACTCGCCGTTGGCGTTCTCGAGCTCGACGCCTTCGATCTCCGTCATCGTCTCGACCGGATACTGCGAGTTCGGTCCCGCGAGGTCGGCCTCGAGGACGCTCGTCAGCGTGACGATCTTGAACGTCGACCCCGGCGGCTGCAGGCCGGAGAAGGCGAGCCCGGCGAGCGCGAGGATCTCGCCCGTGCGCGGCCGCACGACGGCGACGCCGCCCAGGCGCGCGCCCTTCGCCGCGACCGCGGCGCGCTGCACGTCGGCGTCGATCGACGACCGTGCGGCGGTCGCCGGTCGCGGCAGCGTGCTGGCGAGGACGCGCTTGCCGGCGCGCAGCTCGCCGCCGGGACGCCCCGCGACCCGCGACTCGAAGACGCGCTCCAGGCCCGAGCTGCCGATCGACACGCGCTCGGGGTAGCCGAGCTCGCGGAGCTCCGCCAGGCGCTCGGCGGAGGGCGCACCGAGCTCGCCGACGATCGAGGAGGCGACGTCGGCGATCGGCGACGTGCGGTCGGCGCCCTGCGCCAGCGGGGTGCCGTCGCGGGCGAGGATGTCGGCCCGCCGCGGCATCTCGGTGCGGCGCTCGAGGCGCTCGCCGAGCGCCAGGCCGGGGAAGACGAGGTTCGGCGACCACGACAGGCGCTTGTCGTCGCCCTCGCCGGCGAACGTCAGCCGCAGCGTCGCGCGGAGCGTCCCGAAGACGCGCGTCGTGACGGTCATCGGCACGCTGACGACGCCGTCATCCGGTCCGCCGACCTTGCCGTGGCGCACCGCCGTCGCGGTCGCGGTCGCGGCCGCCGCGCGGTAGCCCTGCAGGAACGTGCGCAGCGGCAGCGCGCGGCGGTCGGCGGCCGTCAGCTCCGCGTGCATCGCCGGATAGTCGCTGCGCGACCACGCCCCGACGAAGCGCTGCGCCGCGGACTGCTCGACCGGTGGTCCACCTGTCAGCGTGAGCAGGGCGATGACGACAAGCACCCCTGCGACCAGCGTGCTTGCGAAGATCAGCGAGCGGGCAGGAGGGGACCGGCGTCGAAGCGACGAACGGATGAGCATGCGACAGAACTATGGCCTGCTCGCGGACGTACCGACAGCGTTGATCGGCTGGGCGGGCAGTTCGCACACGCAATGACCGCAATCGACATCGCAATCGTCCTCATCGCGGCCTTCTTCGGGTTCGTCGGGTTCGCGCGCGGGTTCCTGATCGGCGCGGTGTCGCTCGTCGGGTTTGCGGGAGGCGCCTATCTGGGCACGCGGTTCGGCCCGCACCTGCTGGACGAGGGCAACGCGTCGCCGTTCGCGCCGCTGTTCGGACTGCTCGGCGCGCTCGTCGTCGGAGTGATCCTGTCGGCCGGCGCGGAGGGCATCGCAGGAGCCGTGCGATCGGGCATCCGCTCGCCCGCGTTCGCGGCGTTGGACGGTATGCTCGGCAGCGTGCTCGCGGTCGCGCTCGCGCTCGGGCTCGCCTGGCTCGTCAGCGTGATCGTGCTGCAGACGCCCGGCATCCGCGACCTGCGCCGCCCGATCCAGCGCTCGGTGATCCTCAAGGAGCTCAACTCGATCCTGCCGTCGGACAGGGTGCTCAAGGCGCTTGCGCGCTTCGACCCGCTGCCGAGCGTCCGCGGGCCGGACGTCGATGTGCCGCCGCCGCGCTCGTCGGTCGTGCGCGATCCGGACGTGCAGGCTGCCGCGCAGTCCGTCGTGCGCGTGCTGGCGAACTCATGCGGGCTTGGCGTGGCCGGCTCGGGCTGGGTCGCCGGCCCGGGGATCGTCGTGACGAACGCACACGTCGTCGCCGGCTCCGACGAGACGTCGATCGAGCCCAATGGATCGGGCGATCGGCTCGACGCGACCGCGATCCACTTCGATCCCAACAACGACGTCGCGATCCTGCGCGTGCCGTCGCTGACCCGGCCCGCGCTCGACTTCGCGCGCGAGGTCAAGATCAGGGAGCCGGGCGCCGTGCTCGGCTTCCCGCTCAACGGGCCGTTCAAGATCCTCCCGGCGCGGATCGGTCCGACGGCGCCGGTGCTCGCCAACGACGCCTACGGCCGGCGGCTCGTGCGCCGCCAGGTGACCGCCTTCCGCGCCGGCGTCAGGCCCGGCAACTCGGGCGGGCCGATCGTCGACGTCGCGGGGCGCGTGTCCGGCACGGTGTTCTCCAAGCTCCTCGGCGGGCCGGGCGGCTACGCGGTCCCGAACGAGGTCGTGCGGGCGGCGTTGCGCGACGCCAGCGGCGCGGTCGACACCGGACGCTGCGTGACCTAGCAACGATCCAGGCGCCGGCGGTCCAACTGCGGGCGCCTCGACCCGATGGCGCTACCCTCGGGCACTTGCCCGACTCCAAGACGCTCGTGATCGCCGAGAAGCCCTCCGTGGGCCGGGACCTCACGCGCGTGCTGCCGGGCCCGTTTCAGAAGCAGGAGGGCTACCTCGAGGGTCCCGAGCACGTCCTCACGTGGGCCGTCGGCCACCTCGTCCAGCTCGCCGAGCCCGACGAGTACGACGCGAAGTACAAGAAGTGGCGGATGGCCGACCTGCCGATCGTGCCGGAGAAGTTCAAGCTCGTCGTGCGCGACGAGCGCTCCAAGAAGCAGATGTCGGTCGTCACGAAGCAGCTCAAGCGCGCCGACGTGGCGTCGGTCGTCAACGCCTGCGATGCCGGGCGCGAGGGCGAGCTGATCTTCGCCTACCTGTTCGAGAAGGCGGGCGCCAAGAAGCCGGTCGAGCGCCTCTGGCTGTCCTCGATGACGAAGGCGGCGATGCAGCGCGCGTTCGAGCAGCTGCGCCCGGCCGAGGAGTTCGCGCAGCTCGAGGCGGCCGCGCGCTCGCGCTCGGAGTCGGACTGGATCGTCGGCATGAACGCGACGCGCGCGGCGACGATCCGCCTGCGCTCGTCGTTCGACGGAGCCGTTTCGCTGGGCCGCGTGCAGACCCCGACGCTGGCGATCATCACCCGCCGCGAGGAGGAGATCCGCGCCTTCGTGCCCGAGCCGTACTGGCTCGTCGACGCGCTTTTCGCCGCGCCCGGGGAGCGGCTCTACGAAGGGCGCTACCACGAAGGCACGGGCGCCGCGGGCGGAGCCCGTGGTCCACGGCTGGCGAGCGCCGCCGCGGCCGACGCGATCGTCGCCGCGGTGCGCGACCAGCCCGGCGAGATCACGCAGCTCGAGCGCAAGGAGCGCAAGGAGCGCGCGCCGATGCTGTACGACCTCACGTCGCTGCAGCGCGAGGCGAACGGGCGCTTCGGCTTCACCGCGCGGCGCACGCTGGCGGCTGCGCAGCGCTGCTACGAGGAGCACAAGGTGCTGACCTATCCGCGCACGAGCTCGCGCTACCTGACGAGCGACATGATCGCCGAGCTCAAGCCGATCGCCGGCCACGTCGGCGCCGCGTCGCGCGACTACCAGGCCGCGGCGGCGTACGTGCAAGGCCTCGACATGCTGCCGCTGCAGCGCGTCGTCGCCGACGACAAGGTCGGCGACCACCACGCGATCATCCCGACGAACTCGACGCACGCGCTCGACAGGCTGTCCGACGACGACCGCCGCATCTACGACCTCGTCGCGCGCCGCTTCCTCGCCGTCTTCCATCCCGCGGCCGTGTTCGAGAACACGAAGGTCGAGACATCCGTCGGCAGCGCTGGCGAAGCCGCTGGTCGTCACGTCTTTCGCACGCGCGGCAAGGTCCTGCTCGTGCCCGGCTGGCGCGGCGTCTACGGCGAGCTCGCCGAGTCGAGCAGCGCGGTCGACGACGACGAGGGGCGCGACCAGCAGCTGCCCAAGCTCGATCTCAACGAGCAGGTGCAGACGCGCGAGGTCGGCGCGGCCGAGAAGGAGACCCAGCCGCCGCGGCGCTACTCCGACGCGTCGCTGCTGGGCGCGATGGAGACCGCCGGCCGGCTCGTCGACGACGACGAGATGCGCGAGGCGATGAAGGAGTCCGGCATCGGGACCCCAGCGACGCGCGCGTCGATCATCGAGCGGCTGATCGACGTCGGCTACGTCGAGCGCGAGGCGCGCTCGCTCGTCGCGACCGAGAAGGGCCTCAACGTCATCCGCCTGCTCGGCGAGCACCCGCTGACGTCGCCCTCGCTGACGGGCGACTGGGAGCAGCGCCTCGGCAAGATCGAGCGCGGCGAGGAGCCGCGCAAGCGCTTCATGGCCGACATCGCCGGCTTCGCCGAGTCGACCGTGCACGAGCTCGACGCGAAATTGAAGGACGTGCGCATTCCGCGCGCGAACCTTGGGGAGTGCCCGGTCTGCGGCCACGACATCGTCGAGAACCGCAAGGGCTTCTCGTGTTGGTCGCGCGAGGACCCCGGCTGCGGCTTCGTGATCTGGAAGGCGAAGGCGGGCAAGACCCTGCCGCTCGCGGTCGCGCGGGAGCTGATCGCGACCGGCAGGACGGCCAAGCCGGTGACCGGCTTCAAGGGCCGCAGCGGCCGCTCCTTCCGCGCCCGCCTTGCGCTGCAGCAGAGCGACGAGGGCAAGTGGCGGGTCGAGTTCGATGAGCCGTGGGCGCGGGACGGCGGCAAGAGCGCGGCCGAGCCCGCCGATGCTGGAGCCGAGCCGGCTGGGCAGCCCGCTGCAGCCGGCGCGCCGACCGAAGCGGCCGCGTAACCGGCGGCGGGGCCGCCGCCGCTCGCCGTACGCGCTGGCGCGGCTGCTGGCGCTGCTCGTCGTCGCCGGATCCGCCGTCGCCGTGCTGGTCGCAACGGGCGTCTTCCCCTCGCGTAGTGGCGCCGGCGCGGGCACCGCCGGCCGGCCCGTCGCACGTCTGCCGCCGGCGATGCCGAGCGAGACGCCGCAGGACGCGGTCGGCGCGCTGCCGAAACCGCCGCCGGCATCGATCGTCGATCTCACACAACCGGCGCTGATCTCGGGGCTGCGCCTGAAACACGGCGCGAAGGCGGGCCTGGCGTTCGACCTCGCCGACGGCAGCGTGCTGTGGCGCCTGCACGCGACGCGCGTGCGGCCGATCGCGAGCCTCACGAAGCTCATGACGGCGCTGCTCGCCAGCGAGCGCTTCGCGCCGACGCAGCTCGTGCGCGTGGCGCGCGAATCCGATCGGGTCGGCGGCTCGCGGATGGCCGGGCTCAAGCCGGGGCGCCGCGTGCGCGCCGACGTGCTCATGAAGGGGCTGCTGATCTCCTCCTCCAACAACGCCGCCGTCGCGCTCGCGATCGCGGGCGCCGGCTCCGAGCGCGCGTGGGTCGCGCTGATGAACAAGCGCGCCAAGCTGCTCGGGCTGACGTGCACCCGCTACGCCGACCCGGACGGCCTCGATCGCCGCAACCGCTCTTGCGCGGCCGACGTCGCTGCGCTTGCGATGCACGCGATGAACGAGCCCTGGATCGCCGCGATCGCGCGCCGGCGCTACGCCCGCGTCTGGCCCGGCGCCGGCAAGAAGCTCACGTTGCGCACGACGAACCACCTGCTGCGCGACCGCTACCCCGGCGCGGTCGGGCTGAAGACGGGGTTCACGAACGCGGCCGGGTTCTGCCTCGTAGCGATCGTGCAGCGCGGCGCGCGCCAGATCGGCGTCGTCGTGCTGGGCTCGAAGGACTCCTTCGCCGACGCGCGCCGCGTCGCCAACGAGGCGGTGCGGATCGGCGTGTTGCCGGCGGCGTGACGGAACTTCCGGCCCGCCGTAGTGTCAGCAAAGCCAAGGGCCCTCAAGCACGGAGATGCAACCAATGACCGCATCGGCGTTCAGTTCACGATCGGCGTTCAGGCCCGGGCCCGCGCTACTTGTCGCGCTGCTCGCCGCGGCGATCGCGATGCCGTCCTCGGCGCCCGCCGCGACGCGCAAGGCCAAGCCCACGGCGCTGCCTGCATTCCCATCGTGTGCCTCGCTGCTGAGCTACGCGCGGACGAACGCCCGCCGCACCGGCGGGCGCACCGGCGTCCCGACGCGCGCCGGCGTGCTCGTCCCGCAGGTGCTCAGCGCGCCCGCGCGCAGCGACGCGGTCGCCTCGCCCGGCATGGCGACCGCGCCCCAGGCCGCGGCGCCCGCGCCGACCGCAGCCGAGGGCAAGAGCACGAGCGCGGCACCCGACTTCTCGCAGACGAACGTCCAGGAGAGCGGCGTCGACGAGCCCGACATCGTCAAGACCGACGGTCGCACGGTGTTCGCGATCTCCGGCAGCAAGCTGCACGCGATCGACGTCAGCGGCGCGCCGAAGCTCGTCGGAACGCTCGAGCTCGACGGCTCGCACGGACATCAGCTGCTGATCCGCGGCAACCGGCTGCTCGTCATGAGCAACTCGTACGGGGGCTTTGGGATCGCCGCCGACGTCGTCATCTCCGCATCCGAGGTCGTGATCAGCGAGATCGACATCAGCGAACCGTCGGCGATGAAGGTGCGCCGCACGATGACGATGGAGGGCGCGCTCGTCGACGCCCGCCTGACCGGCGGCACCGCGCGCGTCGTCGTCGGCGCGTCACCGGACTACATTCGGCCGGCCGCGATCGCCAGCGCCTCGCTGCGCCGCTTCGTCCCGCGCACGGTCCTGCGCAGCAACGTGTCGGGGCGCACGTTCCGGCGCTCGGTCGTGCCCTGCGACGACGTCCGCCATCCGCGTCGCTTCTCCGGCCTGGACCTGCTGACCGTGCTCACGATCGACCTCGACAAGGGCCTGTTCAACGTCGACCGTGACGCGATCATGGCCGGCGCGCAGACCGTCTACGCCTCGAAGACCGGTCTGTACGTCGCGAGCCGGCGCTACGTCCAGGCGGTCGAGGCCGGCCGCATCGTCCCGCAGTCCAGCAGCACCGACATCCACCGCTTCGACATCTCCAAGCCGGACGTCACGACGTTCGCGTCGTCGGGCAGCGTCACGGGCTTCGTGCTCAACCAGTACTCGATGTCGGAGTTCGAGGGCGCGCTGCGCGTCGCCTCGACCGAGGAGCCGGTCTGGTTCGAGGGCCAGCGCAGCAGCGACAGCCAGTCCTACGTGACCGTGCTCGGCCAGCAGGGCTCGCGCCTCGTCCGGCTCGGCCGCGTCGGCGGCCTCGGCCACGGCGAGCGGATCTACGCGGTCCGCTTCGCGGGCGACAAGGGCTACGTCGTCACGTTCCGCCAGGTCGACCCGCTCTACACGCTCGACCTCTCCAGCAAGACGAACCCGCGCGTCGTCGGCGAGCTGAAGATCCTCGGCTACTCGGCCTACCTGCATCCGATCTCCGAGAACCTGCTGCTCGGCGTCGGCCAGGACGCCGACGCAGCGGGCCGCACGCAGGGCACGCAGCTGTCGCTGTTCGACGTCTCCGACCTGCGCTCGCCGGCGCGCCGGGCGCAGGCCTCGCTCGGCTCGAGCTCGTCCTCGACGGCGGAGTTCGACCCGCACGCGTTCCTCTACTGGACGCCGTCGAACCTCGCCGTGATCCCGCTGTCGGCGTACGGCTCCAACGGGCAGACGTTCGAGGGCGCGGTCGGATTCAAGGTCGGCTCGGCGAGCATTGCTGAAGCCGGCCGGATCACGCACCCGGCCGAGCCGGCCTCCGGCGGGGGCTACTCGCCGCCGATCGGCCGTTCGCTCGTCGTCGGCGACAAGCTCTACACGCTGTCCTACTCTGGGCTTGCCGCGAACCGCCTCGACACGCTCACGCCGCTGTCGTTCACGGCGTTCCCGCAGCCGCCGGGCGGCCCGCCGGTCGGGATCGCGACACCCTGAACCCGCGTTGACGCCGGCTCGCGCTCCCGATTACGATCGGCGCGGCGGGTCGTGGGTAGCCGCTGACATCTACGGGGGAAGGGGAGCAGGCGATGATCAAGCGCAAGCGCGTGATTGCTGGTGCCTTGGCATTGGCCGTGGCGGGTTTCGGGGTCGCGGCATGCGGCAGCGACGACGACGCTACGAAGCTGACGCAGAAGACATTGACGTTCACCGAGCAGGACACGGACGACTTCGCCTTCGTTGACAACGCGCCGAAGACGACGCTCGGCGAACAGGGTCCGGAGAAGCTCTCCAACGGCGACCAGCTCGCCTTCAGGTCAAACCTGCTCGATGGCGCAAAGAAGCGCGTCGGCACGCTCGACGCCACCTGCCTGATCACCGGGGCCGGCGACGGCACCTTCGAGGGGGCCAGCTCGACCTGCCACGGGACGATGACGGTGCCGGGCGGCCAGCTCTTCGTGAGCGTCGGCGGCAAGCCGTTCGCCTCGGATACGACCACCGGCGCAATCAGCGGCGGGACGGGGACCTACGAGGGCGCGAGCGGCTCCTTCACGTCGGTCGGCGAGGAGGACTCGAAGGACACGATCCACATCTGGATCCCGTCGAAGTAGCTGCGCGTCACCCCGGGTCGCATCGTCTATCCGCCGCATAGCGGGGAATATTCGATGCGACCCGTCGATCTGACGAGTTCGTCGGGACGACGCGCCACGATGGTGGGGTGCCGCTGAAGCTCGTCACCGGTCCCGCGAACGCCGAGAAGGCGAAGGTCGTGCTCGACGGCTACCGCGCCGCGCTGCGGCGCGGGCTCGAGCCGATCCTCGTCGTGCCGACGTTCGCAGACGTCGAGCGCTACCGCGCCGAGCTCGCCGGCGCGGGCGTCGTCTTCGGTGCCCAAGTCGTGCGCTTCGCGTGGCTGATCGAGGAATGCGCGCGGCGCGGCGGCGTGCACGGGCGGCCGCTCGGCGAGCTCGCTCGCGAGCGCATCGTCGCGACCGTCGTCAAGGCGGCGCCGCTGCACGCGCTCGCGGGATCGGCGCGCACCGCCGGCTTCGCGCGCGAGCTGCTGAGGCTCGTCGACGAGCTCGAGGCGCTGCGCGTCACGCCTCAGCGGCTGACGCAGGCGCTGCGAGCCTGGGCCGGAGAGGACGCCGGTCGGCGCGCCTATGCCGACGAGGTCAGCGGGCTGTACGCCGGCTATCGGCGCCGGCTCGAGCGCCTGGGGCGGCTCGATGCACCGCTCTACGCCGCCGCGGCGCTCGACGCGCTGCGCTCCGCCCCCGCCGCGTGGGGCCAGACGCCCGTCTTCTTCTACGGCTTCGACGACCTGCAGCCGCTGCAGCACGACGCCGTCGAGACGCTCGCCGCGACCGGCGCCGACGTGACGCTGTCGCTCTCCTACGAGCCCGGCCGGATGGCGTTCGCCGGCCGCGCGACGGCGTTCGCCGAGCTCTACCGCGAGGGCGTCGAGCACCGCGTGCTCGCGGCCCGCGCCGAGCACTACGCGCCGGCGTCGCGCGCCGCGCTGCACCACCTCGAGCGTGGCCTGTTCGAGCTCGACGAGGGCCAGCTGTTCGACCCCGACCCGGTTGACGCGGCCGGCGCGATCACGCTGCTGCAGGGCGGCGGCGAGCGCGCCGAGCTCGAGCTCGTCGCGGCCGAGGCCGCGCGGCTGATCTCCGAGGACGGCGTCGCGCCGGAGGAGATCGCGGTCGTGCTGCGCGCGCCGCGTGAGCACGCCGCCCTGCTGACCGAGGTGTTCGGCGCGTTCGGCGTCCCCGTCGCGCTCGACCGGCGGATCGCGTTCGGGCACACGCCGCTCGGGCGCGGCCTCGTCGGTCTCGCGCGCTGCGCGCTCGGCGACGGGACCGCCGACGACCTGATCGCCTACCTGCGCAGCCCCGGCCTGCTGCAGCGCCCCGAGCTCGCCGACCGGCTCGAGACGCGCGCGCGCCAGGAGGGCGCGCGCAGCGCCGACGCCGCCCGCGCGCTGTGGGAGCAGGAGCGCTGGACGCTCGCGGCGATCGACCGTGTGCGCGGCGCGCAGCGGCGTGGCGGCGCCGAGCTGCCCGAGCGGCTCGCGGCCGAGCTGCAGGCGCTGTTCGCCGCGCCGCGGCGCCGCGCGGCGCAGGTCCTGCGCGGCGCCGAGCAGCAGGACGTCGCGGTGCTGCGCGCGGGGCGCGCGGCGCTCGAGCAGCTCGCGACGCTCGCGCGCGCCGACCGCGCGCTGGCCGCCGACGGAGACGAGCTCGCGGCGCTCCTGCACGACCTCGACGTCTTCGCCGGCGCGCCTCCCGGGCCGGGCCTCGTCACGGTCGCCGAGCCGCTCGCGCTGCGCGCGCGCCGCGTGCGGATCCTCTTCGTCTGCGGCCTGCAGGAGGGCGTCTTCCCCGCCGCCCAGCGCACGGAGCCGTTCTTCGGCGACGTCGAGCGCGAGCAGATCGCCGAGGCCTCGGGCCTGCGGCTGCGCCGTCGCGACGAGCTCGGCGCCGAGCGCTACCTCTTCTACGCCGCCGTCTCGCGACCCGAGGAGCGCCTCTATTTGTCCTGGCACGAGGCCGGCGACGACGGCGAGCAGCGCGTGCGCTCGTTCTTCGTGTCCGACGTCTGCGACCTCTTCGGTCCCGAGCTCGAGCAGCGCCGCCGGATCCGCATTATGGGCCAGGTCGGCTGGCCCGACGGTGCGGCGCCGAGCGAACGCGAGCGCCTGCGCGGCGAGGCCGCGAGCGGGCCCGACCGGCGCGAGGCGCCGGTCGCGGCGCTGCGCGACGAGCAGCTCGTCGCCGGCCTGCGCGAGCGCGCCGCCTGGTCGGCCTCGGGCATCGAGCTGTGGGCGAGCTGCCCGGTGAAGTGGTTCGTCGAGCGGATGCTCGTCCCCGAGGGCCTGACGCCCGACCCCGAGGCGCTGCTGCGCGGCGCGCTGACGCACAGCGTGCTCGAGGCGGTCATGCGCGGGCTGATCGAGGCGACCGGCTCGGGCCGGCTCGACGCCGCGACGCTGCCCGCCGCTCGCGAGCTCGCCGCCGCCGCGCTCGGGCACTTCGCGGCGACCGAGCAGATGACGATGTCGCGCGACCCGAGCCGCCAGCGGGCGATGGAGCACCGCCTGCGCGCCGATGTGCTGCGCTACCTCGAGCACGCCGCCGGCGACGGCTCGCAGCTCCTGCCGGCCGAGCTCGAGGTCGACTTCGGCGGCCCCGCCGACCCCTATGGCGCGCTCGAGCTGGCGGGCGGCGTGCGGCTGCGCGGGCGCATCGACCGGGTCGACACGAACGCGGCCGGCGAGGCGCTCGTCTACGACTACAAGGGCCGCGTCGCCGTCGAGTCCGCGAACTGGCGCGCGAAGCGCAAGTACCAGGTCGCGCTGTACCTGCTCGTTGCGCGCGAGGTCCTCGGCCTCGATCCGATCGGCGGCCTGTACCAGCCGATCGGCGGCCGCGAACCGCGCGCACGCGGGCTCGTGCGCGACGACGCCGATCCCGGTCTGCGGACCGTGCGCACCGATCGCCGCGCGCGGGAGGAGTTCGACGCGATCGTCGACGGCGTGCTCGAGGACGTGCTCGCCGCGGTCGACGAGCTGCGCGCCGGCGCCCTGCAGCCGCGGCCTTCGACGTGTACGTACAACGACAAGGGCTGCGCATACCCGACGATCTGCAGGTGCGAGGCCTAGGTGATCGCCTCGTGAGCACCGCGGCGCTGCTCGGCCCCGACGGCCACGCCTTCACCGCGGAGCAGTCCGAGGCCGTCCGCCGGCGCGCCGGATCGCTGCTGCTGGAGGCCAACGCCGGCAGCGGCAAGACGTCGGTGCTCGTCGAGCGCTTCGTGCGCTCGGTGCTCGAGGACGGCGTGCGCCCGTCGCAGATCCTTGCGATCACGTTCACCGAGCGCGCCGCGGGCGAGCTGCGCGCGCGGGTGCGCCAGCGCTTCGTCGAGCTCGGTCGACGCGATGCGGCGCGCGAGACCGAGGCCGCATGGGTGTCGACGATCCACGGCTTCTGCACGCGCCTGCTGCGCGCGCACGCGATCGCCGCCGGCCTGGACCCGGCCTTCACGGTGCTCGACGAGGCCGCCGCGCGCCCGCTGCACGACCGCGCCTGGGACGCCGCGCTCGCGCGGCTGCTCGACGGTCCGAACGCGATCGCGGCGCTCGACCTCGTCGCCGCCTACGACGTCGACCGCCTGCGCACGGCGATCGTCCAGGTCCACGACGCGCTGCGCAGCGCCGGCCAGACGCGCCCGCGACTGCCGCGCCCGCCCGCGCCCCCCGACCCGCACGCGCTGCGCGCGCCGCTCGAGGTCGCGCGCGCCGCCGCGGCCTCCGAGCTCGCGCTCGCCGGCGCCGGCAGGAACGTCAGCGACGCGCGCGACAAGCTCGAGCGCTGCGCGTCGCTGCTCGCGGCGACGCCGCCCCGCGCGCTCGTCCCCGCGCTCGCTGGGCTGGCGATCGGAACGGGCGCCAACGCCCTCAAGACCCCCGCCTGTGACGCGTACCGCGCGGCGCTCGAGGCGTACGCCGCGGCCGGCCGCGACGTCCGCGCCGCCGCCGCCGTCGGGCTGCTCGACGAGTTGCTGGGCGACTACGCCGACGCCTATGCCGAGGCCAAGCGCGCCCGCGCGGCGCTCGACTTCGACGACCTCGAGCTGCACGCGCGCGACCTGCTCGATCGCGAGCCCGCGCTGCGCAGCTCCTACGCCGAGCGCTTCGAGCGCGTGATGGTCGACGAGCTGCAGGACTCGAACCCGCTCCAGCTGCAGCTCTTCCGCGCGCTGGACCGCGACGACCTGTTCCTCGTCGGAGACGAGCAGCAGTCGATCTATGGCTTCCGCCATGCCGACGTCGACGTCTTCCGCGAGCTGCGCGCGCAGTTTCAGGCCGACGGCCGGGTCGCGACGCTGGCGACGAACTTCCGCTCGCGCGGCGCGATCCTCGACACGATCAACGCCGCCTTCGCGCCGCGCCTCGGCGCGGGCTTCGTGGCGCTGCGCGAGGGGCGCGACAGCGAGCCCGCGAGCGAGCCGCTCGTCGAGCTGCTGATCACCGACCAGGCGGGCTGGGAGGACGTCGACCTCGGCGAGGTGCGTCCGGGCACCAAGCCCTGGCGCCAGGCCGAGGCGCGCCTGCTGGCGCAGCGCGTCTCAGACCTCGTCGACGCCGGCTCGCACCGGCCGGAGGACATCGTCGTGCTGCTGCGCGCGCTCGGCGACCTGCCGGTCTTCGAACGCGCGCTCGAGGAGCAGGGGCTGCTGACGATGTCGGTCGGCGGTCGCGGCTACTGGGGCCGCCAGGTCGTGCGCGACCTCTGCGCGTGGCTCGCCGCGCTCGCCAACCCGCGCGACGAGACGGCGCTCTACGGCGTGCTCGCCTCGCCGCTCGTCGGTCTGTCGTCGGACGCGCTGATGCACATCGCGCGCGCCGGTCGCGGCCACGCCTGGCGCGCGATCTCCGGCGACGGCGAGCTGCGCGAGCGGCTGACCGCCGACGACCGCGAACGGCTCGATGCCTTCGCGATGCGCTTTGCCGCCGAACGCGCGCTCGCGCCCCGCCTCGCGCTCGACGAGCTGCTGCGCCGCGTCGTCGATGCGACGGCCTACGACCTGCACGTGCTGTCGCTCGCCGGCGGCCCGCGCCGCCTGGCGAACATCCACAAGCTGCTGCGGCTCGCCGCCGCCTTCGAGCGCGACCGCGGCCGCGACATCCGCGGGCTCGCGGATCTCGCGACCGCCGAGCTCGAGGCCGAGGCGCGCGAGACCGACGCGCCGGTCGAGCTCGGCGACGTCAAGGCGGTGCGGCTGATGTCGATCCACGCCGCCAAGGGCCTCGAGTTCCCGGTCGTCTGCGTCGCCGACCTCGGCCGCCAGCGGCCCGCCGACGGCGACGAGGACCTGCTCGTCGCCGGCGGCGAGGTCGGCCTGCGGCTCGTCGGGCTCGACGGCACGAGCGAGAAGGCGCTCGCCTACGAGCGCCTGCGCGATCGCGCCCGCGAGCGCGCCGCGGCCGAGGAGCGGCGCGTCATGTACGTCGCCGCGACGCGCGCGCAGGAGCGGCTGATCATCAGCGGCGGCGTCTCGCTCGCGAGCTGGCCGCAGGAGGGCCCGAAGGCGCCGCCGCTGGCCTGGCTCGGCCCGGCGCTGCTCGGCGGCGACCTGCGCGCGCTGCCGACGCACGACGAGCCGCTGGCCGAGATCGCGTGGGGCGGCGCCTGGGTGCGCTGTGCGCTCAACGCTCCGGCCACCGTCGGCCGCGTGCTGCGCAGCGCGTCGCTCGCGCCCGCCGGCGCGCGGCTTCCGATCGCGCTGCCGCCCGCGCCGCGGCTGTCGCAGCCCGAGCCGGCGAGCGCGCCGCCGGCGGTTCGCGCGCTGTCGTACTCGCGGCTGGCGGCGTGGAAGGAGTGCGGCTATCGCTACTACCTGCAGCGCGTGCTCGGCCTGCCCGACGAGCCCGTCGAGGGGCAGGCCGCGGCGGGCTTCGACGCGCGCACGCGCGGCTCGCTCGTCCATGCCCTGCTCGAGCACGACGACGCCGATCCCGCCGCGCTCGCGGCGGGCTGGGGGCTCGCGCTCGACGACGAGCAGATCGCCGACGTCCAGCGGCTCGCGAACGCGTTCGCCGACTCCCCGCTCGCGCGGCGGCTGGCGAAGGCGCGCAGGGTGCACCGCGAGTACGGCTTCAGCGTCCCGCTCGCCGGCACGCTGCTGACGGGCATCGTCGACGTGCTCGCCCACGAGCGCTCGGGGCAGCTCGTCGTCGACTACAAGACCGACGCGCTCGAGCCGGCGACCGACCTCGCCGCCTACGTCGAGCAGCGCTACGGGGTGCAGCGCAGCGTCTACGCGCTCGCCGCGTTGCGCGGCGGAGCGACGAGCGTCGAGGTCGCGTACGCGTTCCTCGAGCGCCCGCGCGAGCCGGTCGCGGAGCGCTTCGTCGCCGCCGACGCCGACCGGCTCGAGGCCGAGCTCAGCGTGCTCGCCGCCGGCCTGCTGACCGGCGCGTACCCCGTCACGCCGGCGCCGCACCGCGAGCTCTGCGAGAGCTGCCCGGGCAGGCGCGCGCTGTGCTCCTACGACGAGGAGACGACGCTGCGTCCGCGCGGCGCCGGCTAGCTGCTGCGGGCCGCCGACCAGTCCGTCCAGTCGGTCCGCGCGCCCGTGCGGCGGTCGGCGGACTGCAACGAGCGCTCCTGGCGGTCGACGACGCTGTTGAGCTCGGCGCCGAAGAGGAACGCGATGCTCGAGATGTACAGCCACAGCAGCAGGATCACGGCGCCCGCGAACGCGCCGTAGGTCGCGCCGTACTTGCCGAAGTTCGAGACGTAGAAGAAGAAGCCGACCGACGCGACGATCCAGATCGCGACGCCGACGAGGCCGCCGGGGCTGAGGATCCGCCGCCGCCGCGCATCGATGTCGGGAGCGCAGCGAAAGACGATCGAGTAGATGCCGAGCACGGCGCCGATCGCGACGGCCCAGCGCGCGACGCGCCAGATCGACGCCGCCGTGTCGCCGAGGCCGATCGTGCCGAAGACGTCGCTCGCGAGGCTGCCGCCGAGGAAGACCGAGACGAGTGCGATCAGCGCCAGCGCGATGACGAGCAGCGTGAAGCCGATGTCGGCGAGCTTGTGCCTCAGGAAGTTGCGCGTCTCGTCGACGCCGTAGACGTCGTTCAGCGCGCGACCCGCGGCGCCGAACGCGCCCGACGCGCCGTACAGCGCGACCGCGACGCCGAAGACGAGCGCCGTCGAGACCGCGCCCCCGGCCGACTCGACGGTCTTCGTCAGCAGCGCATCGAGCGCATCGGTGACCTCGGCGGGTGCGCCGTTGTCGGCGGCGTACTCGACGGCGTCGGTGACGAGCGAGCGGTCGCCGAGCAGGCCGAGCAGCGAGATCCCGACGAGCAGCGACGGGAACAGCGACATCATCACGTAGTACGTCAGCGCGGCCGCGCGGTCGGTCATCTCGTCGGCCTGGAACTTCTTGAACGTCCGCTTGAGGTTCGCGAGCATGTGCCGTGCAACGTTCCCCGCGCAGGCCCGCAGGTAACCAGCCGCGCTACTTGGCGCGGTTGGGCAGCAACGAGTGGCCGTCGGCGACGGCGAGGGCGAGCTCGAGCACGCGCTTGTTCGAGCGTCGCGCCTGCTGGCGCATGAGCTCGAACGCCGCGTGCTCGTCGACGCCGTGGCGCTCCATCAGGATGCCCTTCGCGCGTTCGATCGTGCCGCGTCGCTCGAGCGCGCTCTCGAGCTGCTCGACCTGCTGGGTCAGGCACGCCCGCTCGGCATGGCGCTTCATCGCGAGCTCGATCGCGCCCTGCACCTCGTCGTCGAACTGCGCGCGCGCGAACGCGTCGATCCCGCGCTCGGCGGCGCCGCGCACGAAGTCCGAGTCGTGTGCGCCGAGCAGGACGATGACCGGGCCGCGCGCGTACTCGTTGATCTCCTCGATGAGGTTCAGCGCGTGCCCGTCGTCGTGGTGCACGACGACGACCGACAGGTCGGGGTCCTCGCGAGCGATGTGATCGGCCGCCTGCCGGACGCTGACGGCGTGCGCCATCACCGTGTGGCCGAGGCCCGCGAGCAGCTCGTCGATCGTGCTCAGCGTCGACTCGTTCTCGTCCGCAGCGAGGATCCGGAATCCGCTCGTGGTGTTCGCGTCGTCGCCCATGTGCGCACCGGGCTTACGGCCTCGGGCTTAGGTATCATGGCGCACGCACGGCCGAGTTCCCCGCCGCGTGCGAGATCGCGCCCCAGCCCCCCGGCGCCCATCCGCTGGGAGGTACGTGTGGCCATTGCTCGAACATCGTTTTCCCGGGTATGGAGCCGGTCATGGCCATGACCGCCACGCCGCCCAAGGGAGGCGGTTCGGGGCCCGAGCGGACGCGCGCCGATCGCGAGCTGTTCGTGCGCTATCACGCGGACGGCGACGAGCAGGCGCGTGAGCAGCTCGTCGAGCGCTTCCTGCCGCTGGCGCGTCAGCTGGCGCGTCGCTACCAGCGCGCCGGCGAGCCGCTCGACGACCTCCAGCAGGTTGCCTCGCTCGGCCTGATCAAGGCGATCGACCGCTTCGATCCGGAGCGCGAGATCGCCTTCTCCTCGTACGCGGTGCCGACGATCCTGGGCGAGATCAAGCGCTACTTCCGCGACCGCACGTGGGCGGTCCGCGTGCCGCGCGATCTGCAGGAGCTCTCGCTGAGCGTCGATCGCGCCGTCGGCGAGCTCGCCGAGTCGCTGCGCCGCCAGCCGTCGGTTGCGGAGATCGCGGCCGCCGTCGACGCCGACGAGGAGGAGGTGCTCGAGGCGTTGCAGGCCGGCGCGGCCTACCGCGCGGTGTCCTTCGACGCCCCGCGCAGCCGCGCGGGGGAGGAGGACGTGACGACGCTCGCCGATTCGGTCGGCATCGACGAGGAGGGCTTCGACCGCGCCGAGGAGCGCGCGACGCTGCAGCGGCTGATGTCGACGGTGACGCCGCGCGAGCGCGAGGTGCTGCGAATGCGCTTCGAGCAGGACATGACGCAGGCGGAGATCGGCGCGGTCATCGGCGTCAGCCAGATGCAGGTCTCGCGCGTCATCCGCCAAGCGGTCTCGCGCCTGCGCGCGGCCGCCGAGGCCAAGCCGCCGCCGCCGGCGCCGCCGGCCTGAGTCGCGCTGCCGGCGTTCAACGCGCCGCCCGACGGGGCATGACGATGGTCTATGTCCGACGAGGACAACCCCTCCCAGCGCGACGAGACCGAGCAGGAGCGCCTCAACCGCGAGCTCGATCAGCTGCTCAACGAGCTGCGCGTCGCGATGCCCGGCGTGCAGGTGCTGTTCGCGTTCCTGCTGACCGTGCCGTTTCAGCAGCGCTTCGTCGAGGTCACGGACTTCCAGCGCGACGTGTACTTCGGGACGCTGCTGGCGGCCGCCGCGGCATCGGCGCTGTTCATCGCTCCGACCGCCTACCACCGCGTCATGTTCCGGGCGCGCGACAAGCCGAACCTGATCCGGATCTCGAGCCGGCTCGCGCTCGCGGGGCTCGCCTGTCTGGCGGTCGCGATGAACGGCGCGATGCTGCTCGTGACCGACGTGCTGTTCGGCAGCACGACCGTCGCGGTGACGATCGCGCTCAGCGGCATGCTCTTCTTCGGCCTGTGGTTCGTGCTCGGGATCGTGCGGCGCGTCACAGGCGAGCGCAGCCACTGACGATGACGGTGCCCGCGGCGATCCTCGACGTCGACGGCACGCTCGTGGACTCCAACTACCAGCACGCACTCGCCTGGTACCGCGCGTTTCGCCTGCAGGGCATGACGATCCCCGTCTGGCGCTGCCATCGCGCGATCGGCATGGGCGGCGATCAGCTCGTGCCGCACCTCGCCGGCGAGGGCTTTGACGCCGAGCACGGCGACGAGGTGCGCCTCGTCGAGCACGCGCTCTTCAAGCAGACGATCGCCGAGGTGCAGCCGTTCGCCGGCGCGCGCGGGCTGATCGAGGACCTGCGGTCGCGCGGCTGTAAGATCGTGATGGCCTCGTCGGCGAAGGCCGAGGACGTCGCCGTCTACCTCGACCTGCTCGACGCCCGTGAGCTCGCCGACGGCTGGACGGACTCCAGCAGCGTCGAGCGCACGAAGCCGGCCCCGGATCTCGTCGAGGCCGCGCTCTCGCTCGTCGGCGGCGGGCCCGGCGTCATGGTCGGCGACTCGACCTGGGACGTCGAGGCCGCGAACAAGCTCGACGTGCCGACGATCTGCGTTCGCACCGGCGGCTTCGGCGTCGACGAGCTGCGCGAGGCCGGCGCCGTCGCCGTCTTCGACTCGATCGGCGAGCTGCGCGAGCGCTTGTCGGACACGCCGTTCGGGTAGCGCACTCCGCATGCCCCTGACACTCGCGCGACCGATTCCGCAACTCAAGGTGCCGTCCCCATCGGAGGACCCGACCCCGGTCGTGCCCGAGCCGCCGCTCGTGCCCGACCCCGAGCCCGGGCCACCGCCGGGTCCGCCCGGCGACCCGCAACCACCGAGCGTTCCGCTGCCCGATCCCGATCGCGACGTGCCGATCGACCCGCCCGGCGCGCCCGCATAGCCTGCAACACCGCGTGCGAGCGGGAGGAGAGTGAGCCCCGCGGGGGTACTCTGAACGCATGCCCAGGTCGATCTGGACGGGTGCCATCTCCTTCGGGCTCGTGACCGTGCCCGTCAAGCTGTACTCGGCGGTGTCGAAGAAGTCCGTGCGCTTCCACCAGCTCAACAAGGAGACCGGCGTGCGCATCCAGCAGAAGCGCGTCGATCCGACGACCGGCGACGAGGTCCCCTACGAGGACATCGTCAAGGGCTACGAGCTGACGCCCGATCGCTACGTCGTCATCGAGCCCGGCGAGCTCGAGGCGCTCGATCCCAAGAAGACGAAGTCGATCGAGATCGAGGACTTCGTGTCGCACGACGAGATCGACCCGATCTACTTCGATCACCCGTACTACCTCGCGCCCGGGCCGGGCGGCGCAAAGCCCTACAAGCTCCTGTTCGATGCGATGAAGGAGACCAACCGCGTCGCGATCGCCAACGTCGTCATCCGCTCCAAGCAGCAGCTCGTCGCCGTGCGCCCGATGGGCGAGGGCGCGCTGTCGATGTCGACGATGGTCTATCCCGACGAGGTCGTCGACCCGTCGACGATCGAGGAGCTCGGCGCCGTCGCGGAGGTCGAGATCAACAAGCGCGAGCTCGACATCGCCAAGCAGCTCGTCGACTCGCTCGCCGGGCCGTTCGAGCTCGACAAGTACCGGGACACGTACCGCGAAGAGGTGCTCGAGCTCGTCGAGCGCAAGGCGCAGGGCGAGGAGATCGCCGTGCAGCCGTCCGCCGACGAGGACGAGGTGCCGGTGCCCGACCTCATGTCGGCGCTGAAGGCGAGCCTCGACGCGGTCAAGTCGCGCGACGGCAACGGCGGGGCGCAGGCGAAGAAGAAGGCGCCCGCCAAGAAGGCCGCGCCGAAGAAGCCGTCGGAGAAGAAGACCGCCGCCAAGCGTTAGCCGGACGGCCGCCGCCGGGTACGAGGGAGCACTCGTCGCCGATGGCCACCGCCGCCGCCCCCCAGAGACGCTCGCAACGGCTACGGCGCTCGAACCTCGGCGCGCCCGGCTTCACGCGCCGGCGCTGCGGCAAGGGCTTCATCTACCTCGACGAGGACGGTGAGCGGCTCACCGACGCCGAGACGATCGCGCGGATCACGGCGCTCGTCATCCCGCCCGCCTGGCAATCGGCGTGGATCTCGCCCGACCCGTTCGGTCACATCCAGGCCACGGGAATCGACGCGCGCGGGCGCAAGCAGTACCTCTACCACCCGCGCTGGCGCGCGCGCCGCGATCAGGCGAAGTTCGACGACATGGTCTCCTTCGCGCGGTCGCTGCCAGCGCTGCGCTCGGTCGTCGACCACGACCTCGCGCTCGGTGACATGTCGCGCGAGCAGGTCCTCGCCTGCGCCGGGCGGCTGCTCGATCGTGGCTTCTTCCGGATCGGATCCGAGCAGTACAAGGTCACGAACGACACGTACGGCCTCGCGACGATGCTCAAGCGCCACGTCACGATCGACGGCGACGTCCTGCAGTTCGACTACGTCGCCAAGGAGTCCAAGCGCCGCCTCCAGGCGATCGTCGACCCCGAGGTGGCGGTGATCGTGGCGACGCTCAAGCGCCGCCGCGGCGGTGGCGAGGAGCTGCTCGCCTACAAGCGCGGCGGCCGCTGGTGCGACGTGCGCTCACCGGACATCAACGCCTACCTCAAGGCGGCGACCGGCGCCGACATCTCGGCGAAGGACTTCCGGACCTGGGGGGCGACGGTGCTCGCGGCGGTCGGGCTCGCCGTCACCGAACGCGACGGCCTCAGCGCGCCGGCACGCAAGCGGGCGATCATGCGCGTCGTCAAAGAGGTCGCGTTCTACCTCGGCAACACGCCCGCGGTCGCGCGCAACTCCTACATCGATCCGCGCGTCTTCGACCGTTTCCGCGACGGCCACACGATCGCACTCGAGCATGATCTGATCGGCGCCGACCCCAACGCGACGGCGATCCAGGGACCCGTCGAGGAGGCCGTCCTGGACCTGCTGGAGGGGTAGGTGCGGCTCAGCCCGCGGCGCTGCCGCCGGGCTCGATCGCGGCGATCGCCTCGTCGCGCGTCGTGGCGATCGTGAAGATCTGGTCCAGGCCGGTGATCTCGAACGTCTTGGCGATGCTCTCGTCGGTGTTGACGATCGCGAGCGCTCCCTGGCGCGAGCGCAGCCGCTTGACCGCGCCGATCAGCACGCCGAGCGCGGTGGAGTCGACGAACGTCGTGTTCGTCAGGTCGACGACGATCCGCACGTGGCCGCCCTCGATCGACTCGGCGAGCGCCTGCTTGAGCTCGGGCGCGGTGAAGAGGTCGATCTCGCCGCAGACGGCGATCAGCTGGCGATCGCCGTCGACCGGGTGTTCCGTGATCGCAAAGTCAGCTGACATCAGACTGCATCCCTTCGCTCACCGCCGCGCCCTGGGGGTCGAAGACGAGCCTGATCAGGAGGAACTCGCCGTCGTGGTCGCGCTGTTGACGTTCGAGGGCATCCGCTACCCGCTCGAGCACGTTTCCGACACCCGGGAGCGCGGCCGAGGCGACGAGGCCGTCCGCGCCGCCGCTGCGCAGCGGGCCGACGTGGAGCTCGACGGAGCCCTGCCGCGCGACGATGTGCACGCGGATGCGGCCGTCCTCGCTGAAGCGCCCGGCCTGGGCGGCGACCGCGTCGGCGACGAGCAGCGCATCGTCGAGCCGGTCGATCGGGCAGTCGGCTCGTGCCGTGAGCATCCCGACGACGCGACCGAGGACGGGCGCGCCGAGCGGTCCGCTGGCGACCCCAACGGTCGCCTCGTTGGACGCCGGCTCCATCTACGCCCCGTTCTCGTCGAGGCGGAACGTCATCCGCACCTCGGTGTGGTCGTCGCCGTTCGTGCCGAGCTCGAGCGTCTCCGAGAGCGACGCGATCAACGGCAGCCCGAGCCCGAGTCCGGGCGAGTCAGGACGGGGGACGATGCCCCGTCCGCTGTCGCGGATGACGACCGTCAGGCGACGTTCGTCGATCGTGACGTCGACCTCCAGGCCACCCTCCTGATCGTGGTCGTAGGCGTGAATGACGACGTTCGTGCAGGCCTCGGTCACGGCCAGCTTGATATCGGCAAGCGTCTGCTCGTCGACGCGCAGCACCTCGGCGAATCCACCGAATGCGTGTCGAACGACGGCCACGTTCTCGGCGCGTGCCGGCAGCTTGAGCTCCAGGTCGGGCGTAGCGATTCCTTCTTCCGATGTCGACGACACGGCCTCGTCCGAGCCCTCAGTCGCCATGGTGCCCATGCTGAGCGCGTTTCACTCTCGTCCCGATTCGCGAGCGTTGCTGTGCTGCTGGATCGCTCGATCCGTTCGGGGAGAATAGACACCGCGATGCTAATCTTGTCGCTCCGCCTCACAGTGCCGCGCGCCGACTTCCTGAGGCACTCCTATGACCGCGACGACCCCGCCCGCACAGGCCGCAGGCCTCTACGACCCTCGTTATGAGCACGATGCGTGTGGCGTGGCGCTCGTCGCACGGCTTGACAACCGGCCCAGCCATGAGGTCGTCGACAAGGGTCTGAAGGCTGTCGAGAACCTCGAGCATCGCGGCGCGACGGGGGCCGATTCCCGGACCGGCGACGGCGCCGGGATCCTGCTGCAGATGCCCGACGCGTTCTTCCGCGCGAGCGTCGACTTCGAGCTCCCCGACCGCGGCCGCTACGGCGTCGCGGTCTGCTTCTTGCCGACCGACGACGAGCGCCGCAGCAAGCTCGAGGCGATGCTCGAGCTCAACGTCCGCGTCGAGGGCCAGCGCGTGCTCGGCTGGCGCGACATCCCGGTCGACACCGACCACGTCGGCGAGACCGCCGACCAGACGCGCCCCGTCATGCGCCAGCTGATCGTCGAGGCGGGCCCGGGCTTCGAGAACGACCAGGACGCCTTCGAGCGCAAGCTCTACGTGATCCGCCGCATCTGCGAGCTCGCGGTCGGGCCGGACCTCTACGTCGCCTCGTTCTCCTCGCGCACGCTCGTCTACAAGGGCATGCTGGTGCCCGACCAGCTGCGCGCCTTCTTCCCCGATCTCAGCCACCCGAAGATGGCGAGCGCGATGGCGCTCGTGCACTCGCGCTTCTCGACGAACACCTTCCCGAGCTGGCCGCTCGCGCACCCCTATCGCGTGATCGCCCACAACGGCGAGATCAACACGCTGATGGGCAACGTCAACTGGATGCGGGCGCGCGAGTCGCAGCTCGCCTCCAGGCTCTTCGGGCTGGACCTGCAGAAGATCATGCCGATCGTCGTGCCGGGCAACTCCGACACGGCGACGTTCGACAACGTGCTCGAGCTGCTGATGCTCGCCGGCCGCTCGCTGCCGCACGCGATCATGATGATGATCCCCGAGGCGTACGCCGATCGCGACGATCTGCCCGATCATCTGAAGGGCTTCTACGCCTTCCATTCGTGCCTGATGGAGCCGTGGGACGGGCCCGCCGCGGTCGCGTTCACGAACGGCTCGATCGTCGGCGCGACGCTCGATCGCAACGGCCTGCGGCCGGGACGCTGGGTCGAGACGCACGACGGTCTCGTCGTGCTCGGCTCCGAGGCGGGGCTGCTGCCGATCAAGCCCGAGGAGGTCCGTCGCCTCGGCCGTCTGCAGCCGGGCAAGCTCTTCCTCGTCGACCTCGAGCGCCATCGCATCGTCGAGGACGAGGAGGTCAAGCGGGAGGTCGCGACGCGCCAGCCCTACGGCGAGTGGTTCGAGCGCAACACGGTCCATTTCGACGATCTCGCGCCCGCGCACGTGACGATGACCGGCCTGCAGCCGACGAAGCTGCGCCAGCTCGCCTTCGGCTACACGCAGGAGGACCTGCGCGTGCTGATCGCGCCGATGGCCGCGACCGGCGCCGAGCCGATCGGCTCGATGGGCAACGACAACGCGCTCGCCGTGCTGTCGGACCGCCGGCCGCCGCTGTTCTCGTACTTCAAGCAGCTCTTCGCCCAGGTCACGAACCCGCCGATCGACCCGATCCGCGAGAACATCGTCATGTCGCTTGCGACCGGCATCGGTGGCGAGCGCAACCTGCTCACCGAGACGCCCGAGCACGCCCACAAGCTCATCCTCGACCAGCCGATCGTGCGCAACCACGAGCTCGAGACGCTGCGCATGGTCCACGACGAGATCTTCCGTGCGTACACGCTCGACATCACGTGGCCGATCGCCGACGGCCCCGACGGGATGCGCGCCGCGCTCGCGAAGCTCTGCGACGACGCGCACGACGCGGTCGCGGCGGGCGTCAGCGTGCTGATCCTGTCCGACCGCCAGGTCGCTCCCAAGCGCGCCGCGATCCCCTCGCTGCTGGCGGTCGGCGCCGTCCACGAGCACCTCGTGCGCGAGGGCACGCGCCTGCGCACCGGCCTCGTGCTCGAGTCCGGCGAGCCGCGCGAAGTGCACCACATGGCGACGTTGATCAGCTACGGCTGCGGGGCGATCAACCCCTACCTGCTGCTCGACACCGTCGATGAGATGGTCGCGGAGGGCCGCATCCCAGGAATCGACGACGCCGACAAGGCCGAGCGCAACGTCGTCAAGGCGATCGGCAAGGGACTGCTGAAGACGATCTCGAAGATGGGGATCTCGACGACGCAGTCCTACTGCGGCGCGCAGATCTTCGAGGCGGTCGGCCTCGAGAAGGACCTCATCGACCGCCATTTCACCGGCACCGCCTCGCGGATCGGCGGCATCGGCATCGAGGTCCTCGGCCGCGAGACGCTCGACCGTCACGCATCGGCCTACCCGGTCGATCACGAGCAGCTGCTGCCGGTCGGCGGCATCTACGCCTGGCGCCGCGAGGGCGAGCACCACATGTGGAACCCGGACACGATCGCGCTGCTGCAGCACTCCGTGCGCGCCAACGGCTCCAACGGCGACGCCCAGGAGAAGTACGACGAGTACTCGGCGCTCGTCAACGACGACGCCTCGCGCAAGGCGACGCTGCGCGGCCTGATGAAGTTCAAGACCAAGGGCGTCGAGCCGATCGATCTCGACGAGGTCGAGGACGCCAAGGAGATCGTCAAGCGCTTCGCGACCGGCGCGATGTCGCTCGGCTCGATCTCGCGCGAGTCGCACGAGACGCTGGCGATCGCGATGAACCGCCTCGGCGGCAAGTCGAACACCGGCGAGGGCGGCGAGGACCCGGTCCGCTTCACGCCCGACGCCAACGGCGACCTGCGCCGCTCGGCGATCAAGCAGGTCGCAAGCGGCCGCTTCGGCGTCACGATCCACTACCTCGTCAACGCCGACCAGCTGCAGATCAAGATGGCCCAGGGCGCCAAGCCCGGCGAGGGCGGGCAGCTGCCCGGCCACAAGGTCGACGACTACATCGGCGGCGTGCGCCACACGACCCCGGGCGTCGGCCTGATCTCACCGCCGCCGCACCACGACATCTACTCGATCGAGGACCTCAAGCAGCTGATCTACGACCTGCGCTGCTCGAACCCGCGCGCGCACGTCTCGGTCAAGCTCGTCGCCGAGGTCGGCGTCGGAACGGTCGCCGCCGGCGTCGCGAAGGCGAACGCCGACCACGTCCTGATCGCCGGCCACGACGGCGGCACCGGCGCATCGCCGCTGAGCTCGATCCAGGCCGCCGGCGTGCCGTGGGAGATCGGCCTCGCGGAGACGCAGCAGACGCTGCTGCGCAACGACCTGCGCTCGCGCATCATCGTCCAGACCGACGGCCAGCTGAAGACCGGCCGCGACGTCGCGATCGCCGCGATGCTCGGCGCCGACGAGATGGGCTTCTCGACCGCCCCGCTGATCGCCGCGGGCTGCATCATGATGCGCGCCTGCCACCTGAACACCTGCCCGGTCGGGATCGCGACGCAGGATCCCGAGCTGCGCAAGCGCTTCACGGGCACGCCCGAGCACGTCGTCAACTACTTCTTCTTCGTCGCCGAGGAGGTCCGCGGGATCATGGCCTCGCTCGGCATCCGCTCGATGGACGAGCTGATCGGCCGCTCGGACCTGCTCGTCCAGGACGAGGCGATCGCCCACTGGAAGGCGCGCGGCGTCGACCTCACGAACATCCTCGCGATGCCCACGCTGCCCGCGGGCGCGCCGCTGCACCGCGTGCGCCCGCAGGAGCCGGTGCTCGACGACGCGCTGGACTGGACGCTCGTCGAGCAGTCCGCCGCCGCGCTCGAGGACTTCACGCCGGTACGGCTCGAGCACGCGATCCGAAACGTCCACCGCTGCGTCGGCGGCATCCTCTCCAGCCACATCGCCCAGCGCCACGGCGCCGAGGGCCTGCCCGCCGGCACGATCAGCGTCGAGTTCCGCGGCTCGGCGGGGCAGTCGTTCGGCGGCTGGCTGGCCCCCGGCGTCGAGTTCACGTTGCACGGCGACGCCAACGACTACACCGGCAAGGGGCTGTCCGGCGGAACGCTGGCGATCATGCCGCCCGACGGCTCGACGTACGTCGCCGAGGACAACGTCATCATCGGCAACACCGTCCTGTACGGCGCGACGGACGGCAAGCTGTTCGCGCGCGGTCTGGCCGGCGAGCGCTTCGCCGTGCGCAACTCGGGCGCGAGCGCCGTCATCGAGGGCGTCGGCGACCATGGCTGCGAGTACATGACCGGCGGGCGCGTCGTCGTGCTCGGGCCGACGGGGCGCAACTTCGCGGCCGGCATGAGCGGCGGGCTGGCCTTCGTCCTCGACGAGGACGGCACGTTCGAAGGTCGCGTCAACCCGGAGCTGCGCAGCCAGCTCGAGGAGCTCGACGAGGGCGATGCGATCGAGCTGCGCGCGCTCGTCGCCGAGCACGTCGAGCGGACCGGCTCGTCGGTCGGGCAGCGCGTGCTCGACGAGTGGGACGCGCTGCTGCCGCGCTTCGTGAAGATCTTCCCGACGGACTACAAGCGCGTGCTCGCCGAGCGCGCCGCCGCCGAGGCCGCCGCGTCGAACGGCGCTCCCGCCGCGCACGCTGCCGCCAAGAAGGTCGGCTGAGACCGTGGGCGAGATCGGTGCCTTCCTGAAGATCGAGCGCGTCGGCGTTCCGTATCGCGATCCCGCCGAGCGCGCGGGCGACTACGAGGAGTTCATGATCCGCCGGCCGGATCCCGAGCTCGCCGCGCAGGGCGCGCGCTGCATGGAGTGCGGCGTCCCGTTCTGTCACAACGGCTGCCCGCTCGGCAACCTGATCCCGGACTGGAACGACCTCGTCTACCGCGATCGCTGGCAGGACGCGATCCGCCAGCTGCACGCGACGAACAACTTCCCCGAGTTCACCGGGCGGCTGTGCCCGGCGCCGTGCGAGGCCGCCTGCGTGCTCGAGATCCGCGAGGGCGACGCGGTGACGATCAAGCAGATCGAGAACTCGATCATCGACCGCGCCTGGGAGCAGGGCTGGGTCGTCCCGCTGCCCCCGCGCCACGAGACCGGCCGCAGCGTCGCCGTCGTCGGCGCCGGCCCGGCCGGCATGGCCGCCGCGCAGCAGCTGCGCCGCGCAGGTCATCAGGTCGTGCTGTTCGAGCGCGACGAGGCCGCCGGCGGGCTCGTGCGCTTCGGCGTGCCGGACTTCAAGATCGAGAAGCACGTCGTCCAGCGCCGCGTCGACCAGCTCGTCGCCGAGGGCGTCGACGTGCGCTGCGGCATCGACGTCGGCACCGACATCTCCGCCGACGAGCTGCGCGCGTCGTTTCACGCCGTCGTGCTGGCGACCGGCTCGCGCGCGCCGCGCGACCTGCCCGTCCCCGGCCGCGAGCTCGACGGCATCCTCTTCGCGATGGACTACCTCTATGACCGCAACCGCTGGGTCGCGACGCAGACCGGCACGGCGACGGGCTGCGAGCCGCCCGCGCTGCAGGGCCTGACCGCGAAGGACAAGCACGTCGTCGTGATCGGCGGCGGCGACACCGGCGCGGACTGCGTCGGCAACTCGCTGCGCGAGGGCGCGACGTCGATCACCCAGCTCGAGCTGCTGCCCGAGCCGCCGCCGCAGCGCCCCGACGATCGCACGCCGTGGCCGCTGTGGCCGCAGAAGTTCCGCCTCTCCTACGCGATGGAGGAGGCCAAGGATGCCGGTCGTGGCGAGCAGGACTACTCGATCGTGACGACGCATTTCGCGGGCGACGAGGGCGGCCGCGTGCATGCGCTGCACTACGCCCAGGCCGAGCCGGCGCCGCCGTTCAAGCCGGTCCCCGGCACCGAGGGCGAGCTGCGCGCCGATCTCGTGCTGCTCGCGATGGGCTTCCTGCATCCCGAGCAGCACCTGCTCGACGAGCTCGGCGTCGCCAAGGACGCGCGCGGCAACGCGAAGGCGGTCAAGCCCTACACGACGACCGTCGAGGGCGTCTTCGCCGCCGGCGACGCGCGCCGCGGCCAGTCGCTGATCGTCTGGGCGATCAACGAGGGACGCCAGTGCGCGCGGATGGTCGACCGCTACCTCGGCACGCTCGACCCGAGCGCGGCCGCCGCGGACGCCGACGAGCGCGCGGCCGGCCCGCCCCAGCACGTCGGCCCCGGCGTCCCGGCGTAGGCCGCCGCCGCGCACGCTACTGTCCGGGCATGGGTCTCCTCACGTTCATCATCGTCATGGCGCTCGTCGGCCTCGTCGTCGGCGCGTTCGCGCGACTCGCGCTTCCCGGCCGGGATCCGATGAGCATCCCGATGACGATCGGCATCGGGCTCGCGGGCTCGTTCGTCGGGGGCCTGATCGGAAGGGCCCTCTTCGGTGAGGGCGGCGGCTCGATCCTGCTGTCGATCATCTGCGCAGCGATCATCGTCTACTTCGTGCGCCGCTCGCGTGGCGGCAGCCTGACGGACCCGGGAGCGCCTCCGGGCTACTGAGGCGGCGACGATGGCGCGGCTGAAGCACGTGCTGCCCCGCCGTACCCGCACGAGCGCCGTCGTCGCCGCGGTGCCGGTCCGCCGCCGGATCGCCGGCGGCCTCGAGTTCCTGCTCGTGCGCACGAAGGACGGGGCGCGCTGGACGTTCCCGAAGGGCGGCGTCGAGCCCGGTGAGGCGCCGGACGCCGCGGCCGGCAGGGAGGCACGCGAGGAGGCCGGGTTGTTGGGAACCGTCGGGCCCGAGCCGCTCTGCGTCTATCGCTACGGCCCGTCGCGCAACGGCTTTGACGACGTCACGGCGTTCCTGCTGACGGTGTTCCGCGACAGACTTCCCGCCGAGCCCGACCGCGAGCCGACGTGGTTCGGCCTCGAGGCGGCGCGCAGCCGCCTCGTCGAGGGCCGCGACGACGGCTACGGCGAGCAGATGGAGCACGTGCTGCTCGTCGCTGCGCAGCGCGCGATGCGCGAGGCGTAAAGTGACGCCTGCGTCACGTTCTCCGTCCCGCGAGGCCCGCCGACCACATGCCAACGCTGCCAACAGCCGCGATCATCGGTGCCGGCTCGTCCGGCATCGCGGTGGCCAAGGCGCTGCACGAGAGCGGCGTCGCGTTCGACTGCTTCGAGGCGTCTGACCGCGTCGGCGGCAACTGGGTCTTTCAGAACTCAAACGGGATGTCGGCCGCCTACCGCGACCTGCACATCAACACCTCGCGCGACCGCATGCAGTACTCGGACTTCCCGATGCCGCGCTCCTATCCGGACTTCCCGCACCACACGCAGATCGCGGCGTACTTCGACGCCTACGTCGACCACTTCGGATTTCGCGATCGGATCCGCTTCGAGACGCCCGTGCGCCACGCCGAGCAGCGTCGCGACGGCAGCTGGCGGCTGACCGACGGCGATGGCGTCGCGCGCGAGTACGACCTGCTCGTCGTCGCCAACGGCCATCACTGGGACAAGCGCTGGCCCGAGCCCGCGCTCCCCGGAGCGGACACGTTCGGCGGCATCCAGCTGCACGCCCACGACTACCGCGACAACGACTTCCTCGCCGGCAAGGACGTCGTCGTGCTCGGGATGGGCAACAGCGCGATGGACATCGCCGTCGAGTGCAGCTACGTCGCGAACACGACGCATCTCGCCGCCCGCCGCGGCGCCTGGATCGTCCCGAAGTACCTCTTCGGGCGTCCGATGGATCAGCTCAGCTCGCTGCCGCACGTCCCGCACTGGCTCGCCAGCCGCGTCGCCGAGCTCGTCGTGCGCCTGCACACCGGGCGCCCCGAGCGCTACGGCCTGCCGAAGCCCGACCACCGCTTCCTCGCCGCCCACCCGACGATCTCAGGGCGGATCCTCGACCGGATCATCCACGGGGCGATCGTGCCGCGGGCGAACATCGCGCGGCTCGGTCCCGACTGGGTCCAGTTCGCCGACGGCGCGCGCGTGCACGCCGACGTCGTCATCTACTGCACCGGCTACCGGATCTCGTTCCCGTTCTTCGACGACGACTTCCTCGACGTCCGCGACAACCGGATCGAGCTCTACCGCCGCGTCTTCCCGGCGCGCAACCCGAGCCTCGCGTTCGCCGGGCTCGTGCAGCCGATCGGCGCGATCATGCCGCTCGCCGAGGAGCAGGGCCGCTGGATCGCCGACTACCTGCGCGGCGCGTGCCACCTGCCGTCGCCGCGCGCGATGGAGGCGGCGATCCGGCGCGACGGCGAGCGCATGCGCAAGCGCTACGTCGCCTCCAAGCGCCACACGATCCAGGTCGACTTCGACACGTACCTGTTCGACCTGCGGCGCGAGCGCCGGCGCGGCGCAGCACGCGCGGCCGCGGCGGGCAACGCGCTGCCGGTGGCGGCGCGCGCGCGGCGCGGCGCGTCAGAGGCGGCGGCCGCGTGAGCATCGCCGAGGAGCACAACGGCGGGCGGCGCGAGGCGACGAAGGCCGCCAACCGCGCGGCGATCCTCGACGCCGCGCGCGGCGTCTTCGCCGACGTCGGCTACGGCAGCACGACCGTGCGCGACATCATCCGCCGCACGGGGCTGGCGAGCGGGACGTTCTACAACTACTTCCCCGACAAGGAGTCGCTCTTTCGCGCGGTGCTCGAGCAGAGCGCGGAGAAGGTCCGCGCGCGCGTGCGCGCCGCCCGCGGCGAGGCGCGCTCGCTCGAGGAGTTCGTCGCCGCCGGCTACCGCGAGTACTTCGGCTTCCTCGCCGACGACCCCGAGGCGTTCGCGCTCATGCGGCGCAACAGCGGCACGATCCGCGCGATGTTCGACGAGCCGATCTTCGGCGCCGGGATCGACGAGCTCGCGGCCGACCTGCGGACCGCGATGAAGATCGGGATCGTGCCGAGGGTCGACGCCGACTACATGGCCGCCGCGATGGTCGGCGCCGCGCTCGAGGTCGGCGTGGCGATGATCCAGCGCGAGCCGCCCGACGTCGAAGGCGCGACGCAGTTCGCGACGAGCGTCTTCCTCGGCGGGATCGAGCGGCTCGGGGCGGGGTAGGGCGCGAGCAGGGCGGTCCGGGTGTGGCGCTCCGGGCGCGGCGCGGCGCTCAGGGCGCGTAGTCGCTGATCAGCGTGCGCCCACCGCTGCGACCGCTGGCCGCCGTCACGCGCGCGCCGGCCGCGATGACAAGCGCGCCGATGAACGCCGCCGGAAGCGGCTCCGCGGCGGCGCCGAAGCTCGGTGCGCCCGGTGCCCTGCGGTGCGCTACCGCGACCGGCCCGCCGGTGGCGTACGGCGGCCGCGCCGCAGCCGCGCTGTAGACGATCGTCGCCGTGCCGCTCGCATCGACGGCGAGCGCCGCCGAGTCCGCGGCGACGTTGGGCCGCGACAGCGTCACCGGCGTTCCAAAGCTCCCGCCGCCCGACGGTCGCACCGCGGCCGCGACCTGCGCCCCGTCGGGGTTCTGCGGGGTGAAGTCGCGCTCGTTCCAGACGAGGATCGCCTCGCCCTGCGGGGTCGCGGCGATGCGCGGCTCGTAGCCGTCGTGCTGCGAGACCGGCTGTAGCGCCGACAGCCGGCCCAAGCGATCGCGCGTCGCGGCGAAGATCGTCGCGTCTGAGTTCTGCTCGCTACCTGCCGGCAGCGAGCCGCGCCAGGCGACGATCGCATGGCCGTCCGGCGTGATCGCGACCGCCGGCTGGCTGGCGTCGCCGCTGTGCGTGATCGGTTCCGAGTGCCCGAAGCGCCGTCCGCGCTCCGCGACCGCGATCCGCAGGCGCGTGTGGAAGTCGCCGCCGTCGCGGACGCTCGCGGCCCAGACGAAGAAGGCGTCGCCGTCGGCGCTGATCGCGAGCGTGTGGTCGAAGCCGGCGCCGAAGTCCTGCGGCGCGCCGAAGCAGCCGCGCGGGCGACCGGCACGGCAGCGGCCGGCCGGCCGGCGCACGACCCGCATCTGCCGGCCGGCGTTCCAGGCGATCACGGCGGCGCCGCTCGAGCTGACGACGACCTGCGGGCGCGAGTTGATGAACGCGCCGGTGCGACCGATCTCGACCGGCGTTGCGAAGCGCCCGTCGCGCGGGCGGAACGAGACCATGATGCGGTGGTGACGACCGGCCTGGGTCCAGACCGCGGTCGCGTTGCCGCGGGCGTCGAGCGCGACCGCGGGGTTGGCGGCGAGCTCGTTCGTCGAGGAGATCGCGCGCGTGCTGCCGAGCGTGCCGTCGGCGAGCTGGACGCGCGCGCGGACGTAGCTAGCAAAGCCCGAGCGGCGGTTGCGCGACCGCAGGAAGCGCTCGGTCGTCACGGCCCACGCGAAGACCTCCTCGCCGCGCGCGTTGCCCGCTGCCGCGAGGTGCTCGGCGGCCGGTCGCGCGAGCGTTTGAGACGCGCTCCAACCGGCCTGCGCAGCGGGCGCAGCGGCCGTCGCTGCGAGCGCCGCGAGGGTCAGCGTTTGGGCGATCGAACGTCGGCGCATGCAACGAAGAACGTTGCGCTTGTCACGAAGGTTGCGTCGGTCGCTTCCTCCCTAGACTCTCCGGCCGTGTCACCCACGTTCTGCCGCCACAACCGCTTCATCCAGAACTGCTCGATCTGCAGTCCCCCTCAGCCTGAGGCGACGAAGCCGAAGCGCCCGCCGCGCTCGTCGTCCGCATCATCTGCCGCGCCGCGGGGAGCCACGCGGCCCGGCCGCGGCAGCGCCATGCGCGTGCGCCAACTCGTGCAGGCCGCCGACGACGGCTACCGCTCCGAGCTCGTCGCGGGCGTCAAGGCGACCGCCGACGCCGAGCGGCTCGTCGCCGAGCTCGCGTTCGCGACCGCCCGCCTCGCCGAGCTCGCCGCCGACCCGCCGGGCCTGTACGCCGACATCGCGTCGCTCGACGACGTCGAGGAGGCGCTCTGGCTCGCGTTCCTCGTCGCGTACGTCGGCCCGCTCGAGGACGAGGATCCGTTCGCCGAGGTCCGTGCCGCGCACGCGCCCTGGGTATCGGGCGAGCTTCCGCTGCTCGACGTCACGCGCGGCCCGCGCACCGCCGCCGATCCTGCGGCCGGCGAGCGCACGATCCTCGCTTACCGCGCCTGGGCGCAGCGCGCCGGCAGCCAGCTGGTTGCGTTCACGGGGGAGGCGGCGTGGACGCCCGAACGCCGCTTCGATCGCGTCTTCGAGCGCCTCGCGCTGCCCGGGCTCGGCCGCGGCGCGCGCTACGAGCTGCTCGTGTCGCTGGGCCGGCTCGGCGTCATCGACCTGCGCCCGTCGTCGCTGCAGTTCAGTGACGACGACACGACGACCGCCGCCAAGCGCGTCTTCGGCATCGGCGACAAGATCCTGCTCGAGCGCCGCGCGCGCACGCTCGCCGACGCGCTCGAGCTGCCGATCGAGGCGCTCGACCTCGCGCTCTTCAACTGGGGTGCGCGCGGCGCTGCGCGGGCGACATACGGCTCGACCGCGGTCGTGCCGGATGTCGATCGGGAGGCGATCGCCGCCGTGCTCGGCGTCTGATAGCGAGCGTCTGATCGCATGTGCGTCGAGCCGTCGATGCCCCGCTGGTCGCCGCGGGTAGAACCGTCGATGTAAGCGGTGAAGCCACGGAAGGCATCAGGATGAACACACGTGTGAAGCTGCTCAGAGAGCTCGTCGCTGACGGGCTCTATGTCGTGGACGAGGTCGCCGTCGCGGACGCGGTCGTCTTGCGTGCGACCGTCCGCTGGGCGGTGCCGGACGGGAGGTTCGGTGGTCTGTCGGCGTCCGATGAATCGCACGTGCGCTCGTTTCGTCCGCATCGGGGGGCGCGTTCGTTCCGCCTCGCGCGGGCGGAGCGCCGGTCGCTGGGTGAGCGCGGCGACGGGTTACTGCAACCCGGTGAATTGCGAGAGTGAGCGTCGGGCGTTTCATCCAGATGGACCCCTCTGGGCCAAGAGCCTGAAGAAAAAGCCGCAAATAGCGTGCTTTGCAGTGGCGATCGGGGACGAATCCAGGCATACGCTTCCCTAGGACTATGCAGAGGGTCCGACGGAGACCCAGAGCGGGGAGGCCCGCATTGGAGAACCCGCAGGAGCGACGAGCGAGAGGCCAGGGCGCGGAGGAGCTGATCCTCCGCACCGTCGCGGCGCACGCCGACTCGCTGCTCCGGACCGCCCGCCGCTACTCGCTCTGTCCCGACGACGCCCAGGACGCCTACCAGCGCGCGCTCGAGATCTTCATGGCGCACGCCGACCGACTCGACGGCGGCAACGCCGCCGGATGGCTCCACGTCGTCGTCAAGCGTGAGGCGCACGCGATCCGCAGCTCACGCCAGAGACTCGTTGGCGCCAGCGAGGTCGACCTCGACGCCCACGAGGCCCAGCTCCCGACGTCCGACGAGCGCCTCGCGTCATTCGACCTCGTCGGTCGCGCTGCCGAAGCGCTCCAGCGCCTGAAGCCACAGGAGCTTCGGGCGCTGTGGTTGAAGGCCGAAGGTCACAGCTACAACGAGATCTGCGCCCTTACCGGGTGGTCGTACACCAAGGTGAACCGATGCCTGACCGAGGGCCGCCGCAGCTTCCTCACGCGCTACGCGACCATCGAGTCCGGTGCCGAATGCGAACGCTGGCTCCCCGTCATCTCCGCAATGGTCGACGGCGAGGCCACCCCCGAGCAGATGATCGACCTCCGCCCACACCTTCGGAACTGCCCCGGCTGCCGGGCAACCCTCGCCACGCTCCAAGGCTCGTCCGCACCACTCGGCGCGATCCTCCCGGTTCCGCTGGCG
>CAWADD010000010.1:0-38974 GCA_963780585.1 uncultured Actinomycetes bacterium
GCGGCAGCATGTCGAGGCCTTGCACGTACGCCGCCGCGGCCTGGTAGTCGCGCGACGCGGCGCCGACGTGGCCGGCGATCGGCTTGAGCTCGGCGATCATGTCGCTCGTCAGGTAGCGCGAGCTCGTGCGCGGATAGGTCAGCACCTTGTGCTCCTCGTAGCAGCGCTGCGCAGCCGCCAGCGTGCGCCGCGCGGTGAAGCCGAAGCGCCCGTTCGCCTCGCGCTGCAGCGACGTGAGGTCGTACAGCATCGGCGCGCGCTCCTTGCGCTCCTTGCGCTCGAGCTGCGTGATCTCGCCGGGCTGGTCGCGCACCGCGGCGACGATCGCGTCGGCCGCGGCGGCGCTCGCCAGCCGTGGACCACGGGCTCCGCCCGCGGCGCCCGTGCCTTCGTGGTAGCGCCCTTCGTAGAGCCGCTCCCCGGGCGCGGCGAAAAGCGCGTCGACGAGCCAGTACGGCTCGGGCACGAAGGCGCGGATCTCCTCCTCGCGGCGGGTGATGATCGCCAGCGTCGGGGTCTGCACGCGGCCCAGCGAAACGGCTCCGTCGAACGACGAGCGCAGGCGGATCGTCGCCGCGCGCGTCGCGTTCATGCCGACGATCCAGTCCGACTCCGAGCGCGAGCGCGCGGCCGCCTCGAGCTGCGCGAACTCCTCGGCCGGGCGCAGCTGCTCGAACGCGCGCTGCATCGCCGCCTTCGTCATCGAGGACAGCCAGAGGCGCTCGACCGGCTTCTTGGCGCCCGCCTTCTCGAACAGGTAGGCGAAGATCAGCTCGCCCTCGCGCCCGGCATCGCAGGCGTTGACGACCGACGCCACGTCGGCGCGCTTGAGCTGCTTCGTGACGACCGACATCTGCTTCTTGGAGCGCTCGTCGCGCACGACGAGCTTGAACTTCTCCGGCACGATCGGCAGGTCGGCCATCCGCCACTTCTTGTACTTCGCGTCGTACTCGTCGGGCTCGGCGAGCTGGACGAGGTGGCCGACGGCCCACGTGAGGACGTGCTCGGGACCCTCGAGGTAGCCCTCCTGCTTCTGAAACGGGCCCGGCAGCACGCGCGTGAGGTCCCGGCCCACGGAGGGCTTCTCGGCGATCACGAGCGTCTTGGAGTCGGGCAAGTGCCCGAGGGTAGCGCCATCGGGTCGAGGCGCCCGCAGTTGGACCGCCGGCGCCTGGATCGTTGCTAGGTCACGCAGCGTCCGGTGTCGACCGCGCCGCTGGCGTCGCGCAACGCCGCCCGCACGACCTCGTTCGGGACCGCGTAGCCGCCCGGCCCGCCGAGGAGCTTGGAGAACACCGTGCCGGACACGCGCCCCGCGACGTCGACGATCGGCCCGCCCGAGTTGCCGGGCCTGACGCCGGCGCGGAAGGCGGTCACCTGGCGGCGCACGAGCCGCCGGCCGTAGGCGTCGTTGGCGAGCACCGGCGCCGTCGGACCGATCCGCGCCGGGAGGATCTTGAACGGCCCGTTGAGCGGGAAGCCGAGCACGGCGCCCGGCTCCCTGATCTTGACCTCGCGCGCGAAGTCGAGCGCGGGCCGGGTCAGCGACGGCACGCGCAGGATCGCGACGTCGTTGTTGGGATCGAAGTGGATCGCGGTCGCGTCGAGCCGATCGCCCGATCCATTGGGCTCGATCGACGTCTCGTCGGAGCCGGCGACGACGTGTGCGTTCGTCACGACGATCCCCGGGCCGGCGACCCAGCCCGAGCCGGCCACGCCAAGCCCGCATGAGTTCGCCAGCACGCGCACGACGGACTGCGCGGCAGCCTGCACGTCCGGATCGCGCACGACCGACGAGCGCGGCGGCGGCACATCGACGTCCGGCCCGCGGACGCTCGGCAGCGGGTCGAAGCGCGCAAGCGCCTTGAGCACCCTGTCCGACGGCAGGATCGAGTTGAGCTCCTTGAGGATCACCGAGCGCTGGATCGGGCGGCGCAGGTCGCGGATGCCGGGCGTCTGCAGCACGATCACGCTGACGAGCCAGGCGAGCCCGAGCGCGAGCGCGACCGCGAGCACGCTGCCGAGCATACCGTCCAACGCCGCGAACGCGGGCGAGCGGATGCCCGATCGCACGGCTCCTGCGATGCCCTCCGCGCCGGCCGACAGGATCACTCCGACGACGAGCGCGCCGAGCAGTCCGAACAGCGGCGCGAACGGCGACGCGTTGCCCTCGTCCAGCAGGTGCGGGCCGAACCGCGTGCCCAGATAGGCGCCTCCCGCAAACCCGACGAGCGACACCGCGCCGATCAGGAACCCGCGCGCGAACCCGACGAACCCGAAGAAGGCCGCGATGAGGACGATTGCGATGTCGATTGCGGTCATTGCGTGTGCGAACTGCCCGCCCAGCCGATCAACGCTGTCGGTACGTCCGCGAGCAGGCCATAGTTCTGTCGCATGCTCATCCGTTCGTCGCTTCGACGCCGGTCCCCTCCTGCCCGCTCGCTGATCTTCGCAAGCACGCTGGTCGCAGGGGTGCTTGTCGTCATCGCCCTGCTCACGCTGACAGGTGGACCACCGGTCGAGCAGTCCGCGGCGCAGCGCTTCGTCGGGGCGTGGTCGCGCAGCGACTATCCGGCGATGCACGCGGAGCTGACGGCCGCCGACCGCCGCGCGCTGCCGCTGCGCACGTTCCTGCAGGGCTACCGCGCGGCGGCCGCGACCGCGACCGCGACGGCGGTGCGCCACGGCAAGGTCGGCGGACCGGATGACGGCGTCGTCAGCGTGCCGATGACCGTCACGACGCGCGTCTTCGGGACGCTCCGCGCGACGCTGCGGCTGACGTTCGCCGGCGAGGGCGACGACAAGCGCCTGTCGTGGTCGCCGAACCTCGTCTTCCCCGGCCTGGCGCTCGGCGAGCGCCTCGAGCGCCGCACCGAGATGCCGCGGCGGGCCGACATCCTCGCCCGCGACGGCACCCCGCTGGCGCAGGGCGCCGACCGCACGTCGCCGATCGCCGACGTCGCCTCCTCGATCGTCGGCGAGCTCGGTGCGCCCTCCGCCGAGCGCCTGGCGGAGCTCCGCGAGCTCGGCTACCCCGAGCGCGTGTCGATCGGCAGCTCGGGCCTGGAGCGCGTCTTCGAGTCGCGGGTCGCGGGGCGTCCCGGCGGCGAGCTGCGCGCCGGCAAGCGCGTCCTCGCCAGCACGCTGCCGCGACCGGCGACCGCCGCACCGTCGTCGATCGACGCCGACGTGCAGCGCGCCGCGGTCGCGGCGAAGGGCGCGCGCCTGGGCGGCGTCGCCGTCGTGCGGCCGCGCACGGGCGAGATCCTCGCGCTCGCCGGGCTCGCCTTCTCCGGCCTGCAGCCGCCGGGGTCGACGTTCAAGATCGTCACGCTGACGAGCGTCCTCGAGGCCGACCTCGCGGGACCGAACTCGCAGTATCCGGTCGAGACGATGACGGAGATCGAAGGCGTCGAGCTCGAGAACGCCAACGGCGAGTCCTGCGGCGGGTCGCTGCGCGCGTCGTTCGCGCACTCCTGCAACTCGGTCTTCGCGCCGCTCGGCGTGCGGCTCGGCGGCGAGCGCCTCGTGCAGACCGCCGAGCGCTTCGGCTTTAACACCGACCCGGGGATCCCCGGCGCCGCGACGAGCACGATCCCACCGGCGAGCGAGATCGGCGACAACCTCGCCGTCGGCTCGTCGGCGATCGGCCAGGGCCGCGTGCAGGCGACCGCCCTGCAGATGGCCTGGGTCGCGGCGACGATCGCCGGTCGCGGCAAGCGCCCGCGGTTGACGCTGCAGCGCGGCCTACCGCCGCGGCGCACGCAGGTCATCGAGCCGCGCATCGCGCGCGTCGTCGGGCGCCTGATGGAAGCCGTCGTGACCGAGGGCACCGGAACCGCGGCCCAGATAACCGGCGTCCGCGTCGCCGGCAAGACCGGCACGGCCGAGCTGAAGGACACGAGCACGCCCGACTGCGAGCCGCCGGACCCGCCGGACCCCGAAGCGACGCCCTGCCCGCCCGTCGAGCCCGACGACCCGACCGACACGGACGCCTGGTTCGCCGCCTACGCGCCCGCCGGCGAGCCGCGCGTCGCGGTCGGCGTGCTGCTCGTCGCATCCGGAGCCGGCGCCGAGACCGCGGCGCCCGCGGCAAAGCAGGCGCTGCTCGCGGGGCTGAAGGCGACGAGCTAGGCGCTGCTGGTGGGCGCGACGGGCGGTTGTCATGCGGACGCTCGTGAACAGCAGCACTGAGGAAAGGGTCGGCCGCTTGCGTCCGGGGGGTGTGATGAGTTAGCCGCCTCTAGCACGGGTAACTCATCACACCCCGTCGCGATCTCGCTCGTTCGCACGCGGTGGCGCCCGCCGCGGCCGACGAGTCCCCATCCACGCCGAAGCGCCGCCGGACCCCTACACGTCGAGGTCGATGATGCCCGTCTGCCGGGGGTCGGTGGCCTCGATCTTGAGCTCGAGCGGGCGGTTGTCGAGCGCCTCGAGGGTGAGCTTGAACAGCAGCAGCGACCCCTGGATCGGGGTGTCGTAGGCGGCCGTGTCCGGCAGCGGCGCGCGCTCGCCGGGCGGGATCAGCTCGGTCGAGCGATACACCCACGCGTTCGAATCGTTGACCGCCACCGGCTTGAACGTGTCCTCCTGCGTATCGACGATCTCGATGTCGCCGGACGGTCGCCGCGGCACGTCGGCTTCGTTCTGGACCTGCACGAACACGCCGAACCAGACCTCGTCTGGCTTCAGCTTGCGCTCGGCGGCCGGAAGGCCGAGCAGGTATGAGCGGTCCTGGATGTCGTCCGGGTTGAGCTGGCGCGAGATCTGGACCTGGTACTTCAGCTCGCCGAGCTCGAGGTACAGACCCTCGCCCTCGATCTGCACGACGGGACCGTCCACGTTGGGGTGCTTGCCGCATGCGCCAAGGCCGCCGCTGACGAGCAGCGCGGCGAGCACGGCGACCGGTCGGCGCAGGCGAAGACGGGGGCGGAGCGGCGGGCGGGTCATCGAGGGTCGCGAAATCTACAGCCTGAAGCCGCTGGCGGGCTTGCGTGCCCCGCCGGCGACCGTCGTGCGCTCGCCGCGGCCCTCGCCCGCCTCGAGAATCGAGCGCAGCCGCTCGAGCGCGCGCTTGTGACAGCGCGTCGTCGCCGTCCGTACGCGCAGGAGCTTCTCCATCAACTCGTCGGACTTCAGCGCGGGCGTCGACTGCGTCTCGAACGTGACCTTCGTGCTGCCGGAGCCGGCGTCCTCGAGCGTCCAGGTCGAGCGCGTGAGGATGCGGTTGAAGCGCCCCGAGCGGCCGGTCGCGACGATCCGCGCGGGCGGCGTGACCTCGGCGAGCGTGATGTCGCCGTACGAGAAGCGGTCGAAGCGCGACTTCACGCGGAAGCGCGCGCCGGCGCCGCGGCCGTAGGAGTCCTCGCGCGTGAGATGCCAGTCGACCATGCAGTGGTCGCTGAACTCTGCGTGGTTGGCGACGTCGACGAGGTACTCGAAGACCTCCTCGCGCGGCTTGGCGATCGTCGTCGTCAGGGTGATCGGCTCCATCGAGCCGCCAATCTACCCCGGTGGGCGCTGGGCTGCCGCGACGCGTCGCACGCGGACGGCGTTGCCGTACTCGCTGTGGCGCACGCGCTCGCTCTGGACCGGCTCGCCGCGGCGCAGTGGGCGGCACAGCTCGCAGACCGTCGAGCCGGCGCCGTAGCGGTACAGCGTCTCGCCGACGAGCGGCGTGCGCCCGCAATCGGCGCACTGATCGCGGCCGCCCGTGAGCGTGCCGACGCTCTTGCGCAGCAGCACGCGCTCGAGATCCTGCTCGTCGATCGTCACCGCGGTGCGAGGCATGCGGTGTGATTCTTCGCGCTGCGCCGGCTTCCTGCCGATACCTGTTCTTGAGGATGCGTTTAGGTGTGCGCCGAACATGGGTAGACGCCCAGCGTCGAGCGATCGCGCGAAGCCTGCTGGCTTGACGCGATTGTTATCTTTCACACAAGCTCCGGGCGTGCAGAACCGCTGGCCCCACCACAGCGAAGGGAGTGTGTCGGTATGGAATCTCTTACGTCGGGAACACTTGCCGGTACCGGAACGTTTCGCTGTGAGGTCTGCGGGCACGTCGTAGAGATGACGACCGCCGACGTGCTCCCCGCCTGCCCCGGCTGCGATGGGGCGAGCTTCACGCGCGCGTCGCTCTTCGCCGGGACCCCGCGATTCCAGCGCGCCGAGCCCGACCCGCCGACCGACGGCGACGCGCTCGACGCCGCCCGTGACGCGATCGACGAGCCCGGCCGCTACCTCGTCTTCCACGACGCCGGCGAGGTCCGCACCGTCGCGATGCCCGGCGATTCGATGCGGATCGGACGTAGCCTGTCGGCTCATCTGCGCTTCGAGGACCCGACCGTCTCGCGCCGCCACGCGGTCCTGATCGTCGAGTCCGAAGGCGTCCGCGTGCTCGACGACCGCAGCCTCAACGGCGTCTTCATCAACGGCGAGCGCGTCGTCTCGCGCCTGCTCGAGGACGGCGACGAGATGGTCATCGGGCGCTACCGGCTGCGCTTCGCGGACCGCTCGGCGATGGCCGCAGGAGCTGCGGCCACCCCGCTCGTCGCCGAGTAGCATCAGACGCCCTTGGGCGTCACGATCGCAGTCCTCTCCCAGAAGGGAGGCACCGGCAAGACCACCATGGTGCGGACCCTGACGGACGTCTTCCGGCGCCTAGGACTCGAGGTGCTGGCAGTCGACCTCGATCCGCAGGGCAACCTGTCGGACTACTTCGATGTCGACCCCGAGGCGTCCCCGTCGATCGGCGACGTGCTCGCGGGCCGCGCCGAGGCGGCGCAGGCGGTCCACGGCGACGTGATCCCCGCGAACCTGTCGCTCGCCGAGAGCGAGCTGCTGCTGGCCGGGAAGATGGGCCGCGAGCTGACCCTCAAGCGCGCGCTGAAGCCACTCAGGGACCGCTATGACGTGATCGTGCTCGACTGCCCGCCGTCGCTCGGCCTGCTGACGGTCAACGCGCTCGTGGCGGCCGACCAGGCGCTGCTGACGACCGAGGGCCAGTACTTCGCGATGCAGGGTGTCGAGCAGGCGCTTGAGGTCATCGAGCTCGCGCGCGACGGGCTCAACCCGGAGCTGGGCTGGCTCGGGGTCGTCTTCGGAATCGCCGACATGCGCACGCGCCACAGCCGCGATGCCTTCGCCTCGCTGCAGGAACACGTCGGTCGCAAGCTCTTTCAGACGACGATCCGCCAGTCGATCGCCTACGCGGAGGCGGCCGAGCGCGCGATCTCGATCCTCGACCACCGGCCCGACCTCGGCGCCGACTATCTCGCCCTCAGCGATGAGGTGCTCGAGCGCCTGAAGATGCCGGATGCGCGAGCGCGGTTGCAGGCGCTCGCCGGGTCATAGCCCGTTGGCCGGCCGCGTCGCAGCCGCATTGCTCGTCGTCGCCGTGCTGGCCGGCGGCGTGCTGCTGCTGATGCGGGCGGGCGAGGAGGAGCCGGGACCCAGCGTGCGGTCGCCCGAGGAAGTCTCGCGGACGCCCAAGCAACGCCCTGCGCCGGAGCGCCGCTGGCCGCTCGGCGCGCGACTGCTGCGCCGCGTCCAGCTGCGCGAGAGCCCCGACGGCCGCGTCGTGCGCGCGCTCGGACGCCACACCGAGTACGGCTCCGATCAGGTGCTCGCCGTCGTCGGCCGCAAGCCCGGCTGGCTCGGCGTGCTGTCGCACTTCATGCCCAATTCGCGTGCCGGCTGGATCCCGGTCGACAGCGCCGAGCTGCGCTACGAGCCCTACACGCTCCGCGTCGACCTCTCCGCGCACGAGCTCGTCGTGCACCACGAGGACCGCATCGTGCGCCGCATCACGATCGCGATCGGGCGGCCGGGCCAGGAGACGCCGGTCGGGCGTTATGCGATCACCGACCTGCTGAAGGTCAGCAAGGGCGGCGGCCCGTACGGCTGCTGCGCGCTCGCGCTGACCGGTCGCCAGCCGAACATCCCGCAGGGCTGGACCGGCGGCGACCGGATCGCGATCCACGGGACGTCGAACGAGGCCTCGGTCGGCACGCCCGCGAGCGGCGGCTGCATGCGCGCGCGCGAAAACGACATGCGCTGGCTGATGGACCGCATGCCGATCGGCACGCAGGTGCGGATCCGCGCGTAGCGGCGTCACGGCAAGGGGGTCTGGCGAGTTTGGGGCTATATCCGCCCCTTAGCGCCACGATGCCGCGCACTCCCGCACCGGCGCCCCCCGCGCTACAGCGAGGCTCCGCCGCACCTTTCCTCATCGCCCGTTCCTCCCGCGGTCGAGGCATCGCGCACCCAGCCGGCGTGCGCGAGCACCGCGAGCCGCCGAGCTACAACTCGCGCACGTCGGCGCCCTGGGACTCGAACGGCGCGCGCAGCACGTCGGCCCAGCCGTCGGCCTCGCCGCGCAGGCGGTCGACGACGGCGCCCGTCGTGTCGGCCTGCGTCCAGAACAGCACCGTCGGGCCGGCGCCGGAGATCGTCGCGCCGATCGCGCCGAACTCGCGCGCGCGCTCGAGCAGCGCCATCGGGCGCGGGAACAGGTGGGCGCGATAGGGCTGGTGCAGCCGGTCGGCGAGGCCGCGGCCGATCAGGCTCAGGTCGCCGGTGCTGAGGCCGAGCGTCAGCAGCGCGGCGCGGCCGACGTTCGCGACGGCGTCGGCGATCGGGACCTGCTCCGGGAGCACCTTGCGCGCCACGGCCGTGCGCACCGGGACGCGCGGCACGACGAGGACGGACTCCAGTCCGGCCGGCGCCTCGAAGCGCGTGACCTCGCCGCCGACGACGATCACGAAGCCACCGAGCAGCGCCGCGGCGGCGTTGTCGGGATGACCCTCGAGCTCGGTGATGTGGCCGAGCACGTCCTCCTGCAGCTCGAACATGTGAACGGCCGCCAGCACGCCGGCGGTATACGCCGCGGCGCTCGAGCCGAGGCCGCCCGACAGCGGCACCGACGAGCGCACGCGGAACGTGAAGCCGTCCGGCGGATGCAGGCGCGCGAAACCGCGCACGCAGAGGTTGCGCCGGTCGCGCGCGATGTCGAGCTTCGTCTCGACGGCGAAGCGGCCGCTCTCGATCACCTCGAGCTCGACGTGCAGCGCGAGCGCCGCGGCGAACACGTCGAAGCCCGGCCCCAGGTTCGCCGACGACGCGGGAACGCGGACGAGCCGGCGGCGCTTGGTCACCCGAGCACGGCCTCCTCGACCGCCGGCAGGTTCGGCTCGCAGGGGATCACGCCGCCCGCCTGGTTGAGCGCGGTGTCGGGGTCCTTCAGCCCGTGGCCGGTCAGCACGCAGGCGACGCGCGCGGCGCCGTCGGCGCCGTAGCGCAGCAGGCCGGCGACCGACGCGGCGCTGGCCGGCTCGCAGAAGACGCCCTCGCGCGCGGCGAGCAGCCGGTAGGCGGCGAGGATCTCGGCGTCGGAGACCGCGCGCACGAGCCCGCGCGAGGCGGTCATCGCCTCCATCGCCTCCTCCCAGCGCGCCGGGTTGCCGATCCGGATCGCGCTCGCGATCGTCTCGGGGTGCTCGACGCGATGGCCGAGCACGAGCGGTGCGGCGCCCTCGGCCTGGAAGCCGAACAGGCGCGGCGCCGCGTCGAGCTCGACGAAGCCCTTCCAGTACGCGGTGATGTTGCCCGCGTTGCCGACCGGGATGCAGAGCGCGTCGAGCGCGTCGAGCTGCTCGACGATCTCGAACGACGCGGTCTTCTGGCCCTCGAGCCGATACTCGTTGACGGAGTTGACGAGCGCGATCGGGTGGCGATCGGTCAGCTCGCGGACGAGCGTCAGCGCCTCGTCGAAGTTGCCGCGCAGCGCGATCACGCGTGCCCCGTGCATCAGCGCCTGGGCGAGCTTGCCCTGCGCGATCTTGCCCTCCGGGACGATCACCGCGCAGGTCAGGCCGGCGCGTGCCGCGTAGGCGGCGGCGCTCGCGGCGGTGTTGCCGGTCGAGGCGCAGATGACCGCCTTCGCGCCGTCGCGCACGGCGGCGCTGACGGCGCACGTCATGCCGCGGTCCTTGAACGAGCCGGTCGGGTTGAGCCCCTCGAGCTTGAGCCAGACCTCGGCCTCGACGAGCTCGGAGATGTGCGGCGCGTGAACGAGCGGCGTCGTCCCCTCGCCGAGCGAGACGACCGGATCGTCGGGCGCGAACGGCAGGCGCTCGCGGTAGCGCTCCATCAGGCCCGGCATCTAGACGAACTCCTCGTCGATCACGCGGATCGCGCGCGGCGGCGAGCGCAGGAAGTCCAGGCCGGCGATCTGCTCGACGGCGGCGAAGAAGCGCGACTCGAGCACGGGGTGCACGACCATCACGAGGCGCGCCTTCTCGCCCAGCCCCTTCTGCACGACGGACTTGATCGAGGCGCCGTGCTCGCCGAGCAGCTGCGCCACCTGGGCGAGCACGCCGGGGCGATCGGCGACTTCCATGTGCAGGTAGAACGACGACTCGATGTCGTCGACGATCTCCAGCGCCTGCGTCGTCTCGGGCGTCGACGCGGGCGGAATCATCGCGCTGATCACATCGCCGAGCACGGCGCTCGCCGTCTGCGGCCCGCCGGCGCCGGGCCCCGACATCGTGATCTCCGTGATCGCCTCGGACTCGACCGTGACGGCGTTAAAGGGACCGTGCACGCTCGCCAGCGGATGCCCGGAGTAGAGGAACGCCGGGTGCACGCGGACCGCGAGCCTGCCGTCGATCCGCTCGGCGGTTCCGATCAGCTTCAGGCCCAGGCCGAGCTCGTGCGCGTACTCCATGTCGTCGGCCGTGATCAGCTCGATCCCCTCGTAGGTGACCTGATCGAGGTGAACCGGCGTGTCGAACGCCAGCCGCGCGATGATCGCCATCTTCGCGGCCGCGTCCTTGCCGTTGACGTCGTCGCTGGGGTCGGCCTCGGCGTATCCCAGGCGCTGCGCGTCGGCGAGCGCGTCGGCGTACGAGCAGCTGGTGCGCGCCATCTCGCTGAGGATGTAGTTCGTCGTGCCGTTGACGATCCCGTGCACGCGGTCGACGTGGGCGCCGGCGAGCGACTCCTGCAGCACGCGGATGACCGGGACGACGCCGGCGACGGAGGCCTCGAAGCGCAGCTGCACGCCGTGCTCACGAGCCGCTCCCCACAGCTCCTCCCCGTGCTGGCTGAGCAGCTGCTTGTTCGCGGTCACGACGTGCTTGCCGGCCCGCATCGCGCGCAGCACGTAGTCGCGCGCCGGGTCCAGGCCGCCGATCAGCTCGACGACGAGGTCGCAGCCCGCGAGGATCTCGTCGAAGTCGCCGCGCGAGCGGGTCAGCACGCCGCTGATCTGCGGGCGCAGCCCGGTGATCGCGGCGACGTGGTCGGCGCGCTGGGCGAGCAGCGTCTCGAACGCCGCGCCGACCGTGCCGTGGCCGAGCAGGCCGATCCGGTACGCCGCTCCGGCGTCAGTCGACATCGCGCGAGAAGAGGTCGTCATACGTCTCGCGCCGGACTACGACGCGGGCGTCGCCCTGCGACACGAAGATCACCGGCGGGCGCGGCACACCGTTGTAGTTGTTCGCCATCGCGTAGCCGTAGGCGCCGGTCGCGGGCGTGACGACGACGTCGCCGACGCGCGGGTCGTTGAGCTCCACGTCGCGCACGATCACGTCGCCGGACTCGCAGTGCTTGCCGGCCAGCCGGGAGGGCGTGCCGCCGCCGAAGCGATCGGCGACCTGCGCCTCATAGACCGAGCCGTAGAGCATCGGCCGCAGGTTGTCGGACATCCCACCGTCGACCGCGACCCAGGTCGAGACGTTGCGCTTGACGCTCTGCACGGTGTAGAGCGTCACGGTCGAGTTCGCGACGAGCGCCCGGCCGGGCTCGTCGAGGATCCGCTTGCCGCGCCCGAGCACGCGCTCGACGGTGTCGACCTTGGCCGCGACGTAGTCGCCGATCCGCGGCGGCTCCTGGTCCGCGGTGTACGCGACGCCGAGCCCGCCGCCGAGGTTGTAGGTTCCGAAGTCGCCGAGCGGGGCGATCGCCTCGATCGCGCGGCGAAACGGGTCGAGCTCGAAGATCTGCGACCCGATGTGCATGTGCAGCCCGGCGAGCTCGAGCGCAGCGGAGTCCTGCGCGCGGGCGATCGCGGCCGGCGCGTCGGCCATCGAGAAGCCGAACTTCGAGTCGGCCTGGCCGGTCGAGATCTTGTCGTCCGTCTCGCCGCGCACGTCGGGCGTGACGCGCAGCAGGACCGGCTGGGCCGGGCCGTCGCCGACGACCGCTTCCAACCGCTCGATCTCGTCGGCGTTGTCGATCACGACGTGGCCGACGCCGGAATCCCGCGCGAAGCGCAGCTCGTCGACGGACTTCGCGTTGCCGTGCATGTAGATGCGCGCCGGATCGAAGCCGCCGCGCAGCGCCAGCGCGAGCTCGCCGCCGGACGCGACGTCACAAGAGATCCCCTCCTGGGCGAGCACGCGGTAGACCGCCGTGCAGGGAAACGCCTTCGACGCGAACAGCACGTCGAAGTTCTTCGTGCGCGCGCGGAAGGCCTCGATGAACGTCTGCGCGCGGGCGCGCAGATCGTCCTCGACGACGATGTATGCCGGCGTGCCGAACTCGCGCGCGAGCTCGACGGCGTCGCAGCCGCCGAGCTGCAGGCGACCGTCTTCGTCGACACGGCTGCCGATCGGATAGGACTGCGAGAGCTGAGTGCGGGTCGCGGCCATGCGGATCGCAGAGTATGCGAGTCCGCGCGCCGTCAGCGGGCGCGTCGCGACCCAGGCGTCCCGCTAGCCGCCGTCCCCGTCGAGGGGGTTCATCAGGAAGATCTCGACGGCAACGTCCGGCTGAGACAGGTTGTCGCTGAGAAACGCCTCGACCGTCCGACCGGTCAGCTGTTCGACGGCGGCGACGAGGTCGTCGCGCATCGTGTCCTGAAACGCGCGCCGCATCGCGAGCACCTCGGTCGCCTGCCCGCGTCCGGCGAGCGTGCGCTCGGCCTTCGTCAGGCTGTCGCGCAGCGTCACGACGATCGTGTCGGCGCCGATCGTCGTGCGGGCGCGCGTCGGGCCACGTCCGGTGTAGTCGTGCAGCAGACCGACGACGGCGTTGGAGATCGCGGCAGAGAGCGTTCCGGTCGGACGATGCTCGGGTGGAGCAGGTGCTTCGGGGCTGTCGGGCATGACGCCCATCCGTTCTCGACCCCAGATGACAGATCGCGCCGCGCAGGAAGAGGGGACGAGAAAGACCCGCGAGCCGAATGCGCTACCACCCAAGACTATCCCCACCCGGAAGCCCGGGGCTAGGCCGGCGTCGTCGCGGCGACGCTCGGCTGCACGGGCTCGCGCCGTAGCCCGCCGGAGCGCGCCGCACGCCGCAGCCAGATCAGCCCCGCGCCGATCATCACGAGGCTCAGCAGCTGCGCCTCGGTGAGCCCCGCGACGAGCGCATCGTTGCGGCGGACGAACTCCACGAGGAAGCGCTCGGCGCCGGCGCCGAGGAGGTAGAAGGCGAACACGAGCCCGGGACGCAGGACGTCGCGCGCGCGCCACAGCGCCCACGCGACGAGCAGCATCGACAGCGTCTCGTAGATCGGCGTCGGGTGGACGATGTCGGTCGTCGGCACGACGCCGTCCGGGTAGGCCATCCCCCACGGCAGGTCGGTCGGGCCCCCATAGTCGCCGTCGCCGGAGATCTGGCAGCCGATCCGGCCGATCGCGTAGCCGATCGCGAGCGCCGGCGAGCAGAGGTCGAGCAGCTCGAGGTTGAACATCCCGCGACGGCGCGCCCACAGCAGGACGCCCGCGGCGCCGCCGAGCGCGCCGCCGTACCAGACGAGCCCGGAGCCGCCGAAGACGCCGCCGATGACGTCGCCACGGACCTCTCCGAGGTTGCCGAGGATCCAGTACAGCCGCGCCCCGACGAGGCCGCCGATGAGCGCCGCGAAGACCATCTCGTAGGCCCAGTCCGGCGGCCGGCCGAGCTCCTTCAGTCGCCGCGCGACGACCGCGCCCGAGACGACGAAGGCCAGGCCGAAGCACATCCCGAACGTCTTCAGGGACAGGCCGAGGAGATCGATCTCGGGCTGCATGCGCCCGAGGTTAGGGGTTCGGCCGTTACAGGTAGCCCATCGGGTTGACCGGCTGGCCGCCGATGCGAACCTCGAAATGCAGGTGCGCGCCGAACGAATGACCGGTGTTCCCGACGGCGCCGATGACCTGCCCCTGGCTGACGTCGGCGCCGACGCTCGTGCCGAAGCTCGACTGGTGCGCGTAGCACGTCGACATCGTCGTCGTGTGCTGGACGCACGTGAAGTTGCCGTAGCCGCCGGAGGCGCCGACGCCCTGCATGAGCACGACGCGACCGGCGTCGGCGGCATGGATCGGCGTTCCCTCGCCGGCGGCGATGTCGATGCCGGCGTGCATGTGGCCCGGCCGCTGCTCGCCGAAGACACCGGTGATCGGACCGTTGACGGGCCAGATCATCGTGCCGTTGCCGCGCCGGATCGGCAGGTCGCCGGCGAACTGGCCCTGCAGCGCGCCGAGCTCGGCGGCGATCTTGCTCGACGCGGCCTGGAGGCTGTCGACATGCTCCTCGAGGTCCTTGCGATCGGAGCGCACGCTGTTCAGCGCGGCGGCCTTGCCGTTCTTCGTCCGCGTGTAGCCGACGCGCGTCCCGATCAGCTCCATCTTCACGCCGGCGATCTCGTCGCGACGCTGCTGGACGATCGACGTGACGAGCCGCTGACGGGCCTCGAGCTTCGCGAGGCGGCGCTCGCTGGAGGTCGATTCCTCCTTCGCGTCGCGCACGAGCGTGACGATCTTGCGGTCCTGGTCGGAGATGCGCTTGATGAACTCGCTGCGCTCGAGCAGGTCCGTGAAGCCGTCGGAGTTCAGCACGACGGTGACGATGTCGGGCGGCTCGGCCTTGTAGATCTCGACGAGCCGGACGCGCAGCATCGCGCGCGTCTCGTTCAGCCGGGCGCGCAGGCGCACGAGGCGCGCGCGCTCGCCGCGCAGCTCGGTGCGCAGGCTCTCGAGCTCCGAGCGCTTGGCATCGAGGTCGGTCTGGACGCGCTGCTGGCGCGTCTGCAGCGTCGTGATCTCGCCCTGCAGGCGGCGAATGCGGTTGTTGTAGCCGGCGATCTGCGTCGACAGCACGCGCTCGGTGCCGCGCTTGCGCCCGATCTTCTCGCGCGCGTTGTTGATCTTCGACTGCAGGTCGTTGAGCTCCTGCTGCTTGGACTGGCCGGAGGACGGCAGCGGCACAAGTGCCCACAGCACGAGGGGCAGCGTCACCGCTGCCAAGAGAACGCGAACGCGCATGTGGTTGCCGAGTCTAGGTTCGGGCTTCACAGCCGACCAACCGTGGCGTTGGGTTATGGATCCTTGCGAGCGAGCTTGCGCTCGACGCGAGAGGCCCCCGACGATTCCCGTGATTGCAGGGAAATCCCGCGGCGGACCCTAGCAGCGTGGCGCGGCGGGCCGCCGAACGTCGGGCCCGCCGACCGTGTTTGGCAGAATGGATCCATGGCTGCCACGAAGACGACGTTCACGCGCGACCCCGGGCTTCAGAGCCGGATGATCCTGACGATGTTCCTGCTCGGCGCGCTGTACGTCGCGTTCGTCGGCGTGCTGTTCGCGGCCGGCGTCCAGGGCTTCATGATCCTGCTGATCGCCGGCGGGTTCGCGGCACTGCAGTTCTTCACCTCCGACAAGCTCGCGCTGCACGCGATGGGCGCGCGCGAGGTCACCCCGCAGGAGGCTCCCGAGCTGCACGCGATGATCGAGCGCCTCTGCATCCAGGCCGACCTGCCGAAGCCGAAGATCGCGGTCGCCCAGACGAACATGCCGAACGCGTTCGCGATCGGCAAGTCGCAGAAGAGCGCGACCGTCTGCGCGACGACGGGGATCATGAACCTGCTCTCGCCCGCCGAGCTCGAGGGCGTCATGGCGCACGAGCTCGCCCACGTGAAGAACCGCGACGTGTTGATCATGACGATCGCCTCGTTCTTCGCCTCGGTCGCCGCGATGATCCTGCAGTTCGGCTTCCTCTTCGGTGGCGGCGGCCACAGCGACGACGACGACGGCCCAGGCTTCCTCGTGATCCTGCTCGCGTCGCTCGTCGTGTACGTCCTCTCCTTCCTGCTGATGATGGCCTTGTCGCGCTATCGCGAGTTCACGGCCGACCGCGGTGCGGCGCTGACGACCGGCCGGCCGAGCGCGCTGGCGTCCGCGTTGCGCAAGATCTCGTCGGGGATGGACCGCCTGCCACAGCAGGATCTGCGCGTCGCCAGCGAGCTGAGCGCCTTCTACATCGCGTCGCCGAAGCAGAAGATCGCCGGCCTCTTCGCGACGCACCCGCCGATGGAGAAGCGGATCGAGCAGCTGATGCGCCTCGAGGCCGAGCTCCAGCGCGGCACGCTGGCAGCGGCGTAGCGCCCCGCCGCGCGGATGGGCTTCCTCGACTCGATCCTCGGAGGCAAGAAGAAGCTCAAGGGGCCGGCGCCGGACCGGCTGTTCGCGATGTCGACGGCGTACGTGACGCTGTCGACCGGGCACGGGATCACCTCCAAGGGCGTCGCCGCGATCGTCTTCCAGGCGCTCGCGACGAGCGACTTCGAGACGATCGTGAGCGAGATGGAGGAACTCCTGCAGGGGACCGGCGCGGACACCGGGACGACGATCTCGACGAGCGAGGATGCGCACGGCTATCGCTGGATCGTCCTGCGCGACGACGACATCGAGGATCTCGTCGTGGGCATCAACGCGGTCAGCGACGGACTGATGGTCGGCGGCTATGGCGACCGCGTGCTGGCGGCGGTCTTCGCGTTCGAGGACTCCAAGGGCCGGCCCGTCTACTTCATCTACAACTACAAACGCGGCTTCTGGTATCCGTTCGTGCCGGCCGGGCAGCAGGCGCGCGACGGCGAGCGCGAGCTGCAGATCAAGGCGATCATCGACGGCGAGCTGCCGATCGAGCCCGAGCTCGAGCGTTGGTTTCCGCTGTGGGGGATCCCGATCTGAGCGGGCGTGGGGCGTTTCGGTCGCACAGCGATGGAAAAGCTCCACACCACTAGTCATCGCCGGCGCGGGTGCGCTCGCGAAACTCGCGCACCTTGGCGCGGTTGCCGCAGACGCGCATGTCACACCAGACCGCCGAGCGGTTGCGCGACGTGTCGTAGAACCCCCACTGGCAGGTGTCCGCCGGGCAGACCTTGAGGCGCTGCCAGGTGCCGTCCTCGATCGCCCGCGCGATGATCGCGAGCAGCCGCCCGAGGGCGCCGTCGACGCCGCCCGCTGCGGGCGCGAGCGCGATCTCGTCGCGGCCGGTGAAGCGCACCCCGAGGCGCGCGCGGCGCGCGGCCGCGTCGAGCGTCGCGGTGGCGCCGGCGGCGAGCGGCTGATCGTGGTGCGACAGCAGGTGCGCGCGCAGCGCCTCGCGCAGCTCGACGGCGCGGCGCAGGTCGGCGGCCGTCGCGCGCACGTCGTCTTCCCCGCCGAGCAGGTCGTGCCCCGCGAGCCAGGCCGCGAGGTCGGCCGGCGCCGACAGCTCCTCGATGCCGTCATCGATGTCGAGCGTGTTGACGAACTCGCGGACGGCCTCCAGTGGTCCAGGCGCGGGCTTCGACATGACACCAGTGTAGTCCGTTGACAGGTTAGCTAACCAGCTATACTATGTAGCGAGTTACACGACGTCTCGCTCCGTCAGGAGGACCATGCTCCATCCCGCCACATTCGAGAAGTTCGCCGTCTTGCCAGCGCGCCGCAGCCGCCGCCGCACGCGTCGCACGCGGGCCGCCGCCTACGACGGCGAGGCGGTGCTGATCCGTCGGGCTTCGGCCGACGACGAGCCCGCGATCGCCCGCCTCGCCGCGCTCAACGAGCGCCCGGAGCTGCCCGGCGGCGAGCGGCTGATCGGCGAGCTCAAGGGCCGCGTCGTAGCGGCGCTCGACGTGCGCAGCGGCCGCGCGGTCGCCGACCCGTTCGTGCCGACGCTCGGCGTCGTCGAGCTGCTCGCGATGCGCGCGGCGCAGGTGCGGCGATGATCGTCGCGCTCGACGATCGACGACGCCGAGCACGAGGTGGCGGCCGGCAGCGTCGTACTCGTCGCGCCCGGAAGCATGTGCGAGGCTTATGCCGAGTGCGACGTCATGCCGACCTGGGCGTGAAAGGTCGCGCAAAGTGCGCGGTCGGTCGGGTGTGAGGTCTTCATAACTGCTCCCACGTGCACCAGCAGATGAAAGCAGCGGTCCCGGCCTGACCGGTCCGGGCGAGGAGTACGCGCCTCACGGCTGCTGCTCCTCGCCCCCACCGCGCCCACGCGCCAGCGCCGCGTCGACAGACCGAGCTCAGGACCGCCTCCAGCGACGAGCGAGCACGCTCCGTCGTTCCCTCAGGATCGCTCTGCATCAGCGACAGCGACATCCGCGCCCCCGCACGCAGAACCGACAACTCATGCGCGGTCAACGTTGTCGAGAAAACACCCGGACGGATCTCGTCCAGCTTGATCGCCGCACTGTACGCCAAGCCCCGGGCCAACCCTGGACGACGCACCCCGAGCGCCCTGGGACGGGAGATCCCCGAACGGAGCTCCGGCGTCGAACATGCGGGTTCCGTATGGGATCCTCAAACGCCACACCGACCGTGCCCGCTGTCAGACGAGAGCGGGCGTGTCAGCGACCAAGGACGCGACGCGTGCCATGGACGAAACGCGAGCGTGTCGGCGGCTGCCGGTGGCGCGCTCGCTTTCGGAGTTGAGCGGCAGCCCCCACTTCAGCCGGTCGTCTGCCGCAGCCTGACTGCCTGGATCTGTCCGGGGTCTTATGCCGACCTCGCCACTGGGTTCACAACGAGCCGTGGGGCACTTCAACTCGGACATCGGCATGACCACGCGGTCGGCATAAGTCACGTCATGCCGACGTCGGCATGACGTGACGTTCGCGACCGCGCCGGACACCGCGGCGCTCGTCGTCGGCGGTACACCGGGCACGCCGTTTGCGGTGTCCCCCTGGGAGGCGCGCCAGCTCGAGCTCGGCCGGCGCGCCCAGCCGCCGCCAGCTCAGTCCGGAATCAGCCCGTCGCCGCTGAAGTCGGCGGCCGCCTCGGCCATCGACGTGTCGGCCGGGGGCACGATGACGTCCGACGACTCGATGTCGTTGTCGCCGACGCGCTGGCCCTCTTTGCGGATGACGTCGAGCATCTCCTCGAATGCCGCGTGGAACGCGTCCTCGTCGTCCGTCTCGACAGCGCTCACAACGGCGTTGTCGAGCGCGTTGACGCGCTCGACGCACTCCGCGTCGAGGCGGTACTGGCCCTCCCCCATGATCCTGACGATCACGGCTTGTCCTCGCCGGACTCGAGCTCGGCGGGGGCGGGGGCGCTGCCCTGGCCCAGCTCGGCCTTCATCTTTGCGAGCTCGTCGTCGACCATGCCGCCGGTGCCGAGCGCCGCGAGCTCGCGGTCGATGTCGTCAGGGCCGGAGCCGAGCTGCGTGAGATCCTCGAACGTGCCGGCCGCCTCGAGCTCCTCGACCGCCGAGGCGCGCGCCTTCATGTCCTCGGTCTTGTCGACCGCGCGCTGCATCGCGAGGCCGACGTCGGCCATCTCCTCGCCGACGCCGGTCGCCGCCTCGGAGATGCGCACCTGCGCCTCGGCGGCGGAGTACTGCGCCTTGATGACCTCCTTCTTCGTCCGGAAGGCCTCGATCTTCGATCGCAGCCGCTTCTCGGACTCGGTCAGCTTCTCCTGCTGGCTCTGCAGCTCGGTGACCTGCTGGTCGAGCGACTGCAGCTCGGTCTGCGCAAGCTGCTTGCGCTCGAGCGCGGTCCGCGCGAGCTCCTCGTTGCCTGCCGCGAGCGCCTGGCGGGCCTGCGTGTCGAGTTTGACGACGGACTGCTCGAGCTTCTGGGCCTGCATGCCGAGGCGCTTCTTCGCGGTGACGACATCCGCGATGCCCTTCTTGACGCCCTGCAGCGACTCGAGCTGCTTCTGGTAGCTGTAGTCGAGCGTTTCGCTCGGATCCTCTGCCTTGTCGAGCAGCTTGGAAATCTTCGCCTTGATGACGGTGGACATCCGCCCGGACATACCGGCCATCGTGCCTCCTGGGGTGGTGGGTCAAGTTGTTTCTAGCAGGCGCGCGGCGCGAACGACCGAGGGCCGGTGAGCATGTCGCCCACCGGCCCTCGGTGTGTTCCCTACTGGCCCGACCTACGCCGGTCGGGCGCCTGTCTGATCTGACGCTACGAACCCTGCAGGCCGACCGTGCCGCCACCGCTGAACGACAGCGTGGCAACCCTGGTGTTGTTCGACGTGTCGTTGAACCTGATCTGCACGATGCAGGAGGCGCCGGCGGCCAGCGTCGTCGTGCACGAGCTCGAGTTGATCGTGAAGCGGTTGGCGTTGGAGCCGCTCGCCACGATCGAGGCGCTGCCGAGGTTCAGCGGGCCGCCGCCCGTGTTCGTGATCGTCGTGTTCTGGAACACGTATCCAGGCGTGCCGGAGTCCTGGAACACCAGCGGGTTCGGGTTGGCCGAGAATCCGCCGGGGTTCGGGCGGGTGGGCGGACACGTCGGACGGATTATCGCCGGGGCCCGACGTACCGCTCAGCGTCACGGTCTGCGTCAGGATCGGGTTCTGCCCGTTCTCGGTGTACGTGAACTTGATGCTCCCGCTCTTCGCGCCGGTCGTGGCGGGCGCCGTGAACTTCACGACGACCTCACACGAGTCGCCCGGGAAGAAGCTCGAGCCCTGCGTGCAGGTGTTCGAGACGAGCGAGAAGCCCTGACCCGCGGCCTGGTTCAGCTGGAGTGGGCTGACGATCGTGTTCACGGAGCCGGGATCACCGGTGTTCGTGAACGTGATCACCTGGTTGGGGCCGCTCAGATCGGGCTGGACGGTCCCGAAGTTCACCGACAGCGGCGAGATCGAGGTCACCGCTCCGAGGCCCTTGCCCGTGAGCGAGGACGCCAGCGTGCCGGATGACGTGTCCACCAGCAGCTGCCCGGACTTGTTGCCCGAGCTCGCCGGATTGAAGACGACGTCGATCGTGCACATGAGGTTGCCGCTGTTGAGGACGGCGCCCTGCGTGCACGTCGTGTCGGTGATGTTGAAGTCGGACGAGTTCGTGTCGATGCCGTTGATCGTCACCGTCTGGAACGGCTGCACGGAGACCGTGAACTGCTGCGGACCCGTCGTGCTGCCAATTAGCGTGGGCCCCGCCGGGTCCACGCCCGGGCCCGGGTCCGTGTCGAAACTGTCGAAGTCGAATGCGGCCGGCGAGAGCGTGGCGCCGCCCGCCGTCCCGGTGCCCGTCAGCGCCTTGTTGCGGAACTCGTTGGTCAGGTTGCCCTGGACGCGGAGGTTGCCGCTCTTGGCGCCGGCGCTGGTCGGCGTGAAGGTGACGTCCACCGTGCAGGTGCCGCCGATGCCCACGGCGGCACCGCAGTTCGTGCCGGTGATCGCGAACTGCGAGCCGCCGGTGGTGATGGTCGCCGAGAACGACTCAACCGAGTCGTTGTTCGTGACGGTGAAGGTCTTGGAGACGCTGCCGCCGACGGCCACGCTTCCAAACCCGCCGCCGGGGTTGACGCTCGGCTTCGCCGCCAGGGCCGGAGCCGCAGCGATCCCGCTCAGCGCGACCGCAAGCGGCAGAGCCTTCATCAGCCGACGTGCGGGCTTCATGCCGCGCGTCGACTTCCTGCTTGGGAGTACTCCTGTATGTGTATGCATGGGGCGGAACTGTGCACCACGCCTCGGACGATGTCACCGGGGCCTCGCCCCAGAATCGCGCTCCTATAGCCCCGGGCGATAGCCGACCACCCCGGCCTTAGTCAGTAGTCCTCCCCCAGTTCATACCACCATGACCCCAGAGATTGGCGACCGCGGCCACCGCAACCCGCCCGGTGAGCGTCCGTGGCCAGAGAAAGTAGCGGCTGGATCGTAACCAATCGCGGCCGCGACCACCCGCCGGTGACTGCAATTTACCGGCCATCGCTCGTCGGCACGGCGGCCCGAGCAGCCTCCTCGCCGGAGAACCACAGCTCCTCCGCGGCCAGTTCGTCGGCGAGTGCCGCGGCAAGCCCCTGACGCGCCCTCAGACCCAGCTTGCGATACGCGCGTGTCAGATGCCATTCGACGGTCTTCGTCGTGACGTAGAGTGCCTGCGCAATCTCAGCGTTGGTCTTGCCCGACGCGGCCAGCAGTGCTGTGCGCCGCTCGCTGGGGGTCAGCGCATCGACGCCCGAGCTCGAGAAGCGACGCGTGCGGGCGCCGCTCGCCGCGAGTTCCTGGCGCGCATGGGCGGCCAGCGGGGTGGCGCCGCATGCCCGAGCCAGCTCGACCGCCCTGCGCAGTGGTTCGCGGGCAGCCGTGTCCTCGCCCGTGCGCCGCACGAGCGCGCCGATCTCGGCCAGCATGTAGGCGCGCTCGAGCACGAACGGGGTGCCCTCGAGGTTGGACAGGCCGCGGGTGAGCAGGCTGGCGGCACGCTCGGTGGGTCCGGTGATCGCCGCAGCGCGCAGGGCGAGCGACAGTGCCCGCGGCCCGCGGCTCTCGCTCGCGCGAGCGAGCGACGCCACGGCAAGCTCGCGTGCCCGATCGCTATCTCCCGCGGCCATCGCGGAAAATGCTGCATAGGGCTGCCACGGGACGAGCGCGAGCGCAGCCGCACCAAAGCGGCGCCCGAGGTGGCTGCCCGCTTCGAGGCCCAGCTCCAGCGCCTGAGCAGGATCCCCGTCCAAATGAGCCAGCCGAGCTCGTGCGTGTAACAGGAAACCTTGCTCGATGCTGCGCTCGTCGACCGTCTCGGCGAGTGACAGCGCGGCGCGTGCGGCATGCGAGTCGCCGCGTTCGACGTGCGCCAAGACGAGCGCCGTCACAGCCCAACCTTCCCATCCCGGCCACCCGGCGGCGCTCATCTCGAGGGCGCGTTCCGCATGCGTGACCGCGGAGCTCAAGGACCCGCGGGCCAGCGAGAGCCAGGCGTTCCAGAGGTCCGCGTGACCGCGCGCAATCACCGATCCGTGCCGCGCGGCGCGCTCAGCTGCGGCGCTGTTCACCCGTCCGGCAAGCTCCAGCTCATCGACCGATATCAGCGCGGCAGTCAGCAGTCCGGTGGCTATCTCGTGTGTCGGACCGGTCCGCTCGACAGTATCGGGGCGTACCCGGCGGGCCATCGCCCTCACCCTCGTCATCGGCACGCCACGCGCGGCCGCGGAGCACGCGAGGACGGCGACGACCTCGACCTCGCGCGGACGACCGGCGCGCTCGAGGGCCTCCGCGCGAGCGGCGGTCAGCTTGCTCCACTTGGGGTGAAGCAGTCCGGCCAGAAGCCGCTCCGGCGCGAGCGGCGCGACTGCCTCGCCTGCGACCGCTGGCCCGCTGGCCGCGCGATCTGCAGTCGTGATCACGTTCTGGAAATCGGCGCGCGCGAGATACAGGCCCGCGAGCACCCGAAGAGCTTGGGCTTGCTGTGCATGGTCGGCGATGAGCTTGAGCGCTGCCTGAAGGCGCTCAATCGCTTCGGGAACGTCTCCGTCGGCCTCGGCGAACGCAAGCGCGGATGTCACCCGCACCCGGTCGCACGGCTCGGGCGGCTCGACCGCGGCACGCCTGAGAAACTCCACGGCTCGCCGTTGCTCGCCAGCCTCGATGGCTTCATCGGCGGCAGAGCAGAGCGCGTGCACCACCCACGGATCTCGCTCAGGGAGGGACGCCAGAAGGTGGTTGCACACGGCGCCGATCGGGACGCCGTCCTCATGCAGGACGTCGGCTGCTCGGCGGTGTGTCCGCGCGACGACCGCCGGCGGCAACTGGCTGAGCAGCACGGTCGCCAGCAGCGGCGCGGTGAAGGTGAGGGGATCGACCGCGCCGACGATTCCCGTCGCCAGCAGAGCATCCGCCGCGACCGCGCAGCGCTCGGGATCGAGCCCGGCAAGCACCCGACCTCTGTAGAGCGACGCGCGCTCTCCCAGGACGGACGCCGCCCGCGCAAGTGCGAGTGCATCCGGCGAGAGACGGTTCAACCGCGCGCGCAGAGCGTTTGACACCGATACCGGCACCGCAGCGGTCACCGCGCCGGCATCCAGGTAGGGCAGACGCCGCTCGATCTCGGCGAGCAGTTCCACCAACAGGAACGGGTTGCCCGCGGTGGCGATCTGCAAGGACGCCGCACTACAGATCTGCTCGACTGCCGGGCAGCGATCGTGCATGACACGCTCGACGGCTGCGACGGTCAACGGCGCCGGCTGCAACACGACCGCCCCGACATGCTGACGGATGCGCTGCACCAGACTGTTGTGGGCGCTCGCCTCGCCCGAACGCACACTGGCGACGATCGAAACCGGCAGACGTTCGATCCGCGCCGCGATATGTGCAATGAACAGGAGTGACAGCCTGTCGGCCCACTGGATGTCGTCGACGAGCACGAGCGCGCCCGACGCGGGATTCATCACGCACACGTTGTGGAGCAGTCTGCCGAGTGCGTAGGTCAAGGTGTGTTGGGTCTCGTGCTCGGTTTGCAGCCCAAGCTCGCCATCGAACAGCGGACGGGTCGGCGCCGCATCCCGCGCGAACAGATACCGGCGGTCGTTGCCCGCGCCGATGACGGGCGGGCCGAGCAGTTGCAGCACCACCCCGAACCCGAAGTCATGCTCGAGCTCGACGCCGCGAGCAGAAAGCACGAGGAGCTCGCGGACGGATGCCAGCTCGCGAGCCGCTGTTAGCAGCGTCGTGCGACCGCATCCCGCGAGACCCTCGATCACGACAAGTCGTCCGCCGCCCGATTCGGCCGCGCGAATCGCGTCGCCGAGTGCGTCGAGCTCCGCCGCGCGCTCCTCGAGGCGAGCACCGGCCACCTGGTGTACCGCCTCGGCCCCGTCCTCGGGTGCGATCACGTCGGCATCCCCGACGGCGGACTTCGAATCCTGGGTCATCGGCGGTGACCCTCGGGTGTGACCCTCGGTCATCGACGGTGACCTTAACGCACCGTGCTAATCACCTGACATTCACGCATCGCGCCCGACGCCACCACGTGGCGCGCTCTGGGTTGTACAGTCCGCTGCGAACCCGAGGAAACGGAGTCATCGTGGCGACCAGACAGATGCGGACGATACTTGTCGTATTGATCGTGGCGCTCGGAGCCGGCTCGGCGGCGAGCGGCGCGTCGCGCGCCGCCACCAGTGCGGCCAAGGCGAGCCAGCAGACCGCCAAGAGATACACTCATTTTCGGATCGCTTCCGGCGTGCGTTGCGTGTACGAGCGCAAGCGTGGCGGCGCCATCACGTGTCGCAACGCCCGCTCGGCCTCGGCGCGGCTCGGTCAAACAGGCCTCGCGAGCCTGGTGAGCAACGGCTTCTCTTCGCTGCCCCGGCCGCTTGGACCGTACCTGCGCAAGGGGCAGACGTGGACCATCGGCAAGCTGACCTGCACGGTCCAGGGCCGCACGAAGCTGACGACGTTCATCGAATGCCGCAACAAGAGGACGATCATCCAGGTCGCGCCAACGGGGTCGTCGTCCGGTGAGGTGCCGACCGTCACGCGGTAGGCGGCAGCAGCGGCGCTGCTCCCGTGGCGGGGAGCAACGCCGCGGCCCCGCGCAGGGCCGCAATCAGGCGCCCCTTGGCGGCAGGTGGCGCTGGAGTTTTGTGCGCCGACGCCGCTAGTGTGGCGCGGATGCCGCGCTCTGGTGCTCCGTGCCGCGTCGCTCTCGTGCTCTTCGTCGCGCTGGCCGTGCTCGGCTGCGGTCGCGAGGTGCGCTCCGACGACCCGGCGCAGCCCGCGCTGCTCGCGCCGCCGAGCCAGGCGAAGGAGAACCTCGGCTTCCCCGAGACCGCGACGAAGAACACGACCCGCGTGCCCAGCGGCGACCCGACGCAGACCGCGGCCGCGATCGCGCGCGCGGTCTTTCCCGATCCCGCGCGCAAGCCGGGCGCCGTGACGCTCGTCGACGCCGGCGACTGGCGCGTCGCGGTGGCGGCCTCGGCGCTGATGGCCGCGCCGTTCCGCGCGCCGATCCTGTTCACGGACGGCACGACGCTGCCGAATCCGTCGAAGACGGCGCTCGACGCGCTGGCGCCGAGCGGGTCCAAGGCCGCCGGCGACGCGCAGGTCATCCGCGTCGGCAACGTCGCCACGCCGGCCGGCTACAAGGCGACCGACCTCGAGGGGACCGGCCAGCTGGAGCTGACGCGCTCGATCGCCCGCCTGATCCGCACGGCGCACCCCGGCGAGGCATTGAAGGTCATCATCGCCAGCTCCGAGGATCCGTCGTTCGCGATGCCGGCGGCCGCGTACTCGGCCAAGACCGGCGACCCGATCCTGTTCGTCACGCAGGACGACATCCCGCCCGAGACGCGCGCCGCGCTGACCGCGCTATCGGGCCTGCAGAAGCCGCGGATCATCATCCTCGGACCCTCCCGGCTGATCTCGCCGGGCGTCCGCAAGCAGCTCGAGCGCTTCGGCAGGGTGAGCCGCACGGGCGGCCAGGACCCGGTCAGCAACGCGATCGCCTTCGCGCGCTACCGCAACGACTCGTTCGGCTGGGGCGTCCGGACCCCCGGGCACGGCATGGTCTTCATGCGCAGCGGGCGGCCGCTCTTCGCCGCCGCGGCGGCGCCGCTGTCGGGCGCCGGCAGCTACGGCCCGCTGTTCCTGCTCGACAGCCCGTCGCGGCTTCCGGAGTCGCTGCAGAGCCAGCTGCTCGACACGCAGCCGGCGTATCGCACCGACCCCGTCGCCGGCGTCTACAACCACGGCTGGATCATCGGCTCGAAGGATTCGATCTCGGTCGGCGCGCAGGCACGGATCGATGCCCTGCTGGAGATCGTCCAGGAGCAGCTGCCGGGTAATCTCGACGCGGTCACCCAGCGATGAGCCAGGCCGAGCACCCAGACCGTCAGCGCACGGGCCACCAGGTCACGCTGGCGGACGTGCGCCAGCTGATGGGCGCGTCGACGCCGCACTTCGCGCTGCAGCTGCGCAACCGCATCTCGAAGCTCATCCGCGGCCTGCCCGCCGACAACCCCGCGCGGATCGAGGGCGAGCGCGAGATCGCGCGCTTGACCGCGCTCGGTTTCGACGGCGAGCTACGCGGCCGGCCCGCCGAGCCGGGGATGCAGACGCTTCCGTCGGTCACGGGCCAGGGCGGCGCCGAGGACCACGGCGGGCACTAAGCGCACTGCACGATGAGCGAGCCGCAGACGCGCCCGGCGGGGATCGACGGCAGCACGCTGCCCGGTCCCTACGGCGTCGGCGCGTACGCCGCGAAGCTGCGCGAGTTCCTGCGCGAGCGCTCGCGCGTGCAGCTCTTCGGCGAGGTCTGGAACCTGCGCGTCAGCCGCGCGAAGGTCTACCTCGAGCTGCGCGACGCCGACGGCGCCGTGCCGTGCTCGATGTGGCGCAACGACTTCGACGCGCTCGCGCTCGGCGCGTCCTCACTCGCCGACGGCGCCCAGGTCGTCGTCGCCGGCGGCCTGGACTACTACGCCGGCAGCCGCACGTCGTCGCCGTCGTTCTCGTTTCAGATCGTCGCGCTGCGGATCGCCGGCGAGGGCGACCTGCTCGCGCAGCTCGACCAGCTGCGCAAGACGCTCGCTGCCGAGGGGCTGTTCGCGCCCCAGAAGCTGCTCGCGCGCCCGGCGCTGCCGCGCACGATCGGCGTCGTCACGGGCGAGGGCGGCAAGGCGCGCGACGACATCCTCGCGGGGCTCGCGCGGCGCGGCTGGCAGGGACGGCTCGTGTGGGCGTTCGCGCCCGTCCAGGACCGCCACGCCGCGCCACGGATCACGGCGGCGCTGCAGGATCTCGCGGCCTGCGGCGAGGTCGACGTCATCGTCGTCGCCCGCGGCGGCGGATCGCTCGCCGACCTCTTCTGCTTCTGCGACGAGACGCTGTGCCGGACGGTCGCGCTGCTCGGCGTGCCGGTGATCGCCTCCGTCGGGCACCACACCGACCGCACGCTGATCGACGACGTCGCGGCGCTGTCGTGCTCGACGCCGACGCACGCCGCCGAGTCGGCCGTCCCCGTCCACTGCGGCGAAGCGCGCGCCGAGCTCGTCGCCGCGGCGCGGCGGCTCGACGTACACGCACGCCGCGCGCTGCTGCACCGCGCGCAGACGCTCGTGGCGCTCTCGCGCGCGCCCGGCGCGCACCTCGCCCGCCAGCGCGGGCAACTGCATCAGCGGCTGCGCGAGATCCGCGCGGCCGGGCGCCGCAGGATCGAGCACGAGCGTGGGCGCAGCGCGACGAAGGCGCTCGTGCTCGACCGCAAGGCGCACGCCGGCGCCGTCGCCGCGCAGCGGCGGTCACGGCTGAGCGCGCTCGAGATCGCGCTCGCCGCGCACGACCCCGATCGCACGCTCGCGCGCGGCTACGCGCTCGTCACCGATCGCGCCGGCGAGGTCGTGACGAGCGCCGCGGCGGCGCGGCAGGCCGGCGACGTGCGGCTGCGCTTCGGCGACGCCGCGGTCGGTGCGACGATCTCAAGCGACGATGACGCTGTCTGACGCCGGATCCGAGCGGCCGCTCAGCTACGAGGACGCGACCGCGCGCCTCGAGCAGATCATCAAGCGCCTGGACTCTGGCGAGGCCGGCCTGCGCGAGACGCTCGAGCTCTGCAAGGAGGGTCGCACGCTCGTCGAGCTGTGCGCCGCCGAGCTCGAGGCCGTCGGCCGCGGGCTCGAGGAGCTGCGCCTCGGCGAGCTCGTCGCGCGGCTCGAGGCCGGGACCGGCGCCTGACCGGTGCCGTCCGCCTAGTCGGCGAGCGCCGCGCGCAGCGCGTCGTAGCCCGGGCGCGGCGTGCCGTCGGTCCCGACGAGGCCCGAGTCGAAGCGGTCCGTGGGGCGCGCTGCGGTCCAGTTGTAGAGGTAGATGCGCTTGACCCGAGGGTTCTCGCGGGCCAGCTTGAAGGCGTGCGCGACCGCGCGACCGGCGCGCTTCTCGTCGCGCGGGAAGCTGCGGCCGAACTTCACGATGCCACCCGTCTCCGTCAGCCAGACGTCACCGCTGACGGCTCCGAGCAGCTCGCGCAGGCCGCTCGAGCGGAAGCGGTTCGTGTCGGCGTAGTTGTGCAGCCCCCAAATCGCCGGCTCGCCCTCGAGATGCCGGCGGTAGCGCTCGACGTAGCGCGTCATCCCGGCCTGGTCGAGCACGTCGCCGGCGAGCACGGTGCAGCGCGCGCACTCCGCCTTCACGACGTTGTAGTACTGCGCGGCCCGCGCCGGCGCGCGCGCCGTCGGCTGGCTGGCGTGGTTGATCTCGTTCCACGGCGCATAGACGCGGACGTCGGGATGGAGGCGCTGGAAGGCGCGGAAGGCCGCTCGGAACTCGGCCACGCTCGGCAGCTTCCTCGGGTCCGCGCGCGAGTGCCCGAACGTGATGAACGGCTCGACGCCCGCGCGCTTGGCCGCGCTCAGCCACTGCTCGGCGAGCGCGCGCTCCGTGCTGCGGCGGGCAGCGTCGTAGGGGACGATCAGGCGCGCGCGGTCGATCTCGAGCTCGCGGAAGCGCTCGGCGGCGAACATCGCCGCGCCCTGCTCGCCGATGCCGACCGCGAGCCCGTCGGCGGCCGGACTGTCGTCGCCGCCGCAGGCGCCGAGCGTGAGCGCCGCGAACAGCACGCCGGCGAGCGCGAGCGTCGAGGACCGGATCCGACTGAGCACGATCACTGCCGACAGCCTGCCCGCTAGCCTCGGGATGCATGAGCACGTACGACCTCGTCGCCGATCTGCCGCTGCAGATCGACGACTACGACCTCGAGGGTCTTGCCCAGAACGTCTCCAGCGACTTCGAGCGCAAGTCGACGATCATCCATCTGCGCGGTGCGGGCGAGGAGGGTCTCAGCGAGGACGTCGTCTACGACGCCGTCGACCACGAGATCGCGCAGAGAGCGGGGCCGGTTCTGCCGCTGGCCGGCGATTGGACGCTGCGCTCGCTGTCCGAGCATCTCGCGACGCTGGACCTCTTCCCCGAAGCGCCGCAACGCGAGGTGTCGCAGCTGTATCGCATCTGGGCGTACGAGTCGGCGGCGCTCGATCTCGCGTTGCGCCAGGCCGGCAAGCCGCTGCACGAGGTGCTCGGGCGGCAGTCCCGGCCGCTGACGTTCGTCGTCTCGTTGCGGCTCGGCGAGCCGCCCTCGCTGGCGCCGGTCACACAGCGACTTGAGCGCTACCCGACGCTGCGCTTCAAGCTCGATCCGACCGTCTCGTGGGACGAGGAGCTGATCGCCGGGCTGATCGCGACGGGCGCCGTCGACTCCGTCGACTTCAAGGGTCTGTACGAAGGCACGCCCGTCGACCAGCCCGCCGACGCGCAGCTCTACGCCCGCGTGATCGAGGCCTTCCCGGACGCCTGGATCGAGGATCCGAAGCTCACGCCGGAGATCGACGAGCTGCTGACCCCGCATCGCGACCGCATCACGTGGGACGCGAACATCCACTCGATCGCCGACATCGAGTCGCTCCCGTTCGCGCCGCGCATGGTCAACCTCAAGCCGTCCCGGCTGGGCGGCATCAAGCCGCTCTTTGACGCCTACGACTACACGGCACAGCGCGGCATCGGCGCCTACGGCGGCGGCCAGTTCGAGCTTGGCGTCGGCCGCGGGCAGATCCAGTACCTCGCCTCGATCTTCCACCCCGACACGCCGAACGACACGTCGCCGGCGGGCTTCCACGTCCCCGAACCCCCGGCCGGCCTGCCGTCGAGCCCGCTGCCGGCGACACCGTCGGCGACCGGCTTTCGCTGGGCCTGACGCGGGGCCGGACCCACGCCCTACACGCGCTGGATCAGCGTCCCGGTCCCGAGCCCGCCGCCGCAGCACATCGTCACCAACCCAGTCTCGAGGTCGGCGCGCTCGAGCTCGTGCAGCAGCGTCGTCAGCAGCCGCGCACCGGTCGAGCCGAGCGGATGGCCGAGCGCCATCGCGCCGCCGTTGACGTTGACGCGCTCCATGTCGGGATCGAGCTCGCGCCGCCAGGCCGCGACGACGGAGGCGAACGCCTCGTTGATCTCGATCAGGTCGATGTCGCCGATCGTCATCCCGTTGCGGGCCAGCAGCTTGCGCGTCGCGGGGATCGGACCGGTCAGCATCATCACGGGGTCGACGCCGACGGTCGTCTGATCGACAATCCGCGCGCGCGGGGTGACGCCGAGCTGCTCGGCCTTCGCGCGCGACATCAGCAGGATCGCGGAGGCGCCGTCGGAGATCTGCGACGAGGTCGCGGCCGTGACCTTGCCGTCGGGCTTGAAGACCGGCTTGAGCTCCGCGAGCGTGGCGAGGTTCGTGCCCGGGCGGATGCCCTGGTCGACGTAGCGCGTCTCGCCGTTGGTGGCGAAGGGGACGATCTCGCGCTCGAAGCGGCCCTCCTCGGTCGCCTCGTGGGCGAGGCGGTGCGAGCGGACGGCGAGCTCGTCGAGCTCGGAGCGCGGGATCTCCCAGCGCTCGGCGATCAGCTCGGCGCTGAGGCCCTGCGCGATCAGGTCGTGCTTCTCGATCAGCGCCGGCGGAAACGGCGTGCCGACCTGCTCGGTCCACCGAAATCCGATCCCCAGCGGGATCCGGCCCATGTGCTCGACGCCACCGCCGATGACGACGTCGTGGACGCCGGCGGCGATCAGCGCGGCGCCGAAGTTGACGGCCTGCTGGGCCGATCCGCACTGCCGGTCGATCGTCGCCGCGGCCGTCTCGATCGGCAGACCGGCCTGCAGCCAGGCGTTGCGCGCGATGTTCCACGACTGCTCGCCGATCTGCTGCACGCAGCCGGCGATCACGTCCTCGACCTCGGCGGGATCGATTCCAGCGCGCTCGATCACCGCGCTGAAGCACGTCGCCAGCAGCTCGTTGGGATGCGTGTCCTTGTAGTAGCCCTTCTCGGGATGGCCGCGACCGATCGGCGTGCGGACGGCATCGACGATCACGACGTCACGACCCTGTTGTCCACTCATGGCGTCTAAGGTACCGACGGTCTGCAGGAGCCTTCAGCAGTCAATTTGGGGGGATCGCGTGGGAGAGAAGCTGGGAATCGCTGGAAGCGGGGCAATCGCGACCGGGCTTGCGGCCTGCGCGACGAAGACCGCGGGACACCTGCTGTGGGCGCGCTCCGACGCGTCGGCGGAGCGCGCGACGAAGGCGATCGCGAAGGCCTGCGAGCGGCTCGGGGAGGACTTCGACGCCGCCAACGTGACCGTCACGACCGACCTCGAGAAGCTGAGCGACGCGACGTTCCTCGTCGAGGCGATCACCGAGGACATCGAGCTCAAGAGCGAGCTGCTCGCGAAGCTCGGCGAGCTCGCCGGCGACGGGGCGGTCATCAGCACGACGACGTCCTCGCTGTCGGTCGGCGAGCTGGCCGCCGCCTCCGGCAGCCCCGAGCGCTTCGTCGGCCTGCACGTCTTCAACCCCGTGCCGCGGATGAAGCTCGTCGAGCTCGCCTACCCGGACGCGGCGAGCGCGGAGACGCGCGAACGCGCCGCGGCGCTCTGCGTCGAGCTCGAAAAGGAGGCCGTCGACGTGCCGGATCTCGCCGGCTTCGTCGTCAACCGGCTGCTGTTCCCGTACCTCTTCAGCGCGGTCGACTTCATGGAGGAGACCGGCTTGCCGCCGGCCTCGATCGACACCTGCATGCAGCTCGGCGCCGCCCACCCGATGGGTCCGATCGCCTTGCTGGACTACATCGGCCTCGACGTCTCGGTCGCGATCGGCGACGCGATCGGAGCCGACGTCCCGCAGTCGCTGCGCGACCTCTGCGCGGAGGGCGTGCTGGGCCGGAAGACCAGGCACGGCCTGTATCCGCCGGAGTTCTACGCACGCTGAACGCGCTTTAAGCGACGTTCAGCTTCGCTCGACACCATCGTCCGCGCGACACACCTCGCGCCTCCTCCCAGAAGCACACGACGGGCCCGCTATTCGCGGGCCCGTCATGGTTCTGACTGGCGTGGACCCACCCCGATCCACCCCATAGCCTCAGCCGTCCCACCGGCGAGGCCGTACAACCCAGAACGCAGCGCGCCGGCGAAACTTGCGCAAACCGGCGCGGGCGATCAGTCGCTCTGGGCGTCGAGACCGTCGGCGGCCCCGTCGACGGCGGGCAGCGCGCGACGCTCGCGGATGCGGACGGCCTCGATGCGGTTCTCGCGCACCGACTCGACGCGGATCGAGTAGCCGTTGGCGTTGACCGAGTCGCCGCGCTTGGGCAGGCGCCCGAGCTTGGCGAAGACGAAGCCGCCGATCGAGTTGTAGGCATCGCTGTCGACGGGCAGCTTGAGCCCGTAGTCGGCGAGGTCGGTGATCGCGACGTGGCCGCGCACGTACCAGTCGCCGTTGGCGAGCCGGCGCACGTCACCGCCGGCGGGGTCGGTCTCGTCGTCGATCTCGCCGACGATCTCCTCGATGATGTCCTCGACCGTCACGATCCCCGCGACGCGGCCGTACTCGTCGACGACGACCGCCATCGTCGAGCGGTTGCGCTGCAGATCGGCGAGCAGGTCGTCGAGCGGCTTCGTCTCGGGCACGATCGTGGCGGGCTTGATCGCGGGAACGATCTCCGCCCCGGGCCCCTCGGCCATCAGGATCCGCGCCAGCGAGTTGGAGTGCACGACGCCCTTCACCCTGTCGGGGTTGTGATCCTCGGTCACCGGCAGACGCGTGTGGCCGGTCGAGATGCAGCGGCGCAGCGCGGTCCCGACGTCTTCGGAGACGTCGACCGTGACGACCGCTGGGATCGGGGTCATGACCTGACGCGCCTGCTGCTCGTGGAGGTGGAAGACACCGGTCAGCATGCCCGCCTCGCCGGGGTCGAGATGACCGCCGGCGTGCGCCTGGGCGATGATCGCGCGCACCTCCTCGGGGCTCGCGCCCTCCTCGAAGTCGGCGTCGCCCTTGATCCCGAGCGGGCGCAGCAGCGCGCTCGATGCCGCGTTCAGCAGGTGGATGAACGGCCGCATCACGCGGTTGAAGAGGTTCAGCGGCCGCGCGACCCGCGCGGCGACCGCCTCGGCGTTGACGATCGCGTAGATCTTCGGCACCTGCTCGCCCGCCGTGATGTGCCCGGCGGTGACGAGGATGTAGGCGATCGCGATCGCGATCGGCGCCGCCGCGGCATGCGAGAAGCCCTCCAGCGACGGCTCGAGCAGGTCGGCGATCGCCGGCTCGCCGAGGAAGCCGATGCCGAGCGAGGCGAGCGTGATGCCGAACTGGCAGGCGGACAGGTACTCGCTCAGATCGTTGAGCTGTGCGAGCACGAGGCGGGCGCGCTTGTCGCCCTCCTCGGCCAGCTCCTCGAGCCGCGCGCGGCGGGCGCGCACGAGCGCGAACTCGGCCGCGACGAAGAAGCCGTTCGCAAAGATCAGCACGATGACCGCGCTGAGCAGGAGCGCGGTCAAGAGGCGCGGGCGGGGCCGGGCCTAGGATGTCGGCCGCGACTTCGAGGTCGGTCGTCGTTCATTGACGCTGCGTCGCGAGGGTAGCAAGGCGCGGCGACGCCAGGTGCGATTTGGCGCTAGATCAGACCTTCGATCGTGTCGGCGAGCGCGAAGTCGTTCTCCGTGATCCCGCCGGCGGAGTGCGTCGACAGCGTGAGGCGCACGTGCTTGTAGCCGTGGACGAGGATGTCGGGGTGATGGTTGGCAGCGTTGGCCGCGTCGGCGACCGCGTTGGCGAGCTCCATAGCGGACGTAAACCCGCCGCATTCGACGTCGCGCACGATGCTGTCGCCGTCGCGCCGCCACTCGCTGCTCGCCAGCCGCTCGTCGATCTCGGAATCGCCCAGCCGTGCCATACGCTCTCCTTTGTGCCCGATCGTCCGCCGCGGATCGTGAGCCTTGTGCCACACGCTACCGAGCTGCTGTTCGCACTGGGACTGGGCGAGCAGGTCGTCGGCGTCACGCACGAGTGTGACTACCCCGACGAGGCGCTCGACCTGCCGCAGGTGACGCGCAACGTGCTCGAGCCCGGCCTGTCGCCGGCCGAGATCGATGCCGCCGTGCGCGCGCGAACGGCCGACGGCGACTCGATCTACGAGCTCGACGAGGAGCTCGTGCGCGAGCTCGAGCCCGACCTCATCGTCACGCAGGCGCTGTGCCACGTCTGCGCGGTCTCGGCCGACGAGGTGCGCGCGCTGGCGTTGTCGCTGCCCGGCCCGCCACAGGTGATCTCGCTCGATCCGACGACGTACGGCGAGACGCTCGGCGACGTGCGCACGATCGCCCAGGCGACCGACGCCAAGGACCGGGCGCTGGACCTGATCGCGCGCACCGCGCGGCGGGCCGACGTCATCCGGCTCGCCGTGCGCGGCTGCCCGCGCCCGCGCGTCGTCGCGCTCGAATGGCTCGATCCGGTCTTCGTCGCCGGGCACTGGACGCCCCAGCTGGTCGAGATGGCCGGCGGCGACGACGTGCTCGGCTTCGCCGGCGAGCCATCGCGCCAGGCGACGTGGGCGGAGGTCGTGGCGGCGCACCCGGAGGTCGTGATCGTGATGCCGTGCGGGTACGACGCGGCGCGGGCGCTCGTCGAGGCCGAGGACTTCGCCGACCCGCTGCGAACGCTCGGGGCCGACCACGTCGTCGCCGTCAACGCGTCCGCGTACTTCTCGCGGCCGGGCCCGCGCCTGATCGACGGCCTCGAGCTGCTCGCCCACATCCTGCACCCCGACCGCGTGCCGCACGCGCCGGCCGAGGCGCTGGCCGTCGAGCTCTAGCCGGAGCACCGAAGCACTGCCCGCCGGTCCCCGCACGATCCTGTACCTGCACTCCTCGGCCGGGCGATACGGCGCCGACCGCCAGCTCGCGCTGCTCGCGGGCGGTCTCGATCCCGCGCGCTACCGGCCGCTCGTCGTGCTCGCGATGGACGGTGAGCTGCGCGGTGACCTCGCCGCGGCCGGCGTCGAGGTGCTCGTGCGACCGCTCGCGGTCATGCGCCGCGCGTCGCTGTCGCCGCTCGGCCTGACGCGCATCGGCGCGGCGCTCGCGCGCGACGCCGGCGGGCTCGCGCGCCTCGCACGGGCGCGCGGTGTCGCGCTCGTGCACACGAACACGTCGGTGACGCTCGGCGGCGCTGCCGCGGCGCGCTTCGCCCGCATCCCGCACGTCTGGCACATGCGCGAGATCTACACCGGCTTCGAGCGCTTCTGGCCGGCCTACCGGCGCCTCCTGCTGAGCGCCGACCTGCTGCCCTGCGTGTCGCAGGCGACGCGCGCGCAGCTCGGCGCGATGGATCGCGCGCGCGTGCTGCACGACGGCCTCGCGCTGTCGCCGGCGCGTGCCGCACAGGCCGCCGCGCGTGCCGCGCTGGACCTGCCGGAGGGCGCCTTCGTCGTCGCGATCCTCGGTCGGATCTCGTCCTGGAAGGGCCAGGACGTCCTGATCCGCGCCCTCGCCGCGCTGCGCGACGACGATGATGCGATCGCGCTCGTCGCCGGCGACCCATGGCAGGGCGAGCAGCGACGGCTCGACGAGCTGCGCGCGCTCGCGCGCACGCTCGGCGTCGAGCAGCGCGTGCGCTTCGTCGGCTTCCGCTCCGACGTCGAGAACGTCTACGGCGCGGCCGACGTCGTCGCGGTCCCCTCGACGCAGCCCGATCCGCTGCCGAACGCCGCGCTCGAGGCCGCCGCCGCGGGCTGCTGCGTCGTCGCCGCCAACCATGGCGGGCTGCCGGAGATCATCGACGACGGCGTCACCGGACGGCTCGTGACCCCGCGCGACCCGCTCGCGCTCGCCGCCGCGCTCGCCGAGCTGCGCGCGGACCCGGCGGCGCGTGCGCGCCTTGGCCGAGCGGCGGCCGAGACGATGCGCGTGCGCTTCTCTCCCGAGCGGTTCCTGGACCGCACGCAAGCGCTCTACGACGAGCTCTTCGAGCGCGCGCCCGCCGCCGACCGCTGAGGCCGGCGTGCCGCGGACCTACAGCGCGCTCATCGCGCGCCGGTATTTCGCCGCCAGGCGCTCGACGGCGTTGGCGTAGACGTCGGAGTGGTTGTAGCTGCGCAGCGCGCCGTGCCAGTCCTGCGGAGCGCCGGAGGCGCGCAGGTAGCTCGCCATCGCCGTGATCGCGTCGGCCGCGGCGTGCGGGTCGCGGCGGCCGTCGCCGTCGCCGTCGACGCCGAAGCGCTCCCACGTTCCCGCCAGGAACTGCGCCGGCCCGCTGGCGCCCTTCGAGTTCGCGCCCGACGTGACGCCGGCCATGCGCGCCTGCCCGTGGCGGGACTCGATCGCGCCGACGGCCGCCAGGCGCGTCCAGTCCAGCCCGTAGCGCGCGCCGGCGCGCTGGTAGAGCTCGAGGTAGTCGGCGGGAATCTGCAGGCGGCGGGCAAGCGGATCGGACAGCTCGCGGGCGGTGTTCGCAATCGCGACCCCGGTCACGCCGCGATCGGCGGGGCTGTCGCGCGGCGGCGCGGCGAGCAGCGCGACGACGAGCGCCCACGACGCGATCAGCACCGCCGCGCCGGCGGCGCGACGCTTCGTCCGGCGCGCGTGAGCGGCGCTCGCCAGGCCGCTCTCGAGCGCCTCGGCGCGCGCGGTCGCATCGTGCGCGGCGGCCTCGGCGCGGGCGGCGGCGCGCTGCGCGTGATCGCGCTCATGGCTGATCGCCGCGCTCGTCGCCTGCGCGTCATGGAGGCGAGCCTGCAGCGCGCGCAGCTCCTGCTCGGCGAGCTGCTGCGCGCGCTCGAGCGCGCGCTGGTGGCGGTCGGGCAGATCGAGCGACCGGACTGCGGCCGCGGGCAAGGGCAACGACAGGCCGCCGAGCTCGAGCGCGAGCGCCCGCGCCGAGCGTGCAATCGAGAAGCCCAGCGTGAGCGTCCGCGCGTCGTCGGCGACGGGGGCTGGGAGCGCCTCGCGGCGGCCTCGCTGCGCGCCATCGACGACGAGCAGCTGTGCGTACGACGCGTGTCGCGCTCGAATGCCCTCGAGGGCGACCGTAACGCGCACGAGCACCGCGCTGTCGCCGACCTCGACGCGCTCGCAGCGAACGATGCGACAGCGACTGCCGCCGGGAGCGGGATCGGCTGAGGTCGTAAGCGTGGCCATCGCGCGAGCAGTTCTTACTGGAAATGCAGACTTATAGAGCGAGCTGCAAGATGCCATTCACGGCGGACGTCTCCGCTCGCGCAGCGGCCGTGGGCGGGTCAGACGCCGGTCGCGCTCGATGCTGCGGCGACGCAGCCGACCGCGAGCGCGACCGCGAGCGCCAGGCACGCGCCGAGCACGGGCGTCATCGACAGCCGCCGGCGCTCGGCGACCTCGAACATGAGGTAGCCGACGATCCCACCGGCGAGCAGGCCGCCGATGTGGCCGCCGATCGAGATGCCGGGGATGACCAGCGTGATGCCGAGGTTCAGCAGCAGCGTGATGCCGAGGCCGGATTGCATCGGGTCGATGCCGCGCGCGCGCAACGCGAGGATCGCCGCTCCCATCGTGCCGAAGACCGCTCCCGACGCACCGACCGTGACGGCGTCCGGCGACACCGCGAGTGCCCCGAACGATCCCCCGAGCAGCGAGACGAAGTAGATCGCCGCGAAGCGCAGCTTGCCGATCTCGGGCTCGAGCAGCGTCCCGAGGAAGTACAGGAAGTACATGTTGAACGCGAGGTGCAGGATGCCCGCGTGCAGGAAGCCCGCGCTGACGATCCGCCACCACTCGCCGTCGGCGACGAGCGGACCGAAGAGGGCGCCGTTGTTGTACACCTCGCCGCCGCGACCGTCGAAGCCGCCGCCGCCCGCCGACATCGCGACGAAGGCGATGACGTTCATCGCGATCAGGACGTACGTCAGCTGCGGATCGCGGCGGATCGTCGCCGCGGTGCGCACCTTCGTCTTCTGGCGCGAGCATTCCGGGCAGCGCATGCCGACCGGCGTCGGCGTCATGCAGTCGGGGCAGATCGGCCGGCCGCACGATGAGCACGAGACGCCGGTCTCGCGATCGGTGTGCCGATAACAGGTTGGCGCCGTCGATCCTTCCATCGCAATTGACGCTACCAGCCACGCGCCGCGGCCTGGGCCGCCGATTCCGGCGCCCTACGCGATGCTCGCGGCGATCACCGGCTGGCGCGTCGGGACCTCGCTGCCGCC
>CAWADD010000011.1:0-445155 GCA_963780585.1 uncultured Actinomycetes bacterium
GCCGCACGCCGATCGCGTCTTTGCCGGGGATCGATCGCCTGTCGATCTCGGCCGCGGTGCAGGAGGCGGGCGAAGCCGCCGCGCTCGGCCTGCCGGCGGTGCTGCTGTTCGGCATCCCCGAGCACAAGGACGCCGAGGGCAGCGGCGCCTACGACGACGAGGGGATCGTCCAGCTCGCGACGCGCGCGATCAAGGACGCGCACCCCGGGCTCGTCGTGATCACCGACGTCTGCCTGTGCGAGTACACCGACCACGGTCACTGTGGGCTGCTGCGCGCCGACGGCTCGGTCGACAACGACCCCAGCGTCGAGCTGATCGCGCGCACGGCGCTGTCGCACGCGCGCGCGGGCGCGGATGTCGTCGCGCCCAGCGACATGATGGACGGGCGGATCGGCGCCGTCCGCGCCGCGCTCGACGAGGACGGCTTCGCGGACACCCCGATCATCGCCTACAGCGCGAAGTTCGCCTCCGCGTTCTACGGGCCGTTCCGCGAGGCGGCCGGCTCGACGCCGGCGTTCGGCGACCGCCGCGCCTACCAGATGGATCCGGCCAACGGCGACGAGGCGCTGCGCGAGGCGCTGCTCGACGTCCAGGAGGGCGCGGACGTCGTGATGGTCAAGCCGGCGCTTGCGTACCTCGACGTCATCCGGCGCGTCAAGGACGCCACCCATCTTCCCGTCGCGGCGTACAACGTCAGCGGCGAGTACGCGATGATCAAGGCCGCCGCGGCGGTGGGAGCGCTCGACGAGCGCGCCGCGGTGCTCGAGACGCTGACGTCGATCCGGCGTGCGGGCGCCGACATCGTCATCACCTACCACGCGAAGGACGCCGCCGGATGGCTGTGACGCCCACCCCCAAAGTTCGCTCTCGCAAGGACGGCACCGCCGCTCCGATCGACGACGTCGATCGCAGGATCCTCAACCTCATGCAGGGCTCGTTCCCGCTCGAGCCGCGGCCATACGCCGCGCGTCGCGGCGCTCGCCGGGCTCGGCGAGGACGAGGTCATGGTGCGCGTGCAGCGGCTGCTCGACGACCGCATCATCCGCCAGGTCACGCCGATCTACGACACGCGCGCGCTCGGCTACGGGTCGATGCTCGTCGCGGCGAAGGTCGACCCCGAGCACCCCTGGCGGGCGGCGAAGATCATCAACTCGCACCCCGGTGTGAGCCACAACTACCTGCGCAACCACGACTTCAACATGTGGTTCACGCTCGCCGTCGAGGGCGACTCGAAGCTCGGTCTGCAGGGCACCCTCGACGTGCTCCAGGAGCTGACCGGCGCCGAGTCGATCCGCCAGCTGCCGACGCTCAAGCTCTTCAAGATCCGCATGGACCTCGAGATGGAGGGCGACACGAAGTCGCTCTCGACGGAGGGCGTCGCCGAGGCGCCGGTCGAGCTCGAGGGCGTGCCCTACGACGAGCACGACATCGCGATCATCCGCGCCACGCAGGGCGACATGCCGGTCATCTCCCGAGCCCTACGCGCCCGCCGCCGCGCGAGCTCGGCATGAGCGAGGCGGCGTTGCTCGAGCAGATGGCGCAGATGAAGGAGCGCGGCATCCTGCGCCGCGTCGCCGCGATCCTCTTTCACCGCCGGGCCGGCTTCTCCGCCAACGGGATGGGCGTCTGGAAGGTGCCCGACGAGCGGATCGCCGAGTTCGGCCCGCGCATGGCCTCCTTCCGCGGGATCTCGCACTGCTACCAGCGCCCGACGTACGAGGACTGGCCGTATTCGATCTTCACGATGGCCCACGGCCGCTCGAAGGAGGAGTGCGACGCGATCCTCGACGCGATCGCGAGCGAGTTCGAGATCAGCGAGCGCGCGACGCTGTACTCGTCGACGGAGTTCAAGAAGATCCGCCTTCTGTACTTCACCGACGACTTCAAGGACTGGGAAGCGCAGCACGCGTGATCGGTCCCGCGCACCACACGATTGACCACTAGCACGTGACCGTCTCGGTCCGGGACACGCGCTCGGCTGAGCTCTACGCTCGCGCGCTGACGTACCTGCCCGGGGGCGTGAACTCGCCGGTCCGTGCGATGCGCTCGATCGGGCGCGATCCGCTCTTCGTCGACCGCGCGCAGGGCGCCGAGCTGTTCGACGTCGACGGCAACGCCTACGTCGACTGGGTCTGCTCGTGGGGTCCGCTGATCCACGGCCACGCGCACCCGCGGATCGTCGCCGCCGTGACCGCGGCCGCCGCGCGCGGCACGAGCTTCGGCGCGCCGACCGTCGCCGAGGTCGACCTCGCCGAGGAGGTCAGCCGGCGCGTGCCCGGCGTGCAGATGCTGCGCATGACGTCGTCGGGGACCGAGGCCTCGATGAGCGCGATCCGGCTCGCGCGCGCCGCGACGGGCCGCACGAAGCTGCTGAAGTTCGCCGGCGCCTATCACGGCCACGTCGACGGGCTGCTCGCCGACGCCGGCAGCGGGCTGGCGACGCAGGGCATCCCGGCCTCGCCCGGCGTTCCCGCCGAGGTCGCCGCGAGCACGATCGTCGTCGGATGGAACGACGCCGACGCCGTCGTCGCCGCGACCGCCGAGCACGAGCTGGCGGCGATCATCGCCGAGCCGTTTCCGGCGAACATGGGCCTCGTGCCGCCGGCCGAGGGGTTCCTCGAGCTGCTGCGCGAGCGCGCCGACGAGAGCGGCGCGCTGCTCGTCTTCGACGAGGTCATCTCCGGCTTCCGCGTCGCGCCCGGCGGCGCGCAGGAGCTCGCCGGCGTCGTGCCCGACCTGACGATCATGGGCAAGGTCATCGGCGGCGGCCTGCCCGCCGCCGCCTACGGCGGCTCGCGCGCGCTGATGGAGCGGATCGCGCCGGCCGGCGACGTCTACCAGGCGGGCACGCTGTCGGGCAACCCGCTCGCGATGGCGGCCGGCCTCGAGACGCTCGCGCTGCTCGACGGCGAGCAGCCCTACATCAAGCTCGCGGCGACGACGAGCGCGCTCGCCGAGGGGCTCGCGCAGGCGGCGCGCACGGCGGGCTACGACGACATCCAGATCGCGAGCACGACCGGCTTGCTGACGGTCTTCTTCAGCGGCGCGCCGGTGAGCGACTACGCGGGCGCGCGCGCCTGCGACCTCGATGCCTACGCGGCCTGGTGCCGCGGGCTGCTCGCGCGCGGCGTCTACGCGCCGGCGTCGCAGTTCGAGGCGTGGTTTCCGTCGCTCGCGCACACGCCCGAGCAGATCGAGCGCACGGTCGCTGCCGCGACCGCCGCGTTCGCGGACATCGAGCGCTCGTGACGAGCGACGCGATCGCACGCCTGCGCGACGCCGTACGCGACAGCGGCAGCCCGCTGGCCGAGCTCGTCAGCGTCCCGCCGGCCTCGCCGGCCGCCGGCGCGGGCCCCGATCCGGTCGCGCTCGCCGCCGGCGGCCCGCGCGTCGCGGCGCACCGCGACGACGTCGAGCTCGCCGTCGCAGCGGTGCTCGAGGGCTGCCTGCTGCACTACGGCGAGCCGCAGGCGCTGCGGATCGACGACCCCGACCTGGCGCTGCTGGCCGGCGATCGCCTCTATGCCCTCGGGCTCGCGCGGCTCGCCGCGGTCGGCGATCTCACGGCGATCGCGGAGCTCGCCGACATCATCGCGCTCAGCGCGCAGGCCCATGCCGCGGGCGACGGGCAGCTCGCGCTCGCCGCCTGGCACGCCGGCGCCGCGGCGATCGGCTGGGGCGCCGATGAGCGCACGGCGAGCGCCAAGGACCGCGCCCGCGAACGACGATCCCGGCGCCGTGGAGGCACTGCATGAGGCGGCCAGGCGGGCGAGAGATTGAGACATCTTTGTGACATCCCGCACAGCCGCTTGGATGGCACCCCGCCGGATGCCCCGGGTCAGTAGATTTCCGTGCCCGTGTCTCCAGAGCGCAAGGAACCAAAGAAGCCCAAGACGACCGCCGAGGCGCAGATCCCGGGCTCGTTCGAGGGCGAGACCGTCACGCGCCGGCGCTTCATGACCGGGACGGCGCACGCCGCCGGCGGCATTGCGACCGCCGCCTTCGTGCTCCCTTCGGTGGGCCTCGCGCTGGGGCCGGTGTTCGAGAAGCACGAGCAGCACTGGGAGTCCGTCGGCCCGCTCGCCGACGTCCCGGACGACACGTACATCCCGCGAACGCTGACGCTCGTGCGCGGGATCGGCGATGTCGGCAAGACGACGGTCTACCTGCGCAAGTACAACACGCGAGCTCGACTCCGAGGAGCGCGACGAGTACAACGAGGTCATCGCGATCTCGACGCGCTGCATGCACCTCGGCTGCCCGGTGCGCTTCGTCGAGGCGTCGCAGCGCTTCATCTGTCCCTGCCACGGCGGCGTCTACGACTTCGAGGGCAAGGTCTCCGGCGGCCCGCCGGTGCGCCCGCTCGACCGCTTCTACACCCGCGTGCGCAACGGCAACGTCGAGGTCGGCCCGCGCTTCAGCGTGAACTCCGAGCTGCGTCGCTTCTCGCCCCGCGACCCCGGCCAGCCGATCGACGGGATCGGCCAGTACATCTACCCGGCCCGCCCGAGCGTCCGCAAGATCCCGGGAACGTAAGCGGTGGCCGGCATCAAACCACCCGTTCCGCGCGCGCTGCGCCCGAAGCCGAAGGGGCCGAGCGAGGACAACGGGCACGCCCCCGACGGCGTCAAGGACAAGCTCGCCGAGAAGGGGATCTCCGCCGTCGACTGGGTCGACGAGCGCACGTCGCTGACGGCCGGCGCTCGCTGGCTGATGTTCCGCAAGATCCCGAAGGGGACGAACTGGTTCTACACGCTCGGCTCGGCGACGATGTTCGCGTTCTTGTCGCAGGCCGTGACCGGCGTCATCCTCGCGATGTACTACGACCCGTCGGCCACGCGGGCCTACGAGTCCGTGCGCTACATCACGAACGAGGTCTTCCTCGGCGAGTTCGTGCGCGGCATGCACAAGTGGGGATCGACGGTGATGGTGATCCTCGTCTTCCTGCACATGGGCCGCACGTTCTTCTTCGGCGCCTACAAGTATCCGCGCGAGCTGAACTGGGTGATCGGCGTCGTGCTGCTGATCCTGACGCTGTTCATGTCCTTCACCGGCTACCTGCTGCCGTTCGACCAGCGCTCGTTCTGGGCGACGACCGTCGGCGTCGCGATCAACGGCACGGGCCCGCTCGTCGGTCCCTACCTCAACGACTTCCTGCGCGCCGGCCCGGAGTTCGGGGTCACGACGCTGGCGCGCTTCTATGCGCTGCACATGCTCGTCCTGCCCGGCGCGATCGCCGCGATGATCGGCGCCCACCTGTACCTCGTCGCGCGCCTCGGCACGACCGCGCCGCCCTGGATCAGGGCCGACCAGCCGGACGACACGCGCAAGGACGAGCTATGAACGCCCGCGAGAAGGAGGAGTACCTCCGCGAGTACTCGATCCTGAAGTCGCAGGGCAAGCCGTTCTTCCCGTACGCGATCGCCAAGGACTCGCTGATGGCGTGCGTCGTGATGATCTCGATCATCGGCATGTCGCTCGTCCTCGGCGCCGAGCTCGGTCCGAAGGTCGACCCGACGACGACGACGTACACGCCGCGACCGGAGTGGTACTTCTTCTTCTTGTTCGAGGTCCTGCGCGTCGTCAAGCCGCCGTCGCTCACGCCGCTGGCGGCGATCGGCGCGCCGACGATCTGCATGATCCTGCTGTTCCTGCTGCCGTTCTACGACCGCGGCCCCGAGCGCCGTCCCGAGCGCCGGCCGATCGCGATGGCCGCCGCGTTCTTCACGATCGCCGCAATGGCGTTCCTCACCTACGAGGGCGCGAACGCGGGCTCGCCGAACCAGATCGACATGGAGGCGCCGGAGAGCGTCGTCGCGGCCGGTCCCGACACGGTTCGCCAATGGGAGTCCGGTAAGCAGGTGGTCGCCCAATCGGGCTGCCTCGCCTGCCACAAGATCGGCCACAACGGCGGCACGCTGGGTCCGGACCTGTCGGAGATCGGCGGCCGCCTCGCGCGCCAGGCGATCGCGCGAACGCTCGTCAACCCGACCGCGCCGATGCCCGCCTACACCGACCTGTCGTCGAAGAAGCGCGACGACCTCGTCGAGTTCCTCGCGCAGCTGAAGACCGGTCACTAGTGCCCGCTCCAGTCCCGGCGGATCCAGCCTGACTCCGACCGACAAGGGAACCCTGCAGGAGCCGCAGGTGCGCGCGATGTTCGACCGCATCGCCGGCTTCTACGACGTCATGAACTCCGTCATGACGGCGGGGCTGCACCACGCCTGGCGCCGGCGCGCCGTCGACCTCGCGCAGGTCGGGCCCGGCGACCGCGTGCTCGACGTCGCGACCGGAACCGGCGACCTCGCGCTCGAGCTCGCGTCGCGCGTCGCCCCGGGCGGTGAGGTGGTCGCCTCGGACTTCTCGGAGGCGATGCTCGTCCGCGCCCGCGCGAAGGGCGCGCACACGCCGGTGCCGGTGACGTTCGAATGGGCCAACGCGATGGAGCTTCCCTACGCCGATGGCGAGTTCGCCGCCGCGACGGTCGGCTTCGGCGCGCGCAACTTCTCCGACCTCGACCGCGGCCTGAGCGAGATGGCGCGCGTCGTGCGACCCGGCGGGGTCGTCGTCGTGCTCGAGATCACGACGCCGACGCGGCCGCCCTTGTCGGGCTTCTATCGCCTTTGGTTCGATCGCGTCGTGCCGGTGATCGGCCAGCTCGCGGGCGATCCCGAGGCCTACGAGTACCTGCCGAGCTCGGTCAAGCGCTTTCCGTCGCCGCATGATCTCGCGGCGCGCATGGATCGCTGCGGCCTCGACGTCCGCTACATCCTCACCGCCGGCGGCATCATCGCGCTGCACGCCGGCACGAAGCGGGCGAGTAGTCCGATGAGCGCGGCGCGCGACCGTCGCGGAGATCATCCGAGCGGCCGGCGGATCCGTGCCGCAGCTGCTCGCGCGAGGTCGAGCGGCGCCTGATGACGCTCGCCACGGGGCACGGCCCGGTGCTCGCCGAGCACGCCGGCGACACGATCGCCGCCGGCGGCAAGCGGCTGCGCCCGCTGCTCGTCCTGCTCGCCGGCGGCCCGCGCGCGGCCGGCGGCAGCGAGCTGATCGCCGCCGCCGCCGCGGTCGAGCTGATCCACAGCGCGACGCTCGTCCACGACGACGTGCTCGACAGCGCGCGGCTGCGCCGCGGCGTGCCGACGGTCTGGGCGCGGGGCGGGCGGGAGCTTGCGATCGCGACCGGCGACCTGCTCTTCTCGCGCGCGTTCGCCGAGCTCACCGCCGCCGGCTCGCTGTCGGCGGTGCAGTCGCTGTCGCGCGCGACGTCGGCGCTCGCCGAGGGCGAGCTGCTGCAGCGCCAGGACGCCTGGAACGCGGCCGTTCCGATCGAGCGCTACCTGCTGCGCTGCGAGCTGAAGACGGCCCGCCTGTTCGAGGCGTCCTGCGAGCTCGGCGCGCTCGCGGGACAGGCCTCGGCCGACGAGGTCATGGCGCTCGTCGCGTTCGGCCGCCGAATCGGCGTGGCCTTTCAGCTGCTCGACGACGTCATCGACGTCGCCGGGCCGGCGACGGTGACGGGAAAGCATCGCGGGACCGACCTGCTCGACGGCACCGTCACGCTCCCGCTGATCCTCGCGCGCGAGCGCGATCCGGCGCTGGCTGCGCTGGACCTGCGGGCGATCTCGACGCCCGCGCAGGCCGAGCAGCTCTGTAATCGCATCCAGGCGACCGGTGGGCTCGACGAAGCGCAGGCCCGCGCGCTGGCGATCGTCGCCGAGGCCAAGGAGGAGCTCGTCCCGCTCGCGCTCGAGCAGGGTCAGCGCCGCGCGCTGGAACTCGTGGCGGACTCCGTCGCGCGCCGCAGTGCCTAGAAGTCTTCGGGCAGGACGTACTCGGCGTTGAGCGCGCGGATGAAGCGCTCGACGTCGGCCTCCATGTTCGCGCGAGAGAGCTGTCGCAGATCGGCGACGAGCGCCTCGGTGCCGCGGTCGAGCGTCTCGTCGAAGCGCTGGACGGCTTCCTGCTCGAAGGTCCCGACGGTGCTCCACTCGCAGTTGGGGCACCGCAGGCTGACATCCCAGGACGAGTTCTCGGCCTCTTCCCACGCGGTCGGGTAGACGAGCTCGGAGGAGCAGGAGGGGCAGACGTGAAGGTCGGCTGTTGCGGGCGCGAGCTGGTCATCGAAGGAGATGACCTCGATGGTCTTTCCGGACGGCAGCGTCACCCTGCGGACGTATCGCCGGTGATCCGCTGGCGGGCTGTTTTCGAACTCCTGCATGACGCACTCATCGGCACACTGCCGCGGAACTTGAACCCTCGGGCGCGGCTGTCTACGAATCGTGCGCGCGCGACATCGCGCGGTACCCTTTTGGCCCCCAAACTTAGGAGTCGCAATGCCGTTTGGCATCGGACTGCCGGAAATGCTCATCGTGCTCGTGATCGCGCTGGTCGTATTCGGCCCGAAGCGTCTGCCGGACCTCGGCCGATCGCTTGGATCGGGCATGCGCGAGTTCAAGGATTCGATCACCGGTAACTCGAAGGACGACGATGACGAGCCCTCCAAGATCGAGGCAGCGAGCGCCGAGGAGCCGGACGACGCTGTGAGCCGGTCGCCTCGCTGAGTCCTTCGCGCCGCATGCCATCCGCGATGCGGCCGATCGGTCACGAGGACAAGCTCACCCTCGTCGATCATCTGACCGAGCTGCGCAAGCGGCTCGTGATCTCCGCGCTGACGCTCGTCGCCGCGTTCAGCGTCTGCTTCTGGCAGAACGACGCGATCCTCGACGTGATCACGAAGCCGGTCCGCGAGACCCAGAACCTCCAGAACCCGAGCAAGGCGAGCAAGGATCCGCTCGAGCAGGCGGCGCGCTTCCAGAAGGAGCAGGGCCAGGCGTTGCGCGCGCTCGCGCCGGCGCTGGCGTCGGTCGCCAAGACGTTCGACGCGCTCGGCAAGGCCGGCAACCTGACGGTGGCCCAGCGCGGCTCGATCGCGACCAGCTCCGAGCAGCTCGCCACTGCGAGCCAGCAGCTCGCCCAGGCGGCCGCCGCGGTACCGAACAACACGCAGCGCAACCTCGTCACGCTCGGCGTCACCGAGCCGTTCACGGCGACGATCACGGTCGCGTTCTACGCCTCGCTGCTGCTCGCGATGCCGATGCTGCTGTTCCAGGCCTACGCGTTCGTCCTGCCGGCGTTCAGCCCCGGGGAACGCAAGCTGGCCTTGCCGCTGATGCTGATGGTGCCGGCCCTGTTCATCGCCGGGGCGGCGTTCGGCTACTTCGTCGTGCTCGAACGGGCGGTGCAGTTCTTACAGAACTTCAACGACGACTCGTTCGACATCCTGCTGCAGGCCAAGGACTACTTCAAGTTCGCGGTCCTGTTCGTGGCCGGCGTCGGCGTGCTGTTCCAGATCCCGGTCGGCGTGCTGGCGGTCACCCGCCTGGGCATCTTCACGCCGCGCCAGCTCGCGAAGAACCGCGGCTACGTGATCCTCGGCATCGCCGTGCTCGCCGCCGTGGCGACGCCGACGCCCGATCCGTTCACGATGTCGATCGCGATGGCGCCGCTCATCGTGCTGTTCGAGCTCAGCATCCTGCTGGCCCGCTGGCTCGAGCGCGTCATGCCGCGGTCCGCCGGGTCGAGTCGCTGGGGCGACGACGTCGAGGAGGACGACGACGGGCGCGGGCTTCACGACGAGGGCGAGGATGACCTCGACGACGAGCTTGACGAGTTGGCGGAGCTCGATCACGACCTCGACGGCGGCGCGGACGATGACGACGGCGACCTGTCTAAGCTGGGGGAACCCGACCGGAAGGACTGATCGCCCGATGTTGTTCGACCTGCGCGGACGCGGCCGGCGCCGCAGCGTGCAAGTGATCTACCTCAGCCTTGCCCTGCTGATGGGCGGGGGTCTCGTGCTGTTCGGGATCGGCAGCTCGCAGTCGGGCGGCCTGTTCGACGCCTTCTCGGACAACCAGGGCAGCACGGACGCGACGAAGTCCGTCGACACGCGGATCAGGGCCCAGCTCGCGAGGACGAGGGCCAACCCGAAGGACGCCAACGCCTTCGCGCAGCTCGCGGTCCTGCGCTTCCAGCGCGCCGGCATCGACGGCATCGCGCAGGACGGCACGTACACCGAGGATGGCAAGCGGCGCCTCGCTCTCGCCGCCGACGCGTGGGAGGGTCATCTCGCGCTCGATCCCAAGCGGCCCAACGTGCGCGCCGCGAACCTGATGACGCAGGCCTACGGCGAACAGGGGCTCAACCAGCTGCACAAAGCCGTGCGCGCCAAGCAGATCGTGACGGCCGCCGAGGATCCGCCGAGCTCGAACCTCTACCAGCAGCTCGCGGTGCTCGCCTACCAGGCGCGCGACAACCGGATCGGCGACCTCGCGGCGACGCGCGCGATCGATCTCGCGCCGGCGAGCGACCGCAAAGCGCTGCGCACCGCGCTCGACGCGTTCAAGAAACAGGTCGCCTCGCAGCCCATGCCCGACGCGACGGCGGCGCCGAGCGGGTAGCGAACGCTCCGACGGCGCGCCGCCGAAGACCCACTAGGATCTTCGGCTCGATACGCCCCTGTAGCTCAACTGGCAGAGCAGCGGACTCTTAATCCGAAGGTTCCAGGTTCGATTCCTGGCGGGGGCATCGGGTCCGGCGCCGGTTCCCCGTACGCTCTCGGTGTGCCCGGCCTGCTCGCGATCCTCGACGGCGTCGTGATGGACGTCGCCCAGGCGCAGATTCCCGTCACCGACGAGGGCCTGCTGCGCGGCGACGGCGTCTTCGAGGTGATTCGGCTCTACGGCGGGCGCCCGTTCGGCCTCGCGGAGCATCTCGCCCGCATGAAGCGCAGCGCCGAGCGCCTGCGCCTGCCGCTCGACGTCGACACCGTGCGCGCCGAGATCCGCGCGCTGCTCGAGGCCAGCGAGCCGGGCGACCAGATGCTGCGCGTGCTCGTCACCCGCGGCGGGCGGCGGATCGGGATCGTCGAAGAGATGCACGCGCTGCCCGCGACGATCGCGCTGCGGACGATCACGTACAGCCCGACGCGCGTGCTCGACGGCGTCAAGTCGCTCTCCTACGCCGCGAACATGCTCGCGACCCGCCTCGCGCGCGAGCAGGGCGCCGACGAGGCGCTGCTCGTGACGCCGCACGGGCGCGTGCTCGAAGGTCCCACGACGTCGCTGTACTACGTCCTCGACGGCGCGCTCTACACGCCGCCGCTCGAGGACCGGATCCTCGACTCGATCACCCGGCGCGCGCTGTTCGCCGTCACCGACGTGCGCGAGCGGATCACGACGCGTGACGAGCTGGCGACCGTCTCGGAGGCCTTCCTCGGGTCCTCTGCGCGCGAGGTGCATCCCGTCCACGCGATCGACGAAGTGGCGCTGGCGCGGGCGCCGGGCCCGGTCACGTCGCAGGCGGCGGCCGCCGTGCGCGAGCACATCGAGGCCGCGCTCTCGCGCGAGTGAAGGTCCTCACGGTCATCGGCAACCGGCCGCAGCTCGTCAAGGCCGCGGCCGTGTCGGGGATCCTGCGCACGACGCACGAGGAGCTGCTCGTGCACACCGGCCAGCACTACGACGACGAGCTGTCGGCGATCTTCGTGCGGGAGCTGGAGATGGCGCCGCCCGACATCGAGCTGCGGCTCGGCGGCGGCTCGAACGGCGAGCAGACGGCGCGCATGCTCGGCGCGCTCGATGCGCTGCTGCGCGACGAGGCGCCCGACGCCGTGCTCGTCTACGGCGATACGAACTCGACGCTCGCGGGCGCTCTGGCCGCCGCCCAGCAGCGCGTCCCGATCGCGCATGTCGAGGCCGGCATGCGCTCGTTCGACCGCGCGATGCCGGAGGAGCTCAACCGCGTCGTCACCGACCACATCAGCGACCTGTTGCTGGCGCCGTCGCAGGTCGCGGCGGACAACCTCGCGCGAGAGTCGGTCGCCGGCGCGGTGCGGGTCGTCGGCGACGTCATGGTCGATGTCGCACGGATCGTCGCGCCGCGCGTGCGCGACGACGACGGGCCGCTGCGCGCGGCGGGCGTCAGCGCCGGCGAGTACGTCCTCGCGACGGCGCACCGCGCGGGCACGGTCGACGACCCGGAGCGCCTGAGCCGGCTCGTCGAGCTGCTGCTCGGGATCGGCCTGCCCGTCGTGCTCCCGCTGCACCCGCGTACGCGCGCCCGGCTCGAAGCGGCCGGCCTGCTCGCTCGCGTCGAGGCCGGGATGACGGTCCTGCCTCCGCTCGGCTATCTCGCCTTCAGCGCGCTGCTGCTGCGCGCGCGCGCCGTCCTGACCGATTCCGGCGGCGTGCAGAAGGAGGCCTACCTCGCCGCCGTGCCCTGCATCACGCTGCGCGACACGACGGAGTGGGTCGAGACGGTCGCGGCGGGCTGGAACGTGCTCGTCGACCTCGACGCCGGCGCCGCGCTGGACGCGCTCGAGCGCGATCCACCGCCCGAGCGCCCCGAGCTCTACGGCGACGGGCACGCGGCGGAACGGGTCGTCGCGGCGATGGCTACGCTGCCAGCGCGATGAGCGACCCACCCGGACTCGTCATCAGCCCGACGGCGCAGGTCGGCAGCGGCGTGACGTTCGGCGCCCACGTCGTCGTCCACGACGACGTCGTGATCGGCGACAACGTCGTGATCGGCGACGGCGCCGTACTCGGCAAGGTGCCGATGCTTGGCAAGCGCTCGACCGCTCCGCGCGAGAAGCCCGCCGCGCTCGTGATCGAGGCCGACGCGATGATCGGCACGCAGGCGATCGTCTTCGCCGGCGCGCGGATCGGCGCCGGCACGATCATCGCCGACCAGGCCTTCGTTCGTGAGCGCACGACTATCGGCGCCGAGAGCGTCGTCGGGCGCGCGAGCGGGGTCGACAACGACGTGCGGATCGGCGACCGCGTGCGGATCCAGTCGCAGGCCTACGTGACGGCGTACAGCGTGATCGAGGACGACGTCTTCTTCGGACCCTGCGCAATGACGACGAACGACGACACGATGGCGCGCCATCCGCGCGGGATGCCGCTACACGGCGCGATCCTGCGGCGCGCCTGCCGGATCGGCGGCGGCGCCGTGCTCGTGCCCGGCGTCGAGATCGGCGAGGAGGCGTTCGTCGCCGCCGGCGCCGTCGTGACCGCCGACGTCCCGCCGCGCAAGGTCGTCATGGGCGTGCCGGCGCGGGTCGTGCGCGACGTGCCCGACGAGGATCTGCTCGAGCGCTGGGCCTGACGCGCTACGCCGCCACGGCGAGCGCCGGCGCGTCCTGCATCCAGATGACCTGCTCGCGCCCGGGGCCGACGCCGACGAGCACGATCGGCACCTTGATCTGCTCGGCGATGAAGTCCAGGTAGTCGCGCGCGGTCTGCGGGAGGTCGGCGGCCGTGCGGCAGTCGCCGAGGTCCTCGGTCCAGCCTTCGAGCTCGATGTACTCGCCCTTGGCGTGGTGCAGGACCGACTGGTGATACGGGAAGTCGGTGAACTTCGCGTCGTCGGGCCCGCAGTAGGCCGTGCAGACCTTGATCCTCTCGAAGCCCGACAGGACGTCGAGCTTCGTGATCGCAAGCGCGGTCAGGCCGTTGATGCGCGACGCGTAGCGCAGCGCGGGGATGTCGAGCCAGCCGGTGCGCCGCGCGCGGCCCGTCGTCGTGCCGAACTCGCCGCCGCGGCGGCGGATATCCTCGCCGATCTCGTCGTCGAGCTCGGTCGGGAACGGCCCTGAGCCGACGCGCGTGACGTACGCCTTGGCGATGCCCCATACCTCGTGGATGTCCTTCGGCCCGACGCCGGCGCCGACGCAGGCCGCGCCGGCGATCGGGTTCGACGACGTGACGAACGGATACGTGCCGTGGTCGATGTCCAGCAGCGCGCCCTGTGCGCCCTCGTAGATGACGATCCGGTCGGCGTCGAGCGCGTCCCAGACGATCCGCGCGGTGTCGGCGATGTGGCGCTCGAGGCGATGGCCGTACGTGAGGTAGGCCTCGGTCATCGACTGCAGATCCAGCGACGGGTCCTTCGCGTACGGCCGCAGGCTGAGCCGCTTGGGGTCGATCGCCGCGGTGATCTTCTTCTTGAGGATCTTCTCGTCGAGCAGATCCTGCATGCGGATGCCGAGGCGGGCCGCCTTGTCGGCGTAGGCCGGGCCGATGCCGCGTCGCGTCGTCCCGATCTGCAGCTTGCCGAGCTTCGTCTCGCCGGCGGTGTCGAGCAGCAGGTGGTAGGGCATGATCACGTGCGCGTTGGCGCTGATCCGCAGCCCGCTCGTGTCGATCTGGCGCGCCTTCAGCGCGTCGAGCTCGTCGGTCAGCACGCCGGGGTCGATGACGACGCCGTTGCCGATGATGCAGCGCTTGCCGGGATAGAGGATCCCGGACGGGATCAGGTGGAACTTGAAGACCTCGCCGTTGCGGATGATCGTGTGACCGGCGTTGTTGCCGCCCTGGAAGCGGACGATCGCGTCGGCGCGCTCGGCGACGAGGTCGACGACCTTCCCCTTGCCCTCGTCGCCCCATTGGGCGCCCACGATGCAGATTCCTGGCATATCGACGGGCAATTCTAGGCGCGGTCGGCCGCTAGGCCGATCGCACGTCTCGCTGCGCGGCGGGTTCCTGACGGCGAGCGTCAGCGCCCCACAGCGGCAGGATCTCGCACATCTCCTCCAGGCGCGAGACCGTGCGCTCGTTGATCTGCTCGGCGAGCTCGTCGCGCTCGAGGTTCGTCGTGATGACGATCGAGCGCTCGTCCTCGTAGCGCGCGTTGACGATCGCGTAGAGCTGCTCGAGCACCCACGGGCTCGTCTTCTCGGCGCCGACGTCGTCGATGTGCAGCAGGTCGACCGCCGTCAGCCGGTCGAGCAGGTCGACGTACGACAGCCCGCCGCCGTCGTCGAACGTCGACCGAATCCGCACGAGCAGGTCGGGCAGCGAGTAGATCGCGACGCTCCGCCCGGCCTCGAGCGCGTGGCGCGAGACGAGCATCGCCAGCGTCGTCTTGCCCGTCCCGACCGGCCCGTAGAACCACAGGCCACGGCCGGCGGCGAGGTTGTCGTCGATACGCGCGACGAAGCGGCGCACCTGTGTCGTGATCGGCCCCGCGATCTCCGTCACGGGCGGGCGATCGAACGACACGCCGCGGTACTTGCGCGGGATCACGCCGCTCAGCGCTCGTGCGCGCGCACGGCTGACGCGCTGCGCGCGGCAGCGGCAGTCGCTCGCCGTGTTCGTCCGTCGTCGACGACGAACCCGCTTCCGTCGCAGAGGTCGAAGGGGCAGGCGTCGGCGTTCATCAGCGAGCTCTCGATCCCCGCAGCGATCGGCGCGGCGTGCTCGCATCGCATGTGCGCGGCTCGCCGTCGCCGGCCGGAGGAGCTGGGGCGCGCGCGCACGCAAGGTCGCGCCGCAGCACACGCCTGGCCCGCAAATGGAAGGTGTCGACTAGCTGCCGCATGGACCGCCGGGCAGGCATGATGACAGCGACCGGCGACGCCGCCGGACGCGCTTGACCGCCAGCCCGCACGTTGCGGGCAATCCGGGTTCGGCGCCCGCGGCGGAGGCGTCGCCACCCGAAATGCATCCTGACGTCGCGCGCTGGCCGCGGCCACGACGTGACCCCGTCGACCCGACGCCGGGCAGCTGCCGGCACGATCGCCGAGGCGCTCGGCGGGCCGCCATGACGCCCGCGCCGATGCACCGAAGCCGCGCACCCCGTGCACGGGATCGTGCATCCGTGCGCGAACAGCCGGCACCGATCGGTGAACCGGCCAGTCACTGAAATGACCACCCCGCAAACGTGACACAGCCGCGCGGCTGTTGGTGCTCGCGCGTCTGACGATGGGTCTGGTCCCCAGCAACCGTGCGCGAGCGGAGCCAGGCACCGATCCGTTCATCGAGCAGCGGTCTCAGACGCTGCCTTGACTTCGCACCCGGCTGCCGGTTACGTTCGAGCGCAGTCGGTGGGGGTTTGTCCGCGAGCGATCGTCTGTGGAGTAAGGGGGGCGGGCACCCACTTTCCATCGGTACCCCAATTCCCCGCAGAAAACGAGGTAGTCATGCGCACGCTCCGCCGGCCGATTCTGGTCGGATTCTCCGCCGTGGTGGTGGCGGCAATATTCAGTTCCGTGCCCGCGGTGTCCGCTCCCAACGGCTCGAAGGGCGCCACGCAGACGAAGATCACCTGCAGCCCGATCAACCTCTGCTACGCGACAGCCAATGGTGGCAATGGTGGCACCGGCGGGAACGGCGCGTCCAACGCGAACGGCAAGGGTGAGAAGGGCGGCAACGGCGGCGCGGCCGGGCACGGCACCGACCTCGGAGACTGCAAGTTCGCCGTCTGCTTCGCGAGTAACGGCGGCGCCGGCGGCGACGGCGGCAACGGCGGCAACGGGTCGACGACCGGCGGCGAGGGCGGCGACGGCGGCGGCGGCGGTCGCGGCGGCAACATCTACGACTGCGACGTCCTGGCGGCGTGCGGCACGATTGCCCAGTGCCCGGGCACAGGCTCGTCCGGCACCCAGTCCGTCCAGACGCTGACCTGCGGCGGCAACGGCGGCAACGGCGGCAACGGCGGCAACGGCGGGGTCAACGGCGGCGATGGCGGCAAGGGCGGCGAGGGCGGCAAGGGCGGCAGCTGTGAAGGCGTCGGCTGCTTCGACCAGGACAACCCCGGCGGCAACGGCGGCAACGGCGGCAACGGCGGCAACGGCGCGACCGGCAACGGCGGCAACGGCGGCAACGGCGGCAACGGCGGCGACGGCGGCGAGCGTGACTACAAGATCCTCGGCCAGCCCTACATCAACGGCACCGCCGGCAACGCCGGCAACGGCGGCAACGGCGGCACCGGGGCGAAGAAGGGCGGCAATGCCGGCAACGGCGGCAGTGGCGGCAACGGCTGCCTGCCGGGCTACGGCGGCGTGGCCGGAACCCCCGGCACCGGTGGAGTGGCCAACGGCAAGGCCGGCACCAACGGCCAGAACGGCAAGTACAAGAACTGCTTCTAACGGAAGTCCGCTGATCTGGGCGGTTCACTGAGCAGTCAGCGATCGGCGCCGTCTCGAGCCTCAGGGCTCGGGGCGGCGTTCTCGCGAAGCGCCTCGCTTACGCGTAGCGATCCGGCGAGGTGTAGTTGAGGAACTTCGGATACTCCTTGGCGAACGTCAGCTCGACCTCGCCGATCGCGCCGTTGCGGTGCTTGGCGATGATGATGTCGGCGATCCCCGCCCGCTCGGTCTCCTTGTCGTAGTACTCCTCGCGGAAGATGAACGCGACGAGGTCGGCGTCCTGCTCGATCGATCCGCTCTCGCGCAGGTCCGACAGCAGCGGCCGCTTGCTGTCGATCTGGGTGCCCACGGGTCTCGACCGCGCGCGAGAGCTGCGACAGCGCGATCACCGGGACGTGCAGCTCGCGCGCGAGGATCTTCAGCCCGCGGCTCATCTCGCCGACCTGCTGCACGCGCGACTCGACGCGCCCGTCGGGTCGCATCAGCTGCAGGTAGTCGATGATGATCAGGCCGAGCGGCTGCTGCTGGTGCAGCCGGCGCGCCTTCGCCCTGATCTCGATGATCCCGACATCGGAGGAGTCGTCGACGTAGAGCGGCGCCGCGGCCAGCCGCGCCGAGGCCTTGAGGATCTTCGGCCACTTCGAATCGGGCACGCGCCCCTTGCGCAGCTCGTCGCCCTTGATCCGGCCCTGCGACGCGACGAAGCGCTGCGCGAGCTCGGTCTCGGACATCTCGAGGGAGAACAGGGCGACCGGCCGGCCGTGGTCGATCGCGGCGTTCTCGGCGATGTTCGTGACGAGCGCAGATTTTCCCATCGCCGGTCGCGCTGCGATCACGATCAGGTTGCCGGGCTGGAAGCCGCCGGTGATCTCGTCGAGGTCGCGGAAGCCGGACGGCGTGCCGGTCAGCGACGTGCCCTCGCGCGACAGCTTCTCCATCTTGCGAAGCTCGTCGTCGAGGATCTCGTCGATCGTGCGGAAGTCCTTCTGGCGGTCGTCGTGGGCGACCTCGAGCATCGCCCGCTCGGCCTGCTCGACGAGGTCGCGCGGGGCCGCGGCGTGGTTGAGGACCGAGGCCTGGATCTCGTACGTCGTGCTCAGCAGGCGGCGCATGAGCGCGTGCTCGCGCACGATCTGCGCGTAGCGGCGGATCCCGCCGAGGCCCGGGACGCCGCCGGTCAGCTCGTCGATCGCGCCCTTGCCGCCGGCCTGCTCGAGCTTGCCGGTCGAGCGCAGCTGCTCGCTCACCGTCAGGACGTCGATCGGCTCGCTCTCGCGGTACAGCGCGAGCATCGACTCGTAGATCAGGCGGTGCCGGTCGCGGTAGAAGTCCTCGGCCTTGAGGCCCTCCTCGATGACGAGCCCGTACATCGAGCGATCCGAGAGCAGGATGCCGCCGAGCACGGACTGCTCGGCCTCGAGCGAGTGCGGCGGCGCGACGCCGGTCGCGATCGTCGCGGGCGGGCGCGGCGGGGTGTCGGGATGGGTGCTCACGAGTTCAGCAGCGTAGGTCGCTCGCGCGCATCGTGTGCGCGCCGGGACGGAGGCGCCGGCGAAGGTTCCCGCGTACTGCGAGAACTTGTTCGAGCGGTTAGGGCGCGCTGCGAACAGATGTTCGCAGGGCGGGCGGACGCCGGGGTGGCGCTCGGCGTCCCGCGCGGGGCGTTGTCGGGAGGCTCGGTCGCGAGCAGAACGGCATCGATGAGGAAGCGGAAGGTCGAGCGCCACGATCCCGCGCGCGTCACGATTTGGGCTGGCGGTCGCCGAGCCGGGTGCGTACCAGCGTGCGAGGGGGTCTTCGCGATTGCGTCCAACCTGTGGACGATTTCGCGAACACCCGCCGGGACGCCGGTGCACGGGGGGTCCCCGACAGTCCGTCCCACATGTGGACGAATCGTCGGGGACCCCCAGGCGACGAGGGACGGCGGCAACCGACCGCCCCGCGCCCTCAGGCCGGCTCGTCCGGCCAGCGCCCGTGCTCGTCGTAGAAGTCGCGCGCCGCGTCCTCCGCGTCGCGCTCACGGGGGCCGGTGCGGCAGGCCCACAGCAGCAATCCGATGCCGGCGACGCCGCCGATCACGCCGACGACGCTCCAGATCGTGTCGGCGAGCGTCGCGAGCGGCAGCAGCGTTACGTGCGCTCGACGACCATCGTCTTGACCGAGGCCGTGACGCCCTCGGCGACCTCGACGACGACGACGTACGTGCCGACGTTCTTGATCGGCTCCTCGAGGTGGATCTTGCGGCGGTCGACCTTGACGCCGCGGGCCTCCTCGATCGCGTCGGCGATGTCCTGATTGGTCACCGAGCCGAACAGGCGGCCGTCGTCGCCGGCCTGCTGGCTGATCGTCAGCACGGTGCGGCTGAGCACCTCGGCATCCGCCGTCGCCTTGGCGACGAGCGCCTTCGTGGCGCGGTCGGTGGCCTCGGAGCGCCGGTGCGCCTCGTCGAGCGCGCCCTTCGTCGCCGGCTGGGCGAGCTTGCGGGGCATCAGGTAGTTGCGCAGGTAGCCCTTGGAGACGTCGACGACGGCTCCGCGCACGCCGAGGTGCTCGACGTCCTGCATGAGGATCGCGGACGGCATCGTGCGCCCTAGTCGCGACCGCGGCGACCGCCGCGACCACCCTCGCGCTCGGTGTCGTCGCGCCCGCCCTCGTTGACGTACGGCAGCAGCGCGAGCTCACGGGCGCGCTTCACGGCGCGAGCGATCTGGCTCTGGTGACGGCGGCAGGCGCCGGTGATCCGCCGCGAGCGGATCTTGCCCTTCTCGGAGATGAACTTGCGCAGGACGGCCGTGTCCTTGTAGTCGACCTGCTCGACCTTGTCCTTGCAGTACGGGCACGGCTTGCGCCGGCCGGTGCCGGGGCCGCCCTTCTTGTCACGTCGACGCGTGGGCTTGCCACGGTTGCGCTGCTTTGCCACTGACGAAAGTCCTTAAGTCGCTTGCGGATGCGCGCACGGCGATGCGCGCGGGCCCGTCATTGTGACAAAGACGGCGCGGCGTCCGCTGGCTGCGACCGTGCACGGCCGCGCGAGCGTGCCGAAACGTCCCGCGCCCACCGTCCGCAGCCAGGACGGCAGTTCTCTTTTGGCGCGATCAGATCGAGTCTAGAACGGGATGTCGTCGTCGGCCGGCGCCCTGTTGCCGCCGCTCGGCACGGGCTGGAAGTCGTCGGTGTTCGCCGGCACGTCGGAGCGCGGCGTGAAGCCGTTGGACTGCCCGCCGCCGCCGCCACCGTCGTCGCGGCCGCCGAGGAACTGCACCGAGTCGGCGACGATGTCGACCGCCTGGCGCTTGCCGCCGCCTTCGGTCTCCCACTCGCGCCACTCCAGACGCCCGTCGATCGCGACCGGACGGCCCTTGCCGAGGTAGCGCGCGCAGTTCTCGCCCTGGGCGCCCCAGACGGTCACATCGAAGTAGTTCGGCTTGTCCTCCCACTCGCCGCTGGCGCCCTTGCGGCGCGTGTTGCAGGCGACGCGCAGCTTGCAGACCGACGTGCCGCTGGGCAGGTTGCGCAGCTCGGGATCGGCGGTGAGGTTGCCGGTGAGGACCACACGGTTGATGTTTGTCGCGGCCATCTGCGGCCTCCTCCTTCGGGGACGAACGAACGTGCAAGCCAGTCTAGGGCGGGCGTCGGAAGGCACCGGCAGGCACGCCGCTCTCTGCGGGCTTTTGTCGCAAGGTCGCGCGAAAGCGCGCGGATCAAGCGGCTAGGCGACGGCGTCGGCGGGCTCCGCGACGGGCGCGGGAGCCTCGACTGCGACCGGCTCGCCGATGCCCGTGGGGCGCGGCTCGGGCCGGTTCGCGGGGGGCGCCGGGGTACCCGGCGCGAGCTTGATGATGCGAAAGCGCGTGACGCCATCGGCGATCTTCAGGGTGCGCTGCAGCGTCTCGAGCACCTCGCGCGTGGCGTGGAACTGCAGCAGGTGGTACTCGGCGTCCGTCTTGTGACGGATCTCGTACGCCATCTGGCGCACGCCCCAGTCCTGCGTGTTGACGATCTCGCCACCGGCGCCGATCGTCGTCTCGACGCCTGTCAGCACGCGCTGGCGCTGGTCGTCGGGCGCGGCGCTGTCCAGCATGAGAACGAGGTCGTAGAGCGGATCGTGTGCGGCCATGCGGCGGCGGATGATAGCGAGCGCCGCACGATCCTCGTCGTCCTGGGGGGCGAGCCGGGCGCCCGCCGCGCCTAGTGAGGACATGGAGCCCGAGGCAGGAGCGCCCCTCTTCGCCCGCGTGCGGTGGGGCAACGTCGCGCGCGCGGGCGCATTGCTGGCGCTCGTCGCGCTCGTGCTCGCGTGGCCGCAGCTGCGCGCACGCGAGCCCGAGCTGCCGCCCGCCGGCGCCGTGCCGGTCGTGCCGTCCGCCGGCGCCCGACCCGCCCGCGAGCGGCGCTCCGGTCCCGGCAGCCGCGCCGCGGCGCGCCCGCCGGCCCCGCCGGCCCGCCCTACCGCCCCACCGGAAATCGACCCCGAGCCGCCCGTGCGCGCGCCGCGCCACCACGCGCGCCCGCCGGCCGGGCCCGCGCGCCGAGCGCGGAGCGGGCACCCGCGCGCACGCGCGGCGCCGGCCCCGGACCCGCGCCCGCACGCGCGGCGCCGGCACCACGCAGGCGAGTCCCGCTCGGCCGCCGTGCGCCCGGCGACCCGCGCCAGCGGCCGCGCGCACGAGCCGCGCCCGCCGCGGCGACAGCGCGACCGAGGATCCGGTCGCGCCCCCGAGTTCGACTTCGCGCTCGGCTGAGCCGCGCGCGCCCTGTGGTGCGCGATACCGCGTCCGCCCGACGAACAGCAGCGATCAGACGGGGCGGGCGCCCAGCCCGACCGCCGTTCGCGGCCCGCGCGACCGCCAACCACCCCAGCGACAGCCACCCGCCCTAACCGGCGCTGGCGGTCGAGCCGACCTTCGCCTTGATGTCGGCGAGCTGCTCGTCGATCCAGTCGCCGGGGTCGCGGGCGGTGACCGCCCGCTTGAGGCCGAGCGCGCGGCGCTCGCGTTCGGCGTCGCTCATCGTCAGCGCGCGGTAGATCGAGTCCGCCGTCTCCTTGATGTCGAACGGGTTGACGCTGAGCGCCCATTCGCCGAGCTCCTCGTGCGCGCCCGTGTTCTCCGACAGGATCGAGACGCCGTTGCGCTCGTTGACGAGCGGGCCCTCCTTGGCGACGAGGTTCATGCCGTCGAACATCGCGTTGACGATCATCGCGTCGTAGTGCTTGTACGCCGCGACCGCCTCCTCGAGGTCGTCGCGCAGCTTGAGCTGGATCGGCATCCAGTCCGGCGTCCCGTGGCGGTGGTTGACGATCGCGACGAGCGCCTCGATCCGCTCGAGGTACTCCTGATACTCGGGCACGTCCATCCGCGACGGCATCAGCTGCGCGATGAACGTCACGTTCTCGCGGAACTCGGGATGCTCCTCGAGGAACTGGTCGAACGCGGTGAAGCCGCGCAGCACGTTCTTCGACAGGTCGGCGCGGTCGACGCGCAGGATGATGTGCTCGCGGCGGCGGCGCTCGATCTCGCGCTCGAACTGCCTCGTGCGATCGCTCGCGGCGACCTTGCGCGTCGCCTCGTAGTCGATCGGCAGCGGGTAGGCGCGAACCCACACCTCGCGCCCCTCGAGACAGACGACGCCGCGCTCGAAGTCGACCTCGTAGTCCATCAGGTCGCGGCAGCACTGCAGGAAGTTCCAGCGATACGAGCGCGTGTGGAAGCCGACGATGTCGTTCGACAGCACGCCGTTGTAGATCTCGTCGCGGACGCGCTTGGGCAGCACGCGCCAGGCATCCGGCTGCGTCCACGGGATGTGGATGAAGTGGTGCAGGAAGACGTCGGGACGGGCCGCACGGACGACCGCCGGCAGCGTGTAGAGGTGGTAGTCGTGGACCATCACGACCGGCTCGTCCTCGTCTTCGATCTGCTCGATGACCGCCTGCGCGAGGTCGTCGTTGACGACCTTGTAGCCCTGCTCGAAGGCCTGGACCTCGTTCTCGCGGATGTCGGGCGCGTTGGAGAGATCCCACAGGTAGTGCTGGATGAACCACAGCATCGGGTTCGCGACGACGTTGTAGAAGCGGTCGTAGGCCTCCTGCTCGGAGACGACGAGGCGGACATGGAACTCGCCGCTCTGGGTGTCGACGACGAACGCGCGACCGCCGCGCTCGCGCGTCTTACGGACGTCGCCGTCGGTCATCGCGGACGCGATCCAGACCGCATCGCGGTGCGTCGCCAGGCCCGTCAACGCCGTCACGAGCCCGCCGCCGCCGCGCGTGAACGAGCCGTCGACGTCGAAGGTCACGGGACCGCGATTGGAGACGAGCACGAGCGGTGCATGCGGTTCGGAGCTGCCCCTCGATCCTGCGGCCATCTGCTGCTCGATTCTAAATCGTCGGTCTGTTCGGTCCTCGCTGCGGAGGTCCTACGGACGCAGGTCGTTCCCGCTTTCCTGCGGTCGTGAACCGAGCCGCACCCGAACATCGCGCGGCTTGCCGGATCGGTAGACGCGCAGCGTGATCACCTCGCCGGGCTTGATGTCGAGCAGCGCGACGCCGAGCGACGCCTCGTCGACGAGCTTCTCGCCGTTGACGGCGGTGATGATGTCGCCGCCGACGCGGATGTCGCGCGCCTGGAAGCGCTCCGTCTCGCGCCCGCCGCGCAGGCCGGCCTTGTCGGCCGGGCCACCCGACACGATCGCCTGGACCCAGGCGCCGGTCGCCACCGGAAGCTTGAAGCGCTGCGCGAGCTGCGGATAGATCCGCGCGGTCGAGACGCCGAGGTACGCGTAGTCGACCTTGCCGTTCCTGCGCAGCGCGGCGAGCGTGCGCCGCGCCGTGTCGGCCGGGACGGCGTAGCCGACGCCCTCGCCACCGCCCGACGTCGTCTGGATCTGCGAGTTGATCCCGAGCACCTCGCCCTTGGCGTTGACGAGCGGGCCGCCCGAGTTGCCGCGGTTGATCGCCGCGTCGGTCTGGATCGCGCCGGCGACGTCGAAGCCGGTCAGCGACCTGATCGAGCGGTCGGTCGCCGAGACGACGCCGACCGACAGCGACTGCGGCTCACCGAACGGCGAGCCGATCGCCGCCACCGGCGAGCCGACGCGCAGGTCGCGCGCCGTGCCGAGCCGCAGCGGCCGCAACGTCAGGCCGCCCGGATCGATCCGCAGCAGCGCGATATCGGCGTTCGGATCGAAGCCGACGATCCGGGCGGGCACCTGGTTGCCGTCGGCGAACGCGACGTAGACCTCCTTCGCCTTGCGGATCGCGCTGCCCCTGCCGTCGGTCACGACGTGGGCGTTCGTCGCGATCTCCCCGCGGCCGTTGAGGACGAAGCCCGAGCCCAGTCCCTGACCCGCGCCGTCGCCCCCGAGCACGCTGACGACCGTGACGACCCCGGGCGCGTCGCGCTCGTAGATCCGCGCCGGGTCGAACGTGTCGTCGCCCGCGTCGCCGCGCACGACCTCGACGGTCGTCGTGCGCTCGACCGTCGTGACGTTGTCGCCGTCCGCGCCGCTCGCGCCGGCGCTCGCCGCGCCGTCGTCGTCAGACTCCCCGCAGCCCGCCAACGCCAGCGCCGCGAGGCTGGCGGCGAGCAGGATCGCTCGCCTCAAGCCGGTAGCTCCAAGCAGAACGTCGTGCGCCCGGGTGCCGCCTGGACGTCGAGCGAGCCCTCCATCCGCTCGGCGAGCTCGCGGGCGATCGCGAGGCCGAGGCCCGATCCCTGCTCGTCGTCGGACGTGAAGAACGGCTCGAAGACGCGCTCGGCGGCGGCGGCGCTGATCCCCGGTCCGTCGTCGCTGACGGCGAGCCGGAGGGCGCCGTTGTCGCGCACCGCGGTGACGGCCACGCGCGTCCCCGACGGCGTGTGCGTGAGGGCGTTGTCGATCAGGATCCGCAGGATCTGGGCCACGCGCTCAGGATCGCAGACGGTCTCGATCTGCTCGCCGAGCGTGACGTCGAGCGCCGAGTCGTGCTTGTCGAGCGCGGGCGCAAACTCGGCCGTGACCGCGCGCGTGAGCACGCCGAGGTCGGTCGGCTCGAGCCGCAGCTCGAACGATCCCGCCTCCAGCCGCGAGAGGTCGAGCAGGTCCGTCGCGAGCTTGCCGAGCCGCTCGACCTGCTCGCGCACGGTCGCGACGAACTGGCGTCGCGTCTCGTCGTCGAGCTCCTCGTCCTCCATCAGCTCGAGGAAGCCGCCGATCGAGAAGATCGGCGTGCGCAGCTCGTGCGACGCCGTCGCGATGAAGCGCCGCCGCGCGCTCTCGACCTGCGCGAGCTGGCGCTGCATGTCGTCGAGCGCGCGCGCGAGCTGCCCGAGCTCGTCGCTCTTGGCGGTCGGGAAGACCGTCGTGAAGTCGCCGGCCGCGACCTGGCCGGCGCCGTGCTCGAGGCCGCGCACGCGGCGCACCATCGAGCGCGACACGACGAAGCCGCCGGCGAGCGCGAGCAGCAGCCCGAGCGCGCCGGCGATCAGGATCTGGCGCCGGATCAGCGCGACGTTGTCCTGCACGTCGGCCATCGGCGCCGAGAACAGCGCGATGCGGCTGACGGTCCCCTCGTCGCGGATCGGCACCGCGACCTGCGCCTGCTCGCCGGTGCGCGACCGACCCGAGCCGACCGTCGTGCGACCGCTGCGCGCCGCGCGGTCGGCGACGCGCACGTCGAGGTCGGTGATGCGGTTGTCGGTATAGGAGTCCGAGAAGACCGCGAGCTGCAGACCCTCGGTGCCGTCGCCGACCGACAGCAGCGTGACGCGCGCGTTCGTGCGGTCGGAGACCGACGAGACGATCGTGTCGATCGTGTTGTCGTTGCCGTTGTTGCGCACGACCGCGGTGATCTGCGGCGCGAACGCGCTGGCGGTCTCGGCGAGCGAGCTCAGCTTCTGGTCGCGCAGCGATGACTCGAGCTGCGGCGTGACGTAGAACAGCACGCCGAGCAGCGCGACGAGCGTGACCGCGAAGGAGAGGATCGTCAGCTGCGAGCGCAGCGAGCGCAGGCGCATCAGCGAGCCCCGTCGACCCCGCCCACGGCTCAGGCGCCGGCGTCGTCGCGGAAGCGGTAGCCGACGCCGCGCACCGTGAAGAGGTACTCGGGCCGCTTGGCGTCGAGCTCGAGCTTCTCGCGCAGATGCCGGATGTGGACGTCGATCGTGCGCGGGTCGCGATAGGCGGCGTCGCCCCAGATCCGCGTCAGCAGCATCTCGCGCGTGAAGACGCGGCCCGGGGCGGCGGCGAGCGTCGCGAGGATCTCGAACTCGACGAACGTCGTCTGCGCCGCCACCCCGCGCACCGAGACGGCGCGCTTCGCGAAGTCGATCCGCAGGCCGGCGACGTCGAGCGGTCCGCCGCTGGCCGGCGCCGGCGCCTGGGGCTGCATCTCGGCGCGGCGCAGCGCCGCCTTCACGCGGCTGCGGAACTCGCGCATCGAGAACGGCTTGGTGATGTAGTCGTCCGCGCCGAGCTCGAGGCCGACGACCTTGTCGACCTCCTCGGCGCGCGCGGTCAGCATGATGATCGGCACCGTGCTGCGGGCGCGGATGCGGCGGCAGACCTCGAGGCCGTCGAGCTTGGGCAGCATCAGGTCGAGCACGACGAGGTCGTAGGTGCCCTCGACGAAGCGCGCCAGCGCGGCCTGGCCGTCGGTCGCCTGGACCACCTCGTAGCCATCCTTGCGTAATGGATATGAGAGCAGCGTCTGAATCGCGTGCTCGTCATCGACGAGGAGGATGCGAGGAGCACGATCCACCATCCCCAATAGTGTGACAACGCAGATGATCGACCCGCGTATCTACCGGGCCGCCCTGATTCCGGTCCTGTTCGCGTTCGTGCTGCTCGCGTTCTCGCTGGAGAACCGTCCGCAGCCGATGCGGACCTCGCTGACGCCCGATGCGTTCCAGGGTCAGCGCGCCTTCGAGCGGGCATTCGGCGGCGGCGCGGTCACCGGGTTGTCGCAGCGCTTCCCCGATCGCCGGCCCGGATCGGACGGCGATCAGCGGCTCGCGGCGACGATCTCCTCGGAGATGCGCGACGCCGGCTTTCGCGTGCGCACGGTTACGCGCGAAGGCGACACGATCGACGGACAGCGCTCGCTGCGCACCGTCATCGCGCAGCGTCCGGGGACGATCGACGAGCGCATCGTCGTCGTCGCGCATCGCGATGCGGCGGGCGAGCGCGCCGAGGCGGAGCTGTCGGGCACCGCCGCGCTGCTCGAGCTCGCCCGCATCTTCGGCGCGCCGCGCCAGACGCGCCGCACGCTGACGCTCGTCTCGACGAGCGGCGGCAGCGGCGGCGCGGCGGGCGCCGCCGACCTCGCGCGCGAGCTGAGCGGCCCGATCGGCGGCGTGCTCGTGCTCGGCGACCTCGCGTCGCGCAACGTCAGCGCGCCGCTCGTGACCGGCTGGTCGAACGCGCTCGGCGCGACCCCGCAGCGCCTGCGCGCGACCGTCCAGGAGGCCGTGCGGGTCGAAACCGGCTCCGGCCTGGGCGCGCCGCGGGCGCTGAGCCAGTTCGCGCGCTTCGCGATGCCGGCGACGTTCGGCGAGCAGGGCGCGCTGCTGGCCGGTGGGCTGCCGGCGGTCCTGCTGTCGATCGGCGGCGACCGTCCGCCGCCGGCCGACGCGCCGATCTCGCGCCAGCGCCTGGAGACGTTCGGGCGCGCCGCACTGCGCGTCGTGACCGTGCTCGACGCCGCGCCTGCGGCGCGCCCGATCAGCGCCGAGTCGTCGAGCCGCGACCTCCTGACGAGCCGCAAGATCCTGCCGATCTGGGCGGTCCGCCTGTTCATCGGCATCTTGCTGCTGACCGTGCTCGTGACGGCCGTCGACGCGTTCGCCGCGCTGCTGCGCAAGCGCGAGTCGATCGTCGTCTGGCTGCGCTGGACGGTCGCCAACACGCTGCCGTTTTTGTTCGTCGCGCTGTTCGCGATCGCGCTCGCCGCGGTCGGTCTGCTGGGCGCCGTCCCGGGCGCGCCGGTCGCGCCGCAGGCGCTGCCGGCGAGGATTCCGGCGCTGCTCGCCGTCCTGCTGGTGTTCGCGCTCGGCTGGACATGGCTGCGCCCGGCCGCGCTGCGCCTCCTGCGCGCCGACACCGTCGATCTCACCGCCTCGGGCGCCGGGATCGTGCTCGTGCTCGTCGCGACCGCCGTCGCGGGCGTGATCTGGCTCACGAACCCGTTTGCCGCCGCGCTGCTGATCCCGGCCCTGCACATCTGGCTCTTTGCGCTCGCGCCCGAGCTGCGGATGCCGCGGTCCGGGCGCATCGCCCTGACCGCGCTCGGCTTCGTCCCCGTCCTGGTCGTGGTGATCGCGCTCGCTCGCTCGCTCGGGCTGGGCGTCGTCGACGCCGGCTGGGAGCTGCTGCTGCTGACGGCCGGCGGGCACATCTCGCTCGCCAGCGTGCTGCTGTGGAGCCTTGTCGCGAGCTGCGGCGTCGGCGCGCTGCTGATCGCCGCCGCCCGCCGCGCGCCCGTCAGCGAGGACGAGATCCCGATCACCGTGCGCGGGCCGAAAAGCTACGCCGGGCCGGGGTCGCTGGGCGGAACAGAGTCGGCGCTGCGACGATGACGGCGATGCGCCGGGCAATGCGGACCCTCTCGACCGTGCTGATCGTCTCCGGCGCGCTGATGCTCGCCGACGCCGGGCTGACGCTGCTGTGGCAGGAGCCCGCGTCGGCGATCTACGCGAAGATCGTGCAGGGGCAGCTGGGCGACGACCTGCAGAAGCTCGAGCAGGCCAAGCCGAGCGAGCTCGACCTCGCCGCGCTGGCGAAGCTCGCGACCGAGCAGCGGCGGATGGCGTTCCTGGCCCGCAAGCTGCGCGCCGATCTCGAGCGCGGCGCCGCCGCCGGCCGCATCAAGATCGAGCGGATCGACGCGGACTACATCCTCGTCAACGGGACCGACACGGCCTCGCTGCGCAAGGGCCCCGCGATCTACGACGACGTCCCGTTCCCGGGTGCCCCGGGCACGACCGCGATCGCGGGACATCGGACGACGTACGGGGCGCCGTTTCGCAAGATCGACAAGCTGCGGCGCGGCGACGAGGTCGTCGTCGAGATGCCCTACGGACGCTTCACGTACGACGTCGAGATGACGCGCATCGTGCCGCCGACGCAGCTGTCGGTGATCCGTCGCGTCGGCTACGACCGGCTCGTGCTGTCGGCCTGCCACCCGCTCTACAGCGCGGCGAAGCGGATCATCGTGTTCGCCCGTCTCGTCGCCGCGCAGGCGCGCGGCGCGGCGCGGATCTGACAACGGTCGCGGACGCGGCGCGCGGCGCGCTCAAGCGCCCGCGCGCGCCGCTCGATACTGCGCCCGGATGCGATTGCAAGAGCTCAAGATGCGCGTGCAGCGCGCGGACTACGTGGTCGATCCCGCCCTCGTCGCGCTCGCGTTCATGCGCCGGACGCTCACTCACAGGCGGTGCTGGAAGCCGCGCGCCGTCTGCTCGACGCCCGCCGCCAGCAGCCTGACGCCCGGGGGCCCGTCGCAGACGGCTCCGAGCCAGGTCAACGGCGCGGCCGACTCGGCGGCGGCTCGGTCGGCGGCCGCCACGCAGACGAGCAACTCGTAGTCCTCGCCCGCGGCCGCGCCGAGCTCCCACGCCGGCCTGCCGAGCTGCCGCGCGACGTCGGCGACGCCGTCGGCGAGCGGCAGCGCGTCGAGGTCGAGCTGGAGCGTCACGCCGCTCGCGCGCGCGACGTGCTCGGCGTCGGACGCGAGCCCGTCGGAGAGGTCGATCATCGCGTGCGCCCCGGCCCGCGCGAGCGCGCGGCCCGCGGCCAGGCGCGGCTCGGGACGGCGGTGGCGGTCGGCGAGCGCGTCGGGCCCGCTCGCTCGGCCCTCGAGGATCGCAAGCCCCGCGCCGGAGGCGCCGAGCGTGCCCGTCACGCCGACGAGATCGCCCGGCTGTGCGCCGGCGCGTCGCACGATCTCGTCCGCCTCGTCGGCCCAGCCGACGACCGTCACGGCAAGCAGCAGCGCCGGTGCGGCGGTGACGTCGCCGCCGATCAGGGCGGCGCCGCAGCGCTCGGCGAGCGCGCTCATCCCGTCGGCGAGCGCGAGCACGTCGGCGCGCGGAAAGCCCGCCGGCAGGCCGAGCACGACATACGCCTCGCCGGCGTCGACGCCCATCGCCGCGAGGTCCGAGAGCGCGCCCGCGAGCGCGCGGTGCCCCACGTCGGCTGCGCTCGCCGTCGTGCCGAGACGGAAGTGGACGCCGTCGACCATCGCGTCCGTCGAGGTGATCGACAGTGCTCGGGCGCGCACGACCGCGGCGTCATCACCGCTGCCGACGAGAACGCGCTCGGGCGGTGGCGCGAAGCGCTCCCGCACGGCCGCGATGAGATCCTGCTCGTCCGTCAGCGGTGGCGGTAGACGATGCGCGCGCGGTCGAGGTCGTATGGCGACAGCTCGACGCGCACCCGGTCGCCGGGGAGGATGCGGATCCGGAAGCGCCGCATCTTGCCCGCGACGTGCCCGAGCACGACGTGGTCGTTGTCGAGCTTCACGCGGAACATCGCGTTCGGCAGCGCCTCGACGACCTCGCCCTCGAACTCGACTTTTTCCTCTTTGGCCATACTGCGCCGCTACGGTAGCGCACTGCGGCGCCGCCGCTGAGCCGCCGCTCGCGCTACGGCACTTCCGTTCCGCCGGTGTTCGGCGTCGCCTGCGGCTCGGTGATCGGGGGCTCGGGGTCGACCGGCGGCGGCGGCGGGTTCGTGTCCTCGGGGTTGGGGACGTACGTATCGGGGTTGAACGTGTTGCCGCCCGTCTGCGGCGTTCCGGTGCCGGGCTTCAGCGTGCCCTCGCGGGCCTTCGCCTTCGCCAGCGCCTCGTCGAGCCTCCGCTGGGCCGCCTTGAGCTCCTCCTCGGTGGGGACCGGGAGCGTCGCCTTCTGGCTGTTCTTGCCCTTGAACACCTTCGACTTGAACTTCTCCTTGGGCGCCTTGAACTTCCCGCAGTAGCCGCGCGCGGCAACCTTCATGTACTGGCCCCAGATCTGCGCGGGGTACGTGCCGCCGTCGACGTTGGCGCCGTGGAAGATCCGCCCCATCGAGATGCTCCCCTTCGGGAAGCCGACCCAGGTCGAGGTCGCCAGGCGCGGCGAGAAGCCGACGAACCAGGCGTCGGTGTTGTCGTCGGTCGTGCCCGTCTTGCCACCGACCGGGCAGCCGGTCTTCGCCCGCCCGCCTGTCCCTGGCTGGCTGATGTTCAGCGCCAGGATCTTGACGACCTCGTACATCGCCGCCGCGTCGAACGCCTTCACGCGGATCGGCTCCGAGAGGTCGTCGACGTTGCCGTTCGGGAAGCGCACCTCGGTGATCGCCTTGGGCGTGTTGCGCCAGCCGCCGTCGACGATCGTCGCGTAGGCGTTGGCCATCTCCAGCGGCGAGCAGCAGTTGCGCAGCCCGCCGAGCGTCTCGGACGGAAGGCCCTGCAGCGTCGAGGTGATGCCGAGGTCCTTGGCCGCCTGGGCGACCTTCTTCGGCCCGAGATCGAGCGCGAGCCGGATGTAGACGCCGTTGTCCGACGACAGCGTCCCGGCGACGAGGTTCTTCGAGCCGCCCGAGCAGCGGCCGCCGTAGCAGTTGATCAGCACGTTGTCGAACTGCGGCCCGAGCCGCAGCGCAGCCGACTGGAAGCGCGTCGTCGCCGGGTTGATGCCCTCCTTGACGGCGGCAACGAGGGCCATGACCTTGAACGCCGAGCCGGGCCGGCGCTTGCCCTGAGCGGCGAGGTTGAACTGCGAGTTCTCGTACTTCGCCGACGACGCCATCGCGCGGATGTAGCCATTGCTCGGGTCGATGCTGACGATCGCCGACGACGGCGCGCCGTCGAAGTTCAGGTTCTTCGCGATCGCCTTGCGCGCCTTCTCCTGCAGGTCGAGGTCGATCGTCGTGCGGATCCGCAGCCCGCCGCTGCGCACGGCCTTCGGGCCGTAGCTCTTGATCAGCTCGTCGGTGACATAGTCGAAGAAGAAGCTCTCGCGCTTCTGCTGGAAGTACGCGTTGCGCTGCAGGTTCAGCGGCTCGGCCTGCGCCTTCGCCGCCTCCTCATCGCTGACGTAGCCGAGGTCGGCCATCTTGCCGAGCACCTCGTTGCGCCGCGCCGTCGCCGAGGTCGGCGAGCGGAACGGGTTGTACTGGCTCGGCGCCTGCGGCAAGCCCGCGAGCAGCGCGGACTCCGCGAGCGTGAGCTCCGAAGCCGGCTTGTTGAAGTACGAGCGCGCCGCCGCCTGGATGCCGATCGCCTGCTTGCCGCCGTTCGTCCCGTAGGGAACCGAGTTGAGGTACTTCGTCAGGATCCACGCCTTGCCGGTCTTGCCGGGGTGGACGTTCTCGAGCTCCTCGGCGAGCTTGGCCTCGCGGATCTTGCGCTTCAGCGACTTCTCGCGATCGTCGGTGTAGAGCGTGCGGACGAGCTGCATCGACAGCGTCGATCCGCCCTGGATCGCCTTGCCCGAGTTGAGGTTCTTCAACGCGGCGCGAACGATGCCCTCGAAGTCGACGCCCCGGTGCTGGTAGAAGCGCTGGTCCTCGATCGCCACGGTCGCGTCGCGCACGTCCTGCGGCATCTGGCTGGAGGCGATCGGGATTCGCAGGACGTCGTTGGAGATCTTGCCGAGCTCGGTCTTGCCGTCCGATGCGTAGACGGTCGAGATCCGCCCGGGATCCTGCGGCGTCAGCGAGTCGAGGTCGGGCGCGGAGTTGGCGACGCCGACGACGTAGCCGACCGCGCTCAGCGCCGCGACGACCGATGCGGTCACCAGGACGGCGACCGTGATGATGATGACGCGCGCGGCTCCGCCTCGGCGGCGGCGTCGACGCTGGCGTTCGCGGCGAGCGGACATTCGGTCGGAGGTCGCGCGCGGCCGGGAGCCAGCAAACGCGCGACCGGTCATTCTAGGGAACAGACATCTTCGGCCCTGCTCCTGGCCGCTCCTGCAACTGCATGGCGCTTGCCAAGATGAGCCCGTGCTGTCGCGCGCCGTCCCCGCCCGCGCTCGCGTCGAGATCGACGCCGCGCTCGCCGACGCGTGGCGCGCGCTGTGGATCTCGCGGCTGCTCGTCTGGGCGGCGGCGATCGCCGCCGTCGGGCTGTTCGGTCTGTCGGACCGCGCGGAGGACTTCGACCCGACCGGGCTGACGACGCCGTTCGGCGGGACCGGCGACGCGCTCGCCGCACCGCTCGGGCGCTGGGACTCGGTCTGGTTTCTGACGATCGCCGACGGCGGCTACGGCGACGGCGCGCGCGAGGCGTTCTTCCCGCTCTATCCGCTGCTCGTGAAGCTCGCCGGCGTCCCGCTGCAGTCGGCGCTCGTCGGCGGCGCGCTGGCCTCGACGGCGCTGCTCGGCGTCGCGCTCGTCGTCCTGCACCGGCTCGTCGCGCTCGACCACGACCCCGCCGTCGCGCGCAACGCCGTCCTCGTCACGGCGCTGTTTCCGATGTCGTTCTTCTTCTCCGCGGTCTACAGCGAGTCGCTCTTCCTCGCGCTGTCAGTCGGCGCCGTCTATGCGGCGCGGCGCGAGCGCTGGGCATGGGCCGGCGCGCTCGGCGCGCTCGCGGCGACGACGCGCAGCGCCGGCGTGCTGCTGCTCGTGCCACTCGTGATGATCTACCTGTGGGACGTTGCGCGGCCCAGCCTGCGCACGCGGCGGCCGCTGCGCACCGACGTCCTGTGGCTTGCGCTCGTGCCGCTCGGCCTGGCGGCCTACTGCGGCTTCCTCGCGCTCGGCGGTCACGACGCGCTCGCCCCGTTTCACGCCCAGGAGGTCTGGTTTCGCTCCTTCGCCGGTCCGTTCGTCGGCGCCTGGGACGGCCTCGTCGCGGCCGTGCAGGGCGCGCGCCAGCTGCTGTCCGGCGCCCGCGAACCGGTCTTCTTCAGCGCCGCCGGCGGCGATCCGTTCGTCGTCGCGCGGCACAACATCGAGCTTTTGGCGTGGCTCGGCCTGAGCCTCGTCGCGGTCGCCGGCGTGCTGCGTCGGCTGCCGGCGGCGTACGGTGCCTACGTCGTCGCCGCGCTCGCGCTGCCGCTGTCCTATCCGGTCGGGCCGCAGCCGCTGATGTCGCTGCCGCGCTTCGTGGCGGTGCTCTTCCCGCTCGCGATCTGGCTCGCGGTCTGGATGACCGGCCGAGCGCTGCGCGAACGGCTCGTGATCGCGGGGTTCGCGGTCGCGCTCGCCGTCTACACGGGCATCTTCGCGACGTGGCATTGGGTCGCGTAGTCACGCTCGACGCGCTCGGGACGCTCGTCGAGCTCGAGCCCCCGACGCCGCGCCTCGTCGACGAGCTGCGCGCGCGCGGAGTCGTCGTCACGCCCGCGCAGGCCGGCGCCGCGCTGCGCGAGGAGATCGCGTACTACCGAAGGCAGCACGACCTCGGCGTCGACGCGGCCTCGCTCGACCTGCTGCGCGCGCGCTGCGCCGAGGTGCTGCGGGTTGGGCTCGAGCGCGCGGGCGCCGACGTCGGGGCGCTCGCAGCGGGCGCGCTGCGCGATGCGCTGCTCGCGTCGCTGCGCTTCCTCCCGTTCGACGAGGTGCCGGCGGCGCTCGCCGAGCTGCGCGCCGCGGGGCACCGGCTCGTCGTCGTCTCGAACTGGGACGTGTCGCTGCACGAGATGCTGCGCAGCACCGGCCTCGACGCGCTCGTCGACGGCGCGCTCAGCTCGGCCGAGGCCGGCGCGCGCAAGCCGTCGGCGGACATCTTCCGGCGCGCGCTCGATCTCGGCGGTGAGCACGACGGCGGACGCTCCGCGCTGCACGCCGGGGACTCGCTCGAGCTCGATGTCGCCGGCGCGCGCGCAGCGGGTCTGGACGCCGTGCTCGTCGCCCGCGACGGCGTGCCGCAGGGGGTCCCCAGCGACGTGCCGGTGCTCACGTCGCTGTCCGGGCTCGCTGCGATCGCGGGCTGATCGGAGCCTCGGCGGCGGCTAGCTCTCCGGCGTGATCGCCTTCGCGGTGGTGGACAGGCCGCTCACGTTGCCCGCCGCGTCGCGCGCGACGACGCGGTAGTTGTTGGCGCTGTCCGGCACGGCGTTCGTGTCGGTGAAGGTCAGCGACGGCGCGTCCACCGTCTTGAACTCGCTGCCGTTGCGTCGCAGGACGTAGTCCTTCACCCCGACGTTGTCCGTGCTCGCCTCCCACGTCAGCCTGACCTGCGTGCTGCTGAGGGGCACGGCCTTGAGGTTCTTCGGCACCGTCGGCGCCGTCGTGTCCCCGCCGGGTGGCGGTGGCGGCGGTGGCGCAGGCGGCGGTGGCGGCGGTGGCGCAGGTGGCGGTGGCGGTGGCGGTGGTGGCGGCGGCGCAGGCGGCGGTGGCGGCGGCGGTGTGGCGCCGCCGGGCCGCGTCAGCTCGAACGTGTACGTGCCGGTGCCGCTGCGTTGCAGCACGCGCCAGCGGTAGCTGCCGGCGGTTCCCGTGTACGTGACGCTCTCGGTCGCCGTCGATCCGGTCGAGCTCGCGACGGTCGTCCACGAGCCGTTGATGAGCTTCTTGAGGTGGAGGTCGAAGTCGGCGGTCTCCGGTCCGCGCAGGCAGGCGAAGTGCGTGCCGCTCTGCGCGTCGTAGCTGCCGCTGCTCCCCGGCAGCGAGTGGCCGTCACCGGACGCCAGCGTGCCCGTGTACGTCTCTGCCAGACCACATGAGCCCGGTGGTGGCGGCGGTGGTGGCGGTGGCGGTGGTGGCGGCGGCGGTGGTGGCGGCGGTGGCGGTGGTGGCGGCGGCGGGTCCGCGCCAAAGAGCGTGTACAGGAGCTTGTTCGGCGTCCCGCTCTTGGCGTCGGAGACCTTGTTGGGGGTCGTCGCGCTGAGGATCGCCGACGTCACGCTGGCGGGCGACGCCGACGTCGCGCCCTGCAGGTGCAGCGCCGCGGTGCCGGCGACGTGCGGCGTTGCCATCGAGGTGCCGCTGATCGTGTTCGTGGCGCTGTCGGAGCTGCTCCACGACGAGGTGATGCTCGAGCCCGGCGCGAACAGATCGACGCAGCTGCCGTAGTTCGAGAACGAGGAGCGCGCGTCGCTGCTCGTCGTCGATGCGACGGTCAGCGCGGCGGCCGCGCGGGCTGGGGACGAGTTGCAGGCGTTCGTGTTCGAGTTGCCGGCCGCGACGGCGTACGTGACGCCGTCGGCGATCGAGTTGTTGACCGCCTGATCCATCGCCGACGACGCGCCGCCGCCGAGGCTCATGTTCGCGACCGCCGGCGCTCCGGCAGCGTGGTTGCCGGTGACCCAGTCGATTCCGGCGATCACGCCGGAGGTCGCGCCGCTGCCGTTGCAGTCGAGCACGCGGACGGCCTTGAGCGAGACGCCCTTGGCGACGCCGTACGTCGAACCGCCGACGGTGCCCGCGACGTGCGTGCCGTGGCCGTTGCAGTCATCGGCGCTGCCGCCGTCGATCGCATCGAAGCCCGAGCTGGCGCGGCCGCCGAACTGCTGGTGGCTCGTGCGAATCCCGGTGTCGATGATGTACGCCGTGACGCCGGCGCCGGTCGGCGTGTACGTGTACGTGCCGTTGAGCGGCAGGCTCGTCTGGTCGACGCGGTCAAGGCCCCACGTCGCGTTGCTCTGCGTCGCGTCGATCGACACGATCGTGTCGCGCTCGACATAGGCGACGTCCGGGTCGTTGCGAACCTCCGTCAGCGCGGCATCGGAGAGCTCGGCCGTGAACCCCCTCAGCGCGCGCCGGTACTGGCGCGCGACGCGACCGCCGCGGCCCCGCGCCTTGCGCTCGACGCGCTCGACGGCGTCCGTACCCGTCGCCGACTTCATGACGACGATGTAGCGGCCCTCGATCGCTCCCGGCGTGTTCGCGCCGCGCAGCGGAGCGGGCCCAGACTGCGCCGACGACGCGGCCGGGAGGCAGGCGAACCCGGCCGCGATTGCTACGGCGACGACGAAGCTTGGGCGTCTGTCCCGGTACGACATCCAGATGGTCCTCTGACTCGATGTGCTGCCGCGAAGCCTAGACGAGAACACACCGACGATTCGACGTTTGGCGTACGAACTGCAACCCGCGCCAGCCCTCCGGCGGGCGCCTCACGGACAGGGTTCGCGCCCCCCGCCGCGTAACCTGCGTCGCCCGTGTCGGATCTCCCAGAAGCGCGATCGTCCAGCGCATCGGCCCTCGGCGCACCGCCGCCCGGGCGCGCGAGCTGGCCGCCATGGCTGTCGATCGCCGCGCTGGCCGCTGGATTCGGAACGACGATCGTGCTCGGGATCGTCGTCATCGTGGTCGCCGGAATCTTCGGCGCCTCGACCAGCGACCCGCCGCCGGGCATCAACATCGGCCTGACGGTCGGGCAGAACCTCGCGCTCGCCGGCGCCGCGCTTGGCTTCGCCGCGCTGTTCGGGCGACCGTCCGCGTCGGACTTCGGCCTGCGCGGCGCGCCGATCGGCCGCAGCGCCGCGCTGCTCGTCGCCGTCTGGATCGGCTTCTTCGTGCTCAGCGCGATCTGGGCGGTCGCGCTCAGCCTCGACGAGACGCAGGAGCTGCCCGACGAGCTGGGTGCCGACGGACCGTTGCTCAACGTGCTCGCCGTCGTCGTGCTGATCACGGTGATCGCGCCGCTCGGCGAGGAGCTGTTCTTCCGCGGCTTCTTCTTCGGCGCGCTGCGCAACTGGCACGGACCATGGCTTGCGGCGATCCTCACGGGTGCGGTCTTCGGGCTGATCCACACCGGCTCGTCGCCGGTCGGCTACCTCGTCCCGCTCGCGTTCTTCGGCATCGGCCTGTGCCTGCTGTACCAGTGGACGGGCTCGCTGTATCCGTCGATCGCGCTGCACGCGCTGAACAACTCGATCGCCCTCGGCGTCAACCTCGACTGGTCCTGGCAGATCCCGGCGATGATGACCGGCTCGACGATCGCCGCGCTCGGCTGCGCGTGGCTGCTGGCACGCGCGCTGGGCGATCGCAGCGCGGCGCAGCCGGCGGCGCCGCAACCGCAGCCCGCGTAGCGCGATACGACCCATACGCGTGGGATAGTGCCGCTCCGATGCGACGCGCCGGCCTCACGTTCCTGCTGCTGATCGCGGTCGTCGTCCCGCTGTCGGCGGCGCATGCGCAGTCGCCGCTCGCACCGTCGCCGTCCGCGTCCGCGGCGCCCGGCGCGTCGCCGGCAGCGCCGGTCGCCGGCGCACCGCTGCAGACGCAGCTGACGCTGCTGATCGCGCGCGTCGGCGGCGCGCGGGCGACCACGCTGACCGGCTCGCGCGTCGTCGTCCGCGGCGTGACCGGCGCCTTCGTGCCGGGCCAGACGTTCGCCGTGCGCTTCTACGTCGGCGGCCGCCAGGTCGCTGTGCGACGCGTCACGCTGCAGCCGCGCACGGGCGGACGCGGCGCCTTCGCGTTGTTCTACCGGCCGCGGCGCCCCGGGCCGCTCGTCGTGCTCGCGACGCATGACCCGACCGCCGAGCTGGGCGGCCTGAGCGCCAGGACGCGCACCGTCGACGTGATCCCGCGCCGGGTGCGGCCGCGCAGCGGTCGCGCGTCGATCTATGCCCTCCAGCGCCGGCTGCGCGCGCTCGGCTACGTCACGGGAGAACCCGGCTCCTACGACGCGAGGACGGCGCGCGCGGTGCTCGCCTTCCGCAAGGTCACCGGGATGGCGCGCACGGCGAACGCCTCGATCGACGTCATGCGCGCGATCGCGCGCGGGGCGGGGCGCTTCGTGATCGCCCGCCCCGACCACGGGCGCCATATCGAGGCCGATCTGTCGCGCCAGGTGATCGCGCTGATCGATCGCGGTCGCGTGCAGGCGATCTACCCCGTCTCCTCGGGCGCGCCCAGTACGCCGACCGTGATCGGCTCGTTCCGCGTCTACTCCAAGACGTTCGGCACGAACGCGAAGGGGATGGTGCACTCGTCGTACTTCATCCGCGGGTACGCGCTGCATGGCTACTGGTCGGTGCCGGCCTTCCCCGCGAGCCACGGCTGCCTGCGCCTGCCGATCGCCGAGGCGGTGCCGATCTACCGCTGGGCGACGATCGGAACGCCCGTCGACGTCTATCCCTAGGCGGGTGGCAGCGCTAGGCCGGGCGGCTGAGCGGGCGCCTCGGCACGCGCCGGATCGCCTTCGCGTAGCGCGCGAGGAAGCCGAGCCCGACGCCGTAGACGAGCAGCCCGAGCAGGCTCGGGACGCCGCGCTGCAGCCAGCGGCTGTCGGCGCTGTCCGAGAGGCCGGCGAACGGCTTGAGCAGGACGTCGTTGACATCGTCGATCGCCTCGCGCGGCTGGCCGTGGCGCCGCTCGCGCTCGCGCTCGCCGGCGGAGCTCGGGCTCGTCGCGGCGTAGCCCGCGATCCGCTGCACCGAGTTCGCCGACCCGCGATCGATGTCCTCGAGCGCGAACAGCACGAATCCGGTGGCGACGATCACGCTCAGCACGATCGCGACGTTGCGAAGAGAGCGCTCGAGCACGGCTCTAAGGTACGCGAGCGATGAACGCCCATGGACGGTTGATCGAGGAGCTGCGCACGCACGCGCTCGTCATCGGCGAGGTGACGCTGACGAGCGGTCTGCGCGCGCAGTACTACGTCGACGCCAAGCGGGCGATCCTGCGGCGCCCGGGCTTCCTGGCGCTCGGCGAGCTGCTTGCCGAGCGCGTCGACGGCTGGGGCGCGACCGCCGTCGGCGGGATGACGATGGGCGCCGACGCCGTCACGTGCGCGGCGCTCGCCGGCGGCGCCGACGTGAAGGGCTTCTTCGTCCGCAAGGAGGCCAAGAGCCACGGCCTGTCGCGGCGCATCGAGGGACCGCTGCTCGACGCCGCCGACCGCTGCCTCGTCGTCGAGGACGTCGTCAGCACGGGCGGCTCGACGATCGCCGCGATCGAGGCGCTGCAGGAGGCGGGCCACGAGATCTGCGGCGTCGTCAGCGTGCTCGACCGTCTCGCCGGCGGCGGCGCGCGGATCGAGGCCGCGGCGCAGGCGCCGTACGTCGCGCTCGTGACGATCGACGACGTCTATCCCGAGCGGCCCGACCGCTAGCGGGTTGACCCCGAGCGGTCGTGGTCGCTCGTGGCGGGGTGCGGTGCGGACCTGTCCTGCCTTGTGCGTCTCATGCACACACTAGGCAGGACACGACGCCGCGATCCGACGCCGCCCCACAGAGGGTGTCGAGCACCCGACGCGCGTCCGGGCACGATCGCGCGCCGACGATGTCGCCTTGACCCGCATACCGGGACAAGAGCGACACGGTCGCGCGCCACAGCGGCAAAATGCGGCCCGCTGCCCACGCCCGCGGCACCCTCTCCTCACCGCTGCCGTTCCGCGTCACGCCCGCGCACCCCGCCCGCCACGCACGGCACGTCTAGCGGCCCTCGCGTCGGCGCGAGCGCTACGGGTCGAGATCGACCCGCACGACGAGCAGCTCGGTGCCCATCGCGCGCACGCCGGCCGCGTTGAGGCGCGAGATCGAGCGCAGGCGGGCACGCGGGTCGTCGCCGTCGAGCAGCTGCGCGGTGCCCGTTCGCCAGCCGCCACGGACGCGGATTCGGACGCGCGGGTCGGCCTCGATGTTGCGCACGTAGGCCGCCTTGCGTCCCATCTCGGCGACGATCCAGAACGTGTTCGTGCCGCGCTCCAGGCCGTTGCTGACCGGCGTGCGCCGTGGCTCGCCGCTCTTGCGCCCAGTCGTCTCGAGCAACGCGACACCGGGCGCGAGGCCACGCGCGGCGAGCGCGCGGACGGCGGGTTGAGCAGCTTGACCTGCAACGCCGTGATGAGCTTGCGCTTGCGCTCCACCGCGACCGAGTGTCGCAGCCCGATGCGCTGCGGTTGCGCCACGACCGCGCTGGGCGCGGTTACGCTCGCCACGGCCTCGCCGCCGAGGCCATCAATTTCACGAGAGGGGTACCTCATGCGCCGCATTCCACTCGCTCTTGCTGCCGTTGCCGTTGCCGTCGTTCCCGTCGCGCTGCTTGCCACGTCGGGGTCGGCGCAGAGTCCGCTCCCGGCGACGTTGCACCTGATCGAGAAGAACCAGCGCAACGTCGGCTTCGGTCCGAATCACAGACCGCGCCAGGGCGATCGCTTCGGCTTCGGCTCGACGGTCAGCGGCGACGACACCGGCCGCAACCGCGGCATCTGCACGGTCGTCGGCACGCAGGGCCTGTGCACGGTCCAGGAGACGCTGTCCAAGGGCACGCTGACCGCGCAGGGGCTCATTCCGCTGCAGGGCAAGGTCAAGAACGTGCCGTTCGCGATCACCGGCGGCACCGGCGCGTACCACGGCGCCCGCGGGACCGCCCTCGTGACGGAGACGAACGCGACGACGACGGACATCCGGATCACGTTCCATCCCTGAACCGGCGAGCGCCGGAAGCGACCGGGGTCGGACGCTTTCCCCGAATTCAGTCGCTGCACCGGAATGTAGGTAGGGTCGCCGACACACGGGGAGAAGAAGCGCTACGCGAGGAGACTCCGATGACTTTGCGTTACGTCGTTGCTGCCATGTGTGCTCTCGGGGCTTGTGCACCGAGCGTCAGTGCGGCGGAGAGCCCGATCGTTGCCCCTGGCGGCACGATTGCCGGGAAGGGCTACAGCGACTGGCTTGTGACCTCGTGGAGGCTTGCCCTCGCCAAGCCGCCGCCGCCGGCGCCTTGTCATCGGGTGCTCGGAGTGACCGTGGTGCTCGGCGGTTTCTCGGGCAAGAAGGAGCGTCACACCTGCTCGGTCCCAAAGGGTGGAGCCGTATACGTCGGTGGTTTCGGTGCGGAGTGCTCGACGATCGAGGATCCGCCGTTCCACGGCGACACGCCGGCGCAGCTCAAGCGCTGTGCAATGAGGTATTACAAGACGGGCAAGAACGTCACTCAGGAGCTTGACGGCAAGCCCTACCCGAGGTACGTGACCGCCTCCGCACCCTTCATCTTCCACATGCCCAAGAAGAACCTGCTGGGTACAAAGAAGCGGACCGGGAGGGCCGTCGCCTACGGCGACGGGCTGTTGCTGCGAAATCTGTCTCCCGGCACGCACGTGATCCGTGGGAGGGCGACCGCTCCTGATTTCAAGGCTGACGTCACCTTCACGCTCAAGGTCGCTGGCTGAGAGGGAGGCCGCGACGAGAGGTGCCGGCAACGCATCGCTCCGCGTTTGCGAGGCCTTCTGGAAGTGCCCCCAGGCAGGAGTCGGGGAGGGTTGGGCAGCAGAGAGTCGCTAGTGCCCCAACGCGCGGCGCGCTACCCCGGCCTGGGCGGCGTGCTGAGCGCGGCGTTGATGTCTAGGCGCCCGTCGGTCGCTACCTTTCCGACGAGCGATGGCGTCCGCACGGTCGAGTTGAGGATCGCGTTGCGGATTGCAGTGGGGGAGGCATGTGGGTATCGCGATGCGTAGAGCGCCGCGGCGCCCGTGACGAACGGGGCGGCCTGCGAGGTGCCGTCGTATGCCTGATAGTCCCCAAACGGGAACGTCGAGTAGACGAGAACGCCTGGCGCGCCGATATCGACGGACCGGCGTCCGTAGTTGGCGAATCTTGGCGGCTGTCCGTTCCTCTTGATTGCGGTGGCTGTGATCATGCAGTCGATCCCACTGTGCAGATGGCACCTCAGCGAAGCTGGCAGGTTTGGCGTGGCGTCGAGGTCGTATCCGATGCCTTGCTCGTCGCCGTTGCCGGAAACCGTGACGAACAGGATGCCCGCGCGCGCGCCGCGCTGGATTGCTGCTTGCATCGCTGGTGATTCCTCGTCAGGGTCGCCGCCACTTTCCCAGGAGTTGTTCGTGGCGACGAGGTTGATGCCGTGGCGGATCTTCAGGTCCGTGAGGTAGTCGATCGCGGCGATCGCTCCTCCGGCTGTTCCGTCATCAGGCCCCAGGAACTTGGCCGGGATGATGGTGACGTCCCAGTTCACGCCGGCCACGCCAATGCCGTTGCCGCCCCGAGCCCCGATTTCGCCGGCGACGATCGTACCGTGCGCGTCGATGAAATCGCGGTGGTTTTGTCCGTCGTAGAGCGTGTTGTCGTCGTTGTAGAAGTCCCAGCCGTGGATGTCGTCGACGTAGCCGTTGTGATCGTTGTCGATGCCGTCGATCGGATCCCAGGGGTTGGTGAAGATGTTCTTCCTAAGATCTGGATGGCTGATGTCGATGCCTTCGTCGATTACCCCGACGTAGACCTTGCGGCTGCCGGTGATGCCACGAGCCCAGGCCGACACGACATCCGTCCCGAACGGCTCGCTGGGCTTGTAGGTCGTGCCCTGCACGCCCCATTGCGAGTCGTCACGGACGAGGGGATCGTTGATCGCCGCCGGCAATGCGGGCTTTCCTGCGGCATGGAGTCGGATATTTGGCTCGACCGTCAGCACCGCCGGGTTGGCAGCGAGCTGGGCGCTCACCGCGTCCTTGCGCGACGCATCGACGACGTCGATGACGTCGACAGGCTCTGAGCCCGCAGCCGACGAGGTCTCGGGGCCACTTAGCCGGGTGCGGGCGGGCACGCCGGCCGACGCGAGCACAGCGGCCTGCTGCGCCGCGGTGGACTGGGCGCTCCAGGTGACGATCAGCTGCTCGTCACCCGGGATCGTGGCCCTTGACGGAGCGGGCTTCAGCGCAGAGGCGGGGCCCGGCGCGCCAGCGGTCGCCGGAGCGGGAGCCATCGCGACGAGCGCGAGCGCACACGCCCCAAGCCATGTGACCTGCCGGCAAGAATTCGCTGAGCGCAGCATCCGAGAGTCCTCCAAGTGCCCGTGCGCCCAGGAGGGCACAGACAATTCTTTGATGCTGCGGAACAGATCGTCGCGCGCAACCTATCGGCACCCCCGCATCCTCACAAGCGCACGGCGGGTTGAATGTCGCGCCTCGAGTTGACAGGTGGATCGGGCGCAAGTAGAAGTAACCATGCCTCGCCTACGAGACGCGCCTCTGCGCGGCGTGGTCGTCACCATCAGCGTGCTTTGCGCGGTCGTACTCGCTCCGACCGCAGCATCAGCGGAGGTCATTCCGGGTCGCTACATCGTGGTGCTCAACGATGCAGCGGACGCAGCCGTCGTAGAGGGAAAGCACGCGCGGAGCGGTGCGCGGATCCGCAAACGCTTCCGGCAGGCGTTCAAGGGCTATGCAGCGGACCTGTCGGCGTCCGCACTCGCGGCCGTCAAGGCGGACGTGGCGGTGGACTTTGTGTCCCAAGCGCAGCGGTTTCGAAGGCCACGCCAGCGGCGGCGTCTAGCCGAGCAGGAGCCACAGGTGGCAACTCGCTGGCTGCGGCGGATCGGCGCGCCGTTGAGTTCCACCCTGTCCGGCGACGGGCAAGGTCGGGTGAATGTCAATGTGGCCGTCCTCGACGGCGGCGTCGATAAGCGTTCACTTGAGTTGCGGATCTCGGGAGGCCATAACTGCATCGGTCACAACCCGAATGCGTGGCAGGACCTCGATGGCCACGGGACGTTCATCGCGGGCGTGATCGGTGCGCTGGATGATGGCGGTGGCATCGTGGGGATCGCTCCCGGAGCCAAGATTTGGGGGGTGCGCGTGGCAGATTTCAACGGGTTCCTGACAGATGAGGATTTGTTCTGTGGCCTTGAGTGGATCGCCTCGACGCGCACCGACACGGATCCTCAAAATGACATCCAAGTCGTCAACGGGAGCTTCGGCGGGCAGAATCTTGCTGACGACGAAAACTGCGGACGCACCAGCGGAGACGCGATCCATTTCGCGTTCTGCCGACTCAATCGCCTGGGCGTGACGTCGGTCGTTGCTGCTGGGAACGATGCGGCCGACAGCAGCATGAACTACACGCCATCGTCTTATGACGAGGTACTGAACGTCACGGCGATGAGCGACTTTGATGGATTGCCCGGTGGTCAGGTGCCGCCCCCTGTTTGCGGGGGTATCGACTACTCGCAGTACAACGTGATCGACGATGGCCCAGCTGACTTCAGCAACTGGGTGACACTTGCGAACGACCAGGCGCACACCGTTGCGGCACCGGGGATCTGTATCGGGTCGATCCTTCCTCGCGCTATTTGCGGCCCGCAGTCCCTCAGCTGCTACGCCCTGGCGGAGGGGACGAGCTTCGCTGCGCCGATGGCCGCCGGCACGGTCGCGCTTTGCATCGCATCCGGACCGTGCGCCGGATTGAGGCCCGCCCAGATCATTCGAAAGATCGTGGCTGACGCGCGCGATTACAACATCGCCAACCCCGGTTACGGCTTCCTAGGCGACCCGTTGCGTCCGATCGGCGACCGGTACTATGGATATCTGATCCGAGCCGGGCTCTACTAGGCCGCAGTTCAACCGTCCGCTGATGCGGCCCCAGGTTGCTGTGGCGGAGCCCAGGCCGAGCGACGTGAAACGCTTTAGCCCAGCATCCGCGTAAGAGACGTAGGTGGGACGGGCGCTACCAGGTCGCGATGGCGCCGGTCGATCAGGCTCGTTTGGGCGCGATCCGGGAGGGTTTGGGCAGTAGCGAATCGCTGGTGCCCAACGCGTGCAGCGCGCTACCCCGGCCTGGGCGGCGTGCTGAGCGCGGCGTTGATGTCCAGCCGGCCGTTGGTCGCGACCTTGCCGACGAGCGATGGTGTCCGTACGGCGGACTTGAGGATCGCGTTGCGGATTGCAGTGGGGGAGGCATGTGGGTATCGCGAGGCGTACAGTGCGGCGGCACCAGCGACGAACGGTGCCGCCTGCGAGGTGCCGCTGTAGGCCTGGTACTCGGCGGACGGGAACGTTGAATAGATGAAGTCACCGGGCGCGCCGATGTCGACCGTGGCCCGCCCCCAGTTGGCGAACTCGGTCTTCTCGCCGTTGATGTCAATGGCGGTAGCGGTGATCATGCAGTCTGCTCCGCCTGGCAGCTGACAGTTCAGTGAGGCGGGAAAGTTCGGTCTCGCGTCGAGGTCGTATCCGATGCCTTGCTCGTCGCCGTTGCCGGAAACCGTGACGAACAGGATGCCCGCGCGCGCGCCGCGCTGGATTGCTGCTTGCATCGCTGGTGATTCCTCGTCAGGGTCGCCGCCACTTTCCCAGGAGTTGTTCGTGGCGACGAGGTTGATGCCGTGGCGGATCTTCAGGTCCGTGAGGTAGTCGATCGCGGCGATCGCTCCTCCGGCTGTTCCGTCATCAGGCCCCAGGAACTTGGCCGGGATGATGGTGACGTCCCAGTTCACGCCGGCCACGCCAATGCCGTTGCCGCCCCGAGCCCCGATTTCGCCGGCGACGATCGTACCGTGCGCGTCGATGAAATCGCGGTGGTTTTGTCCGTCGTAGAGCGTGTTGTCGTCGTTGTAGAAGTCCCAGCCGTGGATGTCGTCGACGTAGCCGTTGTGATCGTTGTCGATGCCGTCGATCGGATCCCAGGGGTTGGTGAAGATGTTCTTCCTAAGATCTGGATGGCTGATGTCGATGCCTTCGTCGATTACCCCGACGTAGACCTTGCGGCTGCCGGTGATGCCACGAGCCCAGGCCGACACGACATCCGTCCCGAACGGCTCGCTGGGCTTGTAGGTCGTGCCCTGCACGCCCCATTGCGAGTCGTCACGGACGAGGGGATCGTTGATCGCCGCCGGCAATGCGGGCTTTCCTGCGGCATGGAGTCGGATATTTGGCTCGACCGTCAGCACCGCCGGGTTGGCAGCGAGCTGGGCGCTCACCGCGTCCTTGCGCGACGCATCGACGACGTCGATGACGTCGACAGGCTCTGAGCCCGCAGCCGACGAGGTCTCGGGGCCACTTAGCCGGGTGCGGGCGGGCACGCCGGCCGACGCGAGCACAGCGGCCTGCTGCGCCGCGGTGGACTGGGCGCTCCAGGTGACGATCAGCTGCTCGTCACCCGGGATCGTGGCCCTTGACGGAGCGGGCTTCAGCGCAGAGGCGGGGCCCGGCGCGCCAGCGGTCGCCGGAGCGGGAGCCATCGCGACGAGCGCGAGCGCACACGCCCCAAGCCATGTGACCTGCCGGCAAGAATTCGCTGAGCGCAGCATCCGAGAGTCCTCCAAGTGCCCGTGCGCCCAGGAGGGCACAGACAATTCTTTGATGCTGCGGAACAGATCGTCGCGCGCAACCTATCGGCACCCCCGCATCCTCACAAGCGCAGGACCGTTCCGTACGGCACCCTCGCGATCGAGGAACGCTCGCGACGGGGCTGTCGACGGCCGGAACGGGCACCAACGGGTACCACACGGTCGCACGACGCTCCGGCGGATGCCATGCAAGCATACCCGCGGCTTGCGTAAACCCAGCGTTGCAGCCTTTCAGAGAGTGCCCCAGGCAGGAGTCGAACCTGCGGCCTACCGCTTAGGAGGCGGTCGCTCTGTCCACTGAGCTACTGGGGCCCTGCGAGGCGCAAGGATACGGCCGTCAGTCGAGGTAGTCGACGACGTCGCCGACCGCGGCGCGCTCGGGCACGCGGGGCTCCTGGCGCGGGTGGCCGAGATGCAGCAGGCCGAACACGCGCTCGTCGTCGGGCACCGCCAGCGCGGCGCGCCCGGCGGCGGACCGCAGCACGCCGGGCGTGCGCCAGTAGCCGGCCAGGCCGCGCCCGTGCGCGGCGAGCAGCACGATGTAGGCGGCCGCCGCGGCGGCGAGCACGTCCTCCTCGTCCATCACCGGATCGCCGGTCTGCGTCGCCGACACGGCGACGAGCGTCGGCGCGCGGTCGAGCTTGGCCGCGGCGACGGGATCGTCGGCGGTCTGCTTGAGCGCCTCGAGCGCCCGCGGGCCGACGACGCGAAAGCGCCAGGGGTTGGTGAGCTTGTGATTCGGCGCCCAGCGCGCCAGCTCGAACAGCTCGTCGAGCGTCTCGCGGCTCAGCGGCTCCGGCGCGTAGGCCTTGTGCGTGCGCCGCGTGCGGATCGCCTGCTCGAGCTCCATCGGCAGGCTTACTCCTCCGCCTCGTCGTCCTTTCGTCGTCGTCCTCCCACAGCGACTCGCGCGCGAGCTCCTTGCCATCCCCGTCGTAGAGCTTGCAGACGAGCGTGTCGCCGCCGTATCCGTCCGGCGCCAGCAGCGTGAAGCGCTCCATCACGAGCTCGCACTGATCGACCGTCAGCTCGCCGAGCTCGGCGGTCACGGTCGCGGCGTCGGGCACGAGCGGCCGGCCCCAGACGAGCGTCATGTGGGCCGTCTGGTCGCCCTCGCCGTGCCAGCTGCCGACGACCTCGTCGCAGAGGTCGAGCTTCCAGTCGGGATTGGCCTCGGCGGTGTCCTCGGTGAAGTCGGCGACGGCGTCGAACTCGGTCGGCTCGCGGTCCTCGGTGGCGGGACGAAACGAGACGTAGCCGAACAGCTCGAGCCCGTTCGAGGTCATCGCCGTGGCGGGGACGAACGTGCGCCCATGCCAGGTGCGGTCGGGGTAGAACGCGATCTCGCCGGGCTCGCCGAGCTCCTCGTCACCGGCGTCGATCGCGTCACAGGCACCGAGGAAGTGACGCTGCAACGTGCCCGCCCAGCGGCCGAAGGGCAGTGGCTCATGAGCCGGCTCGGCGACGAAGCGCGGGACGATGCGAGGCTCGACGGACATGCGCCGCAGTCTATGACCCGGACATCCGTCCGGACGCGCCGTGCCGGGATACTTCTCGCGCCGCACGTCGTTTCCCCCTATGCGCCCTCCATCGATCGCCGCTCTCGCGGCCCTCGCAGCCGGCCTGACGATTGCCCCGTCCGCGGTGGCGGCGCCGCGCGTCCTGGCCACCGTGACCAGCGCCTCGCCGATCAGCGCGCACGCCGGCTGGGTTGCCTGGAGCGTTCCCGTCGGCGGCGCATGGCGGCTCTCGGTATTTGACGGGACGTCGCCGCGGCTGCTGCCGATCAGGCCGCGCACGCAGCCGTTCGACGTCGACCTCGGCTCCGATGCGCGCGGCCGCCCGGTCGCCACGTTCTCGCGCTGCCGCCGCGATCGCCACCACGGCGAGGTCTCGCAGCTGCGGCTCTGGACCCCTGGCAAGCGACGCCTGCGCACCCTGCGTCACGGCGCGATGCCGACGAAATGTCCGTTTCGCAGCGGTTGCGAAGGCTCGCTGCAGCGCGGCGCCGTCACCGGCCTGGATCTCGGCGCGCGCCTGGCGACGTTCGCCTGGTGGATCGACGCACCGGGCGTCGTCGGCCATGCCGGCTGGGAGGTCCGCGCTGACGACCTGCGCAGCGCGCGCAGCACGCGCGTCGGGACCGGCTATCTCGGCGAGGCCTGCACGGAGGGCATCGACGGCAAGACGCCCTCGACGCCGTCGGCCGCCGGCACGCGGGTCTGGTGGGGAGAGCTACAGAGCAGGTGCTACGAGCTGGCCACGAAGCTCAAGCGCTACGACTCGGCGCCCCAAGCGCGGCGATCGGCGATCTGAGGGCGTCGTGCTGCGCGTGACGCGCGGCTCGGGCACGCTGTACGGTCTCGTCGCCCCGGCGCCCGCAGGTCAGGTTCCTCCCGCCTGCGACACGCCGGGCGCGCCCTGCACGATCGTCGCCCTCGACGAGCCGGTGCTCGCCCCCGCGAGGACGAGGATCCCGCCGATCTTCTTCACGTAGCTAGACCTCGAGCATGACGGTCACCGGACCGTCGTTGACGAGCTCGACCTCCATCCGCGCGCCGAAGACGCCGCCCGCGGCAGCGAGGCGTTCGCGGAAGCGCTCGTACAACGGCTCGGCGACCTCGCCCGGCGCGGCGGCGACGTAGGACGGCCGGTTGCCGCGCCGCGTGTCGCCGTAGAGCGTGAACTGGCTGACGACGAGCACCTCGCGCGCGCCGAGCGGCTCGTTCATGCGCCCGTCGGCGTCGGGAAAGACGCGCAGCGCCTGGACCTTGCCTGCGAGCTTGTCCGCCGCCGCCTCGTCGTCGCCGTGCGTGACCCCGAGCAGCACGAGCAGTCCCGCCCCGATTCGCCCGACGACCTCGCCGTCGACGCGCACCTCCGCGCGCGACACGCGCTGCACGAGCGCGCGCATGCCGTTACCCGAAGAAGACCTGCGCGGTCTCGAACAGCTCAGGATCGAGAAGCTTGGGCTTGCTCAGCGCATCCTCGAGCGCGACGAGCTCGATCGCCGTGCCGTGCAGCGCGACCATCTTGCCGAAGTCGCCGTTGGAGGCCGCGTCGATCGCCGCGACGCCGAAGCGGGTGCCGAGCACGCGGTCGAAGGCGACCGGCGAGCCGCCGCGCTGGATATGGCCGAGCACCGTGGCGCGGCTCTCGTAGCCGGTCCGCTGCTCGATCTCCTTCTCCAGCTCGAAGGCGATCCCGCCGAGGCGGGCATGACCGAACGAGTCGACCGTGTCGGCGGCGGTCGCCGCCTCGCCTCCGTCTGACCGCGTCGCGCCCTCGGCGACGACGACGATCGAGAACGCCTTGCCGGTCGTCTCGTGGCGGTGGCGGATGTGCGCGCAGACCTCCTCGACGTCGAACGGCCGCTCGGGCACGAGGATCACGTCCGCGCCGCCGGCGATGCCGGAATAGCACGCGATCCAGCCCGCGTCGCGGCCCATCACCTCGCAGACGATGACGCGGTCATGCGACTCGGCCGTCGAGTGCAGGCGGTCGATCGCCTCGGTCGCGATCTGCACCGCGGTCTGGAAGCCGAACGTGAAGTCCGTCGCGTTGAGGTCGTTGTCGATCGTCTTGGGGACGCCGACGGTCGGGAAGCCGGCCTCGAAGAGCTTGCGCGCGACGCCGAGCGTGTCGTCGCCGCCGATCGGGATCAGGACGTCGACGCCGCGCTCGCGCAGCGTCTCCAGCACGCGCTGCTCGCCGTTCTCGGTCTTGTAGACGTTCGTGCGCGACGTGCCGAGGATCGTGCCGCCCTTGTGCAGGATGCCGCTCGTGTTCGCGCGCGTCAGCTCGATCGCGTCGTTCTCGAGAACGCCCTTCCAGCCCTTGCGGAAGCCGAAGATCTCGTGCCCGTAGTGGTCGATCCCCTTGCGGACGATTCCGCGGATGACGGGGTTCAGGCCGGGGCAGTCGCCGCCGCCTGTCAGAAGTCCGATTCGTGCCATGCGGGCCATCCTGCCACGCGGGTGGCGTGCGCCGTCGGCCCGCTACGCGCCGCGCAGCTCGTCCGCGGCCCGCTCGGGCGAGACGGTGTTGACGTGGATCCCGCTGCCGAGCTCGAGCCCGGAGCTGCGCGTCAGGCGCGGGACGATGTCGATACGCCAGCAGAAGCGCTCGGCGTCGCGCGGCGCGGTGCGCACCCAGATGTTCAGCGGCGGGCTGGCGCCGAAGCGTCGCCGCAGCCGCGACAGCGCATCGTGCAGCAGCGCCGCTCCGCTCGGACCCTCGTCCTCGAAGCGCTCGCGGCGCCGACGCGGCGCGAGCATGAGCTGGAACTCGCGCTGCGACGCGTAGGGGCATGAGAGAACTGCCTCGTCGTCGATCGCGACGATCCGCGCCCGACGGCGGACCTCCTCGTGCACGAGGTCCTCGAGCAGGTTTCCGCCCATCGTCCGCACGGCGTGGGCGCTGAAGCGCTCGCGTTCGCGCGCGACGATCGCCGGCACGTGGTCCAGCGCATACAGCTGCGCGTGGCTGTGCGGATGCTCCGCCCCCGCCTCGACGCGCTCGTCAACGCAGACGTGGACGTACGCGGCGCGACCGTGCGCGCGCATGCGCTCGCGCCAGACCTCGACGGCCAGCCCGACCTGCTTGGCCGACAGCTCGCCGAGCGAGGCGACCGGCAGCGGGGTGTTGACAATCAGCTCGTGCGCGCCGCGCGCACCGAGCGCCGTGTAGAGCGCGGGTACCGCGTCCGCGTCGCGATCGGCCGCGTCGGCCCGCAGCAGCGCCCGCGGGCCGGGGATCACGCGGACCGCCCAGCCCGGCTCGTCGGGCGCTCCGCCGGCCGGCCGCAGCGCGTAGAGCTCGGGCGCCGTGCGGTCCTCGTGGCCCTCCGCGAACGCGTCGCCGGCAGGGTCGATCGGCGGCGGCGCGGCGACCGTCAGCTCGCAGCTGCCGAGCTCGCCGACCTCGGTCGCGACGAGCGCGCGCAGGCCGGTGAGCGGGTCGAGGCGGATCTCAGGCACGCCTGCGCACCACGATCGGTCACCCGCGCCCGAGCGCGTACCGATCGATCTCGGCGGCGAGCTTGGCCTCCGAGGCGAACACGCCCTGGTGGACGAGCGCGAGCTTGCCGCGCGCGTCGTAGAAGGCGGTCACCGGCAGGCCGCGGGCGCCGTAGCGCCCGGCGACCGCTTGGCGCGGGTCCTCGACGGAGGGGTAGGGCATCGGGAACTCCGCGCTCAGCTCGCGCGCGCTGTCTGGGTCGTCACCGGAGTTGACGCCGAGGAAGGCCACCTGCGCGCCGCGCTTGACGGCCTGGCGCTGGAGGAACGGGAGCTCGTAGCGGCACGGGTCGCACCACGACGCCCACAGGTTCACGACGACCGGGTGGCCGCGCAGCGTGCGCAGCTCGGCGTCGAGCGCCTTCGCCGCCCCGCCCGTCAGCTCGTTGCCGCGGGCGCGCAGCGCAGCGAGCTGCGGCGGCGCTCCCGACAGCGGTTTGGAGACCTCGGCGCGCGACAGCGGCTCGGGCGCCGCGCTCGTCGCGCGGTCGCTGTTGCGCGCCTGGATCAGGCCCACGACGACCGCCGCCACGAGGGCCAGTGCTCCCACCACGATCAATGTCCTGCGCATGGTCGAGGAAGGGTGGCAGACGAGCAGAATGCGCATCTCGCGGCCACAGCGTTCGCTATGCTTCGCATTGACGCGGGTCAGGGCCGGTCTCCGCCGGAGACGCCTCACCCCGCCCACCGGGCTTGCCCGGTTTCCGGATCGCGACGGCATGCGAGCGCGGTCCACCTCACGATTCGAGCAGGAAGCCGAACTTGGCTGACCCCACGCCAGTGGCCATCGCGGCCACGTCCGTTCCCAATCCTTCCGAGATCAAGCGCGCGGAGAAGTTCACCCGCGAGGTCTTCGTGCACGCCGGCGAGACGACGGAGGACGCGCTTGCGCCCGGCACCGCCCGCCGCCGTGCGGTCGACGCCGCGCTGCGCGAGATCGCCGCGGGCGAGAAGGTGCCGTCGACCGACTGGCGGCGGCGCTACTCGCTCATGCTCGGCCTCGAGCGCGTGCTCTCCGACGAGGAGCCCAAGCTGGCCGACGGCACCTCGCTGAACCCGCACCAGGTCGACGCGCTGTCGGGCACGCTGACCGCGCTGCTCGCCGAGGCGCAACGCAACGGCGGCACGCCGCCGGCGCCGGCCGCCGCTCCCGTGCTCGCGCTCGACGACGACGATGACGTCGACTTCGGGGAGGAGCCCGTCGCCGAGATCGTCGAGGAGGACGAGCCCGACGACGATGACGAGGACGACGACGAGCCCGAGGACGACGAGCCGCTCGACATCGAGATCGACATCGGCGACGTCGACGAGGAGGACGAGGAGGAGCCCGATGAGGATGCGGAGGGCGGGTCCGAGTTCCCGCTCGACGACGACCAGCTCGACGAGGCGCCGGACGATCCCAACGCCCACAAGCGCTTCTGGTTCGAGCATGCGACGGGCGCGGGCAAGACCGTCGCCGCGATGGGCTTCGTCGACGCGTCGCGGACGGGCGGCATCCTGATCCTCACCCACCGCCGCAACCTCGTCGACCAGTTCCACGGCGAGCTCAAGGACCGCGGCTACTCCAAGCGCGTCACGCCCGCCCTGCTGAAGGGCCAGGACGCCGCCAACGGTCCCGTCACCGTCGAGACGTACCAGTGGTTCGTGCGCAACGCGGGCAACATCTCGTCCGCCTACTCGATCGTCATCTGCGACGAGGCGCACACCGCCCTCGGCGAGAAGACGAGCGCGGCGATCCGCAACTGGACGGGCCCGGTCTTCATCGGCATGACCGCCACCGGCGCGCTGATCGCCCGCCACGTCACCGACCTCTTCCCGACCCAGACCTCGCGCTTCGACCTCGCGCAGGCCGCGCGCCGCGGCGTCATCTCGCCGCTGCGCTGCGTGCGGATCCCGCCCGGTCCCGGGGTGCGGACGATCGCCAAGGTGCCGCTGCGCCGCGGCGAGGTCGACGTCGAGTTCGACCAGGAGATGCTCGCCGAGCTGCTCGACCAGGGCCCGTTCAACTACGCGGTCGCCGATCTCTACAAGACGCGCTTCAACGGCGTCCCCGGCGTCGTCTACGCCGCCGGCGTGCGCCACGCCTACAACGTCGCGGCGGCCTTCCGCGAGCAGGGCATGAAGGCGATGGGCGTCTCCGGCGAGACGCCGAAGCGCGAGCTCGCCGAGATCCTCGCGAGCTACGAGCGCGGCGACATCGACGTGCTCGTCAACGCGCAGCTGCTCGCCGAGGGCTGGAATTCGCCGCGCGCGACCGTCTGCATGCATCTCGCGCCGACCGCCTCCAAGCGCATCTACCAGCAGCGCGTGGGCCGCGTCACGCGCCGCCATCCGGGCAAGGAAGCGGGCCTCGTCGTCGACTTCGTCGCGCCCGACACGAAGAACGACGATCCCGTCGTGACGCTGCACTCGCTGCTCGATCGCGACGTCTACCGCGGCGGTGCGATCGTCGTCGGGCCGGTGCGCCGCGGCCGCGGCCGGCGCGTCCGCGTCGAGCGCCGCGTGCTGCCGGTGACCTCCGACGAGGACCGCCGGATCGACGTCTTCGAGCGCGAGCTGTGGCGGATCGCCGTCGAGCACCTGCCGTACGGCGAGCAGATCCAATGGGCCGCGCTGGCCGGCGCGCGCGTCGCGCCGAGCGGCTGGCGCCGCGCGCGAGCGATGCTGCACTTCGACCGCGGCGGCGAGTTCAAGCGCGCCTTCCTGCTCACCGCGGTGCAGCGCAACAAGAACCCGCAGCTGCGCATACGCGCGCTGCAGGAGATCTCGGCGCTGCGCGACGGCGAGGCGTTCGACACCGCGATCGACGTGATCGGCACGTGGACGCGCGATGAGCGTCGCGAGGGCACGAAGGTCATGCTGCTGGCGCTCGCCGAGAAGCGCATCGGGCGCCGCGATCAGGCCAACGCCTGGATCTGGCGGCTGGCCTCCTACACGCGCGACGTGCACGAGGAGTACGCCGTCCAGCGCTGGCCGGAGACGAAGCGCCTGCTCGGCCTGCTCGTGAACTCGAGCGGACCCGCGCACGCGCGCAACGCGCGCCGCCTCGTGCACGCGGCGCGCAAGCAGGACCGCCGCCTCAGCGCCGCGCTGCTGGCGGCGGCGATCGCGCATTCGCCCGAGGGCGAGGAGATCCTGCGCGGCGCACGCACGCGGCTGGCGCGCAAGCCGAGCGCGCTGTCGCGCGAGCTGCTGCGCAACTTCCCCAAGGGACGTGGCCGGCGCGGCAGCCGCCGGCGCCGCAAGAAGGGCGCCGGAGCGGAGGGCGCCGACCCGAACACGCCGCTGATCGCGACGCAGAGCGGCGGCGCCGACGAGGCGCTCGACGGCGCGACCGAGAACGGGTCGGGCGAGCCGACGGCCGCGCCTTCGCGGCGCCGCTCGCGCCGCTCGCGCAACGGGCGGGTGCGCGACCCTGACCCGCGCGGCGCGGAGGCAAGCGGCGAGGTCGAGGACCAGGTCGCGACGCCGCAGGAGCAGGAGCAGGAGGAGGCGCAGGGAGCGGCGTCCGAACCCAAGCGTGCCGCGCCGCGCCGTGCGCGCAGGAAGGCCGTCGACGACGACGCCGCCGTGTCGGCGATCGCCGATGCCGCCGCCGCGCTTGTCGCTGCGCGTGCGCCGAAACCCGACGGCACGGGCGAGGCACCCCCGGCGAAGCCGAAGCCAAAGCCGAAGCCGAGGACGGCACGCCGGGCGCCGGCCAAGCGGGCGACGACGAAGCGAACGGCGCCGGCGGCCGTCAAGGACGAGCCCGCTGCCTCCTCGCTCGACGACGGCGTCGAGTCCGCCGCCTAGGTCCGCCTAGCGCCGCAGGAGGATCGCGAGCCCCGCGGTCAGCGCCAGTCCGAGCGCGCCGATCCCCGCGGCCGCGGCGATCGCCGTCGGATGCTGCAGCGCGCTCAGCGTCATCCCCGGCGCACGCACGACCACCGCCACTGCGGCGACCGCGACGAGCGCCGCCGCGCCCGCCGCCAGCACCGGCAGCGAGATCGGCGTCGGCGGCGGCCGGCGCACGGCGACCTCCGGCCGCCGCGCCTCGAGCGCGGCGAGCGCCGCCGCGCCGCCGAGCGTGAACGTTGCCGCTACGAGAAAGCCACCGAGGACGTCGCTCGGTAGATGCCATCCGAGCGCGACGAGCGCGTAGCCGACGCCAACCGCGTAGGCCGCGCCGATCAGCGCCGCCAACGGCCGCAGCCAGGGTCCGACGACGAGCACGCAGCAGAGCGCGAGCGACATCGCCGCCGTCGAGTGCCCGCTCGGCCAAGAGCCCGGGTAAAGGGACTCGACGCCGTGCAGGTCGATGATCCGCACGTCCGCGAGCGCGGGCTTGAGCAGCTGGGTCGTGACGTTCGCGCCGAGCAGGATCGCCGCCGTCACGGCGGCCATCATCGGCCGGCGGCGCAGCAGCGCGATGAAGACGAGCAGCGCGGCGGCGATCGCGAACGGCGTCGGATCGGCGAGCTTCGCCATGCCGGTGATCGACGGCTCCAGCGGCGGGCGCGCGACGCCCGTGAACGCCTGCAGCGCGCCGGCGTCGAGCGCGCGGCCACGCGGGACGCCGAGCGCGGCAACCCACACGATGAAGGCGGCTGCGGCGCTCGAGCAGGCAAGCCAGAGCAGCGCGACGGGACGACGAGACACGCGTCAAGCGTAGACCTCGGCCGGCGCGGGCCGCGCTGCTCGGCGGCGGGTGGCGGGGCGCTGCTACGCGCCCGGCAGCAGGTGAACCTCGCCGGCATCGAGCGCCACGCGGGTCGCGTCGGAGCGCTCGACGAGGAGCCGGCCGGCGTCGTCGATGCCGTCCGCGACGCCCTCGCCGCCCGCCCAGCGGACGCCGCGCCCGCGCAGCGCGTCGCGTGCGCGGTAGTCGGCGAGGAGCGCCGGCGTCGGCTGTGCCAGGCGTGCCTCGAGCGCCCGCAGGAGCAGCTCGAGCGTCGGCTCGACAGCGGCCGGCTCGAGCCCCAGGCTCGCCGCGCGGCCACGCAGCTCGGCGGGCAGGTCGGCCTCGCGGACGGCGACATTGACGCCGATCCCCAGCACCGCCCAGCCCTCCTGCGGGCGGGCCTCGGCGAGGATCCCGGCGAGCTTGCGGCCGTCGAGCAGGACGTCGTTGGGCCATTTGATCGCCGCCGCCGGTCCCGCGATGTCGGCGACCGCGACCGCGCCGGCGATCGGCAGCAGCGGCGGCCATTCGCGCAGCACGAGCGACATCAGCAGCGCGCGGCCGGGCGCCGCGCTCCACGTCCGGCCCTGGCGCCCGCGGCCGGCGCGCTGCTCGGCGGCCGTGACGAGCGTGCCGTGCGCAGCCCCGGCGGCGGCGAGCGCGCGAGCGACGTCGTTCGTCGACTCCGTGACGCGGTGGTGCAGCCGGGGCCTGCCGAGCCGCACGCTCACGAGGCGCGCGCGATCAGGATCTCGTCGTCGAGCGTCAGGCCGAGCGTGGCGAGCGCCGAGCCGCGGTTGACGGCCAGCGACGGCACGCCGTAGCCGTCCGCATACAGCAGCAGCTCGCCGGCCGCGACGTCGGCGAACGTCGTGCCGTACGCCGCCCGCCGCCCGTTGACGGTGACCTCCTGGCCCGGTCGCAGGCCGCTGGCGGCGAGATCGTCGCGGCCGGCGTCGAGCATGACGTTGCCGTAGCGGTCGGCGAGCAGCGCGTGCGCGACGAGCCCGCCGTCGCACGCGCGTGCCCGCGGCAGCTCGAGCCGCACGAGCTCGTCCGGATCGAGCGCGGCGCCCGCGTCGGCGAGCGAGCAGCTCGCGGCGGCGAGCCGGGCGGCGACCGGGGCGAACACGTCGCGGCCGTGAAACGACGCCGACACGGGCTCCAGGCGCAGTCGCGAGCGGCTCACGTCGACGGCCTCGTCGACGCCGCCGAAGCGCTCCGCGGCGAGCATCAGCAGCCCGTTGTCGGGGCCGACGAGCAGGCGCCCGTCGTCGCCGCAGCGCAGTGCGACCGCCCGCCGCCGCGCGCCGACCTCGGGGTCGACGATCGCGAGGTGGACGCCGGCCGGCATGAACGGCAGCGCGCGGCGCAGGACGAGCGCGCCCGCGCGCACGTCCTGGCGGGCGATGCCGTGCGTGACATCGATCACGCGCACGGTCGGCGCGATCCGCGCGATCACCCCGTGGCAGACGCCGACGAAGTCATCGTCGAGGCCATAGTCGCTCAGGAACGTCACGACCGCCATGCGCGGTCGAGTCTAGGCGCCGCCCCGTGCGCCGGATGGCCGGCCGGCTACGGGTGGTGGCAGACCGCCTCGATGTTGTTGCCGTCGGGGTCCAGCACGAACGCGCCGTAGTACGTCGGGTGGTAGATCGCTCGCACGCCGGGCGGTCCGTTGTCGGTGCCGCCCGCGGCGAGCGCCGCCGCGTGGAAGGCGTCGACCGTCGCGCGGTCGGGGGCCGCGAGCGCGACGTGCACGTTGTGCGTCGTCGGCTCGCGCGCGTCGGTGATCCAGAACTCGGGCTTGCCGCCGGCGCCGAAGTCGCCCGCGCGCGGACGCGGCTCCATCAGCAGTGCGATCCCGAGCGGCGCCAGCGCCTGGGCGTAGAAATCCCGGCTGCGCTCGTAATCGGAAACGTTGAGGGTGAGGTGATCTAGCATCGGCCAACCTAGACGCGCACAGCGCGCCGCGGAACCGCTAGCCGACGGAGGCGTCCGCGACGAGCGCCGCGACGAGCCCGTCGGGCGTGTGCTGCTCGGCCTCGACGTGCGGCTCGAGCCCGTGCTCACGCAGGGCATCGCTCGTGGCGGGGCCGATCGAGACGATCCGCTGGCTGCCGGCGGGCGGGCCCGCGGACTCGACGAAGAAGCGCACCGACGACGCCGACGTGAACGTGACGTAGTCGGCGGCGCGCGCGGCCTCGCGCGCGCTTGCGGAGAGCGGCTCGGCGACCGTCCGGTACAGCGCCAGGATCTCGACGGTCGCGCCGCGCGCCCGCAGCGCGTCGGGCAGCACGTCGCGCGCCTGGTGCGCGCGAGCGATCAGGACCCGCGCGACCGCGCGCTCGGCGAGCGCCTCGACGAGCGACTCGGCGACGGCACGCGGCGGCACGATGTCGGGCTCGATCCCGCCGGCGCGCAGCGCGTCGGCGGTCCCCGGCCCGATCGCGGCGATCGCCGGGCCGGCGAGCGCGCGGGCGTCGCGCGCGAGCTCGAGCAGCCGGCGCGCGCCGTTCGGGCTCGTCACGCAGAGCAGGTCGAACCCCGCGAGGTCGGGAAGCTCCGCCGGCAACGCCTCGATCGCGAGCGCCGGCGCCTCGACGACGCGCGCGCCGAGCGCGCGCAGGCGGCTCGCGAGCGCGCTCGCCTGCGCCCGCGCTCGCGTCACGACGACGCTGCGGCCGGCCAGCGGGCCGGATCCGAACCAGGCCAGCTCGGAGCGCAGCGCGGCGACGCGCCCGACGACCGTGATCGCCGGCGCTCGCACGCCCGCCTCGGCGGCGCGGTCGGCGATGTCGCCGAGCGTGCCGCCGACCGTCCGCTGGTCGGCGAACGTCCCGCGCTCGACGACGGCGACCGGCTCGTCGGCGGGCCGGCCGCCGGCGACGAGCTGCGCGGCGATCCGGTCGAGCTTGCGCACGCCCATGTAGAAGACGAGCGTTCCCGGGAACGCCGCCAGCGCCGGCCAGTCGACCTGCGGCTCGTCCTTGCCGGGATCCTCGTGGCCGGTGACGAACGCGACCGCGGCGGCGATGCCGCGTTGGGTGACCGGGATCCCCGCATACGCCGACGCCGCTACGCCGGCGGTGACGCCGGGGACGACGTCGAACTCGATGCCGGCCGCGCGCAGCAGCTGGGCCTCCTCGCCGCCGCGGCCGAAGACGAACGGGTCGCCGCCCTTCAGGCGAACGACCTCCCGGCCGGCCTGACCGTGCTCGAGCAGGAGCGCGTTCGTCGCCTCCTGCGGGACCTGCGCGCCGCCGCCGACCTTGCCGACGTCGATCAGCTCAGCCTCGGCGCGCGCGCCGTCGAGCGCGCCGTCGGGGATCAGCCGGTCGTAGAGGATCACGTCGGCGCGCGCGATCAGCTCCAGCGCACGCGCGGTCATCAGCCCCGCGTCGCCCGGCCCGGCGCCGACGAGGTGGACGGTCACGACGTCGCGAGCTCCTCGGCGCGGGCCAGCAGCTGGCCGCCGCCGGCGGCCAGCAGGCGCTCGGCGGCAAGCGCTGCGGCGGCGTCCGGCGTCGCAGCCGGCGGCGTCTCGTCGCGCAGCCAGGCCGAGCCGTCGGGCAGGCCGACGAACGTGCGCAGGACGATGCCGGCGTCGCCGATCTCGGCGTGCGCGCCGAGCGGCGTGTTGCAGCTCGCGTCCAGCCGCGCGACGAGCGCGCGCTCGGCCAGCAGCGCGTCCCACGTCGGCCGGTCGCTGATCGCGCGCGCCGCGGCGCCCGCGCGCTCGTCGCCGGCGCGCGCCTCGAGCACGAGCGTGCCCTGCCCCGGCGCCGGGACGAACTCGCTCAGCAGGCAGCCGATCGCGTCCGCGCGGCCGAGCCGCTGCAGGCCGGCGGCGGCGAGCACGAGCGCGTCGACGTCGCCCGCCTGCAGGCGTCGCAGCCGCGTGTCGACGTTGCCGTGCACGACGACGACATCGACGTCGTCGCGCGCCGACAGCAGCTGCGCGGCGCGGCGCAGCGATGCCGTCCCGACGCGCGCGCCGGACGGCAGCTCGGACAGCGCCGCGGCGCCGACGAGCGCGTCGAACGCGTCGCCGCGCGGCGGCGCGCCGGTGAGCTCGAGGCCGTCGGGCAGCACGCTCGGCACGTCCTTGGCGCTGTGCAACGCGAGGTCGATCTCGCCGGCCAGCAGCGCAAGCTCGAGCTCCTTGACCCAGCGCTCCTTGTCGGTCGGGTCGCTCGCGGTCGAGGCCGCGGAGGTCCGGTCGCCGCTCGTCGTCACCGCGACGAGCTCGGCGTCCGGGCCCAGCAACGCGGCGACGGCCGTCGCCTGCGCGAGCGCGAGGGCGCTCGCGCGCGTCCCGATCCTCACTTCGAGGCGCGGCGCGGCAGCGGGCGCACGTTGCTGGCGCCCGCGCCCGAGTCGCCGGGCAAGGCCTGCTCGGCCGCGTCCGGTGCGCCCTCGAGTCCGAACAGCTCGCGCATGATCTGCAGGCGCCCGTGCGAACGCCCTTCGGTCATCGTGCGCAGCCGCAGCGTGGGCTCGTGCAGCAGGCGGTTCATGACCGAGCGGGCGATCGCCTCGGCGCGCGCGACGTCGCGCTCGGTGGCGCGCTCCCAGCGCGCCGCGTTCTCGGCCAGTACCTGCTCGACGATCGCGTCGCCGTACTCGCGCAGCGCGCGAATCGTCGGCTGGACGGAGAGCGACCCGAGCCAGTCGGCGAAGCGCTTGATCTCCTCCTCGACGATCGTCTCAGCGAGCAGCGCCTCGGCCTCGCGGATCGAGACCGTGTGCGCGACGCGCGCCTGCAGGTCGTCCATGTCGAACAGCGTCACGCCCGGCAGGTCGGCGCAGGCGGGATCGATGTCGCGCGGCACCGCGATGTCGACGAGCAGCAGCGGCCGGCCCTTGCGCGCGCGCATGACGAGCTCGAGCTCCTCCTGTCCGACGATCGGATGCGGCGAGGCGGTCGAGGCGACGACGACGTCGGCGCGCTCGAGCTGGAAGGGGAGGTCGTCGAGCGCGACGACCTGGCCGCCGAAGCGGTCGGCGAGCGAGCGCGCTCGGTCGGCGTGGCGGTTGGCGACGAAGATCGTCGAGACGCCGTGGTCGGCGAGCGCGCGCGCGGTCAGCTCGCTCGTCTCGCCGGCGCCGATGATCACGACGCGCGGATCGTGGGCGCTGCCGAGCACGTCGCGAGCGAGCTCGACGGCGACCGACGAGATCGAGGCGCGCCCGAGCCCGATCGACGTCTCCGAGCGCACGCGCTTGCCGGTCTGCAGCGCCGCCGTGAAGAGGCGGTTCGTCAGCGGCCCGGTCGTGCCCGCGGCGAGCGCGACCTCATAGGCGCGCTTGACCTGACCCTGGATCTCGGCCTCGCCGACGATCATCGACTCCAGGCCCGCGCTGACGCGGAACAGCTGGCGCGCGGCGTCGCAGTTGCGCGGCGAGTAGATCCGCTCGGCGAGCTCGGTCGGCCGTACCTGCGCGCGCTGGGCGAGCATCCCCAGCACGGCGCTCTCGGCGGCGACCGGATCGCCGACGACGAGCGTCAGCTCGGTGCGGTTGCACGTCGAGATGACGACCGCCTCGTGTACCTCGGGATGCGCGGCGACCTCGTGCAGGAAGCCGTCGACGGCGCTCTGCGTCAGCGCGAGGCGCTCGCGCAGCTGCACGGGCGCCGTCTTGTGCGAGATCCCGAGTGTGATCAGCTCAGCCGTCATCCGACCGGCTCCTTCGCGCGCGGCGGCGGCGGCGCGGCGCCCTGCTTGCGCTCGACGAGCTCGGCGAGCTCGACGACCTCGCGTTCGATCTTGCTCAGCTTGGAGGCCATGATCGCGACGTAGATCAGGATCAGCGCGACGAAGACGAGGTACGCGCCCGCGACGTACTTGCCCGCTTCGTCGAGTGGGAGGGCCGGAAGCATCAGAGCTGGGGAGCGGCGCTGCGGCCCGCGAACGGCAGCTCGTCGTCGCCGGCGAGCCGCCGGCGCAGCGCGCGCAGCCGGAAGGTCGCATGCTTGGAGGCCATCTCGTATTTGCACAGCGTCACGAACAGCAGCGTCATGCCTGCCATCGCGACGAGGAACGTGAACGCGAACTTCGGCGGCATGCCGCCCGTCGTGGTGGCGAGCGTCTCCGGGTGGACGTACTGCTGGGCCATCCGCACGGCGGCGAAGTTCAGCGGCACGAAGGCGCCGGCGACGATCGCGAAGACCGCGGCGTAGCGGGCCTGCTTCTCCTTGTCCTCGAGCGAGAAGCGCAGCGGCCAGTATGTCGCGTAGAGCAGGAACACGATCAGAAACGAGACGAGCATCGGCTCGTCCCAGACCCACCAGTGACCCCACGACGCGCGCGCCCAGATCGAGCCCGTGATGAGGACGCCGACGGCGAGGATCACCGAGATGTGGATCGTCACGTACGAGCGCATGTCCCATTTCGTCGCGCGCGTGCGGAGGTACATGACGGCGCACACGCCGCCGGCGACGAAGCCGCACAGCGCGACGATCGCCAGCGGCACGTGGACGTAGAAGATCTTCTGGACGAAGCCTTGGTCGGCGTCGAGCGGGGCGTAGAAGAAGACCATCGCGAACGCGCCCGTCAGCACGAGGGCGGTGGCGATTGAGAGGGCGCGCAGGCCCTTGCCGTAGACGATGGGTCAGTCCTCCAACAAAAAGTCGAAGACCGCGTAGGCGATCAGCGCGAACAGAAGATCATAGATGGCGAGTATTGCCAGCCAATTGCCGGGGATTGCGGCCGCGCCGCCGTCCTGCAACAGCGGCGTGGCGCTGCGCGCGGCGGCGAGCACGACCGGCACGAGCAGCGGCAGAGCGAGCAGCGGCACGATCAGGTCGCGCGCCCGCGTCTGGATCGCGAGCGCGGCGACGAGCGTCCCGATCACGGCGATCCCGGCGTTCGTCAGGACGAGCACGAGCACGAGCTCCGGCAGCGCCTGGGTCAGCGGCGGCCCGAGCAGCAGCAGCGCGAACGCCGGCAGCGCGACGAGCTCGACGATGCACAGAAAGCAGAACAGCGCGACGGCCTTGGCGACGAGCATCGCCGTGCGGTCGACCGGCGCGAGCAGGAAGCCGTCGAAGCCGCCCTGCTCATGCTCGGCGACGAAGAGGCGGTTGACGCCGAGGATCGCCGCGAACAGCAGCGTCACCCACAGCACGCCCGAGGCGAGGTCGCCCGCCACGCGATCGCGATCGAGGCCGAAGTGAAAGACGACGTACGTCGCGATGCTGAAGAGCACCATCGCCGGCACCGACTCGCGCGTGCGCCATTCGAGCGTCAGCTCCTTGGCGAGCAGCGCGGCGACCGTCGTCTTCATCCGTACAGCTCGGCGATCTGCTCGGCGCGCAGGCTCGCGGCCGGCGCGAGCAGCGCGACGCGGCCATCCTTCAGCCCGAGCGCGACGTCCGCCGCGGCCAGCCCGCCGGCCGGGTCGTGGCTCGTGATGATGCGCGTGCGCGGCCCGGCTGCGCCCGTACCGTCGGCGCCGATCAGCGGCGCGACCTGGGCGACCGCCGCGGGGTCGAGGTTCGCGTGCGGCTCGTCGAGCAGCAGCAGGTCGGGCTCGTGCAGGACCGCGCGCCCGATCGCCAGCCGCTGCACCATCCCGCGCGACAGCTCGGCGACGGGATCGTTCGCGCGCGCCCGCATCCCGACCGCCTCCAGCACCTCGTCGACGCGCGGCTCGGCGACGCCGTACAGGCGCGCGTAGAAGCGCAGGTTCTCGCGCCCCGACAGCTCGCGGTACAGCAGCGGCTCATGCCCGAGGAAACCGATCCTGCCGCGCACCGCGTAGCCGTCGTCGGGCAGCGAGCGGCCGAGCACGCGAACCTCGCCGGCGTGCGGGCGCAGCAGCGTGGCGAGCATCCGCAGCAGCGTCGTCTTGCCGGCGCCGTTGGGCCCGAACACGACGAGCGTGCGACCGGCCTCGAGCGCGAGCGAGACGTCGCGCAGCGCGGCGCGCTCGCCATAGCGGCGTCCGACGCCGCGCAGGACGACAGCTGGGTCGGAGTCCGGCACCCGGGCAACGCTAGTGGTCCGGGGTGCGGGCGGGCGGGCTGCCGAACGGCATCACTGAGAGAGGCTGGATCGGCCCAGCGGCGGGCTCGTGGCGAGTTGTGCGCGAATAGCGCCCCAAACGCGCCACGACCCTGGGATCCGGCAGTCCCCTCCTAATCGATGCCGTTCGCTCAGGCGGGCGCGTGCGTGCGCTGCGCGGCGGAGATCAGATGGCGCACGGCGCGCTCGTCGCCGGCGCGCAGCAGCGCGATCGGATCGGGCGCGCCGTTGACGATCGATTCGAAGAACTGCTTGCGGTCCTGGTACGTCGGCAGCGTCCCCTTTGCCCAGCCGCGTGCGTCGTTGAGCATGATCGCCAGGCGCGCGTACTCCTCGCCGAACAGCTCGCCGACCTCACGCTTCATGCGCTTGGCGAGCGCCGGTGACGCGCCCGCGGTCGAGATCGCGATCGCGAGCGGGCCGCTGCGCACGATCGCCGGCAGGATGAAGTTGCACAGCGGCGGCACGTCGACGATGTTCACGAGCATCGCGCGCCGCTCGGCATCGTCGAACACGCGGATGTTGATCTCCGTGTCGTTCGTGCAGGCGATCACCATGAACGTCGCCTCGAGATCGCCCGGCTCGTAGGCCCGGTGCTGCCAGGCGATCGAGCCCTCGTCGGCGAGCGCGCGCAGCTCGTCGACCGCGTCCGGCGCGATCAGCACGACGTCGGCGTCGCAGGCGAGCAGCCCCTCGACCTTCTCGAGACCGATCTCGCCGCCGCCGACGACGACGCAACGCCGCCCCGAGAGCTTCAGGCAGGCGATGTAGAACGGCGTCTCGAGCATCCCCTGCACGCACGACTGATCGCACGTGCCCTTGCGCAGCTGGCAGACGCAATCCTTCCCGGCATAGGCCTGTGCTGGCATCCGATCAAGGGTAATGCCCCGTAGATGGAGGCAGGTGCGGGCCAGGGAATCGACCATCGCTAGCGTTCGTCGGCCGTGATCGACGCCTACTTCGACGACGGCTCGATGCTGCGCCGGGTGCACCGCGAGTTCGCGGTCGCGATCTCCGGCCCGCGCGCGCTGCTCATGCAGGCGGCGCACCCGGTCGCGTTCGAGGGCTTCTTCGCCCACACCGGAGCGCTCGACGCGCCCTACGAGCGCCTGCGCCGCACGGCCGAGGTGATGGACACGATCGCGTTCGGATCGCGCGCCGACGCCGACCGCGCGACGCGCCGCGTGCGCGCGATGCACGGCAGGGTGCGCGGCGAGCTGGCGGCGCCGGCGGGCCCGTTTCCCGCCGGAACGCCGTTCGCGGCCGACGACCCGAAGCTGCTGCTGTGGGTGCTCGCGACGCTCGTCGACTCGGCGCTCGTCTTCTACGACAAGTACGTCGCTTCGATGTCGGATGCCGAGCGCGATGCCTACTGGCAGGACTACCGCGTGATCGGCACGCTGTTCGGCCTCGAGGATCGCGAGATGCCGGTCGACATCCGCGACTTCGACGCGTACATGGACGACATGCTGACCGGCAACGACCTGTTCGTCACCTCGGCGGCGCGTGAGCTCGCGCTGCGGATCGTCATGCGCCCGCCCGTGCCGCTCGCGCGGCGGCCGATCCTCGAGCTCGTGAACTTCGTTACGGTCGGGCTGCTGCCCGTCCAGTTGCGCCGACAGTACGGCCTCACGTGGGACCCGCTGCGGGCGCTGATGCTGCGCGGCGGCGCCGAGTACGCCAAACGCGTGCTCGTTCCGCTCGCGCCCGGCCGGCTGCGCTTCGTGTCGAGTGCGCGCGCGGGGTAGAGTCGCCGCATCGAGACAGAGCCCCCGACCGACACACAGCCCCCGACCGAGCCGCAAGCCGACGCGCCCGACGGCGACGAGGAGATCCGCACGCTCGTCAGGCGGCTGTCGCGTCCGCACCGCTCCGGCGGGGTGGTCATCGAGCGCGCCACGATCCTCGCGGAGGGAGCGTTCGCGACCGACGTGCTGAGCTGGATCGTCGCTCAGGGCGGTGAGCCGGAGTACGCCACGTCGGCGGGCGCCGGGCGCGGACTGCACAGCCCGCGCCCGGTCAGCGGCGGCACGATGTCCGGCAAGCCGCTGCGCTACGTCCTGCCGCCCGGCGTTCTCTCCTAGCCCGCCGCCTACAGCTCGCGCGAGAAGTGGTGCGAGCTGATCCGCAGCCCCGCGTTCAGATACAGCCGGTGGGCATCCAGACGAGCGGGGCCGACGGCGGAGTCCAGGTGCAGCCCGTCGCAGCCCAGCCGCGCCGCCTCCTGCGCGCACCAGTCGAGCAGCGCGCGAGCGTGGCCGCGGCGGCGCGCGGCGGGCAGCGTCGAGAGGTCGTCGACGTAGAGGACGCGCCCGTGCGCGAGCGTGTCGAGCACGCGAAAGCCGGCGACGGCGCTGACGGCGCCGTCGTCCTCGACGGCCGCGGCGAGCCGGTAGCCCTGGTCGCGCTGGCGCCCGTCGACGCGGCGGACGAACTCCTGCTCGCCGTCGAGCAGCGGGCGCAGCGCCAGCATCGCCTCGTACGCGCGGCCGGTCTCGCCAGCCGCGAGCTCGACGATCGTCATCGCCGCCGGACCGCCCGCAGCGAGCGGCATGCGACGCGGGCGATCGGCAGCGCGCCGTTGCGCCAGCCGCGCTCACGGTCGACGTCGCGCGCCGAGCGCAGGCGCGCGAGCGCGCGCCAAGCGGCGACGAGCGAGGCGTCGTAGGGCTGCCACCAGGGCAGGCGCCCGGCCGGCGGATCCCACGTCACGAGCTTGGGCTCCACCATCGCCCGCAACGCGACGGCGCCGCGCGCCCGGCCGATGCCGGCGCCGTGGACCGCTCCCCAGGGCAGCGGGGGCTCGGTCCGCGCGACGACGTGGTCGTTCATCCAGACCATCCCCGCCCGCAGCTCGCGCGCGATGCGCGCGCCCTTGTACTGGTCGGCCGTCCAGACCGACGCGCCGAGCCCGCCGATCCCGGCGTTGCAGCGCGCGATCCCGTCCTGCTCGCTGTCGACGGCCTCGACCGCGAGCCACGGTCCGGGCGCGTCCTCGCGCAGCAGCCGCGCGTCCTCGGGCACGCCGGTCAGCACGGCGGGGGCGAAGTACGCGCCGTCGCGGCCGGCGACGCTGACCGGTCCGCCGCAATGCAGCGTCGCGCCGGCGGCGATCGCCTCATCGATGAAGGCGACGAGCCGCTCCACGCGGTCGGGCGCCAGCAGCGGGCCGATCTCGGTCGTCGGGTCGCCGGGATGGCCGACGCGCAGCGCGCGCGCCCCGGCGACGAGTCTCTTCATGAAGCGCTCGTAGCGCTCGCGCATGACGTACGCGCGGGCCAGGCTCCCGCCCGACTGGCCGGCGTTGGCGAACGCGCCCCAGACCGCGCCCGCGACCGCGCGCGGGATGTTCGCGTCGGCCAGCACGAGCATGCGGTCCTTGCCGCCGACCTCGATCGTCGCGCGCTTGAGCTCGCGCGCGCAGGCTTCGCCGACGTCGCGGCCGGCCTGCGACGAGCCGGTGAAGCGGACGTGCGCGATGTCCGGCGCGCCGACGAGCGCGCGCGCCGTCTCCGGGTCGCCGTGGACGACCTGCAGCAGGCCCTCGGGCAGCCCGGCGCGCGCGAACGCGCGGGCGATCCGCTCGCCCGCGAGCGCCGCGAGCGGCGACGGGTGCAGCACGACGCCGTTGCCGCCCATCAGCGCGATCGCGACGTCGCCGAGCGGCGTCGCGAACGGCTCCGCGCCCGGCGTCAGCACCGCGACGACGCCGAGCGGCTCGAACGTCAGGCGCGCGCGCTTGGCGAGCTGCAGCGAGCGCGGCAGCCCGATCCGCTCGGGCCCGAGGATCCGCGGCCCGTGCTCGGCGAGCCAGAGCAGCGTCTCGACCGCGGGCAGCAGCTCCATCGTCTGCGCCTCGGCGAGCGGGCGGCCCTGCTCGCCGACGATGATCCGGGCGAGCTCGTCCCACTCGTCGATCACGGCCTGCGCCGCGCGCGAGAGGTAGCGCGCGCGGTCGGCGGCGCGCAGCTGCGCCCACAGGCGCTGGACCTCGGCCGCCTCGGCGACGGCGGCCGCGACGTCCGCCGGCGCGGTCGCGGCGACGCTGCCCAGGCGCGTGCCGTCGATCGGGCTGACGGACTGGATGGTTGCGGCGTGCGCCGCGGTCATCCGCATCGCGTCGATTCTGCCAGGGCGGTCGAACGGCGCGTGGCGGCGAACGGGTGGCGCTCGTGGGTGGCGCTCAGTGCGGGGCGTTGCGGCTGCTCGCACGCGGCGGAACGGCATCGATGAGGAAGGCAGGTCGGACCTCGTGGCGGGGTCGGCTTGCCGGTGGTGCACGTGTCGGGATGGGGTGCCCGAGGATTCGTCCATATCTGGGACGGATTGTCGGGGACCCCCGTTCACCACCGGCGTCCCCGCCGCCCCGGGGCGATACGCGCCCCCCCTTCCTCATCGATGCCGTTCAGCGAACGCCGGCGCCCTCACCCGCGGTCGCGCGGGGCGCCACCAAACCACGCCACCGAACACAACCCCTACCGCCCCCGCGCCCTCCGGATCTCCTCGAGCCGCGCGCGCAGCTCGGCCTCCATCTCGTCGGGCTCGTAGAAGCGCACGCCGGCGACCTCGTCGGGCGCGACCTCCTGGGGGCCGAGGTGGCCCGGATGGTCGTGGGGGCTGTCGTAGCCGACGGCCTTGGAGCGGATCTGCGGCGGCGGAGCTGCGGCGCCGTGACGGCGCACGTGGTCGATCGCGGCGCCGATCGAGCGCGTCGCGGCCTTCGACTTCGGCGCCAGCGCGAGGTAGATCGTCGCCTGTGACAAGGCGTGGACGGCCTCCGGCATGCCGACGTGCTCGACGGCCGCCGCTGCCGCTGTCGCGACGACGAGCGCCTGCGGATCGGCGTTGCCGATGTCCTCCGAGGCGAGGATCACCATCCGGCGCACGAGGAAGCGGGCGTCCTCGCCGCCCTCGAGCATGACCGCGAGGTAGTAGAGCGCCGCGTCGGGATCGGACGCGCGCGTCGCCTTGATCCAGGCCGAGATGTAGTCGTAGTGCTGGTCGCCGGCGCGGTCGAAGCGCAGTGCCTTGCGCTGCAGCGCCTGCTCGCCGTCCTCAATCGTCAGCGCGGCGCCGCGTGCGGCCGTCGCGCAGGCAAGCTCGAGCGCGGCGAGCGCCGTCCGCGCGTCGCCGCCCGCGCGGCCCGCGAGGAAGGCGAGCACCTCGTCCGGAACCGTGGCCGCGCATTCGCCGCGCTCCAGCGCGCGCCGCAGCAGCGACTCGATGTCGGCGGCGCCGAGCTCGTGCAGCTCGTAGACCTGCGTCCGGCTCAGCAGCGCCGAGTTGACCTCGAAGTAGGGGTTCTCCGTCGTCGCGCCGATCAGCGTCACGAGCCCCTCCTCGACGGCGGGCAGCAACGCGTCCTGCTGGGCCTTGTTGAAGCGATGGATCTCGTCGAGGAAGAACACCGTCGGCTCGCCGCGCGCGCTGCGGCGGTGGGCGGCGCGGTCGATCACGCCGCGCACCTCGGCGCGCCCGGCCTGGACCGCGCTGAGCTCCTCGAAGGCGGCGTTCGCCGAGCCGGCGACGATCCGCGCGAGCGTCGTCTTGCCGGTTCCCGGCGGGCCGTAGAGGACCATCGAGTGTGGCCGCCCGTCGGCGATCGCGCGGCGCAGCGTCGTCGGCTCGTCGGGCGTGCCGAGCAGGTGCTGCTGCCCGACGAGCTCGTCGAGCGTGCGCGGGCGCATGCGGACGGCGAGCGGGGCGTCGGCCGCCGGCACCGGCGTGGCGCCGGGCCGAGCGTCGCCGCCGGTGTCGAAGAGCTGATCGGACATTCGCTCAGTATCTCGCTCCCAACGCGGCGCAAGCGCGACATCGCGCGCGGCCACACGGCTATCTTCGAGGCGATGAGACGCAGGCGCATGCTGGGCGGTTCGACGCTCCTCATCCTCGTGGCGTTCGCGCTCAGCTCGTGCGGCGATCAGGGCGCGAACAAGGGCGACCCGGTCGCCGGCAAGCGGCTGTTCGAGTCCGCGGGCTGCGCCGGCTGCCACACGTTCAAGGCGGCGGCGTCGACCGCCACGGTCGGTCCGGACCTCGACGCCGTCTCGGCGAGCCCCGGCCGCGTGGTGGCGCAGCTGCGCAAGCCGGGCGGCCTGATGCCGAGCTTCGCGGCCAAGCTGTCCGAGAAGGAGAAGGCCGACCTGGCCGCCTTCGTGGGCGCCGGCAGCGCGTCCGGCAAGGCCGTCGCGGCGCCGTTCAAGCCCGACGACGAGCGCCTGCACGACTGCCGCGACGGCAACAGGGAATGCCTCGAGCAGTCGTTCGGCAACCTCGTCTTCAACGAAGGACCGAAGCTCGCGCTCGCGCAGCTGCAGCGGATGATGCCGACGAACACGGAGATCGCCGCCGACTGCCACCGGATCACGCATCGGATGGGCTCGGCCGCGCTGACGCGCTTCAAGGACAAGGTCGCCGAGGCGTTCATCGCGGGCAGCCCGGTCTGCGCGTCGGGCTACTACCACGGGATCATCGAGCGGGCCTTCCTCGGTCAGCCGACGGACAAGCTGGCGGTCGTCGCGCGCCAGCTCTGCAGCGACCCGAAGATCAACGACCAGCGCTTCCTCGCCTACCAGTGCATCCATGGCCTCGGCCACGGCCTGATGATCTACACCGGCTACGACCTGCCCGGCTCGCTGAAGACCTGCGACGGGCTGCGCACCGGCTTCGATCGCGTCTCCTGCAGCGGCGGGGTCTTCATGGAGAACTTCACGTCCTCCTACGGCGTGACGTCGAAGTACCTGCGCAAGGACGATCCGATCTACCCCTGCAACGACGTCGCCGAGCGCCACAAGCTGTACTGCTACCTGCTCGTCACGGCGAACCTCCTGCGCGTCGACGGCGGCGACCTGAAGAAGGCCGCCGCGGACTGCCTGCGCAGCGAGCCCAAGTGGATCAGCACGTGCTACGAGTCCTTCGGTCGCGACGCGTCGGGCATCGCCGGCAAGAGCGCGAGCGAGGCGCTGGCGAGCTGTCGCCTGGCCAAGCGCTACGAGGGCGACTGCCTCTACGGCGTGTCGCGCGAGATCGTCAACTCCGACGCCGAGGGGACGCGCGGCGGGCGCTTCTGCGCGCGCGCCCCGGCCCGCTACCGCACGCACTGCTTCGAGGGCGTCGGCTCCGTGCTGGCGGCGATCGAGCCGACCGCCGAGGCGCTGACCGCCACCTGTCGCCGCGTCAGCGGGCGCTACGAGCAGGGCTGCCTGCGCGGTGGCGGGCTCGTCGCGTAGCCCGTCCGGGCGCGCGTAGGCGACGGTTAGCATGGGAGCGACCGTGTCCGCCGACCTCCAGCTCACGACGACCGAGCTGCTGCAGCGCCTGATCCGCTGCAACACGGTCAATCCACCGGGCAACGAGCGCGTCGCGCAGGAGGGGCTTGCCGCGGACCTGCGCGCTGCCGGCTTCGAGGTCGACCTGCTGGGCGCCGAGCCCGAGCGGCCGAACCTCGTCGCGCGCCTGCGCGGCGCCGCCGACGGACCGGTCCTGTGCCTGCTGTCGCACGTCGACACCGTGCTCGCGACGGCGTCGGACTGGACGCACGACCCATGGTCGGGGGATCTCGCCGACGGCTGCGTCTGGGGCCGCGGCGCGCTGGACATGAAGTCGCAGACCGCCGCCGAGGTGACGGCGGCGCTGTCGCTCGCGCGCTCGGGCTGGCGTCCGGCGCACGGCGACCTGCTCGTCGTCGTCGTCGTCGACGAGGAGGTCGGCGGCGAGCTCGGCGCGATCTGGCTGTGCGACGAGCATCCCGAGCTCGTCCGCTGCGACTACCTCCTCAACGAGGGCGCGGGCGCGGTCTTTCCCTACGACGGCGAGCGCTACTACGGTGTCTGCGTCGCCGAGAAGGGCGTCTTTCGCTTTCGCTTGACGACCGAGGGCGTCGCGGGCCACGCCTCGATCCCGCGGATCGGCGACAACGCGCTGCTGAAGATGGCGCCGCTGCTGGAGCGAATGGGCTCGCGGCAGCCGGGCTTCGACCTCACGGACGGGCCGCGCGCGCTGCTGGAGGGACTCGGCCTGGAGCCCAACGGCGATCCAGCCGCGGCGTTCGAGCGCCTGCGCGCACGCGACGCCGGCCTCGCGCTGCTCGTCGAGCCGCTGCTCGGTGTGACGCTCGCGCCGACGCGGATCTGGGGTTCGGAGAAGATCAACGTCATCCCCGCCAGCGCCGAGCTGCGCGTCGACTGCCGCGTCCCGCCCGGGCTCGGGGAGGCGCAGGCGCTCGCGCGCATCCAGGAGGTGCTCGGCGAGGATGGCTACCGCCTGGAGTTCATCGAGCGCGTGATCGGCAACGCCTCGCCGGTCGACTCGCCGCTGATGGACGCGATCGTCGGCTGGGTCGGCGAGCATGATCCCGGCGCGCGCGTCGTGCCGACCGCGCTGCCGGGCTTCACCGACTCGCGCACGTTCCGCGACGCGTTCGGCGACTGCGTCGCGTATGGCTTCTTTCCCCAGCGCCACATGAGCCTCTACGAGACGGCGCCATTGATCCACGCGGCCGACGAGCGCATCGACGTGCGCGACCTCGGCTTCGCGGCATCGTTCTTCCGCGACATCTGCAAGGAGCTGCTCGATGCCTGATCCCACGCCGCCGGGGCTCGCCGCAGACATGCCGAAGCTGCGGCTCGGCGGCATGGCGCTGCGCAACGGGCTGCTCGTGCACGGACCGACGCACTGGTCGGCCTCCGTGCGCCGTCGCGACGGCACGATTGCAACCGCGTCCGGCCGCAAGCCGCGCCTGCGCGGCATCGACAAGGTCGCCGGCGTGCGCGGGGTCGTGCGGCTCGGCGAGGCGATGATCGTGATCCCGCTCGTCAAGCGCGCGCTGCCCGAGGCGCGGCTGCCGTTTCAGGACGCGAAGGTGCTCGGTGCGATGGTCGGCGCGGCCACCGGCGGCCGCATCCTGCGCAGCCGCCTGAAGGCCGGGCCCGGCGCCGAGGCCGCCGGTCTGATCGTCTCGCTGCTGCCGAGCCTCGTCGCGCTGCGCGGCGGCGAGCTCGCCGCCTACCACGGCGTCGAGCACAAGGCGATCGCGGCCTACGAGAGCGGCGCCGCGGACGCCAGCGACGCCGCCAAGGAGCACGATCGCTGCGGCTCGCATCTGATGGCGCCGCTGCTGTCGTTGAACATCGCGGGCGGGGCGCTGTTGCGCCGCACGCTCGAGCGGCCCAGCGCCGCCGCGCAGTTCGCGGTCGGCGTGACCGCGCTCGGGCTCGCCGTCGAGGTCTTCGTCTGGTCCGAGCGTCACGCCGACAGCGCCGCCTCGCGGGCGCTGCGCAAGCCCGGCTACGAGCTGCAGCGCCTGCTCGGCACGCGCGAGCCGACCGAGCACCAGCTCGAGGTCGGACGCGCCGCGCTCGCCGAGATCCTGCGCGTCGAGCCCGCGCCGGCTTCGCCGTCGCACTGAAGTTCCGCAGGCCCGCTGCCGATAGCAGGTGGGATGAACGACAGCTTCTGGGACGGCATCAGGGACTTCGGGACGGAGTGGTCGGGCGCGTTCACGATCCTCTTCATGTTCGTCATCGTGGTCATCCTGTGGCGGACGCTGAAGCTGATGCCACGGACGAAGCCGGTCCAGATCAAGCCCGAGGTGAAGTCGTCGATCGGCTGGGACGACATCGCCGGCGTCGACGAGGCGAAGGACGAGCTGCGCGAGGTCGTCGAGTTCCTGCGCGATCCGACGCGCTTTCGGGCGCTCGGCGCGCGCGTGCCCGCAGGGGTGCTCCTACACGGCCCACCCGGCACCGGCAAGACGCTGCTCGCCAAGGCCGTCGCGCACGAGTCCGGGGCACAGTTCTTCTCGCAGTCGGCGGCCTCGTTCGTCGAGATGTTCGCGGGCCTCGGCGCGGCCCGCATCCGGCGCCTGTTCCGCGAGGCCCGCAAGCACGCGCCCGCGATCATCTTCATCGACGAGCTGGACGCGGTCGGCGGCCGTCGCGGCTCCGACTTCTCCGGCGAGCGCGAGCAGACCCTCAACCAGCTGCTCGTCGAGATGGACGGCTTCAACTCGACCGGCGACGTCGTCGTGATGGCGGCCTCGAACCTACTCGAGAAGCTCGACCCGGCGCTGCTGCGCCCCGGTCGCTTCGACCGCCAGGTCTTCGTCTCGCCGCCCGACATCGAGGGTCGCGAGCGGATCCTCGGCGTCCACACGCGCGGCAAGCCGCTGGGCCCCGACGTCGACCTCGCCGCCGTCGCCGCGCGCACGAGCGGGCTGACCGGCGCCGATCTGGCCAACCTCTGCAACGAGGCGGCGATCCGCTGCGCGCGGCGCAAGGGCACGCTGCTGACCCACGAGGACTTCGACCAGGCGCAGGAGCGCGTCATCGCCGGCGTCGAGTCGCGGCGCGTGCTCAACGAGCACGAGAAGCGCGTCGTCGCCTACCACGAGGCCGGTCACGCGCTCTGCGCCGAGCTGCTGCCTGGCGTCGACACCGTGCACAAGATCTCGATCGTCCCCCGCGGGCGCGCGCTCGGCTACACGCTGAACCTGCCCGACGAGGACCGCTACCTGAAGACGCGCGAGGAGCTGATCGACCACATGACCGTGCTGCTCGGCGGGCGGATCGCGGAGCAGATCGTCTTCGGCGCGGTGACGACCGGCGCCTCGGACGACCTCAAGCGCGTCTCGCAGGTCGCGCGCGCGATGGTCTACGACTACGCGATGGGCACCGCCGGCGCGGCCCAGCGTGCGATCCCCGACGGCGCCAGCGACTCGGAGCTGTTTCGCCGCGTGCGCGACGAGGAGCAGCAGGAGCTCGCCTTCGAGGCGCAGCGCGCCGCGCATGAGCTGTTGACGAGCCAGCGCGAGAAGCTCGAGGAGTTCGCGCTGGCGCTGCTCGAGCGCGAGGTGCTCGAGCGCGACGACATCGACGCGATCATGCGCGGCGTGCCGCGCATGGAGCGCCACCCCGGGCACGGGCTGCGGGTCGTCGCGGCGGTCGCACCCGAGCAGAACGGCGACGCCGCGAGCTAGCGGGTCGTCCACAAACGTTTCACCCGGAACCTCGGGCGCCGATCACCGCCTGGCTGTGTCCTCGGACACTCGATGTGCCAGAGGCACACCTTCGGTCCTGCGTCCTTGCCAGCCGGCGCCGGCATCCCGGGTTATCCGGTCGAACGTTTCCGGACGAACCACTAGCGGCTCCAGAAACGACGCCCGGCTGCCGCGCGAATAGGATGCGGGGCATGTTCAACCGAGTCGACCACATCGGCGTCGCGGTCGAGGATCTCGACGCGTCGCTCGAGCTCTACGAACGCGACTACGGCATGCAGCTCGTCCACCGCGAGACCGTCGCCGAGCAGGGCGTCGAGGCCGTGTTGCTCGACGTCGGAGAGAACCACATCGAGCTGCTCGCGCCGACCGATCCCGACACGCCGGTCGGCAGGTTCCTTGCGAAGAAGGGTCCCGGCATGCACCACGTCGCCTACCAGGTCGACGACATCGAGGCGACCCTCGCCGCGCTCAAGCAGGCCGGCCTGCGGCTGATCGACGAGACACCGCGGGTCGGGATCCGCAACTCGCGCGTCGCCTTCCTGCATCCGAAGACCGCGGGCGGGCTGCTGACCGAGATCGTCCAGCCGGCGGAGCACCACTGATGGCCCTGCAGCGCGTCACGATAGGCTTCGCGGGCGGCGGGCAGGTGCTCGCGGTGCGCGTCGAGGACGACGTCCTCGACTCCCTCCTGAAGGCCGTCAAGGGCGGCGACTGGCACGACCTCACGGTCGACGACGGGACGATCCGGCTGAACCTCAGCCAGGTCGTCTACGTACGTACGGCGCGCGACGAGCACCGCGTGGGGTTCGGCTCGGCGTAGGCCGGAATTTCGTGGAGAGGATCCTGCTCGCCGGCGAGGATCCGGCCCAGCGGCAGATGATCGGGCGCACGCTCGAAGTCGCGGGCTACGACGTCGTCGCGTGCGACAACGCGCGCGATACGGTGCTCGCGGTGATGCAGAGCAGCGTCGATCTCGTGCTCGTCAACACGCCGCTGCGCGATCGCAGCTCGGTGATCGCGCTGCTGCGCTGGATCCGTTCGCGCCGCGCGAGCACGCAGGTGGCCTGCATGGTCATGGTCGGGGCCGACGAGTCGCAGCTCGTCGGCGGGCTGTACGACGCGGGCGCCGATTTCGTCATCACCCGGCGCACCCAGCTCGACCTGCTTCCGCGCAAGGTCGCCGCCGCGCTCGCGCGGCGCTCGCCCGTGCTCGGGCCGGAGCGCTAGCCCGCAGGGCGCGGCTACAGCTCGCGCCGCACGAGCTTCGTCACGGCCTCGCCGGCGCGCGCGTAGAGCGGGCGCTTGCGCCAGCGCTGCGGATCGATGCACTCCGAGCGCCCGAGATCGCGCTCGAACTGCGCGTCGAGCTGGGCGGCGAAGGCATTCGAGCGGACGCACAGCGTCACCTCGTCCTGCAGCTGGAAGGAGCGGTTGTCGAAGTTCACCGAGCCGACGGATGACCACGCGCCGTCGATCGTGAGCGTCTTGGCGTGGATCATCGTCGGGCAGTACTCGTGGATCCGCACCCCTCCCTCGATCAGCTGCTCGTAGACGGCGCGGCCCGCCTGGCGGACGAACGCCTTGTCGATGTACGGCCCGGGGACGAGCACGCGCACGTCGACGCCGCGCTGCGCGGCCTCGGCCAGCGCTTCGACGAACGCCGGGCGGGGCGCGAAGTAGGCCGACGTCAGATGCAGGCTCTTCCGCGCGCAGGCGATCGCCAGGAAGTACAGCGTCTCGATGTTCGTGTCGCCGACGGTCGCCGTGGAGCGAACGACCTGCATCGCCCCGTCGTCGGCGACCCGCTCGAGGTCGGGCAGGTACGCCGGTCCGACGAGGACGTCGCCGGTTGCCTCAAGCCAGTCCTCGGCGAACGCGCCCTGCAGCCCGCGCACGATCGGCCCGCGCACGCGCACGTGCGTGTCGCGCCAGTGGTCGGGGTCCTGCGCGTTGCCCGTCCACTGGTCGGCGATCCCGACGCCGCCCGTCATCCCGACCTTCCCGTCGACGATCAGCAGCTTGCGGTGCGTGCGGTTGTTCAGCCGCCGGATCGCGTAGAGCTTGGGCGGGCGGAAGTACGCGAACGTCACGCCCGCGTCCTCCATCTCGTCGATCAGCCCGCGATCCATCTTCGCGCTGCCGACCGCGTCGAGCAGGACGTTGACTTCCACCCCCGACGTCGCGCGCTCGCACAGCGCGGCGGCGATCTCGCCCGCGATCTCGCCGCTCCAGTAGACGTACGTGAGGAAGTTCACCGAGCGCTGCGCGCTCGCCATCGTCTCGATCATCGCGGGGAAGATCTCGTCGCCGTTGATTAGCAGCTCAATCTCGTTGCCGTGGGCGATCGGCGCCGCCGTGATCGCCTCGGTGGCGCGCAGGAACGCATCGGACCCGACCTCGATCTCCTCGCCGCGCAGCTCGTAGCCCTGGCCCTGCTCGCGGCGGTGGCGCAGCGAGTCGCTCGCGTAGCGCGCGGCGAGCGCGAGCGCGATCGCCGCCGGCCAGCGCTTGTTCATCGCCGCGTCACGAGCTGAAATCCGCCCTCGTGCAGGGTGAAGCGGGCGGGATCGCAGCGGCATGTCTCGCCGTCGACGTTGAACGTCGGGCTGCCGCTGATCCGCAGCTCGACCACGGCGCCGCGCTCGTGGCCGACGTCGTCCTGCTCGGTCAGGCGGCCGGCGCGCATCCCGAGCGCACGGCGCACGAGCCCGACGCGTGAGCCGGCCGGGACGATCGCGACGTCGAGCAGCCCGTCGCCGGCCCGCGTCGCGCCGATCTCGCTGCCGCCGCCGAACGCCCCGGTGACGCCGACGATGATCTGCCACACGCGGCCCGCGAAGCGCCGCTCGCCGTCGCACGCAAGCGCGCAGCGCAGTGGCTTGGCGGTGATCCCGGCGCGCACCGCTCCGAGCGCGTAGGCGAGCGGTCCGAGGCGCGACTTGTGCCGGCTGGCGGCGCGCGCGGCGTCGACCGACAGGCCCGCCGCGGCGGCGTTGACGAATGGCCTGGCGCCGGCCATGCCGAGCTCGGCGCGGGCCGTCGCCGCGCGCGGGTCGGCGGCGAGCGCGCAGGCCTCGCCGAGCTCGAGCGGGAGCTCCTTCGCGCGCGCGAAGTCGTTCGCGGTTCCGACCGGCACGACCGCGAGCGGGACGCCGAGGCCGGACGCGCACAGTGCCGCCGCGCCGATCGACCCGTCGCCTCCGGCGACGACGATCCGATCGGGGTCGCCCTCCGCGCGCAGCGCGTCGAGCGCCCCATCCTCGGGTCGTCCGCTGCGCTCGTCGGCGATCCGTTCGATCGAGACGCAGCTGACGACCGCCCCGCCGGCGGCCAGCAGCGCCGCGAGCTCGGCTGGATCGGGTGCCGTCCCCGACCGAGGATTGGCGATCAGGGTGAGCCGCACGCGGCCCAGTCTGCCCACTCTGGGCCCGCCGCACGCCGCCGGGCCGCGCGACCGCAGCGGCCGGGGCCCACGGCGTGGCTAAGGTCATCCGGTGCTCTCCGCCGCCGCGCCGCCCGCCGCCGATCCCGCGGCCCGTCGTTCGCTGCGCGCGCGGCTGCGTGCCGGCCCGCTCGCGCGCGCGATCGCGGTCGTCGACATGCGCATCTACCGCCTGCTGCGCGAGCATGGCCACGATCCGGCGGTCGAGCTCTCGGTCAGGCGCTTCTCGAGCCTCGGGGAGCACGCGGCCGTGTGGCTCGCGCTCGGCCTCGCGGGGGCCGCGGTCGACGCGCCGCGCCGCCGGCGCTGGCTGCGCGCGACGCGCTCGGTGCTGTTCGCCTACGCGCTCAACACGCTGCTGAAGACCGTCGTCCGCCGCCGCCGCCCGCAGCTCGAGAAGCTGCCGGCGCTGATCTCGACGCCGACGTCGCTGAGCTTTCCCTCCGCGCACGCATCGTCGTCGTTCGCCGCCGCGCGCGCCTACTCGGCGCTGCTGCCGGCCGAGCCGCTGTACGCCGCCGCCACCGCGATGGCGCTGTCGCGCGTCTACCTCGGCGTGCACTACCCGTCGGACATCGCCGCCGGAGCCCTGCTCGGCACGCTCGTCGGCAGCGCCGGACCGGAGCAGCAGCGTTGAAGGTCGGGATCGTCGGGATGCCGAACGCCGGCAAGTCGTCGCTCTTCAACGCGCTCACGCAGGCCGGCGTCGACGCCGCGAACTACCCGTTCACGACGATCGAGCCGAACATCGCCGTCGTGGCCGTCGAGGACGAGCGCCTCGACCGCGTTGCGCAGACCGTGCGCGCGTCGAACATCGTGCCCGACACGATCGACTTCCATGACATCGCGGGTCTCGTCGCGGGGGCGCACAACGGCGAGGGTCTCGGCAACCGCTTCCTCGCGAACATCCGCGAGACCGACGCGATCGTCCACGTCGTGCGGGCGCACCACGACGACTCGATCATCCATCCCGAGGGCCGCGTCGACGCGCTCGCCGACATCGAGACGGTCGAGACCGAGCTGATCTTCGCCGACCTCGAGCAGGCCGAGCGCCGCCACGCGCGCGTCGTGCGCGACGCGCGCGGCGGCGAGCGTGCCGCGATCGCCGAGGAGGCGTGGCTGCGCGAGCTGATCGCGGCGCTGCATGCGGGCAAGCCGGCGCGCTCGGTGCCGCCGCCCGTCGACGCGCCGTACGCGCTGCGCGACCTCGGACCGCTGACCGCCAAGCCGGTGCTGTTCGTCGCCAACGTCGACGAGGGCGACGACGCCGTGCCGCCGGCGATCGCCGAGCACGCCGCCGCGCAGGGCGCGCGCGCGGTCGCGGTCTCGAGCCGGATCGAGGCCGAGCTCGCCGAGCTCGAGGCCGGCGACGCCGCCGCGATGCGCGCCGACCTCGGGATCGCCGAGTCGAGCCTCCAGCGCGTCGTCGGCGGGGCGTTCGCGCTGCTCGAGCTGGTCGCGTTCTTCACCGCCGGCGAGGACAAGCCCGCCCAGTCGTGGCATCTCAGGCGCGGGCTGACCGCGTGGCACGCCGCCGGGCAGATCCACTCCGACATCCAGCGCGGCTTCGTCCGCGCGGAGGTCGTCGGCTGGAAGGAGCTCGTCGACTGCGGCGGCTACGCGGGCGCCCGCGACCGCGGCACGCTGCGCCTCGAAGGGCGCGACTACGCGATGCGCGACGGCGACGTGATGACGGTGAAGTTCACGCCCTAGGGCGCGACTACGCCACGCGCCGGGCCGGCAGCTCGACGACCTCGCCCTCGTGGCGCTGCGGGCGCAGCGCGCGCCAGATGTCGCGCAGGCAGACCGCGTCGACGGCGAGCAGCACGAGGATGAAGCCGAGCACGCCGATGAAGAGGATCGCGCGCAGGATGATCGGGCCGCCGTTGGAGAGGCTGGCGCGCGCGACCGCGGCCGGATCCTCGCGGTACAGCGAGGTCGACCTGAAGGCCTGGCGCGCGACGGCGAAGGCGGGCTTGACCTTGCCGTCGTAGGAGATCAGGCCCTTGTTGTGGATCGAATCGCGTTCGGTCGGATGCGCGCCGCCGTCCCAGGCGGGCTTGACGGCGAACTCGCGCGCGGTCCAGTAGATCGCGCCGCCCATGAAGCCGAGACCGTCGACGATCTGCAGGTTGCGCATCAGGTAGAGCGTCTGGAACCCGTACGTCTGCTTGACGCTGGCCGGCCCCGGCTCGGTCGCCTCGGCGCCGAACTCCGTCATCACGAGGGCCTTGCCCGGGTACTTGTCGTGCATCGCGCGCAGGTACGGCTTGAGGTCGTCGAAGTCGGCCGTCGAGCGATCCGCCTTGCCGTCGTACCAGCCGTAGTACGAGTTGATGCCGAGCACGTCGAAGGCGTCGTACGTCTTCTGGCGCGGGATCCCCGGATAGGAGAGGACGTCGATCGAGACGGGCACCGTCGGATCGAGATCGCGCGCGAGCTTGGCCGCGTTCGTCATCCAGACCTTCGAGGTTCGACGCCGGTCGGGCACGACCGTCAGCTCGTTGGCGACCGAGTGCGTGATCACCGCGGGGTGGTTGCGCGCGGCGAGGATCGTCGCGCGCAGGACGGACAGCTCGTGCGACCGCTGGCCCGGCGTCCGCAGCTGCTTGTCGCGGTGATAGACCGGCGCCTGGTTCCAGAGCAGGATGCCCTCCCGGTCGAGCCGGTCGAGCAGCCGCGGATCGAGCAGGTAGTGGGCGCGCGTGATGTTCACGCCGAGCGCCTTGAGGCCGTCCATGATGTTGTCGATGTCGGCGTCCGTCAGCGCCGGCCCGCGACCGGGCATGTCCTCCTGGATCGAGGCCCCGCGCAGCTTCAGCACGCGGCCGTTGAGGCGCAGCATCCCGCCGACGACGTCGACGGTCCGCAGGCCGACGTTGCGGCGGTCGACCTGCGTGACGCGCCCGCCGACGATCGTCGAGATCCGCGCCCCGTAGAGGTCCGGGTGCTCGGGCGCCCAGAGCTTCGGCGCCCCGCGCACGGGGATCGCGAAGCGCACCCGCATGCGCTCACCGGGGCGCAACGCGCGCGGCGACAGGCTGCCCTGCGAGACGCTGCCGTCGGGCGCCAGCAGCCGGACGCTGATCGCGGGCTGCTGGATCTTGCCGCTGTGGTTCTCCAGCCATCCGTCGGCGAGCACGTTCCAGCTGCAGCGCGACTTCACGCAGGAGCGCCGCGGCAGCAGGCCGCCGTCCTTCATGACGACCGGGCCCCGCGCGACGAGCGAGACCTGGCGCGTGATCCCGCCCCAGTTCCACCATCCCTCGCGCAGCGCGCGGCTGCGGCGGTAGTCGGCGCGGACGACGAGGATGTTCGGTGCGCCCTCGCGCAAGCCGCGCGCCGGCAGCTCGAACGCGTTGTAGGGATCGCGGTGCGCGCCGAGCTCGCGGCCGTTGAGCCAGACGCGCGCATAGCGCCGCACCTGCTCGAAGCGCACGGCCCAGTTCATGCCGGCGGCGATCTGCGGACCGGTGAAGATGAGCCGGTACCAGCCGACGGAGCCGTAGAAGAGCTGCGGCTCGGTGCGCCCGTCGGCGACGTGCGGAATCGTCACCGGCTCCCAGCTGCTGCCGCGCTGCCCGGTCTGCCAGCCCTCCGCTATGCCGCCGTCGGCGGCGTCGGGCGCGAACGACCAGCCCTGTGAGAGCGTGACGGGACCAGGTGGCTCTGCGGCCCACGCGACGTGCGGCGACACGAAGGCGAGCGCGAGCACCACCACGAGGGCGGAGAGGAGGCGCACTGCGACGACATGATGCCGGAATCCGGCCGAACAGCACCCACTTCGAGCCGTCGTTACGCGCAACGTGGACTAATGTCCGAGCCGCTCGGCGAGGCGTCGCATTCCACGCTCGCGAGCCGCTGCGGCGGCGCCGACGGGATCCAGCGGCGCGTCCGCGGGCCGCTCGAGCTCGACCCGGCGCAGCGTCGCGATGTCCTTGAACGCCAGCAGCGCATCGACGTCGCCGGTCAGCGCGCCCGCCTGTCGCGGGGTCATCGTGCCCGGTTTCGATGCGGCCGCGATCACGCCTTCGAGCGTGCCGTGCGCGCGCAGCAGGTCGCGCGCGGTCTTCGCGCCGATCCCCTTCGCGCCCGGCAGGCCGTCGGACGGGTCGCCGCGCAGCGCGATGAAGTCCGGGACCTGCGCGGGCTCGATGCCGTAGCGCTCGCGCACGCCGGCCGGGTCGACGACCTCCGGCCCGTCCTTGCCGCCGCGCGGGAACAGCACCGTGACGGCATCGGTGACGCACTGGAACATGTCGCGATCGCCGGTGAAGAGGAGCGCCTCGCCGCCAGCGCCCGCCTCGATCAGTGCCAGCGAGCCGAGCAGGTCGTCGGCCTCGAGCTCGTCGACCGACACGCTGCGCCAGCCGAACGCGTCGAAGAACGCGCGCGCGTCGCGCCATTGGCGCTCGAGCTCGGCGGGCATCGGCGGGCGGTCGGCGTGGTAGGCCGGGAAGGCCTCGGTGCGGTACTCCGCCGCCTCCGCGCCCCAGCACAGGATGACCGCCCGCGGGCTGTGGCGTTCGACGACGAAGAGGATCAGGTTCGTCATCCCGAGCAGCGCGTTGACGGGCTGGCCGTCGTCGTCGGTGATGCTCTGCGGCAGCGCGAAGAACGCGCGGTACAGCAGCGAGGGCGCGTCGACGGCGAGCAACGGGGCGGCCACATCGCGAAGGCTATGCTGCGACGCCATGCGGACGATCACCGGCCTCGAGGAGATGCGTGCGCAGGTCGGCGAGGAGCTCGGCGTCAGCGACTGGCACGAGGTCACGCAGGCCGAGGTCGACGCGTTCGCCGCCGTCACCGGCGACGACCAGTGGATCCACACCGATCCCGAGCGCGCGCGCCAGACGCCGTTCGGCGGCACGATCGCGCACGGCTACTACACGCTCTCGCTGCACCCGCGCTTCGCCAAGCAGATCGTCCAGTTCGAGGGCTTCGCGTTCGCCGTCAACTACGGCCTCAACAAGGTCCGCTTCCCGGCGCCGCTGCCGGTCGGCAACCGCATCCGCATGCGCGCGACGCTGCTCGACGTCGAGGACGTCCTCGGCGGCGCCCAGATCACGATGAAGCTCACGTTCGAGGGCGAAGGCGCGCTGAAGCCGGTCTGCGTCGCCGAGCAGCTCACGCGCGTCTACGACCGCGCGTAGGGGGCGAGCCGGCGCGCGCGGCGCTGGCGCTCCGTCCGGGCGTGGTGGTCGCGCGGACGCTCGCCGACCGGCATCGATGAAGGAAGGGAGCCAGTCGCGAGGGCGGTCGCACTCCTCAGAGATGCCGTTCGCTCGCGTCGGCGCCCACGTCGGCGCCGCGAGTTACCCCCTCGCCGGCGGCTCCCCGACCGCCGGAACGGCGCCGCCGGTCGCGGGCTCCGCGAGCGGTTGTGGCGGCGCGGGCGGCTGCGGGGCGTTGCCGTCGCCGCGCGTCGCGCCGGGGGTGATCACCGTGAAGCGCGCCCAGGTGTCGTACAGGCCGAGCTTGCGCCGCAGCGTCGGCCCGCTGACCGCCGCGCGCCCGCCGCTACCGACGACCTCCGCACGGACGACGCGCGGCGACGCGCCGCGCTTCAGCACGCGGATCTGCAGGAGCGTGCCCTTGACGAGCGCGCCGAGGCGGCGCTGCGCCGTGGCGAGGCTCATCCGCCGCGTCCAGCGATGGCGCGGCGATGCGTCGTCGAAGGGATCGTCGACCGACGTCAGGTACGGCTCCGGTTCGGCGCCCAGGAACACGTTCTCGATGTTCTCGGTGCGTCCGCCCGACGTCGAGAAGTAGTACGTCACGACCGGCTTGCCCGCGAACGTCACGACGTTGCCCGCGGTCGCGGCGACGGCCTCGTCGGTGGCTCTGGTCTCGCCGCCGATCCCGTTGTAGACCTGCGACCGCGTGTCGGCGTACTGGTCGAAGCCGTCGCCCTCCTTGCTCGTCGAGATCGCGTACGTGCGCGCGGCGATCGCCTGGGCGCGCAGCGCCTGCGCCGGCCAGGTCGAGGGCATCTCGCCGGCGACGACGCCGCGCACGTAGTCCTCGAGGCCGACCGCGTTGATCGCCGTCACGCCACCGAGCGGCGATGGTGAGACCTCGAGGTTGCCGCGGTAGCGCCCGTCCTTGACGGCGTTGCCGCTGCGCCCGAAGAGCCGGATGCCGCCCGCCGTGCCGGTGATCGCCAGCGGCGCCCTGTAGGTCCCGAGCTCGCGGCCCGTCGAGCTGCGCAGCGCGATGATGCCGCTCAGCCCGCGCGTCGCGACGTAGCGCTGCGCGGGATCCAGCCGCCGGCCGCCGACCACGCCGGCGGCCTTCGTGAAGAGGATCCGCCCGGCGGTCTTCAGCAGCACCCGCACCTGCGCGGTGCCGTCTAGCGTCGTCAGCTCCGTGCCCGCGTAGTAGTGGGCGAGGATCGAGGCGTGATCGGCGCCGTTGCGGGCGAATCCGAACGCCCCGTACTGACTCATGCCGACCCCGTGACCGAAGCCGGCGCCGCTGACGACGAGCCGCGACGCGGCGTGCGCCGGTGCGGTCGCGAGCAGCGCCAGCAGCGCCAGTAGGGCGCCGAGCGCGGCGACGCGTCGGCTCGCCCGTCCCGGCGCGGCGGCGAGGCGTGCGGTGTGGCCGCTGGACAGGTGGGTACCTCGCATGCGTGCGGATTCAGCCTACGGCCCTACTCTGACGACCATGACCGCATCGAGCCCTCCGGATCGGGTTCGCGCCGACGAGCAGGCCGTGCTCGCCGCCGTCCCCAAGCAGCTGTACATCGCCGGGCGCTGGCGCGACGGCAGCGGCGGTGAGACGTTCGCCGTCGAGGACCCGGCGACGGGCGAGACGCTGGCCCAGATCGCCGACGCCACCCCCGACGACGCCCTCGCGGCGCTCGCCGCCGCGCACGACGCCGGCCGTGGCGCCTGGCGCGACAGCGCTCCACGCGAGCGCAGCGACATCCTGCGGCGCGCCTACGAGGCGATCGTCGAGCGCGCCGACGAGCTTGCGCTGCTGATGACGCTCGAGATGGGCAAGCCGCTGGCGGAGTCCAAGGCCGAGATCACGTACGGGGCGAGCTTCCTGCGCTGGTACGCCGAGGAGGCGGTGCGCATCAACGGGCGCTTCACGCGCCACGAGGCCGGCGGCGGCCGGCTGCTCACCTTCGACCAGCCGGTCGGGCCCTGCGTGCTGATCACGCCGTGGAACTTCCCGCTCGCGATGGGCACGCGCAAGATCGGTCCGGCGATCGCGGCAGGCTGCACGATGGTCGTCAAACCGGCCAAGCTGACGCCGCTGTCGATGCTCATGCTGGCGCGCATCCTCGAGCAGGTTGGGCTGCCGGCGGGCGTGCTCAACGTCGTGACCGCGCGCTCGTCGGGCGCCGTGATGGAGCCCCTGATCCGCGACCGGCGCACTCGCAAGCTGTCGTTCACGGGCTCGACCGAGGTCGGCCGCACGCTGATCGCGCAGGCCGCCGACCAGGTCCTGCGCGTCTCGATGGAGCTTGGCGGCAACGCACCGTTCGTCGTCTTCGAGGACGCCGACGTCGACGACGCGGTCGACGGGGCGATGATCGCCAAGATGCGCAACATCGGCGAGGCCTGCACGGCCGCCAACCGCTTCCACGTCGCGCAGCCGGTCGCCGCGGAGTTCGCCGACAAGCTCGCCGCGAGGATGGGCGCGCTGAAGATCGGGCGCGGCACCGAGGACGGCGTCGAGGTCGGTCCGCTGATCGACGCAGACCAGCTGCAGAAGGTCGACGAGCTCGTCCGCGACGCCGTCGCGAAGGGCGCGCGGGTCCTGTGCGGCGGCGAGCGCGTCGAGGGCCCCGGGCACTTCTACAAGCCGACCGTGCTCGTCGACGTCTCCGACGACGCCAGGCTGCTGAAGGAGGAGATCTTCGGTCCCGTGGCGCCCGTCAAGGCGTTCTCCTCGGAACAGGAGGCGATCGCGGCGGCCAACGACACGGAGTTCGGCCTCGTCGCCTATCTCTACACCGCGGACATCAACCGCGCGCTGCGCGTCGTCGAGCGGATCGAGACCGGCATGGTCGGGCTCAACCAGGGTCTCGTCTCCAACGCGGGGGCGCCGTTCGGCGGCGTCAAGCACTCGGGAATCGGCCGTGAGGGCGGCCCGGAGGGGATCGCGGAGTACCTCGAGACGAAGTACGTGGCGCTGCCCGCAGACTGAGTCGGGCGCCTGAAGTGGCGCTCGAGGTGGCGTGCAACCCGATCCGGGACGCTACATTCTGCCAGTCGTCGCGTTCAACGCCGGCACAGATGACCGTGGCCGCATAGCTCACCGTATGCACCGCGGCCGGGGGATTTCGAGATGAACGACGTGAACGGGGTCGGGTGACGAGGCTGATGATGCGGGTGATGATCGGCGGTGCCTGCGCCGCCCTCGCCGTGCTCGTGACCGTGCTCGTGCTCGTCTCCTCGGCCGAGTCCGACGCCGCCCTCACCCCGGTCGTGCTCGCTCCCCACGGCGGCGAGCCGACGATCTACGCCGGACCGGGGGATCGCGTGCAGCTCAACGGCCTGTGGCGGTTCCGGCGCGATCCCGACGACGCGGGGCTCGACAAGGGCTACCAGACCGGTGCTTTCGGCGGCGCGCTCGTGCGCGTCCCGTTCGTGCCGGACGCCACGAAGATCAGCGGCATCCGCGGGATTCGGATCTTCCGCGGGACGATCGGCTGGTACCGCACCCACGTCGACGTGCCGACCGACGGCAACTACGCGCTGCGCTTCGAGTCGATCAACCACAAGGCGCAGATCTTCATCGACGGCGAGCGGGTCGCCGAGCACAAGGGCGAGTACCTGCCGTTCGACGTGCGCGTGCACCTCAAGGCCGGCGTGCGACATGACCTCGTCGTGCGGGCCGACTGGCGCGGACCGACCGCGATGAAGCGCGACGGCTGGCACCGCCTGTGGTTCAACTTCGGCGGCATTAACCGCGGCGTCAGCATCCGCCGGATCGGCGACAGCGAGATGCTGTACCCGACGGTCCGCGCGCGGCTGATCGGAGGCTCGGCGGTCGTCGATCTCGGTGTCCACGTGCACAACAACGGCGCACCACGCGCGATCGGCGTTCACGGCTCGCTGACGAACGGCGATCGCAAGGTCGAGTTCGACTTCCCCGCGGAGCCGATCGCAAAGGAGGGCACCGAGGTGCTCCAGACAGCGGTGCGGATCGAGGAGCCAAAGCTGTGGTCGCCGCAGACGCCGAACATGTGGGATCTCGCGCTCGAGGTTCCCGGCGAGGCCACGTACCGCGCTCGCGTCGGGCTGCGCGAGGTCGCCACGCGCGGCCCGGAGCTGCTGCTCAACGGCTCGCCGGTCCGGATGCGCGGGGCGTCGATCCACGAGGACGTCTTCGGCCGCGGCGACGGGCTGCGCCCCGCCGACCAGGACCGCATCGTCACCCAGTTACGGATGATCGACGCCAACGCGACGCGCTCACAGCACCCGCTCGACGCAGGCCTGCTCGAGCGCCTCGACGCCGCCGGAATCATGATCTGGCAGGGAATCGGGCCGACCGACGCTCCGGGCTCCTGGACGTCGCGCGGCGCGCATCGCGCCAAGGTCGCCAAGGAGCGTGCTCGCACGACGGTCCGCAACGACCAGCTGCACCCGTCGATCATCACCTGGAACCTCGCCAACGAAGTCGCCGGCGGCGGCCATCCCGAGGGCCAGATCCCATACGTCGACGCGATGGCCGAGGAGCTCAAGCGCGTCGACCCCGGCCGTCCGACCGCGCTCGACATCTGGGGCGCCCATCCGCCGAAGCAGACGTCGCAGATCTACAGCAACATCGACATGATCGGCTGGACGAACTACATCGGCTGGTACGAGGAGACGCACGCGCCGGCATCGGAGCTGCGCGCCCTGATCCGCGCGCGCCTGAAGCGGCTGCGCGACATCTTCCCGAACAAGGTCATCGCGGTGACCGAGTTCGGCGCCGAGGCCAACGGTCGCAACGAGACGACCGCGCCCGGCGGCTACGCCTTCCAGTCGCACCTGCTCGACGTCCACCTGTCGACGTACGCGAACATCCCGAACCTCGCCGGCGCGCTCGTCTGGAACCTGCGCGACTTCGCCGTCGCGCCGACGTTCTACGGCGGCTCGATCAAGCGCCAGGTGCCCGACATCAAGCTCCTGCGCGGGGTCAACCAGAAGGGCCTGTTCGACCTGCGCTACGCGGCCAAGCCGTCCGTCGAGGTCGTCAGCGGCCGCTTCGCGGCGCAGGCCGCGGCCGACGGCGGCTAGCCCACCGCCGCGTCCCAGGCCCACGGCCACGCCACGCGGGCTGCGGCCCGATAGCGTTGGAGCCATGGTGACCGACGACGTTGGAGGACCGAGATGAGCGTGGCTGACGTCAAGCTGTGGGGCGGCGAGACGGCCAAGGCGGTCGAGAACTTCCCCGTCTCCGGCGAGCGCGTGCCGGTCAGCGTCGTGCGCTGGCTGGCCGCGATCAAGGGCGCCGCCGCGCGCGTCAACGCTCAGCTCGGCAAGCTCGATTCCGAGCTCGCCGAGCGGATCGCCGCCGGAGCCGAGGCGATCGCGGCCGGCGGGTACGACGACCAGTTCCCGATCGACGTCTTCCAGACCGGCTCGGGGACCTCGACGAACATGAACGCCAACGAGGTCATCGCGAGCCTCGCCGGCGACGGGGTGCATCCCAACGACCACGTCAACATGGGCCAGTCGTCCAACGACGTCTTCCCGAGCGCCGTGCATCTCGCGGCGCTCGACGAGGCGACGAACGCGCTGCTGCCGGCGCTCGAGCACCTCGAGGCCGCCTTCGCCGTCAAGGCAGCCGAGTTCGAGGACGTCGTGAAGTCCGGCCGCACGCACCTGATGGATGCCGTGCCGGTGACGCTCGGCCAGGAGTTCGCCGGCTACGCCGCGCAGATGCGCCTCGGCGCGCGGCGCGTGCGCAACGCGCTGCCGCAGGTCGCCCAGATCCCGCTCGGGGGGACCGCGGTCGGCAACGGGCTCAACACGCACCCGGAGTTCGCCGAGCGCATCCGCGCGCGCCTGAGCGAGACCAGCGGCCTGCAGATCTCGCCGCCCGAGGACCCGTTCGAGGCCCAGGCCAACCGCGACGCGCTCGTCGAGCTGTCCGGCGCGCTGAAGGTCGTCGCCGTCTCGCTGATCAAGATCGCCCAGGATCTCGCGCTGATGGGCTCCGGCCCGCGCGCGGGGATCGGCGAGATCTTCCTGCCCGAACTGCAGAAGGGCTCGTCGATCATGCCTGGCAAGGTCAACCCGGTGATCCCCGAGGTCGTCATGCAGGTCGGCGCCCAGGTGATCGGCAACGACGTGGCGATCACCGTCGGCGGTCTGCAGGGCAACTTCGAGCTCAACGTCCGCATCCCGCTGATCGCGCGCAACCTGCTCGCCTCGATCAACCTGCTGTCGACGGCGAGCCAGCTGTTCGCCGACAAGTGCGTCTCGGGGATCGAGGCCAACCTCGACGGCTGCCGGCGCTCGTCGGAGTCGACGCTTGCTGCCGCGACCGCGCTGAACCCGTACATCGGCTACGACAAGGCGGGCGCGATCGTCAAGGAGGCCGCCTCGTCCGGTCGCCTGCTGCGCGAGGTCGCGCTCGAGCAGGGCGTCGACGAGGCGACGTTCGACGCGGCGATGGACCTGCGCAAGATGGCGCGCGGCTCGGCCGCCTAGCGCGCGCACACCTCGCACCCTGCGCGGATCACGTCGCGTCGCGGCGACGGCGATCTTCTTCGCGCTCGCGATCCAGGCTTCGCGGCCAAGCCCTACGTGATCCCGACCGAGTCGATGCTGCCGACGCTCGAGGTCGGTCAGCGCCTGCTCGTCGATCGCTTCTCGCCCCGCACGTAGCTGACGCGACGGCGCCCACCCGGGGGAATCGCCTGGGCGGGGGGTGGCGTGCCGCGCGTGGCGAGTGGGGTGCGCGGGCGCCACGGGGAACGGCATCGATGAGGGAGGGGTGCCGCGGCGTGGGCGGCGCGCGGCATTGCCGCTGGGTTGCGCGAGCGTGTCGCTTTGACCCCGGCGGGCTCAGGCGGTCAACGCATCAGCAGTTCGTTCATCTTCTCAGCCGGTGTGAGGAATCGGAGGGTTTCGGGGGTCTGCCGTTGAGTTGGGCGGCGTCGGGGCGTCGTGTCCTGCCTTGTGCGGCGATCAGGCGCACAAGGCAGGACGGGTCCGCACCGCAACGCCGCAATGGATCGCAAGCGCTCGGGTCGATCACTCCTTCATCGCCGCCGTGCGCGAGCGGCGGCGCCCAGACGAGCGTTCAGACCGACCACGACCACCCCGGCCGCGCCGCCAACCAGCTTCCTAGCCGCAGAACGCCGTCAGCTCGCGCGCGACGCCGACGGGGTCGTCGTAGGCGATCAGGAAGCCCGTGCCGGGCAGCACGCGCAGCTGGCCGTCGGGCAGCAGGTCGAGCGCCTCCTCGGCGCCGGCGAGCGGGTGGTAGCGATCGCGGTCGGCCCACAGCAGCAGCACGGGCGCCTCGAGTCGCGGGTAGGCCTCGAGCAGCTCGGTCTGCGCACCGGTCGGCCAGCGCCGCACCCAGCGCGACCACGAGCGCGCGAGGTTCGCGTTGCCGGCGACGTCGGCCGTCGCATGGCGCAGCAGGTCGCGCGCGGCGGGGTTGCCGCGCGCGGTGAGCTTCATCGCGTGCTCGGGCCGGTAGGCGAGCCGGACGAGCCGCGAGGCGGCCCGGTCGAGCCCCGGCAGGGCGGCCACGGGCGCGATCGTGCGCAGCGGCACCGGCATCCGCGAGCGCATCGGCGGGCGGTGCAGGCGGTTGGGCATCAGCACGATCCGCGCCGGGGCGAGCTGCCCGGTGACCGCGCCGCGCAGCAGGATCTCCGCTCCGGCACCGTGGCCGCCGACGAGCGGATGCGGACCGCACGTCTCGCGGCAGAAGGCGGACATCACCTCCGCCAGCCAGTCCAGCGTGTACGGGTGGCGGGGGCGGTCCTCCGAGTCGCCGTGCAGCGGCAGGTCGGGCAGCACGAGCCGGAAGCGATCGGTCAGGTGCTCGACGATCGGCGCGAACTCGCGGTGCGACAGCGCGCCGCTGTGCAGCAGGCACAGGCCTGGGCCGACGCCCGCCTCGCGATAGGCGATCCGCGCGCCGTCGCGGTGGTGGTACAGGCGAAGCTTCATCCGCTCGCCTGGCCGGCGCGCAGCCCGCGTCGGAAGGCGGCTGCGCTGGCGGCGACGGCGTCGGCCGGCAGCGTCGCGAGCTGCTCGATGCGCCGCGCGAGCTGCGTCGCGACGCCGCTCGTCGCCCCGCTCGCGCCGGCGCGCACGGAGCCCGCCAGGTAGCCGAGCCGCAGCGCACCGGCAGGATCGCTCGCGGCCCGCGCTCGCAGCGTGTCGGCGAGGCGCGTGAACGAGACCCCGAGCGACTGCAGCTCGCCGTCCGTCCGCGCGCGGCTGATGCAGCGCGACAGCCGCGTGCCGTCCGCGAGCATGACCGCCGCCGGTGCGGCATCGAGCGCCGCGAGCATCGCCGCCGGCTCTCCGATGCAGGCGTCGGGCACCGGGTCGGGCTCGTTCGTGCAGCCGGCGAGCGCGAGCAGGCAGAGCACGACGGGCAGGCCCGACCGGACGAGCGTGGCGCGCGGGATCGAGCTCACGGCCGGATCGTAGAGTCCGCCGCATGGTTCGATCTCCCCTCGACCGCGAGATCGGCCGTCTGGCGCTGCCGGCGCTCGGCGCGCTCGCGGCCGAGCGGGCGCTGGGCGGTGCTCGGCGCGGCCGTCGATCGGGGGCCCGCGCGATCGCGCCGATCGCGCGTGTCGTGACCTCTGCGGCGTCCGGTGCTGCCGCTACGGTCCGGCGTCAGGATGACCCTCGTCCCCGGCGATCCGCTCGCACATCGCGCCCTCGATTTGCTCCTGCGTGCGGAGGCGTCGGTTCGCCGCAGGCTTAGCGCTGACCTCGAGCGCGAAGGCCTGTCGGCGACGGGGTTCTCCGTCCTCGTGATCCTCACGACCGCCGGCGGCGAGCTCGAGCTGCGCGTGCTGCGCGCCCGCCTGCGCACGTCGAAGGCGAACGCGACCGAGGTCGTGACGACGCTCGAGAGCCGCGGGCTCGTGCACCGCCAGCGCCTGGCGAGTGACCGGCGCGCGGCGAGCGTCGCGATCACGAGCGCTGGAACGGAGATCGTCGACCGCCTCTTTCCCGAGCACAGCGAGCGCGTCGCGCAGACCTTCGCGGTCCTCGACGAGGCCGAGAAGCGGTCGCTCGCGCACATCTGCCGCAAGCTCGCGGCCTGACGGGCTGCGCTCGCGCCTGACGCCACCCGCGGGAGGGGGCCGTGCCCTCGCACTGTCACCCCTCCCGCGTGCGGCGTCAGCCACGACCGCCGCTCCGTCAGGGCCTCCCGGTCCTGAGACCTACACTGAGCCTATGGCGAAGCGGCCCGTCGACGCGCAGGTGTCGTTCCCGAAGCTCGAGGAGCAGGTCCTCGAGCGCTGGCGTGAGCGCGACGTCTTCGCGGAGTCGCTGCGCCGCCGCGAGGGTGCCGAGCCGTGGGTCTTCTGGGAGGGTCCGCCGACGGCGAACGGGCCGCCCGGCGTGCACCACGTCCTGAGCCGCGCCTTCAAGGACATCTTCCCCCGCTACCGCACGATGCGCGGGCGCTACGTCGAGCGGCGCGGCGGCTGGGACTGCCACGGGCTGCCCGTCGAGATTGCCGTCGAGAAGCAGCTCGGGATCACGCGCAAGGAGCAGATCGAGCAGTTCGGGATCGCCGAGTTCAACGCGAAGTGCCGCGAGTCGGTGCTCGCGTTCCTCGAGGACTGGAATGCCCTGACCGAGCGGATCGGATTCTGGCTGGACCTCGACAACGCCTACCGCACGCTCGACGCCACGTACATCGAGTCGGTCTGGTGGTCGTTGAAGCAGATCGCCGACAAGGGCATGCTCTACGAGGGCCACAAGGTCGTCCCCTACTGCCCGCGCTGCGGCACGGCGCTGTCCAGCCACGAGGTCGCGCTCGGCTACGAGGACGTCATCGATCCCTCCGTCTACGTGCGCTTGCGCGTCGCGCAGGACGGCGGGCCGGTGCAGGCCGGCGACGAGCTGCTCGTCTGGACGACGACGCCCTGGACGCTCGTCTCCAACGCCGCCGTCGCGGTCGACCCCGAGCTCGTCTACGTGCGCGCCAAGACGGGTGCGCTGGAGGCGCCGGTGGTGCTCGCCGAGGCGCTGATCGAGAAGGTCCTCGGCGACCGCGAGGGCGTGCGGATCCTCGAGCGCTTCCCGGGCGCCGCGCTCGACGGGGTGCGCTACGAGCCGCCCTTTCCCTACCTCGGCGCCGACGAGTACGGCGAGCGCGGCCACACCGTCCTGCTCGCCGACTTCGTCACGGCCGACGACGGCACCGGCCTCGTGCACACCGCGATCGCGTTCGGCGAGGACGACTTCCGGCTCGGCGCCCAGTACGGGCTGAACGTCGTCAACCCGGTGCGCGCCGACGGCACGTACGACGAGCGGATCGGCGCCTACGCCGGGCGCTTCGTCAAGGACGCCGACGAGGATCTCGTCGAGGACCTGCGCGCCCGCGGCCGGCTGCTGCGCGCCGAGCCCTACGAGCACTCCTACCCGCACTGCTGGCGCTGCGCGACGCCGCTGCTCTACTACGCCAAGCCGTCGTGGTACATCGCGACCTCGCGGATCCGCGACGAGCTGCTCGCCGCCAACGAGCAGATCAGCTGGTACCCCGAGCACATCAAGCAGGGGCGCTTCGGGCGCTGGCTGGAGAACAACGTCGACTGGGCGCTTTCGCGCGAGCGCTACTGGGGCACGCCGCTGCCCGTCTGGCGCTGCGAGCAGGGCCATGTCACCGTCGTCGGCTCGTTCGATGACCTCGAGCAGCGCTCCGGCGTGCGGCTCGAGGATCCGCACCGCCCGTACTGCGACGAGGTGACGTTCGCCTGCGAGGAGTGCGGCACGACCGCGACGCGGGTGCCGGAGGTGATCGACGTCTGGTTCGACTCCGGAGCGATGCCGTTCGCCCAGCGCCACGAGCCGTTCGCCGGCGAGCTGGCGCTCGACGAGAGCTACCCGGCCGACTTCATCTGCGAGGCGCTCGACCAGACGCGCGGCTGGTTCTACTCGCTGCTCGGCGTCTCGGCGCTGCTGCGCGGGCCCGACGTCCCGTACCGCAACGTCGTCTGCCTGGGCCTGATCCTCGACGCCGAGGGTCAGAAGATGTCGAAGTCCAAGGGCAACGTCGTCGGCCCCAACGAGATCATCGACCGCTTCGGCGCCGATGCGCTGCGCTGGTACTTCTTCACCTCCAAGCAGCCGTGGGACGGCTACCTCTTCTCGCCCGAGGCGATCGGCGAGGGCGTGCGGCTGTTCCTGCGCCAGCTGTGGAACACGTACCGCGTCGCGACGCTCTACGAGCCGGGCCAGTCCGGCGCTGAGACCGACCTCGACCGCTGGATCCGGTCGCGCCTGGCCGCGACCGTCGAGATCGTGACCGACCGCCTCGAGAACTACGACGCGACGACCGGCGGCCGCGCGATCGCCGACTTCGTCGACGATCTCTCGAACTGGTACGTGCGCCGCTCGCGCGCGCGCTTCTGGGACGGCGACGCGGTCGCGCTCGAGACGCTGCGCGACAGCCTCGTGACGGTCACCCAGCTGCTCGCGCCCTACACGCCGTTCATCGCCGACGAGATCTACGACAACCTCGACGGCAGCGAGCCAAGCGTGCACCTGACCGACTGGCCGCAGCCCGGCGAGCGCGACGAGGCGCTCGAGCAGGCGATGGCGATCGCACGCGAGACGGTGCGCCTCGGGCTCGCCGCGCGCGGCGCCGCGAAGATCAAGGTGCGCCAGCCGCTGCACGAGGTCGTCGTCGTCGCCGACGGCCGCGAGCGCGCGGCGATCGAGCGCCTCCGTGAGGTCGTGCGCGAGGAGCTCAACGTCAAGCAGGTGCGCTTCGTGTCCCAAGCCGACGAGCTCGGCTCCTACACGCTCAAGCCGAACTACCGCACGCTCGGTCCGCGCTTCGGCAAGGCGATGCCCGCGGTCGCCGAGGCGATCGCGGCGCTCGACCCCGGGCACGTCGCCGAGGCGCTGCGCGACGGCCGCCCCGTCGGGGTCTTCATCGACGGTCACGACCACACGCTGGGCCCCGACGACCTGCTGCTCGCGCTGGCGCCGTTGCAGGACTACCAGCTCGAGCGCGAGGGCTCGCACGCGGTCGCGCTCGAGCTCTCGATCGACGACGAGCTGCGCCGCGAGGGGCTCGTGCGCGAGATCGTGCACGCCGTCCAGCTCGCGCGCCGCGACGCCGGCCTCCAGGTCGCCGACCGCATCGTGCTGACTCTCGCCGGCGACGAGACGCTGCTCGAGGCGGCGCGCGCGCATGAGGACTACCTCAGCGGCGAGGTGCTCGCCGTCGACGTGCGCTACGGGGCCAACGGCAGCGGCGCGGCCGCCAGCATCGACGGCCGCGAGCTGCAGATCGCGGTCGCGCGCTCGGGCTGAGGGCGCGCTTGGGCGTCCTACAGGATCGAGCCGTCGCGTGGGTCGAGCCGGCGCGTGGGCGTACCCGAACTGCATCGATGAGGGGACAGTCGAACGCGTGCGGGACCGCGTGAAGGAGCGACGGATCGCCGGCTGGGCGTGGTTGATTCGACGCTCGTTGGCGCATGTGATGAACCAGCGACGGATCTGCGGCGCGGCGCGCTCGATGCGTCGCTCGTTCACGCGCATGGCAGCCAGGCGGTCGGCGCCCCCTTCTTCATCGACGCCGTTCGCCGGCGCCCGGCGCCCGCGCGAACCGCCGAGCGACCACGCACGGCCCGGCCATGTGCGCTCCGCACCGCCCCCACTGATTCCCGAGCGGACGTTCGGGTACGTCGTCGTGACGAACTTCGATCGAGGGGAGTCGCATGAGCGACAAGACGCCACCACCAACCACGACCGATGCCGGGATCCCGGCGCCGAGCGATTCGCACTCGCTGACCGTCGGGCCCGACGGCCCGATCCTGCTGCAGGACCACTACCTGATCCAGAAGATGGCGCAGTTCAACCGCGAGCGCGTGCCGGAGCGCGTCGTCCACGCCAAGGGCTCCGGCGCGCACGGCTTCTTCGAGGTCACCGAGGACGTCTCGCAGTACACGAAGGCCGACATGTTCAACGGCGTCGGCAAGACCACCCCGATGCTCGCCCGCTTCTCGACGGTGGCCGGCGAGCTCGGGTCGCCGGACACGCTGCGCGATCCCCGCGGCTTCGCGCTGAAGTTCTACACGCAGGAGGGCAACTACGACCTCGTCGGCAACAACACGCCGGTCTTCTTCGTGCGCGACCCGTCGAACTTCCAGGACTTCATCCACTCGCAGAAGCGCCGCGCCGACACCGACCGGCGCGACAACAACATGCAGTGGGACTTCTGGACGCTGAAGCCCGAGTCCGCTCATCAGGTCACGATCCTGATGAGCGACCGCGGCACGCCGAAGACCTACCGCCACATGAACGGCTACGGCAGCCACACGTTCATGTGGGTCAACGCGGGCGGCGAGCGGTTCTGGGTCAAGTTCCACTTCAAGACCGACCAGGGCGTCGAGAACTTCACCGACGCCGAGGCGACCGACATGGCCGGCGAGGACCGCGACTTCCACCGCGCCGATCTGTGGGACGCGATCAAGGCCGGCGATGCGCCGTCCTGGACGCTGAAGGTGCAGATCATGCCGTTCGAGGATGCGCCGGACTACCGCTTCAACCCGTTCGACCTGACGAAGGTCTGGCCGCACGGCGACTACCCGGAGATCGAGGTCGGCCGGATGGTGCTGGACCGCAACCCGACCAACTACTTCGCCGAGATCGAGCAGGCGGCCTTCGAGCCGGCCAACATGGTCCCCGGCATCGGCCCGTCGCCGGACAAGATGCTGATCGGGCGGCTGTTCAGCTACCCCGACACGCATCGCCACAGGATCGGCCCGAACTACCTGCAGCTGCCGGTCAACCGCCCGCAGTGCCCCGTCCACAGCTACAACAAGGACGGCGCGATGCGCTACGAGAACCCGGGCGACCCGGTCTACGCGCCGAACACCGCCGGCGGGCCGGCGGCCGACGAGGCGCGCTACGGCGACGACGCCACCTGGCACACCGACGGCGACATGGTGCGCACCGCCTACGCGCTGCGTGCCGACGACGACGACTTCGGCCAGCCGGGCACGCTCGTGCGCGAGGTGATGTCACAGACCGACCGCGACAACCTCGCGTCGAACATCCTCGGCCACGCCGGCGACCCCGACGTCACCGACGAGATGAAGCCACGCATCGTCGAGTACTGGACGAACGTCGACGCGGACGTCGGCGCCGCCGTCGCGCGCGGGCTGGGCCTGCCGGCGCCGGCGCCGGCAGGCGTCGACTGAGCAGGGAGGGCCGGTCGCGATCGGCGGCCGGCCCGATGCGTGCTAGGCGGCCGGCTCGAGCTCGAGCTGCTGCTCGAGCTGGCTCTTGCTGCGCGTCGGGCGCAGCCGCTTGGCCTCGGCACCGTTGTTGAAGAGGATCAGCGTGGGGATCGAGAGGATCCTGTAGGTCCCCGCGGTCTCCTGGTTCTCGTCGACGTTGAGCTTGACGATGCGGACGTCGTCGCGGCCCGCGGCGATCTCCTGCAGCAGGGGAGCGATCGCGCGGCACGGCGCGCACCACGGAGCCCAGAAGTCCACGAGGATCGGTGTCTCAGACTCGATGACCTCGGCCTGGAAGCTGTCGTCGGTGACTTCGATGATCGTGCCGGCCATGTCTTTCTCCTTGGGTAACGTCGCCGGACGGCGAACCCTCATTGCCCTTCACTATACAAAGTGAAGCGAGGAACTCGCTGCTGGCCTTACCCGGCGATCGAGCGCAGTACGCCCGGGCTGACGTAGACCTCGACGAATGCCGCGGCGATCAGCACCGGCGCCGCGAGCAGGACGGTCACGACGGTCGCCGCCAGCAGCTCGTGCCAGTCCTTCTGGCGGCTGGCGATGATCCAGGCCGCGAGCGGCAGGAAGAGCGCCACGAGCTCGGGCAGCGCATGCGGCAGCAGACCGATCAGCAGCAGGCCCGGCCCGATGTCCAGCCGCGCTGCCAAGGACGCCGCGCCGGCGCCGAGCACGAACGCCTGCGTGACGAGCGAGAACATCGTCGCGCCGATCACGAACGCGATCGCGAGCGGGCCGGCCTTCTCGTGCACCCAGCGCCAGACGCCCGTCCGCTGCTGGGCCTCGAGCGGCAGCGAGCTGCCGGCGATGAAGCCGGCGACGCAGGCCATCGCGTGCAGCGCCAGGACGAGCGCGTTGCGCCCGATGACGTGCAGGACCTGTGCGATGTCCGGGGCCTGGCCGTTGCCGAGGAAGGAGACGCTGGGATCCGGCGTGGAGACCATCGCGACGAGCCAGACGGAGCCCAGCAGCACGATCGCGATCGCCAGCGATGCGGCGATCCAGCGGCCGACGACCGGGCCGGGGCACTCGTTCCACTCGCCGAGCGTCTCGCGGGTCGAGGCGAGTCCGCGGACGAGGACGAGGTCCGATGTCTGCATTGACGGCGCATCGGCGCGCGCCCACCCGGCGCCGCCTACGAACGGCGGCCGTGGCCGGATGTGCGAGCGAAGCGCAGCTGCGGGACGAGCAGCGCGGCCTCGCCGGCGATCCGCCACGACATCTTCGAGTGCCCGTGCTCGCGGTCGCGAAAGACGATCGGCAGCTCGACGACGCGAAAGCCGGCACGGATCGCGCGGTGCGTCAGCTCGACCTGGAACGCGTATCCGAGCGAGCGCACCGTCGGCAGGTCGATCGCCTCGAGCACCTCGCGGCGAAAGCACTTGAAGCCGCCGGTCAGGTCGCGCACGTCGAGCCCGAGCACGGTGCGCGCATACCACGAGCCGCCGCGGCTGACGAACCGCCGCACGAGGCCCCAGTCGGTGACGCCGCCGCCGGCGACGTAGCGCGAGCCGAGCGCGAGGTCGGCGTCGCGTGCGGCCGCGAGCAGGCGCGCGAGGTCGGCCGGGTCGTGCGAGAAGTCGGCGTCCATCTCCATGACGAACTCCGCGCCCTGCTCGAGCGCGTGGGCGAAGCCCGCGAGGTAGGCCGGCCCGAGCCCCTCGCGCGTCGTGCGGTGCAGCACCTCGACGTCGTCGTGCGCGGCCGCGAGCGCGTCGGCGATCCGGCCGGTGCCGTCGGGCGATCCGTCGTCGACGACGAGGATGCGGTGGTCGCCGGGCGCGGCGCGCTCGAGCACGTCGCGAGCCGCGCCGACGATCGCCGCGATGTTCTCGGCCTCGTCGTAGGTGGGCATGATGAGCCAGGCTGCGGCGGGCATCGGCGCGACTACCCTACGTGCCCGATGGCGTCGGACCCCTCGAACCTTCACATCGCGGCAGCATTTGACGAGCTCGCCGACCTCTACGAGCTCGACGGCGCGATCGTGCATCGCGTGCTCGCCTACCGCTCGGCGGCGAAGGCGGCGCGCGAGGCGACCGTGTCGGTCGCGGCGCTCACGCGCAGCGGGACGGTGACGTCGCTGCCGGGCATCGGCAAGACGCTCGAGGAGAAGATCGTCGCGCTGATCGAGACCGGCGAGATCCCCGCGGCGGTCAAGCTGCGCGCGAAGTACCCGGCCGGGCTGCTCGAGATGACGCGCCTGCCCGGGCTCGGCCCCAAGCGCGCCCGGCGGCTCTTCGACGAGCTTCAGATCGACTCGCTGCAGATGCTGCGCGCCGCCGCCGAGGGCCAGCGGCTGCGCGGCATCAAGGGCTTCGGCGCGAAGTTCGAGGAGTCCGTCCTGTCGTCGATCGCGGCGGGCATCGGCGAGCGCCCGGCGCAGCGCGTCCTGCTGCATCGCGCGCTGACCGTCGGCGAGCAGATCGTCGCGGCGCTGCGCGCGCACCCTGCAGCCGAGCGCGTCGAGCTCGCCGGCTCGGCGCGCCGCCAGGCCGACTCGGTCAAGGACCTCGACATCATCGCGACGGCCAGCGACCCCGGCGCGCTGGCGCGCGCGCTCGGCGAGCTCGATCTGATCGAGTCGGCCTCGGCGCCGAACGACAACGCCGCGCGCGGACGCACGCACACGGGTCTCCCCGTCGACCTGCGCGTCGTCTCGCCGGATAGCTTCGGCAACCTCCTGCAGCACTTCACCGGCTCGGCGGCGCACAACGTCGCCTTGCGCGAGGCCGCGGTGCGCCGCGGCCTGCACGTCAGCGAGTACGGGATCCTCGACGACGAGACCGGCGAGACGCTGCGCTGCGCGACCGAGGAGGAGGTCTACGAGCGGCTCGGCATCCCCTTCCCCGAGCCCGAGCTGCGCGAGAACCGCGGCGAGCTGGCGGCGGGGTTCGTGCCGCCGCGGCTGATCACCGTCGCCGATCTGCGCGGCGACCTGCACATGCACACGCGCGCCTCGGACGGGCGCAACACGATCGAGGAGATGGCGCGGGCGGGCCTCGAGCGCGGCTACGAGTACATCGCGATCACCGACCACTCCGCGACGCACGGCTTCGGCGACCACGTGACGCCGGACGAGCTGGAGCGCCAGATCGAGCGCGTCGCGGAGGTCAACCGGCGCGTCGACGGGATCACCGTCCTGGCCGGGACCGAGACGAACATCCTGCCCAACGGCTCGCCCGACTACGACGACGAGCTGCTCGCGCGCCTCGACTGGGTCGTCGGGTCCGTGCACACGTCGTTCGGGATGCCGGCGGCGGAGATGACGAAGCGCGTCGTCGCGGCGATCGAGCATCCCTGGATCGACGCGATCGGCCACCCGACCGGGCGCAAGATCTCCTCGCGCCAGCCCTACGCGATCGACATCGACGCCGTCATCGCCGCCGCGGCCGGCAGCGGCACGATGCTCGAGATCAACTCCGCGCCCGATCGCCGCGACCTCAACGACATCCACGCGCGGGCCGCGGCCGACAACGGCGTGCTGCTGCTCGTCGACTCCGACGCGCACGGGGCCGAGCGCCTCGAGCACGTGCGCTGGGGCATCGCGACGGCACGGCGCGCCTGGCTGGAGCCCGCGCACGTCGCGAATACGCGGCCGTGGCCGGAGTTCGCCGCGCTGCGCAAGCGCGCCCGCTGAGCGGGGCGCCGGAACCCCACGGCCGCGGCGGGGTTAGCGGTGGTCACGATGACCGCTCGTCGCGTCGTGTCGCTGGCTGCGATCCCCGCCGCGCTCGCCGGGTTGCTGGCGGCGCCGGCGCGCGACGAGGCGGTGTCCGCGACGGGCGATCGTCATCCGCTCGGCACGCGCGTCGGATGCGACAGGCAGTCTGAGGCGGGGTTCCCGGGCGCGTACGCGAATCGGCGCAACCGCGTCGTCGGGCCGTTGGCGATGATCGGGGGCGCGACGCCGACCGGCCCTGCGAACGTGGCCAAGCACGGCGGCAACAAGTTCCCGCTGCTCGTGCGCGCCGGGCACACCGTCACCGTCTCGGTGCCCGCAAGCCATCGCGCGACCGCCGGGCTGAACTACGGGTTCCAGCCGCTGCGCGCGCACACGATCACCTTCACGGCATGCTCCGCCGGCCGGTCGGAGAGCCACGCCGACGGGCCGGTGACGTTCTGGTCGGGCTTCGTCCTGACGACGGCGCCGAGCTGCGTGCCGCTCGACGTCTGGGTCGACCGCCGGCCGCGCCGCCGGGTCGGCGTCGCGCTCGGGCGCAGCTGCGCCGGCGCCGGCACCCGCGCCCCGCAGCCGCCGCTGCGGGGCTGTGCGACGCGGGTCGAGAGCGGTAGCCCGGAGGACGGCCGCCCGCGACCGGACGAGCTCGCGGTCGGGCCGCTGCGATTCGCCGGCCTCGCGCGGCTCGCCGACCGCCGGCAGCTCGGCTTCCGGCGCGGCCCCGGTGTCCGCGACTCCGGCGTCGACGGCGTCAAGGTCGGGCTGCTGGTGCCGGCGGGCGCTCGTGCCACGCTCAGCATCGGCGCCGGCGCGCGCGGCTGGGCGGCGCTGCAGTACGCGCCGCGCCAGCCGGGCATCGCGCCGCACCCGGCCGGCGAGCCGGCGATCCGCTTGCAGGCCTGCGCCCCCGACGAGCCGGCGTTCAGCCATGACGGCACGGTCGGTCCGGTGACGGGGTTCTCCGGCGGCTTCGTCCTCGCCCGGCCGGGCTGCGTCCCGCTCGAGGTGCGCGTGCCGGGACGCCCCGTCGTGCGCGCCCGCGTTTCGTACGGCGTCGGCCGCTGCCGGTAGCCGCCCCGGCTCGGCTTCAGCCGAGCAAGCGCGGCAGCAGCTCGTCGCGCACGACGGCGTCGACAGCGCGACGCGAGAACGGCGCGAGCGCCGCGGTCGCGCGCTCCGTGTAGCCGGGCAGCCCCGCGTCCAGCGCGGTCCGCAGCGCCGTCGCGAGCTCGTCGTGACCGTCGCCCTCGACGACGAGCCGCGGGTCGAGCCGGCGGGCCAGCGGCAGCGCCGCGTAAGGGCCCGGCGCCGCGGTCGTGACGAGCAAGCAGCCGTCGGCGAGCGCCTCCAGCTGCGCGATGCCGAAGTCCTCGCGGCGCGGCGCCGTGACGAACACGTGGGCGCGGCGCAGCAGCGCGCGGTAGTCCGCCGGCGCAAGGCGGCCGGCGACGTGCACGCCGGGCGCGTCGAGGCGCAGGTCGGCGCCGGCGACGACGAGCTGCTCGCCGTCGGAGCGCGCCCGCGCCCATGCCGCCAGGACGCGATCGAGCCCCTTCTTGTCGGGGTTCGCCGCGTACGTCAGCGCGGCGATGTCGCGCGGCGCGCCGCTCGCGGGCGAGGGCTCGACGGCGATCGGCACGACGATCGACTCCGCGTGCGGGCGCGGCGTCTCGGCGAGCGTCGCGCGATCCCATGGCACGAGCAGCGGCGTCTCGCGCAGCCGGCGGCGCTCGAGCGGCCGCTGCCAGATGCCGTGGCGGCCCGGGCGGTTGCCGGCGGCGGGGGCGTCGTAGCGGATCGCTCCGGGGCGCGGCCACAGCAGCGCGGCGGTCGTCGTCGAGTAGACGATCGCGCGCGGGGCGAAGCGCGCGATGCCGTCCTCGGCGGCGCTGCGCGCGGCGCGCGCCCAGGCAAGATCGGTCAGCGCGAATGTCCGCAGCTCGCGCGGCGCGGCCGCGGCGGCGAGCTCGACGTCGGCGCCGGCGCGCCGCAACGCGCCCGCGAGCTCGTCGTCTGCGGCGCGCAGGCCCGCGGTCGATCCGAGCGAGACGATCAGGACGTCGGTCATCGGCCTGGCATCCTCTCGCACCGGATGACCGGCACCTTCATCAACGTCGCCGCAGTGCTGCTGGGGACGGCGATCGGCGTCGGCGTCGGACGCCGGCTGGGCGGTGGGCTGCAGCAGCGCGTGCTCGCCGGCCTCGGCCTCGTCACGGCGGTGATCGGCGTCGACCTCGCGCTCGCCTGGCGCGACACGAGCCCGCTCTACGTGCTCGGCGCGATCCTGCTCGGCGGCATCGCGGGCGAGGCGATCGGCATCGAGGACCGGCTCGCGCGGCTCGGCGACCGCCTCCAGCGACGGGTCGCACGCGAGCGCGAGCCGGGCCGCCCGCCCTCGACGGTGAGCGAGGCGTTCTTCACCGCCAGCCTGCTGTTCTGCGTCGGCCCGCTGACGGTCGTCGGCTCGTTCGAGGACGGCCTGCGCGGCAACATCGAGCCGCTGGCGACGAAGTCCATGCTCGACGGGTTCGCCTCGATCGCGCTCGCGTCGACGCTCGGCGCCGGCGTCGCGTTCGCCGCCGGCACCGTGCTCGTCGTGCAGGGCGCGCTGACGCTCGGGGCGGGGCTCTTGGACGACGTCGTGCGTGGCGAGGCGCTCAGCGCGATGACGTCGACCGGCGGGGTGCTGATCATCGCGATCGCGCTGAAGCTGCTCGATCTCAAGGACGTCAAGGTCGGCAACTTCCTGCCGGCGCTGGCGGTCGCGCCGGCGCTCGTGGGGATCGTCAGCCTCGTGACGTGATCAGCGCAGGGTCCCGTTGACGGCGACGATGTCGCGCCGGAAGCCGGGCGCGCGGATCAGCTGGATCGGCTTCAGCGGCGATGTCGGCAGGACGTAGAAGGCGACCCCGTCGCGCTCTTCGATCGCGGTCACGGCCGCCTCCTGGCGGCGCCAGGCGAGCGCGCCGATGATCGTAAAGCCGCACGCGATCGCCGGGATCTGCGGCGCGAAGAGCCCGAGCCCGAGCGCGATCACCGTCGACAGCAGCAGCGGCCACATCCGGTTCAGCAGCATGCTGCTCGGTCGCTGCTCGGGCAGCGAGCTCGTCGACTTCGCCGACGCGAGCAGTCGCGCGATCGGCGAGTTCGTCTCCGCGCGGCGCCCGAGCCACATGCCGATCATCGCCGCGGTCACCCACCAGCCGACGATGAAGCCCGTCAGGACGGAGTCCTCCTCGGAGCTCGCCGACAGCACGGTCAGCGTCGCGAGCACGGTCGCCGAGCCGGCACAGAGCAGGACCGCCGTGCGGAGGAAGTCGACGAAGCGCATCTCGCTGCCGCCGCTACGCGGCCAGCGCCATCAGCAGCCGGCGGACGCCGAGCGGGCCGTCGACGAGCAGGTCGGCGCTCTCCTGCACCTGCGGCGGCGTCTCGTCCGAGCGCACCCCGACGCAGACGGCCGCGCCGAGCGCGCCCTCCTCGACGAGCGCGCGCAGCCCGGCGAAGGCGTCGAGATCGGTCATGTCGTCGCCGACGTAGAGGCCCGCGGCGAGGTCGCGGCCCTCGAGCAGCAGTCGCACGCCGCGACCCTTGTTGATCGCCACAGGCGGCCTGACCTCGAGCACCTTGCGACCCCAGTGCGTCGCCAGCCCGGCGGCCTCGGCGCGCTCGGCGACCGCGCGCACGGCGAGCTCCGCGGCCGCCTCGTCGGGCGCGCCGCGCCAGTGAAACGCGGCGATCGCCTGCTTGTCCTCGCTGCGCACGCGCAGACGCTGCAGCTCGGGCGTGTACGCCGCCGCCGCGAAGTCGCGCACCGCGCGCACGTGCTCGGCGATCTCGGGATCGACCTGCACGTCGGCGTCGCCCGGTCGCAGCAGCTCGGCGCCGTGATTGCCGGCGTACGCGATCGAGCCGATCGAGACCATCTGGCGCGCCCGCACCGAGCGGCGGCCGCTGATGCAGCCGACGACCGCGTAGCGGCGGGCGACCGCGATCAGCTGCACGCGCGTCGCCTCGGGAACGGAGGCGTCGTCGGCGTGGCGCACGATCGGCGCCAGCGTGCCGTCGATGTCGAGCAGGATCGCTGCGCGGGTCGGGTCCGAGCGCAGCGGCTCGAGCGCCTCGACGAGCGTGGCGGCGGCAGACATGGCTTCTAGTATGGCGCTCATGGCACCGCGCCGAACGCTGACGCTGGCGGCGATCGGCACCATGGCGGGGCTGTTCAGCGGGCTCTTCGGCGTCGGCGGCGGGGTCGTGATCGTGCCGCTGCTCGTGCTCTGGTGCGGCTTCGGCGAGCGCCTCGCGACCGGCACTTCCATGGCCGCGATCGTGATCATCGCCGGGGTTGCGGCGGCGGTGCACGGGGCGTACGGCAACGTGCAGCTCGAGGAGGGCGTGCTCGTCGGCATCCCGGCGGTCGCCGGCGTGCTGATCGGCACCGAGCTGCAGCAGCGGATCTCGCCGAAGGCGATCTCGCTGACCTTCGCCGCGCTGCTCGCGGTCGTCGCGGTCGACATGTTCGCCGGGTGATCGAGGCGATCCTCATCGGCCTCGCGGCCGGCATCGTCGCGGGCCTGCTCGGCGTCGGCGGCGGCGCGCTGTTCGTGCCGGCGCTGACGATCGGCCTCGGCCTCAGCCAGCTCGACGCCGAGGCGACGTCGCTGCTGGCGATCATCCCCGTCGCGTTCGTCGGCGCGCTGCGTCAGCGCGCGCACGGCAACGTCGACCTGCGTACGGCGGGCGTGCTCGGTGCGCTCGCCATCGGCGGCGCCGCCGCGGGCGCGGCGCTCGCCAACGCCGTCCCCGAGCGCGCGCTCGAGGTCGGCTTTGGCTGTCTGCTGCTGTTCGTCGCCGCGCAGCTCGTGCGCCGCGCGCTCGGGCCTACGGAAGCCCCTGCTCGAGCGCGCCCTTGACGGCCGCGTCGAGCGCGTTGACGCGATGCAGCGCGAGCGCCTCGGCTGAGCCGAAGCGCCTGCCCGGCGCGGGCTCGGGGCCGTGGTGGCACAGCACGCAATGCTCGAGCGCGAGCTGGCGATCGGCGCCGAGCGCCGGGATCTGCGCCGCGCGCTCGCGCAGCAGCGCGAGCCCGAGCTCGATGTGACCGAGCAGCCGGCCGGCTTCGGTGACGCCGATCTCGGCGCCGTACGTGAACTCGCGCGTGCGGCCGAGGTCGTGCACGAGCGCCGCCGTCATCAGCAGGTCGCTGTCGAGGCGGGGGTGCAGCGTGCAGGCCTCGATGGCGAGCGTGCCGACGGCGACGGTGTGCTCGAGCAAGCCGCCGAGATACGCGTGGTGGCCGTTGCGCGTGCACGGTGCGCGGCGCCATTCGGCGCGCAGCGCGCCATCGCCGAGCAACGCGGCGAGCAGGGCCTTGAGGCCCGCATCGTGGACCTCGCGCGCAAGGTGCTCGAGGAAGCCGTCGAGCTCGTCGAGGTCGCGGTAGGCGACAGGCAGGAAGGTCGCCGGATCGGCCTCGCCCGCCGGAGCGCGACCGATCGAGCGCAGCTCGACCTGCAGCTCGTCGCGAAAGCGCTCGACGCGGCCGGCGACGCGCACGAGGTCGCCGCGATCGAAGCGGCCCGCGAGCACGTCGGCGTCGCGAAAGGCGCGACCCTGCACGGCGCCGGTGCGGTCGCGCAGCTCGACGGCGAGATACGGCGTGCCGGCGCGCGACATCAGGCGGTCCTTGCGCGTGCAGGCGAAGACGCCGTCGACCTCCTGTCCCGCGCGCAGCGTCGCAATCGTCATCGGCCCATGATGTACCTTGAATCGGATGCAGCCTCTGATCTGGGAGAGCCGTCCCGATGGTCTGCGCGCTCCGGCGATGATCGCCGCCTTCAGCGGTTGGAACGATGCCGGCGACGCCGCCTCCGCGGCCCTGACGTTCATGGGTGAGTCGCTCGGCGCCGAGCGCTTCGCGCGCATCGATCCCGAGGACTTCTACGACTTTCAGTCGACGCGTCCGCACATCCGCTTCACCGACGAGCGCAAGCGGGAGATCACCTGGCCGGGCATCGAGATCTTCGCGGCGCGCGTGCCGCGCGCTCCGCGTGACCTGATCCTCGTCCAGGGCCCGGAGCCGTCGATGCGCTGGCGCACGTTCTGCGAGAACATCATCGACCTCGCCGAGGCGCTCGGCACGCAGCTCGTCGTCACGATGGGCGCGCTGCTCGCCGACGTGCCGCACACGCACCCGATCTCGATCACCGGCCTGGCCTCCGACGCGACGCTGATCGAGAAGCTCGCCGTCAAGGAGACGACGTATGAGGGACCGACGGGGATCGTCGGCGTCTTCCACACCGCCTGCATGGATGCCGGGCTGCCGTCGGCGAGCCTGTGGGCGGCGGTGCCACACTACGTCGCGGCCGCGCCCAACCCGAAGGCCGCGCTCGCGCTCGTGCGCAAGATCGAGAGCCTCGTCGCCGTCACGGTCGACGCCAGCGACCTCGAGAACGCGACCGAGGAGTACGAGCGCCAGGTCGGCCTCGCGGTGCAGTCCGATCCCGACGTGCAGGCCTTCGTCGAGCGCCTCGAGCAGGCCGCCGAGCGCGACACGTCGCCGCTCGGTCCCGGCGATCTCGCGTCGGGCGACGCAATCGCCAGCGAGTTCCAGCGCTTCCTGCGCCAGCAGAACCCCGACGCCTGAGGACGCCGGGCCTAAGCCGTCTGCGCCGGCAGAACGGCATCGATGACGGGATCGCGTCATCGCTGGACGGCCGCCAGCGCTGGCGATCCGCGTCAGCATCGTGTCGAGCTAGGGGCGCAGTTCGCCGCTTTCGCGCCACGATCGGGGCTGCAACGAGGGGTGCCGCACGTTATCCGCGGATATCGCGGACAACGTGCGCGACCACCCGTCCCGTGTCCGCGATTTCGCCCTGGTACGAGCGTGTCGCCTTGGCCTCGGTATGCGGGGCGATGGCGACATCGACGGCTCCGCAAGCCCGCCCGCACTCCACGCGGTTATCGACACACCCCGGGTCTGCGGCGTAGCGTCGGGCGTCGTGTCGTGCCTAATGTGCGCGTGAGACGCCCAAGGCAGGACAGCACCGCACCTACGATGCTCAGGACCGACCACCGACCAACCGCCGCGGCGCGCGCCGTCCGACGACGCGGTCGAAGGCCGCAGAACCCCGACACCTAGCGCTCGGCGGCCGGACAGGCGATCCGGTAGTCGCACATCGAGCAGATCGTGTACGACGGCGTCGGCTCGAAGTCCTGCGCGAGGATCCCGGCCGCGACCTCGTCGACGGTGTCGGCGATCCAGGCGGCGTCGATCTCGGCGCTCGGCACGCGGACCTTCTCGTCGTCGAGCACGTAGAGGTAGGCCTGCTGCGTCGCGTCGAGCTGCCACGCCTCGCGCGCCCCGACCGCGTAGAGCGAGAGCTGGACGTCCTCGCGCAGCGCGGCGGCGCTGCGCGGCCGACCGGTCTTGTAGTCGATCAGCTCGTAGCCGCCGTCGAGCAGCCGGTCGACGCGGTCGACGCGCCCGCGCAGCGTATGGGCGCCGATCCGGAACGAGAACGCGCGCTCGAACCAGACCGGCTCGACGGGCTCCTCGGTGACGCGCTGGTGGTAGCGGCGCAGCGCGCCGCCGGCCTTCGTGCGCAGCTGGCGTTCCTCGTCGGAGTCGCCGAAGCCGCCGCGCCGCCAGCCCCAGTCGAGCAGGTTCAGCAGCTCGTCGAGCGAGTCGACCGGCAGCTGGTGATAGCGCTCGAGCACCTGGTGCACGAGGATCCCGAAGCGCTGGTTGAGCGTCGGCTCCTGGGGCACCCGCAGCACGCGCGCGAACTTGTAGCGCAGCGGGCAGGAGCGGTAGCTCTCGATGTCCGACGCCGACAGCGCCAGGCCCTCGCCGCGGCGGGGCAGGAACGCCTCCAGCGACGGCTCGCTGCGTGCCGCGCGCGCTGCCGCCCGCGCGCGGTCGTGGCGCTCGGCGTCGAGCAGCAGCTCGTCGAGCGACGAGGTCGCGAGCACCTCGCGCTGCAGCGGCGAGAGCGCGGCGCCAAGGCGCTCGTTGACCGGGCCGAGCGCGTCGGCGACGGATTGACCGTCCGGTCGCTCGATCAGCGCGGCGAGCTTGACGAGCTCGAGATAGCGCGCGACGGCGTGCGTCACGTCGAGGTCGGTGTCCAGGCGCAGCTCGCCGAGCCCCTTGCCGACGCGAGCGACGTCGGCCAGCAGCTCGTCGCGCAGCGCCTGGAACGTCGCGTGCAGCGCCTCCTCGGGCCCGAACAGCTCCTCCTCGAGCACCTCCCACTCGGCGCCGACGGCGGCCCGCGCCTCCTCGGCGAAGGGCGACGGCGGCTGCGCGACGCCGCTCGTCGAGCGCGCCGGGTAGGCGAGCACCAGCCCGCGCGCCGCGCGCGTCATCGCGACGTGCGTCAGGCGTCGCATCGCGGCGACGTGCGCGGCGCGGTCGTCGGGGCCGAGCGCCTCCTTGAGGAGCGGGTCGGGAATCGTCTCGCCCGCCCGCAGGCGCGGGCCCGGCATCCGCGCCGACGTAAGCCCGAGCACGAAGACCCAGTCCAGATCGCGGCCGGCGGCCGCATCGAGCGCCATCAGCTGCACGGCGCCAGCGGGCGGCGGGGCGGTCGCGCCGTCGTCGTCGCGTAGGCCGGCGTCGGCGACGGCGGCGACATAGCGCGCGAAGTCGCGCGGCGTCGCGTGCGGAGCGCGCTGCGCGTAGGTGCTCGCGAGCTCGCCGAGGCGGGCGAGGTTGACGAGCCGCTCGACGACGTCGGCCTGCGCCGAGAAGACCTGCTGGCGGCGCAGCCCGAGACGGTCGACGAGGCGGTGCACGAAGAGGTCCGGGCGCGTGCTGTCGAGCGACTCCGATGCATCGCGGTGCACGCGCAGGAACGTGTGGATGTGCTCGCGCGCCTCCGGTGGCAGCTGCGGCGACTCCGTCGCGGCGCGCAGCGCCGAGACCATGTCGAGCTTGCGGCGGCGCGCGATCTGCACGCAGCGCGCGATGTCGACGGAGCGCAGCGCGACCGGTGGGCGCGCGAGCGCGCGCACCGCGGCGCCGGCATCGGTCGGGTCGGCGAGCAGGCGCAGCCAGGCGAGCACGTCGCGAACCTCGGCCTGCGCGAAGAAGTCGGCCTCGCCGACCGTGCGCAGTGCGATCGCGCGCTCCTCGAGCGCAAGCGTGATCTGGCGGCCCTCGTCGCGCGGCGAGCGCACGACAACGCCGATCCGCCCCGGCGGGCAGCCGGCGTGCACGAGCCGCTCGATCTCGGCCGCGACCGCCTGCGCCTGCGCGCGCTCGTCGGCGGCGCACCAGAAGCGCACCGTGCCGCCGGGCTCGCCCTGCAGCGGCGTGCCGATCCGGTCAGCGATCGGCTCGACGACGGCACGCGCCGCGTCGAGCACCCGCTGCGGGCAGCGCAGCGATCGCTCGAGCCGGACGATCTCCGCGCCCGGGTGGGCGAGCGCGAAGTCGCGCACGTTCTTCGTCGCCGCCGCGCGCATCCGCCGCGTCGCGCCGTCGTCGTCGGCGCAGACCGTCAGCTGCTCGTGCTCGGTGCCGAGCAGCTCGACGAGCAGCGCGGAGCCGAAGCCGAGATCGGCGTACTCGTCGACGAGCAGATGGCCATAGCGCTCGGCGACCCGCGCGCGCACGTGCGGGCGCTCGCGCAGCAGGCTCACCGTGCGCAGCACGAGCTCGCCGCCGTCGAGCGCGCCGACCTCCGCCAGCAGGCGGTCATGGTCGAGGTAGAGCTGCGCGAACTCGACCTCGCGCGCGGCACGAGCGCGCTCGGCGTCGTCGGCGGCGGGCAGCGCGTCGGCCCAGGCCGCGTAGTCGGTCGCCGTCACGAAGCCGTCCTTCAGGCGGTCGATGCGATCGACGACGTCGGCCAGCAGCACGGCCGGCCGGCCGCCGATGTCGTGGTTGCGCAGGTGCAGGTCGTCGATCCGGTCCAGCAGCAGCGCGAGCCGCGCGGCGCGCGTGACGGGGGCGAAGAACGGATCGATGCCCGCCTCGGCCGCCTCCTCGCGCAGCAGCCGCGCGCAGAACTCGCGCACGGTGTGGATCGCGAGCTCCTCGTAGGGGCGGTCGAGCGCGTCCTCGACGGCCTGACGGAGCGCCGAGCTGCCGGCCGCGGACGGCGTCAGCACGAGGATCGACTCCGGCGCGGCGTGGCCCTGGGAGACGAGCCAAGCGAAGCGCCGCGCGAGGACCGTCGTCTTGCCGCTGCCCGCGCCGCCGAGCACCAGCAGCGGTCCGCCTGCGTGAGCGACCGCGCGGGCCTGGACCGGGGTGAGCTCCAGCACCTGCCTAGTATGGCTTGGATGTCATCGACCTCGACCGCCCTCGCCTGCGACTGGCTTGGGGTCTGTCGCACGGTCGTCGAGCGTCAGCGCGAGGTGTTCGCCTCGCACCCCACCAGCCGCGAGCGCGTGATCGAGACCGGCGAGCGCGGCGAGGGCGGCGATCGCACGCTCGTGATCGATTGGCAGGCCGAGGACGCGGTCTTCGCGCAGCTCGACGAGCTCCATGCGGCGGGCGCCCGCTTCACGGCGATCAGCGAGGAACGCGGCGTCGTCGAGTACGGCGGCGGCGACGTGCTCGTCGTGATCGACCCGCTCGACGGCTCGCTGAACGCCAAGCGCGGGATGACGCACCACTCGCTGTCGATCGCCGTCGCCGATGGGCCGACGATGGCCGACGTCATCTTCGGCTACGTCTACGACTTCGGGCCGCGCGAGGAGTGGTTTGCGCGCCGCGGCGAGGGCGCGTGGCTGAACGAGCTCCGGATCGACGCGCCGCCTGACGAGCGCCGGCTGGCCGACGGTCGCCTTGAGATCGTGACGTTCGAGTCCGCCGATCCGCGCTGGCTGCGGCCGAAGATCGACGTGCTGTCGGACACCGTCCACCGCCTGCGCGCGATGGGCTCGATCGCGATCTCGCTGTGCCAGCTCGCACCGACCCGCGTCGACGGGATGTTCACGTTGCGCCCGACGCGCTCGGTCGACGTCGCGGCCGCCCAGCTGATCGTGCGCGAGGCCGGCGCGCTGCTCGCGTTCCCGGCCTACGAGGATCCACTCGGCGCGCCGCTCGACATCGAGCCGCGTTCGCAGGTCGTCGCCGCGCGCACGCCCGAGGCGCTCGCCCAGCTGATCGCGGCGGTGGCATAGGTGCTCGATCGCGCGCTGACCGAGCGGATCGCCAACGCCGTCGCGCGCTCGAGCGCAAGCGAGGCCGGCGCGCCGTCCGCGGCGGAGCTGCCCGGCGACCTGGCCGCGATCTGTGCCGATGCCGAGGCGCGCGTCGTCGAGTACACCGGGCTGCGGCCGGTGGCCGCGCTGCCGGCGCCAGAAGCCGTCGCACGCTCCGGATGGATCTCCGCCAACGTCAACTCGATGGGCGCGCTGCTCGATCCGATCGGCGATCGGATCGCCAGCGGCGGCCCGCTCGGCGCGGCGACGCGGACCGCGACCGGCGTGCTGCTGTCGGTCGAGGCGGGCGCCCTGACCGGGTACCTCTCACAGCGCGTGCTCGGCCAGTACGAGTTCGTGCTCGTCGATCCCGAGGCGCCCGCGCGGCTGCTGTTCATCGCTCCGAACATCGCCGCCGCTGCGCGCAAGCTCGATGCCGACCCCGATCAGATGCTGACCTGGATCGCCTTCCACGAGGTCACGCACGCCGTGCAGTTCTCCGGCGTGCCGTGGCTGCGCCCGCACCTGGCCGGGCTGCTGCGCGAGCTGCTCGCATCGCTGGAGATGAAGATCGATCCGCGCGCGATGCTGCGCCTGCCGTCGCTCGACGACGCCCGTGGGCTCGCCGCGACGCTCAAGCAGGACGGGCTCGTGACCGCGCTCGTCGGCGGCGGGCGGCGCGAGCTGTTCGATCGCGTGCAGGGCCTGATGGGCGTCGTCGAAGGCCACGCAGAGCACGTCATGGACGTCGTCGGCGCGGCCGCGCTGCCGTCGCTCGCCGAGCTGCGCAGTGCGCTCGACCGTCGCCGGCACGAGCGGCCGCCGCTGCTCGCGCTGCTCGAGCGCCTGATCGGGCTCGAGGCCAAGATGCGCCAGTACGAGGACGGCAAGCGCTTCTGCGACGCGGTCGCCGCGGCCGTCGGACCGGCCGGGCTGCATCGCGTGTTCGACGGTCCCGAGCAGATCCCGACCGTCGACGAGCTGCGCGACCCGGAGGCGTGGATGCGCCGCACGGGCGTCTCGACGCTCGCGTAGCGCGCCCGGCCTCGAACTCGCACCGGGCGCCGGGCTACCGGTCCACCGCGGACCGCGGTGGACCACGTGTTCGTCTCGTGACCATCGCGCCCGTCGGGTTTACAAACACACGTTCGGGTAGTATGATACTCCCCACAAGCTTAGATCTAACATTCTTAGACCCCGTCAGGAGGCAGACAATGGCCGACACGAGCACGACAGCCAGCACGACCGCCGCCGAAGCGCGCAGCACCGCTGCCGAGAAGGCTGCAACGACGCGCAAGACGAACGCGATGAAGCGTTCGACCGCCGCCAAGAAGGCCGCTGGCACGCGCGCGGCGAATCGTGGCGCGAGCGCCCGCAGCACCGCCGCGCGTAAGACGAAGGCCACCGCGACGAGGACCGCGACGAAGGCGAAGGACGAGATCAAGAGCCCGGTCGGGCGCGCCACCGAGATCGCCGAGAAGGCGGTGCTCGTGCCCGTCGGCGCCGCGCTGATCGCCCGCGACGAGGTCGTCTCGACGTTCGGGGATCTGCGCTCCTCCTACGGCAGCCGCGCGAAGGCCAAGCAGGAGCTGCGCCGCTTCGAGCGCCGGGGCTCGAGTGCCTTGAAGGGCATCGAGCGCGACGCCAAGAAGACGCGCACGCGTGTCGAGAAGGAGCTCAAGAAGGTCGACAAGCAGCTCAAGGGCGTCGTCAAGGACATCGAGACGCGCACCGAGCCCGTCATGAAGAACGTCGAGTTCGTCAGCGCACGGCTCGAGAACGCGTACGAGAGCGGTCGCACCGCCGCGACGAAGGCGACCACCTCGGTCCAGGAGCGCATCGCCGCCCTGGCATAGAGCTTCCCCCCACGGATCGCAGCACCGCAGTTCCTGCCCCCCGCCGGCGCCGCGCCTCCCCTTCCGGGGCGCGGCGTCGGTGTTTTCGTGGCGCCGCGCGGTCGCAGGCATCCGCATGCGGGTCGTGCGGCGTCATCGCGCTCTACCCCGGGCCTCGGCGCTGGTGCGGGGCGCTTGCGTACGGCATCGATGAGGAGCAGGCGCGTTCGCAGGTGGTGGGTCGGGCCGTCCGTCGTGTCCTGAGTTGTGCGTGCTGTGGGCTCACAAGTCAGGACGCGATGCCGAATCGGTCGGGTCCGGAGGGGGTGCGTCGAATACCACTCGCCTACCGAGGCCTATTCGACACCCCCGAAGCGTGCCGAGCCCCGAGCGCGCCGGGTGCGCCCGCCCGCCCCGGTCCACCCTCCTTCAGCGATGCCGTTCGCAAGACGCTGGCGCGACCACCGGCCGGTGCGGGAGCGCATGACGACCCCGCCGCCGGAGCCGATCGAGGGCCGGCCTCGGTCGCGAAGAGCGTGCGGCCGACGCTGTGCTCGAGCAGCCGGTGGCGCCAGCGATTGACCTCGCGCCCGTCACGCGCTGTGATGGATTCGATGGCGGACCTCGATCCATTCGGGCGCAGCAAGGACGAGGATCCGCTCGCAGCGCTCGGCTGGGCCGGCGAGGAGACCGCCGCCGGCTCGGAGGATCCGCCGCCCGAACCCGCTCCGGTGGATGCCCGTGCGCCGCGCACCCGCCCGCCCGCGGGCCCGAGCGTGCAGCGCGTTCGCGTCGTCGCGATCGTCGGCGCGCTGATCGCGGTCGTCGCCGGCGTCGTGCTGGCGGCGATCGGCGGCAGCACGGTGCAGGTCGATCGCGTCGTGACGTTCGCGCCGCCCGAGCTGCCGGCGATCGAGCCCGTGCAACCGGGACAGCCCGCGCAACCCGCGCAGCCGGGACAGCCCGCGCAACGTGAGCCGGCGCAGCAAGCCGCCGCGCAGCGCGGCGATGCCCCGCTCGGGCTGGGGCGCGGCTCGCTGCTGTTGCCGACTGCCTTCGGGCGGGCGATCACGCGCTTGCGCAGCGACGGCTACAAGGGCCTGATGAACCTGCGTGTCGCGCCCGAGCGCATCGACGCGGCGCTGATCACGCGCGGCGGCAGCCTGCGCCAGGTGCAGATCACGCCCGACGGCGCGATGCGCACGTTCGGCACCGGCTCGCGCGGCTTCGGCGGGCTGCCGACGCTGCCGCTGAAGGACGTCGACGGGCACGCGCCGCTGCGCCTGACGACGTCCGCCGCCGGACGGCTGAGCGTGCCGCCCAGCCGCGTGAACTACCTCGTCTACTCGCGCTTCGCCGGGGCCGCGCAGTGGAGCGTGTACTTCAAGGACGGACAGATCTTCTCCGCCGACGCGCGCGGGCGGGTCATCCGGCGGATCAGCTGACACGCGGTGCGCGTTTTCTAGACTGCAGGTGATGCCTACGCAAGACGAGATCCGCAGTGCACTGCAGCGCGTCATCGACCCCGAGCTGCGCCGCTCGGTGGTCGAGCTGGGGATGGTGCGATCGATCGAGATCTCCGGCGTCGGTGACGTCGCCGTCACGATCTCGCTGACGACCGCCGGCTGCCCGATCCGCGGCCACTTCACCGAGGCCGTCGTGCGCGAGGCCAGCACCGTCGCCGGCGTCGGCACGGTCAGCGTCGCGTTCGACGTCCTCTCCGACGGCGAGAAGGTGGCGCTGCAGAAGACGCTCGGCCGCAGCTCGCTGCCCGCCGGCGCGCTCGCCCAGGTGCGCAACGTCCTGTGCGTCGGATCCGGCAAGGGCGGCGTCGGCAAGTCGACGCTGACGGCGAACCTCGCCGCCGCGCTGACGCTCGACGGCAAGTCCGTCGGCATCCTCGACGCCGACGTCTGGGGCTACTCGATCCCCCGCATGTTCGGGCTCGGCGGCGAGCGGCCGCCGGTCTCACCCGAGCGCAAGATCATCCCGATGCAGGCCCACGGCGTGAAGGTGATGTCGATCGGCTTCTTCGTCGAGGAGGACGCCGCCGTCGTCTGGCGCGGCCCGATGCTGCACAAAGCGCTCACGCAGTTCCTCGAGGATGTCGCCTGGGGCGAGCTCGACTACCTGCTCGTCGATCTCCCGCCGGGCACCGGCGACGTCTCGATGACGCTCGCGCAGCTGCTGCCGCAGGCGCAGTTCGTCATCGTCACGACGCCGCAGCCGACCGCGCAGAAGGTCGCGCGGCGCGCCGCGCAGATGGCCGCGAAGGTCTCGCTCGAGATCGCCGGCATCGTCGAGAACATGGCCGGCTTCACGACCCCCTCGGGCGAGCGCTTTCAGCTTTTCGGCGCGGGCGGCGGTCAGGCGCTCGCCGACGAGCTCGACGTGCCGCTGCTCGGCAAGGTTCCGCTCACGATGCCGCTGCGCGAGCAGGCCGACGCCGGGACGCCGCTCGTGTTCACCGATCCCGACGACCCGGCCGCGCAGGCGATCCGCCATGCCGCGCGCGGGATCGTGGCGCTCACACCTGTCGAGGCGCCGCTGCTGCAGGGCCCGGCACCGACCGGGATCAGCCTGCCGATGGCCGGCTGATCAGCCGCCGGACTTGAAGTAGTCGGCGTTGATCTGCGTGTAGTTCTGCCACTCGTCCGGGAGCTGGTCCTCGGCGAAACACGCATCGACCGGACACGCCTCGACGCAGGCATCGCAGTCGATGCACTCGTCGGGATCGATGTAGAGCATCTCGACCTTGTCGTAGTCGGGCTCGTCGGTGGTGGGGTGGATGCAGTCGACGGGGCACACCTCGACACACGAGTTGTCCTTCGTGCCGATGCAGGGCTCCGCGATGACGTACGCCATGAAGCAGTCGTTTCCTTCGAGTCGTTAGGGCCGGACCAGCCGGACATAGTATCCAGTGGTCCGTGCTTCTTCTGACCGGTGCCACGGGTCTCGTCGGGCGTCCGCTGCTGCGCCGCCTGACCGCCGCCGGCGCGCCGGTGCGCTGCCTCGTGCGCGACCCGCGGCGGCTGGGATCGGATCGCGTGCGGGTCCAGATCGCGCTCGGCGACCTCGCCGATCCGCCGTCGTTTCGCAACGCGATGCGCGGCGTGCGAACGGTCGTGCATCTGGCGGCCGCGATTCGCGACCAGCCCGCGGGGTCGATCGAGGAGCTCAACGGGATCGCGACGTGGCGCATGGTACAGGCCGCCGAGCGCGCCGGCGTCGAGCACTTCGTCTTCATGAGCTCGCTCGGCGCGGTCGGCCACGACCGCACGCGCTTCCTGCGGGCCAAGGCGCTCGCCGAGCGCGCCGTGCTCGCATCCGACGTGCGCCACACCGTCTTCGCGCCGTCGCTCGTCTACGCCCCCGGCGACATGTTCCTGACGCTGCTCGAGCGCATGGCGCTGCTGCTGCCGGTCGTACCGGTCAGCGGGCGCGGCCTCGCGACGTTCCAGCCGATCTGGGCCGAGGACGTCGCCGACGCGCTCGCGTCGGCGCTCGTCGGCGCCGGCGGCGTCCAGCGCCGCTACGAGCTCGCCGGCCCGCGCACGCTGTCGCATCAGGAGATCGTGACGCTCGTGATGCGGGCCGCGGGGCGCACACGGCCGACCGTCAACGTGCCGACGCCGGTCGTCAGCCGTGGCCTGCGGCTCGTCGAGACGCTTCTGAAGTCGCGCGCGCCCGCGACCTGGGACGAGGCCGAGCTGCTCGAGATCTCGATGACCTCGGCACGCGGAACCGCGGACATCGAGTCGCTGGGCGTGATTCCGCGCGCGATGGAGGCCGTGCTCGGGGCCTGAGCGTGCATTCACCGAGAAACTGTTCATCGCGTCCGCCACAGGCTCATCTATCCTGCGGCCGGTGCGCATCGTCGTTCTGCTGGTAGCCCGCGATCCCTGTGCCTCGGGCGTCGTCTTGCGGGCGTTGCGTCTCACGTGAGTGCGATCACGCAGAGCAGGCTCCGTGACGGCGAGCCGGACGCTCTGGCTGCGCTCTGCCAGCGCCGCGGCCCGGCCGTGTTCGCCTACTGCGCGCAGGTTGCCGGTCGCGAGCACGCGGTCGCCGCCACCGGCGACGCCTTCGCGCGCTTCCGTGCGGCCGTCGCGGCGCCGCGCGAGCTCTCGCCGAGCGAGGCGGAGGCGCTGCTGCGAACGGTGACGCGGCGCGCCGCGACCGCTCGCGGCGTCGACCCTGGGGAGCGCGTGCCGGAGCCGCGCGCCGATCGCTGCGGGACTCGTGAGCACTGGCTGCTGAGCTACGTCGAGGACGAGTTCACCGACGACGAGCGCGTGCGAATCGCCGCCCACATCTCGAGCTGCCCGGCCTGTAGGCACGTTCTGCATCGGATCAGGGAGGGCGAGCAGGCGTACGACGAGCCGCCGTCGCACTCGCTGCCCGTGCGCGTCGCCGATGCGGCCGTCGGCGGGCTCGTCGGCGCCTCGCCGGTGCGCGCCTACAGCGGCGACGCGCACCGCGTGCGCGAGACCGCGCTGCGACTGCTGATCGGCGATCAGTCGACGCGCCCACGAGCCGAACCGCGCCGCTCGCCGTCGCCCAAGCCCGACCGGCGCGAGCTCGAGCGCCAGCAGCGCGAGCGCGCCCGGCAGGAGCGGGCCGCGACCGCGCCCGAGCGCACGCGCCAGCGCCGGCTCGAACGGCCTGCGGCGCCCGAGCGCACGCGCCGGGGTGAACGCTCCAAGCCGATGTCCGGCGGCGAGCTGCTCGCCCTGCTGCCCAAGCTGCTGCCGTTCCTGTGGTCCTACAGCGTGCGCAGCGTCAAGCGCTGGCGGTACAAGAAGGTGCTCAGTAACCGCCGGCGGCCGGGCTGGTACAGCAGCCGCGGTCCAGCGTGGTGGTTCGCCATCGCGATGATCGTCCTGATGACCGGGCTGGCAGTCTTCGCCGCGGTCTCCTCGGGCGCCGTCCTCGCGGCTAGCTTCCCGTGACGAGTCGCGGACGCCGGTCGCTCCACGGCGCGGCGGACTCGAGCTGTGTAGCGAGCGCGAGCAGCGCGCCCTCCTGCGCGGGGCGCCCGATCAGCTGGACGGCGAGCGGCAGGCCGCCCGCGCCCTCGTAGAGCGGCAGCGAGATCGCCGGCGAGCCGGTCACGTTGCAGATCGCCGTGTAGGGCGTGAAGTGTCCGGAGCGCTCGAACGTCCCGAGCGGGTCCGGGCCGCACGGGTCGAGCGCGCCGATCGGCAGCGGCGGCTGCGCCAGCGCAGGCGTCAGCAGCGCGTCGTACGGGGCCGCCCACGTCGTGATCGAGCGGGCGAACGCCTGCAGGCGGTAGCGGGCGAGCTCCGCCTGGAGGGCGTCGATCTGCTTCGTCGTCTGCCATAGGCTCCAGCTCAGCGGCTCCATGTCGTCCGCCGTCGGCTCGTGCCCGGCGCGCTGCCCGGCGGCGGCGATCGAGGAGCAGATCGCTGGTCCGAAGGCGTGCGTGAAGAGGTCCAGCAGGCCGGGCTGACGCCACGGCGGCTGCACCTCCTCGACGTCGTGCCCGAGGCTTGCCAGCAGCGCCGCCGCGTCGCGCGCGGCGCGCTCGCAGCCGGCGTCGAGCTCGGCCTCCAGCAGCGGCATGAACGTCGTGACGCCGATCCGCAGCCGGGGCGGGCGGGATTCGAGTCCGCGCTCCGCCGCGCGTGCGAACGGCTCCGGCGGAGGCGGCGCCCAGGACGCGTCGCCGAGCTCGGGCCCGGCGAGCACGTCGAGCAGGAGCGCGCTCTCTCGTACCGTGCGCGTCAGGACCCCGTCCTGGACGAGGAACTGCTCGCCGGCATCCGGCGCGAGCGAGATCCGGCCGCGCTGCGGCTTGAGCCCGACGAGCCCGCAGCACGCCGCCGGGATCCGCAGCGAGCCGCCGCCGTCGTTGCCGTGCGCGATCGGCACCATCGCCGCGGCAACCGCCGCCGCCGAGCCGCCCGAGGAGCCGCCCGGCGTGCGCGCCGGATCCCATGGGTTGCGCGTCGCTCCGAAGCGGCGGCTCTCGGTGATCGGCAGGATGCCCCACTCGGGCAGCGTCGTCGTGCCGACGACGACGAATCCGGCGCCGCGCAGGCGGCGCGTGACGTTGTGGTCGTGGCGCGGCCGCAGGTCGCCCATCAGCTCGGCGCCCGACGTCAGCCGCAGGCCGCGCACGGCGCGGTTGTTCTTGATCGCGATCGGCACGCCCGCGAACGGACGCGCGTCGCCTGCTTCGATCGCCGCCGCCGCGGCCCGCGCGCCATCGTGGTCGACGTCGACGAACGCGTTGACCTGCGGCTGCATCGCGTCGATCCGGCTCAGCGAGGCCTCGACGAGCTCCAGCGCGGTGAGCTCGCCGGAGCGCACGAGCGCGGCCAGCTCGCTGACCGGCCGCAGCATGAGCTCGGCGGCGGTCAACCCGGAATCGGCGGCGGAGGCGCGGGCGGCCCCACCGCGGCGCCGACGGCGACCGTGCGTCCCACGAGGTACGGGAACGCGACGACCGGCTGGCCGCTGAGCGGCTGGAACGCGATGCGACTGCCGCGCGCGGCGAAGACGGTCGCCGGCGTCAGCCGGTTCGCGCGCGCGAACGAGCCGCCGCGGCGGCGCTGAGCGGCGAACGTCGCCACGATGTACGGCCGCGTGCGCGTCGGCCGCGGCGCTGTGTACGTGACGACGAGCGCGCGTCTGGGACCGAAGGCGGCGTCGTCGAGCACGGCGCCGCGCTCGCGCGACAGCACGAGCGGCACGCGCGACGGACTGGGGTCGACGCGGGCGAACTTCACGGCCCGCCGGCCGCCGCGCGTCGGTCCCGTCCAGACGACGTACGTCGTGTCGCGTCCGTCGTCGAGCGGCCGCACGGGCGCCTCGCCGGCGTCGGCGCCGGTCGGGCCGCAGCGGCGCTCGAGGGTGCGCGAGCGCCAGCGGCCCTTGGCGTCGCGCAGGGAGACGCCGCAGGGATGCCCTTCGCTGCCCCAGGTCACGACCGCGCGCCCGTTGCGCAGCATCTGAGCCGACAGCCGCAGGCTGTCGATCGCCTCGACGCGACCGAAGCGGACCGTCGATCCCCACTCGCCACCGGCGGGGCGGATCCGCGCCGCCAAGCGCTTGCCGGCGCGCCAGACGACCAGCCGATCACCGTGCGGGTTGATCGCGACCGCGGCCGACTTGGCGACCGCGAGGTCGCGCGCGGGGCCGAAGTCGGCCGCTACCTCGCGCTCGGCGACGCGCAGGAACGGCGAGCGTTCGACGGTCCATGCGGCGATCACCTCGCCCGCCTCGTTGATCGCCGACCAGTGGCGCGAGACGAAGTCCTCGAGGACGGAGAAGGGGCCGAAGCCGCCGTCGGACTGGCCGTCGGCGACGACGAGCCGGCGTTGGCTCGTGCTCGTCGGCGCCTCGCGCGCGACGAGCAGCGCTCGCGTGCTCGCAAACAGGTGGATCTGCGCGTCGCCCGGCTCGACGCCGACGAGGTCTGGCGGGCGCAGCCAGCTGCCCGCGGGGTCGCGCGTGGCGAGGCCACCGAAGACCGGCGGGTCGTGGCCCTGCTGGGCCCCGTTCCAGCTCAGCAGCCCGTGGCCCTGGGCGTCGAACGCGAGCTTGTGCAGCTCGGCGACGCCGGTCGCGGCCGGGATCGCCTCGAGCTTCCACGGCGCGGCCTGCGCCGGGGCGGCGCCGGCCATGGCGAGCAGCGCGAGCGCGAGCGCGGTCCGGTGGGCGCTGCGCTGGGGAGGGTAGGGCGCGGGACTCATGCCCGCACGCACCGTAGTGGTCCGCCGGATGACAGTCCAACCGGAACCGGCGCGCGTCGGCCGAGCTGCACGCACGCCCGACGTGCGGAACGACCGAGGGCCCGGCTGTCGCCGGGCCCTCGTCGAACTGCTTCCTCTGCGGCTCGGAGAGCCGGGAGGGCTCGCTACATCATGCCGCCCATGCCGCCGTCCCCGCCGCCCATGCCGGGGATCGACATCTCCTTGCCTTCGATCTCGCAGACGATCGCCTCGGTCGTGAGGATGTTCTTCGCGATCGAGGCGGCGTTCTGCAGCGCCGAGCGCGTGACCATGGCGGGGTCGATGATGCCGGCGGCGACGAGATCCTCGATCTCGTTCGTCGCGGCGTTCAGGCCCCAGCCCTTCTTCGCCTTGCGGACGTCGTTGATGACGACCGAGCCCTCGAGGCCGGCGTTGTGCGCGATCTGGCGCAGCGGCTCCTCGAGTGCGCGCAGCACGATCTTCGCGCCGGTCTTCTCGTCGTCCTCGTACGTGTCGAGGTCGATCGCGCCCTCGGCCTGCAGCAGCGCGACGCCACCGCCGGGAACGATGCCCTCCTCGAGGGCGGCGCGGGTCGCCTGCAGCGCGTCCTCGACGCGGTGCTTCTTCTCCTTCATCTCCGTCTCGGTGGCTGCGCCGACCTTGACGACGGCGACGCCGCCCGACAGCTTCGCGAGGCGCTCCTGGAGCTTCTCGCGGTCGAAGTCGGAATCGGTCGTCTCGATCTCGGCCTTGAGCTGGTTGATCCGGCCCTTGATCGCGGCCGGATCGCCGGCGCCGTCGACGATCGTCGTCGAGTCCTTGCCGACGACGACGCGGCGGGCGCGCCCGAGCTGCGAGATCGTCGTGTTCTCGAGCTTCAGACCCATCTCCTCGGTGATGACCTCACCGTTCGTCAGGATCGCGATGTCCTCGAGCATCCGCTTGCGGCGGTCGCCGAAGCCCGGAGCCTTGACGGCGACGCCCGTGAACGTGCCGCGCAGCTTGTTGACGACGAGCGTCGCGAGCGACTCACCCTCGACGTCCTCGGCGATGATCAGCAGCGGCTTGCCCGACTGGATGACGGCCTCGAGGACCGGCAGCACGTCGCGCACCGAGGTGATCTTCTGGTTGGCGATCAGCAGGTAGGGGTCGTCGAGGACGGCCTCCATGCGCTCCTGGTCGGTGACCATGTAGGGCGAGATGTAGCCCTTGTCGAAGAGCATGCCCTCGGTGAACTCGAGGTCCATGCCGAAGGTCTGGCCTTCTTCGACGTTCACGACGCCGTCCTTGCCGACCTTCTCGATCGCGTCGGCGATGACGTCGCCGATCTCCTCGTCGCCGGCCGAGATCGTCGCGACGCGAGCGATCTGGTCCTTGCCCGAGACGTCCTTGGCCTGCTTGGCGATGTTCGCCACGACGTCCTCGACGGCGCGCTCGATGCCGCGCTTGAGGGCCAGCGGGTTGGCGCCTGCCGTGACGTTCTTCAGACCGCTGCGAACGATCTGCTGGGCGAGCACCGTCGCCGTCGTCGTGCCGTCGCCGGCGACGTCGTTGGTCGCCGTGGCGACCTCGCGGACGAGCTGCGCGCCCTGGTTCTGGAAGACGTCCTCGACCTCGATCTCACGAGCGATCGTGACACCGTCGTTCGTGATCGTCGGGGCGCCGAACTTCTTGTCGAGGACGACGTAACGGCCCTTCGGGCCGAGCGTGACCTTGACGGCGTTTGCGACGGCGTCGACGCCGCTCTGCAGCGCGTTGCGGGCGTCGACGTCGTACAGCAGTTCCTTATGAGGCATAAGTTCTGGTTCTCCCTTACCTAGAGGATCTTGGCGAGAACGTCGGACTCGCGGAGCACGAGCAGCTCCTCGCCGTCGACCTTGATCTCAGTGCCGCCGTACTTCGAGTACAGGACCTCGTCGCCCTCGGCGACGTCGAGCGGGATGCGCTTGTCGCCATCCTCGTCGAACTTGCCGTCGCCGACGGCGACGACCATGCCCTTCTGCGGCTTTTCCTTCGCGGTGTCGGGAAGGACGAGCCCACTCGCGGTGGTCTCCTCTTCCTCGATCGCCCGCACGATGAGGCGGTCGCCCAGGGGCTTGAGCTTCATGTGTTGACTCCTCCAAAGAGCTGACTGTGGCTTGGCACTCGCATGGGCAGAGTGCCAACGTGTGTCCCGACTCTAGCAGCATTGGCACTCTGGGGCCAAGAGTGCCAACGAAACGGTCACAAGTTGCGGGGTTGTGTGGGGCGCGGGTGGCTCCAAGGCATCGTGGCGCCTTAGGGGCGCATATAGCCCTCAACTCGCCACGACCGGTCGGAGCGAGCGGCGCAGCAGGGCTTGGCCGTCGGAACGCCAGCTAGTTCTGCGCGCCGCCGATGCCGTGCAGACGCTCGGTCATCGACGGTGGGTTCTCGATGATCTGGCTGAAGCGCACGACGGTGACGGTGTCGTCGAGCGTGACGTCGCGCCCGTAGATCTGCTCGAGGAAGTTGATCATCTCCTCGGTGCGGCGGAACTCGGGGTTGTCGTGCTCGATGTCGCGCGGCGAGAGCTCCTTGACGCGCTTGACCTCGACGCTGTCGATGACGGCGGTGAAGACCTTCTCGCGCGGCGAGTGCTGGTAGCCGATCGTAACGAGCACCGCCTGGTTCTTGCGGTACTTGTGCGACTTGTCGCCGAGCCGGATCGTCGCCGTCTTGCGCCCGCGCTTGAGCTGGTCGGCGAAGATCGTCGAGTAGAAGTTGAGAACCTGCACAGGTCGGCAGACTACTAGTGGCCGTTCGCGCGAGGACGACCGCGCGCAGGCCGAGGATCAGCCGTCGCGCTCCCGGCGCGCCAGCGCCTCCCGCACCATGTCGCGCTCGCCGGAATACGACAGCTTCTCGATCGCCTGCGCCGCCGGGATCCAGCGGGCGTGCTCGACTTCGTGGTCGTGGTCGCGGACGTCGCCCGAGACGTAGCGCAGCAAGAAGAACTCGACAACCTTCGCGATCCTCCGGCCCCCACGCTGGTACCAGTAGCGCACCTCGCCGAGCGACCCGACGACCTCGGCGACGACACCGGCCTCCTCGCGCACCTCGCGCAGCGCCGCCTCGGCGGGCGACTCGCGACCGTCGGGATGGCCCTTGGGCAGTGCCAGCACCTTCGATCCGTCGGCGGCGCGGCGGGTCGGCACGATCACGACGACCTCGTCGTCGTCGTTGAGCACGACGCCGCCGGCCGAGAACTCGGTCGCGGCCATCAGCCGCCCGTCCCCGGGTCTTCGACGAGATCGACCATCAGTACACGTAGCGCTGTAGCGCCGCCGGATCGTGGACCGTCACGCGCCCGCGGCCCTGGGTCACGACGCCGGCCCGCTCGAGCACCGCGAGGAAGCGGCTCGCCGACTCGCGCGACGAGCCCGCGAGCTGGGCGATGTCGGCTTGCGTGATCGTCACGAGGACGTCGCTCTGGCGTCCGCCCTCGGCGTCGGCCTGGGCGACGAGCTGACCGAGCACGCCGGCGACGCGGCTGGGAACGTTCTGGAAGGACTGCCGCGCGATCCGCTCGTTGGCGTCGCGCAGCCGGCGGCCGAGCGAGACGACGAGCTTGACGGCGAGCTGAGGGTGCTCGCGCAGCAGCCGGCGCATGTCGGCACCGAGCATCACGAGCGCCTCGACGTCGGTGGTCGTCTCGACCGTCGACGTGCGGCGCTCGTCGTCGAACATCGCCAGCTCGCCGAAGGTGTCGCCGGGGCCGAAGTGCGCGAGCGTCAGCGTTCGGCCGTCGCCGTGCATCCGCGTCGCCCGCGCGCGGCCGCTGCGCACGATGTAGCACGCGTCGCTCGGGTCGCCCTCGCGAAAGACCACGTAGCCGCCCTTCAACGAGCGCGGCACGGTCAGCTCGGCGACGCGGGCAAGCTCCTTGGGGCCGAGCGTCTCGAGGATCTTGACGTGCCGGAGGAGGTCGATCGCGTCGCGCGGTCGTGTCTCCATTGTGTGAGCAATAGCACAGGCGGCGGGTGCAGCGCGCGGCGCGGACGGCTCGCGCGGCGGGGATCCGCGCGAGCCAGGGCCGCGGTCAGGCGGGATCGAGCGACGTCTCGCGGCGCCGGCGGCGGCCGCTGCGCAGGCCCAGCGCGACCCCCGCGCCGATCAGGCCGAGCGGTGCGAGCACCGCCAGCGAGATCAGCGCGACGCCCGCGAGGACCTCGAGCACGCGCAGCGCGTCGCCGGCCGCGTCGCCGGGCGTCCATTGCCCGCCGCCACCGGTCGTGCCGCTCTCGCCGCCACCACGGACGGTGAGATCGACCCGCGACAGGTCGGCACGGCGGCGCAGCGAGCTGAGCTGGCGCTTGAGCGCGCTGATCCGGCTGCCGACGCCGCGCAGCTGCGCCTTGATGCTGGCGATCTGCTGCGTCGTCGTGGCACGGGCCAGCGCCCGCAGCAGGCCGCGGCGCTCGGCGCGGGCATCGGTCAGGCGCTCCTGCGCGGAGACGAACGAGCCGGTGATGTCCTGCAGGCTCTGGCTGCGCTCGGTCACATGGCCGAGGCGCGACAGCGCTGCGAGGGCGCGGTCCAGCCGCGCGGTCGGGATGCGCAGCTCGAACGACGCCTCGCCGCCGTTGGCGTCGCTCGCGCTGATCTGCGAGCTGGCGACGATTCCGGCGAAGCGCCCGACGGTCGCGATCACGGCGTCGGTCGTCGACTGAAACTCGCCGTCGGGCGTCTGCAGCGCGAGCACGGCGCTGACCTCGACCTTGCGCGGCCGGGTCTGCGTCGAGAAGCCGGTGCCGCCGCCCGCCGCCGCCGGCGGTGCCGGCGCGACGCTGCGCTTGGCCCCCTGGACAGGGCTCGCCGCCTGTGGCGCCGGGTCGCGGTCCGGCTCGCTGCCGGGGACGCTCTTCGCCGAATCCGCTGCCACGCCGGAGCCCGCCGCACCGCCACCGGCCGCGCCGGCCTCGCCGGCGGCCTCGGGGACGACGTCGTCCCTGGCGGACGATTCGAGCGCGCTGACGGCCGGCGACGCCGACCTATCGTCGCCGCCTCCGCCGAGCACGACGACGATCGCGACGAGCACCGCGGCGAGCGATCCCGCCGCCGGCAGCAGCACCCAGCGGCGCGCGAACAGCGCGCGCGCTGCCAGCGGCGCGCGCTCGCGCGGCGTAGGAAAGCCTTCGGCGACCTCATGCTCGAGGCACGCGGCGAAGCCGGGCGACATCTCCGGCGCCGTCGCGCGGATGTCGTGGACGAGCTCCTCGAGCTCATGCAGACCGAACTCGACGGGCTCGGCGGTCAGCGCGCGCTCGAGGGCCTCGAGCTCGCGCTCCTGCTCAGGGGTCAGATGATCACGATGGCGCATTGCAGGCCTCCCTCAGCTTCATGACGGCCCGATGCACTCGGGTGCCGGCGTTGGTCTCGCTCGTGCCGAGCACGGCCGCGAGCTCGGCGTTGGACAGCCCGCCGTGGAACTTCAGCGCGACCAGCTCGCGTTCGCGCGGCGCCAGCGCGGCGAGCGCCGCGCGGACGGTCGTGCGCCGGATCGCGAGATCGGCGAGCTCGTCCGGTGCGGCCGCCGATTCGTCGGGCAGCTCGCCGATGATCGGCGCCGACCGTTTACGCCGGCGCAGCTCGTCGAGCGCCGCGTTGCGCGCGATGCCGAACAGCCAGCCGCGCTGGCTGCCGCGTCGGGCGTCGAAGCTCGCGCGGCGACGGTACGCGCGCTCGAACGCGAGCGCCGTCACGTCCTCCGCGCTCGCGTCGTCAGCGAGCAGCGTGCGCACGTACGCGTACAGGTCGCGGGCACATTCGCGATACAGCGCATCGAAGCTCTCGGTCGCCGTGTTCAGTGGTGTAGCCATGGTCAGAGCTGCGCTCATGCGACAACTACGCCGCCGCGCGGTGATCATCACGCCGTACGCCCTCGCCGTGGTGCCGCTCGCGGCAGCGCAGGGCGCGCCGGCGGCGTCTCAGCCCGCGCCGTGGGCGACGGTCAACGTCTGTGACACCGCCAACGCGCCCAACACGATCGGCATCAGGGCCTCGATGCCGGGCTCGCGCAGCGGCGCTCAGGGGCGGTACGTGCGGATCATCGTGCAGTACCTGTCGCGCGGCGACAACCGCTGGCGCCCCGTCGCCGAGGGCGGCGACTCGGGCTTCTTGCTGGTCGGCAAGGGTCGCCTGCCGCGCGAGCTCGGGCGCTCGTTCCGGATCGAGCCGATGCCCGGCGAGAAGGTGCTGTTGCGCGCGAAGGTCGTCTTCCAGTGGCGCGTGAACGGTGCGGTCGTGCGCCGCCGGACGGCGCTCACGCACAAGGGCCACCGGTCGAGCGCCGGCGACGACCCGCCCGGTCACTCGGCCGAGACATGCACGATCACGTCGGACAGCTGAGCGCGGCCGGTCAGAACAGCCGCGGGTCGTTGGAGATCACGCCCGTGACGCCGATCTGCTGCAGCGTAACGATCCGCTCGGGATCGTCGACGGTCCACGCGTAGAGCTCGCCGCCGGCGTCGCGGATCGCTTCGGCCAGGCGCGGCGTGACGAGCCGCCAGTGCGCCATCAGCGCGTCGATCTCGCCGCGGCGGATGCGGTTGGCGACGACGCCGGGCAGCGCGCGCCGCACGTACATCAGGACGCCGACCGCGGGCAGCGCGGTGACCGGGTTGCGCAGCGGGTTGCGGCGCATGCGCGGCAGCGACCAGCCGAGTGCGATCTCCGGATGGCGGGCGCGCAGCAGCTTCAGCGATGCGTCCTCGGTCGTCGACACGAGCACGCGATCGGTCAGCCCGTGCTTCCGCAGCGCCGCCGCGACGCGGTCCTCGTAGCCGGCGCACTTGAGGTCGACGATCAGCTCGATGCCGTCGTACGTGGCGTCGACGAAGTGCGCCAGGCCCTCCTCGAGCGTGTGCGGCTGGCGGCTGGCGGCGTCCTCCCAGTCGTGCGCGAGCAGCAGCTCACCGGACCCGTCGCCGTGCTCGGACAAGACGTCGAACTCGATCATGTCGACGCCGTGCGCGAGCGCGGCCTGAAACGATGCGAACGTGTTGCCGGGGGCGATGTGGTTGGCGCCCATGTGACCGACGCGGCGCAGCGTGCCGTTGCCGTTGTGCGCCGGCCTCACCGCTGGCACCCGGCGCACCAGTACGTGATCCGGTTGTCGTCGCCCTGGGGACGGGCGTCGATCGCTGCGCCGCAGCGCGGGCACGGCCGCCCGGCGTTGCCGTAGATGACGCGGTGGGCATCCTGCATGCCGTCCTGCGCGGAGCGCTGCATCCCGGGGCGGGCGGCGCGCACGATCGCGAGCGCCTCGTCGTCGCTGACGCCGCCGGTCGGGCGCCACGGGTCGATCGCGGCCGCGAAGCAGCTCTCGCACTTCCAGAGGTTGCCGACGCCCGCGATCGTGCGCTGGTCGAGCAGCGCGTCGCCGATCGGGCGGCCTGGATCGTCGGCGCGAAGCCGCCGCAGGAAGCCGCGCTCGTCGAGCTCGTCGGCGAGGATGTCCGGCCCGAGCATCGCGAGCCGGCGATCGAAGCGCGCGCGCGACTCGGTCAGCAGCTCGAGCATCGGGCCGTCGAACTGCACCGCCTCGCCGGCGTTCGTGCGCAGCACGAGCCAGGCCCGCCGCGCGGCGCGATGCCAGCGCTGACCGGCGCGGTAGGTGCCCCACGATCCGGTCATCCGCAGATGCGAGTGGATCGTCAGGTCGCCCTCGAAATGGACGAACAGGTGCTTGCCGTGCGCATCGACGCCCGTCACCGCCCGCCCGGCCAGCTTGTCGGGCCAGCGATCGCCGCGCAGGCGCGGGTGCGGATGCTCGATCTCCGGGGCCAGGCCCTTGAGAATCGGCTCGATGCGACGCGCGGCGTAGTGAATCGTGTCGCCCTCAGGCATGCGGTCCCTCAATCTAGAACCCGCGGCGGGAGCGATCGAAGCGCTCGCGCGATCAAGCTTGCGCTCGGTCCGAAGGGCCTATTCAATCCGGGCACGCAGGAGCCGTGACGACGACTCGGACCGTGGGTGAGGGCGCATCGCGACGTTGATTCGAGAGGGCGAGGAGCTGGTGCTGCGGCTGTCGACGCTGGAGAAGCTCGGCGGGATGCGCGGCGACGTCCGCATCCCGCTCGACGCGATGCAGGACGTCGTCGTCAGCGAGGAGCCGTTCGCTGCGCTGCGAGGGGTCCGGGCTCCGGGGACCGGCTTCCCGCGCCTGATCGCGCTGGGTACCTGGCGCTACAAGGGGCGCAGGGACTTCGCGGCGCTCTATCGCGGCAAGCCGGCCGTGATCGTGCAGCTGCATGACGCGCCCTACGAGCGCCTGCTCGTCTCCGCCGACGACGCGAACGCGCTCGCGGCGGCGATTCGCGCGGGCTGAGCAGCCTCCACGGGCAACCGACTACTGTCTCGCGCGTGCCAACCGACATCGTCACCACCGCCCGCGAGCTGCTCGACGCGCTCGGCAGCAACACCTGGACCGACGGTCGCGCGGACCGGCTCTTCGAGACGCTCGGCGAGTCGGTCGGCCGCGCCACGCCCGAGGCGGCCGGCCAGGCGCTGGCGACGCTCGCCTCGGGGCTGCACTCGCTCGATCCCGAGCCGGCCGGCGTGGCCTCGCGAATCGTCGGCGCGATGATCGAGGCCGGCCACGACCCGCGCCCCGCGCGGGCGGCGATGCTCGGCGTGCTGCAGACGACGCTGCCGGTCTGCGCGAGCCTCGCCGAAGAGGCGCGCGGGAACGTCGGCGAGCCGCCCGAGGATCTCGAGCTCGACGACGATGCCGCCGAGGAGTGGGTCGCCGAGCGTCACGAGAAGGCGCTCAACGTCGCGGCCGCGGCGCGGCCGTCGGCGCTCGAGTCATGGCAGCGCCTGCACGAGATCTGGCCCGGCGCGATCGCGCTGCTGTCGGTCGACCCCGAGGCGCGCGCCGAGGCGCGTGAGCTCGCCGAGATCGCCGAGCAGATCGAGGACGTCCACGAGGCCGCCGGCTGGCTGCGGGCGATGCTGAGCGTGCTCCACGAGGAGCCCTACATCGCGATCGAGCCCGCCAGCCGCACCGGCGTCGTCGGCCAGATGAGCGGCATCGTCGAGAACTTCCAGCTCAACACCCTGCTGATGGACGAGTTCCCGCGCGACGAGCCGCGCGTCTCGAAGGCCGCGGTGGAGGTCGCGCGCGGCAGCGGGCCGCAGCAGATCGACGAAGACGTGACCGGCGTCTGGAACCTCTTCACGTTCGGTGCGTTGACGGCCGACGGCACGCTGCCCGACCCGACCGACGTCGCCTACAGCGACACCTGGATCTGGAACGAGGGCATGCCGGCGGACATCCCGGCGCTCGACGGACACCGCGTGATCCTGCTCGACGCGGCGCCGAACCCGCGCAGCTGGCCGGCGCAGCGGATGTTCCTCAAGCTGCCGGCGCGGCTGACGGCCGACCTGCTCGACGCCGGCGCCGTCGACGAATGGCTGGCGAAGATCGCAGCCGCCGCCGCACGCGTCCCGCGCTGAGCCGGCGCGCGCGTGACGCCGGCCGGCGTTCAGTCGCGCGGTGCGTAGCGGCTGTGAAGCATGAGGTCGTTGCCGTCGGGATCGTTGAAGAACGCCATTCGGCAGACGCCGGTGTCGATCGCTTCGCCGATGAACTGCACGCCCTTGACCTCGAGCTCTGCCTGGGCGGCGTCGATGTCGTCGACGTGGAGGGCGATGTGCGCGTTCTTCTGGGGCGCGAACGGCATGCCGAGCTTCTCCGGCTCCCAGATGCCGAAGCACGTCTCGCCGACCCAGAACTCGGCTTGGGAGCGGTCGTCGGGCCGCAGGCCGAGCGTGTCGACGTAGAACGCTCGCGCACGCTCGTAGTCCTGCGAGGGCACGGCGACGAAGTCGAGCTTGGTGATCATGGGGTGGTCTCCTTGGTCGGGGCGGTACGGGGAGGCTCGCAGGGATCGCGGCCGGCTTCCGTCCTAGATACTCGGGCGCCGGTCGCTACGCGCTCAGCGTCAGCTTGCGCGGGCCAGCGCGGAAGCCGAGCTCGATCAACATCTGCTCGAGGCCCGAGCCGACGACCGGCTCGCCGTCGATCCGCTCAAGCGACAGCTTGCGCCCACGCCCACCCGTGACGAACTGCGCGAGCGCCGCGAACGCGGGGTACAGGCGCCGATCGCCGGCGTCGACGAGCGTGACGATCCCGCGGCCGCCCTTCTCGACGTAGAGCACGGGCTCGGCGCCGGCGAGCACGACGTAGGCGCCGCGCGCACGCGCCGGCCGGCGCTGGTCGTCCGCGCGCTGCGGCCAGGGCAGCGCCGCGCCGTAGGGCTGGGCGGGGTCCGTTGCGGCGAGCACGAGCGGCGCCGACTCCTCGACCGCGCGCTGGGCGCGCAGGCGCTCGACCGCGCCGGGCAGCGCGAACTGCGCCCCGCCAAGTCCCTCGACGAAGTAGCCGCGCCGGCAGACGCCGAGCGTCTCGAGCTGCGACAGCGCGTCGTAGAGGCTCGAGAAGCCGCCCGGGATCCCCTCGGCCAGCACCTGCTCGCGCGTGACGATGCCGTAGCGCTCGAGCAGCAGCTCGGCCTGCGTGCGGCGCCGCTGGCCGAGCTCGGGCTCGCGGCGGAAGATCGTGTCGGTCAACGCCCAGCGTCCTTGGACGACCGCGGACGCAGCGCTGCGCCGGGTGCCGAAGCGCCGTGCGCCGTGGCGGGAACCAGACTGCCGCGCCCGCGCGAGCGTCAGGCGCGGCGCGCGCAGCGGCGCGAAGGCGTCGTTGGAGACCGCGCCCGCCCAGACGAGATCCCACAGCGCCTCCTGGAGCTGCTCGGGCTCGAGCGCGACGTCGGCGAGCAGGTCGGTGAAGAAGCACGGCGCCGCCGCCAGCCGCTCGCGCAACAGGTCGTGCTCGGGCTCGGCGGGCACGATCGCCGTCGCGCCGCGCGGCGAGGCCGGCCGGCCGATCGCCTCGGCGTCCTCGCGGAAGTACAGCGCGACGCGGCCCGTCGTGCGGCCGAGCGTCCCGGCGCCGACCCAGACGAGCTCGCCCGCTGCGCAGAGCTGGTCGAGCCAGGCCGGCGAGTAGGCGCCGACGCGGCGCGGCAGCACGTCGCGCTCCCACACCTCGGCGGGCAGCGCCAGGCCCTGCAGCGGGACGAGCATCTCGCGCAGCCGGTCGATGCCGGCGCCCGCCGAAGGATGGCGGTCGACGCCCTGCCAGGACGGCATGAACGCTGCCAGCGCGCGCTGGTCGGTCGGCTCGATCTCCTTGCGCAGCGCCGCGAGCGAGGCGCGCCGCAGGCGCCGCAGGACCTCCGTGTCGCACCATTCGGGTTCGCCCGCGCGGCCACCGGGGCGCAGTTCGCCGCGGACGATCTCACCGTCGCGCTCGAGGCGCTCGAGGACCGCGGTCGGATCGACGCCGTAGCGAGCGCGCAACTCGGCCGTCGTGAAGGGCCCGTGCGTGCGGGCGAAGCGGCTCGCGAGCTTCGCGAGCGCGTCGGGCACGTCGGCGAGGAAGGTCTCCGGCAGGCCGCCGGGCGGGACCGCGCCGAGCGCGTCGCGATACAGGCCGGCGTCATCGGCGGCGACCCAGCGCCGCTCGCCGCCGACGCGCAGCGAGATCGCGCGCCGCTCGTCGTGCAGCGCCGCGAGCATCCGGTCGGCGTCGATGCCCGCCAGCACGCGCTCGCGCAGCTCCTCGACGGTCAGGTCGCCGACGCGGCGCAGGACGTCGGCGAGCGCGTCGCGCGTCTCCGCGCGCGTGCGATCGGAGCGATGCTGGAGGTCGGCTTCGACCATTTCCAGGGCCGATGCATCGATCAGCTCGCGCAGCTCCTCCTGGCCGAGCAGCTCGCGCAGCAGCTCGCGGTCGAGCGACAGCGCCGCCGCGCGCCGCTCGGCGTTCGGCGCGTCGCCCTCGTACATGTACGTCGCGACGTAGTCGAACAGCAGCGACGAGGCGAACGGCGACGCCGTCGGCGTCTCGACCTCGACGAGCGACAGCTCGCGCGCGTGCAGGCCGCGCAGCAGCTCCTCCAGACCCGGCACGTCGAGCACGTCGCGCAGGCACTCGCGGTACGTCTCGAGGATGATCGGGAAGTCGGGGTAGCGCTTGGCGACCTCGAGCAGCGACTGCGACTTCAGGCGCTGCTGCCAGAGCGGCGTGCGCCGTCCCGGGTAGGCGCGCGGGATCAGCAGCGCGCGGCCGGCGTTCTCGCGGAAGCGGGCGCCGAACAGGGCGCTCGAGGCGAGCTCGGCGACGACCGCCTCCTGGACCTCGTCGGGCTCGACCATGACGAGCTCGGCGCCCGGCGGCTCGTCGGCGTCGGGCAGGTGGACGATGATCCCGTCGTCGGACCAGATCGCGTCGGACTCCAGGCCGTAGCGCTCACGGATCCGGCGGCTGAGCGCGAGCCCCCAGGCGGCATGGACGCGCCCGCCGTAGGGCGACAGCACGCACAGGCGCCAGTCGCCGATCTCGTCGCGGAAGCGCTCGACGACGATCGTGCGGTCGCTCGGCAGGACGCGCGTCGCGGCCTGCTGCTCGAGCAGGAAGTCGAGCAGGTTCTTCGCCGCGAAGGCGTCGAGGTCGTAGTCGGCCTGCAGCGTCGCGGCATCCTGCTCGACGGCCCAGCGGCTGAACGCGCCGATCGCCTTGCCGAGCTCCTTCGGGCGGCCGACGCTGTCGCCCTTCCAGAACGGCACCGCCCCCGGCGCGCCCGGCGCCGGCGTGACGATCACGCGGTCGCGGCCGATCTCCTCGATCCGCCAGGTGCTCGCGCCGAGCAGGAACGTCTGGCCGGCGCGCGCCTCGTAGACCATCTCCTCATCGAGCTCGCCGACGCGGCGGCCGTCGGGCAGCGTGACGCTGAACAGCCCGCGATCGGGGATCGTGCCGGCGTTCGTGATCGCCAGCTGGCGCGCGCCCTTGCGCGCGCGGATCGTGCCGCCGACGCGGTCCCAGACGATCCGCGCGCGCAGCTCGGCGAACTCCTGCGACGGGTAGCGCCCGTCGAGCATGTCGAGCACGTTCTCCAGCAGCGGGCGCGACAGCTCGGCGTAGGAGTGCGTGCGCGTGACGAGCGCGTAGAGGTCGTCGACCGCGAGGGCGCCCGCGTCCGAGTCCGCCGCGCTCGCCGCGATCGAGACGATCTGCTGCGCGAGCACGTCGAGCGCGTTGCGTGGGACGACGGTCGGCTCGATCTCGCCGTCGCGCATGAGCTTGCAGACGACCGCGCACTCGAGCAGGTCGGCGCGGAACTTCGGGAAGATCCGCCCCTTCGAGACGTCGCCGACGTTGTGCCCGGCGCGCCCGATTCGCTGCAGGCCGCGGGCGACTGACTTCGGCGACTCGACCTGCAGGACGAGGTCGACGGCGCCCATGTCGATGCCGAGCTCGAGCGAGGAGGTCGCGACGAGGCAGGGCAGCTCGCCGGCCTTCAGCAGCTCCTCGACGACGAGGCGCTCCTCGCGCGCGAGCGAGCCGTGATGGGCGCGCGCGATGTCGCGCGGAGCGACGCCCTCGGGGAGGTCGGCGTTGGCGAGCTGGTTGAGGCGCAGCGCCAGGCGCTCGGCGCCGCGGCGGGCGTTGACGAAGACGATCGTCGAGCGGTGCTGCTCGACGAGCTTGAGGATCTCGGGGTAGATCGCCGGCCAGATCGAGCGTCGCGTCGCCTCGTTGCTCGTCCCGGTCAGCGCGTCGAACGGATCGACGGCGTCTGACCCGACATGTTGCTCCGGCTCGACCATCGACTCGACCGGCACGTGGATCTGCAGGTCGAGCGGCTTGCGCACGCCGGTGTCGACGATCGTGCACGTCCGGCGCGGGCCGACCATGAAGCGGGCGACCTCCTCGAGCGGGTTCTGCGTCGCCGACAGGCCGATTCGCTGCGGCTCGCGGCCGCCGGCCTGCAGCGCGGCGAGGCGCTCGAGCGTGAGCGCGAGGTGCGAGCCGCGCTTCGTCGCCGCGACGGCGTGGATCTCGTCGACGATCACCGCCTCGACGCCGGTCAGAATCTCGCGCGCGCCACTCGACAGCATGAGGTACAGCGACTCGGGCGTCGTGATGAGGATGTCGGGCGGCTTGCGACGCATCGCCGCGCGATCGCGCTGCGGCGTGTCGCCGGTCCGCACGCCGACCGAGAGGTCGGCCCCGATGCCGCGCAGCGGGGCGCGCAGGTTGCGGTCGATGTCGTAGGCGAGCGCCTTCAGCGGCGAGACGTAGACGAGGCGCGTGCCGGCGCTCTGCGCGGCGCGCGGCGTGCTGCTGAGGCGGTCGAGCGCCCACAGGAACGCGGCCAGCGTCTTGCCCGAGCCGGTCGGCGCGGAGATCAGCGTGTGCTGACCGGTCGCGATCGCCGGCCACGCCTGCCTCTGGACCTCGGTCGGACCGTCGAACGCGGACTCAAACCAGTCCCGGACGGCCGGGGTGAACTGCGACAGCGGCACGCGCTCAAGGCTAGCCGCGTTTGCGGCCAGCGGCTGGCCGCAATCAGGCCGGGCTCGGGGCCGCTCCCAGCCCCGCCCGCTCGCGCGCGAGCACGAAGATCTCGTCGATCATCGCAGCCGTCAGCTTGCCGGTGAACGTGTTCTGCTGGCTGGGGTGAAAGCAGCCCAGCAACAGCGGCACGGCCGGCTCGGTGCGGATCTCGAGCACGGCGCCGTGACCGAAGCGCGGCCGCGGCTTCGGGACCGCCGGCCCGAGCAGGCGCAGCGCCGCGTCCCAGGCGAACGCGCCGAGGCAGACGATCACGCGCACCTCGCGCAGCAGCGTGAGCTCGCGCCGCGCGAACGGCAGGCAGGCGTCGCGCTCGGCCGGCGTCGGCTTGTTCGCCGGTGGCGCGCAGCGCACGGCAGCCGTGATCCAGGCGTCGCGCAGCCGCAGTCCGTCGCCGGCGTGCACGGAGGTCGGCTGGCTGGCGAAGCCGGTGCGGTGCATCGAGGCGAACAGGAAGTCGCCCGAGCGATCGCCGGTGAAGACCCGCCCGGTGCGGTTGGCGCCGTGCGCGGCGGGGGCGAGGCCGAGGATCACGACGCGCGCCTGGGGATCGCCGAAGCCCGGGATCGGCCGTCCCCAGTAGTCCTGGTCGGCGAACGCGGCGCGCTTCTCGCGCGCGACGAGCTCGCGCCAGGCGACGAGCCGCGGGCACGCGCGACAGTCGATGATCTCGCGCTCGAGCTGGTCGAGCGTGCTCGCTCAAGCGTGCGGCGGCTGCGTCAGCAGGCCGTAGATCAGCCGCTCGATGAGCGGCTGCAGATCGGTCACGCGCGCGGGCTGGCCGGTGCGCAGCTGGCGTGAGATGAGCTCGAACGTGGCGCCGACGATCGCGAACGCCTCGTCCGAGGAGGCGAACGCCGGGCCGCCGGTCAGCTCGGCGGCGCGCACCGTCTGCTCGTACATGACCTGCGCGAAGCCGTTGAAGGCGGCGAGCCGCAGCTCGGCGAGGCGCGGGCCGGCGCCGACCGTCTCGACGAGGATCGCCTGCGCCACCGCGGGGTCGTTCTCGACGGCTTCGAGGATCGCGCGCAGCCCCGCGCTGTGGCGTTCCTCGTAGCCGCGGTCCGCGCCGCGCGAGGCCGCGACGAGCTCCTCCAAGAACGAGGCGATCGCATAGTCGAAGAGCGCGCCCAGGCACTCCTCCTTGTTCGCGAAGTGCTCGTAGAACGTCGCCTTCGACATCCCCGCCTGGCGGCTGATCGCCTCGGCGCTGGCGTCGGCGTAGCCGACGCTCGAGAAGACCGTCGCGGCCGCGCTGAACAGGCGGTGCTTCTGCACCTCGAGACGGACTTCGAGGGGCGGCGCGTGGCGCCCACGGGGGATCGGCGCCGGTGAGGATTGCAGCTCGGGGGTCAAGGCCAGCCAGTCTAGATCCACCGCCCGTCGGGTCGCGACGATGTCGCCATCGACGCGGTAGGTGCCGCGCGCGGGTGCACTAGGCTCCCCGCCGATGAGACCGGCTCTCGCCCTCTGCGTTCTGGCACTGACGCTCGCGGCCTGCGGCGACGCGCCGCGCGACTCCGCGAAGGATTTCAGCGGAGCCGAGCGCGTCGTCGCCGACGCCGTCGAGGAGCTCGAGTCGGCCGCCCGCAAGAGCGACTCCGACCAGGTCTGCACGAAGCTGCTCGCCGACAGCCTGCTCGCGACGCTGAAGAAGCAGGGGACGAACTGCTCGACGGCCGTCGAGGAGGCGTTCAAGGACGCAGACTCCGTCGATCTCACGGTCGACGACGTGTCGATCAACGCCGACAAGGCCGTCGCCAGGGTCACCTCCGGCACCGGATCGAAGAAGAAGGTCCAGACGCTCGAGCTCGAGAAGGCCGGCGCGGGCTGGCGAATCTCGTCGCTGCAGGCGTAGTCGGCGCGCCACTCCGGCGGCCTGGCGAACAGGCGCTGTCACAAACGGCCACCGTCCGGACACTTAACGGTCAAATGGACATCGTGGTCGCCTGACCCATGCCGAACGTCTGCTGCCGCGGCTGCGGTCTGCGCTTCTACACCGCGGCCGCGTACACGACGCGGGGAGACTGCCCGCGCTGTGGCGTGCCGGCGCCGTTGCGCAGTCGCGCCCGCGGGCTCGACGACGCCGTTCGCGGCGCTGTACGACGAACGCGCGAAGCCGCTGCTCGAGTTCTTCGGGCGGCGCAGCTGCGATGCGCACGTGGTCATCGAGCTGTGGGCCGAGACGCTCGCCCACTCCGCGACGATCCGGCGGCGCTTCCGCGGCCACACGCCCGACGAGGCCGCCGCATGGCTCGACGCGATCGCCTACCGGCAGCTGGCGCGCTTTCGCCACCACGGCTGCGTCGAGCCGACCAACCTGCGGCGACTCGGGCTGCAGGCGCCGAGCGACGATCCGGCGACGGCGCTGAGCGCCTTCCTGCCGCTGCTGCTGCGAGGCTAGCTCGCCCGCGCGAGGTCGCGGTGCGACCGAGCGTGATCGGCGAGGAACTCGGCCGCGGCGTCGATCTGCGGCAGGGAGCGGGCGGCGCCGGCGATGCGCGCCGCCTCGCGCCCGTAGGAGGCGTCGTCGAGCAGCCGCTGCACGGCCGGGCGTAGCTCGTCGAGCGCGCCGGGGCCGGGAAGCTCCAGCACGCGGCGCGTATCGCGATCGGCGTCGAGCGCGATGCCCGCGCCGACGCGAGCGATCGCGTCCGCGTTGGCCCACTGGTCGGTGCTGAAGAGCGGGATCACGACGACCGGCACGCCGTGGTAGAGCGACCCCAGCGTCGTGCCGTAACCCCCGTGGCAGACGATCACGCGGGCGTGCGGCGCGATCGCATCGTGCGGCACCCAGCGCTCGACGTGGACGCTGGCGGGCAGCGCTCCGAGCTCGTCGGGATCGCGCTTGTCGCCGATCGTGACGAGGATCCGCGCGCGCAGCGGCGCGAGCTGCTCGATCGCCGCGCGGTAGAGGGCGGGGAAGTACGGCAGATGCCGAAGCGGCGTCACCGAACCGAGCGTCAGATAAACGAGCGGATCGTCGTTGCCGGGCCACCAGTCCGCCGGCGGCTGTGCGGTCGCGCCGAGGTCCGAGCCGGGCGCGAAGCGCCGGATCAGCGTCGCCGGCGCCGCGCTCGGATCCTCGAGCGGCTCGGGCACGGTCGTGAGGTACGGCGTGTCGCGCAGCCGATCGCCGCGTGGATCGGGCGGCAGCCCGAGCGCTTCGCGCGCCGGCGCGAGGCCAGCGGACGCGAGTCGGATCGAGAGATCCTCGACGGAGCCGACGCCCAGTCCAACCCGCACCAACGGGATGTCCTCGAGCTCCGCGACGAGCGTGGAGGCGAATTCCCAGCTCTCGCGGACGATGATGTCGGGCCGGAACTCACGCACGATCTTCAGCAGCTCGGGGAACGCCGCGCTCGTGTCGATGCGAGCAAAGAACTCGCCGATCATGCGCGCGTTGGCCGCAACGATGCCGAGCTGCGAGAACTCGGCCAGCAGCGTCATCCAGTCCTCGTCGAGCGGATCGGGCACCGGGATGTAGGCGAGGCCGGTCCGATCGACGTTCGCGCGGTGCTGCTGCTGGGCGGCGACGAGGACCTCGTGCCCGGCGCGAACGCAGGCGTGGCCGAACGGCGCGAGGGGGAGGACGTGGCCGGCGCTGCCTCGGGTCGTCATCAGCACACGCATGCGCCGATTTCACCACGTGCTCGAGCGGCGGCGGGTTCGGCTGCCCTGTGTGTTGCGGTACGGAGCACCGCACCGCCGGCCCGTCGGTGACCGGCTAGTCCTTGATCCTCGCGCCGTACTGGCGCTCGTAGTACTCGCGGTAGTCGCCCGAGCGGATCGGCTCCCACCAGTCGCGGTTGGCCTGGTACCAGGCGACGGTCTGCTCGAGCCCGTCGGCGAAGCGCGTCCGCGGCTCCCAGCCGAGCGCGCGGATCTTCTCCGAGCCGAGCGAATAGCGGCGATCGTGCCCGGGGCGATCCTTGACGTACGTCAGCAGCGACTCGTCGGCGCCCGTCAGCTCGATGATCCGCCTGACGACCTCGAGGTTCGGGCACTCGTCGGGGCCGCCGACGTTGTATGCCTGGCCGGGCGCTCCGTCGGCCAGCACGTGGCCGATGCCGCGCGCGAAGTCGTCGACGTAGAGCCAGTTGCGCACCTGCATGCCGTCGCCGTAGACGGGCAGCGGGTCGCCGTGCAGCGCGTTGAGGACCATCAGCGGGATGAGCTTCTCGGGGTACTGGCGCGGCCCGTAGTTGTTGGAGCCGCGGCAAATCACCGTCTGCAGGTCGTACGTGTGGAAGTACGACGCGACGAGCAGGTCGGCGCCCGCCTTCGTCGCGCTGTAGGGCGACGACGGCGCGAGCGGCGACTGCTCGGTGAACGAGCCCTCCTCGATCGAGCCGTAGACCTCGTCGGTCGAGACCTGCAGGTAGCGCACGCCGGCCGCGCGCGCCGCCTCGAGCAGGACCCAGGTGCCGACCGCATGCGTCGTCACGAACGCGTCGGGCTCGGCGATCGAGCGGTCGACGTGCGTCTCGGCGGCGAAGTTCACGATCGCGTCGACGCCGGCGACCGCGCCGGAGACCGCGGCGGCGTCCTCGATCCCGGCCTCGATGAACTCGATCTCGAGGCCGCTGAGGTTCTCGCGCCGGCCCGCGTACGTGAGCTTGTCGAGCACCGTGACGTCGTCGCCGTGCTCGTCGAGGCGCACGCGCACGAAGGCCGAGCCGATGAAGCCGGCGCCGCCGCACACGAGCAGCTTCATGTCGCCGCCACGCGCGTCGCGAGGTACTCGGCGAGCCCTTGCTGCCAGGGCGCGAGCACGAGCGGGTCGCGGCGCTCGCTGCCGAGCACGCTGTACGCGGGCCGCCGCGCCGCGCGCACGATCTGATCGCTCGTCGCCGGCAGCACGCGGCAGTCGATTCGCGCTCGCGCGAAGATCTCGATCGCGAACTCGTTCCAGGAGCAGTACCCGGCGCCGGCAATGTGGTGGATGCCGGTGTCCTGCGGGCGCTCCGCGAGCTCGACCAACGCGCCGGCGAGATCGCCGGTCCACGTCGGGCAGCCGACCTGGTCGGTCACGACGGAGACCTCCTCGCGCTGCGCGCCGAGGTTGAGCATCGTGTCGACGAAGTTGCGCCCGCCGGCGCCGAACAGCCACGACGTGCGCACGATCGCGTGGTTGGCGTTCGCCTCCGCGACCGCGCGCTCGCCCGCGAGCTTCGTCTCGCCGTAGACCCCGAGCGGGGCGACGGCGTCGGATTCGAGCCACGGCTCGCGCTTGCTGCCGTCGAAGACGTAGTCGGACGAGAGCTGGACGATCCGCGCGCCGACCTCGCTCGCGGCCGCGGCGACGTGGCCGGCGCCGTCGGCATTGACGATCGCCGCGCTGCGCCGGTCGGCCTCCGCGCCGTCGACGTTCGTATACGCCGCGCAGTTGATGACCGCCTGCGGACGCGTGGCGAGCAGCGCACGCCACGTCGCCTCGTGGTCGGTGACGTCGAGGTCGGCGCGCGCGGCGGCGTGGACCTCGTGCCCGAGGCGCGTCGCGCGATCGACGACCGCACGGCCGAGCATGCCGCCGGCGCCGGTCACGAGCAGCTTCATAGGATCCCGATCTCGGAGTTGTCGCCGACCATGAAGCGGTACGCGCGCGGCTGGCCGACGCCGCGCGAGATCGTGACGTTGCGCCCGAGCAGCGAGGACTCCATCCGGCCTTCGAGGTCGGCGACGCGCGATCCCTCGAGCAGGATCGAATGCTCGACCTCGGCCGCCCTGATCACGCAGCCCGCGCCGATCGCCGTGTACGGCCCGATGTAGGCATCGCTGATCTGGGCGCCCGTGCCGATGATCGCCGGGCCGCGCACCGTCGTGCGCTCCAGTCGCGCCCCGCGCTCGACGACGACGCGCCCATCGCACTGCGAGTCGACGAGCTCGCCCTCGATGCGCGGCTCGATCCGGTCCAGGACGAGGCGGTTGGCGGCGAGCATGTCCTCCAGGCGGCCGGTGTCCTTCCACCAGCCGCGCACGATGTGCGGCTCCACGCGGCGGCCCTGGTCGACGAGATGCTGGATCGCGTCGGTGATCTCGAGCTCACCGCGGGCGCTCGGCGTGATCGCGCGCGCGGCGTCGTGGATGCCGGCAGTGAACATGTAGACCCCGACGAGCGCGAGGTCGGTGGCGGGCTCGGGCGGCTTCTCGACGAGCCTGACGACGCGATCGCCCTCGAGCTCGGCGACACCGTAGTTCTCCGGATCGGCGACCGGCGTCAGCAGGATCAGCGCGTCCGGGCCGCTGGCCCGGAAGGAGGCGACAAGATCGGTGATCCCGCCCTGCAGGAGGTTGTCGCCGAGGTACATCACGAAGGGCTCGCCGTCGAGATACGCCTCGGCCGTCAGCGACGCGTGGGCGAGGCCGAGCGGCTCGTCCTGCTCGACGTACGTGATCGAAACGCCGAAGCGCGATCCGTCGCCGACGGCGGCCCTGATCTCGGCGCCGGTCTCGGGCGCGATGATGATCCCGACCTGCTCGATGCCGGCCGCGGCCATCGCCTCGATCCCGTAGAAGAGGACCGGCTTGTTCGCCACCGGCACGAGCTGCTTGGCGCTCGTGTGGGTGATCGGGCGCAGGCGTGTGCCCTTGCCGCCGGAGAGGATCAGTCCCTTCATCGCGGCGTCAGTAGACCCCGGCCGCGAGCTTGCGGTGATCCCAGGTCGCGCACGCCCGAGCCGTGAACTGCAGCGCGACGCGCTTCGGCGCCTGCCTGCGGACCATCGCTTGCACGTCGTCGCCGAGCACGCCGTCGCTGCCGGGCCGATAGCGCTCGTACAGCTCGGTGCCGAACTCGGCGACGAGCTCGGTGTCGCGGTGCACGGTGACGTCGCACTTCAGCATCGCGCCGCGCAGCTCGGCATAGTCGCTGCCGGCCTCGACCTGCAGGGTCGCGCGCGGGTCACGCTCGAGATTGCGCACCTTCTGGGACTTCGCGAACGTCCAGGCCCAGAGGTCTCGGCCGCGCATCGCGTACCAGAGTGGCATGAGATGCGGGAAGCCGTCCCATCCGATCGTCGCGCAGATCACGGTGCGTTCCTCGTCGAGAAACGCTGCCAGCTCCGCGTCGGACATCGTGATCTGATCGCGACGGCTCACGGGCGGGACTGTAGCCAGCCCCGCCCGCGTTCCGCGCGTCAGAGAGAGGGTGCTACCTCTCGTTTCCGGTGAATACGGCGGTCCGCTCGCAGCTCCTCACGCGGCCCCGCTCGTTGTTGTTGATGCGGGCGACATCGCTGCCCGAGCCACAATCTGCCGAGGCTGCGGGTCCCGCCGTCGCGATGTTGATGAAGTCGCGACCGGCGCCACCGATGGCACGGTCCCTGCCGAATGCGGCGTTGATCGTGTCGTTACCGCTGCCGGCGTTCATGTAGTCCGTGCCGGGACCGCCGTTGAGGTGGTCCTTGCCCGAGCTGCCGTACAACCTGTCGTTGCCCAGCGCGCCGGAGATGTTGTCCCCGCCGGTACGACCCTCGATGCAGTCGTTGCCACGGCCGCCGTCGAGCCTGTCGTTACCGCCGAGGCCGATGATCCGGTCAGCGATGTTCGTGCCCGTGATGTTGTCGCTCCCGTTCGTTCCCACGATCGCGAACTTCGGCGTGCCGTTGCCGGACAGGCATGGGCTGTTGCCATAGCGCTTGCGCGCGACGTCGACCGGAATGACCCGGCCACCGCTCGGACCCTGGAACGGCTTGCCGACGACGATCTCGCCGAGGCTCGAACCGCTCGTGCCGGCCGGGATCACGCACAGGTTGCGCTCGACGACGATCTGCGAGCCGGGCGGGCAGACCTGGCCGAGCGGGGTGCCCGAGCCGTCGTTCTGCTTCTCCGGATCGCAGACCGGGCCGGCAGCCGCGACCTTCGCCTGGCCGACGACGAGGTCGACGAGCGACGTGCTGCCGCGCAGGATCTTGATGTGAATGGCGTTGACGGTCAGCGAGTCCGAGTCGGAGATCCGCTCATCGACCTTGATCTCGACGACAGCGCCGAGCAGCGGGTTGAGCACCTTCGTGAGCTCGTCGACCAACCTGTCGAGCGGGATCGGCGTACCGCCGAGCGTGATGTCGGCCACGCGGCTGTCGCCGGTCAACCTCGGCGTCAGGCTGCCGGCCACGCAGGATCCGGCGACAGCGGAGTTCGCTGCTCCGATCCCGAGCGCCGGTCCGCCCGCTCCGAGCAGCAGCGACAGATCCTCGACGCGGCCTTCGGCCAGGACCTTCTGATCGATCGCGCGGCCGAGGTCGGGCTCGATCGACGTGCTCGCCTTGCCGGTCACAGCACCGAGGAAGTCGGGCGAGATGCCCAGCTGCGTCGCCGTGTTGCCCGCTCCGGTCTCGCTGTCGACGCACTGCGCGCGGTCCGGGCTGGCGCCATTGGCGGTGTTGATGTTGCCGTTGGCAACGATCGGCTCGACGCGGTTGTTTCCTGCGACGGTCGCGAACGTGGCACTGCCACGACACTGCCAGACAGGCAGCGTCGTATAAGCCGACGCAGCTGGCGCCGCTATCAGCATTCCCGCTGCGGTTGTGAGCACTACCAGAAGCCTGCGAGTCATGCGTCTCCTATCGTTGCGGCCAGCGCTGGGGCAAATTCATACCCCGCTGCCCAAAATTTCGGTGCTTCACGTCCCGATCAGCCCCCCTGATCGCTATCAGACCGCCAGGCGTTGTCAAGCGCCTTCCCCCCAAGCACGCGGATCGTCCCACGAATGGCGGTCGATTCGCAGAGTTTTTTCGCGAACCCGGTTTCGACGAACGTTCGTCTTCCCCCGCCGAGTTCCTGCGGTGCGACCGCCAGGATGGTAGTTGCCGCGCCTGTTCTCCCCGTTCCGGTCGGTTAGCGAACGGCGGCCGCACGCAGCCGCTGGACGGCGGCGAGCACGGCCTCACGTGCCTCGACCGGCTCGAGCAGCGCGGCATCGCCGGCCTCGGCCAGCACGTCGCGCACGAGGAAGTCCGTGCCCTTGAAGGGCAACTCGACGATCACCGAGCCGTCGGCGAGCTCCTGCGCGACGCGGCGCTGCTCGCGCGCCCAGCGCGCGCGCTCGGGCGAGACCCAGACGCGGGCGATCCGCGACGCCTGCACCTCGCCGGTGCGCAGCCAGCCGTCGAGCTCGGCGGCCGGGTTGACCTCCGGTCGCGGCTCGTACGTCGTCTCGGTCATCTCGGCGTGGCGGATCCGGTCGAGGCGGAAATGGCGCACGTCGTCGCGCTCGGGATCGAATGACGCGACGTACCAGCCCTCGCGGCCGTTGACGAGCGCGTACGGCTCGACGACGCGCGTCGTGTACTCGTCCTCGTTGGGCTTGTAGTAGTCCAGCCGCAGCAGGCGGCGGCGGCTGATCGCCTCCGAGGCGACGCGGGCGACGCGCGAGTCGTCGCCGCTGGCATCGGCGACGTGCAGGCCCTGCTCCATCGGATCGGCGCCGAGCGCCGCAACGATCTTCTCGCGGGCGGACTGCAGCGAGCCTTCGGGCAGGTGCTCGCCGATCAGGTCGATCGCCGCGACGAGCGCCTTGGCCTCGACCGGGAGCAGCCGGGCGGGGCGGGCGAAGTTGTCCGAGTACGGCTCCGGATCGACCTCGATCGCGCCGGCTTCGTCGATCTCGGCGTAGAGCACGTACGAGCCGCCGCCGAAGTTCACGACGTTGAGGACGTTGATGTCCTCGCGCAGCTCGGCGTCGGAGATCTGCATCGTCTCGCAGACCTCGACGGCATCGAGCTTGATGCCGGCGCGGCCGGCCCGGATCAGGATCGAGGCGAGCGTCACGAGGCGGGCGAAGCGCTCGGGGCGGATCGCCGCCTCGTTGCGGCGTGTCGCGCCGCTCGCCGGCGCCGTCTCCTCCGCCGCATCCTCATCCTGTGCGGCCGGCTCGGCGATCGCGAGCGTCGGGCCGCGATGGCGTTCGTAGAGCAGCTCGACGCGCTCGGCCAGCTCGCGCTCGAGCTCGAGCGGACCGAGCACGCGCGCGTGCTCGCCCAAGCGCAGCACCCATGCGGCGAGCTGGCGGCGGTCGGCAAACGGCGTCGAGAAGACGATGTCGCCGGCCGTGCCGGCCGGCTCGACCTCGCCGAAGCGGCCGAAATGACGCTCGATCTGCCAGGCGATCCGCTCGGAGATCCAGACCTCGGCGGTGCCCGCGGGCTCGCCGAACTGCCAGTCGGCGCGGTTCGCGTACGGACGCGGGTCAAAGCCCTCCGGCGGGCCCTTGAAATCGTGCTCGGCCTTCGTCGCGTAGGCGACCTTGCCGCGGATCCGCGACAGGCGGAAGACCCGCAGCGCGTCGCGCTCGTGCGCGTAGCCAAGGAGGTAGAACTCGCCCTTGAACAGCAGGTGGTACGGATCGACGCGGCGCGTGCCCGTGTCGTCGCGCGCCATCGTGTAGTACTCGAAGGTGATGGTCTTGTTGCGGAAGATCGCCGTCTCGATCTTCGCCAGGCGCTGGGACAGGTCGTGGCCGTCGACCGAGGCCTTGATCCCGAGCCCGACGGCGTGCTGCTCGGGCGCGCGCAGCGGGTTGGAGCGACCCCAGGAGATCTGCTGCAGGGCGAGGCGCAGCGGCTCCGCGTAGGCGAATTCGCCGTCGAGCAGCGACAGCGCGGTCTGCAGCGCGGCGAGCTCGGCGTCGGAGAACGCGATCGCGGGGAGGTGGAAGTTCTCCGGGCGCAGCGAGTAGTTCTCCTGCTCGGCGACGCCGTCGACCGGTCGCTCGACTGTCAGCGCGATGCCCAGCGAGTCGAGCTCCGAGCGGTCGGCGTAGAAGCGCCGCGCGAAGGCGTCCTCGTTCATCGCGCTGTAGCCCTCGACATCGCGGCGGATCTCCAGCGCGGTCACCGGACGCCGCTCGGCCATGAGGTACGAGATCAGGGACAGCTGGCGAATGAGCTTCTCCGTGTCCTTGGCCATGGCCGACACGATACGGGCCGGTCACGGGCGCTCGGACCAGCACGCACTGCTTCGGCCCGCTTTTTGCGGAGAGTTGCGCCTGTCAGCGGGCGCGCACGGCGAGCCTGGCTCAGGCCGCTTCGCGCGTCTTGAGCTCGGCGCCCGTGTCGCCGAAGTAGGCCCCGCCGCCGATCGCGCGATCGAAGCGCGACCAGCGCTCGCCGTTCGGCAACTCCTTCTCGAGCCGGTCGAAGGACCCCAGGCGGCCGCCGAGGTTGTCGCAGAAGTGCACGAGCGTCGCCTCGCGCGTGCAGGGGACGATCGGGCTGCCGTGCTCGAGCGAGCCGTGGTGGCTGAGGATGATGTGCAATACGGCCTCGGCGGTGCGCGGATCGAAGCCTTCGATCCCGTCGATCAGGCGGCGGATGCGGTAGTAGCCGAGCGGGATCTCGCCCTGCAGCCGGCCAGCGTCGGTCATCTCGATCGCGCCGCCCTCGAACGCGTAGGCATCGAGCTTGCCGATGTCATGCAGCAGCGCGCCGGCGACCGCGACGTCGCGATTGATCGGGCTGAACGTCGCGCTGATCGCGCTGACGGCCTGGGCGACCGACAGCGAGTGCTCGAGCAGGCCGTGGCGGTAGGCCTGGTGGAAGCGCTTGGCCGCCGGCGCCGCGCGGTAGCGCGCCCACAGCGGCGACTCGCGATGGAAGACCGCGCCGAGCAGGCGGCGCAGGTCGCGATCCTGGACCGTGGCGAGCAGCTCGCGCAGATCGCCCTCCATCTGCGCGGCCGAGCGCGGCGGGCCGTCGACGAGGTCGTCGAGGTCGAACGAGCCCGGCTCGGCGGCGCCGATCGCGCGCAGCTTGAGCTCCGTGCCGAAGCGCCCGCTGACCTGCAACCAGCCGCTGACGCGGACCGGCGCGCCGACGGTCGCGATCTCGGCGACGGCGGCGACGTCGTCCCAGACGTTCGTCGGCAGGCTGCCGGTGCGATCTCCGAGCGTCAACCGCAGGTACTGGCCGCCGTCGCGCCGCGGGCGCAGCTCGGCCTCGCGAACGACGAGCACGCACTCGACCTGGGTGCCCTCCTGCAGCTCTCGAACGAACATTCCAACACGGTGGCAAGAGTCGCGGACGGACCGCAATTTGCGAGCGGGTAGCGTGTCCTGCGCATGCTCGGCAGCGCACTGATCAGCGGCGGGACGGGCGGGCTCGGCGCCGCGGTGACGCGGGCGTTCCTCGATGCCGGCTGGCGCGTCGTCGTGCCGGTCTACGACGACGCCGAGCGCGACCGCGTCGACAGCCACGAGCGCCTCGTGCTCGAAGCGGCGGACCTCTCCGACGCCGACTCGACGACCTCCGTCGTGGGGATCGCCGCAGCCGACGCCGAGGCGCCGCTGCGGGCCGTCGTCAACCTCGTCGGCGGCTTTGGCGCCGGCGGGCGCGTGCACGAGACGCCGATCGAGGACTACGAGGCCCAGCTCGCGCTGAACCTGCGCCCGACGTACCTCGTCTGCCACGCCGCGATCCCCCATCTGCAGGCCGCGGGCGGCGGCGCGATCGTCTGCGTCTCGTCGCGCGCGGCGCTCAAGCCGTTCGCCGGCGCGGCCGGTTACATCGTCGCCAAGGCCGCGCTGCTGGCGTTCGTCGACGTCCTCGCCGCCGAGTACCGCGACGACGGGATCCGCGCCAACGCGATCCTGCCGAGCGTGATCGACACGCCCGCCAACCGGCGCTCGATGCCGGACGCCGACCACGCCCGTTGGGTGGCTCCCGAGCAGATCGCCCGCGTCGTGCGCTTCCTCTGCGAGGACGGCTCCGGCGTCGTCAGCGGCGCGCACGTGCCGGTCTACGGCCGGGCCTGACGCGCGCGACGTAACCGTTCCGGACCCGTGGGTACATTCAGCGCCATGTCCGCACGCCGTCTCGTCGTCTCGAGTTGCCTTGCGGCGGCCGCTCTGCTCGTCGCCGTGCCGGCTGCTGCGACGCCGCCGCTGCCCGGTGAGCGGATCCCCGGCGGCGTCAGCGCCGCCGGCATCGACGTCTCGGGCCTGACGGTCGACGAGGCGTCGGTCAGGCTCTACGACGCCGTGCACGAGCAGATCGAGCTCGGCGACATCACCGCCCAGGCGGCGGACACGACGTGGACCCTGAAGCCCGACGACACCGGTCTCGTGTTCGACTCGCTGATGAGCGCCAAGCGCGCGCTCTACGCCGGTCGTGACGCTGCCGGGCGCCCCGTCGACGTCCCGCTCGTCGTGACGTTCAGGAAGTCCGCCGTCAACGCCTTCGTGGCGACGATCGGCGATCGCCTGCACCGTCCGGCGCGCGACGCGCAGCTGAAGATCACGCTGCGGCGCGTCCGCGTCACGCACTCCAAGCCCGGCCGCGACATCGACCGCAAGGGCCTGGCGAAGCAGATCGCCGCGGCGCTCGGCGATCCGCGCCTGGCGCGCTCGTTCACGCCCAAGCCGCGCCGGGTGAAGGCCAAGCTCACGGCCGACAAGCTGCGTGCGAGCGCCTCGACCGTGCTCACGATCTCCCAGAAGACGTTCACGCTGCGCCTGTTCAAGCGGCTGAAGGTCGTCAAGCGCTACAAGGTCGCCGTCGGGCAGCGGCAGTACCCGACGCCGCGCGGGCGCTTCTCGATCGTCAGCAAGCAGGTCAACCCGGTCTGGTCGGTGCCCAACAGCCCGTGGGCGGGCGAGCTCGCCGGCACGACGGTCGACGGCGGCAGCGCCGCGAACCCGCTCAAGGCGCGCTGGATGGGGATCGTCAACGGGGTCGGCATCCACGGCACGGGCGAGGGCGGCTCGATCGGCTCGCGCGCCTCACACGGCTGCATTCGGATGCACGTCTCCGACGTCATCGCGCTCTACAAGCGGGTGCCGGTCGGGACGCCCGTGCTGATCGGCTGACGCTGGAGCCTGCGCCGTCTCGGGAGGTCACCATGAAGGCATGCGGGACACCGCGCGGCGCGTAGAACAGACCACCGCGATGGAGGGTGTGCTGCTCGCCCTCGATGTCGACGAGCAGCTCGCCGTTTTGCTCGTTATCCGGCGACGCTCGGCATCGAGGCGCTGGTCTGGCTCACCGACGTTGGCGGCCTCACGTGAGACGACGCCGTCGAGCTCATGCACTCATGGCCCGCACCCTCCTGCGGGCCGCGCTCGACGAGGCGGCCCAACACGCCCAGGAGCGCTCGAGCTAGAGCGCCCGCCCGGGTACGGGGCGGTACTTCCGCGTGGTGTCCGAAATCGGGCTGATCCGTTACGCTCGGCCGCGATCTGGCGGCAGGATCATCGATTCGTGAACGCGACCAGACGACATAATGTCAACGTTTATGGCCGGCTCGACGGCCAGCCGATGCTATTCGCTCATGGCTTCGGCTGCGACCAGGAGATGTGGCGTTACGTGTGGCCGGCGTTTGAGGAGCGGTTTCGCGTCGTGCTGTTTGACCATGCCGGCGCGGGCAGCGCGGATCGGCAGGCCTTTGACCGTGTGCGGCACGCATCTCTGCGCGGATACGCCGACGATGTGTTGGCCATCCTCGGTGAGCTCGATCTTCGGGATGTCGTGTTCGTCGGGCATTCGGTCAGCGCGATGATCGGCGTGCTTGCGGCCGCAGTGAAGCCGAACCGGTTCGCTTCGTTGGTGCTGATCGGTCCGTCGCCGCGGTACATCGATGACGACGGCTACGTCGGCGGGTTCAGCGAGCAAGACATCGAGGAGCTGCTGGACTCGATGGATAGCAACTATCTGGGCTGGTCGAGCATGATGGCGCCCGTGATCATGGGAAACGCCGGGCGACCGGAACTCGCTCGCGAGCTGACGAGCAGCTTCTGCCGCGCGGACCCGGTGATGGCGCGCCACTTCGCGCGCGTGACCTTCCTCTCCGACAACCGCGCGGATCTCGCGGCGATACGGACGCCCAGCGTCGTTCTGCAGTGCTCTGATGATCCGATCGCGCCCGACGAGGTTGGGAGGTTCGTCGCCGATCGGTTGGCCCACAGCCGGTTCGTGCAGCTCCAAGCGACGGGTCATTGCCCCAATCTGAGTGCTCCGCAGGAGACGATCGCAGCGATCACGGAGTTCCTCGCGGTCGCGTGAACCTCGCGCGGCGATCGGCTGCGAGATGACCCGGGACGACAGCCTGCCCGAGGAGAGCGTGGAGGATCTCTTCGAGAACGCGCCGTGCGGCTATCTGTCCTGCGGTATCGACGGCACGATCGTCAAGGTCAACCACACCTTCGAGAGCTGGACGGGCTATGAGCGGGGGCAACTCGTCGGACGCCGTCTGCGCGATCTCCTGACCGCGGCGGGACGGATCTACTACGAGACCCACTACCGACCGCTGCTCGCGCTGCAGGGCGCGGTGCGCGAGATCGCGCTGGACATCGTGCGGGCCGATGGCACGCGGCTGCCGGCGTTGATCAACTCCTCCCAGCACACCGACCAGGGCGGGCGGCCGAGGTTTGTTCGCACCATGATCATCGACGCGACCGACCGCCGCTCATACGAACAGGAACTGCTGCATGCACAACGTCGCGAGCATGACATCGCGCTGCAGTTGCAACGCAGCCTGCTGTCCGGGGAGTTGGCCGCCTCGACGTCGCTCGCCGTCGATGTCGTCTACCAGCCTGCGGAGGCCGGTTTGGAGGTCGGCGGCGACTGGTATGACGCGTTCTGGCTCGAGCGCGACAAGACCGTTGGGCTGGTAGTCGGCGATGTCGTGGGGAAGGGCATCGAAGCCGCTGCGACGATGGGACAGTTGCGCAGTGCGCTCCGCGGACTGGCGTGGACGGGGTTGGCCCCGGCCCCGCTGCTGGACGCACTCGACGGCTACGCGGCGCACCATGCGGTGGGCTGGATGACGACAGTCGCGTATGTCGAGCTCGACGTGCTGACCGGCGATCTGAGCTATGCCTGTGCCGGACACCCGCCGCCGCTGCTGATCAACCCCGGCGAGGCCCCCGAGTATCTCTGGGATGGCCGCTCGACTCCGCTCGCCGCTGTCGCGGACAATGCTCCGAGAGCGCACGGCATCGCGCAGCTCAAGGCAGCCGGAACACTGCTGCTGTTCACCGACGGGCTCGTCGAGCGACGCGGACAAACGGTGGATGTCGGCCTCGACCGCCTCGTCAGCGAGGCCGCCCAGCCGCGCGCGGAAGCGCTTCGCGCGATGCTCGAGCGCATCATGCTCGGCGTGGACGACAACCGCAGCGACGACCGCTGCCTATTGGGGGCGCGCCGCGCGCATCGACAAGTGCCCGGTTCAACCTACGTGCGCAGCCCCACGGTTGCAGAAGCCGTGCATCGATGATCGGCATCATCACACGTGGCGGCCGGGGCCGGCAACGGTCGCGCTGCCTCCGGCGACATCCGTACGCGTATCTCGCCGAGGCCTGGTTTCCCGGCAGGGCGAAGACGATGCCGCGACTCCAGTTGACCCGCGAGCCGATCCGCAACCCGATCGGGGCACGTGAGCGCCGGGTGTTGCGCACGGCATTCACCCGGCGCTCGCGCGCGCCTGCGCACGCGCCGCCGGTGTCGCTCCGGCGCCCGATGCTCTGTACGTTTGCGCAAGAGCCCACGTTCGACAATCAGATCGCCAGCGCGCACCTCGACACGCGCGAGGCCAGCTCAAGATCGAGAAGACGACCCGGCGGGACGTGCCGTCGTTGATCCTGCGCGGTCCGTGTCCTGGGATTGAGCGCGCAGGATCGTGCCGGCGTCGCGTCACGAGGCGACCGCCCGGCGGCCCGGCCGAACGGCGGCCGGAGAGATCGCAGTGTGGCGCTGGGATCGTCCGGTCGCCCGAGGCCTGATCGGCGCCTGCACAGCGTATGCTCGCTGGTCTGCATGGTCCGCACACTCGTCACCGGAGCCTCCGGTTACGTAGGCAGTCGCTTGGTGCGCGAGCTTCACGCGCGCGGCGAATCGGTCGCGTGCGTCGCGCGCGACCCGAGCCGCGTCGTTTTCGATCCCGCGGTCACCGTGCATCGTGGCGACATGCTCGACGCGAGCTCTCTGCGCGCGATCGGCGATGGCTACACCACCGCCTACTACCTCGTTCACTCGATGGGCCGCGGGAGCGGCTCGGACTATGAGCAGCGCGATGCCCTCGCGGCCTCGAACTTCGCCCGCTTCGCGACCGACAGCGGCATCGACCGGGTCGTGTACCTCGGTGGTCTCGGCGATCGGCCCGGGTCACAGCATCTGCGGTCCCGACTCCGTGTCGGAGAGATCCTGCGCGACGAGGGACCACAGCTGACGTGGTTCCGCGCCGGCATGGTGGTCGGTGCCGGCTCCGAGAGCTACCGAACCCTGCGCTCGCTGGTCAAACGGCTACCCGTGATGCTCGCGCCATCCTGGCTGGCCACGCCCACGCAGGCGATCGCGATCGGCGATGTGCTGCGCTACCTGATCGACTGCGCACGCCTACCGAACGCGCGTTCCCGCGAGATCCAGATCGGTTCGGCGGAGATCCTCACGTACGGCCGGATGCTCGACCTGATGGCTGACGCGTTGGGTTTGCGCCGACGCCCACGCGTCCCGGTGCCGCTGCTCACGCCTTGGCTCTCGTCGCACTGGATCGGCCTGATCACTCCGGTGGACGCGGGGGTCGCAAGACCGCTGATCGAGGGGCTGTCCACGGACACGACCGTCACAGACCCATCCGGAATGGCGCTCTTCGACTTCCTGCCACGCTCGTTCGAACAGGCGTTGCGCGAGGCTCTCGTCGAGGAGCACGGATCCGGTCAGCCCGCCCCGTCCCAACCCCGCCGAACATAGCGGCGCATATCCCCGGTCACGGCGCGCGGCGGTGAGCACCGCTGGCCTCGCCGGTCGGCCGAACGACATCACGATTCACAACGCGAGCGGGGGATCCGTCCATGACGATCGGCTTTGAGGAGGCCCTGACGTTGGTCGGGCTGCGACACCATCGCCGGGGCGATGGTGTCGGGGCTCGTGCATCGGACGGTGCTCTCGCTCACGGTGCTGGCGGTCATCGCGGGTGTGCTGGCGTCGCTGACCGGCGTCCTCGAGGTCGATCCGGACTCGAAGGCCACCATCGTCGAGCTCGTGCTCCTGCTGACATCGTTCGCCGGCGGCCTGCTCGTCGAGCGCGAGATGCTGCGCGAACGGTCGCGGCCCGCGCTGCGGGCTCTCGCGCTCGCAATGCCGATCAACGCCAGATTGCTCGCGTGCGCAGCCAAGCTGCTGTTCTCCGAGCTCAGCTGGACCGAAGCCCTGCTACTAGGCTTCGTGCTGTCACCGACCGATCCCGTCGTCACCTCCGCGATCGTCGCCTCCAAAGGCGTGCCGCAGGCGGTGCGTCACACACTGAATCTCGAGTCGGGCCTCAACGACGGCTTGGCACTCCCCTTCGTCTTGCTCCTACTCGTGCTCTCGGCGGACGGCGGCGGCTCGCTGGCCGGCGCCGGCGGCTCTCTCGCGCTGGAAACCGTCGTCGGCCTGGCGATCGGCGTGGGCTGGGGCCTGCTCATGGCCAAGCTCGTCGGCCGACTGAGCGCTGAGACGATTCACCCTCGCTACGAGGGGTTGCTGATGCTGGGTGTCGCCGCCGCAAGCTATGGCATCGCCGAACTCGGTCACGGCAACGGGCTGATCGCCGCGTTCGTAGCAGGCGTCAGCTTCGCCCTGCTGCGCCACGAGGCGCCCGACGTCTTCCACGAGCGTAACGAGAACATCACCAACGTTCTGCACCTCATCGCGCTCGCGATCTTCGGCGCAGTCGTCGCGGAGGTCGGCTACAGCGGCGGACTGGTGGCGCTCGCAGCATTCGCCGGCTTCGCGCTGGTCGGGGCTCGGCCGGCATCGGTGCTCATCGCCTTCTACGGGGTGGGCATGTCCCGTCCCGAGCGGCTCTTCATCGCATCGTTTGGACCAAGGGCATCGCATCGATGCTGTTCGCACTGTTCGTGCTGCACTCCGCCGACCCGCAGTGCGCGGTGCTGTTCGAGGTCGCAGCGTTCACCGTGCTGGCATCGATCATCGCGTACGGGCTGCCCGACACCGTCGGTGCCCCCGGATCGAGCGCCGCATGGCGACAGGCGAAGATGCAAGCGCGAACCGATGACGGCGTCTGCGTCAGGCCCCGCTGCGCGACAAGCTGAGCCTGCTGGGGGTGGCGGCCGAGCGTGAGTTCCCCCGACGCGCGCGACCGACGCGTGGCCCGACTCGGCGATGCCGAGGGAATCGGCTCCTGAAGCGCCGCACGCCCGCGCTGACATCGTCGCCCTGGTGCGCTCCGACGTTCGCAATCGCGGGGGCGCGCGATGCCGGGGCGTGGTCACCGCCGCAGGCGCCCGCCTGAACGGCCCGCGGCCAGGCCCGAGCGCTCGGCAATCGCCAGCAGCCCGACGGCCGCGACGACGGCGACGATGAACCCAAGGACGTTGAGCTCGAGGATTCCGCCGCTGCCGACGACGTTCGCGAGCGTGCCGCCGATGACGGACCCCGCGACTCCGAGCGCGAGCGTCCACAGCAGCCCGATCTTCTGACGACCCGGAAGGACGAGCCGTGCGAGCAGGCCTATCACGATGCCCGCGACGATGAATCCGATGATGAGAAGCTCCCTGCTTTGTGGGTTGACGCTGCCGAGAACTGCTCCGACGACTCGCCTCGACCTGCGTGCGTGCGTGCGTGCGTGCGTGTGCGTGCGTGCGTGCGTGCGTGCGTGCGTGCTCTAGCGTAGTGCAATCTCCTCGGGCGTCCCTTCGAACAAGGCGACGCCCGCATTCCGACGAGGCCCGCCGTTCGCGCGGGCATGGTTGGCTCGCGCTGCGGCGTCCTCGCGGCCCGACAGCAGCGGCGGGTCGCCATACGCCACGCAGGTCAGGACAAGACGCCGAAAAGCAGGAGCCTCGACCCACGGGAGCTACCGCTCGCCATGATCAACCCTCCTTGATCGATGCCCTTCGCCAGCGCTCGCGCGACCGATCGCCACCGGAGTCACCACCACGAGCGCCTTCGAGGCCCACGGCGACCAACAGCGGTTGCGCCTTCAGCAGCATCTCGTCGTATTCGGCGGCGGCGTCGGAGAGCATCACGATCGCGCCGCCGGACCCGATCGAGGCGCCCGCCTCGGTCGCGACGAGCGTACGGATGACGATGCTCAGGTCGGCGGTCCCGTTCAGCGCGAGGTAGCCGAGCGCGCCGGAGTACACGCCGCGCGGCGCGCCTTCGAGCGCATCGATGATCTCCATCGTGCGCAGCTTCGGCGCGCCGGTCATCGAGCCGCCGGGGAAGGTCGCGCGGATGCAGTCGACGATGTCGACGTCGTCGCGCAGGCGCCCGCGGATCGTCGAGACGAGCTGATGCATCGTCTCGTAGCTCTCGACGTCCATCAGCTTGGGGACGTGGACGCTGCCGATCCGCGAGACGAGGCCGAGGTCGTTGCGCAGCAGGTCGACGATCATCAGGTGCTCGGCGCGGTCCTTCGGGCTGCGCGCGAGCGCGTCGCGGGCTGCGGCGTCGGCGCTGCGATCGCGCGCCCGCGCGGCCGTGCCCTTGATCGGCTTGGCCTCGACCGTGCGGTCACGCGTCACCCGGAGGAAGCGCTCGGGCGAGGAGCTCAGGACCGCGCCTTCGCGCATCCGCACGTAGGCGCCGTACGGCGCCGGGTTAACGCGCCGCAGGACGCGGTACAACTCGAACGAGTCGCGCGGCGCCGGCAGCGCGAGCGTGTTCGTCAGGCAGATCTCGTAGCTCTCGCCGGACTCCAGCAGGGCCTTGCAGGTCTCGACGTTCGCCATGTAGTGCTCGCGTCCGCGGCCGAGCCGAAACTCGGGCGCGGCGACCTCCCCGTGGTCGAGCACGTCGGGGTCCTCGAGCGCCGGGAGGTCGTCGAGCGTCGCGGTGGTCGCGTCCAGCCACGCCTCCGCGGCGGCGAGCTCGGCGGCGCTGCCGTCGGCGAGCGCGAGGAGGAACGTGCGCTCCTGCGCGTGGTCGATCACGAGCTGGCGGTCGGCGAGCAGCAGGAAGGCGTCGGGCAGCTCAGCCTCGTGCACGTCCGCACCACCGCAGTCGGCCTTCAGCTCGTAGCCGAGGTAACCGACGAAGCCGCCGTTGAGGTCGAACGGCAGCTCTGGGCTGTCGGTGTGCAGGCGCGCGAGCTCGCGGCTGAGAAACGCGAACAGCGTCTCCTCGTGCGCGCGTGAGTCGCCGCCACGCGTGACGGTCAGCCGCGAGCCCGTGACCCGGTAGCGGACCTCGGCGCCGAGCGCGCCCATCGCCGCGCCCTGAAACGAGAAGCGCGACAGCGCCGGATCGACGCGGCTCGAGTCGAGCCAGAACGCGTGCTGACGGTCGCCGAACAGCGCCGCGAAGGCCGACTCGGCGTCGGTCGCGCGATCGAGCACACGCTGTGCGATCCGGACCGCGCCGCTGTTGCGGGCCGGCGCTCGCCCGCCCGGCACGACGGTGCTGCGCAGCGCTGGTGCGACGCTCGCGCGCCGCCGGCGCGCCGGCGTCATCGCGAGGAAGTTCTCGACGAGCTGCGCCCCATGCTCGGTGCCGATCGACTCGGGATGAAACTGGACGCCCCAGGCGGGCCGCTGACGGTCGCAGATCGCCATCAGCGTGCCGTCGTCTGCCCAGGCGATCGCTTCCAGCTCGGGCGGCAGTGCCGGCTCGACGATCAGCGAGTGGTAGCGGACCGCACGAAAGCCCTGCGGGATGCCGGCGAACAGCCCGTCGCCGCGATGAAAGACCCTGCTGATCCGGCCGTGGATGATCTCCGTCGCGGGCACGACGCTGCCGCCGCGCACGTGCGCGAGGCCCTGATGGCCGAGGCAGACGCCGAGCACGGGGATCTCGCCCTGCGCGAGCGCCGCCCGCCCGACGCCGAGGTCGCGCTCGCGCTCGGGGCGGCCTGGCCCGGGTGACACGACGATCCGGTCCCACGCGTGGGCCGCGAGCGCGCTCCATTCAATCTCGTCGTTGCGCACGACAACCGGCTCCTCGCCCGCGACAGCGGCGATCAGCTGATACAGGTTGAACGTGTACGAGTCGTAGTTGTCGATCAGCATCGTCGTCACGAGAGTGCGCCACAGACTAGACACCGTCCTGCGCTGGACCGGGCATGAGCTCGAGCAGACCGCTGCGCCCACCGGCGCGCTGCTCGTCGCCGATTCCTGGCTCGTCGACGAGGGCTATGAGCGCGCCGCCGAGGCACACTGGACGCGCTTCGGCGGTTCCTGCCGCGAGCTCGGCCTCGATCGCGAGGAGCTCGGGCGCTTCCGGGCGGCTGTTCGCGCAGCGCTGCCGGTCGACGGGCGCTGGTTTCCGCGCGTCGAGCTCAGCGCGGGCGGGCTTGCCGTGCGGATCCGGCGCGCGCCGCCGCTGAGTCGCGAGGCACGCGTGATCATCGGGGCGCCCGGCGACCCGCGCGGCTGCCCGCGGCGCAAGGGCCCCGATCTCGAGCTGCTCGGCGGGCTGCGTGCTGAGGCGCACGCGCGCTGTGCTGACGAACTCATGCTGTGTGGCGCGGAGGGTGCGTTGATCGAGGGCGCGCTGTCGAGCCTGCTGTGGTGGGAAGGCGATGCGCTCTGCACGACGCCCGACGAGGACGTCCTGCCGGGCGTGACGCGTGCGCTGCTGCTGTCGATCGCCCGCGATCGCGGCATCGAGATTCGTAAGCGCTCGCCGGATCCCGCCGAGTTGGGCGGATGCGAGACGTGGCTGACGAGCGCGCTGCACGGCATCCGCGTCGTCAGCGCTTGGGTCGCGCTCCCGATCGAGCCGGGCGTGGGCGAGCACGCGCCGGGCTGGCGCGAGGAGCTCGATCTCCGTGGCTGACGGGTCCTACGACGCGCTCGCCGCGGTCTACCGTCTTCTGCGTCGGCAACTCGCTGCCGCACGCGGTCGGTCGCGATGGGCGCCGCGTGGCCCTGCGTGCGATGGCCGGCGCGCTCGCGGCGGGCGGGCTGCTCGTCGTCACCTCGCGCACGTGGGAACAGGTGCGCGCGGCCGGTTCGCGGCTGCAGCTCGTCGAGCGCGACGGGCGCCGCGGTCACGACGCATCGCGAGCGCTTCGCGTTCTGGCCGTTCACCGAGCAGCAGCTGCGCGAGGACCTGCGCGCCGCCGGGCTCGAGCCCGTCGCCGAAGGCGTGCCGGCCGACAAGGCCGGGCGCTACCTCGCGACCGCCCGGCGGGCGCCGGTCTAGCCGCCCTTGCGGACGGTGTCGCGCAGGCGCTCGATCTCCTGCAGCAGCTCGCGCTGGCGGCGGATGACAGCGTCGAGCTGGCGCTCGACGCTGCCGCCGCCGCCGGAGCTGGGCGTCGTCGTCGTCCCGCCGCTCGTCCCGCCGCTCGCGCCGCTGCCCGCGCTGGCGCCCGTGTCGCCTCCGGTGACGCCCGACGCCGCGGCCTCGTCGGGGACCTCGCCGGTCTTGATGTACGTCATCGTCTTGGCTTCGGCCTGCGGGTCGCGGTCGTTGTCGAAGATCGCGACGAGCTTATTCGTCTCGGCGTCGACGACGACGGTCTTCGAGACCGCGTTGGCCGTCGTCGGGATGATCGAGGTCAGGTAGACGAGGTGGCCCCTGACGAAGACCGGCCGCGGCTCGACGACGCGGAAGTTGCCGGTGCCGGGCGCGTCGCCGAAGTCGATGCCGGGGATCGAGACGGCGCGGACGGCCTGCAGTGCGCGCCGGTTGCCGCTCAGCGACGTGCGCTGCGGGACGCGCCAGATGCGCGTGCGGCCGGTCGTCGCGTCGGTCAGGAAGATCGCGCTGGCGGCGAACGCGCGCCCGTAGGGCTCAGCGACCGTGACCCACTGCGGGCCGAGGCCGGCGGCGCCGAAGTCGACGAGGTACGGCTGGCGGTTGGTCTCCGTGTCCGTGATCCGCGTCTGGTTCTCGTGCACGAACCATGCGTTCCAGACGCCGCCCTTGTACTGGTAGGCGTCCTGAATCCGGCGCGCCTGCGTGTCGGGGAAGATCCGACCCGTCTGCGCGAGCTCCGGGCGCTTGGCGGCTTCGTCGGGCTCGAGGTCCTCGATCGTCCCGTCGGGTGCGACGACGAAGACGCCTCCGAGCACCGGCCGCCGGATCAGGATTCCCTTGTACTCGAGGTAGGGCACCATGATCCGCGGGCCCTTGGTCGTCTCGATGCCGACGGGTTCCTCGAGCGAGATCAGGAAGTGGCGCTTGAGCAGACGCCAGCGCAGGTTGTCGGTGATCTGCAGGCCGGGTGCAATCTCCAGCTCGGCGTCGAGCTGGCGCAACGAGCGCGCGGTCTGCTCGGCGTCGAGCTCGACGAGCCCCTGGCTCTTCTTGCTGAAGATGCGAAAGGCGCCCTGCGGCGTGCGCAGCGCGGTCCAGACGAGGCCGTCGGGCGTGTTGACGATGCGGAAGTTCGTCAGCGTCTCGGTCGGTGAGTTGAAGGCGCTCGAGGCGTTCTGCTCGGCGACCTCGCGCGGCACGAGGCGCACGGTCCCGCCCGCCGGCAGGCCGGGGATCGACTCGTACGTCGTGTTCGTGACGATCGAGCGCGCGATCAGCGGGCGCGACAGCCCGGCGCAGATGACGAACGCGAAGAAGGCCAGTACTGGGAACGCGAACAGGTACGTCGGCGGGCGAACGCCGCTGCGCAGATCCTCGAGCGTGGTCCAGCTGCGCTGCGAGCGGCGCAGCATGACGCCGCCGGCGACGAGCAGCGCGAGCGGCGGCAGCCATACGATCGGCTGCGTCCAGAAGAACATCGCCAAGCCGTGCCAGATCGGGCGCACGAGCCACAGCGCGGTGAGGACGACGAGCGCGGCGACGATCGGGACCGGCTTGACGGATGGCAGGCGGCGCACTGGCGCCGCCACTCTACGCGCTCGGCGGGGTCGTCAAGCGCGCCTCACGCCCAACAGCGGGCGTGAGGCGATGCATCAGGCTGCGTTCAGGACGGCTGCGGCACGATCCGGATGTACGGACGCGGCGCGTCCCAGCCGTCGGGCCAGATCTCCTTCGCGGCCTCGTCGTTGACCGATCCGGCAATGATGACGTTCTCGCCCTGCTTCCACTGGGCCGGCGTGGCGACCTTGTGCTTGGCCGTCAGCTGCAGCGAGTCGATCACGCGCAGGACCTCGTCGAAGTTGCGCCCGGTCGTCATCGGGTAGACGAGCACGAGCTTGATCTTCTTGTCGGGCCCGACCACGAAGACGTTGCGCACGGTCTGGTTCTGGGCGGCCGTGCGATCGGTCGCCTCACCGACGACGTCGTTGGGCAGCATGCCGTACAGCTTGGAGACGTTGAAGTCGCCGTCGCCGATCAGCGGATAGTTCGGCGCCGTGCCGGCGATCGCCTCGATGTCCTCGGACCACTTCGCGTGGTTGCCGACGGGGTCGACCGAGAGGCCGATGATCTTCACGTTGCGGCGGTCGAACTCGGGCTTGATCGATGCCATGTAGCCCAGCTCCGTCGAGCAGACGGGGGTGAAGTCGCGCGGGTGCGAGAACAGCACGCCCCACGAATCTCCGAGCCAGTCGTGGAACGAGATCCGTCCCTCGGTCGTCTCGGCCTCGAAATCGGGCGCTGCGTCTCCGATCGTCAGAGCCATGTGCATCCTCCAATGCGGGAAATAGGCAAAACGCGGGTGACATTCAAGCTAGCAAGTCGGGTCGTGCGGCTTTCGCGCAATGTCACGCGACCGAACCGCCCGAACGACCGGCGGATGGTCGACCTGCTCAGGCGCTCGCGGTGAGATCCGCCATCAGGCCGGCGGCCTGGTCGTCGTCAAGTCCCGCGTTCGTCAGGCGCTTCCAGGTCGCGAAGTCGAGGGCCAGCGCGATCACGGCGCGCAGCCGCCGGGCGCGGTCGCCGGAGGCGTGAAACCCCGCCAACAGCGCGTCGGCGAGGCGTCGCTGGTTGACGTCCAACGTGCCCTGCAGCAGCGAGTCGAGCGCCGGTAGCGCGCTGCGGTCACGCAGGACCTTGGCGGTCATCGGCTCGCGCTCGCGATAGGACCGATAGAGCGCGACGAGCACGGCGTCGACGCGCGCGCGCGGATCGCCGAGCGCGAGCGCCGCGCCGAAGTCGGGCGGCGGGTGCTCGGCGAGGAACTGCCCCTGGCAGGCGACGAACAGCTCCGCGTCCCCGGGGAAGTGGTTGTAGACCGTCAGCCTCGTGACCCCCGCGCGGCGGGCGATCTCGGCCACCGTGGTGCGTGCGGGGCCGATCTCCTCGTGCAGCGCGACGGTCGCGGCGACGATCCGCCGGCGCGTCTCCTGCTGGCGATCGGCGCGCACGTTGAGCTCGTACTTCCGCTTTTGAGTTGACATGGCGCTCAGCGAAGTGTAGCGTCCCATCCACATGGACATACATACCGTTTAGTGAAAGGCGTGCGATGCAGGCGACGACAGCAAGGGTGCTCGGTCCGACCGACGGCAAGGCCGGCGTGCTCGCCGCGATCGGCGTGCGCTTCATGGTCGACGGCGACGAGTCGGGCGGCGGCTTCTCGCTCGTCGAGCATCCGATGCCGGCGCGCGCGCTGGCCGCCCCGCTGCATCGCCACGGCCGCGAGGACGAGTACAGCTTCGTGCTCGAGGGCCGCGTCGGCGCGCTGCTCGGGGACGAGATTGTCTACGGGCAGCCCGGCGACCTGATCTTCAAGCCCCGCGGCCAGTGGCACACGTTCTGGAACGCCGGCGACGAGCCCGCGCGGATCCTCGAGATCATCTCCCCGGCGGGGTTCGAGCGCTACTTCGAGGAGCTCGTCGAGCTCGCGGCCAACGGGCCGCTGGACCGTGCGCAGATCCCCGCGATCGCCGCCCGCTACGGGCTCGAGCTCGACTTCGCGAGCATCCCCGCGCTCGTCGAGGAGCACGGCCTGACGTTCGGCCCGCCGGCCTCGTGAGCGGCACCGAGCGGCCGTACTAGAGCTCGACGAGATCCCGCGCCCGCCGGCCGGGAAGATCCTCAGACGTGTGCTGCTTCAGCGGCGCGCGGTCAGGCTGCGCGCTTGATCGACCAGTGGATCCGCGCCGACGAGCAGCGCACGCCGTCGGCTCGCGATCCGCTGGCATCGAGGATGCCGCGGCCGCGGCCCGCCTTCGTCAGCTGACCGGCGATCCGCACGCGACTCGTCGCGAAGCCCGGCACGCCGCGGCGCGTGCGGCGGATCAGGAACGATCCGCTGCCGTCCAGGTAGCCGATCGCGTTCGTCGAAAACCGCAGCGTTCGCTTCTTCCCGTCGCTGCAGCGCAGCACGCGCCGCGCGATCGCCTGGCTGATGCGCCCGCTGCGGTCGACGGTCAGGGCCAGCGAGCCCTCCGCCGGGTAGCGTCGGTAGCGCCCCGCCGGGACGCGCACGGTGGCCGCCGCCGCCTTCACTTGCGGGCGTGCGCTCAGGCTCGCGACGTCGCCCGCCACGTCGCCCGCGCCCGCGATCGCAGGAGGAGAAGGCGGTGGTGCAGGAATCGAGCACGCCTCGGCGCCGGGCCCGGCGATCGCGCGGCAGAGGTTCAGCGCGCCGTACCTCGAGGTCGTCCCGACGTCGGGCCCCGCCTCCGCGCTCTCCAGCAGTCGCCGAACGACGTCGTCGTTCGTGAAGCCGTTCTCGTTGGCATCGGTCGTCGACGACCAGATCAGCGCGGCGACCGCCGAGACCATCGGCGCGGAGAACGACGTCCCGTCGACGTAGGCGTAGGGGAGCGTGCCAGCGGAGTCGGGGTTGGGGATCGTTTCCGTCGGATACGTCGGGACCGTCGTCACGATCCGCACGCCGGGAGCCGTCAGCAGGACCCAGCTCCCGTACTGCGAGAACACCGCACGCTGGCCGCTGTTGTCGGTCGCGCCGACGCTCAGCGCGTTGGCGTTGGCAGCCGGGTAGCGCAGCGATGTCGATCCGCTGTTGCCTGCCGCGGCGACGACCAGCGCGTTCTGGCTCCACGCGTAGTTGACGGCGGCTTCGACGGCGGACGAGTACGTCGAGCTGCCCTGGCTGACGTTGATGACCTGGGCGCCGACGTTGACCGCCGCGATGATGCCCTTCGCCATCGCGCTGCCCGTGATCGCGTCGCTGATGTCGCTCGTGTCCTTGACGATGTCGAGGCGAGCGGTGGGATTCACGCCGGCGATGCCGATCGCGTTGTTCCAGTTGGCGGCGATGACGCCGGCGACCATCGTGCCGTGACCGACGTTATCGCTCGCGTTGCCGTCGCTGCTGACGAGCGTCTGCGAGCTCGCGATGCGTCCCGCGAGGTCCGGGTGGCCGGGGTCCACGCCGCTGTCGACGACGGCGATCCGCGTGCCCGCCGATCCGAACGCGACGTTCCACCCGAGCGGTGCGTTGATGTCGGCGCCGAAGAGGCCAGTCGGCGTCTCGAGTGGCTGGATCGTCTGGCGATCGTTCTGCAGGTACCACTGGCGGTGAAAGAGCGGGTCGTCGGGCACGCGGCAGGCCGGGTTGCCCGTGCAGTCGGTGTGCTCAGACGTCACGACGACGTCCGGTTCGACGTAGGCGACGAGCGGATCGGCGCGCAGCGTGGCGAGCAGCGAGCGCTCCTGGCCGACCGGCACGCGGATGCCGACCGCCTCGATCTCCGCCAGCTCCTGCTCGACGACGACGCCGTCGAGCGCCCGCACGCGCTCCGCGCCCGCGGACGCCCGGCCCGGCGCGAAGCCGACGATCAGCCGCCCCGGCGCTCCGTCGTTCAGTGACGCCGGCGCGTGCTGCAGCGGCGGTCCCGGCCGCAACGGGACGTTCGTGTCGGCCGCGGCGATCGCTGCGCCATGCGCGCAGAACCCGAAGGCGGCGAGCCCGAGCGCTGCCCGCAGGGCGCGCGATCTCAGCACGTTCGCGACGTCCAAGCTGAGGATGGTGACAGCGCCGGGCAGTCCCGGCGCCAGCTCCGCCCCAGGCTGCCGGGGCGCCAACGCCATGCTGGTCCCGACGCCGCCGGGCACGTAGACTCGCGCGTGGTTCGATCGTCATGTTCCTCACGTTGGGAGGCCTGCAGGATGTACGTGCGCGTAGTGCGATTCACAGACGTTGACGCCGGGCGGCTCGATGAGACCGTCGTCAACATCAACGAGTCAGACGGGCCGCCGGAGGGCGTGCCGGCCACGGGGATAACGCTGTTGCACGACGCATCTCAGGGAACCGCGGTGGTCCTTCAGTTCTTCGCGACGGCGGAGGACATGAGCGCCGGCGCGGAGGTCTTGGGCGCGATGGATCCCGCCGATACGCCGGGCACCCGCGACTCGGTCGACACGTGCGAGGTAAAGCTCGAGATGCAGCTGCCGTAACGCTCGCGAAGGAGCCCCTCTCGCTTGACAAAGCTACGTCCCATAGGTTTAGATGGACCTATGGTCCATAGTCAATCGAGAGGGGCGGGCATGACGGCGACGAGCAAGGCGGCCGGCGGATGAGCTACTACGCCGTCATCCGCGAGGCGGGACCCGCGTGGACCGATGGGAAAGCCCTCCTCGAGCAGCCGGGGATCAACGACCACGCGGCGTTCATGAACGGGCTCGCGGACGAGGGCTCGGTCCTCCTCGCAGGCCCGCTCGCCGGAACCGAGCATGGGCGCCTGCGCGCGCTGCTGATCGTGAGCGCAGATGACGAGGCGGAGATCCACCGCCGCCTGGCCGACGACCCATGGACGCTGACGCGCCAGCTCGAGGTCACGAGCATCGAGCCGTGGAGCATCTTCGTCGGAGCAGAGCGGGTCTCATCCGCACAGCCGTAGGAGCAGACCCTTAGCAGGGATCTTCGTGCCTCCCTATAGTCGCTGCGTGTCAGAACGCGGCGTGGAGGCAGTCGAGCGGGCTCTCAGTGGGCGTGAGCGTGTGCTGAGCGCGGCCTACGAGCTGTTCAGCCGCTCGGGCGTTCGTGCCGTTGGCGTCGACACGATCACCGCTGAGGCGGACGTTGCGAAGATGACGCTGTATCGCAACTTCCGTTCCAAGAGCCAGCTCGCGCTGGCGTTTCTGGAGCTGCGTGAGGAGCGCTGGGTCAAGGGCTGGCTGCGCGCCGAGACGCAGGCGCGGTCGCCGTCCGCGGCGGGGCGCCTGTTGGCCGTCTTCGACATCTTCACGGAGTGGTTTTCGCGCGAGGACTTCGAGGGCTGCCCGTTCGTGACGTCGCTGTTGGAGTTCGAAGACCCCGACGATCCCGTGCGGCAGGCGTGCGTCGAGCACCTCGCGGTCATCCGCGCGTACCTGTGCGAGCTGGCGACGGCAGCCGGCGTCGCGGATCCCGCGCGCCTTGCGGCGCAGTGGCACATCCTCCTGCACGGCGCGATCGTCGCTGCTCACGAGGGCGACCCTGACGCCGCGCGCAAAGCCCGCGAGCTCGGCATCCTGCTGCTCGAACACGAAGGCCTCGCGGAGCTCGCACCGATCACCGACGGCGGCTGTCTCGCCTCGGCCGTCAGCGGACCCGAGCGCGTCGTGCGTCTCGCCGGCGAGCTCGACGTCGAAGCCGCCGCGACCGTCGCAGCGGTCATCGACTAGCACTTCGCCGGACCGATCTGCCTCGACCTCGCCGAGCTCGACTTCGTGGACGTTGCGGGTCTGCGCGCGCTGCGGGGTACGAACGACCGGCCGATCACGATCGCTGCCCCGTCTTACGCCGTGCTGCGTCTGATCGACATGCTCGGCTGGGATTCGGACCCGTCTTTGCAGCTCCGGCTCGCCGCATGAGCCTGCGCCACGACGCCTTCGTGTACGACTCCGACGAGTCCTTCGTCGCGCAGATGAGCGCCCACCTCGGGTCCGGGCCACATGCGGGCGCGCAGGCCGTCGCGGTCACGACGCAGCACAACCTGGGGTTGCTGCGCGAGTCTTTTGGTGCCGGCTCCGACAGGGTCACGTGGATCGATCGCGACGAGTGGTACGAGCACCCGTCCAGAGTGATCGCGGGCTTCGACCGCGTCCTGCGCGGCGCCGAACGCGCCGGAGCGCCGGCGGTCTACGCGGTTGGCGAGGTGCGCTTCGGCAGACTCCGCGCGAATGGGACCGCTGGATCGCCCACGAGGCGACGGTCGACGCGCGTTCGCGGGTCGCAAGCTCAACGTCATCTGCCCGTACGACGAGCGTGTGCTCCCCGCCGCCGTGCTCGACTGCGCATGCGCGACCCTCGAGCACGTCATCACCGACGCGCGCCGACCGAGCGCCGCCTACACCGATGCCGCAGCGGTTGTACGCGCCCATACGCCGGCGCCCGAGCCGCTGCCGCAGCTGCGCGCGCTGCCGCCGCCGGACGGCGCGCGCGGGCTGCGCGAGTTGCTGGCCGCCGAGATGGCGGCCGAGGGCGTTCCCGACGCCGCCGCGCGCGACATGCTGCTCGCCGCGAGCGAGGTCTTCACCAACGCCCGCCAACATGGCGGCGGCGCGACATCGCTGTCGGTGGGCCGCGTCGGCACGCACTTCGTCTGCGAGATCGCGGATCGCGGCGCGGGCCTCGACGACCCGCTCGCCGGCTACCTGCCGCCGCGGCCGCCGCGGTGGAGCGACGCCGGACTCTGGGTCGCGCGCCAGGCGACGAGCGCCGTCGAGCTTCTGCGCCCGGACGGCGGCGGGCTCACCGTCCGGCTCTGGAGCTGACGCCGCGCGGACGCGCCGGTCGCACGTGGTTACGCGAGTGGACGCCGGGAAGGCGTGTGTCGGTCGATCGACGAGGCGCCCGACGGGATCGACATCGGCCCGCAGCACGACTTCGCTCTGACCTACACAAGTGTCAGCTGTAACAGCAGTCGCCGACGCAAGTCAAAGCTCGTGCATCACCTGATTTCCTGCGAGCGAGGAGGACCACCATGCCCGAGACACGGGCGGACGTAGATCGCGACATCGAAGCGACGCTTGGCCTGGTACCCGAGTTCTTCCAGCAAGTTCCGGACTACCTGATCTCCAGCGAGTGGGCGAGCTTCAAGAGCCTGCAGCTGTCGGACGAGACCGCGATCCCGAACAAGTACAAGGAGCTGATCGGGCTCGCCGTCTCCGGCGCGACCCGCTGCCGCTACTGCTGCTACTTCCACACCGAGGCAGCGCGGCTCTTCGGCGCCAGCGAGGACGAGATCACCGAGTCTGCGCTGATCGCGAAGAACACGATGGGCTGGAGCACCTATCTGAACACGCTGCAGTTCGACTACGACGAGTTCACGACCGAGTTCGACCAGATCCTCGCGCACGTGCGCGCGCAGGCGAGCGAGGGCGTGCCCGCCTGACCCGCGGCGGCGGCCGGCCTGCTCGTCGAGTCAGGGCCGGTCGCCATCCGTCGGCTCAGACCGGCGGTCCCGGGCGCGGTCGAAGTCCTCCAACACGCGGGCCAGCAGCTCGATCGCCGACGGCGGGGCGTCGCCAGAGGCGCGCATCGCGTCGAGCGCAAGCCGGGCACTGGCCACCAGGACCGAGAGCTCCTGTCCCGTCGCCGTGACGGTGAACACGTTCTCGCGGGTCTGCTCCACTCGCACAGCCCGATTCTGCCGCAAACCGGAACCGCGATGGGCCCGGATCCCGAATGACGGGTCGGTTGCCGGCGAGCGCCGAAGCTCCGGACCGCGCCGGAGCCTCGGCTCGCGCCTGCTCCTGGCTCAGGTCGGCTGGACGACCCAGATCTGATTGCCGTCGGGGTCCTGGATCGAGAACATCCGCGGGACCGGGCCTTCGCCACCGATCATCTCGCCGCTGGTCACGCCCTCGATCGCCGTGACGCGCGCGTGCTCGGCCTCGATGTCGGGGGTCTCGACGCCGACGCCGCCGCCACCCGGCTGCCCGCCCATCGGCGGGTTGAGCGCGAGTCGGGCCACCGAGCCCGGCGGGGCGACCTCGACCCAGCGGTAGCCGCCCTCGTCGCCGAAGCGAACGTCGGCCCGCAACTCCCAGCCGAGGGTCTGGGTGTAGTACGCGATCGCCGCGTCTTGATCGGCGATCGTGAACATCGCGACGCCGATATTGGAGATGGTCGTGGGGACCTGCGTTGGATTGCTCATGCCCCCAAGACTGCCGTAGCCGGAAGGACTCATCGCTGAGCTGCACGCGCGTGCCGAGCGAGCTCTCCCCGGCCTTCGACCCCAGAAGGTCTCGACGAGATGGGCTTCGAGCACGTCCGGCGGACCTGCGAGCTCGACACCGGCCGCCTCGAGCTTTGGCCTCAGCGTCTCGCCGAAAGCGTCGAGCTGCTCCTGCGACTCCCAGACCTCGCTCACCCGGATGTCTTGCTCGTCGCCGAAGCAGACGTGGAGCAGGCACCCCTCGGGCGGCCAGTCGCCGGCCTCGGTGAGCGCGTTGCGAACGGACTCGTACTGCTCCTTGGTCACGTGACGGCGGGAAACGGACGACGATGCTCAGGGTGACCTCCTGGGCGGGTGTCTCGCGACCCTAACGCTGCCCGTCGAGTCGGGCAAGGCGCGCACGCGGCTCAATTCCTCCCCACCGCAGACCGGAAGGGCGATACTACGGCCGATGTCGCAGGAGGAGTACCTGCTGGCTAACCAACCCTCGGAGCTGGAGCGCCTTCAGCTGCAGTCGCGGGTCTGGGAGCCCGCCGGCCGGCTGCTCCTGTCGACGCTCGGCGGCGGATCCGGCGGACGCGTCCTCGACGTCGGCTGCGGAGCGCTGGGCTGGCTCAGGATCCTCGGCGAGTGGGTCGGTCCCTCCGGCCAGGTCGTGGGCACCGACATCGACGAGCGCCTGCTCGATGCCGCTCGTTCCTTTCTGGCGGCCGAAGGGATCTCCAACGTCGAGCTCACCGTCGACGATCTGTTCGACAGCAAGCTGGAGCCGCGGTCCTTCGATCTCGTCCATGCCCGTTACGTGATCGCGCCGCTCGGACGCGGCCGTGAGCAGGTGGCGTCGCACCGCCGCTTGATCAGGCCCGGCGGCTCACTGGTGCTGGAGGAGTGGGACCTGGCCTCATGGCACTTCAATCCCCCCGCTCCCGCAGCGGAGCGGCTGATCCGCATGCTCGGCGAGATCTTTGCCACCCTCGGCGGCGAGGCGGGCCGCGGGCTTCCCGAGCTGCTTCGCGAGATCGGCATCGAGCAGCCGCAGATCGACGCACATCTCGTCGCGCTCGAGCCCGGCCACCCCTATCTGCGCCTGCCGCTTCAGTTCAGCGTCGCGCTCCAGTCGCGCCTGCTCGAGAAGCTCAGCGAGGACGAGCTCGCCGTGCTGCGCCGCGAGGCCGAGGCCGAGTTGGCCGAGCCGGGCAGATGGGGCACGACCTTCACCCTGATCCAGAGCTGGGGCACGCTCGAAGGCTGAGCGACATGGACATCTCGCAGCTCGATCAGCTGGTCTTCCACCCCTGGGTCGCGCAGACGCCGCGAAACGTCCCGGCGTTCGTCAGCGGCGAGGGCAGCTTCCTCTTCGACGACGCCGGGCGGCGCTACCTGGACTTCAGCTCGCAACTGGTGTTCACGAACGTCGGCCACCAGCACCCGCGCGTCGTCTCGGCGATCAAGCACCAGGCTGACCGTCTGTGCACGCTGGCCCCCACCTGGGCGAGCGACGTGCGCGGTGAGGCGGCGAAGATGATCGTCGACGTCGCCCCGGCCGGCTTGAACCACGTGATGTTCACCAACGGCGGCACCGAGGCGATCGAGCACGCGACCCGGATGGCGCGTCTTCACACCGGGCGCCCGAAGCTGCTCGCGGCCTACCGCTCGTACCACGGCTCGACGACCACGTCGATGGCGCTGACCGGCGACCATCGCCGCTGGGCGACGGACACCGGCGCCGCCGGCGTCGTTCACTTCTTCGGCCCGTACCTGTACCGCTCGGTGTTCGGCGCCGCGACGCCCGGCGAAGAGCGTGCGCGGGCACTCGCGCACCTCGAGCACGTGATCGCGCTCGAGGGTCCATCGACGATCGCCGCGCTGGTGCTCGAGTCGGTGATCGGCGGGTCCGGCGTGATCCCGCCTCCGCCCGGCTACCTCCAGGGGGTCCGGGAGCTCTGCACGCAGCACGGGATCGTGTACATCGCCGACGAGGTGTTAGTCGGCTTCGGCCGCACGGGCGAGTGGTTCGGCGTCGACCACGCTCGAGTCTCGCCGGACCTCATGGCCTTCGCCAAGGGCGTGAACTCAGGGTATGTGCCGCTCGGCGGCGTCCTTGTGGGCGACGCGATCTACGAGACGTTCGTGCAGCGGCCCTACCCAGGCGGGATGACATATGCCGGGCATCCGCTCGCCTGTGCCGCGGTCGTCGGCACGCTAGGCGCGATGCACGACGAGGCGTTGGTCGCCGCGGCGGCGCGTCTTGGCAACGATGTGCTCGGACCGGGCCTGCGCACCCTGGCTGAGCAACACCCGTCGGTCGGTGAGATCCGGGGCATCGGCGCGTTGTGGACGCTGGAGCTCGTCCGGGACCGCACGACGCGGGAACCGCTGGTGCCGTACGCGGCGAGCGGCGCCTCGGCCGCACCGATCGCGGCGCTCGGCGCGGCGTGTCTGGATCGCGGGCTGATCGCGTTCGTCTTCGGCAACCGCATCAACGTTGCTCCCCCGCTGAACGTCAGCGACAGCGAGGCAGCGGACGGACTGGCGATCCTGGACGAGGTGCTAGCGATCGCCGACGGTTAGCCCGGCCGTCGACGGCGATCGCGGCAGGCGACGCTCGCCGCCTCGTGGGCGGCCAGCGTCGCCGCGTTCCCGCGGAGCGACTCACCCGGCGTTCGCGGAGCGACTCACCCGGCGTTCGGTTAGACGGGCAGCCCGTGCGCGTTGGCCTCGTCAACCGCGTGGTACTCGTTGCTGCTGATCGCTCCCGCTGCCCCGTCGACGAGCTCCCTCACCGTGTCGACGGAATCGGACTGGAAGACGCACACGCCCCGCGTGCCGTCAGAGCTCGGCGCGACGATCGGCAGCTCGGTCCCCTCCGGCAGGTCCAGCTGCGCGCCCCAGAACGCGTCCGGGTCGGATACCGAGTGAATCGCGATGACGTACATGGCTGTCCTTTCGCCTGGCCTCGGCCCGCTGCCGAGTGGCCTTGTCGGCGACTTCATCGCGCCGGTACGTCGTGATCAACTGCAAAATCTGCAGTTGACTGGGTGACCAGCTCGCGTACGGTTCGAGCCATGCCCGGTTACGGTCAGTTCTGCCCGATCGCACAGGCGGCCGAGGTGCTCACGGAGCGCTGGACGCCGCTGGTGATCCGCGAGCTGGCGCTCGTCGGCAGCCACCGCTTCAACGACATCCAGCGCGGAGTCCCGCTGATGTCCTCCTCGCTGCTGACGAAGCGCCTACGCCAGCTCGAGCGGGCGGGAATCGTCGAGCGTCGACAGCGCCCGGACGCTAGCGGCAGCGAGTATCACCTGACTCCCGCCGGCGAGGAGCTCGGGCCGGTCGTCGCTCAGATGGGCATCTGGGGCGAGCGCTGGCTGAGACGCCCGATCTTCGAGGAGACACCCGACACCGGGCTGCTCATGTGGTGGATGCGAGGCACCGTTGACAGCGGGGCGCTGCCCGCAGGCCGCACCGTGATCCATTTCCGCTTCCGCGGCGCCCCCGAGAAGCTGCGCTACTTCTGGCTCGTGCTCCCCGAGGCGGACTTGTGTCTGAGCGACCCCGGGTTCGGCGTCGACATCACCGTTCGCAGCGACCCGAAGACGCTGGCCGCCGTGTGGATGGGAGACGCGGGCCTAGCCGCGGCGCTCAGCAGGCGCGCGATCGAGCTCGAGGGCCCCGAGCATCTTGTGCGCTCGTTCCCGAAATGGTTCGGACTACACCCGTTCGCCAGCGTCGAACGGCCCGCCGGTCGGGCGCGACTCACCTACGGCTAGCGCGCCTCTCCATTTCCAAATGTATACCGCAGACGGGGCCTTCATGAAGCCCCGGGTCATGCCGCATAATCGCCCGCCGCAAGCCGGAACCGACGGGAACGGAGGAGCGAATGCGCACGACCGAGCATGCGGTTTTGATCGCCGGAGGAGGTCCGACGGGGATGATGCTGGCGGCGGAGCTGGCGTTGGCGAAGGTCGACGTCGCGGTTGTCGAGCGGCGCCCCGATCACGTGCTCGCCGGCTCACGGGCCGGCGGGTTCAACTCGCGCACGATCGAAGTGCTCGATCAGCGTGGGGTTGCCGATCGCTTCCTCACGGAGGGTCAGGTGCATGCGGCCATGCCGTTCGGCACGACCGTGCTGGACATGAGCGACTTCCCGACGCGTCATCCCTATTTCCTCGGGATCTGGCAGAACCAGATCGAGCGGATCATGGCCGCCTGGATCGCCGAGTTGCCGGTGCGGATCCTGTACGGGAGCGAGCTGACGGGCTTCGCGCAGGACGACTCCGGCGTCGAAGTCGAGCTGTCCGGCGGCGAGCCGCTGCGCGCGCAATATCTCGTCGGCTGCGACGGAGGACGCAGCCTGATCCGCAAAGCAGCCGGCATTGAGTTCCCGGGGTGGGATCCGACGAGGAGCAACCTGATCGCCGAGGTCGAGCTCACCGAGGAGCCGCCGCAGGGGCTGCGTCACGACGCCACCGGCATCCACGCCCTCAACAGGATGGAGGATGGCAGGACGTTCCGGGTCGTCGTGACCGAGCAGCAGATCGGGCCGAGCAGCGAGCCCGCCCTGCGCGATCTGAGCGAGGCGCTCCGGGCCGTGTACGGCACCGACTTCGGGATCCACGATCCGATCTGGATCTCCAGGTTCAGCGACATGACGCGGCAGGCCGCGGCCTACCGGGTGCAACGAGTCCTCCTGGCCGGCGATGCGGCGCACGTGCACTACCCCGCCGGCGGCCAGGGCCTCAGCCTCGGTGTGCAGGATGCGGTGAATCTGGGCTGGAAGCTCGCACAGGTGGTCAACGAGACCTCCCCGCAGAGCCTGCTGGACACCTTCCACGCCGAGCGTCATCCGGTCGTCGCCCGCGTTCTTCAGCACACGATGGCGCTGACCGCGCTCCAGCGCCGCGACGATCGCATGCGGGCCCTGGTCGATGTCGTGTCCGAGCTCGCGAGCATCGACGAGCCTCGCAAGCGGCTCGCCGGGATCCGCATGGGGCTGGACGTCCATTACGACCTCGGCGACGGACATCCGCTGCTTGGACGCCGCATGCCCGATCTGGACCTCGTGACCGCCGACGGTCCGCTCCGCGTCTTCGAGCTGCTGCACGATGCCCGGCCGGTGCTGCTCAACCTCGGCGAGCCCGGCGGCTTCGACCTCACTCGATGGGCTGACCGGGCCCAGCTGATAGACGCGGAATGCGTCGGCCCGTGGGAGCTTCCCGTGCTTGGCGCGGTTACCGCTCCCACCGCCGTGTTGATCCGGCCCGACGGATACGTGGCCTGGGTCGGCGAGGGCAGCTACCTGGGACTCCGGGAAGCGCTCGCCTTCTGGTTTGGCTAGCTCGCCACCGCCGCTAGCTCGAGTTGGTCCCGAGCACGAGACCGACGACGCCGACGGCGCCGCCGATCCGCAGCCCGATCCGCAGCCCCGTCGCCTCCAAGGCGCTGAGCGCGCGCTCGTCGCGAGCGCGGTCGACGCCGTCGCCGAGCGCGTCGACCAGCTCGTCGTCCGAGACGCCTGCCGGTCGGCGGCGTTCGAGCAGCGTGCGCAGCAGGTCCTCTCGCGGCGTGCGCAGCGTGCAGGCCGCGCCGTCCAGCACCGCAAGGGCGGCGAGCTGCGTTCGCTCAACACCGACCGGCCGCGCCCGCTGCGCGCAGGGGTCGGCGACGCCGTGCGGAGCGAAGTCGCCCCCGCCGAGCGCGACGTAGGCCGCCATGAGCAGCGTCGCGGCGGCGGCCGCGCCGGGAACGGCGATCGCCAGCGCATGGTTCGTGCTGCCGTTCGACGAGCGTGTGTCACGCGCGCTCATCCAGCGCAGGGCGCCGACGAGCGCGGTGCCGGCGGCGAGCAAGGCCACCAGCGCGGCGATGCGAAACGAGCGGCTGAAGGCGTCTGTCGCGCCGCGATCGAGCTCCTCCTCGAGATCGGCGTGCAGGCTGGCGACGGCGCGGCGCTGGCGGGCGTCGACCTTCAGCCGCGCGAAGGCGGCATCGAGATCGGGCAGCTCCCGCGCCGCGCTGCTCTTCTGCACCTGGCGGTCGAGCTCGCGTGCGAGGCTGATCTTCACCGGCAGCGAGAGCGGGGCATCGAGCATGCGCGCGAAGCCGGCCTGCTGGACTGGAGCGCTGACCGCCTCGAGGTCGGCGGTGAAGATCGGCGTCAGCAGCAGCAGCCCCAGGACGATGCCCGCGTGGCGTGCTGCGATCGTCCACGCCGCCGGCCCGGCCGGCGCAGCGACGTCGCCGACGCTCGCACCGATCAGCGTTGCAAGCGCGAGCCCGAGCCCTGCGCCGATCGCCACCTGCGGCGCGAACGTCCAGGCCGCCGTGGCGCTGGGCAGCAGGCCGAGGGCCGCCAGACCGCCCGCGACGAGCAGCATGCCGGCGATTGCGGGCAAGAGCCGGTGGCCGCTCCGTCCGGCGGCGCCGGCCAGCAGCGCCGCGACCGGCATCACGGTGACGATCAGCGCCGCCTCGCCGGGCGAGTGGCGCCACCCCTCGATCAGCAGGATGACGAGCAGAAAGAGGGCCGCCGAGAGCGCGGCGCTGGCGAGGGTCAGCGCGACGAGCGGCGCGATCGCCGGGCCTGCAGCCGGCGTGACGGCGGTCTCCGCGGCGGGTCCGGCCGCCTGCCACGAGCGGACGCTCACCAGCCCGAGCAGCCCGACCAGGGCCAGGGGCGCCTGCAGCGCGAACATCGCCTGCCACGAGAGGCCCTCGGTGAGCAATCCGCCTGCCGCCGGACCGACAGCCGCCCCCAGCACCCCGGCCCCGGCCCACAACGCGACCGCCCGCTGCCGTCCCGCGGCCCGCACCATCAGTTCGAGCGCGGCCGCCACGACGACCGCGCCGCACAGACCCTGCGCCGCGCGCGCCGCGACAAGCACCTCCAGTGAGGGCGCCGCCGCGCATGCCAGGCAGGTCAGCACGAACAGCGCGACGGAGATCGCGAACGCCGCGCGCGCGCGCCCGCGCGCCAGCCGCGCGCCGCCGAGCGCGAACAGCGCCAGCGCGAGGTTGAACGCGATCAGCACCCACGCGACGCCGTTGACCGTGGTGTCGAGCTCGCGCAGGATGGCCGGCAGGGCGAGCGTGACGACCGACGAGTCCGCCAGCACGAGCCCGACGGTCAGCGCGAGCAGCAGCACGCCGGGCCGGCTCAGTCAGCCATTCGGAGTGGCTGGATCGCCGATCTCAATGCTCGTGGGTGCAGTGGCAATGCTGCTCTCGGCGCTCCGCCGCGCGTGTACGTTGGGTCTCGTTGCGCTGTGCGGGGTCGCGGATGCGGCTCTGCACGATCTCCGACATGCCGCCGGCTACCAGTTCGGCCTGCTTGGTACCGAGGCCGAGGATGAATCCGACGAACGCACCGTGCTTCTTGGTCTCGGCGCGGTAGACGCCGTCGACGAGCACGACGTGATCGGGTCGACAGCAGCCGCGGGCGCGCTTGTTGATCGCGCGTTGCAGCGCGGCGACGTCGGGGCCTTCGTCGCCGATCGTCAGGTTGCGGTGCACCTTCGCGTTGCCCATGACCAGCGCGACGCGAAACTCCCCGGGATCCCAGTGCGTCTGGCCCGGGACGTGCTGATGGCCGCAGTGGCCCTTGTAGCCGCGCCATTGACCATGGCTCATCGGGTGGTTGCGATCGAGGAAGTCCACCGTCTCGGTGGACGCCACGCCGCAGTTGTCCTCGATCCAGGCCGCGAGCTCTCGCAGGTGTCCGTAGTACGAGGCCGGCCAGGTGTCTGACTCGCCCGCAAACCCGATGATCTCGACCTGGATCGCGCGCGCTTGATTCGTCGCGATCCCCGCGATGTTCGATCCCAGCAGCGCCCTCGCCGCGCGATCGCAGGAGACGTGCTGCCAGGTCTTGCCCGTCTTGGGATTGATCGTGAAATGCGGCGCCGACGCCCCGTAGTTCGGCAGCGCCAGGACCTCCGTCGTATGCCACACCAACCGCGGCGCGAAGCCCGCCACGAACGACCCTGCGTCTTGGTGGGGAACTTTCTCTACGCCAGGCTTGAACTTCGCCACGTCATGCCTCCCGCTTGAGCGACCAACGACACGAAACCAACTCCTACCAGCCCTGCCCTCGAGGAACGGAGCGACCGATGATCGCGAATCTGGAAAGGCGTCGTGCAGAGCGCCGACGCCGAGCCCAGCGCGGCCGCCGCGGCCGCCATCGGGTCGTGCCGTGGGCCAAGTTGCTCGCCCGACCGCGCGTCGGGTAGCTTGCGCCGGTGTTTCGCGCCGGCAGCGTGATCCCCGGCCTCGCGGCGATCACGCTGCTGCTGAGCGTCCCGTCGCTCGCCCACGCCGCGCGCGTGACCAGCGCGAAGCCGTGGGCTGCCACGAACGAGTACCGCGTGGAGGCCAACCTGGACGGGCGCACGCAACCAAAGGACAAGCCGCGAGCGAAGGTCGACTGGCTGAAGAAGGGCCAGTGGGTGAAGATCCAGTGCCAGGTCGAGGGCGAGCTGCTCTCCGGCTCGCGGATCTGGGACAAGGTCGGCGGCTACTTCGTTCCCGACCAGTTCATCAAGACCTATACCGACGGCTTCCTCAAGGGCTCTCCGCGCTGCGACGCACCGCCGCCGGAGAACCCCACCCCGCCGCCGGCCGGGACCACACCGCTGCCGGGCCGCGACCCGACGAACGCCACGCCGCCGCCGACGCCGACCACGGGCGACGGCTGCACGGGGAAGACCATCCGCGTCGGGCCGCTGACCGCGACGGCCTCGTGCTTCCGCCGCGACGGCAAGGCCTACGTCGCCAGCGGTCAGGTGCGCGTGGCGGGGGTCGACGTACGGACATCTGGGGCCGGTGCCGAGGTGCGGATCGAGCCGGCCGCGCTCGAGATCAGCACGACCGGCCAGACCCAGGTCTCGATCGGCAACCTCGTCCTCTACCGCCGGCCGATCGAATGGCGCGTGGGGCGTCAGTTCGCCTTCTCCGTCGAGCGCGGCGTGAAGCTGCGCGGCCTGCCGATCACCGGCAGCGCGACCTTCGACGTCGACGCCCGCAGCCGCTCGGTAGTCGTCAGCCTCAACCTCCAGTTGCCCAGCGTGCTCGGCGGCGTCAGCGGGGCCACCAAGATCCGTGCCTCCGGGGACGGCGTCGCGGTCGGCGACGTCAATGTGACCGCCGGATCCGCGCGCCTCGGACGCTTCGAGCTGCGCGACCTCGCGCTGTCGTACACCGACGCCGGAGGCACCGCGCACTTCGAGGGGCAGGGCACGCTCGTACTGCCCTCGCCGCTGTCACCGACCGTCACCGCGCAGCTCGGCTTCGGTGTCGGCGACGGGTACTTCCACGCCGGGGGCGAGGTCGCCGGCCTCAACCGCCCGCTGGCCTATGGCGTGTTCCTGCAGCGCATCCGCTTCGACATCACGATCAACCCGGTCAGGCTCAGCGGCGGCATCGGCGTCAGCGCCGGCCCGCGGCTGTTCGGGACCGAGGCGGTCTCGGTCGACGGGGACTTCACGTACGAGGAGAGCAACCCGGACCGCTACACGATCAACGGCAGCGCGCGGATCGTCGACATCCCGCTCGCTTCCGGCTCGGTCGCCTACCAGACCGACGGGCGCTTCGACATGATCGGGCAGGCGACGTTCAACAAGTTCGGCGTCGGGTTCGACGGCTCGCTGCAGGGCTGGGTCGACGGCGGCAACGCGTTCAACTTCCAGGGCAAGGGTTCGGTCCGCGCCGGAATATTCAAGAACGGCGGCGACGCCGTGGTGTCGTCCTCGGGGGCCGCGGCGTGCCGCCACGGCTTCGGCCCGGACGTCGGCTTCGGCTACGGCTGGGGCTCGAACGTGCCGCACATCTTCGCGAGCTCCTGCAACGTCGGCGACTGGGTGGTCGATAGCTCGATCCGCCAGGCCGGACCTCCGACGTTCGGCAGCTTCGCGATCGCTCCGGGCCAGCCGGTGTCGGTCTTCAGCGTCGTCGGCACGCTGGCGCCGCCGCGGGCGATCCTGACCGGCCCGGACGGCGCGCAGGTCGCCGCAACGCCGGACGATCCGCTCGGCGGGATCGACGACGGCCGAATCCTCCTGTTCCAGAACCAGGCAGACCTGACGACGTACATCGCGGTCAAGGACCCGGCGGGCGGACTGTACCGCATGTCGCTGAAGCCGGGCTCACCTCCGGCGAGCGTCTTCCGCTCGGCACAGTCGCTCGACCCACCGCGGCTGCGCGCGCGGGTCGAGGGCGTCGAGCGTCGCCGGGCGCTTCGCTGGAGCTTCACCCCCGCGCCCGGGCGCTCGGTGGTGTTCTACGAGCAGGGCCGTGACACCCGCCGCAAGCTCACGGCGACGACGCAGCGTCGAGGCCGCCTCGCCTTCACCGTGCCCGATGGCCGGGCGGGGCGCCGCGAGATCATCGCCATGCTCCGCCAGGACGGGTTGACGCAGAGCGCCGGAGTCGTCGCGCACTACACGGCACCGCGCCCGCGCCGGCCGCGGCGTCCGGGCTCCCTGCGGGTCGCGGCGCGGTCCGGCGTGCTGAGCGTGCGCTGGGAGCGCGCCCAGGGGGCGGCCTCCTACGAGGTGCGTGTCGTGCTGTCGGACGGGCGCCGCCTGCTGTTCCTGCCCAAGAGGGCGACGCGGCGCCTGACGGTCCAGGACGTCAGCGCGGGCACGCGGGCATCGGTCACCGTGCGCGGCGTCTCGGCGACCAGTCGCCGTGGGCCTCGCGCGCACACGCGCGTCGAGGTCCCGCGGCGGCGCTAGCCAGCGTCGGATGCGAAACGTGAAGCGAGCGACCGTCGTAGCGCGCCGCTGAAAGCCCTTGGGTGGGCGGCAGCGGCCCTTGGCGGGACATGCGTAACCGCGGGAGTAGGTGATCGTCCCCCGGAACACGCCGCGACACCAGCCGAGATGACCGCCCTCACCGTTCCTCGGGTGGAGCGTGACCCGAACGCCGACTCCGGCCGGCGCCGGCGGGAACGCGAAGTCGCGGTTGTTGACGCACGCAATCGCCGAGTCGACCGAACGCACATCGACGCGGTAGCTTCGCCGTGACTTCCCGACGACGCCCGTGTCGTTGCGTGTTGTGATCGAGAGCGTGAACCGCGCGTGCTTCGTGCCCTGCAGCGGCGAGAGCGCTGCCGACACCGGCTGGGGCGAGCTCGCCGCTGAACCGGCGTCGATCGCTGATCTGGATCGCGGCTCAGGCGCGGTCTTGCCGCAACCGAGAGCCACGAGTCCGATGCTCACGAGGGCCCCTGATGCGCGCAGTCCGGATCCCATCTTCGACCGATACGGCGGGCCGCCTGGATGAGGTCCGTGCAACTCCGGTAGGTGGCCGGAGTTGCCGGAGCTATGCACACAACCCTGCGCCGGTCCGTGCCGAGCCTGATCCGTGGTCGAGCGCGGTCCGTCAGGAGCGGGCGCCCGCCGGTCGGGGGATGCTCGGGCCGGAGGAGCTGCTCGTCGACGTAGCGGCCTCGGCGAGGGCTGCCAGGAGGGCGGCGGTGGCGGGCGGGTCGGGCGGCTCGCCGTAGGTCGCGGCGTAGATGTGCCGCTTCGAGCCGGGCAGTTCGGTCGCGACGACGCCCTCGATGTGGTGCGCGCGCAGGGCCAGCCCGCTCTGGGTCGCGACGCCGAGGCCGGCGACGACCAGCGCCTGCATCACGACCATGTCGTCGGAGCTGTAGCCGATTCGCGGATCGAATCCGGCGTCGGCGCACATCGACAGCAGGTGGCTGCGGCAGCGATCGCAGCCGGCGATCCACGTCGCGTCGCGCAGCGCCGCCAGCGACCGTTCCTGGCGCGGTGACAGGACGTAGACGGGATCGTCGAGCAGGTGATGAAGGCGGACCGCGGTCGGCTCGGGCTCGGTCTCGTCGTAGCGGAAGATCACCGCGACCTCGACCTTGCCGGTGCGCAGCAGCTCGATCGCTTCGGGCGGATGCGTGTCGGTCAGGCTGATCTTCAGGCCCGGATGCCGACCCGCCAGCAGCGCCACCGCCGCCGGCACGAGCGATCCGATCGCTGACGCGAAGCCGGCCAGGCGCACGTGGCCGGCGGTCAGCCCCACGTGGGCGGACAGCTCCGCGCCGGCGGCATCGATCCGACCGATGATCTCGGCGGCGCGGTCGGCCAGCAGCTGCCCGGCCGGGGTGAGCCGGATCCCTCGGCCGACGCGCTGCAGCAGCTGCGCGCCGGTCTCGGCCTCGAGCCGGGCGAGGTGGTGGGTGACCGACGGCTGGGAGTAGTGCAGCTCCTTCGCCGCCGCGGTGACCGATCCATGACGCGCGACGGCGTCGATGACGCGCAGCCGGTTGACGTCCAGCATGCATCAACTCTATCTATGAGTCAGCACGAAAGTTGGCATTGGACGAATGAGGCGATCGAGCGCAAGCTGACGGCATGACCGCGACTCAGATCCGCCCCACCACCCGGCTGAGCCCACTCGTCGCCGGTATCCGCAGCGCCGTCGAGAGCCATGCCGACTGGGCCGAGACCGCGCAGCTCGTCGCCAACCAGCTGCGCCGGCACCTGCCCACCCCGGATGTCCTGACCGCCGCGCAGCGACTCGGCTCAGCCGACGACTACTGCGCCCACAACCTGTACGTCGAGCCGGACGGCTCGTTCTCGATCGTCGCCCTCGTCTGGCGGCCCGGGCAGCTCACGCGGATCCACGATCACATCACGTGGTGCGTGTTCGGCGTCATCCAGGGCGTCGAGCGCGAGGAGCTGTTCGACGCCGACTTGAACCTGGTCGGCCGCAGCGAGAACCACGTCGGCGACGCCAGCGGATTCGCGCCGCCCGGCGACATCCACCGCGTCCACAACACCGCCGACAGGACCGCGATCTCGATCCACGTGTACGGCACGGACGTCACGCGCGTCGGCTCCAGCGCCCGCCGCTACTACGACTGACCTCGATCGAGACTGCCGCAGGAAACACCAACCCCGATGACCGAAGGAGCAGCAGCGATGTCACTCGCCTACGTCCACCACTTCTCCATCTCACTCGACGGCTTCGGCACCGGTGTGGGTCAAACCGCCGACGCACATTTCGGTCACGCCGGGGAACGGCTGCACACGTGGATGTTCGCCACCCGGTCGTGGCAGGCCGGCGGTAGCGGCGGCATCGACGACGTCTTCGTCCAGCGCCACGAGCGGGGGATCGGTGCCGAGATCATGGGGGCCGGGAAGTTCGGCCACCCCGGATGGGAGGATGACCCGGAGTGGAAGGGCGCGTGGGGTCCCAACCCGCCGTTTCACACGCCGGTCTTCGTCCTCACCCATCACACGCGCCCGTCGATCGAGATGGAGGGCGGCACGACGTTCCACTTCCTCGACGCGTCGCCTGCCGAGGCGCTCGAGACGGCCCGCGAGGCCGCGGACGGCAATGACGTACGCATCGGCGGAGGTCCGACCGTGATCCGCGAGTTCCTTGCTGCCAGGCTCGTCGACCACATGCACGTCGTGGTGGTCCCGATCCTGCTCGGCCGGGGCGTGCGGCTGTGGGACGGGCTGGAGGGCCTCGAGGAGGACTACGAGGTCGAGGCCACGTCCTCGCCCAGCGGCGTCACGCATGTGACGTTCAGCCGCGCAGGCATCTGATCTGAACCGTCTCGACCGAGAACCGCGTACTCCAGGCATCGGGATGAACGCGCGCGATGCGAGGATGTCGAGGGTGACCGATCCAGATGCAGATCCGGCGGATGCGCCGCCGCCGTGTCCTGCGCGTCCGTCGAGCGAGTCGGAGCTCGGGTTCGTCCGCCGGCCGATGGTGCGCTGGTTCGATCCCCACCAGCTCGTCGATACGGCAAGCAGAGTGCTGCTGTCGGGCATGTTCAGCTCCTATGCCGACAGCCGCGAGCAGCAGGTGCGAGAGCCGGCGGAGGTGCCCGATCGCTCCGCTCGGCCCGAACTGTGGCTTGACTATGTCGCCGACCTCGGCGACGGCTGGAACTCGACCTACACGGTCGCCAGCTTCCTGGCGGCGCAGGTCCTCGAGCTCGACGGGGAGAGCGAGACGCACCACACCAAGCGCGGGCGGCTGCTCGTCTTCGGCGGAGACGCCGTCTATCCGGTGCCGAAGGCCAACGAGTACGAGAACCGCATGCTCGGTCCCTACCGCTCGGCGCTTCCGTGCGCCGCCCCTGACGAGGAAGCGCCCGAGCTGTTCGCGATCCCCGGCAGCCACGACTGGTACGACGGCCTCGTCAACTTCACGAGCATCTTCTGTCGCGACCGCTGGATCGGCGGCTGGAGAACGCGCCAGCGGCGCAGCTACTTCGCGATCAAGCTCCCCCACGGCTGGTGGCTGTGGGGCATCGACATCCAGTTCGGGTCCTCGATCGACGAAGTGCAGCGGCAGTACTTCGCCGATGCCGCCGCCGCCCAGTTGCAGCCCGGCGACCGGGTCATCATGTGCATGTCCAAGGCGGTCGACAGCGGCCGCGACGAGGCCGAGGTCCACGCCGATCGCGACGTCGCCTATATCGAGCGCGAGATCATCCAGCGCCACGGCGCCGAGCTGGTGCTCTACCTCAAGAGCGGCAAGCACTACTACTCGCGCTACGCACAGGAGAACGGCCCGCGCCAGCACATCGAATCGGGCGGCGGCGGCGCGTTCCTGCACCCCACGCACAACCTTCCCGAGCGTGCCGACCTGCCCGGGCCGGACGGACCGACCGCCTACCGCCGGGCACGGACCTATCCGTCAGCCCCGTTCTCCAAGGGGCTGCGGAAGCGGATCTGGCTGATGCCCGCCTACAACATTCCGCTGGCGGCGGTGTTTGGCTCCGTTCAGGTGCTGTTGGCGTTCATGCTCGGGCTGCATCTCGAGGACCGCTACGTGTCGCTCGGCGTCGGCGACCTGCTGGAGGCGATGTGGGAGAGCCCGACGGCATTTCTGCTCAGCCTGCTCGTGCTGGCCTCTCTCGTCGGCATGGTCCGCTTCGCCCACGACGCCAGCGGGATCGGCCGGATCCTGCTCGGACTGGCCCACTCGTCGCTGCAGGTCGCGAGCGTCTCGGGCGTCATGATCGCCGCCTCGTATCTGTCGGCGGCGCTCGCGGCCGACGGCGTGCGCTCCTTGCTCACCTTCCTGGCCCTCGTCTGGCTGCTGGGCGCGATCTCCGGAATGGTGGGCATGGCCGGGTACCTCTGGGTGACCGGCTATCTCGGGCTGCACAACACCGAGGCCTACGCACCGCTGCACCACCAAGATCAGAAGCACTTTCTGCGCCTGCACATCCAGGCCGACGGCGCCCTCGCGATCTACCCCATCGGCATCGAACGCGTCGGCCGCAAGTGGGCGCTGCGCCCCGACGCGCCCGCACACGAGCCCTGGTTCGCTCCTGACGGCCCAGCGCCCGTGGCGCATCTGATCGAACACCCAATCACGATCTCAGCGCCGGCTTCCGACAGAAGGCCCTCCTCGCGCAGAGCTGGCCGACCTGTCGCAGGGGGGCGCCCTCCCCGTGGCGGCGCCCACCAGTGAGACGACCTTCCTACCGCTCGGCGGCGGCCCGAGCGCGGGCGGCCTGACGGACCAGGTGGTCGCGCTCGGCGACGTTCGTCGCGCGCCGCGCGGCCTCGACGTACGCCGTGGCGGCAGCGGGCAGGTCGCCGTCGAGCTCGTGCAGGTGGCCGCGGACGGCATGCCAGCGGTGGCGGTCGCCGAGCACCTCGCGCAGCCGATCGGTCTCGAGCAGCCCCGCGGCGGGACCGAGGACGTGGCCGACCGCGACCGCGCGGCCGAGCACTGCGGCGGGGTCCCGGCGCACCGGGTCGTCGGTGAGGGCGTCGAGGTCGTCGTACCAGGCGAGGATCTGCGGCCAGTCGGTCTCCTCGGCGCCGGCCGCGTCGTCGTGCAGGGCGGCGATGGCGGCCTCGATCTGGTAGCGCCCGGGGCGCGCAACGGCGAGCGCCGATTGCAGGACGCGCACGCCCTCGGCGATCTCGCGGGTGTCCCACAGGCCACGGTCCTGCCGGTCGAGCGTGACGATGCGACCCTCTGAGTCCAGTCGCGCCGGGAGGCGGGCGTGGTTGAGGAGCATGAGCGCGAGCAGCCCGCGCGCCTCCGGTTCCTCGGTGGCGAGGTTGAGCTGGCGGGCGAGCCGGATCGCCTCGCGCGCCAGGTCCACCCGGGTGGGTGCGCCCGTATGCCCGGTCGTGTAGATGAGATAGAGCACGCGCAGCACGACGGCGAGATCACCGGGCTGGTCCAGGCGGCGGGCGGGCGGGCCGGCCAGGGCGCGCTTGGCCCGGCTGATCCGCTGCGCCATCGTCGCCTCGGGCACGTAGAAGGCGTCGGCGATCTCTTGGGTGGTGAGGCCGCCGACGGCGCGCAGCGTCAGCGCCACCTGGGAGGCGGGCGTGAGGTCGGGGTGACAGCAGCAGAAGAGCAAGAAGAGCGTGTCGTCGCCCTCCTCGGTGATGACAGGCCCGCCCGCCCGCGGCTCGGCCCATCCGGAGCCCGTCTCTTCGCGACGGCGACGGGCGGCCTCGCTGCGGCGGGCGTCGACGAGCCGCCGGGTCGCGACCGTCGCCAGCCACGCGCACGGGTCGCGCGGCGGGTGCTCGGGCCACACCCGCAGCGCCTCCAGCAGCGCCTCCTGCAGCGCGTCCTCAGCGGCATCGAAGTCCTCGCCGCGCCGGACCAGGCCCGCGAGCACGCGCGGGACGAGGGCGCGCAGCGCGCTCTCGTCCAGCCGTCGCGTCGGCACGTCGATCACGCCGCGTCAGTCGTCTGAGGACGCTCCCACATGATTTCCCGGACGTCGATCCACTCGTACAGCGGCTCCCCGCCCGGGCCGGGCTCGGAGGAGACGTAGGCCGCGAGCTCGACCGCACGCTCGTGCGAATCGACGTCGATCATCCACCAGCCGGCGACCAGGTCGCTGGTTTCGGGGTGCGGGCCGTCGGTGGTGACGGCGGCGGCGTCCGGGCCGCCATAGCGCACCCAGGTGCGGGCCGGCGTGAGCGCACGCGCGTCGACGTACTCGCCGTTTTCCTCGAGCAGCTCGCTGACGTGATGCTGGAAGGCGATATGCGCCTCCACGTCCTCGGGGGCCCACTGGTCGATCGGGGGCGCCGGACGGTGCGGCTCCGGGCCGCCGCGGTAGTGCTTGAGCAGCAGGTACTTCGGCATCGAAGGTCTCCTGGTGTCGTGGGCCGCGCCTGTCGAGGCCCTTACCTGGTGAGCGGAGCCGGCCGGCGTTTCTCGACATCGAATCACTCAATCAGCTCTCGATTGTCGCGTCGCGGAAACCCGCGACAAATCACACAGACGGCTGAGCGCGGGTAGCGTCGCCGTACAACGACTCGATCGGGGGAGCACATGAGGGCTTTACCGCCGCTGGCCGTGGCGTTGATTCTCGCGTCGAGCGGGCTCGCGGCCTGCGGGGACGGAGAGGACGGTGGGGATGAAGCGGTCGACACTGCTCGGCCGCGCTCGGGCGCCCAGGACCTCACCCGGTTCTTGATGCGCGCGGGCGAGGAGCCCGGATTCAGTCCGGGGGCGGCTCCCGGCGCAATGCCTCGATCGCGGGAGACGATCACGGGCCTCAAGGCGTTCGTGGCCGAGATGCGCTTGGCGCCGGCCGACGAGCGCCGCCTGCGCCGCGAGGGGTTCATCTCGTTCACCGTCGAGCCGATCCGCGGCCCACAGTCAGCCGGGGTCATGAACGTCGCCCTCTACGAGACGGCAGACGGCGCCAAGCACAGCCTCGCGCACGAGTTGCGCCCGGACGTCATCCGCGCGTTTGGCCCCGTCGAAAACCTCCGGTTCTTCACCGTCCGGGGCGTTGCAGGCGCGCGCGGATGGACCGCGTCCGAGCCCAAGGTCGGCAACGTCCAATGGGTGCAGGGTCGCTGCATGTTCGTCCTCGGAAACCAGGGTCCCGGTCCGTTCGTCGGCCCGCTGTCGGCCGGCGTGCGAGCGATCTACGAGCGAACAAACGGGCAGTGCCCGTAGCGTCATCCGCTGAGCCGGCTCTCGACGCCGCGGAGGTGAACGAGCAGCTTTGCGCTCTCCCTTCGCGGGATGTTCGGGATCGGCGACGCACGGAATTGCATGGCGGCACGACCCGCGCGACTTGCGGCGGACCCGGAGCTGGGCCTGCTCAGCCTCGTAGCATTTGAAGGGGTCGAGGCCCGGCGGCGCGGCCCAACGCCGGCTGCGTCCTGCACGGCCTGGTCGGCGTTGTTCGTGTTGCGCGAGGATGCTCGCGTGACCAGCGCCGACGCCACGCGACTCGCCGTTCTCATCGACGCGGACAACACCACTGCCAGCGTCACGCCTGAGTTGCTTGAGGAGATCGCCAAGTACGGAACGCCGACGATCAAGCGTGCGTATGGCGACTGGACCACGCAGCAGTTGGCCGGTTGGAAGGAGCAACTGCTGCGCCACGCGATCCAGCCGGTGCAGCAGTTCGCCTATACCCGGGGGAAGAACTCGACTGACTCGGCGCTGATCATCGATGCGATGGACATGCTCTACGCCGGGAACCTGGAGGGCTTCGTCATCGTCTCCAGCGACAGCGATTTCACGCGGCTGGCGACACGACTGAGGGAATCGGGGATGACCGTGTATGGGCTCGGGCGCCGCAACACGCCCCCGCCGTTCGTCGCCGCCTGCGACCGCTTCATCTACCTCGACCTGCTCAGCGAGGAGCCGCAAGAGCGGGCGCAGCGAGCATCGCATGACGACGAGCCGACCCCGGTGCTGCCCAACCTGAAGCAGATCCTGTCGACGGCGATTACCAGTACGTCCAAGGACGACTGCTGGTCCCATCTCGGCGAGGTTGGGTCTTATCTGATCAAGAGCCATGCGGCGTTTGATCCGCGCGATTACGGTCACACAAAGCTCGGTGAACTCGTCCGCCACGAGTCCTATGTCGAGGTCAAGGACGTGCCCGGTCCGAGCGGGCCAAGCCACCTGTGGGTGCGCCTGAAGCCAACGGCCAGCAAGGACAAACGCAGCCGCTAAGCCAATCCCGGTCAAGCACCCAGCAGTCGGCGCCGTTGCTTCACACGAATCCAGGCGCTCGTGCGGCCGATCACCGGCGTGGCGCATGAGCGCACGATTTCTTCGGCCGTCGGCGGATTGGCGGGATAGCGACTGCCTTGTTGTGCGGCGCTGCGTGCGGCGATGATCGGGCATCGTGGCCGCCGACCGGCGACCGGCGACCCGCAGCGTCAACAACGCGACCGGCTCAATGATCCCTCCCAGCGTTGGCGCTAAAAGCTGATGCACTCCTTGAAGCGATGGGCCCGAAGCCCACATGCGCGACGCCGTTGATCTCCATGCCGCCAGCCTAACCGCGATTACCGAGAGTTCTGCCTAGATGCAGGAGCAGTCCGCCACCGCTCGATGGCGGAACGCTGCTCCTGGCGCGTACGAGTGCTGTCAGTCGGGCGCACAGCCCTGCCCGCAGTGGCGGATAGGGGTGCGGAGCGGACAGGTGCGTTGACACGCCCGCGGTCGGCCGCGGGATGGCGGCGCGGCATGTGCTGAGCTGGGCTGGTCAGGCGATGGCCGGCGCCGGGTCGGGGCGCGCGACGACGGTGTCGGCGATCGGGACGATCTCGTCGACGGGCAGGTCGGCGGCCTGTGCGTGGGCGCGGATTGCCTCGGGGCTCTCGGCCTCGTAGATGCAGAACGTTCCGAGCTCGCCGCCGTCCTCGGCGAGAACGTAGCTGCGGATCCAGCGGACGCCCGAGCCGGGCTTGTCGCCCTCCTGGCTTGAGCGGGCGCCGGCGTCCTGGAGGTCCTGCAGTGAAGCGAAGCCGTTGCGGCGGACGATCACGTAGAGGTTCATCGTCTCCCTTTCTGCGAAGCGATTGCGCCCCGCGTCGATTGGTACGGAAGAACGTAGGGTTGTCGCGCCTGCTCGACATCGGTGAGATGACCGTACTTTCGGTTGCCATATGCCGTAGTTCGGGGTGTTACGTTCTGTGCGTGACGGCATTGCTCGGGCGCGGCGCGGAGCTGCAGCGGCTCGTGATCGCGCTTGATCGGGCGCGTGACGGCCACGGCGGCCTGCTGCTGCTCAGTGGTGAGGCGGGAGTCGGGAAGACGCGCTTGGCCGCCGAGTTAGCCCGATGCTGCAGCGACGCGCTGGTGCTATGGGGTTCGGCGAGCCACAACGGCAGCGTCCCGTACGGGCCGGTTGTTGCAGCGCTGCGCAGCCGTCTGAGAAGCGATCCCGGCGCGCTTTCCGATTGCGGCCCCCTCGCGCGGCACCTCGCGATGATCTTGCCCGAGCTTGGTGAGGCGTCGCCCGCGACCGACCGCCCGACGTTGTTTGAGGCGATTCGCTGCGCGCTCGCGCGTCTGGCTGAAGATCGGCCCGTGCTGATGGTGCTCGATGACGTGCACTGGTCTGACGAGGCGACGCTCGAGCTGTTGTCGGCGCTTGGCGACCCGCTCGGCGAGCTGTGCGTCCTCGTCCTCGCGACGTATCGCTCCGACGGTCTTGCACGCGATCACGGGCTGCGGCGCCTGCGCCACGAGCTGCGGCGCTCCGGCCGGCTCGACGAGCTCGTGCTCGGGCCGCTGGGCGCAGACGAGGTGGGCGAGCTTCTTGCGACGGTGCTGGGCAGCCGGGGCTCGCCCTCGCTTGTGCGGTCGGTGTACGACGCGACGCAGGGAACGCCGTTCTTCGTCGAGGAGCTGGCCGCGGCGCTGCGGGTAAGCGGATCGCTGAAGCCCGGGGGCCTCGGGCTCGAGCTTGCCCACCATGGCGAGATCCCGTTGCCCGACACGGTGCGCGACGCGGTGCTCATCAGCGCGTCGGAGCTGTCGAAGGAGGGGCGTGCGGCCGCCGAGGCCGCCGCGGTCGCGGGCGTGGTCTTCGACCTTGACCTCGTCGCGGCGCTGTCGAGCCCCGACGGCGTGGCCGAGCTGCTGGAGCGGGGGCTCGCACGCGAGCAGGACGCGGGCAGCGCGGTCTTTCGCCACGGGCTGGCTCGCGACGCGCTGTATGCCGACGTCCCGTGGATGAGCCGGCGCAGGCTGCATCGGGCGCTGGCGGAGGCGCTCGAGGCAGGCCTCGCGCCCAGCCGCGTGATCGCGGCGCATTGGCTGGGCGCGCGCGACGGTGCCCGTGCACGCGCCGCGCTGCTGCGCGCGGCCGCCGAGTCTGAGGCGGTGCATGCGTTTCGCGACGCGGCTGACGCGGGTCGTCAGGCACTTGACCGATGGCCGGAGGGCGAGGACGATGCGCTGCGGCTTGAGGCGCTGGAGCGCTATGGCGGTTGTGCGGAGCTGTCGGGGCAGCTCGCGGAGGCGACGCGCGCGTGGCGCGAGCTTGCATCGATGCGGGAGGGGATCGAACAGGCGGCGGCGCAGCGTCGGCTCGCGGCCGTGCTTGAGCTGCGCGGCGATCGCGAGGGCGCGTTCGCGGCCCGCGGCCTGGCCGCCGCCACGCTTGCCGCTCACGGCGCGCCGGCTGAGGCTGCGATCGAGCATCTTGCGATGGCCAACCAGCGCCGCACCGAGGCACAGCACGCAGAGGCGATCGCACTGGCCGAAACCTCGCGCGACGAGGCCGATCGTGCCGGTCGTCTGGATCTGCGGCTGCGAGCGCTCGGGCTCGAGGGCGTTGCGCGGGCCAAGGGCGGCGAGTACGAGGCGGGCCTTGCGACGGTGCGGGGCGCGCTGGCGGTCGCGCTGGAGCACGATCTGACCGCTGTCGCCGCCGACCTCTACCAGCGTCTGAGCGTCACGTTGTATGACGCGGCGGACTACCCTCGCGCCGCGGAGGCGCTGGACACCGCGTTGGACCTGTGCCGGTCGACCGGCGACAGTGGCGTCGAGGTGGCGTGCGTCACGTGCATGGCATACGTCCTGCGCGAGCGCGGCGATTGGCAGCGCGCAGCGCAGATCAGCCGCGACCTGATCGCCAGCGACACCGCAGCGTGGGCAGCCGAGGGAGTGCTCGGCGCGATCCATTGCTGGCAGGGCCGCATCAGCTCCGCACGGCGGCTGCTCACCTCGTCGCTCGCGGTCTCCTCGCGGGTGCGCCACTACAACATGTCGGTCGACTCGACCGCGGCGCTCGCACGGGTCGCCGCCGCCGAGGGGGCGCACGACGAAGCCGCCGACCATTGCCGCTCGATCCTCGCGCGCTGGCAGGACAGCAACGATCACCACTACGCGCTGGGTGCCCTGCGCTGGGGCACGACGTACTTCGCCAGCCGCGGCAACCCTTCGGACGCGCACGCGTGCGCGGAAGCCCTAAGCCGCGTCGCTGCGCAGACGGGCCACGCTGAGGCGCTGGCGGCGCTCGGCTGCGCGATCGCCGAAACGGCGATGCTCGACGGCGACGCCGAAACGGCCGCCGAGCAGGCCACGCGCGCCGCCGACCTGCATCGCGGGCTGGACATGCCCTTCGAGCGCGCGCAGATCGAGCTGCGCGCTGGCGTCGCACTCGCTGGCACGGGGGAGCGCGAGGCGGCGCTCGAGCGGCTTTCCAGCGCGTACCGCACCGCACGCAAGCTCGGTGCGCGCCCGCTGGCGACCGAGGCGGCACGCGAGGTCGCGGCGCTCGGCGAGTCGATCGCGCGCCGGCTCGGCGCGCGCGCGGCCGCCGACGTAGATGGCGCCGGGCTCTCACGCCGCGAGCTCGAGGTCGTGCGCCTCGTGGCCGTCGGGCGCACCAACGCCGAGATCGCGCAACAGCTGTTCCTCAGTCGCCGCACCGTCGACATGCACGTCCGCAACATCCTGCGCAAACTCGGATGCCGCTCGCGCGTCGAGGCGGCACACCGCGCCGGCGAGCTGGGACTGCTGGTGAAATAGGCGATCCTGGACACCACAACAGCTCGCCCGACATGCCGTCCAAGCGTTCCGCAGGTGGTGAGCTGGTTCGTCGAGAGCTGGGCCGGTAGCGGCTCAGATGGGCGACCACTTGTCCAGCGCGGCGGCGACCTTGGGCGTCCACCAGTCGAGCTCGGCCTTGGCCGCGGCTAAGGCCTCCTCCCCGCGGCCGAGCGCGATCGGCAGCGTGAAGTTGCACCCGAGCTGGACGAAGCCGCCGACGAGTGCGAGCTCCATGGCCTTCTCGTCGAAGCGCTTGCCGTAGAGAGCGCGGAAGTCCGAGATCACCTCATCGCGCGAGACGTCGAAGCGCCTGGCGTCGAAGGCCAGGAACGAGGCGAGCTCGACGGCCGCCGGCGCGCCTCCGGTCCGCTCCCCCCAGTCGACCAGGACGACCCGGTCCTCGGAGAGCCCCAGGTTGTTCAGCCGCACATCACCGTGGATGAGGGTCGGCTCACAGGCGTCGAGCAGCTCTGCCAGCAGCGCGGGCTGCTCGGCCATCGCGCGGACCGCGGTGGCGATCTCGCCGGGGACGAGCTCGTCGAAATGCTCCCAGCTGCGGAGAATCAGCTCCCCCGCCCGTTCCCCGCGCTCCTGCTCGCGCCGGCCGGTCGAAGGGGAGAGCAGGTTGTAGCGGTGCTCGAGCGTGCAGAGGTCGTCGAAGCGCTCACCCCAGAACGCGAGGTGCAGGTCGGCCATCGCCGCCAGTACGCGCCTCACCTCGGCTCGGCCGAGCCGGCGGTCGGCTCTCACCAGATGCGTCGAGACGTCGCGCATGAAGACGCTCCAGCGGTTCCCCGCGTGCTCGGCCGCGACCGTCGCATGGTCGATCGTCGCGGGGAAGCGATCGAAGAGCCCCTGCGCCCACATCTTTACGACGCGGCCGTCGTCGCTCGTCGCCCGCGAGATCCAGTCCCACTCCGGGGAGACCTCCTTGCGGATCAGCTGCCGCCCGTCGCGCAGGGTTACGCGCTCAAGCGTGTTCCCGGATGCGCCGGCCGACCCCAGCGGCTCGCGAGCGACGATCTGCTCGGAAAGGAGAGTCATCACGGAAGCTTACGGCCGGGCCTCGGGGACGAGGTTGAACGGGGTTTCGGTCGCGCGCCGGAAGCGCGTGAACCCGCCGTCGGTGAACGTGTGCTGGGCGAGGGCGCCGATGCTTGAGGCGGCCGCGGCTCGGGTGCCGTCGCGCGGGAGGCGCGCCTGAGTTGTGAGGTTTGGCTGGTTGATCTGACGCCAGGCTGCCAGCGTCGGGGTCAAGGACCTCGGAGCGATTCGCCGGGCGACCAGAGTCAGCGACGAGTACGCCATCTGGCGCGAGACCCATCCGCGCGTCTGGGATGGTCGGGTAGCGTTCAAGCCATCGCACCGGGCCCGATCACGACCCGTTCCGAGGGCAAGGCGAGAGGGCGCAGCCTCGCCGCCCCGCTGCTCGGGCTCTCGGCAGCAGAGCCGTCCGTGCGTCGCCGTGAGTCGGCCGCTGCCCCGGCCCGCCGAACAGGTGAAGTGCCTTGCTTGTCGGGGTGAGTGTGTGGGAGGGTCGGGCGAGCTGTCGACCCCGAGCGGCTGTGGCGGCAGCGGTCACGGACCCGGAAGGACCCGCACATGACATGGTCAACGTATCTACGATCGTTGCGGCCGGGGCGGTGCGTCACGCGACGCTCGCTGGTGACGTTCGCTGCGGCAGCGGTGCTTTGCGGACTGCTGGCCGTCCCCGGTTCCGCGGTGGCGCTTGAGCAGTAGCTCATCGCGGCAGACGGTGCCGCGCTCGACTTATGGGCCTTTCTGTCGCTATCGATGGTGATACGGCGTCGTGGGGGCACGCGGCCTTGGTGCGAATCATGGAGCGGCGTACGTGTACATCCGCAGCGGGGACACCCAAGGTGCTTCCAGGCCGATTCGGACTGAGCTCACACGCCCGGCGAAGGCACCGGCGTCAAGCCAGCCCCGTCAACCATCGGATCTCACACGCGCCCAAACACACGCCAGGGCACGCACCTGAAAATCACCGCACCTTCCGTTGGGCGCGTGCACCAGCGCCGGTCAGGCCCACCGCCGGCTCGTTGTGGCTAAAAGGGGCGGTTTGGCTGCGCGGTGTTGCGTACGCAACTAAATCAGCCTCTGCAGGTCTTTCTTGGGATGGCGAGACCCGGATTCGAACCGGGGACACCACGATTTTCAGTCGTGTGCTCTACCAACTGAGCTATCTCGCCGCGGGGCGGAGGATATCGCCGTGTGGGCCGGGGTCGGCTAGCGTTGCGGCCCGTGCCGCTCGTAACGACCGCAGTGGTTCCTGTCGGCGGTCTTGGCACCCGGCTGCTGCCCGCGACGAAGTCCCAGCCGAAGGAGATGCTGCCCGTCGGCGGCAAGCCGGTCGTGCAGCACGTCGTCGAGGAGCTCGCCGATGCGGGCATCGAGCGCGTCGTCTTCGTGACCGGGCGCGGGAAGGGGTCGATCGAGGATCACTTCGACCACGACCCCGTCCTGACGCGCGCGCTGGCGCTCAGAGGCCACGACGAGCTGCTCGCCCGCCTGGACTTCGAGCGGATGGGGGTCTCCTTCACGTACACGCGCCAGCCGACCCCGCGCGGCCTCGGCGACGCCCTGCTGCGCGCCGAGGGGTTCGCCGGCGACGGCCCGTTCGCCGTCGCGCTCGGTGACGCGATCATCGGCACCCGAGCGCGGATCGGGATCGTCGAGCGGCTCTCCACCGCGCTCGAGCAGTACGACGCGGTCTGTGCGATCGCCGTCCGCAGCGTGCCCAGAGAGCAGACCGGACGCTACGGGATCGTGTCCTTGGCGGAGACCGACGGCGGAGGCGCACGCGGCGACGTCGCGCGGGTCACGGCGATCGTCGAGAAGCCGGCGCCGGAGAACGCGCCCAGCACATGGGCGGTGGCTGCGCGCTACGTCATGACGCCGGCGATCTTCGACGCGCTGCGCGCGACCGAGGCCGGTGGTGACGGCGAGGTTGAGCTGACCGACGCGATCAGCCGGCTCGTGGACTCCGGCGCGCTGGTCGTCGCGGTGCGCCTCGTCGACGTCGAGCGACACGACGTCGGAACGCACGAGAGCTACGCCAAGGCGTTCCTCGCCTTCGCCCTGACCGACCCCGAGCACGGCGCGGCGCTGCGCGCCGAGGCTCGGCGGTTGCTCGATGGCGAGCGCTAACGCCTTCGCGCGCGCCGGCCTTGTCGGCCATCCCTCCGACGGCTACGGCGGCGCGACGCTCGCCGTCGCCCTGTGCAACTTCGCCGCCCACGTCGAGGCCGAGCCGGCCGCCAAGCTCGACATCGCGCCCGCCTGCGACGGTCAGTGGCCGGAGGGCGGTCGCCCGCTGATCGAGGCGGCGGTCGCGCGCTTCGCGCGCGCGCACGCGGGATTCGAGCCGCGCGTACGGGTCCGCTACCGCTCGACGATCCCGCGTCAGCTCGGCCTCGCCGGCTCGAGCGCGATCGTCATCGCGACGCTGCGCGCACTCGCCGAGCTGCACGACACGACGATCCCCGACGCGGAGCTGCCCGCGCTCGCGCTCGCCGCCGAGACGGAGGACCTCGGGATCGCGGCCGGACTGCAGGATCGCGTCGTGCAGACGCACGGCGGGCTCGTGTTCATGGACTTCGCGCGGACGCGCTACGAGTCGCTGCCGTGTTCGCTGCTGCCCGAACTGTTCATCGCCTGGCGGCCCGATTCCGGCGGATCGTCGGGGGTCGCTCATGCCGGCGTCCGCGAGCGCTTCGCCCGCGGCGAGCCGGCGATCATCGCCGCGATGACCGCGCTCGCCGCGCTCGCCCACGACGCGCGCGCGGCGCTCGAGGACGCCGACCACGCCGCGTTCGCCGCCGCGCTCGATGCCGGCTACGACGTCCGCGCGCGGATCTTCGAGCTCGACCCACGCCACACGGAGCTCGTCGACCGCGCGCGCGTGCTCGGCCTGCCGGCCACGTACAGCGGCTCGGGCGGCGCGATCGTTGGCGTCGCGACGGACGCCGAAGCCGTCACCGCGCTCGCCGACGAGCTCGAACCGCTCGGCGCACGGGTCGCCCGCGCCGACGTCGGCGACGCGCGCTAGTCGCCGAGCCGGCGCTGGGTGTCGCTCGGGCGGTCGGCGGTCGCCCCGACGCCTCGGACGGCATCGCTGAGGAAGGGATCCTGCCGCTCGCGCATCAGCAGCGCCGTGCCGAGACGGTCGAAATGCCGCCTGACGCCGCATCGCATCCGTCTCGCCCGGGAATCGGCGTCGGCGCGCTCGCGCGCGGCGGGTCGTGGCGAGCCGAGGGCGATATGCGCCCCTAAGGCGCCACGATGCCCTGCGCTCCCGCACCGGGCGTCCCGAGCGACGGCCGGGTCCCGCCTCACACCGTCATCATCGATGCCGTTCGCGCGCGGTCCTAGCGTTGCGCAGCGACACGACGCCCCGCCGCGCTAGCGACGCGCGGTCAGCCCCCGGCCCAGGTCAGCAGCTCGGGCAGCGGATCGATCGGCACGCCGCCGGGGATCCGCCAGCCGACCTGCCAGATCTCGAAATGCAGGTGCGAGCCGCCGTCCGTCGCACCGGTCGCGCCGACCTGGCAGAGCTGCTGGCCGGCCGCGACGGCGGCGCTCGGCGCGACGACGGTCGAGCCGCGCACGCAGTGGGCGAAGAAGTAGTCGCGCCCGTCGATCGCGTCGAGCACGACGTATTCGCCGGCGCCCTTGGCCTGGTAGCTCGTCCTGCTGATCAGCCCGGCGTAGGGCGCGACGACCGGGGTCCCGGCGGCGGCGATGATGTCCTGCCCCTCGTGGACATGGCCTGTGCGGCCGGCGCCGAAGCGGGCGTCGGCGCCGCCGAAGTTGAACGCACCCGCGATCGGGAAGACCGCCGGTCCGCCGGGGGACGGCGCCGGCACGGGGACGAGCAGAGCGGGCGCGGGCACGACCGCCGCCTCGGGCGCGACGGCCGGCGCCGGCGCGGGCGCCGGCGCGCCCGCGGGCGGCGGCTTGCGATGGCGGACGATGATCCGCGCCCGGCCGGGATACGTCGCGCTGCGCGCCAGCGTGTGGCCGCGCGGGTCCGTGACGTGCAGCCGCACGAGGTAGCGCCCCGTCCGCAGCCTCAGGGTCGAGGGCAGGGGAACCGTCGCGGCCTGCCCCGTCTTCAGCCAGCCGAGGCTGACGCGCGCCGCCGGCCGATTGCCCGGCAGGCGGAGCACCACCAAGCGCGCCCGCACGCGCGTGACGCCGCGCTGGCGCACGCGCACCGCGATCGACGGCGACGTGTCGCCGCTCGTGATCTCCCGCGGCGTCGGCGCCAGCCGCTGGGCGATCGGATGCGCGTCGGGCACGGGCAGCGGGTCGCCGTAGGCCGCTCCACCGCTGCGCAGCGGGGCGGGGGTGCCGCCCGCGTTCGCGTCGGCGGCCGGCGCGAGCGCCAGCGCCACGAGGGCAAGGGCGCCGGCGAGGGCGGACGGCCGCATGAGCGCAGAGTCGACTACCCCGGGCGGGTACTCAAGCGCTGCAACCGGGGATGCGCGGACCGGGCGGCCGCGCGGTCGTCTCGCCGATGCCGCACGACTCGGACGACTTGCTGATATCACTCGTGCCAAGTCGCCGCACCGGCGACCGGAGGAGCCGATCGATGGCCACACGGATGACCTATCGCGCGATCGCTGTGACGGGGCTGACCGTCCTTGCCGCCCTCGGCGCTACCGCCGGGGCCGAAGCCAAGACGACGCTGAGCCTCTCCTCCGCGACCGTGAGCGCCGGTGAGGCGCTGCGGATCACGGGAACCGGCTGGCCGAAGCGGCGCGGCATCTCGCTCTACCTCCGGCCCGTTGGCGACGTGCGCCACCGCGTGGCGATCGTGCGAACCGACGGCCGCGGCCGCTTCCGCAGGTCGATCCGCATCGCCGCCGGCGCGCCCGCCGGTCGCTACGCGGTCACCGCGTGCACGACGCGCTGCCGTCGCGCGCGCACGGTTCGCCTGTCGGTCCTCGGGCCAGGGACCGTCGTGGCGCCCCCGCCGCCGCTGCTGCCGGGCACGCCGCCGACCGCCTCTGCGCCGGCACCACCGAGCACGCCGGCTGCGGTCGCGGAGCTCGAACGCCGGATCAAGAACACGAAGCTCGTCCGATCGGACAGCGTCGGCAGCTGCACGGTCGCCTGCGACCCGAGCCAGACGACCGTCGTCTTCTGCGCCGACGCGACCTGGACGCTGGACTCGAAGTCCAGCGGCGGCGCGTCGGGCGGCGCCTACAACCTGCGCTGGGGGGGAACGTGGCGCGTGCTGTCGGCGGCGACGGCGGGCGACGGCTCGGTCCGTGGCGAGGTCGGCCTCAGGACGCTCTCCAAGGGCGCTGACTCCGGCAGCGAGATGAAGGCGCCGATCGCGTTCGGTGCACCCGGCTCGTCACAGGTGACGTTCAACGGGCTCGCCTACACGGCCGGCCCGGGCTGCGGCTGACCGATCGCCGACATCTACACGCCCAGCATCCGCGCCAGCAGCTCGAGCGCGCCGGCCTTCGCGAGCGGCTCGTTGAGGTTGCCGCATTTCGGCGACTGCACGCACGACGGGCAGCCCTCCTTGCAGGGGCACTCGGCGATCAGCCGGTGGGCGTCGGCGACAAGCGTCTCGAAGCAGGCGAAGCCCTGGCGCGTGATCCCGACGCCGCCGGGGTGGCCGTCGTAGATGAAGATCGTCGGGCGCCCCGTCTGCGGGTGGTAGTTCGTCGACAGACCGCCGATGTCCCAGCGGTCGCACATCGCCAGCAGCGGCAGCACGGCGATCTGCGCGTGCTCGGCGGCGTGCAGCGATCCGAGCAGGACCTCGAGCGGGAAGTCGTCGGCGAGCAGGTCGTCGTGCAGCTCGAACCACAGCGCCTGCGTGGCGAACGTCGTCTCGGGCAGGTCGAGGCCCTGGAGGTCGACGATCGAGTGGTCGGAGATCTTCTTGCGCTGGTAGGCGAGCACCTGCTCGGTCACGCTCACGCGCCCGAACGACAGCTGCACGCCGCACGTGTCGCGGCGGTCGAGCAGCGCCTCGATCTCCGTCATCGTCTCCTTCTTGGGCTGCGTGTAGAAGTCGCCGCTGAACGGCTCGACGAGCGCGCGGCGGTCGTGCAGGTCGAGCTCCTGCACGATGTACGAGCGCGCCTGGTGCAGGTAGACCGCGCCGTCGTGCACGGTCGTGTGCGCCCGCGCCGACTCGACGGTGCCGAGCAGCTCGCCGCTCGACGTGTCGACGATCGCAAACGAGTCCGGCGAGGCCGAGCGCAGCGAGACGCGCGCCGCCGGATAGTCCTCCGGATGGCGCAGCAGGTAGGCGCCGTCGCGCTCGACGAGCTCGCCCATCGCCACCAGGGCCTGCGCATGCGCCTCCCAGCGCGGGCCGAGCGTGTCGGCGTCGGCTGCGCTGAGCGGCCCCTCGTGCGCCGCGCACAGCAGGTGCGCGAGGTGGATCGGCTCGTTCTCGTGATCGAGGATCGCCGACTCGACCGGACGGTCGAGGAACTCGTCGGGGTGGCGGCAGAAGAACTGGTCGAGCGCGTCCTCGCCGGCGACGTAGACCGCCAACCCGCGCCCGCGGCGCCCGGCCCGGCCCCACATCTGGCGCAGCGACGCGACCGTGCCCGGGAACGTCACGACGACCGCGGCATCGAGCGCACCGATGTCGATCCCGAGCTCGAGCGCGTCGGTCGTGATGACGGACAGCAGCTCGCCGCGCATCAGCCGGCCCTCGAGCTCGCGGCGCTGCTGCGGCGTGTAGCCGGCGCGGTAGGGGACGACGAGGTCGGCGAGCTTGGGGTCGTCCAGCGCGACCATCCGCGCGACGAGCTCGACCGCGCGGCGCGACTTGATGAAGCAGATCGAGCGCGCGCCGCGGCGCGCGAGATGGCCGACGATCTCCGCCGCCTCGGCGAGCGACGAGCGTCGCGTGCCGAGCGCCTCGTCGGTCAGCGGCGGGTTCCAGATCGCGATCTCGCGGCGCGCGCCGGGCGCTCCGTCGCGGTCGACCAGCGCGATCCGCTCGAGGCCGGTCAGGCGCTCGGCGAGCTCGACGGGGTTGGCGATCGTCGCGCTCGCGAGCAGGAAGCGCGGCTCGGTCCCGTACGCGTTGGCGATCCGCCGCAGGCGCCGCAGCACGTTGGCGACGTGCGAGCCGAAGACGCCGCGGTAGACGTGCGCCTCGTCGACGACGACGACGGCGAGGTTCGAGAAGAAGTCGCCCCACTGGCGGTGGTGGGGCAGGATCCCCATGTGCAGCATGTCGGGGTTCGTGAGCACGAGGTTCGCGCGCCGGCGGATCTGCGTGCGCTGCTCGCGCGGCGTGTCGCCGTCGTAGATCGCGGGCCGGACCTGCTTCGTCAGCCCGATCGCGTTGATCGCGCGGGCCTGGTCTTGGGCCAGCGCCTTCGTCGGGTACAGGTACAGCGCGCGCGCCTTCGCGTCGCGGCACAGGACGTCGAGCGCCGGCATGTTGAAGCACAGCGACTTGCCCGACGCGGTGCCGGTCGTGACGATCGTCGGACCGTCCCAGGCGGCCTGCAGCGCCTGCGCCTGGTGCGACCACAGCGACTCGATGCCGGCGCCGCGCAGCGCCGTCACGAGCGCGGGATGCAGCTCCGGCGGCAACGGCTCCGTGACGGGCTCGCGCGCCGCCTCGAAGGCCTCGCGCACGAGCCGCCCGTCCGTGCGGCCGAGGTCGAGCAGGGCGCTCCAGGGCTGGGCTTGCGGAACGACGGACACGCCGCTGCCATAGTACGAGCGCGTTGCCCGTGCCCAGCTTCCATCACGCCGAGTTTCCGGCTGATCGTCTGCGCGCCGAGCGCGTGGAGTCGATCTCCGTCTGCGTCCCGGCACGCGAGGAGGCGCTGACGATCGCGGGCGTCGTGGAGCCGCTCATGGAGCTGCGCGAGCGGGGCGTCGTCGACCAGGTGCTCGTGCTCGACGACGATTCCTCCGACGGGACCGGGGCGATCGCGGCGCGACTGGGCGCCCAGGTCGTCCGGCCGGCCGAGCTGCTCGCCGAGTTCGGACCCGTGCTCGGCAAGGGCGACGCGATGTGGCGCGCGCTCAGCGTCCTGACCGGCGACCTCGTCGCCTTCGTCGACGCCGACTCGGAGGACTTCGGTGCGCACTTCGCCTGCGGGCTGCTCGGCCCGCTCGTCTGCGAGCCGGGGGTGCAGTTCGTCAAGGGCTTCTACCGGCGGCCGTTCAAGACCAACGGCGCCGTGCAGCCGAGCGGCGGCGGCCGCGTGACCGAGCTGACGGCGCGCCCGCTGCTGGCCGCGTTCTACCCCGAACTGGCCGCCGTCCGCCAGCCGCTGGCGGGCGAGATCGCCGCGCGACGCGAGCTGCTCGAACGGCAGTCGTTCTGCACCGGATACGGCGTCGAGATGGGGCTGCTGCTCGACGTGTACGGCGAGATCGGGATCGACGGCATCGCCCAGGTCGACCTCGACACGCGCCAGAACCGCCACCAGCCGCTGGAGGACCTCACGCCGATGGCCGCCGCCGTCCTCAGCACCGTCATGACCCGCCTGCAGCGCGCCGGCCGGCTCGTGCACGCCGCCAGCGACGACGTTCCGCCCGAGCGTCCGCCGCTCGCGATCAGCCGAGCCTGAGCTCGACGTTCCCGGCGTCAGCCCTCGCGCGAGCCCGCCGCCGGCTTGCAGGTCAGCAGGTCGCCGGGCTGGCAGTCGAGCGCGTCGCACAGCGCGGCGAGCGTCGAGAAGCGGATCGCGCGGGCGCGGCCGTTCTTGAGGACCGACAGGTTGACGACCGTAACGCCGACCCGCTCGGCGAGCTCGGTGAGCGTCATCCCGCGCTGCGCGAGCAGGCGGTCGAGATGCACGCCGATCCTGTCCTCTGAGGATTCCGGCGGCATCTCAGATCGTCGCCGCGACGTCGTCGCGCAGCGCCACCCCGTGCGCGAACACCTGGGCGACGACGAAGGCGCCGAGGCCGCACAGCAGCGGGAGTCCCGGGAAGTCCGTGTCGGCCGGCAGCAGGCCCGGCGTCGTGACGGGCTCGAGCGCCGAGCGGCTGTAGGGCTCGGCGAGCGCATCCTGCAGCGCGACGCCAAGGTAGTGCGCGGCGACGACGCCGACGATCAGGACGACGCCGATCGCACGCAGGCGCCGCACGTTGTCGCGCACGAACGGATCGCCGCGTCGCACCGACCGCGCGATGCCGTGCAGCAGCCACAGCAGCGCGATCCACAGCGCCAGCGGCAGGAGGTCGGCGGCGAGCGCAAGGCGCTGCTCGCGGCCGGTCGGATCGTCGATCGCGAACGCCATCCGCTCGTCGCCGGCGGGGAGGATGCCGCGCGGCAGCAGCTTGCGGTCCGGCTGCGCGCTGGCGTCGAATGTGACGACCGGATCCGACGTCACGGCGGCGCCCATCGTGAACGCGCCGACGATGATCGAGAGGATCAGCAGGACGGTCGTCAGCCGGTGGGCGACGGTAGGCGGCATAGGACGGTTCGAGGGGTTCCACGGGAGGGTCCCCCTTATCGATCTGTCAACCTCGTGCGCGACGATGTTCGCGTGCGCTGCCTCTTCGTCGACCTCGACAGCACCCTGCTCGGCCCGGGCGCCTCGCTGCTGCGCGGCGCCGACAAGACGTTCTCGCTGCAGGGGGTCCGCGCGCTGCAGGCCTGCGACCGCGCCGGCGCCGAGGTCGTCCTCATGTCCGGCCGCCGTCAGGCCCAGGTCAGCGAGGACGCCAGGCTGATCGGCCAGAGCTCGTACATCTTCGAGGCGGGCTCGTGCCTCGTGCTCGACGGCGAGGAGCATTGGCTGACCGGTGAGTTCATGCCTGATCCTGGCGGGGCCGGCACGATCCACGACCAGATCGAGGCCGCCGGCGCGCCGGCCGTGCTGCTCGAGCACTACGCGGGTCGCCTCGAGTACCACGACCCGTGGCATCGCAATCGCGAGGTCTCGCACCTCTTCCGCGGCCTCGTCGACGCCGCCGAGGCCGACGCGCTGCTCGCCGAGCGCGGGCTCGGCGGGCTGCGCCTCGTCGACAACGGCGGCGTCCACCGCCGCTCGCCGGCGCTTGTCGCGCTCGACGAGGTGCGCGCCTACCACCTCGTCCCGCGCGGGGCGTCGAAGGCGAACGCCGTCGCGCGCCACATGCGCGCACGCGGCTTCGCGCCCGACGAGGTGATCGCGGTCGGCGACTCGCGCGAGGACATGGAGACGGCGACGCACGTCGGCGCGTTCTGGTTCGTCGGCAACGCGGTGCAGCGCGACTCGACGCTGCGATCGGCGATCGGCGATCGCGCGAACGTTCGCGTCGCCGAGGAGTCCTACGGCGCCGGCGTCTACGAGGCGGTCGTCACGACGCTGGCGGCCGGCTGACCTTACCCAGCCGCTCGCGCAGCCACGGCATGAAGCCCGGCGCCGGGCGGCGCCGCCAGCGCGCGGGGGGCGGGACGGTCGTGCGCACGAGGGCGATCCACTCGTCGAGCGGAAGCTCGCCCGAGATGAGCTTCGCCAGCCCGTCGGTCACCGTCGCCTCGAGCCCGGCGTTGCGCAGCGCGCGCGCCAGCAGCGGGACCGACTCGAGCGCCTCGACGGCCTGGCCGATGCGCTCGGGGATCTCGGACGCCGGCACGCCCGCCGCGAGCAGCTCGCCGGCGCGCCGGTTGCGGCTCTGCGGGGCGAGCACCGTCGCGACGAGGTCGCCGGTGCCGGCGAGCCCGAGCATCGACTCCGGCCGTGCGCCCTGCGCCTCGCCGTAGCGCCAGACCTCGGCGAAGATGTGGCCCGCCGCCGCGCCGGCAGCGTTGAGGCCCTGCGCCTCGGTCGCGCCCGCGGCGAGGCCGGCGGCGTTCTTCGCCGCGCCCGCCAGCTCGACCCCGACCGGGTCGTTTGACTGCTCGCAGACGACGCCGGCGCGGATGAAGACGCCGGACAGCGCCTTCGCGAGCTCCTCGTTCGTCGAGGCGGCGACGAGCGCGGCGCCCTCGCTCACCATCTCGCGCGCGTGCGAGGGGCCGCCGATGCACGCCACGCGCGCCTCGCCGAAGCGTTCGCGCAGGAGGATCGTCGGCGCCGTGCCATGCGGCGGGGTGAGCCCTTTGGCGAGCGAGATCACCGACGTGCGCGCGCCCAGGCCGGCCTTCTTCAGGCCCCGGATCGTCTCGCCGAGGCCGTCGGAGGGCACCCCGAGAAAGACGTAGTCGGCGCGCCCGAGGCCGGCCTCGATGCTCTCCACGCGCAGCTCGCGCGGCAGCTCGACCCCCGGCAGGTAGACGCGGTTCTCATGGTCCTCCTGCAGCCGCCGCGCCTGCTCGGCGGTACGCGTCTGCAGCGTCGTGCGCAGGCCGCCGCGCGCGAGCAGCACGGCGACCGCGGTTCCGAACGAACCCGCGCCGACGACGATCGCACGCCGGGCGATCGGTGACGGCAGCGACAGGCTGGGACGAGGGCGGCCGTCGGGCATCGGCCGCGAGCGTACGCGGTCGGGCGCGGCGCGGCTGCTCGGGCCGCGGTCGAGTGAGACCGGACGGCCCCTCAGTTCGAGGCGGTGCGGCGGTAGCGCGAGACCGCCAGCGGCGCGAACACGGCGATGATCACGAGCGACCAGACGACGGCGCCCCAGACGCTGTTGCCGGCCGGCGCGCCGACCCACAGCGCGCGCATCGCGTCGACGACGATCGTGAACGGGTTGATCTCGGCGAACCACTGCAGTCCCGCGGGCATCGAGTCGACCGGCACGAACGCCGACGAGATGAACGTCAGCGGGAAGACGGCGATGAAGCCAAGCGAGTTCGCCGCCTCGGGCGAGGAGACGATCAGCCCGAGCAGCGCGAAGATCCACGAGAACGCATAGCCGAACAGCAGCAGCAGCCCGAACCCGCCGATGATCTCGATGAAGCTCGCGTCGAACGAGAAGCCGATGATCAGACCGGTCGCGAGCAGCACGACGATCGACAGCGTGTTGGTGGCGACATCGGCGAGCGTGCGCCCGGCGAGCACGGCCGAGCGCGCCATCGGCAGCGAGCGGAAGCGATCGATCAGCCCCTTCGACAGATCCTCGTTGAGGCCGATCGCCGTCACGAAGCCGCCGAAGGCGATGTTCTGGACGATGATCCCGGGCAGCAGGAACGCCGCGTAGCTGTCGTAGAAGTCGGGCACGAGGATCGCGCCGCCGAAGACGTAGACGAACAGCAGCACGAACATGATCGGCTGCACCGTGAACGCGAGCAGCATGTCGGGGGCGCGCGTGATCCGCACGAGGTTGCGCTCGGCGATGATCAGCGTGTCGGTCATGACGCGGCTCATGCGGCTTCCTCCTGGGCGTCGTCCTCCGTTGCGGCCGCGTGGCCGGTGAGCGCGAGGAAGACGTCGTCGAGCGTCGGGCGTCGCAGCGTGATGTCGTCGACGTCGACGCCCGCCTCGTCGAGCCGGCGCACCGCCTCGACGATGACGCCGGTGCGCCGGCGCACGCCGACCGTGACCGTGTCGCCTTCGCAATGCGGCGGCTCGTCGGCGATCGGCATCAGCGCGCGCACCGCGTCCTGTGTCTGGTCGGGCGAGCTGAGGCGCACCTCCAGCCGCTCCCCGCCGACGCGGTCCTTGAGCTCGTCCGGCGAGCCCTGCGCGATCACGCGGCCGTGGTCGATCACGGCGATCGCGTCGGCGAGCCGGTCGGCCTCGTCGAGGTACTGCGTCGTCAGCAGGACCGTCCGGCCCTCAGCGACGAGCTCCTCGATCGTCGTCCAGAGCTCGAGCCGGCTGCGCGGATCGAGTCCCGTCGTCGGCTCGTCGAGGAACAGCACCGGCGGCTTGGCGACGAGCGCCGCCGCGAGATCCAGGCGCCGGCGCATGCCGCCGGAGTACGTCTTGGTCGGACGGTCGGCGGCCTCGGCGAGCTCGAAGCGCTCGAGCAGCTCGCGACCGCGCGCGGTCGCCGGCGCGCGCTGCATCCCGTAGAGCCGTCCGACCATGACGAGGTTCTCCAGCCCGGTGAGGTTCTCGTCGACTGCGGCGTACTGCCCGGCGAGCCCGATCCGCTCGCGGACGCGGGCGGCGTCGCGCACGACGTCGAGACCGGCGACGTGCACCTCGCCGGCGTCGGGCTGCAGCAGCGTCGCCAGCACGCGCACCGCGGTCGTCTTGCCGGCGCCGTTGGGGCCGAGCAGGCCGAGCACAGTGCCCGGCGGGACGTCGAGATCGACGCCGTCGAGCGCGCGCACGTCGCCGAAGTACTTGCGCAGTCCGCGCACGCGGATCGCGAGCGGCTCGGGATCGATGCTCGGCGTTCTCGGTTCCGTCATCGGATCTTCCAATCTCGTTGGCATGGCGGGGACCATACGGGCCTTTTAGGCCAGGTTCTGGCCGCAATCTCTGCCACAGTCGGCTGCGATGACCGAGACGTCAGGCCGCCTCCTGAAGCTGCTCTCCCTGCTGCAGACGCGCCGCGACTGGCCCGGCAACGAACTCGCCCAGCGGCTCGGCGTGTCCGGTCGCACGATCCGCCGCGACGTCGAGCGGCTCCGTGAGCTCGGCTATCCGGTCGATGCGGTCACCGGTCCCGCGGGAGGCTATCGGCTGCATGCCGGGACGGCGATGCCTCCGCTGCTGCTCGACGACGACGAAGCGGTGGCGATCGCGGTCGGCCTGCGGACGGCGGCCGGCGCGTCGGTGGCGGGCATCGAGGAGACGGCGATCCGCGCCCTCGTCAAGCTCGAGCAGGTCCTGCCGTCGCACCTGCGACGTCGCGTCAACGCGCTCGGCAGCGTGCTCGCGACGCTGCCCGCCAGCGGGCCGATGGTCGACCCGGAGGCGCTCACGACGATCGCCTCGGCCTGCCGCGATCGCGAGCGGCTGCGCTTCGCCTACCGCAATCGCGAGGCGCAGGACAGCCGCCGCCACGTCGAGCCGCACAGCCTCGTCAACCTGGGCCGCCGCTGGTACCTCGTCGCGTGGGACTGCGACCGCGACGGTTGGCGGACGTTTCGCGTCGACCGCCTCGAGCGACCGGCGCCGGCAGGCGGGCGCTTCGAGCAGCGCGCGCTGCCCGACGGCGAGGATCCCGCCGCGTACGTCGCCGCGCGGCTGCACGCCGCGCCGTCCCGCTACGAGGCGCGCGTCACCGTCCACGCGCCGCTCGCCGAGCTCGAGCAGCGCCGCCACCTGTGGGGCACCGTCGAGGCCCATGGCGACGACCGCTGCGAGTACCGCACGAGCGACGACTCGCTGGACTGGCTGGCGATGCGGATCGGCATGCTCGGCGTCGACTTCGAGGTCCACGAGCCGCCCGAGCTCGTCGAGCGCTTCGAGCAGCTCGCCGCACGCTTCGGGCAGGCCAGCGGAGGCTGAATGCAGCTCGCTCGGCGTGGACGCGTGTGGTGCTGCGGCGCGCTTGGTGAACGGCATCGATGACGGGATGGGCCGGTTTGTCGTGGCGCTCGGGCGGGGCGGGGACGAGTGACGGATCGATCGCCGTAGCTGACGGATCGAGCTGCACGACCGTTCGATTCGTCACCGCTTGCTGGGTGCATGGAGAAGTGACGCCTAGACGTGATGCGCGATAACCGCTGTCAATTGTCCATGCCTACCGCGGAGAAATGACAGCTCGGACACCCAAGGAACTCGACATGTCACTTCTCCGTGCGTCGGGAAACGAGGGGTGGGTCGCAGCACGTCGAACCCGGCGCCGCCGCACGCATGCGTCCTGGTGAGCGGTCGGCTCGCCCGCCGCCCTGGTCCGCGTTCCATCATCGATGCCGTCAGCGAGCGCGCCGCAACACCACCCACGTCCGCGCTGAGCGGGCCAACGGCGAAGCCAATGCGCCGATCCCTACAGCTTCCGAATCATCGAGGCGGCTCTGATGCCGATCGACGCGGCAGATCGTCGTCTCGGCGACTACAGCCGGTCGGCGAGTGCTGCGCCGGCGGCCTCCAGCTCGGCGATCGTCGTCGCCGCGATGATCGTCTGCAGGTCGAGGATGCGCGCGTCGAAGCGGTCGATCGCGTCGACCCGCGCCACGGCGTTACAGGGAACGCCGGACTGGCGCGCACGGGTCGCGATTTCGCCCGCGACGCGACCCTGCAGGGTGCCGCGCTCGAGCCGTCGCTCGCCGACGATCACCGCGCGCGCCGCACGCATGCGCGCGTCGAAGTCGAGCGCCTCGAGCACGAACGGCGCGCCGCCGACCAGGCGGGCGCCGCGCTCGTCGCGCAGCCGCTCGGCGATCGCGCCAGGGGTGCGCAGATCGCACAGGACGACGAGCGCCGTCCCGCCCAGGCCGCCGTGGTCGGCGATCGCCGCGAGCAGCGCGTCGCCCGCATCGGGCGCCTGCGCGTCGGCGGCAGCGAGCAGCACGACGGCCGCGCCGCTCGCTGCCGCCGCGGCGAGTCGCGCGCCTGTCAGCGCGCCGCCGTCTTCCAGCTCGACGAGCGCCGTGCCGCCGTCGTCGAGCAGCGCGAAGCCATCGCGCGTCTCGCCGCCGAGCGCCGGCAGCAGCACCTCGATCGTCCCGCCGCCGCCGCTGGAGACGGGACACAGCACGGCCAGTGGCGTGACGCCGGCCCGCTCGAGGCCACGCGCGATCGCCGCCGCGACGGCGGGGGCGCGCAGATCGCCGCCGAACGCGTCGGGCGCGATGAGCACCGGTGGGTGGGCGACCATCGCGGCTGGCATCCTCTCCATGATGGCGGCGAAGGAGCAGTCGTGAGCGCTGTCGAGCGCGTGAAGCGCCTGCTCGGCTGGCCGCTGCGCCGCGCGCTGGACCCTCGCGTCGCGATGACCGTCCACGAGATCGACGCCCGCCTGGGCAGCGAGAACCTGGCCCGGCCGACCGTTCACGACCGGCTCGACGACCTCGATCGGATGGGCCGCGACATGCTCGCCGGTCTCGGCTGGCGCGAGGTCCCTGAGCCGGGCGGCGAGCTCGCGCGGCTCGACGCAGCGCGAGCCGCCTACCTCAACTGGGCGAGCGGGCCGGACGGCTACGCCGCGCAGGCCGGACTGTGGTTCAACCAGCCGGTCCCGGTGCACCACGACGCCGGCGCCGTCGAGGTCCTGCTCGTCAACGAACGAATCGTCGAGCAGCCGTTCGCGTTCGGCGCGCTCGCCGGCCTGCGGGCCGGCGCGGCGATCCTCGACGTCGGCGGCAGCGAGAGCACGGTCGGGCTCTCGCTCGCGACGCTCGGCCATCGCGTCACCGTCGTCGACCCACGGCCGCATCCGCTGCGCCATCCGAACCTCACCCACGCCGTCTGCCGTCTCGACGAGATGCCCGCGCCGGCGGCGCCGTTCGACGCGGCGCTCGTGCTCTCCGCCGTCGAGCACTTCGGCCTGGAGCACTACGGCCAGGACGCGATCGACGAGCGCATCGACCTCGCTGCGCTGAAGCGACTGCGCGAGCTCGTCGCGCCGGACGGGTTGCTCGTGCTGACGGTTCCCTTCGCCGAGCAGCCGACGGTCGACGACTTCCAGCGCGTCTACGACGAGGCCGGGCTGCGCGATCTGCTGCACGGCTGGGACGTGCGGACGTCGCTGCGCGTCGGGCGCATCGATCGGCTCAGCTGGCGGCTCGGCGAACCCTCGCGCGAGCGCCACGGCGTGGCGCTCGTGAGCGCGCGCCCAGCGCGCTCGTGAAGCGCAGGCCCGACGGGTCCGCGCGAACGGTTGACCGTCCACGGCCCGCGAGCGTAGGCTCGGCACCGAGATGCGCGTCACCTGCGTGTTCGTCGGGTCCCTCCGCGCGTGGTTCGGCGGCGCAATGGCAGCGGCCGGCGCGGTCGTCGTGGCCCTCATGGCGCCCGCCACGGCTGATGCGCTGGTCGTGACGGTGGCGATGCCCGACACCGTGACCGTGGGCCAGACCGGGCTGACGGCGCAGGTCACGCTGACGAACGACACGTCGACGACGCTGCCGGCCCGGGTCTGCAACGCGACCGAGTGCAAGCCTCCGTCCGAGGGCATCATCCTGATCGGATCCTGCGCGTCGGCGGGCGCCGCGCCGGCGTGCTTCGCGCCCGATCCCGGCGTCTTCACGTTCGCCCCCACGGCGACGATCCCGCTGGGCTCTGCCTGAGGCACCGGTCTGACCAAGGCGTTCACGTGATCAACGTCGATCCGTCGCAGGGCAAGCTGCGGATCGTGCCCGCCGCCGGTGGCGCGGTCGTGCTCGGGCCGGCCGGAACGCCCGCCGCCACGTGCACCGTCCCGCTGGCGTTCGACGTCGCGAAGCTGCCCGCGACCGATGCTGCGCCGGACGTCGTCGGAGCGCAGACGCGCCAGTCCACCATTGCCGGCGAACCTCGATCACTTCGCGTGCTACTAGGCGCTGCAGCCGGCCTTCCGCCGGCGCACGGTCGGCCTGCGCGATCAGTTCGCGCAGCGTCGTTCGCGCGTCCTGCGCACGGGCGATCTCTGCAACCCGGTCAGCAAGGACGGCGGCCGCATACGCGAGCCGCGCGCACCTCGTGTGCTACGCGACACGCGATACCGACCCGAGGTTCGTGCAGCGCTCGGTCCTGGTCACCAACCAGTTCGGCCAGCGCAGGCTGACGATGCTGCGACCCAACCGGCTGTGCGTGCCGTCGCTCAAGCGCAAGACGGCCGGGCCGATTGCGTCGACACCGAATCCGGCACGGCTCCTGGACCACTTCCGCTGCCACGACGTCAGGGCCCAGCCGGTCACGCGGACCGTGAATCTCCGCGACCAGTTCCGTACGGCGAAGGTCAAGCCGCTGGCGGTCATCCGGCTGTGCATCCCGGTGCGCAAGAACAACGAGCTGGTTCGCCGGCCCGAGGCGCACCTCGTCTGTTACACGATGCGCGACTTCCGCGGCACGCCGGGGTTCCGCCCGCTCACGGTGCGCGTGCGCAACCAGTTCGGGCGTGCTGCGCTGCGCGTGCGCCGGCCGACGACGCTATGCCTGCCGTCGCGGATGGAGGCCTAGCGCCCGGCCGCGGAAGCGCTACGAGCCCAGCTGCTCGATCAGGCACTCCGCCGGCGGCTTGTCGTCGCGCCAGCGCAGGACCTTCGTGCCGTGCCGGATGCGCCCGTCGGAGACGTGGTCGAACGTCACCTCGACGACGAGCTCGGGCCGCAGCGCGACCCACTCGAGCTCGCGGCCCTGCGTCCAGCGCGAGGCGTCTCCGCTGCCGCGCTCGCCGGTCTCGTAGGGGGCGAGCTCTGAGACGAGCTCGACCTTGCGCTTGGCCGTGAAGCCGCTCGAGTGGCCGATCTCGCGCAGGCGCCCGTTGGCGTCGTAGAGGCCGAGGATGATCGCGCCGACGGTGCCTTCCTTCTTGCCCGGTCGCCAGCCCATGACGACCGCGTCGATCGTGCGCACGCGCTTGATCTTCACCATGCCCTTGCGCTCGCCGGGCAGGTACGGCGCGGCGAGCTCCTTGGCGATCACGCCCTCCTCCTCGTGCAGCCACCGCTGGGCGCCGTCGGCGGTGCGCTCGACCGGCGTCAGCTCGAGCCCCTCGATCCCCTCGAGGACGGCGCGCCGCTCCTCGTAGGAGCACTCGATCAGGACCTCGTCGTCGACCGCGAGCACGTCGAAGGCGACGAAGCGCGCCGGCGTCTCCTCCGCGAGCCGGGCGATCCGCGACGCCGCCGGGTGGATGCGCTGGCCGAGCGTGTCGAACGACGCGGCGACGATCTCGCCGTCGAGCACGAAGCGCCCGGCCGGGAACGTCAGCTCGGGGAAGTAGCGCGACAGCGGCTTGCCGTTGCGCGACTGCACGTACGTCTCGTCGCCGTCGACGAAGACGATCGCCCGAAAGCCGTCCCATTTGGGCTCGTAGGCCCAGCCGTCGCCCTCCGGCAGGCTCGCGCGCGGCCGCGCGAGCTGCGGCAGCAGCGGCGGCTGGAGGGGCAGCGTCACGCGGGCAACGTACCGGACGAGGATCTTCCGGTCGGGGTGCTAGCCGCTGCCAGCCCCTGGCTAGCTCCCGCTAGGACCTGGAGGGCGAACGTCCCGGCTGGCTCAGGCCCGTTCGGGCGCGAGCTGCCGCGGGATCGCCGGGCGCAGCGTCCGCGCGCCGCGCGCCTGCAGCGCGATCACCGCCGCCAGCACGAGCACGCCGCCGAAGATCTGCAACGGCCCGAGCGCGTCGCCGTAGAGCGCGACGGCGAGCGCCACGGTGACGGGCGGCTCGACCGTCGAGAGGATCGACGCCGTCGACGCCCCGACGCGCTCCATGCCGAGCATGAACGTCGCGATCGGCAGCACGGTCGACAGCAGCGCGATCGCGGCGATCCAGATCCAGCCGCCGGCCGTGAACGTCAGCGCGCCGGTCGCCGCGCCCACGACGAGGAACGTCGTCGCGGCGCCGGTCGCGATCAGCGCGCCGAGCTGGAACGCGTCGACGGTTGCGACCGCGCGCTCGGCGATCAGGATGTAGACCGCGTACGTCGCGCCGGCGCCGAGCGCGAGCGCCACGCCGGTCGTTTCGAGGCCGCCGGTGCCGCCCCCGAGCAGGACGAGCGCCGCGCCCGCGCTGGCGAGCCCGAGCGCGAGCGCCTTCCAGGGCGTGACGTGCTCGCGACCGAGCGCGACCGCGCCGCCGAAGACGAGCGCGGGGTACGTGTAGAGCAGCAGCGACGTCAGCGACGCGTCGATGTGCCGCAGCGCGGAGAAGAACAGGCCCGATTGCGCGCTGTAGCCGATCGCGCCCAGCGCGAGGCTGGCGAGCACGACGCGGCCTGGGAGCGGGGCCATCGCGGTCGCCGCGCGCGCGGCCGTCCGGCGGCGGCGCAGCACGACGATCGCCCAGAAGACGACCGCCGCGAGCGCGAAACGCGCGGCCAGCAGCGCCGTCACGCCGAGTCCGGCGCGGTATGCCTCCTTGGCGAAGATCGCCATCAGGCCGAAGCCGCAGGCCGACACGAGGCAGAGCGCGATGCCCGCGGTACGGCGAGCATCGGGCGTTCTGCTGGATGCCATGCGAGCAATCATCGACGATCGCTCGATCCAGCGGTAGCCTTGCTTGTCTTGAGAATCTCAAGGCAACCCCTATGAATCTACAGCAGCTGCGCTACGTCCTGGCGGCGTTCGAGCACGGCTCGTTCAGCGCTGCCGCCGAGGCGCTGCACCTCGCGCAGCCGTCGCTCTCCGAGCAGGTCCGGCGGCTCGAGGCCGAGCTCGGCGTCGCCCTGTTTCAACGCGTCGGGCGGGGGATCGTGCCGACCGAGGCCGGGCGCGCGCTGCGGCCGCACGCGGAGGCCGTGATCGCCGCCGTCGAGGCGGCGCGGATGTCGGTCGGCGCGGTGCGCGAGCTGCAGGCCGGCACCGCCGCGTTCGGCACGTTCGGCACCGCGCGCACGTACCTGGGCACCGATCTTGTCGAGGACTTTCGCCGCCGCCACCCTGGCGTGCGCGTGCGGATCGTCGGTCAGAACTCGTCGGAGACCGTCACGGCGATCCGCGACGGCGAGCTCGAGGCCGGCCTCGTCGTGCTGCCGGTCGACGACCGCGGTTTGGAGGTCCGGCCCGCGATGCGCGACGAGGTCCTCTATGTATCGGCCGATCCCGCGCGCCTGCAGCGCGCGGTGACGATCAAGCGGCTGGCGGCGGCGCCACTGATCCTGTCGGAGGCGAGCTGGGGCTCGGACGATCCGACGCGGCGCCAGCTGCGCGAGCTCGCCCAGCGCGCGGGCATGACGATCGAGCCGCAGATCGACGTCGAGGACGTCGAGGTCGCGCTCGAGCTGGCCGCCCGCGGGCTGGGCGACACGATCGCGCAGCGCGGCATCCTGCTGCGGCTCGCGCAGCCGAGCCTGGGCTGGGTTCCGTTCGCCGAGCCGATCTACGAGACGACGGCCTTCATCTGGCGCCGCGGGGCGCAGCTGTCGCCGGCGACGAAGGAGTTCATGACATTTGCCGAGCGGCGGTTGCAGACGTTCGCCGAGGCGCTGCGGACCGATCCGCCCCGCCGACGCACCCCGGCGGGGCAGCCGAGGCCGGGCCGGTAGGATCGATTGCGCCGATGGCTTCCGAGCACGCGACAGTGGCTGAGGAGGAGTACCTGCAGACGCTGTTCTGGCTGCAGGAGGCGAAGCTGCCGATGACCGGGGCGAACGTGGCGCGCGCGATGCAGCTGTCGGCGCCGACGGTGCACGAGATGATCGGCCGGCTCGAGCGAGACGGCTACATCACGCGCGGCAAGGACAAGCAGATCAGCTTCACGGACAGCGGTCGCGACCACGCCGAGGGCATCGTCCGTCGCCACCGGCTGATCGAGCGCTTCCTGACCGATGTGCTCGGCATACCGTGGGACGAGGTCCACGAGGAGGCCGAGCGCCTCGAACATGCGATGAGCCCGGTCCTCGAGGAGCGGATGCTGGCCGCGATCGGCGACGCGAAGACGTGCCCGCACGGGCATCCGATCGCCGCCGGCTCGCGGATCGACGGCGTGCCGCTGGCCGATGTCGAGGAGGGCGCGACGGTGAAGATCCTGCGCTTCGAGAACGAGGCCGAGGATCTGCTGCATTACCTCAAGGACTCCGGCGTCGAGCCGGGCATGAAGGGGAAGCTGACCGTCAACACGGGCGAGGACGTCACGGTGACGACCGACGGCGGGCAGGAGTGCACGGTGACCTTCTCCGTCGCGGAGACCGTCTCGGTGCTCGCCGAACCGTCGCCGCCGTCGCGCATCGCGCTGCCCGAGCAGCTCGTGCTCGCGCGCGAGCGCTACGGCCGTTAGCACGTAACGTCGCCCGCAGATCGCCGCTTGCGGCGATCGGAAGGCGAAACCTCTCTCTCCGCGACGGGTTGTACGCTGAGATCCCTACTTAGGCGGGTACGAGACGCATGCGCACACGGATGGTTTGCCTGGAAGACGGGATCACATCTTGCGGCTTTCGCAAGATGGCGGCCTACGTCGCCCAGCTGCAGCCGGGGACGGAGTCCTGCTACATCTCGACCGAGCGCTACCGCAGCGTCAAGACCGCGGTCCGCGGCATGGGCGACAAGGCCGTCATCGGCGACGAGCAGGTCGACGAGATGGCTCAGGGGCTGGCCGACAGCGACCTGATCGGCTTCTCCTCGATGACCGGCTACTCGGACCTCACGCGGCGCGTCATCAAGCGCGTGCGCGAGCTGAACCCGTCCGTGTACATGATCTGGGGCGGCATCCACCCGATCATCCAGCCCGAGGACGCGATCCTCGCCGACGTCAACGCGATCTGCACGGGCGAGGGCGAGTTCGCCTTCGAGGAGTTCTTGCAGGCCTTCACCGAAGACCGCGACTACACGACCACGAAGAACTTCTGGTTCAAGCCCAACGGCCACGGTCAGTCGAACGGCAACGGCGACCAGCTGATCAAGAACCATTTCCTGCCGCTGATGTCGCCGACCGAGATGGAGGCGCTGCCGTTTCCGCAGTACGGCGCGCCGAGCGAGAAGATCTACCTCCCCGGCCAGGGCTTCGTGCAGATGGGCGTCGAGGACTACCTGCTCAACGACGGCCTCGGCTACACGACGCTGTGGTCAATCGGCTGCCCGTTTCACTGCAGCTACTGCGGCAACACGAAGTTCATCGCCAACGACAAGAAGTACAAGCGCATCCGCCACCCGAGCGCGCGCTACATGGTCGACCAGGTCAAGGACGCGCGCGCCCGCTTCCCGCACCTCAGCCAGGTCTCGTTCCATGACGACTCGTTCATGGCGATCCCCTACGGCCAGCTCGAGGAGTTCGCCGAGCTTTGGCACGACGAGCTGAGGATCCCCTTCGCCGTCTACGGCGTGATCCCGAACTACGTCCGCCAGGACAAGTTCGAGCTGCTCTCGTGGGCCGGCATGAACCGCGTGCGGATGGGCATCCAGTCGGGCTCGAAGAACATGCTCGACTTCTACAAGCGCCCGACGCCGCCGGAGAAGATCCTCAACGCGGGCAAGGTCATCGCGTCGTTCGCGCCGAGGTACCACATCCCCTCGGCCTACGACATCATCATGGACAACCCGATCGAGACTCGGGACGACGTGAAGGCGACGCTGCAGCTGCTGTACCTGATGGACCGGCCGTACACGCTGTTCATCTACTCGCTGAAGGTGATCCCGAACACGGGCCTCGCGACGGCGATGAAGGAGCGCGGCGTCGACCTCGACGACATCGACGAGAGCTACCTCGCGATCCCGCCGCGCGCGGCGAACATCATGCTCTACCTGATCGCGATCTGGCGCCCGCCGCCGTGGCTGTGGAACCGGCTGATGGGCCACGTGCGGGCGAGCAACGAGCCGCAGAAGCTCTACCCGCGCCTCGGGCTGATCCTGCGCACGCTGTACCTCACCAAGCGCGTGCTGTGCCACCTGCGCGTGATGGACTTCTCGATCACGCCCGGCAAGACCGGCTACTACGCCTGGAAGGTCGGCCTCGTCGGGCTCTGGCAGAAGCGCTTCACGCGCCGCCCGGCGCGCCCGGACCGCACGAAGAAGCAGCCGGAGATCAAGGTCGGGGTCCAGGTCATCTCGCCTGACGGCATGCGCGACGAGTGAGCCAGGAGCACGATTCGACGATCGAGGACCACGACCGTGGTCTGTCGTTCGACCTTCCGAAGCTGATCAGCCGCCGCCGCGCGGTGACCCTGCTCGCGGGCGGCGTCGGCTCGCTCGCGCTGGGCGCCTGTGGCTCGTCGGGCAACGGCGCGGCGTCGTCCGGCACCACGACGACGTCGGGCGTGCGCGCCTCGACGACGCCGTCCGCCGGCGCGACGGACGAGATCGCCGACGAGACCGCCGGTCCCTACCCCGGCGACGGATCGAACGGTCCCAACGTGCTCGCCGAGAGCGGCGTCGTGCGCAGCGACATCACCCGCAGCATCGGCGATGCGTCGGGCGTTGCGGGCGGCGTCGCCACGACGATCGAGATGACCCTGCTCGACGTCGCCGGCGGCGGCAAGCCGCTGGCGGGCGCAGCCGTGTACCTGTGGCACTGCGACCGCGAGGGCCGCTACTCGATGTACGACCAGGGCGCGGCGGACGAGAACTACCTGCGCGGCGTGCAGGCCAGCGACCGCGACGGCAAGGTCAGCTTCAAGAGCATCTTCCCCGCGGCGTATCCCGGGCGCTGGCCGCATATCCATTTCGAGGTCTACGAGAGCGTCGATGCCGCGACGTCGTCCGGCTCGAAGCTGAAGACCTCGCAGATCGCGCTGCCGGCGAAGACCTGCGAGCTCGTCTACGCGACCGATGGCTATGAGCAGAGCGTGCAGACCGTCAGCCAGACCTCGCTCGACACGGACTTGGTCTTCAGCGACGGCTACGCCGGCCAGCTCGCGACCGCGTCCGGCGACGTGCGCGGCGGCATCACGCTCGCGCTCAACGTCGGCGTCTGAGCAGGCGCGGCGCTACGCCACAGCGGCCGCGCCGGCGAGCGAGCGGTACGCCTCGGCGAGGCGCTTGACGCCCTCCTCGATGCGGCCGTTCGTGACGCCCGAGTAGGCGAGCCGCAGCGTGTTCTCGCCGCCCTCGAGCAGGAAATCCGTGCCCTTGACGAACTGCACGCCGCGCTCGTTGGCGGCGCTGAACAGCGCCGCCACGTCGGTGCCCTCGGGCAGCTCGACCCACATGAAGTAGCCGCCCTCGGGGAGCGTGTAACGGGCCTCGGGCAGGTGCTCGGCGAGCGCGCCGTCGAGCGTCGCAACGCGCTCGGCGAGCGCCGCCTTGACGGTCGCGATCGAGCGCTCGATCCCGTTCTCGCCGGCCTTGCAGAACTCGTAGACGATCGCCTGCGCGACCATGTTCGGCGAGATGTACGTGTTCGTCGCGAGCTTCGCGATCGTCGCGATCAGCGCGGCCGGGCCAACGAGATAGCCGACGCGGATGCCGGGGCAGACGGTCTTCGAGAACGACGACGCGTAGATCACCGAGTCGCTCTCGTCGAGCGACAGCATCGTCGGCAGCTCCTCGCCGCTGAAGCGGATGTGGCGGTAGGGGTCGTCTTCGAAGATCGTGAAGCCGTGCGTTGCGGCGAGCTCGAGCAGCTCGTGGCGCTTGTCGAGCGAGAGCGTGTAGCCGGCCGGGTTCTGGAAGTTCGGGATCACGTGGGCGAGGACTGGCTTGACGCCGTCCTCGAGCAGCGTGCGCAGCTGCGCCGTGTCGATGCCGTCGGTCTGCAGGTCGACCATCCGCACGTCGGCGCCGAGCGAGCGCAGGTTCAGCAGCGTGCGGTCGTACGTCGGCTTCTCGACGACGACGACGTCGCCGCCGGCGACCGAGGCCGCGAACAGGAACGCGTCGGCCTGCATCGATCCGTTCGTGACGAGCACCTGCTGCTCGTCGACGCCGTGCTGCTCGGCGATCCAGCGCCGCAGCGGGACGTAGCCGATGCTCGTGCCGTAGGCGGTCGCGCCGCCCGGGTCGTTCGTGAATGCTCGTGCGGCCGCGTCGCGCAGCCCGTCGACGTCGACGATGTCCAGCGAAGGGGCGCCGCGAGCGAAGGAGATGGTGTCCGAAGCCATGGCCGTCGAGGGTAGCGGGCGCGTCCCGGCGAGCTACGGTCAAGGGCAAGCGCGATGCACCACGACTACCGAGACCTCACGCCCGCCGACGCCGCGTTCCTGCTCGAGATGCTGCGCCTCGCCGTCGGCTGGCAGATCGTGCCGTCAGCGGACGGATCGCCGCCGCCGGTCCTCGTCCCGCCGCGCGTGTTCGCCGACCTCGGGCGTCCCGGCGACGGCGGCGTCGTCGCGACCTACGACGGCGAGCCGGCCGGCGCCTGCTGGTACCGGGTGATGCCGGCCGACGGCGATCAGCTCGCGGGCGAGGACGTGCCGGAGCTGACGATCGCGGTCCTGCCGCAGCACCGCGCGCAGGGCGTCGGGTCCGAGCTGCTGGACCGCGCCATCGAGCACGCGCGGGCGGCGGGCTTCCCCGCGATCGATCTCGTCGTCGAGCGCGACAACCCGGCGCGCGCGATGTACGAGCGGCGCGGCTTCGAGCCCGTCGAGGGCGCGCAGCCGGCGGGGGGGATGCGCAAGCTGCTGGGCGCCTAGAACGCCGTCGCGAGCGCGAGCGGGAAGATCGGTCCCGAGCCGCGCCGGCGCAGCTGTCCGCCGACCATCGCCAGCGTCCAGCCGCTCAGGCGCGTGTCGTCGAGCAGCAGGCCGGGCTCCTGAGGCGGCTCGGCGCTGACCCTGAACGCGCCGCGGACGTTCGCCGCCTGCGCCGCCGCGTTGGCCATCTCGCGCTGCGGTGGTCGATCGCCGGCGCGCTCGATCAGCGCGACGTGGGCGATCCCGAGCGCGGCCGCGAGCCGCCGCGCGAGGTCGTCGACGACGCCCGGGTGACGGGCGGACGGCACCGCGGCGACGAAGCGGACGGGCGGGTTCCACGACCGCACGAGCCGGTCGAGCGCGTCGAGCAGCTCGTCCGAGAAGCGACCCTCGCACAGCCCCGCCCGCACGACCGGCGCCCAGCCGCCGTCGCCGAGCCGCGCCAGCGCCCGGCCCTCCTCGAGGACGAGCTCGGCGGGGATCTTCGTCATCCGCCCGTCGGCGCCGGGCGCCATCTTCTTGGCCTCGAGCGTGAGCGGCTGCGAGCGCAGGTGATCGATCGCCTCGCGCACGAGGCCGGGGTCGAGCGGACCGTCGTAGCGCGGGCCGGCGCAGACCGAGCAACGCCCGCAATCGTCGGGTCCGGGGTCGTCGAGCTCCTCCTGAAGCGCGCGCATGAGGCAGCGGCCGTCGGCGCCGAAGCCCGCCATCGTCTCCTGCTCGCGGCGGCGCAGGGCGGTGATGTGGGCGTAGCGGTCGGCGTCGTAGCTCCAGGCGCTGTCCTGCTCGCGGACCCAGCGGCTGCCGTCGCGCGACACCGCGCGCTCGACGTCGAGCACCTTCAGCATCGCGTCGATCCGCCCCCGGCCGAGGTTGACGATCGCGGTCAGCTCGGGCGTCGAGGCGCCGGCCGAGCCGACCTCGTCAAGGTGACCGAGGACGCGGTCGACGAGCTCCCGGCGCGGGAATGCCTGCTCGATGAAGAAGTCCTGGATGCGCCGGTCCTCGGCGCCGCGCAGGAGGATCACCTCGGCGCGATCGATCGCGCGGCCGGCGCGCCCGACCTGCTGGTAGTACGAGATCACCGAGCCGGGCGCCTGGTAGTGGACGACGAAGCCGAGGTCGGGCTTGTCGTAGCCCATTCCGAGCGCGCTCGTCGCGACGACCGCCTTGAGGTCGTTGGCGAGCAGCCGGTCCTCGACGGCGATCCGGCGCTCGGTCTCGATCTCGCCGGTGTAGGCCTCGGCGGCGATCCCGTGCGCCTGCAGCCAGGCGGCGACCTGCTCGGCGTCGCGCTTGGTGAGCGTGTAGACGATCCCCGAGCCCGGCAGCTCGTCGAGGTGCGTCGCGAGCCACGCCAGCCGGTCGGCCTGGCCGGGCAGCTCGACGACCTCGAAGCGCAGGCTCGAGCGGCCGAGCGGCCCGCGGTAGGCGACGAGCTGCGCCGCGCTGTGCCCCGTCCGCAGCTGCTCCTCGACGTCGGCGACGACGCGGTCGTTGGCGGTCGCCGTCGTGCAGAGCACCCCGACGCCGGCCGGCAGGCGCTCGAGCATCTCCGCGATGCGCCGGTAGTCGGGACGGAAGTCGTGGCCCCAGTCGCTGATGCAGTGCGCCTCGTCGACGACGAGCAGCCCGACCCGCTGCGCGAACGCGGGCAGCATCTCGGCGCGGAACTTCGGGTTGTTCAGCCGCTCGGGGCTGATCATCAGCAGGTCGACGGCGTCGGCGTCGAGCAGCGCGGAGATCTCCTCCCAGGCGTCGCGGTTCGTCGAGTTGACCGTGTGCGCGCGGATCCCGAGCCGCTGCGCCGCGGCGATCTGGTTGCGCATCAGTGCGAGCAGCGGCGAGACGATCAGCGTCGGACCGGCGCCGCGCTCGCGCAGCAGGGCGGTGGCGATGAAGTAGACCGCCGACTTGCCCCAGCCCGTGCGCTGCACACAGAGCACCCGCGCGCGGGCCTCGACGAGATCGGCGATCGCCTCGAGCTGGTGCTCGCGGAACGTCGTCTCGGCGCCGGCGAGCCCGTGCAGGAGCTCGGTGGCGCGCGTCTCGAGCTCTGTGGTGGCCGGCATGTGGTCACTCTAGGTCGCGGGCGGGGCGATCTCGTCCCCCGGGCGCTTGCCGCGGCCCGAACTACATCAGTGAGGAAGGATGGCCGCGACCGTCTGGCAGCTAAGGGTCGTATATAGGCCCGTAGCTGACACACGTCGCGTCAACTGTGCACGCGGCGCGATGCGGTGCGACCGCGGGCGCCCGCACCCCCGCTTCCTTCAGTGATGCCGTTCACCAACGCTGGTCTGACCGCGAGCCACGACGGCAACACCAGCGGTCGTCAACCGAAGCGGAGCCCCTACCCCCCGAGGATCTCGCCGGCGATGACGGCGACCTGTGTCGGCGTCCGCCCGACCCGCACGCCGACGGCTTCCAGTGCGTCGACTTTCGCCTGACCGCCGCCGCTGGAACCGCTCACGATCGCGCCGGCGTGGCCCATCGTCTTGCCGGGCGGCGCCGTCAGGCCCGCGATGTAGGCGACGACCGGCTTCGAGACCCGATCGGCGATGTACGCCGCGGCCTCCTCCTCGGCGGAGCCGCCGATCTCGCCGCTCATGACGATCAGCTCGGTCTCGGGATCGGCCTCGAACAGCGCGATGATGTCGACGAAGCTCGAGCCCGGGACGGGGTCGCCGCCGATCCCGACGATCGTCGAGTTGCCGAAGCCGCCGCGCGCGAGCTCGTTGCCGATCTGGTAGGTCAGCGTGCCGGAGCGCGAGACGACGCCGACGTTGCCGGGCTTGAAGAACTGGGCCGGGATGATCCCGACGTTCGCCTTGCCGGGCGACAGCACGCCGGGGCAGTTCGGCCCGATCAGGCGCACGTCCGGGTTGTGCTTGAGGACGTTGAAGACCTTCAGCTCGTCGTGCGCCGGGATCCCCTCGGTGATCGCGACGATCGTCGCGATGCCGGCGTCCTCGGCTTCGAGGATCGAGTCGGCGGCGAAGCGCGCGGGGACGAAGATCATCGCCGTGTTGGCGTCGGTCGCGGCGACGGCCGCGCGGAACGTGTCGAAGACCGGCACGCCCTCGACGTCCTGACCGCCCTTCGCCGGCGTGACGCCGGCGACGACCTTCGTCCCGTAGCGGCGGTTGTTCATCGCGTGGTACGTGCCCTCGCGGCCGGTCAGGCCGGAGACGACGAGACGCGTGTCCGCGTCGACGAGGATGCTCACGACGCGGACCCGCGCGCAAGCTCGACGACGCGCGCCGCGGCGCCGTCCATCGTCGCCTCGGTGTGGACGTTCGGCAGGTCCGCTTCGGCGAGCAGCTCGCGCGCGACGACGTCGTTCGTCCCGTCCAGCCGCACGACGAACGGCACGGTCGGCTCGAGGAGCGCGTAGGCGTCGATCAGCCCCTTGGCGACCTCGTCGCAGCGCGTGATCCCGCCGAAGACGTTGAACAGCACGGCTCGCACGTTCGGGTTGCTGAGGATCACGTCGACGGACGCTGCGATCGCCTCGGCCTTCGCGCCGCCGCCGGCGTCGAGGAAGTTCGCCGGCGCGCCGCCGGCATGGGCGACGACGTCGAGCGTCGACATCACGAGCCCGGCGCCGTTGCCGAAGATCCCGATGTCGCCGTCGAGCTTGACGTACGTCAAACCGCGCTCCTTGGCCATCTGCTCCTGCGGATCGGCGCCGCTGGAGTCGTCGAGCGCCTCGTGGTCGGGGTGGCGGAAGCGCGCGTTGTCGTCGAGCGTGACCTTCGCGTCGAGCGCCATCACCTCGCGCGCCGCCGTGACGACGATCGGGTTGATCTCGACGAGCGTCGCGTCCTCCGCGACGAACGCCTCGTAGAGCTTGGCGACCATCCCCGAGACCTGCCGGATGACGTCGGCGTCGACGCCGGCCTCGAACGCCAGCCGCCGCGCCTGGAAGGGCTGAAAGCCGACGAGCGGATCGACGTGCAGCGTCGCGAGCGCCTCGGGGTGCTCGGCCGCGACCTGCTCGATGTCCATGCCGCCCTGCGTCGAGAGCATCACGAGCGGCGCCTTCGCCGAGCGGTCGAAGACGACGGCCGCGTAGTACTCGCTCGCGATGTCGGCCGCGGCCTCGAGCCACAGCTCGTGCACGACGTGGCCGCGGATGTCCATCCCGAGGATGCTGGCCGCGTGCTCGCGGACCTCGTCCGTCGTCGTCGCGAGCTTGATCCCGCCGGCCTTGCCGCGGCCGCCGATCTTGACCTGCGCCTTGACGACGAGCGGGCAGCCGATCTGCTCGCCGGCGGCGACGGCTTCGTCGACGGTCGTCGCCGCCCGGCCGGCGAACAGCGGTACGCCGTAGCGCGCCAGGACCTGCTTGCCCTTGTACTCGAGAAGGTCCATCGGCGGCCTGACAATAGATGACAAGCAGTCGCGAGGGCGGTCACCGGGCCGGCCATGGCGAGGCAGGCCCAGACAAGCTCCTATCATCTCCGCCCCATGGCGCTACCGAAGCAGATCTCGCTTGTCACCTTCGATGTCTACGGCACCCTCATCGATTGGGAGCAGGGGATCCTCGACGCGTTTCAGAAGGAGGCCGCGCGCGACGGCTTCACGATCGACCGCGAGGCGCTGGTCTCGAACTTCCACGAGATCGAGCGCGAGATCGAGGGCGGCTCCTACGAGCTCTACGCCGAGGTGCTGCGGCGCACCGCGATCGAGATCTCCAAGCGCCTGGACTGGCCGCTGGAGCCCTCGCGCTCGGGCTTCTTGCCCGACAGCGTGCAGCGCTGGCCGGCCTTCAAGGAGACGAACACGCAGCTCACCAAGGTCGCCAAGCGCTTCCAGACCGGGTTGATCTCGAACATCGACGACAAGCTCCTCGGTCAGACGCGGCGCCACATCCCGCACGACTTCGACCTCGTCGTCACGGCCCAGCAGGTGCGCTCCTACAAGCCCGACATGGCGCACTTCACCGAGTGCGCGCGGCGGATGGGGACGAAGAAGGGCTGGGTCCACATCTCGTCGAGCTACTACCACGACGTCGCCCCCTGCGTGGCGAACAAGATCCCCGTGATCTGGGTCAACCGCAGCAAGGAGCAGCTCGAGCAGGGCCAGAAGAAACCGACCGCCGAGGTGAAGAACCTCCTCGAAGCGGTCAAGCTGCTCGGCCTCTGAGGTGGTCTAGCTGCGGGTCGTCGGCCTGCATTCCGATGTGCTCGTCGCGACGAGCCGCGTCTGGCGGACGACCTGCACGATCGTGCACAGCGGCGACGAGTGCTTCGTGATCGACTCGCCGGTCTTTCCCGACGAGCTCGAGGTCCTGCCGGCCGTGCTCGAGCACGCCGGCTTCGTCCTCAGCGGCCTGCTGGCGACGCATGCCGACTGGGATCACCTGCTCGGCCGGCTCGCGTTTCCCGGCGCCGCGCTCGGCGTCGCCGAGACGACTGCCGCGCGGCTGACCGCCGAGCCGGGCGCCGCTGCACGCGAGCTGCGCGCGTTCGACGAGGAGCACTACGTCGACCGGCCGACGCCGCTGTCGCTCGGCCAGGTCCAGTCGCTGCCGGTGCCCGGCCACTGCGAGATCGGCGAGACCGAGCTCGAGCTGCACCCCGCCGACGGGCACACCGCGGACGGCATGGCGATCTGGATCGCCTGGGCGCGCGTGCTCGTCTGCGGCGACTACTTGTCGCCCGTCGAGGTCCCGATGATCTGTGCCGACGGCTCGCGCGACGCCTACCTCGCGACGCTGCGCCGCCTGGAGCCGCTCGTCGACTCGGCGGCCCACGTCGTGCCGGGCCACGGCGATGTGATGGAGGGCGCGCGCGCGGCGGCGATCCTGCGCGAGGACGTCAACTACCTCGCCAAGCTGCCCGACGCGGAGCTGCCGATGGCGCGCCGCGGTGAGGCGCAGCGCGCGATCCACGCCGAGAACGTGACGCGAACGAGATCCCAGCCAGGGTCGCCGGCGTGATCCAGCACGTCGCGCTCGAGATCCGCCGCGACGACGTCGACGGCGAGCTGCATTTCTGGTGGCTGCTCGGCTTCGAGCGCGTCCTCGCGCCGCCGGCGCTCGCCGAGCGCTCGGCCTGGGTGCAGGCCGGCGCGACGCAGATCCACCTGCTCTACGACGACGAGCCCGCGATCCCGCCCGAGGGGCATGTCGCGGTCGTGGCAGCGGACTACGAGGCGACGCTGCAGCGGCTGCGCGCGGGCGGCTTCGAGCCCGACCCGCGCACCGAGTACTGGGGCTCGCCGCGCGCGTTCGTAAGCTCTCCAGCAGGCCATCGGGTCGAGGTCATGGCCTTCGCGCCGGGCTCCTGACAGGCGAGCGCCGCTGGCCGGTTCGCACGTGGACCATTCATCTCCGTCCTCGTCCCGATGCTCAACGCCGAGCCCTATCTCGAGCGTGCCTGGACGCGCTCGTCGCGCAGAGCTATCCGAGCGACAGCTACGAGATCCTGCTCGTCGACAACGGCTCGACCGATCGCTCGACCGAGATAGCGCGGCGCTACGCCGAGGTGACGCTGCTCTCGGCGCCCACGCGCGGTGCCTACAACGCCCGCAACCGTGGCATCGCCGATGCCCGCGGCGAGATCCTCGCCTTCACCGATCCGGATTGCATCGCCGATCGTGACTGGCTGCGCAAGTTCGCGCGGGCAATGGAGGATCCGTCGATCGAGCTCGCCGGCGGACTGCGGCTGGCGCCCCGCGCGACGGGGCCCCGCCGGCATCGCCGCCTACGAGACAGCGAAGGACGCGCTCGTGCTCGACGGCGATGACGAGGAGATCGTATACGGGTTCACCAACAACATGGCCGTCCGCCATCAGCTCTTCGGGCTGATCGGAAGCTTCGCCGATCGACCGCGCGGCGCCGACACGCTGTTCGCTCGCCGCGTCGCACATGAGCGATCGTGCAGCGCGATCCGCTTCGTACCGCTCGCGATCGTGACCCATCTCGAGCTCGACACGGTGTTCGTCCACTACAAGAAGATGTTCCTCTACGCCCGCCACCGGGTGCGCAACAAGGCGCTGTTTCGCTCCCGTTCGCTCAGCTCGCCGAGCGCATGAGGATCTTCGGCCAGGCGCGGCGCCAGGCCGCGTACTCGCCGATCCGCACGGCGGTGCTGGTCGTCGGATCGGCGGCCTGGATTGACCAGCGCGCGGTTCGGCTGAGCGCCGCGCCGCCAAGGCGCCGGCCTAGGCGAAGCGGCGCAGCCCCGCCCAGGCCGCGGCGCCGAACACCGCGATCAGGCCGGCGAGATGGGTGAGCGCCAGCGGCAGGCTCGGCGAGGCGTTGTTGATCGCGGCGTTGATCGCGTCGAGCGCCGGCTTGAAGGGGAACATCGCCGAGATCACCTGGATGACGTCGTACAGCAGCGGCGACACGCCGCCGCTCGGCACGATCGCGAGGAAGGCCAGCGGAAGCGCGAGCATCAGCGCCAGCAGCGACGCCGCACGGACCTCGCGGGCGAGGCTGCCGATCGCGACGCCGAGCGTGGCGAACGCGAGCGCGCTGCCGGCGAGCGCAACGAGCCACAGCGCCACGCGGCCGTAGTCCAACGGTACGAACGCGCTGATCCCCAACAGCATCACGAGCGTGACGATGAACGCGCAGCCCGCCGACAGGACGACCTTTCCGGCGAGCAGCCGCCCGCCCGGCACGAGGCCGCGCGCGAGCCGCGAGAACGTGTTCTCCTCGCGCTCGAGCGCGAGCAGGCCGGACGCCAGCAGCACGCAGACGAACATCAGCGAGACCGTCACCGCGAGCGCGACGGCGAACGTGTCCAGCGGCGTGCGGCGGCCGTTGAGCACCGTCTCGGAGACCTTGACCGGCCGCTCGACGGTGCTGAGGACGTCCTTGAAACGATCGATGTTCGCGACGCCGAGCGAGGCGAAGTCCTTGACCGGCTTGACGGCCCGCCGCACGGAGGGCTGGTTGGTTCGCTTCAGCGCCGTGTCCAGCAGCTTGCTCGACTTGACGAGCCCGAGCAGCTCGAAATGCAGCCCGAGGACGTCGATCTGCCCGCCCTCGGCGACGATGTCGATGTAGCTGCTGGCGACCTTGCTGATCTGCCTGGCGAGCGCGGCGTCGGCGAGCGCCAGCTTCGAGCTGACCGTCGATCGGACGAAGGACTGCTTCAGCGCGTCGCCGTTGTAGACGACCTCGACCTGGGCCGAGGACAGCCCGCCCTGGGAGAGCTTGCGCGTGAAGTCGGGCGGAATGATGAGCGCCGCGAGGGCCTGGCCCTTGCGCACCGTCTCCAGTGCCCGCTCGCGGCTGTCGACATCGATCCGGTCGACCGCGTTGAAGAGCTGGTCGGTGTACGTCTTGACGTCGATCTGCTCGCTGCCGAGCTTGATCGTCTGCTCGTCCGGCGGGATCTGGTTGAAGAACGCCAGCCGCGGCTTCTCCGGCCCGCTCGACAGCGCGAAGCCGATCAGCAGCGCGATCGCGACGGGGTAGACGATCAGCAGCCCGACGAGCAGCTTCGAGCGGCGCAGGATCTGCAGATCCTTGACCAGCATCCAGCGCATCTAGGGCGCCCTCCGGCCGGCCACGGTCAATGCCCCCGCGCGCGCAGGAACGAGACGAATGCCTGCTCGAGATCGTGCTCGTCGTCGGCCCCGGCGACGTCCTTGAGCTCCTCCGGCGTGCCGTTGAACAGCAGCTCGCCGTCGGCGAGCACGAGCACCCGGTCGGCGTGGCGCTCGGCCTCGGCGATGTCGTGCGTGCAGAAGATCACCGCCGTGCCGCGCTCGGTGAGCGCGGTGATGAAGCCCCACAGGCGCTCGCGCTGGCGCGGGTCGAGCGCGCCCGAGGGCTCGTCGAGCAGCAGCACCGGCGGGTCGGCCAGCAGCCCGACGGCGATGTTGACGCGCTGGCGGTTGCCGCCCGACAGGCGCCCGAGCTCGTCGTCGGCGCGCTCGCGCAGGCCCGTCTGGTCGAGCATCCGCTCGACGGTCGCGTCGGGGTCGGCGACCTTCTCGAGCTTCGCGAACAGGCGCAGGTTCTGCGCGACCGTGAGCTTGCCGTAGATCGCGGTCTGCTGCGGGACCCAGCCGATCCGCTCGGTCGTCCCCGGCGGCTGGGCGACGCTGCCGCCGTCCGGCGTCAGGATGTCGGCGAGGATCGACAGCAGCGTCGTCTTGCCGGCCCCGTTGGGGCCGATGATCGCCAGCAGCTCGCCGCTGGCGATGTCGAAGCTGACGTCGCGTACGGCGATGCGCTCGCCGAAGCTCTTGCTGACGCCGCGCACGGTGAGCGCGGGCGGATCGCTGACGGCTCCCTCCACTATTCGTCCCGATCCCGTCGCGCCGCCTCTTCGATCGCGTCCAGCGCGACCTGCAGCTCGGAGTACGAGCCGGTGCTCGGCGGGGCCTCGACTTTCGGATGCGTGCCGACCTCCGTGACGTCGATCCCGCCCGTGATGCTCAGCGTCTTGATCCCGCCGAGCAGCTTGCGGTCGGCAGCCGACATCGCGAGCTTGATGTTCAGCCTCGCCCTGCGCATGACATGGTCCTTGGCGCCCGTGTAGACGTCGCCCGTGGCCGTCTTGACCGAGCGCACGAGCGCGGCGCGGGCCTTGCGGTCGACGACGCGCGGAATGTCGGCGATGTCGGTGATCCGCAGCGACGTCAGCGTCTTCGTGAGCTTTGCGACGTCGAGGAAGAAGCGCCGCGTGTCGAGCGTTGCCGTGCCGTGGATCGTGTCGACGCCGGCGATCGTCTCGTTGCCGACGATGCGTGGGTTCTTCGCCCAGCGGCGCGGCGCGACGCCGAACACGGCGAGGACCGCGCCGAGCCCGTTGTCGGCATCCGCCAGCGGGCGGCGCAGGCGGCTGGAGATCGAGTCCGGGATCTGGTACCCCGTCGACCCGACCCCGATCAGGGCGCGGTCGCCGATCAGGACCAGCTCGCCGCCGAGCGCGGTGCCGCGCAGCTCGAGTCCGACCGACAGGTTGGCCTCCGGCGTGCCGCCGCCGGCTTGGTTGAACGGGCCGGTCATCGTGATCGCGATCGGCAGGCGGTAGCGCTTCACGCCCGTGACCTTGATGTCGATGCGGCCGTTGAGCATCCCCGAGTTGGCCTTCGGATTCGCGCCAAACGTCTGCTCGAGCAGCTTGTCGACGTCCGCCTTGCTGGCCACGCTGGCCTTGCCCGGCGACGCGTCGTCGGACGACGAGTCGCCACCGCAGCCGGCGAGGGCGGTGGCGAGCAGCACCGACACCACCCCGATGAACGTCTTGATCCGCATTGCTCCTCCGTTCGTAAAACGCGCCGCGGGCGAGTCTACGAGGGTCGCGCGCTCGGCCGAGCTCTTATAGCGGTCTTACGCAGAGCGGCGCCCAACTTATCGATCATTGACATCCTCGCCCTACCTTGGAACGCATGACAGATGACCAGCCATCGGAGCGTGGCTCCGGCTCGGGCCGCCTCTGGACGCAGCCCCGAGAGGAGGAGGAGCACACGCAGTGGCTCGCGCGCCGCGACGAGCCGCAGCCGCCGCCGATGCCACCACCGGCCGCGCCCGCGCCGCCCCCGCGGCGCCTCGTGCCGCTCGTCGCGCTCGCGACGCTGCTTGCCTGCGTCCTCTTCGGCGGCGGGATCCTCGCGGCGAACATCCTGGGCGGGGACGACTCGTCCGGCAGCGTCGCGGCGCTGCCCGCTGCACCCGGCGCTGCCGCGCCCGATGCCCGCTCGCGCGCGATCCGCGACGTCTACGCGCGCGCCAGCCCGAGCGTCGTGTTCGTCCGCAGCCAGGACGGCAGCGGCAGCTCGTCCGGCACCGGCTTCCTGATCGATCCCAACGGCACGATCGTGACGAACGCGCACGTCGTCTCGGGCGCGAGCCGCGTGCAGGTGCGCTTCGACGACAACGGCTCGGGGATCGACGCCGAGGTGCTCGGCCGCGATCAGTCCTCCGACCTCGCGGTGCTGCGCGTCGACGCCAGCAAGACGCAGGGCATCAAGCCGCTCGTGCTGGCGAACTCCGAGGGCGTCAAGGTCGGCGATCTCGCGATCGCGATCGGCTACCCGCTCGGGCTCGACCGCACCGTGACCGCCGGGATCGTCTCCGGCGTCGGACGCGACATCAAGGCGCCCAACGGCTTCTCGATCGACAAGGTCATCCAGACCGACGCGCCGATCAACCCGGGCAACTCCGGCGGCCCGCTGCTCGACGGCGCCGGTCGCGTGATCGGCGTCAACTCGCAGATCGCGACCGCCGGCGGCTCGGGGGGCAACGTCGGCATCGGCTTCGCCGTGCCCTCGAACACCGTTCGCCAGATCGTCCCGCGGCTGCGCAGCGGCGGCTCGATCAAGCGCGCGTATCTCGGCGTCACGACGACGGCGAGCACGGTCGGTGCGGGCGCACGCGTCGAGGAGGCCGTGATCGGCGGCCCCGCCGCGCAGGGCGGGATCCAGGCGGGCGACGTCGTCAGCCGCGTCGCCGGCCAGACGATCCAGGCGCCGGAGGACATCAGCACCGCGATCGAGAACCGCAAGCCGGGCGATCGGATCGACGTCGAGGTCGAGCGCGCCGGCGCGCGCGAGAAGCTCCAGGTGACGCTCGGCACGCGTCCCGAGAACGCCACGAACGCAAACCCGTTCTCCGGCCCGTAGCCGCTTCAGTGGGCGCCGCTTAGATGAGCTTCGGACAGCCGCTCTTCCTGCTCGCGCTGCTGCTCGTGCCGCTCGCGCTCGTCGCCTACGTGCGCAACGAGCGCCTGCGCCGGGCGGCGGCGTCCGCGTTCGCGGCGCCCGCGCTGCAGGCATCGGTCATGCCCCACGCGCCGGGCTGGCGGCGCCACGCGCCGCTCGCCGCCTACGCGCTCGCGCTGACGGTCCTGATCGTCGCGCTCGCGAAGCCGCAGACGACGGTCGCCGTCGCGGTCGAGCGCGCCTCGATCATGCTGACGACGGACTACTCGGGCTCGATGCAGGCGACCGACGTCCCGCCGAGCCGGCTGGTCGCCGCGCGGGCGGCGGCGAACCGCTTCCTCACGCAGGTCCCCGACGCGGTGCGCGTCGGGCTTGTCGCGTTCAACCAGTCCGCGCGCCTGGCGGAGAGCCCGACGACCGATCGCGCGGCGGTGCGCGCCGCGATCGCCGCGTTGCAGCCCAGCGGCGGCACGGCGACCGGCGAGGCGCTGGCGGTGTCGCTCGGCGTGCTCGCGCGCCAGACCGAGCGCGGCGTGCGCGTCCCGTCGGCGATCATCCTTTTGTCGGACGGAAAGTCCGTTCGCGGTCGTGACCCGCAGGACGTCGCACAGCGCGCCAAGGACCTGAAGATCCCGATCTACACCGTCACGCTCGGCACGGCCGAGGGCACGATCCAGGTGACCCGCTCAGACGGGACCGTGGAGAGCCGGCCCGTGCCGCCGGATCCGAGCGAGAGCAGCGACGTCGCACGGATCTCCGGCGGGCGCGCGTACACCGCCGACACCGCGAAGGACCTCAGCGCCGTCTACGACTCGCTCGGCTCGCGGATCGGCTATCGCAACGAGGAGCGCGAGATCACGGTCGCGTTCAGCGCCGGCGCGCTCGCGCTGCTCGCGGGCGGCGCGTTGCTGTCCCTGCACTGGTTTCGCAGGCTGATCTAGACAAAGGACACCCACAGCACATGAGTAGCCCCACGTATCCCACGCCGCACGACGACGACCCCGGGCGCCAGCCGCGCAAGGTTCTCGAGGAGGTGCTGTACGAGGTCAAGCGCGTCATTGTCGGCCAGGACGCGATGCTCGAGCGCCTGCTCGTCGCGCTGCTGACGGGCGGCCACGTGCTGCTCGAGGGCGTGCCCGGCCTCGCCAAGACGCTGACGGTCCGCACGCTGGCGGACGTCATGGGCGGCACGTTCCGGCGCATCCAGTTCACGCCCGACCTCGTCCCGGCGGACCTCGTCGGGACGCGGATCTACCGCCCCGACAGCGGCCGCTTCGACACCGAGCTGGGCCCGGTCTTCGGCAACTTCCTGCTCGCCGACGAGATCAATCGCGCGCCCGCGAAGGTGCAGTCGGCCCTGCTGGAGGTCATGCAGGAGCATCAGGTCACGATCGGCACCGAGAGCTACCCCGTGCCGCATCCGTTCCTCGTGCTCGCGACGCAGAACCCGATCGAGTCCGAGGGCACGTATCCGCTTCCCGAGGCGCAGGTCGACCGCTTCCTCTTCAAGGTCCTCGTCGACTACCCGACGCTCGGCGAGGAGGCCTCAGTCGTCGGCCGCTCGCTGCGCCCGCCCGAGGACGTCCAGGTGCGCCTTTCGATGGCCGAGCTCGAGCGCTTCCAGTCCGCCGTGCGCGAGATCTTCGTCGACCGCGAGGTCGTCTCGCACGCCGTGGCGCTCGTCGACGCGACGCGCAACCCGGAGCGCTACGGCCTGCCGGACGTCAAGGCGCTCGTCCAGTACGGCGCCAGCCCGCGCGGGGCGATCGGGATGGTCCAGGCGGGCCAGGCGCTGGCGATGCTGCGCGGCCGCCGCCACGTGCTCGTCGACGACGTCCGCGACCTGGCCCCCGACGTGCTGCGCCACCGGCTCGTGCTCTCCTACGACGCGATCTCGGACGGCATCAGCGCCGACGACATCCTCAAGCGCGTGCTCGCCGCCGTGAAGGCCGGCGGTGCGTCGAGCGCGCCCGCGCAGACTGCCGAGCACGCCGCCTGAGCTCGATGGCCGTCACCGCCGCCACGCTTCGCGCGCCACCCGCGCGCCAGGGTCCGGGACCCGTCCCGTCCGCGCTCGTCGACGCGCTCGCGCTGACGCTCGCGCGCCGCGGCGCGGGCGTGCTGCCCGGTGACCGGCTCTCGCCCGGCGTCGGCAGCGGAACCGAGCTCGCGCAGCTGCGGCCCTACCAGCTCGGCGACGACGTGCGCCAGCTCGATCCTGCGGCGAGCGCGCGAACCGGCATCGCGCACGTGCGGCTGCAGGTCCCCGAGCGCATCCTCACGACCTGGCTCGTGCTCGATCTGTCCGCCTCGATGGCGTTCGGCACCGCGGACCGTCTGAAGTCCGACGTCGCCGAGGGCGTCGCGCACGTCGTCGGCCGGGCGGCGACGCGGCACGGCGGCCGGCTCGCGGTCGTCAGCGCGGGCGGACCCGAGAAGATCCTGCCGCCGCGCGGCGGGCCGCACGCGAAGATCGGCCTGGCGCGGCTGCTCGCCGAGGGCGTCGCCGTCGACGGCGCCGCCGACCGCGGGCTGGCACCCGCGCTGCACAAGACCGCGCGCCTGGCGCGCCAGCCGGGGCTCGTCGTCGTCGTGTCGGACTTCCGCGGCGAGCTGGACTGGCGCAAGCCGTTGCGGACGCTCGGATCGCGCCACCGGCTGCTCGCCGTCGAGATCCGCGACCCGCGCGAGGAGCGCCTCGAGCCCGTCGGCCGCTTGTCGCTCGTCGACCCCGAGAGCGGGCGCCTGATCGAGGTCGACACGTCGCGCAAGGGCCTGCGCGAGCGCTTCGCGATGGCCGCCGCCGAGGAGCGCGCCGTCGTCGCCGCCGAGCTGCGCAAGGCGGCGGCCGGTCACGTCGTGCTGTCGACGAGCGGCGACTGGCTGAAGACGCTGGGGCGGGCGCTGCAGTGAGCTTCGCGTCGCCGCTCGCGCTGCTGTGCCTGTTCGCCGTGCCGCTCGCGGTGCTGGCGCAGATCGCCGCCCAGCGCCGGCGCCGTCGCTATCCGGTGCGCTACCCCGCGCTTGCCACGCTGGCCGCCGTCGCCGGATCCGAGCCGCACTGGCGCCGCCATCTGCCGCTTGCGCTGCTCGCCCTCGCCCTCGCGGCGCTCTCGCTCTCGCTGGCGCGGCCGCAGAAGACCGTGCAGGTCGCGGTCCAGCGCGCCTCGGTCGTGCTCGTGACCGACGTCTCGCGCTCGATGTCGGCGACCGACGTCAGCCCGACGCGGCTTGAAGCCGCGCGGCAGGCGGCGGCGAGCTTCCTGCACAAGGTCCCCGACGAGCTGCGCGTCGGGCTCGTCACGTTCTCCGACGTCGCGCAGACGCTGCAGACGCCGACGACCGACCACGCCAGCGTCGAGGTCGCGCTGGGCTCGCTGCAGCCGATCGCCGGCACCGCGACCGGCGCCGGCCTGCGCACCGCGCTCGACGACCTCAAGGTCAGCGGCGACGCCGCCGCGCGGCGGCCACCCGCCGCGCTCGTGCTGCTGTCCGACGGATCGGCGACGGACGGGGCGGCAGCCGACATCGTGGCCGCCGACGCCAAGCGACTGCGCGTGCCGATCTACACGGTCGCGCTCGGCACGCCGGGCGGCACGATCACGATTCAGGGCCGGACGCTGAGCGTCCCGCCCGACACCGAGGCGCTGGAGCGGATCGCGTCGGAGTCCGGCGGCCAGGCGTTCCGCGCCGAGGACTCAGACCAGCTCGGCGCCGTCTACGAGAAGCTCGGCTCGCAGATCGGCACGAAGCCCGAGAAGCGCGAGATCACCGCGCTCTTCGCCGGCTTCGCGTTGCTGTTGCTCGGCGGCGCGCTCGTCAGCTCGCTGCGGCTCGGCGGGCGGCTGTAAAAGGGCCCGGTCCGCCCGGTCCGCCCGGTCCGCCCGCGCGGCGGCCGCGTCTGCTCGGTTGCTGGCGCGGGCGCAGTCGTTTGTGTAAACGGCATCGATGAGGAAACGGGTTCGGTCGCCAGGGCCGCGAGCCGTGGTGGGCGCGACCGTGCGAGGGGGCAGTCAACATGTGGACGATTTCGCGAGCACCCCCGCGTGGGACCCCGGTGCACGGGGGTCCCCGAGATTCCGTCCCACATATGGACGAAACGTCGGGCACCCCCAACCGCGGCGCGTGCACCGCAGGCAACCCAACCCCGCCACAGGGTCCGACCCGTCACGTCCGTAGCACCTACAAGTCAGGACAGCACGGAGGAATGGCGCCGCCGACGAGCCGCAAGAGAATCCCTGTGAACGGCGCCCCCACAGTCCGGAGAGACCGCGCCTCTACCAGCGGCGAACGCGCCATCTTCCGTCATCGATGCCGTACGCGAAGGTGAGCGCCCGCGCCTCGCTCCATAGAGCGCGAACCTGCGGTGCGTGCCTACCTACTCCGGCGGCCGCGATGCCGCCGTGGCGACCTCCGGCTCGCCCGGTCGCGTGCGCAGAGCGGGCGTCTCGGGCGCCCGCCGGTAGGGCTGCTCGGACGGCTTGCGCTCCTCGTGGTACTCGCCGTCGGAGTTGACCGCCCAGAGGTCGTGCTCGGTACCGAGGCAGACGTTCTCCACCGCGCGCAGCGCGGTCAGCATCGAGTGGTCGGAGTTGTTGTAGCGGTGCAGCCCGTTGCGGCCGATCTGGTGCAGGTTTGGGATCGTCTCGATCCAGGAGCGCAGGATCCGCACGCGCTCCTCGTAGCGGCCGTCGTAGATCGGGTAGGCCTTGGGGACGCGGACGACATAGCCCTGCTCGACGCGTTCTGCCTGGGCCAGGCCGATCCGCCCGAGCTCCTCCGTCGCCTGTGCGATCAGCTCGTCGTCGGAGGCGTTCCACAGCTCGTCACCCTCGAAGCAGAAGTACTCCAGGCCCACGCACGTGCACTCGGGGTCGGGCACCATCGCCTCGCTCCAGGCGCGGAAGTTCTGGATCCTGCCGACGCGCACGTCGGCGTCGTGGACGTAGATCCAGTTGTCGGGGAACAGGTCGTCGCCACGTACGACGAGCGCGACCGTCACGAAGTCGCGATAGCGCAGCCCGCGGGCCGCCTCCAGCACCTCGGGCGGCGGCGGCGGATCGGCGATCGCGACGATGTCGCGCAGCGGCAGCGAGGAGATCACGTGGGAGACCTCGAGGCGCTCGCCGCCGGCGTGCACGGCGTGCACGCGGCCGTCCTCCAGCTCGATGCGAATGACCTGGGCGCCGAGCCGCAGCTCTCCGGCGTCGCCGATGATCTCGGTCGCCATCGCCTCCCACATCTGGCCGGGCCCCAGGCGCGGGTAGTGGAACTGCTCGATCAGGCTGTGCACGTCGCCGCCGTCCTTCAGCAGCGCGGCCCGCACGACGCGCCAGAACGACAGCGTACGGATCCGCTGCGCGGCCCATTCGGCGCGGATCTCCGACGGCGGCACGCCCCACACCTTCTCCGTGTAGGACTTGAAGAAGAGCTCGTACAGCCGTCGCCCGAAGCGATCGCAGACCCATTCCTCGAAGGTCTCGGCCGAGCGCGAGCGTCGTCGGACGACGGCGGTCGCGTAGGACGCCGAGCAGCGGCCGAGCTCGACGGGGCCGACCTTGCGCACGACGTCGGCGAGCCGCAGCGGATAGTCGATGAAGCGTCCGCGCCAGAAGATCCGCGACAGCCGGGCTCGGACCAGCAGCTCGTCGCCGAGCACCTCGTGCCAGAGGCGCTGGACCTCGTCGGACTTCGTGAAGAAGCGGTGGCCGCCGAGATCGAAGCGATAGCCGTCCCGCACGACCGTGCGGGCGAGCCCGCCGACCTGCTGGCCGGCCTCGAAGACGACGACTGCCTCGCTCGCTCGGACGAGCGCGTAGCCCGCGGTGAGTCCGGCGGGCCCGGCACCGAGCACGGCGATCGGGCGGTGGTCGCTGGCGGCTCGCACGCTTTATGGAGACTAACTCACGACCTCGTCTGAATGCCCAGGCATCAAGCGAGCTTGCCGAGAGTTGTACGCGGCGGCCCTGCAGCCCGTCGATCCCGCACTGCAGTCGCTAGCGTTGGCCGACCGCATGGTCGGCATCGGCAACCCGCTCATCATCAATCTCGCTCCCACAGGGATGGTGCCGACAAAGGCGACGAGCCCACATGTGCCCGTGACCTGCGACGAGATCCTCGCCGACGTCGAGGCGTGCGCCACGCTCGGCGCGTCGATCATCCACGTCCACGCGCGCGCTGCCGACGGCCGCCCGACGCATCGCGCCGAGTTCTTCGCACCGATCATCGAGGGCATCCGGGCGATTGATCCGGAGCTGATCGTATGCGTGACCTGCAGCGGGCGCTACGCGACGAGCCTGGCCGAGCGGGCCGATGTGCTCGAGCTGACGGGCGCCGCCAAGCCCGACATGGCCTCGCTGACGCTGGGCTCGAACAACTTCGCTCGCGAGGCGTCCGTCAACGCGCCCCAGACGATGCGCGGGCTCGCCGCGATGATGCTCGAGCGGGGTATCCGCCCCGAGCTCGAGGCCTTCGAGCCGGGGATGGTCGCATTCGCTGCCCGCCTGATGCACGAGGGACTGATCCCGGAGCGCTGCTGGCTGAACATCCTGCTCGGGAACCTCGGGACGGCGCCGCTGACGCCGACGATGCTCGGTGCATTCCTATCGCTCGTGCCGGCCCAATGGTCCTGGGCGCTCGCCGGCCTCGGGGCCTACCAGCTCGACGCGACCCTCACCGCGATCGCGGCGGGCGGACACGTCCGCGTCGGCTTGGAGGACAACGTCTGGTTTGACCGCGCGCGCACGCGTCATGCCACGAACGTCGACCTCGTGCGTCGCGTCGCCGATGCGGCCGCGCTGGCCGAGCGCCCGCTGGCAACGCCCGGCGAGGCCCGCCGGATGCTCGCGCTCGCGCCCGTCGCCGCATGACGATGATCCCGTTTCACCGCCCGGTGACCCTCGGCAACGAGCTGCGAAACGTCGAGCAGGCGCTGCGCGGCGGCAAGCTCGCGCATGGCGGCCCGTTCGGCGTGCGCTGCGCGACCTGGTTGCAGGAGCACACGGGCGCCGAGCGGGCCTTTGTGACGCCGTCGGGAACCGATGCGCTGGAGCTCGCCGCCGTCGTGCTCGACATCGGGCCGGGCGACGAGGTCGTGATGCCGTCCTGGACGTTCGTCGCGACCGCATCCGCGTTTGCCCTCCGCGGTTCGATCCCGGTCTTCGTCGACGTCCGCCCTGACACGCTCAACCTCGACGAGGAGCAGCTCGAGGCCGCGCTTGGGCCGCGCACGAAGGCGGTCGTGCCCGTGCACTACGCGGGCGTCGCCGCCGAGCTCGATCCGATCGTCGAGCAGGCCCGGGCGGCCGGCGCGGCGGTCGTCGAGGATGCCGCGCACGCGATCGGCGCGTCCTATCGCGGCAAGTCGCTGGGGACGATCGGCGAGCTGGGCGTGCTGTCGTTCGACGAGATGAAGAACGTCACCTGCGGCGAGGGCGGCGCGCTGCTGACTCGCGATGCGGAACTGGCCGCGCGCGCCGAGATCGCGCAGGCGAAGGGAACGAGCCGCGCCGCGTTCCTGCGTGGCGAGGTCGACCACTACAGCTGGGTCGACCAGGGGTCGTCGTGGGGCGCGGGCGAGATCCCGTGCGCCGTGCTGCTGGCCCAGCTCGAGCAGCTCGACCGTGCGACCGCACGCCGCCGGGTGATCTGGGGCCGCTACCACGCGCTGCTGGCGGGCCACGAGGCGTGCGAGCGCGTGCGCCGACCGCACGTGCCGGAGCACTGCGACGACAACTCGCACCTGTACGGGCTGCGGTTGCGCGACCGTGCCGCGCGCGACGCGTTCATCGCCGCCCTGCGCGAGCGCGGGGTCTGGGCGGTCTTCCACTACGTCCCGCTGCACGACTCGCCCGCCGGGCGGCGCCTCGGACGCGCCGTCGGAGCGCTGCCGGTCACGCGCGATGCCGCCGACACGCTCGTGCGCCTCCCCGTCTACGCCGGCCTCGCCGACGAGGACCTCGAGCGCGTCGTGGCCGCCGTTGACGAGGTCCTATCCGCGGCATGACCGGCGATCGGCGCATCGCCATCATGCAGTCCAACTACATCCCCTGGAAGGGGTTCTTCGATCTGATCGGCTCGGTTGACGAGCTCGTCCTGCTCGACGACGTGCAGTTCGGGACGGGCACCTGGCGCCACCGCAACCGGATCAAGACCCCGCAGGGATTGCTCTGGCTGAGCGTGCCCGTCCGCCACACGGGCGCCTGCCAGCGGATCGACGAGATGCGCATAGCGGATCCGGGCTGGGCGGCGCGGCACTGGGCGACGCTCCAGCACTGCTATCGGCGCGCGCCGCATTTCGACGAGCTGCGCGGCGTGTTCGCGCCGCTGTACGAAGCGCTGGCGCTGGAGGAGCGCCTCAGCGCGGTCAACCGGCACCTGCTCGATGCCTGCTGCGAGGCGCTCGGCATCACGACGCCGATGCGCTGGTCGACGGACTACGACTCGGAGGGCCGGAGCACGGAGCGCCTGCTGTCCCTCTGCCGCGCCGCGGGGGCGTCGCGATACCTCGCCGTGCCGGGCATGCGCACGTACTTCGACGAAGCCGTCTTCGCCGCCGCCGGCGTCGCGGTCGACTGGATGGACTACGCGGGGTACCCCGAGTACGACCAGCCGCACGGTCCCTTCGAGCACGCCGTCAGCGTGCTCGACCTGCTGTTCTGCTGCGGGCGCGCGGGACGCGAGCAGCTGCACTGCTTCGGCGGGCGCTGATCGTCAGATCCCGCGCAGCTCCCAGCTCTTGACGGCGTGCGCCGGGGTCGCCGGCGCGGAGTAGACGCCGCCCTCGACGGTGTCGCGCTTGATGATCGCTCCCATCCCGACGACCGTGCGGGGGGCGATCGTGACGCCGTCGCGGATCAACGCGCCGGGCCCGATGAAGCAGAAATCGCCGACCGTGACGCCGCCGGAGATGATCGCGCCGCCGATCCAGCAATGGTCTCCGACTCGCGCGTCGTGCCCGATCCGGGCGCCGCTGATCCAGCAGTCGTCTCCGACCGTCGCGTATGGCTGCACGTTCGCGTCCTCGACGATCAGCGTGCCGCGGGTGCCGATCGTCGACGGCTCCCAGCAGCGTGCGTACGAGGAGACGTAATTGACGTGGTCGTAACCGCGGTCCAGCCCCTCCTGCCAGACGCGAGCGCGCGCCTGGTTGACGTCGCGGTACCCGACGGCAACGCAGAGGTCGTGTGACTCGGGTGGATGGGTCGAGTGCAGCTCCTCGAACGCCACCACCGGCCGGCCGAGGAACTCGTCCGTGACGCCGTCGTTGAGGAATCGGCGGTGCACGGCAAAGGCCTCGATCGTGCGTCCGCCGTCGGTCGTGAGATATGCGTGCACCCGCTTGGCATGAAGCTCGACGCCGACCATGACGACGGGCTTGGCAGCCATCGACGTATCTTTCCAGGCCGTGACGGAAAGGCGCATCGCCGTGCATTTCCGCCAGACGCCGGGTGCCCCGCCCCGCCGCCACGAGGTGGCCGAGCTGCTGGCCGCGCGCGGCTGGGAGGTCGATCAACGCGGCAACGAACCGTGGGCGCAGGGACGGCCGGACGTCGTGCTCGTCTGGGGCAACGCGTTCTGGCACCCGCGATTGCTGGGCTCGGTCAGCGCTCTGCCCCCCGCCGCGCGCCCACTCGTCGTCGTCTGGCACATGGAGCCGCTCCCGCAGCCCGGCGGCGCTCGCATGCCGTGGAACGGGCTGACCGTCCGCGAACGGGCCAAGGCGCTGCTGCGCCATCCGGGAGCGACCGACCCGCAGACGAACTGGCGGCGGCTGCGCTCGCTCGCCGAGCAGGGCCTGCCCGACGTGCTGGCTGTGGCGAGCCCGCGCGGCCAGCAGTTCTTCGCCGAGCACGGCATCACGACGGTTCTCGCGCCGTACGGCTGGCATCCCAATCACGGCCGCGACCTCGGCCGCCCCCGTGACGTCGACGTGCTGTTCCTCGGCACGCTCGATGCCCCTCGACGGCGCGGGGTCCTGCGCCGGCTCGAGCGCGAGGGCGTGGCGGTCATGCAGGCCGGCACGTTTCGCGGCGCCGGCACGTGGGGCGCCGAGCGGGCGGAGCTGCTCAGCCGGGCGCGAATCGTCCTCAACGTGCCGCGCCGTGTGGGCGAGGGCTCGCAGCTGCGCTTCGTGCTCGGCATGAGCCACGGCGCCGCCGTCGTCTCCGAGCCGATCGCCGAACCGGCCCCGTTCGTGCCCGGCGAGCACTTTCTGAGTGTGCCGACGGCGCAGCTAGCCGACGCGCTGCGGTCACTGCTCGCCGACGAGGATCGTCGCAGCGCGCTGGCCGCCACGGGCCAGCGCTTCGTGCTCGAGGAAATGCGCCTCGAGAACTCGCTGGACGCCGTGCTGGCGGCCGTCGCGCGGGCGCAGGCGGCACGCCGCGAGCGCCCGTCGTCATGACGCGCGCAGCGCTTGTCGCCGCACTAGGCGGCCGCGCGGCGGAGCTCGCCTCGCAGGCGCTGATGCTCGTGCTGCTGCCGCGGCTGCTCGGCGCAAACGACTTCGGCAGCTTTGCGATCGTGCAGGGATTCGTCGCGCTAGGCTCGACGGTGGCGGCCGTCGGCGGCCCGACGCTGATGTCGCGCTTCGTCGCCGCGAGTCCCGAAGCCGAGCGCGGCGCGATGGCGCGGGCGCTGCTCGTTGAGGGATTGAGCTGGCGCATCGCGGCGCTCGTCGCCGGTGTGACGATCGCGGCGGCGCTCGCCGTCCTCAAACCCGACGACGTGCCGGCGGTGTCGGTCGCCTGCGGGGCGACCGCGCTCGTGCTGACTGCCGCCGGGTCGTGGGCGTCGTACGTCGCGCTCGGCCTCGGCCGGGTGGCGGTGTGGAGCTACCGCTACGCGGTCCAGAACGTGGCGACAGCGATCGTGGCGATCGCCGGATACGCCGCTCTCGGCGTCGACGGCGCCCTGATCGGACTGACGGTCGGTGCCGCCGTCGGGCTCGCCTGGAGCTCGCGCGGTTGGCGGCACGTGCTGCACGCGCCGCGCATCCCCGCGCCCGAGGGCACGCGCCGGTTCGCCGCGCTGCTCGCCGTCTCCGGGGTCTCGATGCAGGTCGCCCACCGGCTTCCGGTGCCGCTCGTCGCGCTCGGCGCCGGCACGGTGGCGGCCGGCAACGCCGCGGTCGGGATCGGCGTGGCGCTTGCTGCGATCTCGACCGTGGCGCATCCGTTCGCCGTCGCGATGCCCGCCGCACTCGCTCGTGGCGACGGCGTGACGGGAGCCGAGACGACGCTGCTTCGCCTCGGCATCCGCGTGCTCGCCGTCGCGGGCACCGCGGCGCTCGCCGGCGCGGTCGCCGGCCCGACGTTCGTCTCGCTCGTGCTTGGCGACGAGTTCCGCCCCGCCGCCGACGCGCTCGGCCTGGCGCTCGCGGCTGTGCCGCTGGCTGGCGTCATGGCCGTCCTCAGCCAGATCGCCGTCCTGCGGTTGCGCCTCCTGACGCGCCTCGTGGCGAGCGTCGGCGGGCGCGATCGTCGGCATCAGCCTGTGCGCCGCGCTCGCCCGCTCGCTCGGTGCCGACGCGGCCGCGATCGGCCTGCTCGGGTGGTCGCTGACGGTCGTGCTCGTCACGCGGCTGCTGCTTGGAGGCACCGGCACGGACCGCTTTCTGGCGGCCGGACTCGCCGTCGCCGCGGCGGTGCTCGGCGTGGCGCTCGCCGGGCGCTGACGGGCCGTGAGGGCGCCGGAGCGCCCATATGATCAGCCCGGTGAAGCTGAGCATTGCGATCATGGTCGGCAGCAGACGCGCGCGCGCCCAGCGCGCTCTGGACAGCGCCGCGGCCAGTGCCGCCGGTTGGCCGGCGGAGATCCTGATCCTCGAGCTGACGGCCGGCCAGCCACCGCTCCGGCTTCCCGAGCACCTGCCGGTGACGGTGCTGCAGCTGGCCGGCGCGACGATCGGGGCGGCACGTGCCGCCGCGGCACGCGCCGCTCACGGGAAGCTCGTCGCCTACCTCGAGGATCACTGTTATCCCGAGGCCGGATGGGCGCCTGTCCTGTGCGCTCGGGCGGACGAGGGCTGGAGCGCCGTCGGCTACGGGTTTCGCAACGCCAACCCCCGCAGCGGCGCATCGCGTGCGATGGCGCTCATGGAGTACGGGCATTGGGTGGTTCCGACCCGGCAGGCAGCGCATCCGGCATCGATGCTGGCGGGCAACAACATCGCGTACGCGCGCGCGACGCTGCTCGCGCTGAACAGCTCGGCCGACGAGCTGCTGGACACCGACTGGGTGTTGCAGCGCGTCCTGTCGGCGCGCGGCGAGCGGATGCTGTTCGAGCCCGGCGCGATCGCCGTGCACGAGCATTTCGATCGACTCCTCGACGGGTTTCAGATCCTCGCGACGTACGGGACGCTGGCGACGCAGCGGCGCGCGCGCAGCGAACGCTGGACGCGCGGACGCCGCCTGCTGCACGTCGCCCTCGCGCTGCCTGCGACGCCGCCGCTGAGGATCGTGCGCCTGCTGCGCGCGCGCCCAGACCTCGCCGCCCGCGTCGCGCGCAGCCTGCCGTTGATGCTTCCGCCGCTGCTGGCATCGGCCTGGGGGGAGATGCGGGGCGCGGCCCGCCCCGACGACCCGCGGCCGGCGCAGCGCTTCGCCACGCTCGAGATGGAGTTGCTGCGAACGGGGTCATGACGGTCTCTGTGATCATTCCCGCCTACCTCTCCCACGCGACGATCGGTGACACCCTGAGCTCGGTGGTTGCCCAGCTGGACGGCGACGGCGAGATCATCGTCGTCGACTCGTCACCGGACGAGCGCACCGCCGAGCTTGTCGCTGCCGCGGGCGTCGCCCGCCTGCTGCGCTCAGCCGAGCGCCTATGGCCGTTCGAGGCGCGTACGCGCGGCGTCGCCGCATCCTGCGGAAGCACGCTCGTGTTCACCGATCCGGACTGCCGTCCCCGTCAAGGCTGGCTGGCTGCCCTCACCGGCGCCCTCGACAACGGCGCCGATGTCGCGCTCGGTCCGACGACGTGTCAGCGCGGAGCCGGATGGCGCGCGCGCGGCGTTCACCGAGCGAAGTACGCGATGTGGTGCTCGAGCGCCGCGCCGGCGCCTCGGGCGACCGCGATCCCGAGCTCGAACCTTGCGCTCACGCAGGGCGGATGGACGCGCATCGGTGGCTTCTGCTCCGATCGCTGGCATGCCGACACGCTGCTCGGCTGGCGGGCCGCCGAGCTCGGGCTCGAGGTGGCGTTCGTGCCCGGCGCCGTCGTCGAACACGTCGCCGAGCCCGACCTCGGGCGCTTCGTGCGCGAGCGCGAGGAGCGCGGGCGGACGTTCGCCGCGATGCGGGCGGCGCGCGCCGGCTGGTCGCGACCGGTCGCGCTCACGCGAGCGTTCAGCGAGATGGTCGTCCCGCTCATCCTGCTTGCCCGCTCGCTGCGCCAGGCCGCCCGCGGCGACGAGTTCGCCGACGCGCTGCGCACGGCGCCGATCCTGCTGCTCGGCTTCGGCGCCTGGGCGCTCGGCGAGGCGCGTGCGCTTGCATCGCACCGGCCGTGAGCCGCCGCCTCTTCGCAGGCTTGGCGCTGGCGCTGCTGGCGCTGACGCCGCCGTTGAACGCCGCCACCGACGGCGGCGCGATGCTCGACGTCGCGCTCAGCTTCGTCTACGAGGGCAACCTCGACGTGGCGTGCACGCACAAGACGTTCGCGCACGCCGATGGAACGTGCTTCTCGACGTTCTACCTGCTGGAGTCGGTCGTGCTCGTCCCGTTCGTGGCGCTCGGCCGGCTGATCGGCGCGATCGCCGGGACGCCGGCGACATTCGCCTCGGAGGCGGTCGCGATGATCCTGCCGCCGCTCGTCACCGCCGTCGCCGGCACGCTCGTCGCGATCCTCGTGCGCGAGCGTGGCGCGGGACCGCGCACGGCCGTTCTCGCGGCGCTGGCGTACGTGTTCGGCACCGAGGCCTTCACGACGACCCGCACGCTGCTCGCCGAGCCACTCGGCGCGGCCTGCCTCGTCCTCTGCGCATGGGGACTGCTGGCGCCACCGAACGCCGGACGTGGCCGGCGCGCGGCGGGCCTCGTCGGCGCGGCGCTCGTCGTCATGACGAAGCCGCAGCTGCTGTTCGCCGCGCCGTTCGCAGGCCTTGCGCTCAGCCTGCACGACCGGCGCCTGCGGCCGGCGCTGCTGGCGATCGTCGGGACCGGCATCGGGAGCCTCGCGGTGCTGGCCTACAACTGGCACCGCTTCGGCAGTGCGCTGAGCTTCGGCGGCGAGAACCGTAGGGTCTACATCGGAGGGTACGAAGGCGCCGATCAGTCGCCGCTCGAGCTGTTCGACGGCGCCGTGCAGCTGCTGTTCAGCCTCAACCACGGCCTGCTGTTCTTTGCCCCGGTCGCGCTGCTCGGTCTGATCGGCCTGCTGCGTCGCCCGATCGATCGCGTGGCGGCCGTCTGCATCGGCGGTGCCGTCGGCGTCTTCGGGTTCGCGATGATCGCGCCCTACGGGCAGTTCTGGGGCACGCGCTATCTCGTGCCGATGCTGCCGCTCGCCTGCGTCGGGATCGCCGGCCTGGGCTGGCGCGCCAAGCGCGTCGCGGTCGCGCTGGCGCTCGTCGCCGCCCTCAGCCAGACCCCGAACCTCGTCTCCTATCCGGAGCGCGTGAACATCGAGGCCGGGCTCCGGTCGGCCGGCCCGTGGGATGTCCACCGCGTCCTGCTCGTCGACGTCTGGCCGGCGGCGGCGCATCAGCTGCGCGACGCGCGCCGGACCGACCCGGCCTCGCTCGTGCACGCCGAGCCCGAGGGCCGGCTGCTGCGGCTCGTCGCGCAGTGGTGGTGGATGCTGCCCGCGATCGGCATCCCGCGGCTGTTCGGCGCCGGCCTGTCGCTGATCCTGCTCGTCTGCGCCGCGTTGCTCGTCCGTCAGGCGATCGGACGGCCGAGGAACAGGTCGCGTCCCGTCCCGCCCTTCGAACGCGCCGAGAACCCGTGACGCTCGTAGAGCGCGAGCGCTCCCGCGTTGTGCTCGTTGCAGTCGAGCTCGATGCGCCGTGCGCCGCGCTGCCCCGCGCGCTCGATCGCGAGCGCGACGAGCACGTCGCCGACGCCCGTGCGGCGCGCGTCCTCGCGCACGAAGAGATCCTCGAGCCAGGCGTCGGGTGACGCCTTCCAGACGCTGAAGCGGAAACGCAGCTGCAGCACACCGGCAGGGGTCGCCCCCGCACCGCCCGCGGCGAGCAGGAACTCCGTGTCGCGATCCTCCAGCAGACGCTCGACCGAGGCCAGGAACGCGTTGTCCGACGGCCAGTCGCCGCCCATGTGGTCGCGAAAGCCGACGAGCAGGGCGGCGATCGCCTCGGCCTCGTCGTAGCCGGCCAGCCACGCGCGGGCCGCGCCGCTCGCGCTCACGCGATCACCCTAGGCGTCGCGGATCACGGCGATCACGTCGCCGCTGCGGATCGCGTCGCCCTCGGAGATCGGCAGCTCGGCGATCACGCCGGCCTTGTGCGCCGTGATCTCGTTCTCCATCTTCATCGCCTCGATGATCGTGACGATCTCGCCCGCGACGACCTGCTGCCCGGTGCGGACGGGGATCTTCCAGACGCTGCCCTGGATCGGCGAGGCGAGCGTGTCGGCGTCATGGCCGTTGGACTCGGCGCACGGCTCGCGCGCGGCCCGCGCCGGCCGCTTCGCCCGCTTCGGCGCGGCACGCGCGTACCCGGCGGCGCCGTCGGCCGGAGCGCCGTCTGCGGGAGTGCCGGCGGCGGGCGGCGCGCCGATCACGCGCACGTCGAAGCGGCGCCCGGAGACCTCGACGGTGTACGTCTGCTCGACCTCCTCCTCGGGGCCGTCGTCGCGCGCGACGGGCGCCGGCTCGAACGCCAGCGTCTTGAGCCAGTCGCGGTCCTCGAGCAGGTCGCGGCAGGTCTCCCCGCGGGCCCATTGCTCGGTCGCGAGCAGCGCGCGGTGAAACGGGATCAGCGTCTTGAGGCCCTCGATCTGAAACTCGGAGAGCGCGCGCAGCATGCGGCTCGTCGCCTGCTCGCGGTCGGCGTCCCAGACGATCAGCTTGGCGACCATCGGGTCGTACATCGGCGTGATCTCGCTGCCCGCGCGCACGCCCGAATCGACGCGCACGCCCGGTCCGGAGGGCTCGACGTAGCCGCCGATCCGGCCCGGCGCGGGAGCGAACTTCTTCGACGCGTCCTCGGCGTTGATGCGGCATTCGATCGCGTGCCCGCGCAGGACGACGTCCGCCTGGGCGATCGACAGCGGCTCGCCGGCCGCGACGCGGATGCCCTCCTTGACGATGTCGACGCCGGTCGTCATCTCGGTCACGCAGTGCTCGACCTGCACGCGCGTGTTCATCTCCAGGAAGAAGTACTCGCCGTCGGAGCCGCCGCGCTGAGGTACCAGCAGGCCCTCGACGGTTCCGGCGCCGCGGTAGTCGACCGCGCGCGCCGCCTCGACGGCGATCGCGCCGATCCGCTCGCGCAGCGCCTCGTCAACGATCGATGCGGGCGCCGGCGACTCCTCGATCAGCTTCTGATGGCGGCGCTGGATCGAGCAGTCGCGCTCGCCGAGGTGGATCGTGTGGCCGTGCCCGTCGGCGAGCACCTGGACCTCGACGTGGCGCGGGTCGGGCAGGTAGCGCTCGAGGTAGACGGTCGCGTCGGAGAAGAACTTCTCCCCCTCGCGCGCGGCGCCCTCGAAGGCGGCCTGCAGCTCGTCGGCGCCCTGTGCGACGCGAAAGCCCTTGCCGCCGCCGCCGCCGGCGGCCTTGACGGCCACCGGATAGCCGATCTCGTCGCCCGCGATCCGCTCCGCGTCGGCGAGCGACTCGACCGGCTCGACGGTGCCCGGCACGATCGGCACACCGGCGGCTTGCATGAGCTCGCGCGCCCGTGTCTTGGAGCCCATCGCCTCGATCGCGCTCGCCGGCGGGCCGACGAAGACGATGCCGGCCTGCTCGCAGGCGCGCGCGAAGGCGGCGTTCTCGGCGAGAAAGCCGTAGCCGGGGTGGATCGCCTCGGCGCCGGACTCGCGTGCGACCTCGAGGATCCGCTCGGCGTTGAGATAGCTGTCGGTCGCGGGCGCGCCGCCGAGCAGGTAGGCCTCGCCGGCTCGCGTGACGTGCGGCGCGTCACGATCGAGCTCGGAGTAGACCGCGACGGAGGCGATCCCGAGCTCGTCGAGCGCGCGGATGATGCGGACCGCGATCTCGCCACGGTTGGCGATGAGGATCTTCGAGAACATGCGCTGGCAGGCCTTTCTACCCGGCCCAGGGCATGTCCTGCTCCGGCGCACGCCCGGTCGCCTCGAGCCGGAACGCCCGCGTCCAGGCGGCATCTCGCGCTGGTGCGGCCGGCGCCGCCGCCGGCGCCCTGTCGCGCATGAAGCGCTCGAGCGCCGCGACGACGGCTGCCGCCTCCTCCGGCGAGGCGGACGGGGCGACGATCTCGAGCTTCGGCCGGCGATTCACGCCGATGACAAGCTAGCTGCTCGCCAAGGCATGAACGTCGGATTGCTCTCGTGGAAGTGGTGCGACGGTCTAGCTGGTTGATTCCAGGGGTCTGCCGCGTGGCGTCAACTGTGCGCGCAGTGGTGTGCCGTGCGTGGCCGGGCGGGTGCGCGGGCGCCACGCGGGAACGGCATCGATGAGGGAGGGTGCTGTGGGCGTTGGGCGTTGGGCGTTGGGCGTTGGGCGGTGCGGCGCTGCGCGTCAGCGTTGTGCGACACATCCCGGGGCGGGGTGCCGTCACCTCGGGGCGTCATGTCCTGCCTTGTGCGGGCATGAGCCTCACAAGTCAGGACGGGATCGCATCGCAACGCTGACGACCGACCACGACCCTCGCTCACACTCCTTCATCGCCGCCGTGCACGAGCGGCGGCGCCCAGACCAAGCGCCAAGACCGACCACCGACCAACCGCCCCATCACCCGCGCCGTTCGGGCGACATGGTCGACCCCGACGTCGACGGCGAACGCAGCAAATCAATGGTCCTCTACAGGATCATGCCGGCGCCGACGGTGTCGTTCGTGGACTCGTCGATGAGGATGAACGAGCCCGTCGCGCGGTTGCGCGTGTACGCGTCGAAGGCCAGCGGCTTGGAGGTGCGCAGCCGCACCTGGCCGATCTCGTTGAGGCCCAGCTCGACGGCGTGCGGGTCGGGCGCGAGCGTATGCACGTCGACGTGGTCGACGATCTCGTCGATGACCGCGCGCGCCGCATGGGTGGCGTGCTTGATCGCGTAGCGCCCGCCGGCGCGCAGCGGCTGGTCGGCCATCCAGCAGATCGACGCGCGCAGCTCGCGCGAGAGCTGCGGCGCGCCGTCGGGATGGCAGATGATGTCGCCGCGCGAGACGTCGAGCTCGTCGGCGAGCATGATCGTCACCGACATCCCGGCGCTCGCATCCTCGAGCGGGCCGTCGAACGTCTCGATCCGCGCGATCCGCGAACGCTGGCCGGACGGCAGCACGAGCACCTCGTCGCCGTCGCGCAGGATCCCGCCCGCGACCTGCCCGGCGTAGCCGCGGTAGTCGGTCTCGTGGTCGCGGATGACCCACTGGACGGGAAAGCGCGCGTCGTCGAGGTTGCGGTCGTCGGCGACCTGCACGGTCTCGAGGTGCTCGAGCAGCGGCGTCCCGCCGTACCACGGCATGTTCTCCGAGCGCTGCACGACGTTGTCGCCGAGCTTCGCGCTGATCGGCAGGTAGACGATGTCGCGCACCCCTCCGAGGCCGCTCGCGAACTCCGAGAACTCGCGCACGATCGCGTCGAAGACCTCCTCGTCGTAGTCGACGAGGTCCATCTTGTTGACGGCGACGGCGAGGTGCGGGATGCCCAGCAGCGAAGAGATGAAGGCGTGGCGCTTGGACTGCTCGAGCACGCCCTTGCGCGCGTCGACGAGGATCACCGCGAGGTCGGCCGTCGAGGCGCCGGTGACCATGTTGCGCGTGTACTGCAGGTGGCCGGGCGTGTCGGCGATGATGAACGTGCGCCGCGCGGTCGCGAAGTAGCGGTAGGCGACGTCGATCGTGATGCCCTGCTCGCGCTCGGCGCGCAGGCCGTCGACGAGCAGCGACAGGTCGACCATCCCCGCGCCGCGGCGCCGCGAGGCCTCCTCGACGTGCTCGAGCTGGTCGGTCAGGACCTGCTTGGAGTCGAACAGCAGGCGCCCGATCAGCGTCGACTTGCCGTCGTCGACTGAGCCGGCGGTCGCCAGGCGCAGCAGGTCGGCCGAGGCGAGCGCGGGCACTAGTGGTTCCTCGGGACCACTAGAAGTACCCCGCGACCTTGCGGTCTTCCATCGCCGCCTCGGTCGCGCGGTCGTCGGCGCGCGTCTCGCCGCGCTCGGTCACGCGCGTCGCGGCGATCTCGGCGACGACGGTGTCGAGGCCGGCCGCCGTCGAGCGCACGGCGCCGGTGCAGCTCATGTCGCCGACGGTGCGGTAGCGGACGGACTCGACGAACGGCTCCTCGCCGTCGATCAACTCGACGTGCTCGGAGGTCGCGTAGAGCATCCCTTCGCGCTCGAAGACCTCGCGCTCGTGGGCGAAGTAGATCGAGGGGACCTCGAGCTGCTCCAGCGCGAGGTACTCCCAGACGTCGAGCTCGGTCCAGTTGGAGATCGGGAAGACGCGAACGCTCTCGCCGCGGCGGATGCGGCCGTTGTAGAGGTTCCACAGCTCGGGGCGCTGGTTCTTCGGGTCCCAGCCGCCGAAGTCGTCGCGGAAGGAGAAGATCCGCTCCTTCGCCCGCGCGCGCTCCTCGTCGCGGCGCGCGCCGCCGAACGCGGCGTCGAAGCCGTGCTCCTCGATCGCGTCGAGCAGCGTCGTCGTCTGCAGCCGGTTGCGCGAGGCGCGCGGTCCGGTCTCCTCGGCGACGCGCCCGTTGTCGATCGAGTCCTGCACGCAGGCGACGATCAGCCGCTCGCCGAGCTCGGCGGCGCGGCGGTCGCGAAACTCGATCACCTCGGGGAAGTTGTGGCCCGTGTCGACGTGCATCAGCGGGAACGGGAAGCGGCCCGGCCGGAACGCCTTCTCGGCGAGCCGCAGCAGCACGATCGAGTCCTTGCCGCCGCTGAACAGCAGCACCGGCCTGGCGAGCTCGGCGGCGACCTCGCGCATGACGTGGATCGCCTCGGACTCGAGCTCCTGCAGGTGGGTTCGGGGGGACCTCGCGCTCGTCATGCCGTCGCCGCCTGGGCCTCAGACGGCGCCGGAGGGCGCCGCGATCGCTGCAGCAGGTAGGCGCCGCCGCCGACCGCCAGCGGCACGCCGATCAGCACGACGGCGGGTACGTCGGCACCGGCCTTCGAGAGAACGCCGAGCGAGGACGCCAGCAGCACGCAGCCGAGGACCGGCCGCAGCGCGGTCGCCGAGACGTACGAGATCAGATGCGCGCCGATCCAGACCCCGGGCAGCGAGCCGATCAGGATCGTCCCCATCAGCACGAAGTCGACGTTGCCGCTGGCCCAGTGCGCCACGCCGGCCGCCCACAGCAGGATCGCCGCGTGGAAGACGTCCGTGCCGACGACGCGGTGCGGCGTGAGCTGGAAGACGAGGATCAGCGCGAGGCCGATCAGGGCACCGCTGCCGACCGAAGTGATCCCGAGGATCAGGCCGAGCACCGCGCCGATCACGATCGCCGCGACCTTCGTGCGGGTCGTCTGCTCGACGCGATCGCGCTCGCGCGCGACGAGCTTGGGCATGAACAGCGCGCGCCCGAGGATCGTCAGCGCGACGATCATCAGGACGATCGCAATGACGGTCAGCAGCGTCGGCTCGAAGCTCTTGCCGTAGGCCTCGTGCAGGCGGTCGAGCAGCCAGACGCCGACCAGCGCGCCGGGCACGCTGCCGACCGCAAGCCACATCGAGACGCCGAGGTCGACGGTCCCCTTGCGCCAGTGGCGCCAGCCGCCGAGCGTCTTCGTGACCGCGCCGTAGGCGAGGTCGGTTCCGATCGCGACGACCGGTGGGATGCCGGCGAAGAGCACGAGCAGCGGCGTCATCAGCGAGCCGCCGCCGATCCCCGTCAGGCCGATGAGGATGCCGACGCCGAAGCCGAAGACGATGACCAGCGGGTCCATCAGTGGAGCCTGGCAGCGTCCGTGTCGGCAAGCGCCGGCACTACACGTGAAGTCCGCACTCGGTCTTGTCGAGACCGACCCAGCGGCCCTCGCGTCCGCCTCCCGGCTGCGTGCACGGCGCGCAGCCGATCGAGGCGTAGCCGTCGTCGTGCAGGGGGTTGTACGGCAGCTCGCGTTCGTGGATGCGCTGCCACAGATCGCGCTCGCTCCACAGCGCGAGCGGGTTGTACTTGACGATCCCGCCGTGGCGCTCGTCGAGCTCGACGAGCTCGGTGCGCGCGCGCGTCGCCGCCTGATCGCGGCGCAGGCCCGTGACCCAGGCGTCGGCGCCGAGCAGGGCGCGGTCGAGCGCGGCGACCTTGACGGCGCCGCAGCAGTGCTCGGGCCCGCTCCACGGCGGCGTGGCGAGCGCCTCCTGCGCCGCGATGCGAATGCCGAAGCGCTGCTCGAACGCCCGCCAGGTCGCGAGCGTCTCCTGAAACAGGACGCCGGTGTCGATCGTCACGACCTCGACGTGGGGGGCGATCTCGAGCAGCTCGTCGAGGATCACGGACTCCTCCTTCTGGAACGAGCACAGCAGCACGAGCCGCTCGTGCGCAGCGGCCTGCAGCAGGGTCTCGCGCAGGGACCCCGCGACGTCCGTCGTCAGACCGCGCACTCGCCCTCGCCCCGGACGACCTGGAACGGGACGTCGCGGTTCCAGTCGATGAACGTCGTCATCGTCTCGAGACCGAACTCGACCGGCATCGCGAGGTCGCGGACCTTGTCCTCGAAGGCCTTCGTCCCGACGCGTGCCGTGAAGGCGTTGAAGGCCTCGCCCTGCTCGCGCTCGGCCTCGTACCAGCGCAGCCAGCGCTCGACGGCGTCGGGCACGCGCTTGGCCGGCAGGCGCACCTTCAGACGCGTTCCGTAGACGATCTCGCCGCCTTCGAAGTTGCCCGCCACGTGCGCGACGTAGGCCGGGATCGTGTGCCCGCCGACCTTGATCGAGGCGCCGTAGAAGCCGATGTTCGCGATGTGATGCTGGCTGCATCCGTTCGGGCAGCCGCTCATCTTGATGTGCAGCGCGCGCGTCAGCGGGTCGCTGATCTGCATCTCCTCGAGGCGCTGCTGCAAGGCCGCGTTGAGGCCCATCGACGACGTGATGCCGAGCTTGCAGGAGTCCGTGCCCGGGCAGGAGACGACGTCGGTGATCTTGTCCGGGCCGAGGCCGGCGAGGCCGAGCTCGTCGAGCGCCTGCCAGACCTCGTAGACGGTCTCGTCGCGGACCCAGCGCAGCAGGAAGTTCTGATGCACGGTCGTGCGCATGAAGCCGCCGCTGTAGCTGCGCATGACGTTCGCGACCGCGCGCAGCTGGTCGGGCGTCAGGTCGCCGCGCGTGACCTTCACGTGGACCGTCGAGAAGCCCTTCTGGCGCTGCGGCTGGACGTTGTCGGCGCAGAAGCGCTCGAACGCCGACAGGTCCCCGTTCGCCGACGCGTACGTCAGCGGCACGGCGGGCGCGAGCGCCTCCTCGTCGACGTCGAAGCGCAGGCCGGCGACGTCGAAGTCGCGCTCGGCGACCCAGTCGCCCTGCAGCTCCTCGTCGACCATCTCGCGGAAGGCGTCGATCCCGACCTTGTCGACGAGCACCTTGATGCGGGCGCGGGCGCGGTTGACGCGCAGGAAGTCCGTGCGGTCGAAGATCCGGAAGCACGCCTCGGCGACCTTCAGGTACTCGCCGTCGTCGAGCCCGACGAACTCGTACAGCGTCGGGGCGATGCGCGGCATGATCGACGTGCCGCCGCCGACGCGCACCTCGACGCCGCGGATGCCGTCGCGCTCGCGGGCCAGGAAGGCGATGTCGTGGATGCCGGTCAGCGAGCGGTCGGCGTCCGGTGCGCCCTCGAACGCGGTCTTGATCTTGCGCGGCATCATCTGCGTCGTCGGGTGACGCACGAAGTAGCGCACGTAGGCGCCGGCGTACGGGGTGAGGTCGAAGAGCTCGTCGTCGCAGACGCCGGCCCAGGGGTCGCCGGTGACGTTGCGCACGGTGTTCCCGCAGCCCTCGCGCGACGACAGCCCGGCATCCGACAGCTCACGGATCGCCGCCGCCGCGTCGGGCAGCGGCACATGGTGCAGCTGGATGTTCTGGCGCGTCGTGATGTGCCCCTTGTTGAGCGGCACGTACTTCTCGATGACGTCGGCGAAGGCATCGAGCTGGTCGGGGGTGATCCCGCCGAACGGCAGCTTGACGCGGATCATCTGCACGGCCGCCTGGCGCTGGCCGTAGACGCCCTGCTTGAGGCGGAACTTGATGAACTCCGTCTCCTCGATGTCCCCGCGCAGGTAGCGCTGCGATTCCGTGTCGAAGTCGTCGAACTCGCGCTCGAGGATCGGGATGATGTGGCCGGGGACGTCCTCGCGAACCTCGGGGTTCTCGAGCGTCCCCTGGCGGCCGGCGACTGTGGTGGGCTCCATAGGGGTCTCAGGGCTCCGTGGTAGCGGACAGGGCGAGGCCTGGATGATACAGGCTAATTGCAGTCGGGTTTAGCCCTTATTTGTCCACCGGCTTGGTAGGAATCCGGCAGGTAGCCTGCGGCCGGTGCCGGAGCTCGCGCTTCTCGACCACGACACCGTGCTCGCCGCCGTCTCGCCGGCGGCAGCGATCGAGGTGACGCGCGACGCCTTCCTGCGCCACCACAGCGGCGAGTGGATCATGCCGCCGAAGGTCTACCTCGAGAGCCCGCCGTACGGGGACTTTCGCGCGATGCCGGCGCGCGGTGGCGAGCTCGCGCTGCTGAAGTGGATCACGTCGTTTCCCGGCAATCCGGCGCAGGGCCTGCCGACCGTCAGCGGCGTCGTCTGCCTGTCGGACGCCCGCACGGGCGTGCCGCTCGCGATCCTCGACGCGCGCGCCGTCACGGCGCTGCGCACGGGCGCCGTCGCCGCGGTCGCCTCGCTCGCGCTCGCCCGGCCTGGCGCGCGGACGGTCGGGATCGTCGGCTGCGGGCTTCACGGGGCGTGGACCGCGCGCTGCCTCGCGGCGGCGGGCTACGACGACGGCGTCTGCTTCGACCCGCGCGTCGACGCCGCCGCGGCGCTGGCGGCGGAGCTCGGCGGCTGGGCCGTCGGCGACCTGGCGGCGGCGCTCGCCTGCGACATCGTCTGCTGCATCACGCCCGGCACCGGAGGTCGTTCTCGAGCGCGCTGACCTGCGCGCCGGCCAGCACCTCAACATGCTCGGCGCCGACGGCTCGGGCAAGGCCGAGGCGAGCGTCGCGGCCGTCGTCGCCTGCGAGCTGTACTGCGACGAGTGGGAGCAGGCCTCGCACGGCGGCGAGCTGGCCGGCGCCGTCGCCGCCGGGCGCGTCGCGCGCGAACAGGTCACGTCGCTCGGCGCGGTCCTCGCCGGCGAGGCGCCCGGCCGCAGCGCCGACGACGCGACGACGCTGTTCGACTCCACCGGCCTGGCGATCCAGGACCTCGCGGTCGCCGCCGCCGCGCTGCGCGCGGCGCGGACCGGCGCCGTGGTGGCCGCCAGCGTCGTGCTCTGACGGGGGTGGTCCCGACGCTTGTGTTGCCGTGGGAGGCTCGGGAGGGGCGGGCGCTCGGGAACGGCATCGCTGAAGGAGAGTGAGTCGGCTGGTGCAGGAGGCTCGGCGGCGGTGTGTGTCAGCTAACGGCCTATATACGCCCCTTAGCTGCCACACAGCCTGAAACCGCCCCGGAGACCTGCCCGCGATCCAGGCCCACCCTCCTTTCAGCGATGCCGTTCGCAAGCGGTCGCGCCACCGCGAGGCGCCGGGACCGACCACCCGGACGACACCCCCACCGCTAGCGCAGCGGCGGCACGATCGCCAGCGGCAGCTCCTGCACCGCGATCCGGCCGGTCGCGCCGCGCGCCGTCACGCGGACCGTGAAGCGCCCCTGACCGAGCCCGTTCAGCTTCTGCGCCGGGATCTTCATGATGTTCGCGCCGGTCTTGCCGCTGGCGCTGACGGTGATCACGCGCTTGCGGCGCTTCAGTACGTCGATCTGCACGGCGGCCGGATGGCTGAGCCCGAAGCGCACGCGCGGTGCGCGCCGCCGCAGCCGCGCGCTGCGCTCGATGACGAGCTGCAGCTGCAGCCCGGCGATCGCCACGTCGCCGGGACGCGACGCGACGCGCCATGCCATCGGCGCGGTCGTCGCCATCGCGCCGCCGCCGATCGGCTGGCGCACCTGCAGCGTGTGGATCCCCTCGTCGAGCAGCGGCAGGCGCAGCTGCGTCGGGCAGGCCGCCCATGCGCGGCCGTCGATCCGGCACTGGAAGTTCGGCGAGAAGAACCACTCGCCGGAGAGCTGCGCCTCGGCGCGTGCGCCGGCGAACGTCGGCAGCACCGGCCCGTACGGAAACCCGACGCCGGCGGGCGGGATCGAGACGAACGCCGGCGTCGGATCGCGGTTGCCCGCGCTGTCGACGGCGCGCACCTCCATGATCGAGCTGGGCGCGACGTCCATCGGGGCGGCGCAGGGGACGTACTCGAGGCTGGGCCCGAACGTGCCGCGCGCAAAGCGGCACTCGAAGCTGACCGCCGAGTCCGAGCCGAACGTCACGATCGAGCGGCCGTCGCCCGCGGGCGCCAGCCGCAGCGCGAGGATCGTGCTCGGCAGGCTCGCGTCGAGGCGGAAGCGCAGGACGGTCGGGACCGTCTGAGCGACGCCCGTCCGGCTCGTCGCGAGCACGCGCAGCTCGTGCTCACCGTCGGGGACGTCGAGCAGCGGATAGTCGGCCTTGCACGGTTTCAACGCCGCGCCGTCGAGCGCGCAGCGGAAGCCCGCGCCCGCCTGGTCGGTCTTCAGATGGATGACGCCCGCGCGCGGCTGCAGCGGCCCGAGCGCCGGATCGGCGCGCGCGACCGGCGCGGCGCCGTCGTCGCCGGCGCGGAAATGTGCGTCGATCGTCGGCGCATCGAGCGGGCGGTCGTAGAACGCGATCTCGTCGATCCCACCCTCCCAGCCCTTGTAGGCGCCGACGCGCGCGCCGACGCCGACGCCGTAGTTCTGCGTGCCGAACGCGATCGGCGTGGCCGCCGTCTCGGCCTTAACGACGCCGTCGACGTAGATCGCGACGCGGTCGTCTGCCCGCGTCAGCACGATGTGGTGCCAGCTCTCGGCCGCGAGATCGAGCGGCGGCGTGCGCAGGTCGATGTTCTGGCTCGTGCCGCTGCTCGAGAGGATGATCGCGCGCAGCGAGCCGTCCGTCTCACGGACGAGGAAGATCCCCTGGCTGGACTCATAGGGAGCGTCGCTGAACAGCGCGCGCTGCGTGGTGCTGTCGGCGGCGCGGTACCAGGCCTCGAACGAGAACTGCTGGTGCAGGAACCCGTCGAAGATGCCGAGCGAGATCGACGGATCACCGATGTAGTAGTTCGTGTTGCTCTGGAACGCGGTGTCGCCGTCGTCGGTGACGCCCGCCCTCCCGAGCTCGCCGTAGTACGAGCCGCGCGAGCTGGCGACCTGGTCGAGCAGCTCGACGTTGTAGCCGAGCGTGGTGGCCTCGCCGAGGCGGAACCAGTGCACGAGACCCGGCGTCGTGCGAATCGTGTCCGGATACGTCGCGCGCAGCCTGGCCTTGCTGCGCCGCGCGCCGCCGACGATGCGCTCGCAGTCGCGCGCGACCCGGTCGCCGGCATCGGCGTGTGCGACGTCCCGCCCGCGCCCGCAGACGATCTGGGCGCGCGCGGTGCCGCGCGCGTAGATCGTGTCGTTGCCGGAGCCAGCGTCGACCTTCGTCAGGCCGCCGCCGCGCAGCCGGATCGTGTCGTCTCCCGTGCCGCCCGTGATCGTGCCGTTGCCGATCCCGCTCTCGAGGAAGTCGTCGCCGGGGCCGCCGTCGATGAGCTGTCGCCCGGGGCCGCCGTAGACCGTGTCGTCGCCGCTGCCCGCGAGCAGGTAGTCGCGTGCGGCGGACTTCACGTCGGGCTGGCGCAGGCCCCAGAGGACGTCGTTGCCGGCACCGCCCTGCAGGGCATCGGAGCCGGGCCCGCCGAGCAGCGTGTCGTCGCGCGAGCTGCCCTCGCGCTTGCCGCCGCGGTCACCCGCGAGGTACGTGATGCCCTTGTTCGGATCGGGCAGCGCGTCGGTCAGCCAGACGGTCTCGCAGTTGCCCGAGTAGGACGCGCTGACGCCGCGGCCCGAGTAGTCCGCCGTCGCCTCGGCGGCGATCGACAGGTAGAGCGTGTCGCTGCCGACGCCGCAGTTGATGTGGACCTTCGATTGGCCGTCGACGACGATCGTGTCGTTACCGGCGCCGGCGTCGATCGCGTCGGCGCCGGAGTCGGAGAAGATCCGATCGTCGCCGTCGCCGCCGTCGAGCGTGTCGATCCCGGAGCCGCCGTGCAGCACGTCGTTGCCGCGGCCGCCGGACAGCTTGTCACTGTCGTTGTCGCCGGCGAGCGCATCGTCTCCGTCGTCGCCGCGGATCGTGTCCGCGCCGAAGCCGCCGAAGGCGATGTCGTTGCCCGCTCCGCCGAGCACGATGTCGTTGCCGGCGCCGCCGCTGATCGTGTCGCCGCCGCCGCCGCCGCTGATCCCGTCGGGCCCCGTGTCGCCGGTCAGCAGGTCGCCGCCGCCGTAGCCGCGCACGGTGTCGGGGCCCTCGGCCCCGCGCAGGAAGTCGGGCCCTGAGCCGCCGCGCAGCACCTGGTGACCGAGCCCGCCCGAGCGCGCCGGGCCCCAGGCCGCGGCGATCGCCGGGCAGGCGGCGATCGCGCCGGCGGCGACGAGCACGGGGATGGCGGGGCACAGCGCAGCGCGCATCGGCATGGCGATCCGACCCGGCTTGCGGGTTAGACGGGCAGCACCGGGATGTCGCCGAACAATGCCCAGGCGCCGAACGCCGCGCAGGCGAGCGCGGCGGCCGCCCCGCTCAGGATGCGCTGCGTCGTCGTCGTCTCCGCCGCCTTGCGCTTGGCGACCTCGCCCTGTTCGAGCGCGCGGTCAAGCAGGCGCTCGGCCCACCCGAACTCGAGCGACAGCAGCGCCAGGCCGACCGGGATGACGAGCAGGGCGGGACCGGGCAGGACGAGCATCGCGAGGCCGGCGAGCAGGACGGTGAAGCCGACGCAGATGTACAGCACGCGGATGACGAGCGGCCGCAGCCGATGGCGGTCGCGCTGTTCCTCGAGGCGCTGGACGAAACGGGGCTTGGTGGGGTCTCCCGTGGCCACAGCCAGTCCAGCGTAACTGGCAGGCCGCGCGGGGACGACCGCTCAGGCGGCGATCGCGGGCTGCGCCGGCTGCTCGTCCGCGGTCGCCGCGGCGGCGGCCGGGACGAAGCTCATCGCGCGCTCGGCGAGCGCGGTGATCGTCAGGCTGGGGTTCACGCCGACGTTCGTCGGCACGACCGAGCCGTCGCAGATGAGCAGGTTCTCGTAGCCGAAGACGCGCTGGCGCGCGTCGACGACGCCCTCGGCCGGGGAGCGCCCGATGACGGCTCCGCCGAGCACGTGCGCGGTCGTCGGGATGCTCGCAAGCGCCTCGAGCACGGAGCTCTGCGGCACGCCGCCGATCTGCTTCGCCATCCACTCGGCGGCCGCGTTGGCGACCGGGATGAACGTCGGCGTGGGCTTCTCCGGGTCCTGCTCCGTCTGCAGGCGCATCCCGCCGCGGCGGCCCGGCCGCGGGCGCAGCGCGATCGCGTTGTCGAGCGTCTGCATGACGAGCAGGATGATCGTGCGCCGCGACCACGCGCGCGGGTCGAAGAGCTTGGCGAAGCGCAGCGGGTGACGCAGGACCGCGGCGCAGAACTTCAGCGGGCGCGTGAGCTTCGTGCCGTCGCCGACGAGCAGCGTGTGGAGCAGGCTCATCGAGTCGCCGGCGTGGCCGTAGCTGACCGTCTCGATGTGCGTGTTCTCGTCCGGATAGATCGAGCCTGAGATCGCGACGCGCTTCGTGAAGTCGATGCTGTCGTCGGGCGCGGTGACGGCGAGGATCGCCTCGCTGTTCGTGCGCACGAGCTCGCCGAGGCGCTGCGAGACGTTCGGCAGCGAACCGTTGTGGCGGCAGCGCTGCAGGAGCTTGTTCGTGCCGAGCGCGCCGCCGGCGAGGACGACGCGGGCGGCCGTCACCGTGCGGCGCTCCTTGCGCAGCCAGGCGCCCGTCCGCTCGCTCGTGACCGCGTAGCCGTCGGCGCCGTCGGGTGAGCCGAGCGGGCGCACGTCGACGACCTCGCGCTCGGCGATGATGTGGCAGCCGGCGCGCTCGGCGAGCCAGAGGTAGTTCTTGACGAGCGTGTTCTTCGCGCCGACGGGGCAGCCGACCATGCAGCGCCCGCAGGCGATGCAGCCCGTGCGCGTGGGCCCGTCGCCACCGAAGAACGGGTCGGCGACGGTCTTGCCGGGGGTGCCGAAGAAGACGCCGACGCGCGTCTTCGAATAGCTCTCGTCGACCCCGATGTGCCTGCCGAAGTCGCGCAGCAGCTCGTCGGCGGGGTCGTCGCTGATGACCGTCGTGACGCCGAGCATCCGCTCGGCCTCGTCGAAGTGGGGCGCGAGCGCCGCCTCCCAGTCGTCCTCGAGCCCGGCCCACTGCTGGTCGGCGTAGAAGCGCGGGCGCGCCCGGTAGAGCGTGTTCGCGTAGCCGAGGCTGCCACCGCCGACGCCGGCGCCGCTGACGACCGAGACGTCCCTGAACAGCGACAGGCGGAAGATCCCGTGCAGGCCCAGCCGTGGGGCGAAGAAGTAGCGCCGGATGTCCCACGTCGAGCGCGGGAACTCGTGGTCGGCGAAGCGCCGGCCGGACTCGATCACGGCGACCCGGTAGCCCTTCTCGGTCAGCCGGTGGGCGGCGACGCTGCCGCCGAAGCCCGACCCGACGACCACCCAGTCGTACTCGTGTTGACGGGTGGGCTCGGCCATGGCCGCGAGAGCCTAGCGCGAACGTGACGGGGGCGTCAACTTTGCGACTGTACGGCGACGTTCGCGCCGCAACGCTACGGGATCGTCACGCTCAGCAGCGCCGCGTCCTTGCCGTCGAGGCCGGGAGACGGTGCGACGGGCTCCGCCGCCGGCGCCGGTCGGCGCCAGCGCAGCACGGTGTACGTCTCACCGAACGTGCGGCCGGCGAGCGTGTACGCCGCGCCGGGCGTCGCCGGATGGGCCGGGCGCACGGGCTTCGGTCGCTCGCGCTGGCCCGCGCGCTGCACCGGAAGGGCGATGTAGTCGATCTCGTCGGTCGTGAACGAGGGGCGGCGCGCCTCCCGGATGGCGGGCAGGTAGTAGCGCAGCGGGGCCAGCGCCGAGTCGGGCGTCGCGACGATCAGGCGCGGTTCTTCGATCGGCCCGAGCGCCGCGACCGCCGCGCGCCAGTCGTCGCGCTGGAACTGCGCGTTGCCGGCGACCGCGAGCACGGCGATCGCGCCGGCAGCGCAGGCAGCCGTCGCGGCGAGCGTCGCCGTCCGCCGCCCGGCCGGGCCCGCGGCGGCGAGCCCGGCGCCGACGAGCGCGCAGCCCGGCGGCAGCGCGGCGAGCAGGTTGCGGGTCAGGAAGTGGTCCTCGCCGGCGAGCGCCCCGGCGAGCGGCAGCAGGAGCGCCGCGACGATCAGCGCGAGCAGCCGTCCGGCGTCGTCGCGCGCGCTCTCGCCGACACCGCCGCGGCCGCTCAGCAGCGCGCGCAGTCCGACGAGGCCGACGAGCACGGCGAGCGCCGCGACGGCGACGAGCAGCGGCTCGGCGGGCGCGTCGTAGGCGACGAGAAACTGCTTGGGAACCTCGATCAGCCGCGTGCCGAGCGACGCGTCGCCGATGAACGCGGCCTTGTCGGCGGCGCGCTGTCCCAGCGCCAGCGGAGCCAGCGCGGCGGCGGCGGTCAGCGGCAGCGCGAGCGCGATCGCGCGCTCGCGCAGCCCGGGCGCGCGCACGAGCAGCCACAGCGCCTGCGGGCCGACGAGGAAGATCGCGTAGTAGTGCGTCGCCATCGCCAGCGCGACGACGGCGCCCCAGGCGAGCAGCCTGCCGGCGGCGCGTGGCTGCTCGAGCGCGCGCAGCCACAGCAGCGCCGACAGCGCGCCGAGCAGCGCGAGCAGCGCATACGCGCGCGCCTCCTGGCTGAACCACACGAGCAGCGGGTTGAACGCGACGAGCGCCGCCGCCAGCAGCGCTGCCCGGTCGCCGCCGAGCCGCCTGGCGAGCGTCCAGACGACGCCGATCGTCGCGACGCCGAACGCCGCCGACAGCGAGCGCAGGCCGGCCTCGCCGGTGCCGGCGACATGCGTCCAGAACCAGGCCAGGACGTAGTAGAGCGGCGGCGTCGACTCGCTGTCGGGAATCGCCTGCAGCATCCCGGCGAGGTCCATCCGCAGCAGCTGCGCGGTGACCGCCTCGTCGTACCAGAGGCTTTGCGCGTCGAGCGTCGCGAACCGCAGAGCGGCGCCGGCGAGCGCCACCAGCCCCAGCCCGGCGGCGCGCCTCGTCACAGCGGGATGTTGCCGTGCTTGCGCTTCGGGCGCTCGACGCGCTTGGTCTTCAGGGTCTGCAGCGCGGCGATCAGCTTGGGCCGCGTCTCGTGCGGGATGATCACGTCGTCGACGTAGCCGCGCTCGGCGGCGGAGTAGGGATTGGCGAAGCGGGCGCGGTAATCGTCCATCAGGCGCTCGCGGCGGAGCTCGGGCGTCGGCGAGCCGGCGATGTCGCGCCGGTAGATGATGTTGACGGCGCCCTCGGGACCCATCACGGCGACCTCCGCGGTCGGCCAGGCGAGGTTGAGGTCGGCGCCGATGTGCTTGGAGGCCATGACGACGTAGGCGCCGCCGTAGGCCTTGCGCGTGATCACGGTGATCTTCGGAACGGTCGCCTCGGCGAAGGCGTACAGGAGCTTGGCGCCGTGGCGGATGATGCCCTCCCATTCCTGCGTCGCGCCGGGCAGGAAGCCCGGTACGTCGCAGAAGACGACGAGCGGGACGTTGAACGCGTCGCACGTGCGCACGAAGCGCGCCGCCTTCACGCTCGCGTCGATGTCGAGCACGCCCGCCAGGCTCGCAGGCTGGTTGCCGACGATGCCGACGGCGTCGCCGTCGAGCCGCGCGAAGCCGCACACGATGTTCGTCGCGAAGTCCTCGTGCACCTCGTAGAACTCGCCGTCGTCGACGATCATCCGCAGCGCGACGCGGATGTCGTAGGGCTTGTTCGGGTTCGCCGGCACGACCTCGTCGAGCTCGGGCTCGATCCGCAGCGGGTCGTCGGTCGGCAGCACGCGCGGCGTCGACTCGAGGTTGTTGGAGGGCAGGAAGCTCAGCAGGTAGCGCGCGTCCTGCAGGCAGGCCTCCTCGTCCTCGCAGGCGAAATGCGCGACGCCCGAGCGCGTGCTGTGCGCGGTCGCGCCGCCCAGCTGCTCGAACTCGACGTCCTCGCCGGTGACCGTGCGGATCACCTCGGGGCCGGTGATGAACATGTGCGAGCTGCCCTTGACCATGAAGACGAAGTCCGTGATCGCCGGCGAGTAGACGGCGCCGCCGGCGCAGGGCCCCATCACGAGGCTGATCTGCGGGATCACGCCCGAGCTGCCGACGTTGCGCATGAAGACCTCGCCGTAGCCGCCGAGCGAGACGACGCCCTCCTGGATCCGCGCGCCGCCGGAGTCGTTGATGCCGACGATCGGGCAGCCGATCTTCGCGGCCAGATCCATGACCTTGCACATCTTCTCCGACATCAGCTCGCCGAGCGAGCCGCCGAAGACCGAGAAGTCCTGTGAGAAGACGCACACGCGGCGGCCGTCGACCGTGCCGTGGCCGGTGACGACGGCGTCGCCCCAGGGGCGACGCTTCTGCATCTCGAAGTCGTGAGTACGGTGACGGGTGAACGTGTCGAGCTCCTGAAAGGAGCCGGGGTCGAGCAGCTTCTCGACGCGCTCACGCGCGCTCAGGCGGCCGCGGTCGTGCTGCTTGCGCTCGGCCTCGCGCTTCGTCCGCCCGGTCGCCTCGCGCAGCTCCTGCAGCTGAGCGAGCTTCTTCTCGTACGTCGCGGGAGCCTGCTGGCGCTTGGACATCGCGCGACGAAGGGTAGTGCCGTGGGCGCTCGCCTCGCCTCGGGCAGCGGGTGCCCGAAGCGAGGCTCTGGCCACGATGGGACGTCAGTCGCGTACGAGCAGCGGCCGGTGGTCTGCGCCGAGGTCGTCGAGGACCGCGGTCAGGATCGCCGTCGTTCGGCGCGGGCCGAGCGCGGCGTCCGGCGGCGTGGATCGTGCCGGTGCCGGCGTCGGATCCGGGCGCGTCGGCGCCGGACCCGGCGCGGGGGTGCGGGCCGTCCTGCGGCGGCCGAGCAGGCGCGCGAACCAGCCCAGCGCGACCTCCTGCGGCTGCGGCGCGGGCGGCTCGGCGACGCGCGGCGCGGTGACGCGCGACACGGTGAACGCCGCCGGCGACGGACGTCGGACCGGCGTCGCGGTGAGGGTGACCCTCGTGCCCCACCCGGTCGCCGTGAGCTCCACCGTGCCGCTTGCGCGATCGCCCTCCCAGGCGACGGTGGACTCAGGTTCGACACGGGTGATGCGGATCTCGCCGAACTCGGCCAGGTGGCGGCCGAGCGCGTCCTCGTCACTGACTTGTGCCCACAACTCGGGCGGTGATCGCACGAGCCGGCGCTGCGCCGTGGAATGCTCCATGCGACGGGGTTCGCCCGCCCCGGCCCGACTCCTTCCGCGAGTTCAGATGCCCGGCTTGGCCGTCATCAGGAAGATCGCGGCGATGATCAGGACGTAGGCGAGACCCCCGAACAGGGGGAACTTGCGCGCCTCGCGTTCGTACTCGGCGCTCGGCTGAGCGCCCGCGCGCGCATCCTCCTCGGCGAGCTCCAGGCAGCGCTTCTCGAGCGGCGTGAAGACCGCGCCGACGAGCCCGAAGAGGACGATGAGGATCGCGAACGTGGCGCTGATCCAGGGGTCGCCGAGGCTCCAACGGTCGGTCGCCAGATACAGGCCGGCGACGAGGACGACGACCATGGCGGGCGTGATCAGCTGCCTCGTGAGGACGACCTGAAAGCGGTGCAGGGCGACGAGATCGCGAGCGTTCGTGCGGAGGCTGTACGCGGTCAGCAGCGGATAGCTGAACGTCACGCCGAACGCCACGACGACCGCGAGGATGTGAATCGTGAGCACGACGTCGTAGAAGTAGATCGCGAGCGGGAGCATCCGCGAAGGGTCTCATCCGCGGCGGCGGCCGCGGGGGGTCGCGCCCGGCGTCGCCTCTCGCTGAGCCGGCGGCCGGTCTCCTCAAGCCCGCGGGTGGCTGGGTCGATGGTGCCGCGTGGCCACGAGACTGCTCACCATCGCGCTGCTGGCGGCCGTCGCTGCGTTCGCGGCGGCGCCCGCCGGAGCGGGCGCCGCGGTCCAGCCGGGCTGCAAGCTGCTGATCTTCTGCCCACCGTCCCCACCCGCGCCGCCGCCTCCGCCACCGGCTCCGCCGCCGCCGGAGGCGCCGGTCGGCCCCGCGGAGCCGGCGCCGGCAGCGCGCGTGCTGCCGCCGAGCGTCCCGCCGGGCCACGACGTCGCGCTGGCCACGCCGCCTGCCGAGCCCGTGGCGATCTCCCGCCTGCGCCGGCTCACGGGCGGCCCCGGCGCCGATGCGATCCTCGGGCGTGCCGGGGCCGACCTGATCCAGGGCCACGGCGGCGGCGACCGGCTCCTCGGTCGCGCCGGCGCCGACCAGATCTTCGGCCAGACAGGACCCGACCGGATCGTCGGCGAGTCCGGCACCGACTGGCTCGACGGGGCGTCGGGTGACGACGTGCTGCTCGGTGGCGCGGGCGCGGACGTGCTCGCCGCCGGCTTCGGGCACGACCGGCTGTACGGCTCGGCCGGCGACGACCTGCTCTACGGCCAGGCTGCGCAGGATCGCCTCGTCGGCGGCGCGGGCGACGACGTGTTGCACGGTGGCTCGGGCACCGACACGCTGCTCGGCGGCTCCGGCGCCGACCTGCTGTACGCCGACTCCGGTCCGGATCGCCTCTTCGGCGGCGCGGGCGACGACACGATCCACGCCAACGACGGCGGGCGCCAGGAGCTCGTCGACTGCGGGTCCGGCAACGACACCGTCGTGCTCGATCCGCGCAACCGCCGCGGCGGGATCTCGGACTCGCAGATGCGGCGCCGCGGCCGCGTGATCGGCTGCGAGACTGTCACCTACGCGGCCAAGCCGGCCGCCGACCCGGACAAGGGGATCACCTGGCTGGGCCCGCGCGGCGGCGCGACGAAGCGCGGCACGAGCCGCGACGACACGCTGCTCGGCAGCACCGGCGCCGACATCATCCACGGCCTCGGCGGCAGCGACGTGATCTGGGGCAACCAGCTCCACCGCGACCCCAGCCGCGCGCTCGACCGCCTGTTCGGTGGTGCCGGCAGCGACACGATCTACGGCAGCCCGGGACGCAACACGATCCGCGGCGAGGACGGCGCCGACTACCTGCAGGGCGGCTCCGGGCGCAACGCCGTCTACGGCGGCTACGGCGACGACGAGATCCGCCTGCGCGGCAGCGGCCCCAACCGCGTCGACGCCGGTCCCGGCAACGACACGATCCACGCCTACGCCAAGGGGACGACGACGATCGACTGCGGCCCTGGCCTCGACACCGTCTACGTCGACAAGGACGATCGCGCCGCCGACTGCGAACGGATCGTCAGGCGCTGAAGCGCATCGCGGGGCTGTGTCACCGACCGTAGCGCCGCCTACCCCCGCGGCCGGTAGGCCCCGAAGACGTCCTTCATCGCGCCGCAGACCTCGCCCATCGAGCAACGGTCCTTCAGGGCCAGGCGGATCGGGTGCATGAGGTTGTCCGCGCCGCGGGCCGCCTCGCGCAGCTCGTCGAGCCGCCGCGCGACGAGCTCGTGGTCGCGGTCGCGCTTGAACGCCGCCAGGCGGTCGAGCTGCGCCTTCTCCGTCGCCGGGTCGACGCGCAGGATGTCCTCGATCTCGATCTGGTCCTCTTCGTACTTGTTGACGCCGACGACGATGTCCTGCTTGAGGCGGTAGCGCTCCTGGTAGCCCCAGGCCGACTCGTCGATCTCGTTCGTGATGAACTCGATCGCGTTGACCGAGCCGCCCATCTCGTCGACCTTCGCGATCAGCTCGTAGGCGCGCTCCTCGATCTCCGACGTCAGCGCCTCGACGTAGTACGAGCCGGCGAACGGGTCGACGGTGTCGGTCGCGCCCGACTCGTGGGCGATGATCTGCTGCGTGCGCAAGGCGATCTTCGCGGCCCGCTCGGAGGGCAGCGCGAGCGCCTCGTCGTAGCCGTTGGTGTGCAGCGACTGCGTACCGCCGCAGACCGCGGCGAAGCCCTGCAGCGCGACGCGCGTGACGTTGTTCTGCGGCTGCTGTGCGGTCAGCGTGACGCCGCCGGTCTGCGTGTGGAAGCGCAGCGTCATCGACTTCGGGTTCTTCGCGCCGAAACGGTCGCGCATGATGTGCGCCCACATCCGCCGCGCGGCGCGGAACTTCGCGACCTCCTGGAAGACGTTGTTGTGGCCGTTGAAGAAGAACGCCAGCCGGGGCGCGAACTCGTCGACCTCGAGGCCGGCGTCGATCGCCGCCTGCACGTAGGCGATCGCGCTGCACATCGTGAAGGCGACCTCCTGAACCGCCGAGCAACCCTTCTCGCGGAAGTGGTAGCCGGAGATCGAGATCGTGTTCCAGCGCGGCACGAACTCCTTGCAGTACGCGAACAGGTCGGTCGTCAGCCGCATCGTGCCCTCGGGCGGGTAGATGAAGTTCCCGCGAGCGATGTACTCCTTGAGGACGTCGTTCTGCGTCGTGCCGCTGAGCTCCGCGAGCGAGCAGCCCTGCTCCTCGCCGACGAGCGAGTAGAGCGCGAGCAGCACCGTCGCGGGCGCGTTGATCGTCATCGACGTCGAGATCGCGTTGAGCGGGATGCCGTCGAAGATCGTCCGCATGTCGTCGATCGTGTCGATCGAGACGCCGGTGCGGCCGACCTCGCCGAGGCAGCGCGGGTCGTCGGAATCGAGGCCCAGCTGGGTCGGCAGGTCGAACGCCATCGAGAGGCCGGTGCCGCCGTGCGCGAGCAGGTACTTGTAGCGCTCGTTGGACTCCGTCGCCGAGGCGTAGCCGGCGTACTGGCGCATCGTCCACGGCCGCTTGCGGTACATCTCGCCGTGTACCCCGCGCGTGTACGGGAAGGCTCCGGGGTCGCCGAGCTCGAGCTCCTCAGGCACGTCCTCCTGCGAGTAGAGCGTCTGGATCTCGATGCCCGAGTCGGTGAAGCGCCGGGGATCGTCCGGGCCGACGATCGGGGCGACGGTCAAGCGCTCTTGTGTCGACATGGAAGCAAGGGTACGGCGCGGCGCGCGTCAGCGCGGCCCGGGAGCGTCAGCGCGCCGCCACCGCGGCCGTCAGCGCGCGACGACCGTCACGTGAAACGGCGTGCGGTGCTCTTCGACGACCGCGAAGCCCGTCAGCGCGAGCATCGTGCGCAGCGCCGACGGCGAGATTCCCCAATACCAGGGTCCGTAGCCCTCGCCGGGACCGCGCGCGGCCTCGGCGTTGGGGTGCTCCTGCGGGCCCGGCGCGATCACGAGCGTGCCGCCGCGGCCGGGCGTCTCGGCGACGGTCTCCGTCGCCAGCAGCAGCGTTCCCGCGGTCAGCTCGCGCAGGCGCTCGAGCGTCAGCAGCGGGTGCGGCGCGTGGTACAGCACGCCCGAGCACCAGACGACGTCGTGCCGCCCGATCGCCGCGACGGTCCGCTCGTCGTGCAGGTCGCCCTGCACGAAGCGCACCTTGGAGTCGCGCCGCGCCAGCTCGGCGGCGAAGCGCTCCGACGGCGCCATCACGTCGACGCCGGTGACGCTCGCCGCGCCGGCATCCTCGGCCGCGAAGCAGAGCGCTCCGTCGATCGTCCACATGCAGCCGACGTCGACGAACGAGCGGCCCGCGACATGGCGGGCGATCAGCTCCTCGCGCGGCGGCGTCGCCGACCCGAGGCGTGCGCGCACGCGCGCGGCGGCGGTGAGGGTACGGCCGAGCACGGTCGCCCGAGTATGCCCTGTGCGGTCCTGCGCGGCCGCACACGCGGCCGACCTGATTACAGGGCGCCGCCGGCGGCGGGCGGCGCCGTCGGGTCCGGAGCCGAGTCGGCGGGCGTCTCGCGGGCGAGGTACTCCTCGGCGAGCAGCGGGTTGTCCTTGGCGCGGGTGACGACCTTCAGCAGGTCGTTCATCGAGGCGACCTCCTCGATCTGCTCCTTGATGAACCACTGCATGAACTGCTCGCTCGTGTAGTCGCCGTTCTCGCGGGCGGTCGCGGTCAGCGTGTTGATCTGCTCGCTGACGCGACGTTCCTGGTCGAGCGCCAGCGCGACCGGCGCGACGACGTCGCCGAAGTCGTTCTGCGGCCCCGCGACGCCGGGGACCGGCGCCTTCTCGCCCGCATCGAGCAGGTACTGGACCATCATCAGCGCGTGGTTGCGCTCCTCCAGCGCCTGCTGGTAGAAGAACGACGCGAGGCGCGGGAGCGTCTCGTCGTCGTAGTACGTGGCGATCGCCAGGTACTGCTGCGAGGCAGCGAACTCGTGGCCGATCTGCTCGTTGAGACGATCCACAAAAGGTTGGGCAGGCATCGCGGAACTGTAACTCGTTACCTCCGCGTTATGTCGTTTGCCGTTAGGCTCGCCTAATGAAGTTGCTCGTCAAGCCGAAGAAGGCGTGCTGCAAGAGCAACCCGCGATGCAAGCGCTGCCCGGTGGTGACGAAGCGACTGATCAACCGCGGCCTCGCCTCCAAGCGCTCCGACGGGCTCGTCGTGATCTCGCCGGACCTGAAGAAGCGCGAGCTGAAGGCCGCGCGCAAGCGCTAGCTGCAGGACAGACCGGCGGTCCGTCCGCGCAACGCGGGTACAGTGCGTAGTCATGGCCACCTGTCTTGTCACCGGTGGCGCGGGGTTCCTCGGGTCGCATCTGTGCGACGAGCTGCTGCGCCGCGGCCATCACGTCGTGTGCGTCGACAACCTCGAGACCGGGTCGCTGACGAACATCGCGCACATCCGCGTGCCCGAGTTCGAGTTCCTGCAGTTCGACATCGTGCAGCCGTACTTCGTCGAGCGGCACGTCGACGTCGTCTACCACCTCGCGTCGCCGGCCTCGCCGATCGACTACCTGCGCCTGCCGCTGCACACGCTGAAGGTCGGCTCGCACGGCACGCACCACACGCTCGGGCTCGCGAAGAAGCATCGCGCGCGCTTCCTGCTGGCGTCGACGAGCGAGGTCTACGGCGACCCCCAGGTACACCCGCAGAAGGAGTCCTACTGGGGGCACGTCAACCCGATCGGTCCGCGCGGCGTCTACGACGAGGCCAAGCGCTACGCCGAGGCGCTGACGATGGCCTATCACCGCCAGCAGGGCGTCGACACCGCGATCGTCCGCATCTTCAACACCTACGGCCCGCGGATGCGCCCGCACGACGGCCGCGCGATCCCGACGTTCATGCGCCAGGCGCTGCAGGACCGGCCGATCACCGTCTTCGGCGACGGCAGCCAGACGCGCTCGTTCTGCTACGTCGACGACCTCGTCCGCGGCATCATCGCGCTGTCGGAGTCCGGCCAGCACCAGCCGATCAACGTCGGCAACCCGAACGAGTTCACGCTGCTGCAGCTCGCCCACACGGTCATCGACGTGACCGGCTCGAGCTCGGAGATCGTCTTCGAGGCGCTGCCGACGGACGATCCTCAGGTGCGCCAGCCGGACATCACGCTGGCTCGCGAGCTGCTCGGCTGGGAGCCCGAGGTCGAGCTCCGCGAGGGCCTGCAGCGAACCCTCGAATCGTCGGGTGCGGACGTGCTCGTCGGACGCGGCGGAGCCTGACCGGTAGGCAGGAACCGTGGACCCGTCGGTGAAGCCCCGCAGCGACTGGCAACCCGCCGGAACATCTGGCATCGTGAGGCGTTAGAGCAAGGACATGCCGAAAACCGAGCAGAAGCCACGGGAGGCATCTGACGCGCCGGGCCTTCCGCCGGCGTCGGAGTTCGCGCTGTCCGATCGCGACGTGCGCCGCAAGCGCCCGCCGGCGCTGTCGTTCCTGCTCAAGCTCGACACGGTGCGGATCATGTTCCGCGTCGGCACGCTGTTCATGCTCGACGCGATCGGCATCTACATGGCGATCCTCACGGCGCTGTGGCTGAAGGCCGGCATCCTCAACGGCGTCTGGCAGGTGCGCGCTCAGGCCGCTGCGACGGACGAGCTGTTCGACTTCGCCTGCCTGCTGACCGTCCTGCTGTTCGCGCGCTCGGGCCTGTACTCGGCGCGCGGCGAGCGGCCGGGCATGTCGCGGATCGTCTCGTCGCTCGCGCAGGTCGCGCTCGTCGCGCTGATCTACGCCGTCGCCAGCGGCAACGAGTTCAGCTCGTACTACATCTTCTACGGCTCGCTCTTCTTCGCCGTGATCTACGTCTCGCTGCTGCGGCTCAGCTACGAGAAGATCACGGGCGCGCTGCTGCGCGCGGCCGGCTACCAGCGCCGCGCGGTGCTGATCGGCAGCGGCTCGCACATCGAGGCCGTCGGCCACGCGCTGCGCGATGCGTCGCACAAGAAGGTCAACGTCGTGGGCTTCATCTCGCTGACGCCGCGACCGAACAACGGGCTGCTGTCGCTCGGCACGCTCGACGAGCTCGCCGAGGTCATCCATCGCTACCGGATCGACGAGGTGATCATCGCCGACCCCGACTTCCCGCAGCCGCAGGCGGTCGAGCTCGTCGACGTCGCGCACGGCGCCGGGGTGCGCGTGCGGATCGCGCCCTCGACGATGGAGCTGCTCGTGCACCGCGCGGAGTTCGTGCCCGGCGAGCCGGTGCCGCTGTTCGAGCTCAAGCCGCCCGTCTTCCAGGGCTTCGACTACCTCGCCAAGCGCACGTTCGACCTGATCGTGTCGTCGATGCTGCTGCTCGTCATGAGCCCCGTGCTGGCCGCGAGCGCGCTGGCGGTGCGGATCAGCTCGCGCGGTCCCGTGATCTATCGCTCGATGCGCCCGGGCATCGGCGGGACGCCGTTCGCGTGCCTGAAGTTCCGCACGATGTATCGCGACGCCGATCAGCGCCAGGCCGACCTGGAGTCGCTCAACGAGGCCAGCGGCGCGCTGTTCAAGATGCGCGACGACCCGCGCATGACGCCGGTCGGCCGCTTCCTGCGCCGCTACTCGCTCGACGAGCTGCCGCAGCTGTTCAACGTCGTGCGCGGCCAGATGTCGCTCGTCGGTCCGCGCCCGCTGCCCGAGCGTGACTTCGAGAAGCTCGAGGAGTGGCACAAGAAGCGTTACCTCGTGACGCCGGGGATCACCGGTCTGTGGCAGGTCTCCGGTCGCTCGGAGCTGGACTTCGACGATCTCGTGCGCCTGGACTTCCTCTATCTCGAGCGCTGGTCGGTCTTCCTCGACCTCAGCATCCTCGTCAAGACCGTGCCCGCCGTGCTGTCGCGGCGCGGCGCCTTCTGAGTGGGCGCCCGTCCGCGCCGTGTGGCGCTCGGGATCGTCTTCGCCATCGCCGCCTTCTGTGCGATCTGGCTCGCCCGCGGCGGCGCCGACGCCAAGCCGTTGCCCGGCCAGCCGCTGCGCGTGGTGGCCAAGGCCAAGGGCCTGGAGCTCGGCACCGCCGTGCGCGGCGACGTGGCGAACAAGAACCGCGCCTACCGCCAGACGATCGCGGCCCAGTTCTCGAGCGTCACGCCCGAGAACGAGATGAAGTGGGAGGCCACCGAGCCCGAGCGCGGGCAGTTCGAGTTCGGGCCCGCCGACGACATCGTCGACCGCGCCCGCGAGGCCAGTCAGAAGATCCGCGGCCACACGCTCGTCTGGCACTTCCAGCTGCCCGACTGGGTGCGCGAGCTCGGCGCGCGCGACCTGCGCGCGGCGATGGAGGAACACATCAACCGCGTCGTCGGGCGCTACAAGTCGCGCGTCGGCGTCTGGGACGTCGTCAACGAGCCGATCTCCGACCGCGGCGGGCTACGCCCGTCGGTCTTCTTGCGTCGCCTCGGCGAGGGCTTCGTCGCGATGGCGTTCCGCCTCGCCCACGCTGCCGACCCGGATGCCAAGCTCTACCTCAACGAGATCGGTGCCGAGAGCATCGGCCCGAAGTCAAACCGGCTCTTCGCGATGGTCTCCGGCCTGAAATCCGAGGGCGTGCCGATCGACGGCGTCGGCTTTCAGGTGCACTCGAACCTCGAAGGCCTGCCGGACGACTTCGTCGAGAACATGCGTCGCTTCGCCGCGCTCGGCTTGGACATCGCGATCACCGAGACGGACGTCGGGCTGCGGCTCCCGCCGAGCGCGCAGGACCTCGAGGCGCAGGCGCGCATGTACGAGCGGATCGTGCGCAGTTGCCTGACCGTGTCGTGCAAATCGCTCACGTTCTGGGGCTTCACCGACAAGCACTCGTGGATCTCCGAGACGCAGGCGGGCATGGGCGCGGCGACGCTGCTCGACGAGAAGCTGGGGCCGAAGCCGGCCTTCTTCGCCGTGCAGCGTGCGCTCGGCGGCTGAGACAATCGATCCGTGCCCTACCGCTACCTCTTCGAGCAGCTGGTCCGGCGCGAGCTGCGCCAGAAGTACAAGGGCTCGGCGCTCGGCGTGGCCTGGTACCTGATCAACCCGCTCGTGCTGATGGGCGCCTACTACCTGATGTTCGGGCTGATCTTCAAGCTCGACAACATCCCCGACTACCCGCTGTTCCTGATGGTCGGGCTCGTCGTCTGGATCTTCTTCAGCCAGTCGGTGCTGAGCGCCGCGCCGTCGCTGCTCGAGCAGGGCGCGCTCGTGCGCAAGGCCCGCTTCCCGCGCGCGACGATCCCGGGCGCGGTCGTCACCGTCCAGCTCGTGACGTTCCTCGTGATCCTCGCGCTCGTCGCCGTCGTGACGATCGCGTTTCGCGGCACGCTCGACGTCGCGCTGCTGCTGCTGCCGCTGATCCTCGCCTGCCTGTACGCGTTCACGCTCGGCTTCGCGCTCGCGGTGAGCATCCTGCACGCGTACTTCCGCGACGTCGCGCCGATCCTCTCCGCCGCGCTGCTGCCATGGTTCTTCGTCTCGCCGATCTTCTTCCAGATCGACTCGATCACGCGCAACGACGCGTACCGCCACCTGCTCGAATGGGGCAACCCGATCGCCCCGTTCATCACCGCGATCCGCGACGTCGTCTACGGCGGCACCGTGCCCGACGCGGCGGTGCTCGGCTACGTCGCCGCCGCCGCGGTGCTGATGCTCGCCGGCGGCAAGCTGCTGTTCGATCGCATGCAGCACGAGCTGGCGGTCGTCGTATGAGCCGGCGGCGGCCCGCGCTCGACGACGGCGTCCTGCCGGGCGAGATCGTGCTCGAGCACGCCTCGCGCGCGTTCAGCGTCAAGGCCGACCGCGGGCGGACCCTGAAGGAGATGCTGATCGGTCGTGCGCGCGCCGGCGGGCCGCCGCCGGTGCAGGCGCTGCGCGACGTCTCGCTGCGGATCGAGCCGGGCGAGACCGTCGGCATGGTCGGGCGCAACGGCGCCGGCAAGTCCTCGACGCTGCGCGTGCTGTCGGGGATCGTCCCGTTGAACTCCGGGCACGTCGCCTGCGGCGGCCAGATCGTCGCCCAGCTCGAGCTCGGCGCGGGTTTCGGGCGCGACTTCTCGGGCCGCGAGAACATCTTCCTCAACGGGGCCCTGCACGGGCTCGTCAGGGAGCAGATCGAGGAGCGCCTGGAGGCGATCATCGCGTTCTCGGAGCTCGGCGACTTCATCGACGCGCCGGTCGCGACGTACTCGTCGGGCATGTTCCTGCGGCTCGGCTTCTCGATCGCCGCTCACCTCGATGCCGACGTGCTGCTGATCGACGAGGTGCTCGCGGTCGGCGACGAGGCCTTCCAGCGCAAATGCGAGGCGCGCATCGCCGAGCAGATCGCGGGCGGCGCGACGCTCGTGCTCGTCTCGCACGACCCCGCGCTGATCGAGCGCACGTGCGCGCGCCTGATCGTGCTCGACGGCGGCATGAAGGTCTTCGACGGCCCCGTCGAGGAGGGCATGCCCTTCTACCACCGGCTGATGGGCACGGCCGACGCCGTGCCGCCCGTGCCCGGCGAGCCTCCAGGCGAGCGGGTATCGCCATGAAGCCCGAGGATGCGCTCGGCGCCGCGCGCGCGGCCGCCGCCGCGCGCGACGACGCGCTGCCGCCGGGCATGACGATCGAGCCGACCGAGCGCGTCTCGATCGAGCAGCTGATGGAGTGGGCGAACATCGAGCCCGACGTCGACCTGATGCGCTCGACGCGCAAGCTCGGAGCGCCGATCACGTGGGCCAAGCGTCAGCTCGTCCACGTCCTGCGCCAGTACCTGCGCGAGCTGCAGTCCCAGCAGACGCGCTTCAACCTCAACGTCCTGATCCGCCTCGCCGAGCTCGAGGACCGCGTCGCGCGGCTCGAGGAGCGCGCCGGGCAGGCGTCCAGCGACGAATCCCCGCGGTGAGCTTCCGGGTCCACCAGGTCCTCAGCGGCGCCGGCCCGTACGACGCCGTCACCACGCAGGCGCTCGCGTTTCGCGCGCTCTTTCGCGGCTGGGGCTGGGGCGGCCACGACGTCGCGGCCGAGATCGACCCGCGGATCGGCGACCGCGTCGCCCCGCTGCGCTCGCTGGACGTGCGCGACGGCGACGTGCTGCTCGTGCACTACTCCGCCTACGCGCCGAAGCTGCGCGGGGTGCTCGAGCTGCCCCAGCGCAAGCTGCTGATCTCGCACAACATCACGCCGGCACGCTGGTTCTGGGACCACGATCCGCAGGCCGGCGTCGTCTGCGCGCTCGGGCGCAAGCAGCTGCCGCAGTTCGCCGCCGCGGTCGACATCGCGGCCGGCGTCTCGCTCTACAACGCGCGCGAGTTCGGCTCCGACGTCGTGATCCCGATCCTCTTCGACCCCGCCGGGCTCGGCGCTCCGCGCGCCGCCGAGGATCCGCAGAACTGGGCGGCGCCGGCCCAGCCGACGATCCTCTTCGTCGGGCGCCTGGCGCCGCACAAGCGCCAGGACGCGGTGATCAGGGCGTTCGAGCTCTACCGCCGCCGGCACGCCGCCGACGCGCGGCTCGTGCTCGTCGGCGCGCCGATCAACTGGGCCTACGACGCGGCGATGCGGGCGCTCGCCGAGGAGCTGTCGCCGGGCCGCGTCACGATCGAGTCGGGGCTGACGAACGAGCAGCTCGCCGAGCGCTGGCGCTCGGCGCACGCGTTCCTCTGCCTGTCCGAGCACGAGGGCTTCTGCATCCCGCTGCTCGAGGCGTTCCACTTCGGCGTGCCGGTGATCGCGCGGGCGATCGGCGGCGTGCCCGAGGTCGCCGGCGACGCCGCCCTGCTGCTCGAGGACTCCGACGACGAGGGCGTCGCGGCGGAGCTGCTCGCGCTCGCCGTCGGCGACGGCGAGCTGCGCGCAACGCTGCGCGCGCGCGGGGCCGCGCGGGTGGCGGCGTTCGCGCCCGAGCCGACCGCTCGCACGCTGCGCGCCGTGCTCGAATCGCTCGCCGGATGATCCGCGACGTGTGACGAAACGCACGTATCGGTGTACATCAATCAACCGCACGAACTTCTCGAAACCATGACCTCCCCCCACGTCACCGAACTGCCCCGAAAGCTCGAGCCGATCGGCCACGACACGTTCGCCGCCGGCGTCGTGATCGAGTTCGCGCCCGCCGCCGCGCGCGCCGACAACGTCGTCCGCTTGCGCGTGCCGGAGGGACCGCCGCCCGACGGACCGCCGGCGCCGAGCGCGCCGCTCAGCGCGGCGTAGCCACGGACTGGCGCTCGGCCTCGGCGTTCCGCCGGGCGCGACCCTCGCCGAACGGCAATCGATGAGGGAAACGGGTCAGGCGCTCGTGAGGATCGTGGCGCCTTGTGTGCCTATATGGCCCTCAACTCGCCACGATGCCCTTGCGTGTTTGCCATGAGCGCAAGCGCCCTTCTTCCTCATCGATGCCGTTCGACCGGCGTCTCGAGCCACCACGGCGCCGCGCGCGGGACGCCGCCTCAGACGCGCCGCTGCGCCAGCGCGTGGACCGGCCCGGCGTCGATCACCGGCGCCGGCCCGTCGAGGTTCGTCGTCTCGTAGCCGAGCTCGGCCATCAGCGCGCAGAACTCGGCGTTCGTGTCGTGCAGCTCGCAGACGATCGCCGGATGATGGCGCTCGATCGTGGCGCGCATGCCGGCGATCACCTGCAGCTCGGCGCCCTCGGTGTCGATCTTGACGGCGTCCGGCGGCGGGATCGCGCCGTCGCCGACGAGCTCGTCGATCGAGACGACCTCGACGTCGAGCTCGGCGCGGACGTCGGCGTGGCGCCCGGTCGAGGCGAGATGCGACCAGCTCGCCTCGCCGACGACGAGCAGCTGGGCGCGGCCACCGGCGGCGCCGACCGCGGCCTCGCGGATCTCGGCGTGCTCGAAGGCGTTGAGCTCGATGTTGCGGGCGACCGCCCGCGCGCACGCGGGGACCGGCTCGAAGGCGATCGCCCGGCCCGCGGGGCCGACGAGGCGGGCGCCGAGGATCGTGAAGAAGCCGACGTTCGCGCCGATGTCGTAGAAGACCGCGCCCGGCGCCAGCAGCCGCCGCAGCGCCTCCTGCACGGGCGGCTCGAGCGTGCCGCGGACGATCAGCCCGGCGTGCGCGTGGTCGAGCGGGAGATCGGACGTCGAGACGTAGAGCAGGTGGGCGAGGCCACCGGCGATCGGCACCGGCGCGCGCCCGTACCAGCTCGAGGCGCGGCGCAGCAGCGCGCGCGAGGCGCGTCCCGCGCGCACGCGCTCGGCGAGCTCGGCGCGGCGCTCCTCGGGCATCCCGGTGATGAGATGCGTGGCGCCGTTGCGCACGCGACCCGTCAGCTCATGGCGTAGATCGCGCAGGCTGCTCGCCATCGCCAGATGATCGCACCGACGCGGCCGCGTCCCGACCATGGCGCGCTCGCAGCGATCGCGAAATTGACCGTAGCCCTGACGAATCGGCCTTGGCGGCGTAAGATGGTGCTGCCCCTCCCGCCCGTCTCAGGATTCGCGGGGCACCTCTCCAACGCCCGCCGAATCGATCGAGATGAGCCTGCGCAACTCCCGTCTCGCCGCTCTCACCCGCATCCGCGACCTGCGCGCCACGCCCGCGCTCAGCCGCGCGATGCCGATCGATCCCTGGCGGCTCGTGTCGCGCCGCTTCTCGCTCGAGTCGCCGGCCGAGGCCGAGACGCTGTTCGCGATCGCCAACGGCTACATGGGCATCCGCGGTGCCCACGACGAGGGCCATCCGTCCAACGACCCGGGCTTCTTCCTCAACGGCTTCCACGAGACCTGGCCGATCCCCTACGGCGAGGCGGCGTTCGGCTTCGCGACGACCGGCCAGACGATCGTCAGCGCGCCGGACGGCTCGGTGATCCGTCTCTACGTCGACGAGGAGCCGCTCGTCCTGACGGAGTCCGCGCTGCTGCAGTACGAGCGCCTGCTCGACATGCGCAGAGGCCTCGTCGAGCGGACCGCGCGCTTCCGCACCGCACGCGGGGCGATCGTGCAGCTGCGCTCGCAGCGGCTGGCCTCGCTGCACTGGCGCCACCTGGCGGCGATCTCCTACGAGGTCACGCTGATCTCCGGGATGGCGGAGCTCGCGATCGCCTCGGAGCTCGTGACGCATCTGCCGACGCCGAAGGGCGGCGACGACCCGCGCGTCGGCGTGCGGATGGACGAGTCCGCGCTCGCGCCCGTCAACCAGTTCTGCGACGACACGCGCGTCCTGCTCGAGCTGCGCACGCGCTCGAGCGGGATCGGGCTGGCATGCGGCATGGAGCACAGCATCGAGACCGAGCTGAGCCACAACATCGAGTCCAGCGCGCAGGAGGACGAGGGGCGCGTCGTCTTCTTCCTCGACGCCGAGCCGGGCGTGCCGGCGCGGATCACGAAGCTGCTCGGCTACCACCACGCCGACCAGGCGCCGCCCGGCGACCTCGTGCGGCGCGTGAACCGCACGCTCGACCGCGCCGCCGGCGATGGCTTCGAGCGTGTCGCCGAGGTTCAGCGCGAGCGCCTCGACGCCTTCTGGGAGCACTCCGACATCGAGATCGACGGGCCGCTCGACATCCAGCAGGCGGTCCGCTTCAACCTCTTCCAGATCCGCCAGGCGTCGGCCCGCGTCGAGGGCCACGGGATCGCCGCCAAGGGCCTGACCGGCCGCGGCTACGAGGGCCAGTACTTCTGGGACACGGAGATCTACGTGCTGCCCGTGCTGACATATACGCAGCCGCACGTCGCGCGCCGGCTGCTGCACTTCCGCTACGAGATGCTCGAGGCCGCACGCCGCCGCGCGCGCCAGCTCGGCCATCGCGGCGCGCTGTTTCCGTGGCGCACGATCTCCGGCGAGGAGGCGTCGGCGTACTACGCGGCCGGCACCGCGCAGTACCACATCAACGCGGCGATCTCCTACGCCGTACGCCAGTTCGTCCGCGTCACCGCCGACGAGGAGTTCATCGCGCGCGAGGGCGTCGAGATCCTCGTCGAGACCGCGCGCCTGTGGGCCGACCTCGGCTTCTTCTCGACCCGCCGCGACGGGCAGTTCTGCATCCAGGGCGTCACCGGCCCGGACGAGTACTCCGCCGTCGTCGACAACAACGCCTACACGAACCTGATGGCGCGCGAGAACCTGTCGGCCGCCGCCGAGGGCCTGGAGATGCTGCGCGGCACCGATCCCGACGCCTACGACCGCCTCGTCGCCCGCCTGCGGATCGAGCCGCACGAGCTCGACGAGTGGTGCCGTGCGGCCGACCAGATGTTCATCCCCTACGACGATCGCGCCGGCGTCCTGCTGCAGGACGAGCACTTCCTCAACCGCAAGCCGTGGGACTTCGAGCACACGCCGCTGGACAACTATCCGCTGCTGCTGCACTACCACCCGCTGAACATCTACCGCCATCAGGTCATCAAGCAGACCGACGTCGTGCTCGCGACGTTCCTCGCCGGCGACCGCTTCACCCTCGACGAGAAGCGCCGCGTGTTCGAGTACTACGACCCGCTGACGACCGGCGACTCGTCGCTGTCGTCGTGCGTGCAGAGCGTCATGGCGGCCGAGGTCGGCGACCTGCAGGCGGCCTACGACTACTTCCTGCTGAGCGCCGCGGTCGACCTCGCGAACCTCGCCGGCAACGTGTCGGACGGCATCCACGTCGCGTCCTGCGGCGGCGTCTGGATGGCGCTCGTCAACGGCTTCGCCGGGCTGCGCGACATCGACGGCTACGACCTGCGCTTCTCGCCGCGGCTACCGGCCGACTGGAAGCGGATGCGCTTCCGGCTGATCTTCCGGGGCAGTCGCCTGGAGGTCGAGATGACGCCCGACTCGACGACCTATCAGCTGCTCGACGGCGCCCCGCTGACGCTCGTCAGCGACGGTCAGAGCTTCACGGTCGCCGGCGATCAGCCGGTCGTCGTGCCGGTCGTCGTCGAGGCCGCGGCCGGGTAGGCGCCGCTCACCGGGGCCGGCGCCGGCGGGCAGCCGTTGTACTCGTCGGGGAAGAACAGCGAGCCGACCGTGTCGCAGCCGCTGTGGGCATGCACGCGCGCGTCGTCCTCGTCGATCCCGCGCGCGACGATCGCGCCGGCGGCCGCGCCGCGGCGGCCGGCGTAGCGGGCCAGCTGACGGGCGGCCTCGACGAGCGCGGTCGCGCCCGAGCGAGGCTCGAAGTCGACCACCTGCGCGTAGATCGCGTTCAGCCCGGCCGGCCGCGCGGCCTCGGTCCAGCCGGCGTCACGCCAGCCCGTCACCGTCGCGCAGGCGTCGGGGAACGCTCGGTACGCGATCTCCGCCGTGGCGTAGGCGCGCTTCAGCGCGTCGGCCGCGCGGGCCAGCGACGGCGAGCGATCGACCCGCTTGGATCGCCGCAGGTCGCCGATCCACGAGCGGTACAGCGGCGCGTCGACCGACCACAGCGCGCCGCTGAGGTACTCGAAGTAGATCAGCCCGACGTCGCCGTGGCGCGCTGCCGGCGCCGACCTCCAGACCTCCAGGCAGCCCTGCGCGGCACGGCGCTGGGCGTCGAGCACCTGGCGCGCCTGCCGGCTCGCCGCGCGCCGCTGCTCGCCGAAGCTCAGCGTGCGCTGCGCGAACACCTTCGCCGCGGCGACGCGGTCGCTGCGCGTCGAGCGCGCCGACACCGGCACCGCGACAAGGAGCGTGGCCAGCACGGCGCAGCAGCAGATGCGGCGCATCGCGTCGCATACTGACCCCGTTCCCACGCGAGGACAAGCGGTCCGCGCAGCGCCCGCCGACAGGCTCAGCCGCGCGGCGCCGCCGGAAGCGCAGCGCGGGCGACCGCGAAGCTCACCCGCTGCGTCGTGCGACCGGTCGTCACGGCGTACGTCAGGCGCGTGCGGTCGCCGCAGCGCAGCAGGCGCGTCTGGTGGGCGATGACGGTGGGCGGGAGCGTGCGCGTCTGCGGCGAGCCGACGGAGATCACGCGGCCGCGTGCGTCGGTCCGCAGCACGCGCACGGCGTGGCGGCCGCTGCTCCAGCGAGCCGACGTGTAGACGTACGCGGCCTGCAGCGATGGCGCGCACGGCACGCGCGCGGGCGGACGCAGCAGCTGCGTGCCGGCCGGACCGCGCACCCAGCGGTAGCCCGTGTCCGAGCGAGCCAGGTCGACGTCGGCAGGCGAGGCCTGCCGGCGGGAGGGCTCGGCCGCGTAGCCCGGCGTCGTGGAGGCGACGAGCTCGCAGCGGATGTTGGCGACCGTGCAGCTCGCGGCGCCGGGGATCGGTGCGTCGACGGCAGCGTTGCCCACGCGCAGCCAGTAGATCGTCGCGCCGTCGCGGCTGGCGCCGGCGGCCAAGCCGCCGGTCGTCGCCGCGCTGGCGCGCGCGCCGGTCACGGGGTCGATCGTCGCGAACCGGGTCTCCGCGACGTCGCAGTCGGCGCCCGCGTCCAGGTAGGCGATCGGGCTGCTGCTCGCGCTCGGAGCGCTGGGCAGGCCGAAGCCGCACGTGCCGCTGATCAAGCCCGTGTCGAGCAGCGTCGACGGCCCACCGACGAGCGCGGCGGCGCGCAGCTCCCAGACGATGCCGATGCCGTAGACCGAGCCGCCGGTCATCCGCCAGACGTATGCGGCGCGCGACCGTCCGAGGTCGAGCTGGTCGATGCTGTCGTGCCGCATGGCGAAGCCGCAGTAGCGGCGTTCCGAGCACGTCTGGACCGAGCCCGCGCCGAGGCGGCGCGGCGTCTTCCTGCCGGCCGCGAGGTACAGGACGCTCGGCACGAAGCCGCCGTCGGCGTGGCGCGCGAACGCCAGCGAGCCGCGCCACATCGAGGGCGTCGTCTCGGACTTGGTCTTGCTGCTGGCGGTGTCGAGCTTGCGCTCGACCGCCGCGCCGGTCAGCGCCAGCTCGTAGAGATCGCAGCCGCGCGCCGTCTGCCAGTCCGGGGCGGGGGCGAGGCTGCCGCCCTCCAGCACGGGATCCTGTGCGCAGCGCGAGTACACGACGACCGGCTTGCCGGCGCGGTCGGACCCGGCGTCGGCGTCGAACGGCACCGAGCGCCGCGCGACGGGCAGCACGTCGACGACGCCGGCGTGCCAGCGCACGAGCGCCCACTTGCCGCTCTGCGGATCGCGCTTGCTGAGCACGACGTGGCCGTCGTGCGCCGTCACGCCGCTGCTGTCGGGCGCGGGCGCGAGGACGCTGTCAGCTGCCTGGGCCTGCGCCGGGATCGTCGCCGCGAGCAGGAGCAGCGCCGCCGTCAGGAGTGCTCTGGAGGGAAGCATGACCCTGTAACGGCTGCTGCGGCTCGGGAGTTGCGCCATCGTCGAGTTTCGTCAGCCGCAGGCGGAACAGGGCGCCGCCGCCCGGCGCCTCCTCGACGGCGATCGAGCCGCCGTGGGACTCGGCGACCTGGCGCACGATCGCCAGGCCGAGGCCGGAGCCGGGCCGCCCGCGCGCGCCCGCGCCGCGGTAGAAGCGGTCGAAGACGTGCGGGCGCTCGTCGGCCGGGATGCCCGGACCGCGATCGCGCACCGTCAGTTCGCCGCCGCGCAGGCCGACATCGACGACGGTGCCGTCGGGCGCGTGCTTGGCGGCGTTGTCGAGCAGGTTGTCGACGGCCCGGCCGAGCCGCTCGGGCAGGCCCTCGACGACCGTCGGCTCGAGCTCGGCGTGGAACGTCGTGCTCGGCCGCCGCCGGCGCGCGCGCGCCACCGCCTCGCCGACGAGCGCGTCGAGCTGGACGTCGTCGACGCCGGCCAGCGGCTCGTCGCCGCGCGCGAGCTCGATGACGTCGGTGATCAGCGCCGTCAGCTCCTCGGTCTCGGCGCGGACGTCCTCCAGCAGCCGGCGGCGGTCGTCGCCCGCGAGCTCGCCGCCCTCGGCGAGCAGCACCTCGATGTTCGTGCGCAGCGCGGTGACCGGCGTGCGCAGCTCGTGCGAGGCGTCGGCGACGAGCTGGCGCTGCGAGTGGACGGATTCGTCGAGCGCGCCGCGCGAGCCCTCGAGCGCGTCGAGCATCGTGTTGAAGCGCTGTGCCATCCGGCCGACCTCGTCGTCGCTGCGGACCTCGATCCGACGGCCGAGGTCGTCGGTCTGCGTGATGTGCTCGGCGGCGGCGGTCAGCTCGCTGACCGGCTGGATCACCTGGCGACCGAAGAGCCGCCCGAAGAACGCCGCCAGCAGCGTCCCCCCGGCGCACAGCAGCGCGAGCACGAGCCGCAGCCGCGAGAGCGTGGCATCGACGTTCGCCAGGCTGTGGGCGAACTGGAACGCGCCGCCGGGCTGCGCCACGGTGAGCACCCGCAGGTGCAGCCCGTCGGCGTCGACATCGCGCAGGACCGCTCGGCGGGCACCGCCGGCGACATGGCGGTCGTCGTCGGTGACCGGGATCGTGAAGTCGCTGCGAACGCTGCGCAGCACCTCGCCCGCGGCGCTGATGTACTGGACAGGCCCGGATGGGTCGCCGGCGCGCGCCGCGGGCGGCGGCAGGCGCACGCCGAGCGCTTGGATCGGCCCGAACTGCGAGGCGACCCGGTCGATCTGCGCGTAGCGCGTCGCGAGCGAATCGTCGACCTGGCTGCGCAGCTCGCTGCGCAGCACGACGTAGGCGACGATCGCGACGAGCACGACCGTCACGCCGACCGTCCCCGCGGCCAGCAGCGTCAGCCGATGGCGCAGGGCCATCATGGGTCGCGCAGGACGTAGCCGACGCCGCGCACCGTGTGCAGCAGGCGCCGCTCGCCGCCCTCCTCGGTCTTGCGCCGCAGGTAGCCGATGTAGACGCCGAGCGCGTTCGACGTCGCGCCGAAGTCGTAGCCCCAGACGCGCTCGAACAGCGTCGAGCGCGTCAGCACCTGGCGCGGGTGCTCGAGGAACAGCTCGAGCAGCGAGAACTCGGTCTTGGAGAGCTCGATCGGGCGCTGGCCGCGGCGCACCTCGTGCGCCGAGCGGTCGAGCACGAGATCGGCGAAGGCCAGCGTCGGCCCGCCCGGATCGACGCGCCGCAACAGCGCGCGCAGGCGGGCGTTGAGCTCGCGCAGCGCGAACGGCTTGACGAGGTAGTCGTCGGCGCCCGCGTCGAGGCCGTCGACGCGGTCGTCGATCGCGTCGCGCGCGGTCAGCATCAGCACCGGCGTGCGGTCGCCGGCCGCGCGCAGCCGGCGGCAGACCTCGAGCCCGTCGACGCGCGGCATCATGACGTCGAGCACGATCGCGTCGACGGTGCCCTCGGCGAGCGTGTCGAGCGCCTGCTGACCGTCCTCGGCGAGGCGCACGTCGTGGCGTTCGAGCGCCAGCGCGCGCTGCAGCGCGGCGCGTACGCCCGGCTCATCATCGACCACGAGGACCTTCATCTCACACGCTCTCCGCGACAGCACAGCAGGGCTGGATAAGAGCCTACGAAGTGCCGCCGACTCGCTTCGATATGTGACCATTCGCCGTGATGCAGTTCGTCGACCATCTCGAGCGGTTCTGGCCCGACAGCGCGCATGACGACCTGATTTCGGCGCGCGGCACGGTCGAGCGGGTGCTGCCGGGCTTCCGCGTGCGGCGGATCTCGCCGGCGTCCCCGGGCAAGCCGTGGGTCTACGCCACGTCGGGCGCGTCGCGGGCCGTCCGCGCAGGCGAGGAGGGCGCCGAGTACATCGTGCTGGCGCCTGCCGAGGACCCGGTCCTCGTCGAGATGCTCGCCGCGCTGGCGACGGTCAACGCCGACCCGAAGAAGCGCCTCGGCGTCGGCAGCATCATCGCGCTGGGGCGCCCCTGGACCGGCGCATCGGACTCCGATCACCTGCTCGTCCTGCCGCCGTACCCGGTCGGTCCCGGTTTCGAGATCTGCGAGCTCGAGGACCGCCGCATCGTCGTGCTGTGGCTCGTCCCGATCACGCCCGAGGAGGCCGCCTACGTCCGCCGGCGCGGCTACGAGGCGTTCGAGGAGATCCTCCAGCGGCGCGAGGTGAACGTCGCCGACCCGTGGCGCGAGTCGGCCATCTGACGCGCACGCGCTACTCGACGTCCGTGCCGCCCGCATGGAGCTTCTTCACCGTCAGCACCATCTTGCGCGAGCAGCGGTTGGGCCCGGGGAGGTTCGGGCGCAGGTGGAATAGCTGGTAGCGGTCGAGCGTCAGGAGCGGCGGGCCGACGGCGTCGAACGGCTTGCGCCAGTCGTCGTCGACGAGCACGTAGTCGGCCGGCCGCGAGACGGGGACGTGCGGGTAGCTCGTCTCGAGCACCGGTTTCTGCGAGCACAGCGGCTGCCCCGACAGGATGATGCCGGCCCAGAGCTGGCGTCCGTCGGCCGGCATGTCGAGGCGCACCGACTGGTCGGCCGGCAGCAGCGCGTCGACCTTCTTCAGCTCGAGCATGCTCTTCGGCAGCTGGTCGAACGTCGCGCCGATCTCCTGCGCCGCGCCGTTGCGCGTCCCGCCGACGAGGATGATCAGCGCGAGCACGCTGACCCACGTCCACTTCAGCCGCGCCAAGCCGACGACGCCGGCCGCGACCGCCAGCGGCGCGACGAACGCGAGCGCCTTGAAGTGGAAGTACCAGCCGTACTCGCGCGGGCGGAAGTACAGCGCGGCGATCAGGCCGAACAGGATGATGCCGCCGAGACCCCAGCGGATGTCGCGCGGCGCGGCCCGCAGCGCGATCACGATGCCGGCGCCGAGCAGCAGCATCCCGAGCAGGCCCATGCCGGCGTCGTCGAAGCCGAGGAAGAAGCGCTCCGGGAAGAACGCGGTCAGGTCGCCGCCCCAGTTGACGAGCGAGTAGCCGGGAGCGAGCACGCGCGTCGAGACCGAGACCTTCTCGAGCACGCCCTGCAGCGGCAGGATGAGCAGGAAGAACAGCGGGATGATCCACAGCAGGTTGCGCTTGTTCTGCAGCCGCGGGATGCGCGCGCGAAGCGGCGAGCGACCCTGGCGGCGGCGCTCGGCCGCCCAGAAGACGGTCGCCGCGATCAGCGGGATCGGCATCGCCAGCGGATAGGCGAACACGAGCACGCCGAGGAACGACGCGAACAGCAGCAGCCCACCGCGCGATCGTCGTCGCACCGCGTACCACGCGAGCACGATCGAGAACGCGAGCGCCATGTAGCCCCAGGTCTGGTTGTAGTACGGGTGCATGCCCGTGAAGAGGCTGATCCGGTTGAGGCCGACGAGCCCCATCGCGACGCCCGCCGCCCACGGCCCCGCGCCGAGCAGCTCACGCGCGAGCAGCCAGAAGCCGAGCGCGCCGAGCGCCAGCAGCACGGCCTGCAGCGTCGCGATGACGGCGTAGGGCTCCATCCCTGCGATCCGCGCGACGGCGCCGAACGAGAGGTAGATCGGCGGCTTGGAGCGCCACACGAGCGGCACCCGGTCGACGGCCTCGTTGGGCGCGACGGCGCTCGGGTTGTGGCCCTGCAGGAACTGGGCGGTGCCGACGGCGAGATGCGCGTCCGAGCCGTTGCCGATCACCGTGACGAAGCCGCCGCGGAACATCGGCAGCAGCGCGATCGCCCCGATCAGCACCGCCAGGTAGAGAGGCACGAGCAGCTCGCGCCACGAGACGCTGACGCCCGCCTGCGCGGCCGACCGAGCGATCGGCAGCCCCGGATCGCGCCGCCAGGAGTAGACGGCGAGCGCGAGCCCGCCGGCGAGCACGAGCCCGAGCGCGGGGTCGAACGGGACCTTTGCGTAGACGAGCAGCGCGAGCTCGAGCGCGCTGCCGACCGCGCCGACGGGCAGAACCCACAGCAGCTCGTAGCGGCGCAGCCCGGCGGGCAGCCAGAGACGGGTCGCGCCGAAGCCGACGATCGCGAACAGCACGACGCTGGCAGCCGCCGCGTGCAGCGCCTCGGCGAGCCCGCCGCGGCCCTGGACGCCGGCGTAGGTGGCGAGGCCGAGCGCGATCGAGGCGGCGCCCGCGAGACCCAGCCAGGCGAGGCCCCGTTGCGCTCGCGGGCTCAGCTCGGCGGTGGCGGTACGTCGTGGCGCTTGCGGGCCTGCGCCATCACCCGATGCAGGAACACCGGGTTCCCCACCAGGTATCGCCTCCACATCCGCTTCGGCTCGATCGCCAGTCTGAAGATCCATTCCAGTCCATTGTCGGACAACGAGGCCGGTGCGCGCGGAACGCGCCCCGAGACGAAGTCGAACAGCGCCCCGACGCTCCACAGCACGTCGCAGTTCAGGCGGTCGACCGTGCGCTGCGCCCAGATCTCCTGCTTCGGCGTCCCCATGCCGACGAGCAGGATGTCGGGCTTGCACGCGTTGATGTCCTCGATCACGCGCTCGTCGTGGCCCGAGCCGATCTCGAAGTAGCCGTGGTGCGTGCCGACGATGCGCAGCTTCGGGTGCGCGCGGCGCAGGCGCTGACCGGCCTGAGCGGCGACGCCCGGGTCGCAGCCGAGCAGGTACATCGAGCGGTCCTGGGCCTCGCACAGCGCGGCGAGGTCCCAGATCCAGTCGGCGCCGGTCATCCGGTGCGGGATCTCGGCGCTCAGCGCCTTCGCGGCCAGGCGCACCCCGTAGCCGTCGCAGTAGACGAGGTCGGCGCCCTCGAGCGCCTCGCGCAGCGCGGGATCCTCGCGCGACTGGTTGAGGACGTGCGCGTTGACGTACATGACGCGCTTCGTCGACTCGTCCCCGCCAACCCAATCGACGATCCGCTGCAGCAGCTCATCGGGATGTCCGAGCTCGATCGGGAGCTCGAAGATCCTCGACTGGCGCGGCTCTGAGGAGGTGGTGGCGGCGTCCGTTGCCTGTGGAACCACGAGGCGATCTTAGAGGGTCCGGCCGGGCCCCACTACCGGCTGCTCTTGCGCCATACGAACAGGTGCCCGCGCGCCTGGCCGTCGAGCCCGAGCTCGCGCACGGCCTGCGTGACGCCGGGGTAGGCGTCGTCGTCGTAGTCGTGAAACGCCATCACGCCGCCGGGGGCGAGCGCGGGCTCCCAGCTGCGGAACGTCGCGACCGTCTCGTCGAACTCGTGCGAGGAGTCGATGAAGACGGCGTCGACCGGCGGCGGGTCGGCGGGGCCGAGGCCGCCGGGGCGGTCGTGCAGGTGCACGCGCGCGCGGTCGGCGGCCGACAGCAGCGCGAGGTAGCGCTCGCGCTCGGGGTGCGCCTCGACGTCCCAGCTGTGGACCTCGCGGGCCGGCTGCGCGAGCGCCAGGCAGCACGTCGTCCAGGCGGCCGCGGTGCCGATCTCCGCGACGCGCGGTGCGCCGTCGAGCGCGTCGAGCAGGACGCGCAGCTCGGCCGGCCGGCAGGCGACGTCGATGCTCCACGTGTCGTGCTCGGCCCGCGCGCGGCGCAGCGCCCGACACCAGAACCCCGCGACCGGCCGCGGCAGCTGCGCCAGGCTTGCGGTCTGCAGCGCCAGGCGGCGCGCACGCTGCGCCGCCGAGCGGCGGTCGTCGGCGCGAAAGAGGTCGAGGCGGCCGCGGCCCATCGGATCATCAAAGTAGTCGGTCATCCGGGCGCATGCGTCGGCGCCGCCCGATGGTCCGCCGCCGCTCGAAGCCGCGCGTGACATCGTTCCGCGGGTGCCGATCGTCGCCATCGATGCGCGCGACGCCTTCGACCCTCAGCTGCGGGGGTGGGGGCGCTACGTGCGCGAGCTGATCGATGCCCTGCCGCAGCGCTCCGGCATCGAGTACCGCATCATCCGCAGCGGCGGCCGCGGTCCCGAGCTGCTCTTCGAGCAGCTGGAGCTGCCGCGGCGCCTGCGCCGCGAGCACGCCGACCTCGTGCACGCGCCGAACTGCTTCTTGCCGCTCGTGCGTCCCTGCGCCGGCGTCGTGACGATCCACGACCTCGCGTTCGAGGTCTTCCCGGACGATTTCTCGCCGCGCACCGGCTGGAAGTACCGCACGTTCGCAAGCCGCGCCGCGCGCTCGGCGCAGCGCGTCATCTGCGTGTCGGGCTACACCGGCGCCGACGTCGTGCAGCGCTACGGCGTCGACGAGGAGCGCGTGCGGGTGATCCCCAACGCGCCGTCGCTGCCGATCGGCGACGAGCCCGTGCCGAACGACGGTCCCTACTTGCTCGCGGTCGGCGACCTGCGCCCGAAGAAGAACCTGCTGCGCCTCGTCGAGGCGTTTGCACTGCTGCGCATGCAGGGGCTCGAGCACCGCCTCGTGCTGGCCGGCATCGACAGCGGCCCCGAGGCCGCGCGCGTCCGCGCCGCCGCCGGCGGCGAGCCCGTGCGGCTCACCGGCTACCTGTCCGACGCCCGGCTCGACGCGCTGATGCGCGGCGCCGACGCGCTCGTGCATCCGTCGCTCTACGAGGGCTTCGGGCTCGTGCTCGTCGAGGCGATGCTGCGCGGCGTGCCGGTCGTCGCCGCCCGCGCCACGGCGCTGCCCGAGACCGGCGGCGACGCCGCCGAGTACTTCGACCCGCTCGATGTCGAGGACATCGGCGCGGCGATCCGCCGCGTCGTCGGCGATCGCGCACGCCACGCGGAGCTCGCGCGGCTGGGGCGGGCGCGGGCCGGGGAGCTGTCGTGGGCCCGCAGCGCGGCGCTGACGGTCGCGGTCTACGAGGAACTGCTTTGAGCGAGCCCGCAGCGGCGACGACGATCCTCGTGCTGAGCGTCGACGAGGCGCACCTGCTCGCGCATTCGCTGCCGGCGGCCGCCGCCCAACCGGGGGCCGAGCTCGTCGTCATCGACAACGCCTGCGAGGACTCGACGCGCTCGGTCGCGGAGGCCAACGGCGCGCGCGTGCTCGGACTGCGCACGCGCGTCTCCTATGCGGCCGCGATCAACGCCGGGATCGTCGCGACCGAGGGCCAGGCCGTGCTGCTGCTGAACGCCGACTGCGTGCTCGACGAGGGCTTCCTCGCGGCCGCCCGGCCGCGCCTCGGTCAGCAGGGCGTCGGCTCGGTCGCGCCGCGCCTGATCCGTGCCGCCGGGATGGAGCCCGGCGATCGCCTCGACCGACTCGACGCGGCGGGGATGGTGATCGACCGCCGGCGCAAGAACACGCTCGTCGGCCACAACGAGCCGGCGACCGGCTACACGCGCGCGGCCGAGGTGTTCGGCGGCGACGGCGCCTGCGTGCTGTACCGGCGGGCTGTGCTCGAGGCGTGCGCCGTGGGCGGCGAGGTGCTCGACGAGGACCTCGAGCTGTGGGCGTCGGACGTCGACCTCGCGTGGCGCGCGCGGCTGCTCGGCTGGCGCTGCATGTACGAGCCGCGCGCGGTCGCCTGGCACATGCGCTTCTACTCGCCGACGACGCGCTCCGGGCTGCCCGAAGCACACCGCCGGCTGCAGTTCCGCAACCGCCTGCTGATGATGGTCAAGAACGACTCCTGGAGCGACGTGCGCGGCGACCTGCACCGGATCGCGCTGTACGAGGTGCTCGCGCTCGGCCACGTGCTGCTGCGCGAGCGCCATCTGCTGCGCGCCTACGGTGCGGCACTGCGCGCGCTGCCGGCCGCGAGGCGCCGGCGCGCGGTCATCCAGGCGAAGCGAACGCGCGGCCCGCGGCCACCGTTCGGCCTGCGCGCGCCGCCCTGAGGGCGACGCGGCTGGGAGCGGCGCTCACTGCTCCTGCTCGGTCGGGCGGATCAAGAGCTCGTTGATCGCCACGCGCCGCGGCCGGCTGACGATGTAGGCGATCGCGTCGGCGATGTCCGCGGACTCGAGCCGCTCGATCTCGGTCAGGCGGCCCATCATCCGGTCGCGGATCTCGGCCCGGACGTGGTCCGGCAGCTCGGTGATCACGGCGCCGGGCTCGACGAGCGAGACGCGCACGTGGCGGCCCGTCACCTCCTGGCGCAGCGACTCGCTGAAGGCGCCCACGCCGTGCTTGGTGAGGTTGTAGACGCCGGAGTTCTTGCGCGCGACGCGGCCCGCCACGGAGCTGATGTTCACGAGGTCGGCGACGTGGCGCGGCTCTTGGGCGGCGGCCTGGAGCAGATGCGGGAGCGCTTCGTGGGCGACGTAGAGCAGGCCCTGGAGGTTGAGCGTGACCATCCGGTCCCACTCCTCGACGGGCGCGTCGACGATCGGTCCGAGCAGCATCACGCCGGCGTTGTTGATGACGGTGTCCAGGCGCCCGAAGCGCTCGACCGTGTCGGCGACGAGCCGCTTCACCTGCTCTGCGTCGGTGACGTCGGCCTCGATCGCGAGCGCGCTGCCGCCGGCGCCCTCGATCTCCGCCGCGAGCGCGTCGAGGCGCTCCTTGCGTCGCGCCGCGATCGCGACCGCGGCACCGCGCTGCGCAAGCTCGCGCGCGGTCGCCTCACCGATCCCGCTGCTCGCGCCCGTCACGAGCGCCACCGTCCCGTCGAGTCGTTCCATGCGCGTCAGCATGCCCAATCGGGCGTCGCGATCCACGCGAGTGGGGGGCGAATCGGCGATGCGTGTCAGCTAACGACCTATATCCGACCGTTAGCCGCCACAGTCGCGCGGATCGCCGCCCGCCAGTACGGAAGGATCACGGTCGAGCAGCTCGCCGCGGCCGGAGTCGACTACAGCCGGGTTCAGCGCTGGCTCGCGGACGGCCGGCTGCGGCGCGAGCACCAGGGCGTCTACTCGCTGGGTCATGCCGACCCGTCACCGCACGGGGTCTACCTGTCGGCAGCACTCGCCGCCGGGAGCGGCGCGTGCGTGAGTCATGGCGCGGCGGCCCACCTGCTCGGCCTGCTGACGGGCTCGCCGCCGCGGCCGGAGGTGACCGTGCCGACGACCGCTGGCCGGACGAGGCCGGGCATCGTCATCCACCGGGTTCGCGACCTGCCGTTCCTCGACACCTCGTCGCTCGAGCGGATCGCGATCACGATCGTCCCTCGCACGCTGCTCGACCTCGCGCCGCGGCTCTCCTGCGACGGTCTGGCGAATGCCTGCCACGAGGCCTGGGTGCGACATCGGACGGCGCCGGACCAGATCGAGGCCTGTGTCGCGCGCAATCCGCACAAGCCCGGCATCGCGAGGCTGCGCGAAGCGCTGCGCGCAGACGTCACGCTCAGCGTGCTGGAGAAGGGCTTTCTCGCACTGGTCCACAGGCACGGTCTGCCGCGGCCGCGCACGAACATCGACCATCGCGGCGACAAGGTCGACTGTCGCTGGCCCGAGCTCGACCTGACGATCGAGCTCCTCAGCTACCGCTTCCACGGCTCGCGGCGCGCGTTCGAGGCCGACGTCGCGCGACGCCGGCGCTCGAACCACGTCGCCTACACGTACGGTGATGTGTTCGAGCGCGCCGCGCGGACGGCGGCCGAGCTCGCCGCGCTGCTCGACCGCTAGCGCGGCACCCGCGCTCGCGCGGCGGCGAAGATCTCGGCGATCGCGGGGTCCATGTAGTAGTCGGTCCCGCCGTCGGCGCGGCCTTGCGTGGCGATCGGCAGCTCGCGCCCGGTCTTGCGCGAGTAGCGGCCGGGCCAGGCGAGGATCCCGGCGACGCCATGAGCGCCCTTGTCGAGGCCGAGGCGCGCCGCGATCTCGTTGCCGGCGAGCCGCTCGCCGGGCGCGTCGATCAGCAGATCGAACAGCGCGCGGGCGGGCGGCGCGAGCTTGGCGTAGAACCAGGTCGCCTTGTCCGCGTCCGCCGCCGACCAGGCGGCCGGCTCGCCGAAGTGAGGCGCCGGCCCGCGACCTCGCCGGCCGCGCCACGGCGGCGTGCCGGGCTCGGCCGCGAGGAAGTTCGCGAACCAGACGTAGAACTCCGGCACGCGCTCCTCCGGGACCGCGACGGTGATCTGCTTGTCGGCCATCAGGCCGTCTGCGTCTCGCTGTCGGTCTCGGCCGGCGCGTCGGCATGGCGGTGGTGGTGGCCTCCGCAGCGGTGTGCGTGGCCGCGGCCACGGCCGCGGTGGCCGTGGCGGCCCGCGAGGAAGCGTCCGTAGAACGCGTAGAACTCGGCGACACGGTCCTCGGGAACGTCGATGGTGATCTGCTTGTCGTTCGTCGTGGGCTCGGCGGTCATGCGCCAGCCCTCCTTTCGTTGCTTACACGACGACACTATATACAAGTAAATACTTATAAGTACAAGCATCGTGGCGAATACCCCAGCGTCCGAAGCCATGACGAGCGTTCGTTCGCGCCTGGAGGTCCGCGCCCGTTCCCTCAGCGATGCTGTTCACAGGCGTCTGCGCCTGCACGCCGGATCGAGTTGGCCGCAGCTGCGAGCGACGCAACGCCTCGGCTACCAGGAGTGCGTGAGCCCGCCGTCGACGAGCAGCGACTGACCTGTGACGTAGCTCGCCGCCGCCGAGCACAGGAAGACCGCGGCGGCAGCGACCTCGTCCGGCGTGCCGAGGCGCCGCGCGGGCACCTCGTCGCGCGCCGCCGCCTGCGCGGGCTCGAGCCCACCGTAGCCCTCGGCGAGGCGATCGGTCGCGATCCGGCCTGGGAGGACGGCGTTGAACGTCACGCCGTGCGCGGCGTGCTCGCGCGCGAGCAGCTTCATCGTCGCGAGCAGGCCGGGGCGGTTTGCGACCGACAGCGCAAGGCCCGCGAGCGGCTCGCGGGCGGCGAACGACGAGACCGCGAGGACGCGCCCGAAGCCGCGCTCGCTCATCCCCGGGACGACGCGCTCCATGACGAGCAGCGGCGAGACGACGAGCGCGCGGTGGGCGGCCTCCCACTGCCGAGCGGAGAGCGCGAGCGGGTCCTCGCTGCGCTGCGGGCCACCCGTGTTCGCGACGTAGACGGCGATCGGGCCGAGATCGGCCTCGACGGCGTCGACGAGCGGCGCGATCGCGTCGAGGTCGGAGCTGTCGAAGGCGTACGGCGACGTGCGCGAGGCGCGCGCGACGAGCGCGCCCTCGGCCTCGAGCGCGTCGGCGATCGCGCGCCCGATCCCGCGCGACGCGCCCGTCACGAGCGCGACCCGCCCGCTCAGGCCGAGCTCCATCAGTCGTCCGACGGCGCCGGCGCGGGCGGTGCCGGCTGCAGGCCGTCCGCAGCCGGAGACGGCGCGCGCGCGACGACCGCCATCCGGTCGCGGAAGTCCGGTGCCCACATCCGGTCGACGACGCGCGCCCTGCGCGCGCCGCGCACGAGCGTGCGTGCCAGCGCCGGCGAGTAGCCGCCGACGCGGTCGAGGTAGTAGCGGACGCTGAAGGCCTTCGGCGCCGTCGCGATCTCGAGCACGGTCCAGCCGCGCCGCTCGAGCAGCGTGCGCAGCGAGCGGCGCGTGAAGAACTGCACGTGCGTCGGGATCACCGACCACCAGCGCGCGCGCATCCCGCGCGCGACGAGGCTGCCGGCGTCGGGCAGCGCGAGCCACACGATTCCGCCCGGGCGCAGCAACTCGGCCATGCGGTCGAGCGCCTCGCCCGGGCGCGGCAGGTGCTCGATCACGTCGCCCATCACGATCGCGTCGAAATGGCCGAGCGGCAGCTCGGTCTTGAACAGATCGCCGGTGCGCACGTCGAGCCCGAGCTCGTCGCGCGCGTAGGCCGACGCGAACGCCGACGGCTCGACGCCGATCCCGGCCCAGCCGCGCTCCTGCGCTTCGGACAGCAGGAAGCCGACCCAGCAGCCGAGGTCGAGCAGCGTGCGGTGGCGCGGACCGCCGTTCGTCGTCGGGATCGGCGCCGGCGTCAGCTGCGCCTCGATCTGGTCCAGCGCGCGGCGCGCGGTCTCGCGCTGGCCGGCCTCCTCGGCGACGTAGTCCTCGGACGCGGCATCGGCGTAGGCGCTCTCAAGGACCGCGTCGGCGGGCATCGGATCGGTCTGACGATGGCCGCATGACCGGCAGCGGACGATGTCGGCAAGCGCCGTGCCGAAGCGGTCGGTCGTCGGGATCAAGCCATCCGGTCCCGCCTCGCCGGCAACCTTGAGGTGCGGCACGAGCCCGGAGGCGCCACAGGCGGCACAGCGCGACACAGTGCGTCGCAGGGTAGATGGTCCCGGCGCAGCGCTTCCCCGCCGCGACAACCATCACCTCGAACGCCCGGTGCCGTCTACGATCATCGCGTGGCCGAACGCGATCTGGCCCTGTTGAGCATCGTTGCGCCGATGCTCGACGAGGAGGGAACAGCGCGCGCGTTCTACGACCGCGTGCGCGCGGCCGTCGACGGGCTGCCCTGGGAGCTGATCGTCGTCGACGACGGCTCGACCGATGCGACGGCGCAGATCCTCGGCGAGATCGCGCGCGAGGACGAACGCGTGCGGATCGTCTCGCTGTCGCGCAACTTCGGCCACCAGACGGCGATCACCGCGGGCCTCGACCACGCGTCGGGCAACGCGGTGGTGATGATCGACGCCGACCTGCAGGACCCGCCGGAGCTGATCCCGACGATGGTCGAGCACTGGCGCGCCGGCTCGGACGTCATCTATGCGACACGCGTCGAGCGCGAGGGCGAATCCGCCTTCAAGCTGAAGACCGCGGAGTGGTTCTACCGCGTCATGGGAAAGGTCTCCGATGTCCCGCTGGCCGCCAACGCCGGCGACTACCGGCTGCTCGACCGGCGCGCGCTCGACGCCCTGCTGCTGATGCGCGAGAGCAATCGCTACCTGCGCGGGATGACGTCGTGGGTCGGCTTCACGCAGACCGCGCTGCCGTACAACCGCGACGCGCGCCACGCCGGCAAGACGAAGTATCCGATCCGCAAGATGGCGCGCTTCGCGCTCGACGCGATGGCGTCGTTCTCGCACGTGCCGCTGCAGGTCGCGACCGTCGCCGGCTTCGCCTGCGCGATGCTCGCCTTCCTCGCGGTGCCGGTCGCGGTCGTCTTCCGGATCTTCGGCGCGTTCGTGCCCGGCGTCACGACGACCGTGGTCGCGGTGCTGCTGCTCGGCGGCATCCAGCTGATGGCGATCGGGATGATCGGCGAGTACGTCGGTCGCATCTACGACGAGGTCAAGCGGCGGCCGCTGTACGTCGTGCGGGAGCGCACCAACCTGGTCGCGGCCGAGGATGAGCGCGAGCGCACCGCCCTCTAGCGGCGCGCGCCAGCGGGCGCTGACCGTGCTCGGGGCGGTGCTGTCGATCATCTGCCTGGTGGCGCTCGTCGGGTGGGCGGCGCAGCAGGAGGCGCCGACGCTGCCAAGCGCGCCCGGCCCGATCGCCGAGCTGTGCGCGGCGATCGCGTTCTACCTCGGGGGCTGCGGCGTGCGCGCGGAGCGCTGGTACGAGCTGCTGCGCTACAACGGCGCGCAGCCGCGCCGGCTCGACGCGTACGGCCTGCTCGCGGTCAGCAACGCCGGCAACAACATCCTGCCCGCACGCGCCGGCGACGCGCTGCGCGTCGTGATGATCGTGCCGCGCGCGAAGACCGACGCGCGCACGGCGATCGGGACGATCGTCGCCGAACGGGTGCTCGACGTCGTCGTGCTCGTGGGGCTGTTCGTCGTGCTCGCGTACGGCGTGCTCGGGGGCATCGACGTGTCCGGACTTCGTCCCGCGGGCCGCCTGCTGTTCGCGGCGCTGCTCGTCGCCGGGCTGCTCGCCGCCGCCGCGGCCACGGCGTGGGTGCTGCACCGCCGCGGGCACCTCAAGCGCGTGCTGGCGTGGCTGGCGCCGATGGCCGAGGCGACGCGGCGGCTGCGCTCCAACCACGGCCTCCGGCTGCTGGGGCTGACGTTCGTCGTGTGGGCGCTGGAGTGGGTGGCCTGGTGGCTGACGGCACGCGCCGTCGGCCTCGACCTCGCGCTGCTGGAGGTCGGCTACCTGATGGGGCTGGCGTCGGTCTTCGCGCTCGTGCCGAGCGGCCCCGCCTACGTCGGCACGTTCGACGCGGCGATCGCGTTCGGCGTGCGGGCGATCGGCCACACCGGCGCGCAGGCGCTCTCCTACCTGCTGCTGCTGCGCTTCGTCGTGACGGTCCCGATCACGCTGATCGGTCTCGTGGTGCTCGTCGCGCGCTACGGCGGCGTGGGCCGCATGCGCGCGCTCGTGCGCGCATGAGGGTCGCGGTGCTCGGCGCCGGCGTCGCCGGCCTCGTCTGCGCGTACCGCCTGACGCAGGAGGGCCACGTCTGCGACGTCTACGAGCGCTGGCCGGGGCTCGGCGGGCAGGCGGCGACGCTCGACGTCGGCGGCGGCGAGCTGCTCGAGCGCTACTACCACCACCTCTTCACGAGCGACCGCCACATCGTCGCGCTCTACGAGGAGCTCGGCATGGGCGACGAGCTCGAGTGGCGCCCGTCGTCGATGGCGTTCTTCCTCGACGGGCGCCAGTGGGCGTTCACGACGCCGCTCGACCTGCTGCGCTTCGGCCCGCTGTCGCCGCCGGCGCGGCTGCGGATGGGGCTGGCCGTCTTCCTGCTGCAGAAGCGCTCCAAGCGCGTCGAGCCGTTCGAGTCGATCACGGCGCGCGAGTGGATCGAGAAGCGGATGGGCGCCGGACCGTGGCGCAAGGTCTGGGGACCGCTGCTGCGCGGCAAGTTCGGCGAGCGCGCCGAGGACATCTCGATGGCCTGGCTGTGGAGCAAGCTCACGCTGCGCCGCCAGCTCGAGGGCGACGAGGCCAAGCAGGAGCTGCTCGGCTACCCGGCCCACTCCTGGGAGCTGCTGTTCGACGCGCTGCGCGACGCGATCGTCGCCGGCGGCGGGCGCGTGCTGATCGACCGCCCGGCGGCCGGCCTGCGGCGCGACGGTGACGGCGGGCTGCTCGTCAGCGCCGGCGCGCCGGGATCGTTTCGGGCCGGCCACGACCCGCGCCGCTTCGAGCGCGCGACGGCCGCCGAGGAGCGCTACGACGCCATCGTCGCGACGGTGCCGAGCGACGTCTTCGCCGCGCTGCTCGACGACGACCTGCGGACGGCGATCGGGCCCGCCTACCTCGCTCGCCTGGGAGCCACCGAGTACCACACCGCGGCCTGCCTGCTGCTCGAGCTCGACCGCCAGTTCTCGCCCTTCTACTGGACGAACATCGCCGATCCCGAGCTGCCGTTCGTCGGCCTCGTCGAGCACACGAACTTCATCTCGCCGAAGCGCTACGGCGGGCGCCGCTTCCTCTACGTCGCCAACTACCTGGCGCCCGGCGACCCGCTGCTGTCGCTCGATTCCGACGAGCTGCTGGCGGCCTACCTGCCCGGCCTGCGCAAGGTGCAGCCGGCGTTCTCGCCCGCCTGGATCCGGGCGAAGTGGCTGCACCGCGAGCCCGCCGCCCAGCCGATCGTCACGGTCGGCTACCACCGCCGGATCCCGCCGTTGCAGACCGGCGTGCCGGGGCTCGTGCTCGCGAACACGACGCAGATCTATCCCGAGGACCGCGGGACGAACTACTCGGTGCGCCTGGGCACCGACGCGGCGCGCTCACTGCTCGACGCCTGAGGCATATAGCGCCCCTCGACGTGCTTCTGGACGGACGTCGGGGGAAGTGGCGCGGGGAGCGTGGTTGCTGCCTACCATTGCGGCTATGGGGGAGGCAACCACGACACAGGGATCCGTTGCCTATGGATGGCTTTGCAATACCACTCGTTGTCTTCTTCGCGTTCATGGTCTGGCTCCTGGTGGAGCTGATCCGCGGCTCGTTTGAGGATCCGGTTCCGCGCCGAGCAGGCGTCACATGGGCGATAACGTGCCCTCTTTCAGGGCTGCTGTTCGGGATCGGCATCGCGCCGCTGGCGCTCGTCACGGGCGCCGTCAGCATGCTCGCGCTGGGTTCGCTCGGATACTGGTTCCTGGCGACCGAGTCGGATGACTCGCAAGACGACGAGGCCGAGCCGGACGACCCCGATCCGGAGCCGAGCGACGACATGGTCCTCGAGATCCCGAAGTGGGCACAGCGTGCCGAGGAGAAGGACGAGTCCGGCATCGACTGGGCCGCGTTCGACCGCGCACGCATCGACTGGGAGACGGAGACCGAGAAGGAAACCGTGCCTTCGGAAGATCCGGAGCGCGAGCTAGTCCCCGCTGGCGTCTGAGTAGACGCGCCACGTCGCCCGCGCCGCATCGGCCCATGTCCAGGCCGGCGGCGCGGGCGCCGGCCGTTTAACGGCGGCGCCCGCCGCGAGCAGGCCCTCGAGGTCGCCGGCGCCGACGAACGTCGCCCGCCCGCCCAGCACCTCGCGCAGCACCGGGATGTCGGTCGCGACGACCGGCGTGCCGCAGGCCAGCGCCTCGACCGTCGGCAGCCCGAAGCCCTCGTCGTCGGACGGGAAGACGAGCGCCCGCGCGCCGGAGTAGATCGCCGCGAGCTCATCGTCGGTCACGTGTCCCGTGAGCGTGACGTCGGGCAGCTCGTGGGCCCACGGCTTCGTCGCGCCGACGAGCACGAGCGGCAGCTCGCGCGGCGTGCGCGCCAGCGCCGCGACGCGCTTGCGCGGATCCGGCGTCTGCAGCCCGCCGACCCACAGCAGGTACTCCTCGGGCAGCTCGTAGCGCGCGCGAACCGCGCTGATCTCCTTCGCGCCGCGCGGGCGCATCGCGGGCGCGGGCGCCTCGTGGATGACGACGATCCGGCTGGCCTCGATGCGCAGGTGCTCGGCCGCCTCCTGGGCGACGACGGCCGTCGGCACGATCAGACGCTGCGAGCGCCCGACGGCGAGGTAGCGCATGCGAAAGCGGATCCCGGTGCGCAGGTACTCGCTGGGGCGCTTGAGCGGGACGACGTCGTGCAGCGTGACGATCTGCGGGCAGGGCGGTCGCAGCAGCGCGCCGTCGATCCAGGGCGCGTGGTAGACGTCGCGGCGGCGCGGGCGGTGCGCCTCGATGAGCTCGTCGGCTTCGTCGATCGTCTCGCGCAGCGCCTCCAGCAGGCACCTCGCATAGCGGCCGATGCCGCGCGGATCCTGCGCCGGGCGGCTGTCGAAGACGACCCTCACCGGCGGGCCACCGACGGGCGCCGGCTCACGCCTGATCCTGTCCCGCGGCGCGCAGCAGGATCGCCTCGACGCGGTCGGAGTAGGCGTCGGCGCCGAAGCGCTGGGCATGGTCGCGGGCGGCGGCGCCCATCCGCTCGCGCTGCGCGAGCACCTCGAGCACCGCCGCGGCGAGCTCGTCGGGGCGCCCCGGTGTCACGAGCCGCCCCGTCACGCCGTCGACGACGACCTCGGCGAGGCCGCCGACGCGCGTCGCGACGACCGGCGTGCCGGCCGCCATCGCCTCGGCCAGCACGGTGCCGAACGGCTCCTGGCGCGAGGGCGCGACGAGCACGTCGAGGTGGCACATCACGGCCGCCCCGTCGGGCACCCAGGGAATGTGCTCGACGCCCTCCGCTTGGCGGACCTGCTCGGCGTACTCCGGAGCGCTGTCGTAGGGGTCGTCGCCGACGAGCACGATCCGCACGCCGGGCGCGCCGGCGCGAATCTGCGGCGCCGCCTGGACGAGGTCGAGCGGGCCCTTGCGCGGCTCGATCCGGCCCACGAAGCCGACGACGGGACCGTCGCCCGCCGGCCACGGCGCCGCCGTCGGCGGAACGTCGAGCTCGACCGGGCAGTAGACGACGTCGGCGGTCAGGCCCGTGAGCCGGTCCGCGACGGCCTGCGAGTCGGCGAGCACGGCGTCGGCGATCGACCAGAAGCGCGGTACGCGGTCGACGATGTCGTGCACATGCAGCACGCTGTGGCGGCCCGCGAGGGCGGGCAGCAGCCGGCCGCTGACGGTGCCATTGAGGTAGACGAGGTCATAGCCCGCGGCGAGCCGCCGGATGCGCGGAAAGCTCGCCGCCGCGCGCGCGCCGGCGCCGCGCTCCAGGCCGCCCAGCGCGAGCCGCACGACCGGTAGGCCGGCGTCGTCGAGCGGACCGGGCGCGGGCGTCGCGAGCGTCAGCTGATGGCCGCGGGCGAGCAGCCGCTTGGCGAGCCGCAGCAACCCGATCTCGGCGCCGCCGGGGTGTGCGACGGCACATATCGCGAGGATCCGCACCCGCCGATCCTCGCAGGGCGCGGGCCGATGCGAGACTTCGGCGGTGGAGAGTGCGCTGCACGACGCGATCTGGGAAGCCGTGTCGCCGGACGCGGTACCCGAGGAGCTCGCGCTGCGGCTCACCTACCTGCTCGCGCACGCGCGGCGCGGCGCCACGGTGCTCGATCTCGGCTGTGGCGCGGGCGAGTTCAGCGCCGCGCTGACGAAGGCCGGCGCGCACGTGATCGCCGTCGACGTCGCCGCCGAGGCGCTGCGGCGCGCGCGCGAGCGCGTGGCCGGGCTCGACGCGCGGCTGTGGTGCGACAGCGAGCCGCTGCCGGTCGACGACAACGCCGTCGACCTCGTCTGGGCGGGCGAGGTCATCGAGCACGTCGCCGACGTCGCGCCGTGGCTGTCGGAGGTCCGTCGCGTGCTGAAGCCGCGCGGCTCGCTGTTGCTGACGACGCCGCACCACGGACCGCTCACGATGCTGCGCCTGGCGCTCAGCCCGCGCGCGTTCCAGCGCCACTTCGACCCGCGCTCGGACCACCTGCGCTTCTACTCCCCGGTCACCCTCGGCAGGCTGCTCGACGAGCTCGGCTTCCGTGTCGCCGAGCTCGGCGTGGCCGGCGGCCGCGTGTTCGCGCGCAGCACGATCCTCGCGCGGGCGACCCGCTAGATGGTCTGATGCGCGTCCTCGTCGACACGACGTACGCGCTGCGTGGGCGCAGCGGGACCGCGGTCTACCTCGAGCGCCTGATCGGCGCGCTGCAGGCGGACGGCATCGACGTCGTCGAGGCCGCCGACGAGCGCCGGCCACCGCCCGCCGGCGGCGGTGCGGGCAGTGCCCGCAACCTCGCGCACGACGCGTGGTGGACGCAGCTCGAGCTGCCGCGACGGGCGCGCGACGTGCGCGCCGATGTCCTGCATCATCCGCTGCCGGCGCTCGCCCAGCGCGCGCCGTGCCCGCAGGTCGTCACCGTCCACGACCTCGCCTTCGAGCGCCTGCCCGACTGCTTCTCAGCGGCCTTCCGGCGCTGGGCGCAGGTCACGCACCGGCGCGCGGCGCGCGGCGCCGACGCGGTCATCTGCGTGTCGCAGACGACGCGCCGCGACGCGCTCGCGCGCTGGGGCCTGGATGGCGCTCGGATCGTCGTCGCGGCGCACGGGCCGGGCCAGGAGCCGCGCGTCGGCGGCGGGCACGCCGAGCACTTCCTCTACGTCGGCGACGACGAGCCGCGCAAGAACCTCGGACTGCTGCTCGACGCCCACGCGCGCTACCGCCGGCTCGCCGCTGCGGATGCCCTCGGCCTCGTCCTTGCCGGGTCCGCGCGCAGCGCCCAGGAGGGCGTGCGCTGCGAGCCCGCGCCCGAGCTCGAGACGCTGCTCGCCGGCGCCGCCGCGCTCGTCCATCCGGCGCTGCACGAGGGCTTCGGCCTGACGCCGCTGGAGGCGATGCACGCCGGCGTGCCGGTGATCGCCGCGCGCTCGCCGGGGCTCGCGGAGACCTGCGCCGACGCGGCGCTCTACGTCGACCCCTACGACGCCGACGGTCTCGCGCAGGCGCTGGCGCGGGTCGCCGCCGAGCCCAAGCTGCGCGCGTCGCTCGCGGCCCGCGGACTGGCCCGCGCCGCGCAGTTCTCCTGGCGGGCTTCGGCGCGCGCCCACATCGCGGCCTATACGCTGGCTGGCGATGCCTGAACGTGCGATCTGCGCCGCGACGGACCGCGACCGATGAGGGTCGCGATCCTCGGCACGCGCGGGATCCCGGCCTCCTACAGCGGCTTCGAGACGGCCGCCGAGCAGCTCGCCAGCCGGCTCACCGAGCGTGGCCACGAGGTGATCGTCTACTGCCGCCCGCACGTCGTCGACCGGCGCCTGAAGGAGCACAAGGGCGCGCGCCTCGTGCACATCCCGGCGGTGCGCAACAAGTACCTCGACACGTTCACGCACACGTTCCTGTCCTCGCTGCATGCGGCGCGCCGGCTGCGGCCCGACGTCGCGCTGTTCTTCATCGCCGGCAACAGCCCGATGTGCCTCGTCACGCGCGGCGCCGGGATCCCGACGGTGATCAACGTCGACGGGCTGGACTCCGACCGCTCGAAGTGGCCGGCGTTCGCGAAGGCCTACCTGCGCTTCGCCGAGCGCAACGCGCCGCGCTGGTCGGACACCGCGATCACCGACTCGCACGCCGTCGCCGAGATCTTCGAGCACCGCTACGGACGGCGGATCGGCGTCGTTCCCTACGGGGTCGAGGATCCCGGCCACGAGGGCACCGAGACGCTCGAGCGCCTCGGCCTCGAGCCGCGCAAGTACATCCTCTTCGTCGGCCGCCTCGAGCCCGAGAACAACCCGCACGTGCTCGTCGAGGCGTTCAGCCGGATCTCGGGCGAGCGCGCGAAGGGGATGAAGCTCGTCATCGTCGGCGGCGCGCCGTACGCGCACGACTACATCCGGCAGGTCCGCCGCGCCGGCGACCCGCGCGTCGTCTTCCCCGGCTACGTCTTCGGCCGCGGCTACTGGGAGCTGCAGCGCCACGCCTACATCTTCTGCGCGCCGACCGAGGTCGGCGGCACGCACCCCGTCATCCTCGAGGCGCTCGCGGCGGGCAACTGCGTGCTCGTCAACGATCACGCGCCAAACGTCGAGACGGTCGGCGACGCGGGCCTGACGTTCTCCGGCAAGCAGGGCGTACCGTCGTTGACGACGCAGCTCGAGCGCCTGTTCGACGAGCCCGGGCTCGTCGAGCACTACCGTGCCCGCGCCCGCGAGCGTGCGCGGCGCTACTCGTGGGACGCGGTCACCGACGAGTACGAGCAGCTGCTGATCAGCGTGCGCCGCATGGGCGGCCCGGGCGCGCTGCCGGCCGAGCTCGTCGACGGCGCCCCGACGCAGCCGGTGGCGGGCACGCGCTAGCGCTCGGGCGCGGGCGGCGCGGGCGGCGCTGGCGGGCCGGCTCAACTACGTCGCTGTTGGCGGGCGCCTGCGCTTGTGAACGGATCACTGAGGAGGGTGGGTTCGAACGCTCGCGGCCGCTCAGAGGTCGACTCAGTCCGGCGTCGTGTCCTGACTAATGCGTCTGTGAGACGTACAAGGCAGGACAGCTCCACACGGCGGCTTCCGTCATCGATGCCGTCCGCTCGCGATCGCGCCCACCCGTACGCCGGGCGACGCGACGACGCGACGACGCGCCCCAGGCGCTAGCGGATCGCTACGACCGCGGCGAAGCGGCTGACGAGCTTGCGCGCGCCGTTCTGCCAGCTGATCCGGACGTGACCGCTGGACGTGATCCGCAGGCGCGTCTCGAAGTAGTGCCGCGGGCCGCCGACGGTGATCCGCTTGCGCGTCGTCCACCGCTTCGAGCCGCGCGGGCGGAACTGCAGCTCGGCGACGACCTCGGCTCCGGGCGCCGCCGGCCGCAGGGCACCGAAGATGCCGACCGAGCGCCCGCGCCGGACGCGGTTCTGCTTGAGGAAGAGGGGCGTCATGTAGGCGTTGTAGGACGGCTTGCGCTTGCCGGTCAGCAGCTGCAGCCCGCTCTGGAAGGTGCGATAGGCGAGGCGCTGGTTCTTCTCGCCCGCGACCGGAGCGTCGTCGACGAGCAGGAACTGGTTGACGGCGCGCACGTTCGGGTTGCGGTAGGCGATGTACTCCGCTTCGTTGATCCACGCGGCCTGTTTCGAGAACGGCACGCGCGTGACCGGGTCGGGCCTCGTCTGGTAGCCGTACTCCGTCAGGTACAGCGGGACGCCGCGCTTGGACTGCGTCTTCTGGCCGTAGCGCCGGTAGATGCGCGCGAGCTCGCGGCTGAGCGCGCGCAGGTCGCCCATCGAGACCCAGTCGGAATTCTTCGATCGCACGGACGGCGGCGTCAGCAGCGCATACGGGTGATGCGCGTAGCCGGTCGCGCGGAAGAGAGCGGGATTCTGCGCGACGAACGTGGCGATGTCGCCGGGGCAGCCGCGGACGGAAGCATGCGCGCCGCGGATCACGTTGAGGTTGTCGTCGAGGCAGTACATCCGGCGGATGAACTTCAGCGCGTCGATCGAGCGCGAGAGGCCCTTGTCCTTCGCGGTGCCCTGCGGCGCGGTCTCGCCGATCAGGATCGTGTCGCTGCCGTGGCCCGTGTCGGCGAGGCCCTGCCATGCGTTGGCGAGCAGGTTGCGGTACAGCGATGGCGCCGCGTCGACGAACTTCTTGCCGTTGCGCGGGTCCGGGCCCCACTGCGGCGTCAGCCAGCCGGCCTGATTGGGCTCGTTCCAAATCGACCAGTAGTCGACCCGCGGCAGGCCGGCGTACGTGCCGCTGTAGCGCGTCCCGACGGCGCGCATGAACTTTCCGAACTCATCGGGGTTGGGGCCGAAGGTCGTCTGCAGGTCGTCGCGCGGCGAGGCCGTCGCGGCCCAGCGCGGCACCGGCGACGTGATGTTCAGGTTGACGCCGATGCCGCGCGCCTGCGCTCCCTGGATCACGCGGTCGTACGCCTCCCAGTGCTCGGCCGGGTACTGCGCCGGATCGGTCGCGTCGAAGATCGGCTTCAGCTCCTGGTCGTTGGCCGGCGCGACGACGCGCCAGAAGACCGACACGCGGATCCGGTCGACGCCGAAGTCGCGCAGCGTGTCGAGCGTCGAGTTGACCTGCTCGGGCGTACCGTAGACGAGCAGCGGGTCGTCCTGGAAGGTCGACTCCTGGGTCGTGGACGCCAGCGCGAAAGACGGCAGGGCCGCCAGCAGAAGGAGGGCGGCGATGAGTGAGCGAAGTGGTTTCAAGATGCTGGGAGCTGCCGTTGCGCTGCAAGGAACACGGCAACGGCGTCGGAAGATCGGGGGTCGAGATAGAGCGCCGGGCGGATCGCCGTCAGCGCGCGCTGCGGAGACTTGAGCGTATTCAACTCGAGCTCGGCGAGGCGCACCCACGGATCGGGGTTCGCCGGCTGCAGGCGGACGGCGGCGCGCAGCGCGCGGCGCGCGGCCGCGTTCTGGCCCGCGCGCCTCTCGATCGTCGCCAGCGCGTACGGCGGATCCAGCGACAACGGGTTGATCGCTCGCGCGTGGCGCGCCGCGGCGCGCGCACCGTCGACGTCGCCCCGATCGAGCGCGTCGAGCGCGTTCTGCACGGTCGTGTCGGCACGCAGCGGCTGCCACACGGTCCACGCCGCGACGAGCACGATCAGCACGGCGGCGGCCGCAGAGATGGCGCGCAAACGCTCGCCCATGCCGCCCCGCAGGCGCTCGACGAGGCGGCGGCCGTCGCCCGCGTCGCCGCTGCCGTCGGCGACGTCCTCGCGCTCGCTGAGCGGCCCGCGCCCGGCGATCCAGCCGGCGGCGAGCAGCGCGACGACGGCGTTCGCGGGCACGAACCACGTCCAGTCGACGAACGAGTGCACGCCGAAGACGATCACGACGGCGAACAGCGTCAGCATCCCGATCCGCTCGGGCGAGTATGGCCGCCCGCGATCGCGCCGCCGCAGGCCGGTCGCGCGGACCGCGCCGGCAAGCCACGCGGCGAGCAGCGCGAGGCTCACGGCGAGCCCCGCGAGGCCGAGGTCGGCGAGCGTCTGGACGACGTAGCCGTGCGCGTGACGCACGGCCTGGTCGGCGTTGCGGTAGCGCTTGCGCACGATCGCGTAGCCGCCCGCGCCGACGCCGACGCCGGGGTTGTCGCCGAAGATCCGCAACGCCTCGTCCCAATAGCGCGCGCGCACGCTGCCCGATGCGGTCAGCCGGCTCGTGTCGTTGCCCGGCAGCGGTGCCGCGGGGTCGGTGAGCTGCTCCCAGCGGGCGGAGATCGAGCCCGACAGGCCGCGGTCGCCGAGCGTCAGCGCGACGAGCCCGCCGATCGGCAGCAGCGCGAGCGCGACGAGCAGCGCGACGCCGGCGCGGTCGCGCAGCTGCAGGCTCGGCGTGTAGCTTGCGCGCACGAAGCCGATCGCGAGCCCGCCGAGCGCCAGCAGGCCGAGCATCACGACGAGCAACAGCCCGAGCTGCAGGCCGGCCTGCTCGCGCAGCGCGAGCGCGACGCGGTCGTCGCTCAGCGCCTCCTGCGAGAACACCCAGGCGGCGACGATCGCGCCGCCGACGGCGCCCACGATCAGCACGGCCGCGCCGCGCAGGCGGCGCGGCACCGTCGTGAACCAGAAGGCCGCGCCGAGCGCCGCCGCCAGCACCGCACCGCGCGAGAACGACAGCAGCATCGTCAGCACGAGCAGTCCGAGCGCCGGGTAGGCGAGCGCGTTGAGCGCCTGGTGCCCGCTGCGCCGCGTGCCCAGCCACAGGCAGCCGGGCACGCCGAGCGCGGCCGCCAGGCCGACGCTGTTCCAGTAGCCGAACGGCTCGCGCAGCCGGGCGTAGATCTCGTCGGGGTTCAGCGCAGCGGGGAGGATCTTCGTCAGCACGGCGTAGGCGCTGATCGCGACGGCCGACAGCGTGACCGCGCCGAGCAGCGCGCTCCAGCGGCCGGGCACGCTGTGGGCGAGCGCGACCGCGCCGGCGAAGACCGCGCCGTAGGCGAGCGTGCGGTTGCACTCGAGCCACGCCTCGGACGGGCTCGCGGCCCACGTGATCGAGAGCGCGGTCAGCCCCGCCAGCGCGAGCAGCAGGACGAGCGGGACGGCTCCCCAGATCCGCTCCCGTCGCGGTGACAGCAGCAGCGCGCCCGCCACCGCGACCCCGCCGCCGAGGATCAGCGCGATCTCGGCGGGCGTCGTGCGGTCGACGTTGAGCCCGCCGTCGGCGACGAACGCGATCGCGCAGATGAACGCCGCCAGGCCTGCGGTGAGCAGGCCGTGGACCGCGGGCGTCGGGACGCTCAGCGCGCCGACGCGGCCCGCGTCCTCAAGCGCGCCGTGCGTCGACAAGGCGTCGGATGCGCAGGACGGCGAGCGCGAGCGTTCCGGCCAGCAGCAGCGCGAGCAGGACGACGAGCGGGGCCGGCAGGTCGGAGACCTGGCTCACGCGCGGGACCGTGCCGACCCTCGCGGGGTCGACGGCGGTGTCGTCGAGCGACACGGCGCCGCCGGGCACCGTGCGCGCGCGCTGCACCGCGCTGCGCTCGAGCTTCGTGGCCTCGTCGAGCTGCGTGGCGGCCGGCGCGCTGCCGATCGCGCCCGCGCCGCCGTCGCTGCCACCGCCGCGACCCGCGCTCCCGCCGCCGCTGCTTGCGCCGTCGGAGCCCTTGGACTTCGGCTTGCGCGCGCCCGCGAGCGCCGCGCTCTGGGCGCGGCGGATGACGTCGCGGCAGTTGTTGTACTGGTCGCTGTCGGAGGCCAGCTCGCGCAGCGCGTCGCGGTACTCGCGCTGCGTGTACGTCTTCGCCATGACCTCGTCGAACGTGCAGTCGCGGATCACGCTCAGGCCCGAGGCATGCGCGGCCGTGACCGGGCCGAGCAGGGCCAGGGTCATCGCGAGAGCAAGCTTGCAGCGCATCGAGCGGGTCACCGTAGCGAGGCCAGCGCGCTGCAAAAGCCGGCCGCCCAGGCGTCGAACGTGTAGGCGGCGACGTCGCGGCGGGCGTTGGCGCCGAGCGCCGCGCGCAGCGGCGGATCGTCGTGCAGGCGTCGTAGCGCGCCCGCCAGCGCGCCGACGTCGTCGGCGGGCACGACGAGCCCGTTGCGCTCGTGGCGCACGAGTCCGCCGGCGGCGGCCCCGACCTCTTCGCTTGCGATGACGGGGGTCGACTGGTTCATGGCCTCGTTGGCGACGAGTCCCCAGGGCTCGCGAAAGCCGCGCGTACGCAGGGACGGTATGACGCAAACGTCCGCGGCCGCCAGGAAGTTGCGGACCTGCTCGGGCGGCTGCAGGCCGACGAACACCACCGCGCCGCCGGTGGGGAGCCGAGGGGGCCCGGATCCCGCACCGACGAGGACGAGCGCGGCGGCTGATGCACCGAGGCCTGACTGACGCCAGGCATCGAGCAGCACCATGGCGCCTTTTGCCCGGCCCGGCCGTCCGAGAAACACAGCGAGGAACGAGGACTGCCGATCGGGGGCGACATGCGCGCTCCAGTAGCCGTTGTCGACGGCCTGCGGCGCGACGTGGACGTTGCGCGCGCCGCGCGCCCGCGCGAACGCCGCTACGTGCGGGCCGTAGGCGACGATCGCGTCCGCGCTCCGGTACAGCGCGGCCAGCAGCGGAGCGCCCGCGACGACGTGCGCGGGGGTGCGCGGATGCGCCCACAGCGCGCTCCACAGCACGAACGGCGTGCGCGCCGCCCGCGCCCCCTGCCAGGCCGCCGGCAGTGCGACGCGGCCGGCTGTGCCGCAGACGACGGCGCGGTAGCTGCCCGACGCGGCGAGCGCGCGGATCTCGCGCTGCGTGACGACGCGGTGCGGCACGCCGGGGTCGTCGACGGCGGCGGTCGCGTGGATCGAGCGCCCGCCGAACAGCGCGAGCTCGAGCGGCTCGCGGCGGTGCAGCGCGGCGAACGCGCCGACGCGATCGGGCGGGACGTGGTTCGTGACGAACAGGACGGGCTTCACCGCGTGCCCTCCGCGCGCAGCGCCGCCTCGTAGGCGGCGACCGTCGCCGCGCCGCAGGCCGGCCACGAGAAGGCGCGCTCGACCGTTGCGCGGGCGCGATCGCCGGCCGCCCGCAGCGTCGCCGGGTCGCACAGCAGCGCGTCGATCGCCGCCGCGATCGCCGCGTCGTCGCCCGGCGCGACGAGCGTGATGCCGCTGCCCATCGAGAGGATCTCGAGCGGCCCCGGCTCGCCGTCGGCGGCGATCGCCGGCAGCCAGCCCGCCATCGCCTCGATGTAGGCGACGCCGAACGCCTCGTCCGTCGACGGCATCGCGAACAGCGTCGCGCGGCGGGTGCGCGCGAGCGCCTCCTCCCCGGGCAGCTGGCCCGCGAGCTCGAGCGCGTCGGCGATCCCGAGCCCCGCCGCCAGCGCGCGCAGGCGCTCGACCTCCGGTCCGTCGCCGATCACGAGGTAGCGCAGCTCCGGATGGCGCTCGCGCAGCCGCGCGACGGCGCGCAGCACGTCGGCGTGGCGCTTGCGCGCATGGACGTGCGCGGTCGTCACGACGGTCGGCGCCGGGTAGGGCTCGGCGCGCTGCGCGGGCAGATCGGTGCCGAGCCGCACGACTCGCGTCGCGGGCGCGCCGAGCTCGCGGCAGCGCTGCTCGATCCCGGCGCTGTTGGCGATCACGAGCCGCGCGCGTCCGAGCGCCGCGCGCACGGCCTCGCCGCCGGCGCGCGATCCGGGCGCCGTGTGGAAGATGTCGCCGCCGTGCACCGAGACGACGCACGGCGCGCGCAGGCCCGCACGGCGCACGGCCTCGCCGGCCGGGACGGCGTTGTGAGCGTGCACGAGGTCGAAGCGGAAGTCGCGCCGCAGCGCGCGTAGCGCGAACGCCAGCGAGGGCGCCGCCCAGCGCCCCCACTGGCCGTACGTCTGCGGTCGCGGCGGCGCGAGGAACGGCACGTACGTGACGTCGATGCCGTCGAGCGTCGCGTGCAGCGGCTGCGCGAGCGCGCGGGCCGCCGCCCCGGCCGCGGTCGCGCTGCCGCCGCGGACCGCCGCGAGCGACGGCAGCGGACGATGGAGCACGAGCACGCGCACGTCGGCCCCCGCGTCGCGCGCGGCGAGGGTCTGGCGGTGGGCCCACAGGCCGAGCACCGGATCGGCCGCGCGCGGATAGAACTCCGCGACGATCGCGACCTTCATCGTCATGCGATGCGCCGCGTCCAGCGCGCCTGCGCGCGCGTGACGTAGGGCCGGTCGGCGAGGAACGCCTGCGCCTCGGCGACCGCCGCCGCGCGCTGATAGCCGCCGCCGACGGGCGTCGCGTGGAGGATCGGCGTCGCGTCGACGATCCCCGCGCGCCAGCCGCGCTCGAGCGCGAGCGCGCCCCAGTGCACGTCGAGCCCCCAGCCCATGCGCAGGTCCGGAAACGGCAGCAGGACGTCGAACAGCGGCGCGGCGAACGCGGTCACCGGCCCGATCTCGACGAAGCGCGACTCGCGCACCGCGCCGCCCGGCAGGCGCCGCGTCGCCGCCCAGGCGGCGTGCGAGTGGCGCCGGTGGGCGGGCTGCGCGAGCAGCAGCCCGGCGTCCTGCGCGCAGCACAGGAAGCGGTCCAAGAAACGCGGCGGCAGGACGACGTCGTCGTCGACGACGAGCAGCCAGTCATACCCCGCCGCCGGATGCTCCGCCAGGAGCGCGTTGAGGTGCTCGAACTTGCCGGCGTCGCCCATCGCGACGGTGTGCATCGTCACCGCGTGGCGCGTGCGGTGAAGCTCGGCGCGCGCCGCGCTCATCAACCGCCCCGGCCGCTGCACGCCGAGCACGAGCACGCGCGCCTGCGCCTGCGCACGATCGCCGGCGGCGCGGTCGATGCGGCGCGTGCGGCGGCGCGCCTCGAGGTCGAGCCCTGCGTCGAGCGCGCGCATCAGCGGGCGGCGCAGGCCACGCACGGTCCCGCTCTCGCCCGACAGGAAGTCCGGATCGGGCGCCACCGCGAGGTCGCCGCCGGCGAGCGCCGCGCGCAGCCGACCGAGCTGGTGCGCCGTCAGCACGATCCCGTTCGGGCACGCGAAGCGGACCGTGTGCAGGGCGCAGCCGGCGAGCACGCGCAGCTCGTGCGGCAGCGAGGGCTCGGCGCGCTTGAAGACGTCGAAGCGCCGGCTGGCCCCGCCGCGCCGGTAGGCGGCGGCGGCGAGCGAGCGCAGGCGCGCGTCGTCACCGGCGCGGCGATGGTCGAGCGCCGCCGCCGCGACGTACCGGATCCGCCCGCCCCTGGCGCGCAGCCGGCCCTGCCACTCCTGCTCGTCGCCGTACAGCTCGCGCGCCTCGTCGAAGCGGCCGGCGCGCGCGATCGCCGAGCGCCGCAGCGTCATGTTCGCGCCCCACGCCGCGAAGACGTCGCGGTCCTCGGGCCCGTGGTCCTGCGTCGTGATCGGCGGGTCCTCACGCCCGCACGAGCGCAGCCGGTGATCCTCGAAGCGTGCGTGGATCGGGCCCGTCAGGACGCCGACCTCGGGCGCCGCCGCGGCGTCGGCGGCGAGCAGCGCGTCGAGCCAGCCGGGGCGCACCTCGACGTCGTCGTCGACGAAGACGAGCAGGTCCGCCGCGGCGGCGTCGATCCCGCTGTTGCGAGCGGCGTTCAGGCCGCGCGACGCTTCGTGTGCGACGTAGCGCGCGCCGTGGCGCTGCGCGGTGACGCGGGTGGGCTCGTCGGGACCGTCGTCGACGACGACCAGCTCGGCCCCGGCAGCGGCGGCCTGCGGCGCGATCGACGCCAGCGCGACGTCGAGGTACCCCGCGCGCAGGCGCGTCGGCACGATGATGCTCGCCGTCGGCTCCATGTCGCGGCAGAGTCTAGGTTTGCGAGGGTCGTGATCCTCTTTCTGCACAACCGCTACCGGACGACCGGCGGCGAGGAGCGTGTCGTCGAGGACCTGCTGTCGCTCGTGCGTGAACAGCTCGGCGAGGACGCCGAGCTGCTCGCGCGCGACAGCGCGCGGATCGGCCGCGCACGTGCCGCCGCCGGCCTGCTCGGCGGAGGTCTCGCCCCCGAGCGCGTCGCAGAAGCGGTGCGCCGCAGCGGCGCGCGAGTCGTGCACGCCCACAACCTGCACCCCTCGCTCGGCTGGCGCGCGCTCGCGGCGGCGCGAGCGGCCGGCGCGCGGACGGTGCTGCACGTCCATAACTACCGCCTCGTCTGCGCCGTCGGCACGTGCTTCACGCGCGGCGCGGACTGCACGCGCTGCCACGGCGCGAACACGCTGCCGGGCGTGCGCCTGAACTGCCGCGGCACCGGCGCCGAGGCCGCCGTCTACGGCGCTGCGCTCGCGCTCTGGCAACGGCGCCTGCTCGAGCACGCCGACGCCGTCGTCGTGCCGAGCGCCTTCGCGCTCGCCCGGCTGCGCGCGCTCGGCGCGCCGCTCGACCTCCCGGTCCACGTCGTCGGCCATGTCGTGCGCGAGGTCGTCGAGCGCTCGACCGCGGCCGGCGGCGAGCACGCGCTCGTCGTCTCGCGACTGGCGCCCGAGAAGGGCGTCGGCGTCGCGATCGCGGCCTGCGCGGCCGCGCGCCTGCCGCTCGTGATCGCCGGCGACGGGCCCGAGCGCGCCGCGCTGGAGGAGCAGGCGAGCGGCACGCGAACGACGTTCACCGGCCGCGTCGATGCGGCGGCGCTGCGTGGACTGCGGGCGACGGCGGGGCTTGCGATCGTGCCGTCGCGCTCGGCGGAGACGTTCGGCCTCGCCGCGGCCGAGGCGATGGCCGCCGGCCTGCCGCTCGTCGCGAGCGCGATCGGCGCGCTGCCGGAGCTGTGCGATCCGGCCGGGCTCGTCGCGCCCGGCGACGCCGCCGCGCTGGCGATCGCGGCGCGCCGGCGCTTCGGCGATGCCGAGGCCGGCGAGCAGGGGCGCCGGCGCGTGCTCGAGGTCGCCTCGCCGGCGGCGGTCGCGCCGGCGCTGGGCGCGGTCTACGAGTCGCTGTAGGTTCGCTGCGTTGCGTGTCTGGCTAGGAGTGCTCGCGGCCCTGCTGTTCCCGGCCGCGGCGCAGGCGGTGAGCCTCGAGCCGGTCGGCACCTTCACGTTCCCGATCGCCGCGACGAGCCCGGCCGGCGACCACCGGCTGTTCGTCGTCGAGCGCGGCGGCATCGTCCGCATCGTCGACAACGGCGTCACCCTGCCGGCGCCCTTCCTCACGATCCCGCCTACCGAGCTCTCGACCGACGGTGAGCGCGGCCTACTGTCGATGACGTTCGCCCCCGATTACGCCCAGTCGGGACGGTTCTTCACGTACTCGACGGATCTCGGCGGCGACATCCGCGTCGACCTCTGGCACCGTTCGGCGGATCCCAACGTGGCCTCCCCGCAGCGCGCGCTCGTGCTGAGGATCGAGCACAGCCTGCGCCATGAGCACAACGGCGGGGACCTCCATTTCGGACCCGACGGGCTGCTGTACGTCAGCACGGGAGACGGCGGCGGCGAGAACGATCCGGATCGCAACGGGCAGACGCTGATCCGCGGCGGCAGCGACGACGAGCAGAGCACGGCGCTGCTCGGCAAGCTGCTGCGGATCGACCCGGGCCAGGCGGGCGGCTACACGATCCCCCCAGACAACCCGTTCGTCGGCCGCGCCGACGCGCGCGGCGAGATCTACGCCTACGGGCTGCGCAACCCGTTTCGCTTCTCGTTCGACCGCTCCAACGGCGCGCTGCTGATCGGTGACCCCGGTCAGGACACCGCCGAAGAGGTCGACTACTCCGCGACGCGCGGGCGCGGGGCGAACTTCGGCTGGCGCTGCTACGAGGGCGCGCAGCCGAGCCCGGGCGCGGCGCAGCCGTGCCCGGCGCCGGGCCACGTCGCGCCGGTGTTCGAGTACGGTCACGGCGGCGGTGGCTGCGCGATCACCGGCGGCTACGTCGCGCGCGATCCGACGCTGCCGAGCCTCGCCGGTCGCTACGTCTACGCCGACTACTGCATCGGCGACATCCGCTCGATCGTGCCGAGCAGCGGTGCCGGCGACGCGTCCACCGGCATCGTGCTCGGCTTCTCGAAGGTCGTCTCGTTCGCTGAGGACGCCTGCGGGCGGATCTACGTCGTGCAGCGCTCGGGCGAGCTGGGGCGACTGGTCGAGGCAACGACAAGCCCATGCACCGCGGCGCTCGCCGCGCAGCCGGCGCCGGCCCCCGCCACCCCCGAGCCGCCATCCGGCACGCCGCCGTCGACGACGCCGGGCACGCCGTCGGCGGCCACATCGAAAGCGCCGTTCAAGGCGCTCGTGCTCGCGACATGGAAGCTTTCGGCGCGCGACACGACGCTGCTGAGCCTGCGCGTGCGGGCACCCGTCGGCGCCAGGCTCGACGTGCGTTGCGCCGGCAGGGGCTGCGTCTTCAAGCGGCGGATCGTCAAGCACATGCGGCGGTCGCCGACGAGCCTGACGCGCTCGTTCGGCAGCAAGCGCCGCTTCTCCCCCGGAGCGACCATCACCGTGCGTGTGACGCGCAAGGGGCCCGGCATCTACCAGCGCATGGCGATTCGCAGGCATTCCAAGCCGACCGTCACGCGCGGCTGCATCTCCCGCACGGGCACGCTCTACCGCTGCGCGCCATCGCCGGGCTGATCAGCTCTTGCTCTTGCTCTTGCCCTTCTCCACGGGTGCGTCGTCGCCGGCGCCGTCGGCGGAGTCCTTGCTCGTCGCGGCGGCGTCCGCTTCGTCGCTGATCGCGTCCGATGCCTCGGCGGCGGCCGCGGTGTCGTCGTCCGCGGCATCGGGCTCGGGTTCGGGCGCGGGCGCGACCGCCTCGTGCTCGGGCTCGGGCTCGGCGGCGGGCTCGGCGGCGGGCTCGCTCGCCGGCGCCTCGTCAGCCGCGGGCGCCGCCGGCTCGGCGGGCACGAGGTCCTCGAGCGCGACCGGAGTCGGCGGAGTCGGCGGCAGCGGGGGCATGTCGGCGATCGCGGCGGGCGGGTCGAACGTGGCGGGCGGCGGCGGGGGCGGCGTGTAGAGCGGTTCGGCGTGGCCGCCGCCCTTGAGCTTCTTCGCGATCGCGGCACCGACGCCGCCGACGAGCGCGATCGCGCCCGCGATCCTCAGCGGGGTGCCCTTCACGGCGCTCGTCAGCGGCGAGCGCTTCGAGCGCTTCGTCGCCTTCTTGGCGGTCTTGGCGGCCTGCTTGGCGCCCTTGACCACGGTCTTCGACGCGCGCGATCCCAGCCGCCACTCAGACCATGTCTTCGCGACGGACGCAGCGGCGTCGAGCGCCTGGTCTCGCTTCTTGTCTTGGCGCAGCGGAAGTTTCATGCCTGCTCCTGGTCGTGTTGGGGCGCTGACGAACGCCTACCCCTCGGCCTCCGAACGTCAAACGAGGGTATCTCACGGGCGTCCGCGCGCCGGATCCGGGCGCGACCGGACCCGGCTAGACTCGGCGGCCGCATGCGGACGCTCGTCACCGGAGGCGCCGGCTTCATCGGCTCGCACCTCGCCGACGCCCTCCTGCAGCGCGGCGACGATGTCACGATCGTCGACGACCTGTCCAGCGGCCGCGAGTCGAACATCGCCGCCGCGCTCGACGGCGGCGGGCTGCTCGAGCGCGCCGACGTCCGCGACGCCGACGCGCTCGCGCGGATCGTCGCCGCGGCGCGACCGCGGGTCGTCTTCCACCTCGCCGCCCAGGTCGACGTTCGCCGCTCGCTCGCCGACCCGGCGTTCGACGCGCGCACGAACGTCGAGGGCACGATCAACGTGCTCGAGGCCGCGCGAGCGGCGAGCGCGACGAGCCCCCCGCGGGTCGTATTCGCCTCGACCGGCGGCGCGATCTACGGCGAGACGGACGTCCTGCCGACGCCCGAGACCGAGCCGGCGCTGCCGATGGCCGCCTACGGGCAGAGCAAGCTCTGCGCGGAGCTCTACCTCGGGCTGTACGAGCGCCTCTACGGGATGTCGACGATCGCGCTGCGCTTCGGCAACGTCTACGGCCCGCGTCAGGACCCGCACGGCGAGGCCGGCGTGATCGCGATCTTCTGCCGGCTGCTCAGGGAGGGCGTCAGCCCGACGATCTTCGGCGACGGAACGCAGACGCGCGACTACGTCTACGTCGGCGATCTCGTCGACGCGTTGATCCGCGCCGGCGAGACGCAGGACGTCGGCTTCGTGAACGTCGGCACGCAGGAGGAGACCTCCGTGCTCGAGCTCGTCCGCATGCTCGCCGGCCTGCACGGCCCGGGGGCGCCCGAGCCGCAGCTGGCGCCCGCGCGCCTCGGCGAGATCGAGCGCTCGTGCCTTGACGCGACGCGCGCCCACGAGCTGCTCGGCTGGCGTTCGCGCACGCCGATCGATGACGGCCTGCGGCTGACGTACGCGGCGCTCCACGGCGCGCCGACGCAGTAGCTCGCAAACTCGGCTTGCGCGAAGGCGCGATCGAGCGATAGGGTGCGCAACGCTTGACTGGGGGAGAGGCGCGGTGCTGCGGGCGCCGGTGGCGCGATCACGCGCTCCGGCGCCCCGCGCGTCTTGAGCGCTACGCCGTCGAGAGCCGCTCGCGCAGCCAGTCGACCGTCTGACCGATGCCCTCGCGCACGTCGATCTGCGCCTCCCAGCCCAGCACGCGCTTGGCCTTCTCGACGCTCGGCCAGCGGCGCTGCACGTCGACGCTGAACGACGGCAGGTGCTCGAGCTCGAACGCCTCCGGGTCGCGGCCGCAGGCGTCCCAGATGATCCGCGCGATCTCGGCGACGGTCAGCTCCTGCGACGCGGAGATGTTGAAGTCCTCGTGCAGACCGGCGGGCGAGGACATCGCGGCGACGACGCCGTCGGCGATGTCGTCGATGTGCGTCAGCGTGCGCGTCTGCTCGCCCGAGCCGAAGATCTGCAGCGGGTGCTGGCCCGAGAGCGCCTTGCGGATGAGGTCGGGCACGGCGTGCGCGATGCCCGGCTCGTCGTCGGGCATCTCGCCCGGGCCGTAGGCGTTGAACGGGCGACAGATCGTGTAGGGCAGGCCGTGCTCGTCGTGCGCGGCGCGGCACCAGACCTCGCCGGCCATCTTCGAGAAGCCGTAGGCCGAGCGCGGCATCGGCGTCTCCCGGACGTGCTCCTCGGTCGTCGGGTACTGCGTCGCGCGTTCGAAGACCATCGAGGAGGACACGTACACGAAGCGCTCGATGCCGTGGTCGAGCGCGGCCTGGATGATCGCGTCGTAGAGCGCGTTGTTGACTGATGTCAGCGTGTGCGGAAGCCTGTGGAAGTTCGCGATCCCGCCGACGATCGCGGCCAGGTGGATCACGTGGGTGCAGCCGTCCATCGCCTCGAGCGCCTGGGCGTGGTCGCGCAGGTCGCCGGTGTGGACCTCGCAGCCCTCGCGCATCCACTGCGGCGCCGGCCGCTGGTCGGAGACGCGTACCTCGTAGTCCGGATCGCGCAGCAGGCGCCTGACGACGGCTGCGCCGATCGTGCCGGCGCCGCCCGTCACCAGCACGCGGCTCACCAGTGAGCCGTCCCGCGGGTTCGGATCACGATCACGGCAGCGCCACGCGCCCGTTCGCGAGCGCGCTCAGCTCGTTGATGTAGCCGAACACCTGTCCGGCGGCGAAGCAGTTCCAGGGGTCGACGACGAGCGCGTCGCCGCCGGCCAGCGCCGCGACCGCGCGCAGCACGTCGGGCCCCAGGAACTCCTTGTGGTTGGCGGCGATGACGATCGCGTCGGCGCCCGCGACCGTCTCCTCGAACGGCGGCGTCGGGGTCGGCACGCGCGGGTCGTGGACGGCGACGTCGGCGAGCTCGCGCTCGAGCAGGCGCACGAGCTTGTGCGCGAGCGAGTCGCGCTCGTCGTCGGTGTTGCCCTTGAAGGCGAGGCCCAGGACCGCGATCTTGCGGCCGTTCAGCGAGCCGAGCCGGCGCTTCATGCCCTCGACGAGGAACAGCGGCACGGACTCGTTGACGCGCGAGACGGCGAGCAGCATGCCGGGCGCGTTGGAGCGCTCCTCGCTGAAGGCGAAGTCCTTGCGCAGGCAGGTGCCGCCGGTCAGGCCCGGCATCGCGATCCCGCCGCGCGGATAGTCGCGGTTGATCAGCTCGATGACGTCGAAGACGTTCGCGCCGTGCTGCTCGCAGTCCATCATCAGCAGGTTGGGCAGCGCGAAGTTCGCGTAGCGCAGGATGTTCGTCCAGATCTTCGCGAGCTCGGCCTGCACGGGCGTCGTGTGGACGATCGGCGCCCCGAAGACGGAGAAGAGGGCGCCGACGCGCTCGCTCGACGCCTCGCCGACGCCGCCGACGATGCACGGCAGCGTGTCGATCTCCTCGAAGAAGCGCCCGGCGGCGATCCGCTCGGGCGCGTGTGCGACGAAGACGTCCTCGCCGATCCGGAAGCCGCGGTGCTTGGCGAGGTAGCCGGCGACGAAGTCCGTCGTGCCGGGCGCGATCGTCGAGCGCAGGACGATCGTGTGGTCGTCGCGCAGGTGACCGAGCAGGTCGTCGAGCGCGGAGCGGATGTCGGAGATGTCGATCTCGACGTGGGAGAACGACGGCGTGCCGAGCGTGATGACGATGTACTCGGCCTGCGCGGCGTCGGCGACGCGGTCGGAGACGGTCAGCGTGCCGGCCGCGTGGACGCGATCGAGCGCGTCCTGCGCGCCGGGCTCCTCGAACGGCATCCGCGCGTCGCGGACCGCCTGCAGGCGTTCGGCGTCCTTGTCTACGCCGAGCACGGTCAGCCCGCGGTCGGCGAACGAGATGGCAAGCGGGAGCCCGATCCGGCCGAGCCCGATGACGGCGACCTCCGGCATGGGTAGGAAACCTATCGTTCGCCGGTGTCGCCGAGCAGGCGGTGACGCGCGTACTGCCGCGCGAAGCCTGAGATGAAGCGCGGGTTGTAGCGCACGTAGCGCGGGCCGAGACGGCGCGGCTCCTGCGCCATCCGGAACAGCCACTCGAGGCCGTTGGCCTGCATCCAGTCCGGCGCCTGCGGGACGAGCCCGGCGTGGAAGTCGAACGCCGCCCCGACGCCGACGAGCACGGGCGCGTCGAGCCGGTCGCGCATCGCGGCCATCCACTTCTCCTGCTTCGGCGCGCCGACGCCGACCCAGATGACGTCCGCCTTGGAGCGATTCATCTCGTTGACGATCGCCTCCTCCTCGTCCTCGGAGAGCTCACGGAACGGGGGCGAGTAGCCGCCGACGATCCGTACGCCGGGGAAGCGCTGGCGCAGGTTTAGCGCGAGCTGCACGAGCGCGCCCTGGTTGCGGCCGCCGTAGAGATACATGCGCGTGCCGGTGTCGGCCGCGCGCTCGCAGTAGCGCGCCATCAGCTCGGGTCCGTAGACGCGATCGTCGAGGTCGCCGCCGAGCGCGTTCATCGCCCAGACGAGCGGCTGACCGTCGGGCAGCGTCAGCGACGAGTTCAGCACCGCCTCGCGCAGCTCGGGGTCCTCGTCGCAGGCCATCACCGTGTGCGTCGCGGCGACGCAGATGTAGCCCTGCTCGCGGTGCGCGATCATGGCGTCCATCCACTCCATCGTCGCGTCGTAGTCCGTCAGCGCGAGCGGAATTCCCAGCACGTTGACGGCTTCAGGCGTGATCGGGGCGGCTGCCGGCTCGGGAAGGCTCGGCAACCCGCTGGGGAGGGTGCGGGAGAGGGTCATTCGGGGGTATCGGCGCTTAGCGCCCGTTCATAGGGTACGAGTGAGAACGAGCCGCCCATAAAAAGGTTGCGTTCTTGCAAAATGCCTACGGAGGCCTCTACCCCCTCCGACTCTCCGAAAACTAGCCGGATAGGCTCCGACTGATGCCGCGGGCGCTCATCACGGGGATCACGGGGCAGGACGGCTGGTACCTGCATGAGCTCCTGCAGGGCAAGGGGTATGAGGTCATCGGGCTCGTGCGACCGGGCTCAGAGTCGGAGATCCCGCCGGGCGTCGAGACGGTGACCGGCGATCTCGCGGATGCCGAGTCGCTGCGTTGCGCGGTGCTCGAGACCGCGCCCGACGAGCTGTACCACCTCGCCGCGCCGACCTTCGTGCCCGCCTCGTGGAAGGACCCGGCGGGCACGCTCGAGCTTGTCGCGGGCGCGACGGCGACGCTGCTGCAGTCCGCGCGCGAGCTCGACGGCGTGCGCGTGCTCGTCGCCAGCTCGGGCGAGATCTTCGGCGCCGCCGGCGTCTCGCCGCAGAACGAGCAGACGCCGATGCGCCCGCGCTCGCCGTACGGCGTCGCCAAGCTCGCCGCCTACGGCTTCGTCGACACGCTGCGCCACAAGCACGGCATGCACGCGTCGTGCGCGATCGCCTACAACCACGAGTCGCCGCGCCGGCCCGAGCGCTTCCTGCCGCGCAAGGTCTCGCGCGGCGCGGCGGCGATCAAGCTCGGGCTGCAGGAGGAGCTCGCGCTCGGCGACATGCGGGCCGTGCGCGACTGGTGTCACGCGCGCGACGTCGTGCGCGGCTACTGGCTGATGCTGCAGCGCGACGAGCCCGGCGACTACGTGCTCGCCAGCGGCGTCGGCCACACGGTCGGCGAGCTCGTCGACGCGGCGTTCGGCGTCGTCGGCATCGATCCGCAGCCGCACGTCCGCATCGACGAGCGGATGGTCCGACCGTCCGAGCGCACGCCGCCGATCGGCGACAACACGCGCGCTCGGGAGTGCCTGGGATGGACGCCGGAGACGAGCTTCGAGGCGATGATCGAGGAGATGGTGACGGCCGATCTCAGCGAGCTCAGCGCGGCGCCGCGCTAGCTACACTCCGCAAATCGTGGCCGTCGGAGTCATTGGACTGGGCTATGTCGGCCTACCCCTCGCTGTCGCGTTCGCCGCCGAGGGGCGCGATGTCGTGGCGGTCGACGTCGACCGGCGCAAGATCGAATCGCTGCGCGCCGGCATCTCGTACATCGAGGACATCGCCGACGACGTGCTCGCCGCGGCGCTGCCGCGGATCGAGCCGACGACGAGCTTCGGCGCGCTGAAGCGCTGCGACGCGATCCTGATCTGCGTGCCGACGCCGTTGACGACGAACCGCGAGCCCGATCTCGGGCCGCTCGTCGGCGCCTCGCGCGCGCTCGCCGAGGTGCTGCAGGCAGGCCAGCTCGTCGTGCTCGAGTCGACGACGTACCCCGGCACGACGCGCGAGCGGCTCGTCCCGATCCTCGGCGAGTCGGGGCTCGTCGCGGGCGAGGACTTCAACCTCGCCTTCTCACCCGAGCGCGTCGACCCCGGCCGCACGGACTTCACGATGCGCACGACGCCGAAGGTCGTCGGCGGCCTGACCGAGGCCTGCACCGAGCGCGCGGCGGCGCTCTACGGCGACGTCTGCGACACGATCGTGCGCGTCTCGACGCCGGAGGCCGCGGAGCTCACCAAGCTGCTGGAGAACATCTTCCGCTCGGTGAACATCGCGCTCGTCAACGAGCTCGCGATGCTCTGCGACCGGATGGAGATCGACATCTGGGAGGTCGTCGACGCCGCCTCGACGAAGCCCTACGGCTTCATGCGCTTCGAGCCCGGGCCGGGGATGGGCGGCCACTGCCTGCCCGTCGACCCGTTCTACCTCGCCTGGCGCGCGCGCGAGTTCGACATGGCGACGGAGTTCATCGAGCTCGCCGGCAAGGTCAACCAGCAGATGCCCTACCACTGCGTCTCGAAGGTCGATCGCCTGCTCAACGGGGCCGGCAAGCCCGTGCGCGGCTCGACGATCGCGGTGCTCGGCGTCTCCTACAAGCCCGGCGTCGGCGACGTGCGCGAGTCGCCCGGCCTGAAGATCGTCTCGCTGCTGCTGGGACTGGGCGCCGACCTGCGCTATCACGACGCGTTCGTGCCCGAGCTGCCCGAGCACGGCCTGCGCAGCGTGCCGCTCGAGGACGCGGTCGCCGGCGCCGACCTCGCGCTGATCGTGACCGCACACCCGGGCGTCGACCACGATGCGGCCGTCGCCGACGTGCCGCTCGCGCTCGACTTGCGGGGCGTCACCCGCCGCTCCGGCGGCCACGTCGTCCTGCTGTAGATGGGGGTTTCGCCGTCCGGCGACGTTTCGGTAGGCGTCGTCGGCCTCGGCTACTGGGGACCGAACCTCGCGCGCAACATCGAGCAGGTCGCGGGCGCTGAGCTGAGCTGGTGCTGCGACGAGAACGACGACGCGCGCGAGCGGCTCGTCGCCAAGCACCCTCGCACCCGCTTCACGGCCCAGCTCGACGACCTGCTCGCCGACGACGAGCTCGACGCGATCGTGCTCGCGACCCCGGTGCCGACGCACGCGCCGCTCGCGATCCGCGTGCTCGAGGCCGGCAAGCACTGCTTCGTCGAGAAGCCGCTCGCGCAGTCCGTCGCCGACGCCGAGCGCGCGGTCGCGGCGGCGCGCTCGTGCGAGCGCGTGCTGATGGTCGGCCACCTGCTCGAGTACCACCCGGGCGTGCGCAAGCTCAAGCAGATCGCCGACTCGGGCGAGCTCGGCGAGATCCACTACATCTACTCCAACCGGCTCAACCTCGGCCAGCTGCGCGCCGACGAGAACGCGCTCTGGTCGCTCGGCGCGCACGACATCTCGGTGATCCTGCACCTCGCCGGCGAGGATCCGCACGAGCTGTCTGCGCACGGCGAGTGCTACATGCGCCCCGGCGTCGAGGACGTCGTCTTCGCGTTCCTGCGCTTTCCCTCCGGGCTCGCCGCCCACCTTCACCTGTCCTGGCTGGACCCGCACAAGGAGCGCCGCTTCACGGTCGTCGGCTCGCAGCGGATGGCGACCTTCGACGACATGGACCTCGAGCGCAAGGTGACCGTCTACGACAAGGGCTTCGACCAGTCGGCGAGCTCCTACGGCGAGTACATCACGCGTGCCGGGGACATCTACAGCCCGCGGATCTCCAACGCCGAGCCGCTGCGGCTCGAGGTCGAGCACTTCCTCGCCTGCGTGCGCTCCGGCGAGACGCCGCGCTCGGACGGCGACAGCGGCCTGCGCGTCGTGCGCGTGCTCGAGCGCCTGCAGGCCGAGCTCGAGCGCTCGCGGCGGGCGTAGGCTGCGCGAGAAGGATCGTCTGCCGCGTCAGGCGGCAGCGCAACCGTCCCGACGTGTCCGCTACGTGCTGAGCGCGCTGCGCACCGCGGCCACGACCTCGGCCGCCTGGTCGGCGCTCAGGACCGGGCTCATCGGCAGCGCGAGGTGGGTGCGGGCGAGCTCGTCGGTCACCGGCAGCTCGACGCCGGCGGCGAACGGCAGCATCGCCGGCTGGCGGTGGACCGGGGTGCCGTAGTAGGCCTTGCAGCCGATCCCCTGCGCTGTCAGGTCCGCGGCGAGCTCGCCGGCGCGGTCGCTGCGCACGACGTACAGATGCCAGGCGGGCTGGCAGCCGTCGGCGGCGGCCGGCAGCGAGACGAGCTCGCCGAGGCCCGCCTCCTCGTAGTGGCGCGCGGCGGCGCGGCGGCCGTCGGCCCAGCCGTCGAGCTGCGGCAGCTGCACGCGCAGGACCGCCGCCTGCAGCTCGTCGAGGCGCGAGTTGTAGCCGATGTGCTCGTAGCTGACCTTGTCCTGCGAGCCGTGGAAGCGCAGCATCCGCGCGTGTTCGGCGACGGCCTCGTCGTCGGTGGTGATCGCGCCGCCGTCGCCGAAGCAGGCGAGGTTCTTGGAGGGGAAGAAGCTGAACGTCGCCGCGCGCCCGAGCGCCCCCGGGCGCCCGTCGCTGGAGCGCGTGCCGGCGGCCTGAGCGGCATCCTCGAGCACCGCCACCCCGAGCGCCTCGATCGCCGCGACCGGCGCGAGGTTGCCGAACAGGTGGACGGCGACGACGGCCTTCGTCGCCGGCGTCAGCGCGGCGGCGACGGTCTCGGCGCTGACGCAGTACGTGTCGGGGTCGACGTCGCAGAAGACCGGCCGCGCGCCCGTCGCGGGAACCGCCTCGGCCGTCGCGTAGAACGTGAACGAGGGCACGATGACGTCGTCGCCCGGTCCGATGCCGATCGCGCGCAGGGCGATCGTCAGGGCATCGGTGCCGTTCGCGACGCCGACCGCGTGGCGCGCGCCGCAGTGGCGCGCGAACTCCTGCTCGAAGGCCGCGACCTGGGGGCCGAGGATGAACTGCCGCGCGGCGACGACGTCGGCGATCGCCGCGTCGATCTGCGCGCGCAGTGGCTCCAGCGGCGTCGTCGTGTCGAACAGTGGGACCGCCATCGGCGGCCCGTCAGCGCGCCAGCAGCTCGAGGTCCGAGCGCGTCATCAGGCGGATGAGCTCCTCGAAGCTCGTGCGCGGCTCCCAGCCGAGCTGTGTCTTGGCCTTGGTCGAGTCGCCGATCAGCTGGTCGACCTCGGCCGGGCGCAGGAACGCCGGATCGAGCCGCACGTAGCGTTCCCAGTCGCCGACGCCGGCCTCGTCGAATGCGATCCGCACGCAGTCGCGGACCGTGTTCGTCTTGTTCGTCGCGATCACGAAGTCCTCGGGCTCGTCCTGCTGCAGCATCAGGTACATCGCCTCGACATAGTCCTTCGCGTAGCCCCAGTCGCGCTGCGCGTCGAGGTTGCCGAGCGCGAGCTCGTCGCGCAGCCCGTGCTTGATCGCCGCGGCATGCCAGGTGATCTTGCGCGTCACGAACTCCAGCCCACGGCGCTCGGACTCGTGGTTGAAGAGGATTCCCGAGCAGGCGAAGAGGTCGTAGGACTCGCGGTAGTTGACCGTGATGAAGTGGCCGTAGACCTTCGCGACGCCGTATGGCGAGCGGGGGTAGAACGGCGTCGACTCGGTCTGCGGGACCTCGAGCACCTTGCCGAACATCTCCGAGCTCGAGGCCTGGTAGAAGCGCGCCTCGGGGCAGGCCTCGCGCATCGCCTCGAGCATCCGCGTGACGCCGACGCCGGTGAACTCCGCGGTCAGCGTCGGCTGGGTCCAGGAGACCGCGACGAAGCTCATCGCCGCGAGGTTGTAGACCTCGTCGGGGTTGGAGGCGCGCAGCGTGTCGACGAGCGAGCGCTGGTCGAGCAGGTCGCCCTGGTGCAGCGTGATGCGGTCGCGCAGATGCTCGATGCGGTCGAACTTCTCCGTCGAGGCGCGCCGCACCATCCCGTGCACCTCGTAGCCGTGCTCGAGCAGCAGCTCGGCGAGATAGGAGCCGTCCTGGCCGGTGATGCCGGTGATGAGCGCGGACTTCGCCATGGGCGCGGGACCCTATCGGCCGGCGCTCTGCGATTGTCGTGCTGGGCTCACCGGGGTCGCACCCGGTCAGCGAGCATCTGCCGCAGCTGTCGGATGGTGCTCTTCACGGCTGCTGGCGCGTGCATCTCGTAGCTCGTCCAGCCGCGCTCGGCGATTCGGCGACGCAGCGGCAAGTGACGCAGTGATCGCTGCGTGTTGTAGTCCTGCAGCCACCAGCCCTCGCCGTATGGATCGATGCCTTCGGCCGCGGTGCGTCGAAAGAACGCCGTCGTGTCGACGACCTCGATCAGCTTCCACATCGTGTCGCTGCACAGGACATCGAAGAGGTTGGCAATCGTTGGGATCTGCACGTCATCGATGACGAGGAGACCGCCGGCCGGGATGTGTGGATACACGGCCCAGTACTCAAGATCCGGGAACGGGTATGCGTGCGGGCCGTCGAGGTAGGCGAAGTCGATCGGCTGCGCGAAGGCGTAGCTCAGCAAGGTGCGCTGTGTCGGTCCGATGACGAACTCCACGTTGTCGGCGTCCAGCAGCTCGCAGCTGCGAACAGCCGCGAGGCTGTCACCGTCGCCGTCGTCCTCCTTCGTGAAGACGAGGTGGCGGGCGCTGAGCTGGGAGAACAGCAGCGTGCTTCGGCCGGTTCCCGTCTCGACGCTGAGGCGCGGCAGTCGGGCCTGGAGATGCCGGGCGAGCGCCTCGACGACCCGCGGCCCGATCGAACCCGAGCCGTGCCATTCCGCCGGCAGCGCGCAGATCGCCTGGCCGAGCTCGTGGGCGGCTGCCGCTGCCGATCCGACGGATGCACTGCCGGGCTCAGCGGTCGATCTCCGCGATGTCGTCACCGGCCGGATGCTATCCCCGCTCATCGGAGTGGTCGGCGGCGGGCGGGCATCGACGGCGGATAAGGTGTTGGCGATGCCGTCCGCGTCGCCTTCCGCGCCCGACGTCGGAATCGTCGTCCTCACACATGGAGCGAACGGTGTCTATGCGCCGCTCGTCGCCTCCTTGATCGAGCAGGGCGCCGCCGCCGAGTCGATCGCGATCGTCCACAACTCGACGACGCCGGACGGTCCCGTCGTCGAGCCGCCTGTCGCGGGCGTGGCCGTCATCCACAACGGGCGCAACCTGGGCTACGCGGGCGGGATGAACACCGGCATGCGCCACCAACTCGCGCGCGGCGCCAAGACCGTACTGCTGCTGACCCACGAGGTCCGCCTGCGTGCTGGTGCCTTCTGCAGGCTGATCGAGGCAGCCGAACGCTCGCAAGCATTTGGCATCCTGGGGCCGGCGCTGCGATTTCCGAACTCTGAGCGAGTGTTCTCGCTCGGTGGCAGGCGGGGGCGCGATGGTTCGGTCGAGCACGTGCTCGACGAGGCCGAGTCGTCCCCGGGCATCGCCGGCTGCGACTGGATCGACGGCGCGGCGATGCTGATCCGCGCGGACGTGCTCGAGCGAGTCGGGCTGATGGACGACCGGTTCTTCATGTACTTCGAGGAGACCGACCTCTGTCTCAGGGCGCAGCGCGCCGGATGGGCCATCGGCGTGGTGCTCGATGCGGTCGCCGAGCAGGAACCGGGTGGCAGTCGCCGGCCGGGAGCGTTCACCTACCTCATGAGCCGCAACGGAACCGAATACGCGCGACGAGCGTGCGGCGCCTACGGGGTCGCGGCCTGCTTGCGCCACGCGGTGGTCGAGAGCAGTGGGCTGGTGGGAGCTCTCGCGCGTCGGCGTACGCCGGCGGAGCAGCGCGTCGCGTCGCGCGTGACGCTGGCCGCCATGTGGCTCGGCATGTTCGACTTCGCCCGGCGGCGCTGGGGGCCCCCGCCATCGCGCCTGAGCGGACTCGGTGACGCGATCGGCACCGGCAAAACATGACGAAGTGCCTCGTCACAGGTGGCGGCGGCTTCATGGGTGCACACCTCGTGCGTGAGCTGCTCGGCGCCGGCCGAGAGGTCGTAGCGCTGGATGACCTCAGTGGCGGATTCGTCGACAACATCGATCCGCGCGCCCGCTTCGTCGAGGGCTCGGTGACCGACTCCTCGCTCGTCGACGAGCTCTTCGCGGCCGAGGGCTTCGATCACGTCTACCACCTCGCAGCGTATGCGGCGGAGGGCCTCAGCCACTTCATCAAGCGATTCAACTACACGAACAACGTGATCGGCAGCGTAAATCTCGTCAACGCCTCGGTGAACAACGACGTCGACTGCTTCGTCTTCACATCGTCGATCGCGGTCTATGGGGCCGGGCAGCTGCCGATGAGCGAGTCGCTGCGGCCTGAGCCCGAGGACAGCTATGGCATCGCGAAGTTCGCCGTCGAACAGGAGCTCGCGGTCTCGCAGTCGATGTTCGGCCTGGACTACGTGATCTTTCGCCCGCACAACGTGTACGGCGAGCTACAGAACATCGGCGACCGCTACCGCAACGTCCTCGGCATCTTCATCAACCAGATCATGCGCGGCGAGCCGCTGTCGATCTTCGGCGACGGCAGCCAAACGCGCGCGTTCAGCTACGTCGGTGACATCGTACCGGCGATTGCGGCAGCCCCCGACACCGACGGCGCGCGGGGCCAGGTCTTCAACGTCGGCGCCGACGTCCCGTACAGCATCAACGCGCTCGCTGACACGGTGCGTCGGGCGATGCGAGTGCCCGATCACCCGGTGATCCACCACGAGGCACGCAGCGAGGTCAAGCACGCCTTCTCGGACCACACGAAGGTTCAGCGTGTGTTCGGCGAGCCCCCGGCGACAGCGCTGGACGAGGGCATCCGGCGGATGGTCCAATGGGCGCGCGAGCAGGGTCCACGCGAGGCATCCCGCTTCTCGGACATCGAGGTGCTCAAGAACCTTCCGCCGTCCTGGCTCGTCGGCTGAGTCGCTCGCGCAGAGCGTGGGCAAGTTCCTCGGGGATCGCTCCGAGGGCGAAGAGCGTGCCGAAGTACACGACGGTCGCGATCATCGTGCTCAAGACCGGGCCCAGGCCGGGCACCAGCAGGGTCGTGAAGCCGAGCGCGGCGGCGCCCGCGACACGGATGGTCAAGGCCACGGGGAAGCGGAACTTCGCAACGCCGCGGCGAAGCACGATGAACGCGAGCACGGCCTGGACGCCCTCGCCGGCCACGATCGCGAGCGCAGCTCCCTGCGCGTGCAACGACGGCTCGAGCAACACGGTGAGCGCGCTCACCGTCAGCACGCCCGACGAGGTGATGGCCAGCACCGCGCGGTAGCGCGCGAGTGAGAGGAGGCCGAAGCTCCAGACGTTGGCCACGAAGCTGATCGCGATCGCGATGCCCTGCAGTTGCAGCACGGGGACAGATGGGTCGGCGTCTCCACCGGCGAGCAGCCCGATCGCGAAGGCCGCGCCGAGCACGACGCACATCGCCACCCAGGCGCCGACGATGATCATCGACTCCGACAGGCGCCGGAGCCCATAGCTCAGCCTGCTCTCGTCATCGCGCGCGGCGCGGGCGAGGACCGGGAACGCTGAGCCGACGATCAACCCGGGCAGCAGAACGATGACCTCAAGCACGCGGTAGGCGGTCGCGAAATACCCGGTCTGCTCGTCGGAACTGATCAGCGACATGAGGATCAGCGACATGCGGAAGTAGATCGCTCCGACCGCCACCGCAACAGCGATCGGCACGACCGTGCGGAGCAACTCGCGGCACTCGGCACGTTCCAGCCGCGGCCGTAGCGGCATCGAGCCGGGGATCTGGCGCAGCGTCAGTAGGAGGATGACGATCCCGACGGGGATCGGAATCGCCAGGAACGCGAGCAGCGTGCCGCCGGCGAACACGACGCCGATGGTGACCGTGGTGAACATCAGCTGGCGGATGAAGTCCAGCGCCGTCACGGTGCCCAGTCGCAGCATCGCCGTGAGCGGCACCGCGTAGGTCCCCTGCAGCACCGTCAGCACGATCCCGGCGCCAGCGATGAGCGTCCCCAACACGAGGCGGTCCTCGTAACCGGCGATGACGGCGAACAGCGCGGCGCAGGCGACCCCGATAACCGTCATCACGCAGCGCAGTCCGAGCAGGTTCGCCATCAGGCGATCTCGACTGTCCGGCGCCCGGACCGCGTACTCGCGGATGCCGATCGTCGTCAGGCCCGCGTCGCTGAGCGTCGCTGCGAGCGTTACGAGTGACAGTACCGTCACGTAGTGACCGAAGTCGACTACCCCGATATGGCGGATCATCAGGCTGACCGAAACGAGGCTGACGACCGCCGTCCCAAGGTATCCTGCCGCCCGGATCAGGCTGCCGCGGATCGCCGCCGGGCCAGCCGCAGGGCTGTCGAGCAGGTCACGCGGCTGGTCCTCGCGTGCGGTCGGCCCGGGTCGTTCAGTCGGCGCGGACCCCTGCACGCCTGCATCGTAGGCCAGCGCGCCACCGTCCCGATCGCCCGCATGAACCGCCTCGTCGTCCGCTAGCGTGGCCGACTCCTGATGCGCATCCACGTCATCTACCGGTCGGCAATGAGCCCCGGGAAGGACCGGCCCGCCTACTTCGACCATCACGTTGCTCTGCTGTCGTTTCTGCGCTCGATCGAGCCGTGTGGCGACGCCGTGCGAGTGCATTTCCTGAACGACGGTGAGATTCAGCGCGAGCGGCTCGGGCTGATGCTGAACCGCGGCGAGGTGATCGACGCAGGAGGGGTCGGCAACTGCGGTTCGCATCGCGCTGCACTCTCACTCGCCGAGCGCCTCGACACCGGCGGCGAGGACGTCGTGTATTTCTCCGAGGACGACTACATCTACCTCCCGGATGCGTTTTCACAGCTGCTGGCCGCCGCATCGGAGTTTCGCCAGGTCGACTACTTCTGCCTCCAGTATCCGCCGACGATCGCGCAGCCGGCCGATCCTCGCGTCGCTACGCGGGGCCAGCGCTGGGTCGGGATCGGCAGCGCCACGATGACGTTCGGCGTCCGCGCGGCGCGGCTCGCGGACGATGCTTGGATTCACTGGCTCGCGACGCGTCATCGTACCCGCACGATCAGGCGATCTGGCCGACAGCGCTGGGCGGGCCGCGCTACCGCTTTGCGCATGCGCTCACGGCCGTGCCGATCGTCAGCCATGACAGCCTGATCCTGCGCCACGCCATCAGACGCTGCTCAATCCAGGCTGGCGCCGCAGTGAGTTCATCGCGCCTTGGCCGACGCTCGCCACACACGGAGAACTCGACGACACCGCGCTGGGCGTCGACTGGCCGGCCGTCGTCGATGACACCCGAGCCTGGGCGGGCGACCGGTCGCTTCCACAGCGGTCGAACTGACGAACACGCCGGCCGGTCAGCGGTGCTCCAACAGCGCTCCCATCGCGTCGCTCAGCATGCGTCCCGAGCTCGCCCACGCATGGTTGCGCTCGACGAACTCACGCCCGGCGCCACCAATCCGCGCGGCTCGCCGCGGGTCGTCGAGCAGCTGGCCCACCGCTTCGGCGAAGCGCTCGATCGGCGCCACCACGAGGTGTTCCCCGTCGCGTACGGCAAGCCCCTCGGCGCCCTTAGGCGTGCTGACGATCGCGCAGCCCATCGCCATCGCATCCAGCAGCTTCATCCGCACGCCGCCGCCGAACATGATCGGTGCACAGACGACGGCGGCGCCGGCGAGGTACGGGCGTACGTCGGCGACGTCGCCGACGATTTCCACCCCGTGCAAGGAGGCGAGCGCACGCACTTCGTCGGTCGGCTTGCGTCCGACGATCTGTAGGCGCACCTCGTGGTCGGCGACGCGTAGCAGCGGCAGGACGTCACGCGCCATCCGCTGCGCCGCGTCGATGTTCGGCGGGTGGTTGAGCGAGCCGACGACCGCCAGCGTGCCGGATCGACGCACGGCCGGCGTCGGCGGACGGAAGTACTCGAGGTCCACGCCGTTTTGCACGAGCACGGTCCGCGCGCCCGGTGCGAGTCGCTCCAGCTCACGCTGCTCGAGCTCGGAAATCAGCACGCTCAGGTTGGCCGCTGCCGCCGCACGCAGCTCGAGCCGCCGCATCCGCCGCCACTCGAGCTCAAGCAGCGCACGCATTCGCAGATCGGTCGCGTGTCCCGCGCGCTCGCGGTAGGCGGCGAACGTCAGGTCGTGAAAGCCGACGACCGTCGCGCACTCCGCGGGCGCGAGCGTGCGCCAGTTCGCGACCGTTGACGGTTCGACGTAGAGGATGTCGGGGGCGCGGGCCAGGCGTCCGAGCGCCATGCCGATCGGCGCCTTCAACGGGTCCATCGCGAGCGACGCGTACGGGCGCCGCGAAGCGGTCATCTCGGCGAGCCGAACAGCTCGGCGCAGCGGGTTCCGCGACCACGACGGGATCGGCAGCACGACGGACGTCGCGAACTGCGCCAGCTCATCCCGAGCCTGGGCGGTCGCATTTGGGTCATCGGGTGCGATGACCACGACCTCAAACTCTCGCCCGAGCTCGCGCAGCAGGAAGAACTGTCGCGCCGCGCCTCCACCACCGACGCGGTAGGGCAGCTGGAACGTCACCTGAACGACGAGCGGACGCGCCGTCACCGCCGCGGGCCCCTGGCGGCCAGTCGCGCCAGCCGCTCGTCGAACGCGTCCGCGGTTTGCTCCCAGCTCCATCGGCAACCGCAGTGGCGCGCCCCGCCGCGCCGAGCTGCGCAGCGAGCAGTGGATCGCTGAGCACCCGGGCGATCGCCGCTCCGAGCGCGGCCGGTTCCCGCCGCGCGAGCACGCCGGTCCTGCCATCGCGAACGGTCTCCAGTAGGCCGCCCTCCGCGACCGCGACCACCGCGGCGCCACACGCCATCGCTTCCAGTGGCACGAGCCCGAACGGCTCACGCACCATCGCAGCGACAACGACGCCGGCACGCCGGTACTCGTCGACGAGCCGCGTGATCGGCACGCCTTGGAGCAGTTCCGGCTCGACTCCAGATGACCGCGCGAGCTCCTCGAGGGCACCGCCGAGGGCGCCGCGATCGCCGACGATCACAACGCGCGGCCGCTGCGGCGCAGCGATCGTCGCGACGGCGGCGATGACGTCCTGGTGACCTTCGAGCGGGTGCAGCGCGCCGACCGACAAGACCGTGTGCGCGCGCGGCGCGTCAGCCGGCACGAACACGTCGCTGTCAACGCCGAGTGGAACGACCTCGGCTCGCACCCGTAGATTCGCTCGAGGTTCGCCGCCGTGAAGCGGGAGTGCGTGACGATCGTGTCGGCCCCGCGGATGTGAGCGCGATCGAACCGCTTGCGGACGCTTCGCGGGGTCAGAGGCTTGAACGAGGCGCGCGCGGAGATCTGTGGCGCGCCGAAGGCCGGCCGCGCCTCGTACAGTGCGCGCAGCGGCTCCGGCGCGATCGAGCGTCGCCGTTCGTAGATACGGGACACCTCGTCGCCTGCACAAGCAGCGAGGCCTGCACGAAGACGACCTGATGCCCGGCACCGTCGATTCGCGCCGCCAGGGTGCGACCGTAGTGTGGCAGGCGCGCGAGCTGGCGCAGGCGGCCGAGCGCTGAGTCGGGAGCCGCAACGCGTCCGGTGCACAACGACGTCGTCAGGCAGCCGGACGAGCCGCAGTTCGGGCGGGGCCTGAGGCATCCGCGTGTACACGGTGAAGCGGTGCCTGGGACGCCGGGCGACATACTCGGCGGGTACCCGTGGGGCGCCGCCGGCCTCGGGCAGATGGTGCACGATCGCGATGTCGAGCGGGTCGGTCGCGGTCACGAGCCCACGGTGTGCGTCGCGCGCGCCACAATGCGTCATACGCCTCCGCCCGCGCGCCGGCCGTACGGCGTTTCGCGGGCACGACGAGCCGCTCCGCCCGCGTCGCCAACCGCGACAGCAGCAGCGATGTGACGATCATGGTCTCGGTCACGATCCGCGGGTAGCCGCGCAACGCCAAGTAGCGCCGGGCGGAATAGAGGAAATGCGGCGAGGGCGCGAGCGACTCGGCGCCCCCACCTCGGACGAGATGCACGACCTGCGCCGATGGGACGATCTCAATGGTCCAACCGGACTTGCGGACGCGTGCCTGCCACTCGGTTTCCTCGAGGTAGAGGAAAAACCCCTCGTCGAGTGGGCCCGCGGCATCGTAGGCGGTGCGCCTGATCGCGAGCGCGGCGCCCATCACGTGCGCCACAGCGCATGCCTCCTGCAGCCCGCCAGTCGGGACGCGATAGGGATCCAGCCGCGGAAAGCGCTGCACGACGAACCCGACCGGCAGGCAGAGGTCGATGAAGAGCATGCCGAGGCCGGGGAAGCGACGGTAGGCGCTCGCCTGTGGCACGCCGTCGTCGTAGACGAGCAGTGGTGCGGCGACGCCCGCGTGCGGCATCTGCCTGAGGTGTTCCACGAGCCGCGCAAGCGCACCGGGCTGCGGTGTCGTGTCGGGATTGAGCACGATCACGACCGGCGCATGCGTCGCCGCGACGCCCGCATTCACGCCCGCCGCGAAGCCGCCGTTCGTTGCGCGCTCGAGGACGGTGATCTGCGGATAGCGCCCGCGCAATGTTGCGGCCGAGCCGTCGCCGGACGCGTTGTCGACGACGACGATCTCGGCTGGAGCGTCGGCGCTGAGCGCGGCGAGGCAACTCGACACGAAATCGGCGCTGCGAAAGTTCGACGATCACCAGGGCACAGTCGAGCATCGGCGGCCACGCTCTGCGCGATGCCCAGTCCTACGACGGCGGACGGTCCGATGTCCGAACGAGTCCCCACTGTGACGGTCCCGACGTGCCGGTATGCGGCGAACAGGCGAGCGTCACGCTCATCCGGGGCTGCGCGACCGTGTCTTCGGGGTTGCGCCTGGAAGCTGGACGCTCCGCTGCTGCGTGACCTGCAAGACCGCACGTCTGGATCCGCGGCCCGCAGACGGCGCGATCAGCCGCCTGTACGCGACGTATTACACGCACGAGCAGCCGCAGCCGAACATCGCACCGGCCGGAAAGGTTGCGGCGGCCCTACGGGCGCTCCGCAACGCGCACGTGAACGCTCGACTCGGCTACCGCCTCGAGCCTGCATGGGCGGCAGGGCGCATCGGCGGCCGCATGCTCGCGCCGCTGGCGGCGATCGCCGAGCGCGGCGTGCGCAGCCTGCCCGCGGGCGACCGGCTACTCGATATCGGGTGTGGCAACGGTGAGTTCGTCGCCGAGGCGGCGACTGCCGGCTGGCGCGCAAGCGGGATCGACCTCGATGCCGCAGCGGTCGACGCGGTCGAAGGGCGGGGCTGGATCTCGAGCGCGAAAGCGTACAGGCGCGCGCTGCTGGTGAGCCGGCCGCGTTCGACGCGATCACGATGAGCCATGTCATCGAGCACGTGGCCGATCCGATCGCATTCCTGCGCGCCGCGCGTGACCTGCTGCGTCCCGGCGGGCACATCTGGCTGGCGACGCGAATGTCGCCGCGGCAGGCCATCGCGTGTTCGGCGGCGACTGGGTGCATCTCGACCCCCGCGCCACCTCACGCTGTTCGAGCGCGATGGCTTCATCGGCGCTGCGCGCGGCCGGGTTCGGCGACGTCGTCGGCCTCCGCCCGAGGTCGACGGCGGGCGCCATGTTCCAGATCAGCGACGCGATCCGCCGGGAATCGGTCCGCCAACGACGCGCACGACGCCGGGGTGTACGTGCGATTGAGGGCGCTCGCGGCCGACCCTGTGCCAGGCCGATCGTCGCCGCGCGGACGAGTTGCTCGTGCTCGCGACGCGGCCGGCCGTGTCGTAGTTGATGCGGCCATTGCGCATCGGCGTAAACCTCGTCCACGCCGTGCCCGGCTCCGGCGGCACGCTGACGTACGCCGGCGAGTTGCTCGCGCCCCTGTTCGCGGTCGAGCCAGAGAACGAGATCACGGCGTTCGTCACTCCTCGTGCCCCGGACGAACTCGTTGGCGATCGTAGGCGGCGCGCTGCGTTGGCAGCGCGTGCCAAGCGGACGGCGCGGCGGCCGACCGCTCAGCTCGGCGTTGTCGCTGATGGCCAGTGGGCGGTTGAGCCCGCTGCTGGCGGGGCGCCGGCGTCTTGACGTTCTGCATGGGAGGCCAACGCGATCGCGCCGCTGAGCCCGGTCGCCCCGGTCGCGACGATTCTCGATCCATCTGGTTGCATCGACGCAGACCATGGCGTTCGCGGATCGCCTGCCGATGAGCTCGTCACGCGTGCGTCCGCGCGCTATGCAGACCGGCTCATCGCGATCTCCGAGGCGGGCCGCGACGATCTCGTCGCCCGCCTCGGGATCGACCACGACGGATCACGTCACGCTGCTCGGCGTTCGGCCCGCCCCCGTCGAGACCCGTGACGCCACGTCGGAGCTAACCCGCCGCCTCATCTCGGCGGGGGACGGATCGTGCTCTGTGTCGTCCAGAACGCGTACACAAGAACCTCGATGCTTCGTGCGTGCGATGGCCTGCGGCTGCAACGGCGGCCGTGCTCGTGCTGCCCGGCGAACCCACGCCGTATCAGGAGAGGTCGCGCGCGCTCGCGTGCGAGCGCGGCGTCGCCGATCGCGTGCGGGTCCTCGACTGGCTCGAGAGCGCGGAACTCGAAGGGCTGTATGCCGCCGCATCGCCCCTTCGTCCTGGCATCGACGATGGAGGGCTTTGGGCTGCCGATCGTCGAGGCCATGGCGCATAGTGTCCCGTTCGCGTGCTCGAACGTCTCGTCGTTACCGGAGGGGGCGGGTGGCGCCGCGCTGCTCTCGATCCGGCCGACGATCGATCGATGGCGACAGCGATCGACCGCCTGCTCGGCGATCACGGCTTTCCGCGAGCTGGCGCGGCGCGGTCGCGCGCGCTGTGCCGAGCTTAGTGGGAGCGCACCGCGACGGCGACCCTCGCGAGCTACCGCGGTGCGATCGCGCACGCGCGAGGGGCTGACCCAGGCTCAGCGCGGCGGTTGCGCAGCGGGAGGAAGGCCGACGTCCAAGGCGCGCTGCGGGCTGCACACGATGTGCGGCCGTGACGCCGCGACGCAGGCGGCAGTCGCCGTCGACGCCCCAGCGGATGACATTGTCGAACGTCTCCGGCGACTGATCTAGGTTCAGCGGCTCCACGAGCTCCAAGCCCGACGGCGCGACGATGTCGCGCTGCAGCTCGCGCGGCGTGAACGCGTCAAGCGCACGGCGGCGCGGGGTCGCGGTTGCGCAGCGGGTGCCACGCGTCAGGACCCGGATCGCGAAGTTTACGAGCGGGACGTGAGCAGTGGCGGTCAAGCAGGCATTCCGTGACGACGACCATGTGTCCACCGGGGCGCAGCACGCGCCCCAACTCGCGAGCTGCGCGCGCGGTCTCAGCGGGCCCGCCGAAATGCTCGATTGACGACAACGAGTAGACCACGTCGAATGACTCGTCTGGGAACTCGAGGTCGAGCGGTTTCATGGCCCGCACCTCAAGACGGTCTGCGTTGTACGGATAAGGGGCAAATGCGGCCGGATTGGTCAGCATCGTCGTGTGGGCTTCGCGGTGGGCGAAGCTGCCCTCGCCATAGATGTCGGTCGCCACGACTCGTCCCACGCGGTTGGCGAGCCAGAACAGCGAGGCATCCGAGCCCGCTGCCGTCGCGAGCACCTCGGTGCGTTCGTGCAGCGCGCCGGCGTCGTGGAGATACATACCGAGCATCGCGAACTCCCAGTACTTGCGATGGATCTCGTCGCCGGCTGCGACGCCTGGGCCAACGATCTCGCGCAGCTGCGCGAGCAGGCGCTGATCGTCGAAGTCACGCCGGTCGCAGACCTTGCAGTACTGGCGGCTCGGGCGGGCGCCGTGCATCGGAGCAGTCTTCCAGAGCCATCAGCGGCGATGATGGCACCAACCATGCACCGCATCGCCTTCGACGCGCTGTTCCTTGATCCCGGCGTCAGCGGCGGCCCTGAAACGGTATTGCGTGGCCTGGTCCCGGCCATCGCCGCTGCCGCGCCCGGGCTTGACATCACGGTCCTGACGTCGCGCCGTGGCGCCGCCGCATTGCGCGCCGATCACTGGAACGGTTTCGCCCGGATCGTGTCGCTGCCGTCCGACGACGATGCCCGGGTTCGCAAACTCGTCACGCAGCAGATCATGCTTGCGCGGCTTGCGCGGGAACGCGGTTGGCAGCTCGTACACAGCCTCTCGAACGTCGGGCCGGTGCGAATCTCGGTGCCACTCGTGCTGACCGTCTACGACGTGATCTTTCTGCGTCAATGCACGATGAGTGCGCTGTCGCGTGCGTCGATCGGAGCGATCGTGCGCGCCGCCGCCCCGCGCGCCGCCGCAATCGTCACGATGAGCCAAGCGAGCAAGGAGGAGATCGTCGCCGACCTGCGGGTCAGTGCCGCACGCGTCAACGTCGTGCGTATGCCGGGGCGGGCTCCCGGCATGGCGGCCAGTACCACGGAGATGCGCTCGCGGCTCGGGTTGGAGGGGCGCCGCGTCGTGCTCAATGTCGCGGCCAAGCGCGCGCACAAGAACCAGGCGCTGCTCGTGCGCGCCCTTGAACGGCTGCCGTCCGACGTGGTGCTCGTGCTCGCCGGCCATGACGGCGGTGACGCGTCGACGTTGCGTGCACTCGCGGACGCGTCCCCGGTCGCGTCCCGGATCGTCTCGCTTGGATACGTGCCCGACCCGGAGCTCGAGGCACTCTATGCACTGGCGGCGTGCGTCGCGTTGCCGACGCGCGCCGAGGGCTATGGGCTGCCGGTGCTCGAAGCGATGCAGCGTGGCACGCCTGTTGCCTGCTCGGACCTCCCGGTCCTGCGGGAAATCGGCGGTGACGCGGTCGCGTACTTCGATCCGCGCAACGCCGCCAGCTGTGCAGCTGCGATCCTGCGCGCGCTCGACGATCCGCTGCTGGCGTCGCTCGGTCTTGCGCGCGCCGCGCGCATCAGCTGGGAGTCTGCAGCGGAGCGCCACCTCGAGATCTATGAGCGATGCACGTCGGCCTGAACCTCGTCTTCCTCGTCCCGGGGGAACAGGGCGGGATGGAGGTCTACGCACGCGAATTGCTGCGTGCGCTTGCGGCGCAACGCCCCGACCTGCGACTGACCGCCTTCGTCAACCGCGAGGCGCGCGAAGCGGGCGGCGAGTGGGACGAGTTCGCCGACGTGGTCGAGGTGCCGGTCTTTGCCCGCAGGCGCGTCGAGTGGGTGCGGGGCGAGCAGCTGCTGCTGCCCGGCCTTGCGACACGCGCCGGAGTCGATGTCCTGCACAGCCTCGCCAGCACCGCGCCAGCGCGCGGCCGCTTTCGGCGCATCGTGACGATCCACGATCTGCTCTACCGCGTCGTGCCGGACACGCATTTCGGTGTGCTCAGCCTGGGCATGCGTGTGTTGATTCCGACGGCGGCGCACCGCTCGCACCGCGTGATCGTGGACTCGCAGTCCACGCGCGCCGACGTGCGCCGTTACCTCCACGTGCCGGAGCGCAAGCTCGACGTCGTGCCGCTGGGGATCGGCACGACGGCTGCGGCGGTGGCGGACCCTGATGCAGTGCTGCGCGAGCGCTATTGCCTCGGCGAACGACGCGTCGTGCTCTCCGTATCGGCAAAGCGTCCGCACAAGAACCTCCGGCGTCTGCTCGACGCCGTTGCCATGATCGCACCGGACCGCCGTCCGGTGCTCCTCGTCCCCGGCTACCCGACACCGTACGAGCGCGAGCTCCACGAGCACGCCGGGCGGATCGGCGTGCTGTCGGATCTGCGTCTCCTGAACTGGGTCTCGGCCGCCGAGCTTGAGGGCCTGTACGCGCTCGCGGACGCCTTCGTCTTTCCGTCGCTCTACGAGGGCTTCGGCCTGCCGGTGCTCGAAGCCATGCGCCGTGGGGTGCCGGTCGCGTGCTCGAACTCAAGCTCGCTGCCCGAAGTCGCAGGCGACGCCGCGCTGCTCTTCGACCCCGTGGACACCAGCGCGATCGCGGCGGCGATCGAGCGTCTGCTCACTGATCCCGGCGAAGCGCAGCGGCTGAGCGACGCCGGGCGCGCGCAGGCGGAGCGCTTCACTTGGGCGGCGACCGCCCGCGCGACCGCCGCCAGCTACGAACGCGTGATGCTGGGGCGCGGGTCGTCGGCGTAGGCGGCCGCGACGCGGTCTAACGATCCCGACAGCGACAGCCGCCCGCGATTACGCTCGAACCAGGCTACCGTCGACATGCGCAGCTGTGGGCCGGCCGCGCGCACGTGGAGGATGGCGTCGGCGAGGTCCTCCGGCGCGGCCGATCCCGCGACGAAGCCGTTGCGCCCTCGTCGACGAGCTCGACCGCGGCGTTGTCCTCGCCGGCGACGACGACGCTCGGCATGCCCTGCGCCGCCGCCTCGACGACGACCATCCCATAGCCCTCGCGACTTGACGGCAGCACCATGCAGAGGGCGCGGCGCAGGGTCGCCGAGCTCGCCGGCGTCGACGAAGCCGGGCGCGTGCACGATGCCGGTCGGCCGCAGTCCTCGATCGCGGCAAGCACTGCGGGCGCTCGCGGCCCGTCGCCGAAGACGCGCCGCGCAGCTCGGGGGCGCGACCCGGGCGCCGCGCATCGCCGGCGCGACGGCCGGCGCGCGCTTCTCGGCGATGTGGCGTCCCGCGAAGACGACGAGCGGCTCGGCGACGCACGGCGGCGCGCTCGCCGGCGTAGCTCGCCCTCGAGCACGCTGACCTCGCCGCGAAGCCCTCGGCGAGCAGCCGCTCGCGGCGGCCGCGAGAAGCAGAAGGCGCGGTGCGGCACGCGCGCGCAGGCCTGGACCGGTGCCCCAGGCGCCCCCGCGCCGCCCAGGTAGCCGTCCCAGTACGCCCGCTCCACAGCTCGTGCCAGTCGACGACGAGCCGGTAGCCGCCGCGTCGCTGCGCGACCGCGGCCGCGAGCACGGAGAAGTAGGGAAACGAGGCCATGTGCACGACGTCGTACTCGCGGCCGTGGCGCAGCAGGTGACAGAGCGTTCCGCGGCCGAAGCGCAGCGGCTCGCCGATCCGGTTGCCGTCCGGCCCGTAGAGCGGCTCGGCCGGCGAGATCGCGACGCGCGCACGCCCTGGAGCTGCGGCCACGCGCCCTCCTCCCACTGCCGTCGCGTGACGTACGTGACGTCATGGCCGTCCTGCGCGAGGCGCTCGGCGAGGTTGCGATACCAGCGCTCCGCCGCCCCCGGTCCAGGGAAACAGGCAGTCATAGGCGATCAGATGCGCATGTCGCCAGCGCAGCGTGGCAGACGGCCGGATCGGCTGGCGATCGCGCTTGGCACGCTCGCGCTGCGCTAGGACCCCTACGTCGCAGCCGCGCAACCTTTTCGCGCGCCGTTATAACGTCTGGGAGGGCCCGGCCGGGCCCCGCTAGGACGCGCCAATGGCCTCGATCCACAGCACACGAGCGGGCTCGACGGGCCCGCTGGACGCCGGGACGATCGAGGTGTCGGTCGTCATCCCATGCCTGAACGAGGCCGAGAACATCGAGCAGTGCGTGCGGCGCTCGCTCGACGCGCTCGCCGAGGCCGGCATCAGCGGCGAGGTCGTCGTCGCCGACAACGATTCCGAGGACGGCAGCGCGGAGCTTGCGGCCGCCGCCGGCGCGCGCGTCGTGCACGAGCCGCGGCGCGGCTACGGCTCGGCCTACCTCGCCGGCTTCGCGGCGGCGCGCGGCGAGTACGTCGTGATGCTCGACGCCGACATGACGTATCCATTCGACAAGATCCCGCGCTTCGTCGAGGAGCTGCGTGACGGCGCACAGCTCGTGATGGGCGACCGGATGGACAACATCCAGCCCGGCGCGATGCACTGGGTCAACCGCTACATCGGCAACCCCCTGCTGAGCGGCACGCTGAACCTCTTCTTCCGCACGGGCATTCGCGACGCGCACTGCGGCATGCGCGGCTTCCGGCGCGACAGTCCTGCCGATCCTCGACCTGCGCACGACCGGCATGGAGTTCGCCTCCGAGATGGTCATCCGCGCGTCGAAGGAGAAGCTCGACATCCGCGAGCTCCCGATCTCCTACGCGCCGCGCGGCGGCACGACGAAGCTGTCGCGCTTCCGCGACGGCTGGCGCCATCTGCGCTTCCTGCTCGTCCACAGCCCGACGCACCTGTTCATCGTGCCCGGCGCGCGCTGCTCGCGCTCGGGCTGCTGATCACGATCGATCTCGCTCAGCCAGATCCCGATCTTCGGGCGCGAGTGGAACCTGCACACGCTGATCGCCGGCGAGCTGCTGTGCATCGTCGGCACGCAGATCATCGCGCTCGGGCTCTGCGCACACGCATACGGCACGTACTTCATGGGCGAGAAGGACCCCTGGTTCGACCGCATGCGCGCGCGCTATCGCCTCGAGCACGGGCTCATGCTCGGCGGCGCGATCGTCGTCGCCGGCGTCGTCGCCGGCCGCCGTCATCGTCGGCATCTGGATCGAGCGCGGCTTCGGCGGCCCTGTCGGAGGAGCGCCTGGCGGCGACCGCGGCGGCGCTCATCATCATCGGCCTGCAGATCTTCTTCTCGTCGTTTCTGCTGTCGATCCTCGGCCTGCGCCGGCGCGACGACCACGAGTAGATAGCGGCGGTCCCCGTGGATCTGCTCGCAGCCTGGCTGCTGTATCCGCTCGCCCTCGCCGTCCTGTGGCTCGGCGTCGGCCTGCTCATCGAGCGCGCGGCCGGCTGGCGGCTGCCCGGCGTGCTGCTGCTGCCGGTCGGCTTCGCCGGGCTGCTCGTGCTCGCGCGGATCGCCACCGTCGCGCGCTCGACGGCGCCGTTCGCGCTCGGCGCTGCTCGTCGCTGCTCGCCGCGCCGGGCTGTCGCTCGGCTTCGCGCGGCTGCGCGCGCTGCGGCCCGATCCGTGGCTCATGGTCGGCGCGATCGCCGTCTTCGCCGTCTTCGCCGCGCCGGTCGTCGCGAGCGGGACGCCGAGCCTCGCCGGCTACCTCGCGCTGCCCGACACCGGTCATCAGCTGGCGCTCGCGCAGATGCTCGCCGACCGCGGGACGGACTGGCCGTCGCTGTGCAGATGGGCTCGACGCACGACGGCGTCGCGCCGTACATGCTCGGCCACTATCCGATCGCGGCCAGGCGCTGCTCGGCGTCACCGCTCCGCTCGGGATCATCGACCTCGCCTGGCTCTACCAGCCGCTGCTGAGCTTCGCGGCGCTCGCTGCTGTCCTCGGGCTCGCGGCGCTCGTCGCGCCGCTGCTGCGCCGCCGCTGGCAGACGGCGTCGTCGCGTTCGTGGCCGCGCAGTCGGCGCTCGTGCTCGGCTTCGCGCTGCAGGGATCGATCAAGGAGCTCGCCTTCATCGCCCTGCTCGCATGATCGTCGCGCTCGTCGCCGCCGTGATCCCGGAGCGACGGCCGGCGCGTTCTGCTCGTGCTCGCGCATCGCCGCGGCGGCGGCGGTGGCGCGCTCGGCCCCGCCGCGCTGCCGTACATCTTCGTCCCCGGCCTCGCCGTGCTGGTGGTCTCGGGATCCGGCTGCGTCCGCGAGCGCAGCGGGCGCGAACTCGCCTGGCTGCTCGCCGCGGCGGCGACCGCCGTGCTGCTCGCGCTGCCGGTGCTGTCGACGTTTTCGACCCAGATCGAGGTCAACGTCGCGACGTCTCGACGCCGGCGTGGATCGCGGCCAGGTTCGCGGCCGCGGGCGATCTCGGCAACCTCGCCGCCCCGCTCGAGCTCGTCCAGACGCTCGGCGTCTGGCTGAGCGGGGACTACCGCTACCACACGCTCGAGCCGTCGCTCGAGACGCTGCAGCAGATCGCGCTGTGGACGGCCGGCGTGCTGGCGCTGCTCGGCCTCGCGTGGGCGCTGCGCCGGCGCGCGCTCGGCCCGCTGCTGCTGGCCGGCGTCGCGCTGCCGTCGATCTACCTGCTGCATCGCGGCGCGCCGTACGCGGACGGCAAGGTGATGACGGTCGTCTCGCCCGCGATCCTGCTGCTCGCGATGCTCGGCGCCGCGACGCTCTGGCGGGCCGCTGGCGAGGCGCTCAGCCTCGTCGCCGGTGGGTGCGCTGCTCGCCGCGATCGCGGGCTCCAGCGCGCTCGCCTATCACGACGCGTCGCTGGCGCCGCACGACCGCTACGAGGAGATGCTGTCGATCGACCGGCGCCTGGACGGGCGCGGCCCGGTGCTGCTCAACGAGTACGACGAGTTCGCGAAGTACTTCCTGTCGTCGCTGCAGCCGTTCAACGAGCCCGAGTCCGACCACGTCTACCGGACCGCGCCGTACTCGCCCAACGCGCTCAGGCGACCCGCTGCGGCCGGCCGGGCGATCAAGACGCCGGTCGACATCGACGACCTGCCGCTGCTGCTACATCAGGCGCTTCCCGTACATCATCCTGCGCCGCTCGCCGACCGCCAGCCGCCCGCCGGCGAACTACCGAGCGGATCTGCGATCGGGACGTACTACGAGCTGTGGCAGCGCCGCGCCACGCCGCGTGTCCTGCGCCACGTGCCGGTCGGGCGCGACAGTCCTGCGTCCCGCGGCGGCCGATCTCGTCAGCGCAGGCGCGCGACCGTGGCGGCGCGCGCGCGAGCGGACTCGGCGGTCAGCTCGCCTACGTGCCGCGCCCGCGGCTGGCGATCTTCTACCTCAGCCACCATCCGCGGCCGATCGCGCTGGGGCGGCTTCGGCAGCTTCCCCGGCGGGCTCGTGACCGACGGGCCGGCGAACACGAACGCTCCCGTCCGGATTGCGCGCAGCGGGCGCTATCGCGTCTGGGTCGAGGGCTCGTTCGCGCGCCGCATCAGGGTGATGGTCGACTTCGAGACGATCGGGCACACGCCGGTCGTGCTCAACAACCCGGGCGCGTACGCGCTGCTCGGAACGGTGATGCTGCGGCGCGGCCTGCGCGGCGTGCAGGTCAGGCAGCGCGGAGGCGACCTGCGACCCGGCAACGGCGGCTACCGCTCGAGCCTGCGCCACATCGGCCCGATCGTCTTCTCAGCCCGTGCAGGACGAGCGCGCGGCGTGCGCGTGATCGCGCCGCCGACTGGCGCACGCTCGTCGGGCGTGCGCAGCGACTGGCTCGAGATCGTCCGGCGCTAGATGCCGCTAGAGCTCCTCCGCGGCCAGCGGCGCCATCCGGTCGAAGACCTTGACGCCGAGCCAGGTGACGCCGACGAGGATCGCCAGCGGCACGACGAGCAGCGCCGTCGAGTCGAGCACCGCGGCCGGCGACGGCGCGCCGACGAGCAGGTGGCGCGACTCCTGGATCAGCGCCGCGATCGGATTGAGCAGCGCGATCTTCGCGAGCGTCTCGGATTGCCTGACGACGGCCTCGATCGGATAGAGGATCGGCGTCGCGTAGAACATCGCCTGCAGGACGACCTCCCAGATCGGCCGCACGTCCCGGTAGCGGACGTAGAGCGCGCTGAGCAGCAGTGCGACGCCGGTCGCGAAGACGAGCATCAGCGCGAACGGGATCGGCAGCAGCAGCCACTCCCAGCGCGGCTGCACGCCGTTGGCGGCGACGAAGACCGCGAGCACGACGAGGTTCAGGGCGAGGTTCATCGCCGCGACGAGCGCGACCGACAGCGGCACGACCGCGCGCGGGAAGCCGACCTTGCGCAGCAGCGACTCGCGATCGACCATCGACGTCACGCCGGCGCCGGTGACCTCCGAGAAGAAGAAGTAGAGGATCATCGCGAGCAGCAGGATCACGCCGTAGTGCTCGACGCCCGCCCCCGCCTTGACGACGTACTGGAAGACGACGTAGACGATCCCGAACAACATCAGCGGGCGCAGGAGGGACCACACGTAGCCGAGCGCCGAGCCGTAGAAGCGCACCTTCCAGTCCGTCGCGGCGAGCGTGCGCGCGAGGTTCCAGAAGCGGCGCGGATCGCCGCCGAGGGCCGACGGGCCGCGTACGCGGTAGGACTCAGCGGTCATGGCTCGCCTGCTGCATCGCCGGCGCCGGCGTGATCTGGAACTCGTGCGGCAGGTCGACGGTGCCGCCGCCCGCGCCGGCGCCGTCGACGACGAACGAGTAGGCGTCCTCGCGCAGCGCCAGGATCGGGACGCCGCCCGCCTCCGCGACCTGCGCGGAGATCCAGTAGCGGCCCGGCGCGAGGTGGTTGGGGAAGCCGACCGCGACGTCGATCTCGTCGCCCGCGCGGTGCGTCCCCGTCGGATGGCCCTTGCGCCCGGTGCTGAGCGCGAACACGAGCCGCTGGTGCTCGTCGGTCAGCGTGAACGAGAAGACGGGCTGCGCGGCCGCGGTCGCGAAGCGCACACGCATCGCGACGCCGCTCGCCTCGCCGGGCTCCAGCAGCGTCGTGCGACCCGTCGCCATGCTCTGCGCCCAGGCGTCGATGATCACGACGGCGTCGCTGTCGCCGGAGCCGCGTAGGCGCGCCGCGACGATCGCCTCGCGCTCGTTCGGCGTCGCGAAGTTCAGCTGCGTGTACTGCCGGCCGACGCTGCGCGAGTCGCCGATCGCGACGAGCCGGCCGCGGTCCAGCAGCAGGGCGCGGTCGCAGAAGCGCTGCACCTGCTCCATGTCGTGCGTGACGAGCAGGATCGTCGTGCCCTCGTTGCGGGCCTTGTCGAGCACGTCGTAGCACTTCTGCTGGAAGGCGGCATCGCCGACGGCGAGCACCTCGTCGATCAGCAGCAGGTCGGCGTCGACGTGCACCATGACGCTGAACGCGAGGCGCACCTGCATCCCCGACGAGTAGTTCTTGAGCTTCAGCTCGGCGAACTCGTGCAGCTCGGCGAAGTCCATGATCGAGCCGTAGCGCTCGCGTGCCTCGTCCGGACTGAGGCCGAGCATGACGGCGTTGATCAGCACGTTGTCGTGCGCCGTCAGGTCGGGGTTGAAGCCGACGCCGAGCTCGATGAACGGCGCCATCCGCCCGCGCAGCCACATCTCGCCGGCATCGGCGCGGTAGATCCCGGCCAGGCACTTCATCAGCGTGCTCTTGCCCGAGCCGTTGCGCCCGACGATCCCGAAGACCTCGCCGCGCCGGACCTCGAAGCTCACGTCCTGCAGCGCGCGCAGGTCGTCGAAGCGCTGGCGGCGGGTCGGGTGCAGGACGCGCTCCTTGAGCGTCGAGACCTGCTCGATCGGAAGGCGGAACGTCTTCGCGACGCCATCGGCCTTGACGGCGATCTCCTCTGCAGGCGGCTCGCTCACCGACTAAGCGTAGATGGGGGGTTCCGCGACCGAGCTCAGCGATTGCGCTGTTGCAGCGAGCGCGCGGGCCGCGCCGGCACGCCCGCGACGACCGTCTCCGGCGCGACGTCGCCCGTGACGACCGCCCCTGCTGCGACGACCGCGTGCGCGCCGATCCGGCAGGGGCCGATCAGGATCGCGCCGCTGCCGACCCAGGCGCCCTCCTCGACGTGCACGTCGCGGCCGTCGGGCGGCACCGCGCGCTGTCGCTCGAGCCCGCGCTCGGCGGGGTCGTGGGTGCCGGTCAGCACCTTGACGCCGTGGCCGAAGAACGCGTCGGCCTCGATCGTGATCGTGCCCGAGACGGTGTTCAGAAGCGCGTCGTTGACGACCGCCGTCGCGGCGATCTGCAGGCGCTCGGGGGGACCCCAGACGTGGGGCTCCGTCAGCGCCGCCGCGCGGACGCGCTCGTAGGCCGCCTGCGCCGCGCGTCGCTCGGACGCGGGCAGGGCGGCGGCCAGCCGCGCATCGACGATCTGCTCGACGAGCGCGCGCAGCCGCGCTTGCACAGCTCCCATCGCCGAAGGGTAGCCTCGCCCGATGGCCAAACGTGCCCTGCCGGTGGGAGTCAACCTCGCCGGCTACCTCGACGCGACGCTCGGCGTCGGGGAGGCCGCGCGCAACGTCGCGAACGCGCTCGCGGCCGCCGGCGTCGCGGTCTCGACGCTGCGGCTGTCCAGTCGCGACGCGCCAGCCGACCGCGCCGCGCCGGCCGACGCGGAGTCCGCGCACGCGATCACGCTCGTCTGCGCGAACCCCGAGGGCATGGACGGCGCCCGCGACGAACTCGGCGCCGACGCCTTCGCGGGGCGCCGCGTGATCGGCATGTGGTGGTGGGAGGTCGCGGCGCTGCCGCAGCGCTGGCTGCGGGCGTTCGATCTCGTCGACGAGGTCTGGACCGGCTCGCGCTTCGTCGCCGACGTCTTCGCCGCCGTCGCGCCGGTGCCGGTCGTCCACGTGCCGCTGCCGGTGCCCGACCCGGTCGCGTCGCCGGCCGGGCGCGAGGCGCTCGGCCTGCCGCGCGAGCGCTTCCTGTTCGGCCTCGTCTACGACTACGCGAGCGTCGCCGCGCGCAAGAACCCGCTCGGGCTGATCGAGGCGTTCGCGCGCGCGTTCGCCGACGACGACGGGGTCGGGCTCGTGCTGAAGATGCGCGGCGCTGCGAACGCTCCCGACGAACACGCCGCCGTGCTCGCCGCCGCCGCGCGGCATCGCGGCGTGACCGTGATCGACGCGGAGCTGACGGCGCAGGACAAGAACGCGCTGATCCGCGAGCTGGACTGCTACGTCTCGCTGCACCGCTCGGAGGGCTTCGGTCTTACGATCGCCGAGGCGATGCTGCTCGGCACACCGGTGATCGCCACCGACTACGGCGGCTCGCGCGACTTCGTGACGAGCTTCAACGCGCTGCCGGTCGATGCGCGCCCGGTCGTGATCGGCCCCGGGCATGATCCCTATCCGGCCGAGGGCGTCTGGGCCGAGCCCGATCTCGATCATGGCGCGCAGTGCATGCGCGCGATCTGCGAGGACCCGGCGGGCGCACGCTCGCGCGCTCTGCGCGCGCGCGCCGACGTCCTCGCCGGACACGCCCCGGCCGTGGCCGGCCGCGCGATGGCGCAACGGCTTGCGCGCATCACGCAGCTGCCGCTCGACGCCGACGGCCGCGCCACCGCGCTCGATCTCGGCGCCGTCCGCGCCCGGATGGCGACCGGGCCTCAGGCTGCGCCGGGGCACGACGGCGGCGCGCGCGGCGCCGTGCGCGAGGCCGCGCTGCGCGCGATGCGCCCGTACACCGTCCACCAGCGGCTCGTCGACGAGGAGATCCTGCGCGTCCTGAGGACGCTCGACGAGCGCATCGGCGGGCTCGCCGCCGGGCAGCAGGCGCTCGCCGCGGAGCTCGCGCGCCGACGCCGCGAGGAAGGGACCTGAGATGTCGTACTCCAACATGCAGGGCCGCCAGGACCTGCTCGAGGCCGTCGCCGACGCGATCGACGACCTCGCGCGCGCGCTCGCCGCGCTCGGCGCCGCCTACGAGCAGCTCGACGAGCAGCACGCCGACGAGCTCGAGGAGATGCTGTTCGGTCCGGTGCAGACCGCCTACGGCCGCGCCCGCCGCACGCACAGCGAGTTCGCGGCGCGCCACGGGCTGCCCGCGCGCACGTTCGAGATGGCGCAGCCGGGCGCGCCGTCGACCGGCGCGAAGGGCTTCGTCGAAGAGGCGGTCGCGGCCGTCGGACACGCCGACGTCACGCTCGCCACGCTGCAGGACTCGATGCTGCCGATCGAGGTCGGCGACCCCGAGCTTCGCGCGGGCCTGGCGAGCGTCCGCGAGCTCGTCGACGGCGTGCGGCGCAACGCGCGCGCGCTGACGCGAACGATCGGCCGCTAGCGCTGTGGCACCATCGCCGCAATGAGCCGCAACCCCCAGCTCGCCTCGCTCGGCGTCAACGCCGTCGGTTACCTGCGCGGCGGCCTCGGCCTCGGCCAGGCCGCGCGGCTCTACGTGCAGGCGCTGCACGCCGCCGGCGTGCCCGTCCGCACGACGACCGTCGACGTCAACCTGCCCGACGTCGTCGGCCCCGACGGCCGTCGCGCGCGGGTCAAGACGACGGACTTCGCCGACCTCCATGTCGACGGCGAGCTGCCGTTCAACCTCGTCTGCGTCAACGCCCCCGAGCTTCCGGCGATGCACGCGAGCCTCGGCAGCGGTTTCTTCGAGAACCGCTACACGATCGGCGTCTGGGCCTGGGAGGTCGACGTCGTGCCGCCGAGCTGGGATCGCGCGTTCGGGCTCGTCGACGAGATCTGGGTCTACTCGCGCTACGTCCAGGAGATCATCTCCAACGTCGCGCCGGTTCCGGTCGTGCGGATCCCGCTGCCGATCGTCGCGCCGTCGCCCGGCGGCGATATCAGCGGCCTGCACCTGCCCGACGGCTTCGCGTTCCTGTTCCTGTTCGACTTCTACTCGACGCTGCAGCGCAAGAACCCGCTCGGTCTCGTTGAGGCGTTCACGCGCGCGTTCGCCGCCGGCGAGGGACCGCAGCTCGTGCTCAAGAGCCACAACGGCGACTTCAAGCCCGAGCGCCTCGCGCGGCTGCGCGATGCCGCCGGCGAGCGGCCGGACATCCACATCGTCGACCAGTTCCTCAGCACGGCCGACATGGCCGCGCTCATGCGGCGTGCCGACTGCTACGTGTCGTTGCATCGCGCCGAGGGCTTCGGGCTGACGCTCGGCGAGACGATGGCGCTCGCCAAGCCGGTGATCGCGACGGGCTTCAGCGCGAACCTAGACTTCATGACGGCCGAGAACTCCTATCTCGTCGCGCACAAGGAGACGCTCGTCGGGCCCGACGGCGAGAACTACCCCGCGCAGGGAACCTGGGCCGAGCCGGACCTCGAGCACGCGGCGCGGCTCATGCGCGAGGTCTGGGAGCACCAGGACGAGGCGCGCGCACGCGGCGAGCGCGCGCAGCGCGAGATCGCCGAGCACTTCTCGCTCGACGCGGTCGGGCGCGTCGCGCGCGAGCGCCTCAAGCGGCTCGCCGCCGGACACCGGCGCAAGGGCGTCGCCATCGGCAGCGGCCTGCCCGAGGATGGCGGTGCGCTGGCCAACAGCTGGGTCGAGACGGCCGAGGTCAAGCTCACGTATGACCCGATGCGCGAAGCGCGCGAAGCCCGCGGCGCGCGCGGTGCGGTGCGGCGCGCCGCGCTGACGGCGATGCGGCCCTACACGCACCACCAGGACGAGCTCAGCGAGTTCACCGTGCGGGGCCTGCGCGAGGTCAACGATCGGCTCGACGACCTGACGCTCGACACGCAGGCGCAGGTCGCGCGGATGGAGGCGCATGTGGCGCGCGTCCAGGCCCTCGTGCAGCGCCTCGAGGAAGGCGTCTTCAAGGAGATGGGGCTGGTCGTCGAGGGCATGCGCGCGCGGCCGGCATCGACGCACCCCGCGATCTCGCAGACCGACGAGCACGGCCGTCGCGTGCTGCGCTTCGACGGCGCCTCGAGCGACGCGGCGACGTATCGCGGCTTCGAGGACATCTTCCGCGGCGACGAGCGCGCCGTGTGCCGGCAGCAGCTCGCCTACCTGCCGCATTTCGAAGGCGCCGAGTGGGTGCTGGACCTCGGCTGTGGCCGCGGCGAGTTCCTCGACGCGCTCGTCGACGCCGGGATCGGCGCGCGCGGCGCGGACATCGACGAGAGCATGGTCGCCCGCTGCGCCGAGAAGGGCCACGACGTCGTGCTCGCCGACGCGGCCACGTACCTGCGCTCACTCGACGACGGCTCGGTCCCGGGGATCTTCGCGGGACAGGTCGTCGAGCACCTCGACGCGACCCGGCTCAGCGAGCTGATCGCGCTCATGCAGCGCAAGCTCGCGCCCGGCGGCGTCGCGGTCATGGAGACGGTCAACCCGCACAACCCGGCCGCGCTGAAGGCGTTCTGGACCGACACGACGCATCACCACCCGCTCTTCCCGGAGGTGCTGCTGGCGCTCTGCCGGCTGGCCGGCTTCGAGTCCGGCGAGGTGCGCTTTCCAGACGAGACGGGGAACTTCGACGTCGACGTGTACGTCGCGCGTGACTACGCGGTGATCGTCCGCAACGCCGAGTAGTCCGCGTCGCGAGGCATCAGAACGTCAGCTCGCCGGCGATCTCCGCCAGCGTCGGCGCATGCGCGTCGCGCTCGGAGACGAGCAGCGCCATGTCCTGCGGCCAGGCGATCGCGAGCTCGGGGTCGTCGTAGCGAAAGCCGCGCTCGACCGCGGCGTCGTAGTACGTCGAGCACTTGTACGTCACGTCGGCGATCTCCGACAGCACGCAGAAGCCGTGCGCGAAGCCGACCGGGATGTAGAGCTGGCGCGCGCTGTCGTCGTCGAGCTCGACGCTCTCCCACTCGCCGTAGGTCGGGGACGCGCGGCGCAGGTCGACGACGACGTCGACGATCCGGCCGCGCGCGCAGCGCACGAGCTTCGCCTGCCCGGCCCCGGTCGAGAAGTGCATGCCGCGCAGCACCCCGCGCACCGAGCGCGAGTGGTTGTCCTGGACGAACTCCTCGACGACGCCGTGCTCGGCCCAGACGTTCGCGCGGTAGCTCTCGAGGAAGAACCCGCGCGCGTCGCCATGGACGTCGGGCTCGAGCAGGATCAGGCCGTCGAGCCGGGTGTCTACGAGCCGCATCGATAGGGGTTTCGTCGTACGGTCGCCGGAACCGGCGGTATGAGGAACGGTTGACTCATCGCGCGCGTCGCCGGTCCGGCGACCTCCCGACGACGTTACCTGAGGCGATGGACGACGCCCGCGCCAAGCGGCTGACGCTGATCGCGTGCATCGTCGGCTCGGCGATCGTCTTCGTCGACCAGACCGTCGTCAACGTCGCGTTGCCCGCGCTGCGCGACGACCTCGACGCCTCGCTCGCCGACCAGCAATGGGTCGTCGAGGCGTACCTGCTGCTGCTCGCCTCGCTGATCCTCGTCGGCGGCTCGCTCGGCGATCTCTACGGCCGCCGGCGGATCTTCGCGATCGGCGTCGCCGGCTTCGGCGTCGCATCGCTGATCTGCGCCGTCGCGCCCTCGGTCGAGCTGCTGATCGGCGCGCGCGCGCTGCAGGGGGCGTTCGGCGCGTTGCTCGTGCCGAGCTCGCTGGCGATCATCACGCAGGTCTTCGGCCCCGGGGAGCGCGGCGCGGCGATCGGCTCGTGGACGGCCGGCACGAGCGCCGCGATCGCCGTCGGGCCGCCGCTCGGCGGGCTGCTCGTCGACGAGCTCTCGTGGCGCGTGATCTTCGCGCTGAACGTGCCGCTCGTGCTCGTCTGCCTGTGGCTGATCGCACGGGCCGTCCCGGAGTGCCCCGGCGATCGCGCGCACCGGATCGACATCCCCGGCGCGCTGCTGTGCGTGATCGGCCTCGCCGGCCCGACCTACGCGCTGATCCAGCAGCCGCTGCTGGGCTGGTCGGACCCGGCGGTCTGGGTGCCGCTCATCGGCGGCATCGGCGCGCTCGGCGCGTTCGGGGCCTACGAGCGCCGCGCGCCCGACCCGATGCTGCCGCCGGCGATCTTCCGCTCGCGCAACTTCGCGATCGGCAACATCGTCACGCTCGCGACGTACGCCGGGCTCGGCGCGGCATCGTTCTTCATCGTGATCTTCCTGCAGCAGGTCGCCGGCTACAGCGCGTTCGCGGCCGGCCTCTCGCTGCTGCCGATCACGCTGCTGCTGATCGGCCTGTCGAGTCGCGTCGGCCGGCTGTCGGCGCGCATCGGCCCGCGTCTGCCGATGACCGTCGGGCCGATCGTCGGCGGCATCGGGCTGCTGGCGTTCGCGCGCCTCGACGAGCGCGGCGACTACCTGACGCAGGTGCTGCCGGCGACGCTGATCTTCGGCCTCGGCCTGGCGATCACCGTCGCGCCGCTGACGACGACCGTGCTCGAGGCCGCCGAGCGCCGCCATGCCGGCATCGCGTCGGGCGTCAACAACGCGATCGCCCGCGTCGCCGGACTGCTCGCGATCGCCGCCGTCGGGCTCGTCATCTCGGCGCAGTTCGGCGCCTCTGTCGACGACCGTCTGGCCGAGCGCGGGCAGCTCGACGGCGCGACGCGGGCGTACGTCGAGGAGGCGCGCGAGCGACCGCTCACCGTGCCCGCGGGCGCCGTCGACCAGCGCACGCGCGCGACCGTGCGCGACGCGAACGTGAAGGCCTTCCACGTCGGGATGATCGTCGCCGGGCTGCTGATGATCGCCGGCGGACTGATCGCCGCCGTCGGGATCGAGAACCCGGCCCGCCCGGTCGCCGTGGGGCGGGCGAGCGGGCCGAAATCGTCAGCGGCCTAAGCTTCTGCGCCGAATGCGGGACCGTCTCAGCCCCACCGCCGAGCAGTACGCCGTCGTCGCGCGCGTCGCCCTCGTCGCCTTCACGCTGATCGTGCTGACCGGCGCCGCCGTGCGCGTCACGGGCTCCGGGCTCGGCTGCCCGACGTGGCCCAAGTGCACCGACAGCGCGCTCTACACCGAGCTCAAGCTGCACGGCGTGATCGAGTTCGGCAACCGCATGCTGACGTCGGTCGTCGGCTTCGCGGCGCTCGCCGCGTTCGTCGGCGCGATCCGCCGCCGGCCGCGCCGGCGCGACCTCGTCGTGCTGTCGGCGCTGCTGCCGGTCGGCGTCCTCGCGCAGATCGTGCTCGGCGGCTTCACCGTCCTGTACGACCTCGCGCCCGGCTTCGTCATGAGCCACTACCTGCTCTCGATGGTGATCCTCGTCGCCTGCGTCGCGCTCGACTGGCGCGCCCGTCACGAGCCCGGCGAGCAGGCCGCCGCGCGCCCCGCCGACCGGCTGCTGACGCGCGGTGCGTGGTCGCTCGTCCCGATCGGGGCGGTGACGATCATCGCCGGCACGGCGGCGACCGCGGCCGGCCCGCACGCCGGCGGCGCGGGCACCGGCGACGTCATCAAGCGGCTGCACTTCAAGGGCGCCGACACGCTGAGCTTCGTCGTCGAGCAGCACGCCCGGCTGGCGACGCTGCTGGGCATCGTCGCCGTCGGGCTGTGGGTTCTCGCCTGGCGCCGCGGCGTCACGCGTGCGGCGCGCCTGCCGTTGACCGTGCTCTGCCTGCTGCTCGCGCTGCAGGGCGTGATCGGCGGCGTGCAGTACGCGCTCGAGCTGCCGGCGGAGATCGTCTGGCTGCACGTCTCGCTCGCCGCGACGACGTGGCTGGCGATCGTCTGGACGGTCGTCGCGGCCGGGCAGCTGCAGCCGCGGGCGGCGCCCGCTCCCGGCGGCAGCGGCGAAGCCGCCCCGGCGCGCTGACCGCGCTCAGCTCAGCCCGGGGGCGAGCGTGGCGAGCACCGTGAGCGCCGCGGCGACCGTGACCGCTGTGACGAGCGCAACGCTCATCATGTTGCGGCCGCGACGGCGGCGCCAGCGCCGCTCGCGACGGGTCAGGGTGCTCGCGTAGATCTGCCGCGGTTGCACGCAGCAATCTTTGTACATGCGTCGGATGTCACGGAGTTTTGGACCCCTCCGTCAAGCTCCCGAAGCGATCTCCCCGCATTCTCCGTAAGGAACTTCTGCGCTCGCCCGGCGGCGCGGTCGTAGCCTGAGCGGCCCGATGCGCACGCTGCTCACGATCATCGTCGTGGTCGTCGCGACCGTTGCCGGCGCCGCGACGGCACTCTCGACGTTCGCGCTTGAGCGCCGGCTCGACGTCGGCACGGTGCAGCTCTCGGTTGACCTCGGCCACGACGGCGCGCTCGATCTCTACGTCCCGCTCGTCGACTGGGGCGTCCGCTTCCCGGTCGTCCGCCTGCCCGCGCGGATCAACGTCGACGTGCGCTCCGTCGACCGCGACGAGGTCGTGCGGCTGGCCGGCTCGGGCACGCTCAACGCCGCGCTCGTGCGGGCGCAGGCGCGCGACGCGCTCGCCTCCTACCTGCGCCTGGCGATCCTCGTAGCGGTCGGCGCGGGCCTCGCGTTCGGCATGCTCGTCGCGTTCGCCGTCCGCGGCGGACGCGGGCCGCGTCTGCGCAGGACGCTGCCGGTCGCGCTCGTCACCGCGCTGGGCTGCGGCGCCGCGCTCGTGATCGGGCTGCCGCCGCGCTCCAACGTCGGCAGCCCGCAGTACTACGCCAACGGTCCCGAGGTGCCGACCGCGCTGCGCGCGCTGGAGTCGCTCGGGGAGTCATCGAAGACGCTCGACGACGAGATCGACGAGCAGCTCGTCGGGATCGCGCGCTTCGTCAACGCGCCCGCCGGTCGGCCGCCGCTGACGAGCGGCCTGCCGCGGCTGACGGTGGCGTCGGACCTGCACAACAACGTCATAGCGCTGCCGGCGCTCGAGGGCGCGGCGCGCGGGGGACCGCTGCTCTTCGCCGGTGATCTGACCGACCGCGGCTCGCCGGTCGAGCTTGCCCTCGTGCTGCGGATCGCGCGCGCGGGCTCGCGGCTGATCTTCGTTTCGGGCAACCACGACTCCGACGTGCTCGAGCGCAAGCTCGCCGGGGTCGGCGCGATCGTCCTCACGCGCGACGGGCGCCTGCGCGGCAACGGGACGACCGACGGCCGCGTCGTGACGGTCGTCGGCGGCCTGCGGATCGCCGGCTACGACGACCCGCTCAAGCGCCGCGCGCGCGACGGCTACCGCGACAACGGAGCGGACTACACGCCGGAGGAGCAGGAGCGATTCTCTGCCTGGCTGGCGCCGCTGCGTGGTCAGGTCGACGTCGTCATGGTGCATGCGCCGGCGCTCGCGCAGGTCGCCCTGCGGGCGCTGCGCGACGACCCGCCGCAGGCGCCGCTGCTGCTCGTCGAGGGCCACACGCACAAGGGGTCGCTCGAGCGGCTGGGGCCCGTGACGGTGCTGAACCCCGGCTCCGTCGGCGGCGGCGGGACCGGCAACCTCGCCGAAGCCGGCGGCGATGTCGGCTTGGCGCGCGTCACGTACTCCGCCCGCCCGGCGTTCGCTCCGCGCGCGGCGGACCTCGTCCAGATCGATCCCGGCGACGGCAACGCGCAGGCGCACCGCTTCCGCCTCGAGCCGGAGGGATAGACCGACGAGCCGCAACCTTGCGCCGTCGCGCGGGGTTGCAGGTCCTATGCGCTCAACAATCCTCCTCACGCTGCTCGCCCTGCTGGCCCTGACGCTGCCCTCGTCGGCGGCCGCCCGCAGCACGATCCGCGTCGGCCTCGGCGATCAGAACCCGGCGATGTTCGACTCGCCCTACTTCCAGCAGCTGAACATCAAGCGCACGCGCTATTTCGTGCCCTCTGACGTCATGCAGGACGCCGCCGAGCGCGCGCGGGCGGTCGCGTTCGTCACCGCGGCCCGCAGCCACGGCGTCTCGACGCTGCTGCACCTCTCGACGACCGACCTGCGCGCGAAGCGGGGCAAGCTCGTCTCGACGACGACCTACCGCCGCAACGCGGGGCGTTTCGTTGCGTACTTCCGCAAGCTCGGCGTGCGCGAGTTCGGCGCCTGGAACGAGGTCAACCACAAGACGCAGGAGACGTGGAACCACGTCGGCAACGCGGCGTCGTATTTCAAGAGCATGTACCGCGAGGTCAAGAAGCGCTGTCGCTCCTGTGCGGTCGTCGGGCTCGATGTGCTCGATCAGGCCGGCGTCGATCGCTACATCCGCTCGTTCTACAAGCGCCTGAGCTCGACCTGGCGCAAGCGGCTGACGATCGTCGGCATCCACAACTACTCCGACGTCAACCGCAACCGCTCGACCGGCACCGCGAAGATCATCAACTCCGTCCGGCGCTACAACCGGCGGGCGAAGTTCTGGTTCACCGAGACGGGCGCGATCGCGAGCTTCGGCGGCTCCTTTCCGTACTCCGAGTCGCGCCAGGCGGCGCGGATGAGGAACATGTTCACGTACGCCAGCCGCTATCGCAGCCGCGGCGTGCAGCGCGTCTACTCCTACAACTGGACGGGCTTGGAGAACGGCACGGCATGCGGTCGGCGCTGCCGCTTCGACGCCGGCCTCGTCGACCCCGACGGCACGCCGCGGCCGGTCTTCTCGGTCTTCAAGCAGAAGCTCGCCAGCTACTCGCGCTGAGCACGTGCTCGGGCGGGCACGTGCGTGGAGAAGTGACGTCTGGCTCGCGCGCAGGCCGACCGGTGTCGATTCTCCATGTCAACCGCGGAGAAGTGAACAACCGGCGGAGCACGAAGCTCCTGGTGTCAGTTCTCCATGCATCCTTCACGCCTCAGGGGAACGCCGACGGCGTTGACGGTATCTCCTCAGTGATGCCGTTCGCAGCGGCTCGGGGTGCTCCGACTGTGAAGCGAAACGTGCGCTGAGCGCGCGCCCTACTCGGCCGGTGCGTCGACGAGCGGCAGCAGCGTCCCGAGCCCCGAGATCTCGAGCACGCGCTCGATCTGGCGCGGGCCGCGCCAGATCGACAGGGTGACGCCGGCGTCGCCCGCCTTGACGTTCGCCTGGGCGAGCGCGCGCAGGCCGGTGGAGTCCATGAACGTCAGCTCGCGGAGGTCGAGCACGAGCTCGGGGACGTTCGCCGACGTTGCCTCGGCGATCGCCTGCTCGAGCCGCGGAGCGGTCGCGAGATCGAGCTCTCCGCAAGGCGCGATGCGTGTCCGGACGCCGTTCTTGTCGACGCGCAGATCGAAGGAGGGGATCGTCATCGCTGCGGGCCGAGTTTAGTGAACGGGCGTCACAGCCCCGGCGGGTGACGGGCCACGAAGCCGCCGTTGGAACGCATCTGCGCTTGCCAGCGCGAGCCGGTCGAGCGCTGCCCGCTCGTGTCGAAACGGACCCCCGCGACGACCATGTAGACGTGGCCGGGGTTCGTGTAGATCGTGATCCACTTGCCCGGCCCGGGATCGCCCCAGCCCATCAGGCGACCGGAGTCCAGCGGTCCGCTCAGCAGGCCGGCGTTGGCCAGCGCGAAGGAGATCGAACCGGAGCAGTCATAGCCGTGGTCGAGCCACTTGCCGTGACCGCCGCCCCACAGGTACGGCGAGCGCGCGATCTGGTTGCCGGCCTCGATGATCAGCCGCACCTCGGCGGGTGCCTCGAGCGGCGGCAGCGCGATGCCGTTGTCGAGCACGTCGGCGTTGGAGATCGCCGCATCGTCCGTCGGTCCCTTCTCGCTCGCCAGCTTCGGCAGCGGCGACGACGCGCCCCTCGCCTTCGGCTCGTCGCCCGGCTGGGCGCTCGGCAGGTTCGCGTAGGCACCGCTCTCGCCGGCGACCGGCTCGACGGCCTTGGCCTTCGCGTTGCGGGTCGGAAGCGGCTCGATCACGGCGTCCGCGCGGCTCGAGCCGTCCGACCCGCCGCACGCGGAGACGGTCGGCGCGGCCGCGACGACGGTTACGAGCAGCCCGGAGACCAACCCACGGCGGTACACCCCGGGCAGTATGGCGATCAGCTCGCGCTTGGGATCCGGCTCCCGTCGCGCTCGGCCCGAACGCCGCGCAGGCGCAGCGAGTTGGCGACGACGAAGACGCTCGAGGCGGCCATCGCGACGCCGGCGATCATCGGGTTCATCAGGCCCGCCGCGGCGAGCGGCAGCGCCGCGACGTTGTAGGCGAAGGCCCAGAAGAGGTTGCACTTGATCGTGCGCAGGGTGCGCCGCGAGAGCCGCAGGGCGTCGGCGGCGAGCCGCAGGTCGCCGCTGACGAGCGTGATGTCGGAGGCCTCGATCGCGACGTCGGTGCCGGTGCCGATCGCCATCCCGAGGTCGGCCTGGGCCAGCGCGGGCGCGTCGTTGACGCCGTCGCCGACCATCGCGACCGTGCGGGCGGGCGGGCCCGCTTGCAGGCGCCGCACGACGGCGGCCTTGTCGGCGGGCAGGACGTCGGCGATGACCTCATCGACGCCGATCCGCGCGGCGACGGCACGCGCGGTCGCGGCGTTGTCGCCGGTCAGCAGGATCGTGCGCAGGCCGAGCTCCTGCAGGCGCCGGACCGCCTCGCGCGACGTCGGCTTGACGCTGTCGGCGACGACGAACAGCGCCCGCGCGGCGCCGTCCCAGCTGGCGGCGATCGCCGTGCGGCCCTCCGCCTCGGCCGCCAGCCGCGCGCGCTCGAGCTCCGGCGGCAGCGCGAGCGAAGGATCGGCGCTCTCCAGCAGCGCGGGGCGCCCGGCGATGATCGCGCGCCCGGCGACGGTTCCCTGCACGCCGAGCCCGGCATGGCTGGCGAAGTCCTCGACGTCGGCCGGCTCGGACTCCAGCGCGCGCGCGGCGGCGGCGATCGCGCGCCCGATCGGATGCTCGGAGCCGTTCTGCAGCGCGCCGACGAGCCACAGCGCCTGCGCCTCGCTGACGCCCTCGGCGACGCTGATGCTCTGCAGGCTCATCCTGCCGGTCGTCGCCGTGCCGGTCTTGTCGATCACGATCGTGTCGACGCGGCGCGTCGACTCGAGCACCTCGGGGCCGCGGATCAGCACGCCGAGCTGCGCGCCGCGGCCGGTGCCGACGAGCAGCGCCGTCGGCGTCGCGAGCCCGAGCGCGCAGGGGCAGGCGATGATCAGGACGGCGACAGACGCGGCGAACGCGAGGCCGCTGTCGCCGGCGCCGATCCAGAAGCCGAGCGTCGCGGCGGCGATCGCGAGCACGACGGGGACGAAGATCGCCGCGACGCGGTCGGCGAGCCGCTGCACCGGCGCCTTGCCCGACTGCGCCTCGGTGACGAGCCGGCCGATCTGCGCGAGCGCGGTGTCCGAGCCGACGCGCGTCGCGCGGACGATCAGCACGCCGCCGCCCGCGTTCACGGTCGCGCCCGTGACCGTCTCGCCCGGATGGACGTCAACGGGCACGCTCTCGCCGGTCAGCAGCGAGCGGTCGATCGTCGACGTGCCCTTGAAGACGACGCCGTCGGCCGCGACCTTCTCGCCCGGCCGCACGATGAAGCGGTGGTCGACCTTGAGCGCCGTGGTCGGGATGCGGTGCTCGACGCCGTCGGCGTCGAGCAGCGACACCTCCTTGGCGCCGAGCGCGAGCAGCGCGCGCAGCGCCGCCCCGGCGCTGCGCTTCGCGCGCGCCTCGAACCAGCGTCCGGCGAGCAGGAACGTGATGACGACGCCGACGGCCTCGAAGTAGACGTCGCCGGCGGGCCCGCCGCGCTCGGGCAGGAAGGCGAGCTGATGGCGCATGCCGGGATCGCCGGCGCCGAGGAACAGCAGCGAGACGACCGACCACGTCCATGCCGCGATCGTGCCGATCGAGATCAGCGTGTCCATCGTCGCCGTGCCGTGGCGCAGGTTCATCCAGGCGGCGCGGTGGAACGGATACGCCGACCAGACGAGCACCGGCGTCGCGAGCTGCAGCGAGATCCACTGCCAGTTGTCGAACTGCAGCGCCGGGACCATCCCCAGCGCGAGCAGCGGAACGGTCGCGATCGCCGCGAACACGAGCCGTCGGCGGAGCGCGTCGACCGGATCGTGCTGGACGTGCGCGTCGGTCGCGGTCGACGGCAGGATCGCCTCGTAGCCGGCCTGCTCGACGGTCGCGATGACGTCCTGGGCGGTCGTCGGCGCGTCGGGCGCGAGCGCGACGGTCGCCAGCTCGGTCGCGTAGTTCACCGTCGCCTCGACGCCGTCGAGCCGGTTCAGGCGCTTCTCGATGCGCGCCGCGCAGGAGGCGCACGTCATCCCGCTGATCGGCAGCTCGAGCCGCTCGCCGGCGCTCGCGGGCGCGCTCATCGCGCCACCGCGTGCGTGAAGGCGGCGGTGTGGACGGTGCCGCGGTCGCGGAACTGGAGGAAGAGCCGGTAGCGCCCCGGCCCAGACTCGCCGGTCGCGAACTGCAGCGCCGTCGTCGACAGCGGATGGACGTGCTCGTAGGCGAGATCGCCGGCGCGCAGCATGACGAGGTGGCCGCGCGCGCCGAGGTAGCGCTCGAGCTCGACCGCTTCTCCGCCGCGGCGGACCGCGAAGCGCAGCGTGCCGGCGCTCGGCTCGTGCAGCGCGACGTCGTAGCCGTCGACGCGCGCCGTCGTGCTCAACCCAGGCAGCGCGAGCGGCTCGAAGCGGCCGGGAGCGAAGAGGTCGGTCCCGAGCGTGTGGCGCTGGCCGCCGCTGCGGAAGTCCGCGAACGCGTGGTAGACGCCGGCCTCGGGCAGCGTCAGCGCGGTCGACCAGCCGCCGTCCGCGTCCTGCACGGGATGCAGGTGCTGGAAGCGACGCAGGTCGCGGCGCACGACGATCAGGTGCATGCGGCGATCCTGCTCGGGCTCGAAGGCGCGCACGGTCGCACCATGCTCGTCGACGACCCGAAACGCAAAGCGCCGCGCCGTGCGCGGAGCGAGCGTCGTGGCGCCCGTGACGAGGCGCAGGCCGGAGCCGGTCGCCGCCGCCGCGCCGTGATGGCCGGGCTGCGTCGCGGCCGCCGCATCGTGCGCCGGCTCGTCCGCCGTCCTGGCCGGGTCGAGCGCGCGGCCGGCGACCGCTGCGAGCGCGAAGATCGCGACGAGCAGCGCGCCGAACGCCGCCACGCGAGCGCCCGCGCTCATGACACGAGCGTGTAGCCTGCCTCGTCGATCGCCCTACGGATCGCGTCGTCCTCGAAGCTCTCGCCGGCGACCGTCACGCGGCCGCTGTCGAGCTCGACGTCGACGCCCTTGACGCCGCTGACCTGCAGGACTTCCTCGATGACGGCCGCGCGGCAGTGGCCGCAGGTCATCCCTTCGACGGTGTAGTTGCGAGTTGGAAGCATCGGCTCTCGATCGGAATACGGGGAAGGGGTAGTGGCGCGTCTCGATCCTAGTATACCCCCGTGGGGTACTGATACGCTTGTCGGGTGACCGAACGTGGCTATACCGCCAGCAAGGACCAGCTCCTCGCACGCCTGCGCAAGATCGAAGGCCAGGTGCGCGGCATCGAGCGCATGGTCGTCGACGACCGCTACTGCATCGACGTCCTGACGCAGATCTCCGCCGCCCAGGCGGCGCTCGACAAGGTCGCGCTCGGCCTCGTCGACGAGCACGCGCGCTCATGCGTGCTCGGAGCCGAGGGCCAGCTGCAGGCCGACCGCACGGACGAGCTGATGGCGGCCGTCGGCCGGCTCGTCAAGCGCGGGTGAGCGACGGAGTCGACGAGCAGCTCGCGGCGTACGCGACCAGCGCGCAGCGCTGGCACGAGCTGCGCGCCGACGCGCGCGCGGCGAACCCGGTCTTCGACGAGAACGCGCGGCTGGCGCGCCGGCTGCGGGCGTCGCAAGCGGGTCGCGCCGGGATCGCGGCGCTGATGGAGCACGAGTCCAGCGGCGTGCGCGTGCTCGCGGCGGCGCACTCGCTGGACGCCGTACCCGACGCTGCCGTCGCGGTGCTCGAGGCGCTGGCCGCCGGCGACGGGCTGCACGCGATCGCCGCCGAGCACGCGCTGCGCGAGTTTCGCGCGGGAACGCTTCAGCTCGACGACTGAGCCGGCGCGCCGTTCTGGCGCTCCAGGCAGCCCGCGATCCCCGCGCCGAGCAGCATCGCGAGCGCGACGATGTAGAGCCCGAGCAGGACGATCGCAAGCAGCAGGAACAGCTGCACCGCGGCGAAGCCGGACGCCGCCTCGACGTAGACGCCGACGATCGCCGGCACCGCCTGGATCGCGACGCCGGCCGGCACCGCCCCCTTCAGCGCCGCACGCCAGCTGATCCGCCGCAGCGGCGCGTAGCGATAGATCGCCGCGAAGACGAGGATCGAGCCGAGCGTGTTGAAGACGAGGATCATCGGCCCGAACGATCCGATTCCCGGCCGCAGCTGGTAGCTGATGTTCGAGACGACGGAGATGCTCACCGAGGCGAGGATCACCGCCAGCGCGACGAGCGCGCCGAGCCCGACGTTGCGCAGCCGGCCGACGACGATGTTGTGGCGCGGGCCAGCGGTGATCCGCGCCAGGCAGCGCTCGATCACGCCGATCGCGCCCGAGGTCGTCCACAGCATCGCCGTGATCGCGATCGCGAACAGCAGCGGCGAGTCGTCGCGCGTGCCGAGCACGAGGCGGCGGATGTCGTCGTGCAGCGCCTCCGGCAGGAAGCGGTTGAGCTGCTCGGCGACCTGCAGCGCCGACACGACGTCCTTCAGCAGCAGCGCCTCGAGCGCCGCCAGCCCGAGCGCGAAGGGGGCCAGCGAGAGGACGAGGTAGTACGTCAGCGCCGGGACGTCGTCGGCGATCCCCTCCCCCCAGTAGAAGCCGTGCAGCCAGGTCAGGAGGCGGCGCATGTGCGGACCACCCTGCCCGATGTGGCCGCGCGTCGCGTGCCCGAGGCCGCTATGGCGCGGCCACGATGCCGCGCACGCGCAGCGCGAGGGCCAGCTCGAAGCGCGCCTGCGGGTCGTCGAGCGCGCTGCCGAAGACCTCGCGCAGCTGGTTGAGGCGGTAGCGCACGGTCTGCGGATGGACGTCGAGCGCGCGCGCCGTCTCGTCGACGCGGCCCTGGCAGTCCAGCCAGGCGGTCAGGCTCTCCGTCAGGCGCTCGCGCGGCGCCGGGCGCAGCTCGGCGAGCGGCGCCAGGCGCGCGAGCGCGAACTCGCGCGCGAGCACCGCGTCGGCCTGCAGCACGAGCTCGGCCGCGTGCTGCTCGGCGACGACGAGCCCGTCGCCAGGCAGCAGTCCGGCGGCGCGCAGCTCGAGCGCGCGCCGCGCCCGGTCGGCGCTGCGGGCGCTGTCGGCGAGGTCGACGGTCGGCCCGAGCGCGGCCGGCACCTCGCCGACGGCCTGCTCGAGCTGTGCGCGTCGCGTCGCGGTCCTCGGGTCCGGGACGAAGGCGAGCACGCGCGGGGCGCGGCTGTCGGCCTGTGCGCCGTCGGGACGCTCGAGCGGCGCGGCGACGGCGCCCGGGCCGAGCCGGCTCGCCAGCCGCTCGGAGTCGATCCCCTCGACGACGAGCGCGGCGAGCCGGACCGGCGGTCGCCACGCCGCGCGCACGGCGGCGGCGCGCACCTCCTCGGGAGCGGCGGGCGGCTCGGCGGCGAGCAGGAAGACGAGCCGCGCGCGGCGCCGCTGGCGCTCGCCGGCGGCCTCGGACTGCTCGGCGGCATAGCCCTCGATCGACTCGCCGGAGATCTCGTCGATGTAGGCGAAGATCGCCTCGCCGAGGCGGTAGAGGATCTGCGGGTCGAGCTCGGCGCGCACGCCGGCCTCGACGAAGCGCCGCCAGGCGATCTGGGCGCCGAGACGATACGCGGCCAGCAGCGCGTTGAGCGTGCGGCCCTCGCGCATCTCGAGCCGCCCGAGCTCGACGTAGATGCGCCGGTCGCGCTCGCTGACCGCTGCCGGCGCCTCGATCGAGTCGACGAAGCGTCCCAGCGCGCGCTCGGTGCCGTAGCGCACGGTGACGCCGAGCCGGCCCTCGAGCGGGCGCGAGTAGTCGGGCACCTCGCGGCCGATCGCGCGGATCGTCTCGGCGGCGAGCTCGGGCAGAACCGGGCGCAATACCGCTGCGACTTCCGGGGGAATGCCTTCCATTTGCGCACAACCTACAGATTTTCACGCGCATCTCCGCAGAAACCCGACAAGAAACGCTCAACATCAGTCCGTAGCCTCAAAGCATGCCAACTATTCAGCGCTACACCAATCTCGGCGCCGTGGTCCTGCCGTTCGTCGCGTTCCTGCTCGCGATCGTTCTGCTCTGGAACAAGGCCGTCGGAGCGATTGATCTGGCGATCCTGGTGGTCATGTACACCATCACCGGTTTCGGAATCACGGTCGGCTACCACCGCCTGCTCACGCACCGCGCGTTTTCCGCGAGCAAGCCGGTCGAGTACGCGTTCGCGATCGCGGGATCGATGGCCGTCGAGGGTCCGCCGATCGCCTGGGTCGCCGACCATCGCCTGCATCACGCCCACACCGACGAGGAGGGCGACCCCCACAGCCCCCACCTCGGCGAAGGCTCGGGGCTGAAGGGCCTCTGGCACGCCCACAGCGGCTGGCTCATGAAGACCCAGGGCTCGGCGGAGTTCCGCAAGTACGCCCCCGACCTCTGCGAGGACAGGGGCATGCGCTGGATCAGCCGCCACTTCCTCTGGTTCGTCGCCCTCAGCCTGCTGATCCCGTTCGTCGCGGGCTTCGTCCTGCACGGCTTCTCGCTGACGGCCGCGCTGTGGACCCTGCTGTGGGCCGGCTTCGTGCGGATCTTCTTCATCCACCACGTGACGTGGTCGATCAACTCCGTCTGCCACTTCTTCGGCCGCCGGCGCTTCGACGTCGAGGACAAGTCGACGAACGTCGCCTGGCTCGCGCTGCCGACCTTCGGCGAGTCCTGGCACCACAACCACCACGCGTTCCCGCGCTCGGCGCGGCAGGGCCTCGGCCGCTGGGAGGTCGACATCTCCGCGATGCTCATCTGGGGCATGGAGAAGGTCGGGATCGCCAAGAACGTCGTGCGGATCACACCCGAGCGCCAGCGCGAGAAGCTCGCCAGCACGAAGGCCGCGGAGAGCGCAGCGGCGGCGTAGGGCTCCGGACGGTGCGTGTCGGCCGCCGCGGCTGACGGGGCGCCTGAGAACGGCATCGATGAGGAAGTGAGGCGGGACGCCCGCGGCGGGACGGACGTACCGCCGTGTCGGGCGGCATTCAGGACGTCTCGGCGGGAGGGGTCCTCGATATTTCGTCCATATGTGGGACGGAACGTCGGGGACCCCCCGCGCGGGACCCACCGGGAGGCCCGAACCACCTTCCTTCAGTGATGCGGTTTTGTCCCTCCGCAGCCCTCCGCCACGCCCCGGACCGCCCTAGACCACTAGCGTCTCCGCAATGGTCGCGATCGACGGCGCCGGGCAGCAGCTCGAGCTCACGCTCGGCCCGCTCTACCACGTCGTCGTCGACGATCGCGTGAGCGGGCCGCTGACGGGCCGCCCGGCGCGGGGCTATCGCTCGCCGCCGCAGGCGCTCGAGGAGGCGCGCTGCCTCGCGGCGCTGCTGCTCGATCGCGGCGGCGAGCTGCACGGCGAGGGGCCGTGGCGCCGGCCGCTGCCCGGCGGCCAGCGGCACGTCGCGATCGTCCTCGCGGCGCCGGGCCAGATCAGCGGTTGAACCGCCGCGGGCGTCACGCCCGCCGGCAGCGCACCTGGTAGATCGAGGTGAAGCCGGTCTCGAAGCCGCTGCGCGCGGCGCGCAGGTAGAGCCGCCAGACGCGCATCCGCTCGGCGCCGGCGAGCCGCTCGCCGGCGGCGGCGTGGGCATCGAGCCGCGCGGCCCAGTGCGCAAGCGTGCGCGCGTAGTGCTCGCCGTAGCCCTCGACGTGCTCGCAGACGAAGCCCGCGCGCTCGAGCGCGAGCACGACGCGCGAGAGGTGCATCGGGGCGGCGTCGGGGAACACGTAGCGCTCGGAGAACGGGCCCGCCTCTCCCTCGCCATGGCGCAGGCGCGCGATGCCGTGGTTCAGCAGCCGCCCGCCCGGCTGCAGCAGCGCCGCCAGCGCGGCCGCGTACTCGTCGAGGCGGACCGCGCCGACGTGCTCGACCATCCCGATGCTGGCGATCGCGTCGAAGCGCTCGCCGCGCACGTCGCGGTAGTCGGCGACGCGGATCTCGACGCGGTCCGCGACGCCCGCCGCCGCCGCGCGCTCACGGGCCAGCGCCGCCTGCGGCTCGGACAGCGTGATGCCGACGGCGTCGACGTCGTGGCGGGTCGCGGCGTGGATCACGAACGTTCCCCAGCCGCAGCCGACGTCGAGCACGCGCTCGCCCGGCGCGAGCGCGAGCTTGCGACAGATCGTCTCGAGCTTGCGCTCCTGCGCGGACTCGAGCGACTCGTCGTCGCGCGCCGGATCCTCGAAGATCGCGCACGAGTACGTCAGCGACGGGCCCAGGAAGAGCGCGAAGAACTCGTTCGAGACGTCGTAGTGGTGGCGCACCGCGCGCGCGTCGCGCTCGATGCTGTGGCGCCTGCCGCGCGGGCGCAGCTCGACGGCCGGGCGCCGCGGCGGCCACATCACCCCCGTCGCCCGCAGGGCGCCGAACAGCAGCCGGCGCCGTGCCGCGGCGTCGATCGCCGGCGGAGTCCACGCGCGCAGGGCGGCCAGCACCTCGTCGATGTCGTCGACCTCGAGCTCGCCCGACACGTAGGCGCGGCTGAGGCCGAGCTGGCCGGGGGCGAGCAGCGCATGGGCGACGGCGCGGGGCGAGCGGACGTGGAACAGGGGGCCGTCGCCGTTCGTCGACGGCACCGCGCTGCCGTCCCAGAAATCGACCGAGAATGGGCGCTCGGGCAGCGCGCTGAGCAGCTCTGAACGCAACGGCGCCGTCGTCGAACCCAGCCCCATGGTCACACGGTAGGTTGCCGCATATGCGTATGCGAGCGGCTGTTCTCGAGCAGTTCGGCGAGCCCCTCGTCGTGCAGGAGCTCGACCTCGAAGAGCCCCGGGCGGGCGAGGTGCTCGTGCGCCTCGTGGCCTGCGGCGTCTGCCACACGGACATGTACACGGCGTCGGGCGTCGACCCGTCCGGCTATGCCCCGACGGTCCTCGGACATGAGGGCGCGGGCGTCGTCGAGGCGCTCGGCGAGGGCGTCGGATCGCTGCAGGTCGGCGATCACGTCGTGACGCTGTTCTCGCCGCAATGCCGCGAGTGCGCTCATTGCTTGAGCCCGAGGACGAACATCTGCTTGGCGATCCGTGATCAGCAAGGCCGGGGTTACCTACCCGATGGATCGACACGTTTGTCACGAGACGGAGATCCGATTCGCCATTTCATGGGCACGTCGACGTTTGCCGAGTACACGGTCATGCCGGAGATCGCGCTCGCGAAGGTCTCGCCCGAGGCTCCGCTCGACCGCGCGTGCCTGTTCGCCTGCGGGCTGTCGACCGGTCTCGGCGCGGCGATGTTCACGGCCAGGGTCGAGCCGGGCTCGACGTGCGTCGTCTTCGGCGCCGGCATGGTCGGCCTCGGCGCGGTCGCGGGCTGTCGCCTGCAGGGCGCCGAGCGGATCGTCTGCGTCGACCTCTCGCAGGAGCGCCTGGAGATGGCGCGCCACCAGGGCGCGACGGACGTCCTGCTCGGCGGCGCCGACACCGTGAACGAGATCCTCGAGATGACCGGCGGCTTCGGCGCCGACTACACGATCGAGGCGACCGGTCTCGTCGCCGTCATGCGCCAGGCGGTCGAGTCGGCGCGGATGGGCTGGGGCCTGGCGACGATCTGCGGCGTCGCCGGCAAGGGCGAGACGCTCGACGTCATCCCGCGCTACCTGATCACCGGACGGCGCGTCGCCGGCTCCTCGTTCGGCGGCGTCAAGGGCCGCGACCAGGTCCCGCAGCTCGTCCAGCGCTACCTCGACGGCGAGATCGACGTCGACGCCTTCCTCTCGCACCGCATCACGCTCGACGAGGTCAACACGGGCTTTGACCTGATGCACGCGCAGGACGGGATCCGCAGCGTCATCGACTTCGCATAGGGGGACCACCGGCCGTGCGCGCGATCGGCGACGACGAGCGCCGCGCGCGGCTCGCCCGGCGCCACGGCCTCGCGCCCGCCGATCGCTTCGCCGACGTGACGGCCGCGACGAACGCGGTGGTGGCGCTGCACGCGACCGACCCGGCGAGCGTCTTCCTCGCGGCCCGCGCGCGGCTCGTCGACCCGTCGATCGCGAGCATCGAGGCCGCCCTCTACGAGCAGCGCACGCTCGTGCGGATGCTCGGCATGCGGCGCACCATGTTCGTCGTGCCGACCGCGCTCGCCGCGGTCGTGCAGGCGTCCTCGACGCGCGCGCTGCTCGCGGGCGAGCGCAAGCGCTTCGTCGCCCTGCTGCAGAGCAGCGGCGTCGCCGCCGACGGCGCGCGCTGGCTTGACGAGACGCAGGCGGCGACGCTGTGCGCGCTCGCCGCCCGCGGCGAGGCGACGGCCGCCGAGCTCGGCAAGGACGTCCCGGCGCTGCGCGCGAAGACGGAGGTCGCGATCGACAAGCCCTACGGGGCGATCCAGGGCGTCGCGACGAGGGTCCTGTTCCTGCTCGCGGCGGAGGGACGGATCGTGCGCGGGCGGCCGCTCGGATCGCTGACGAGCTCGCTGTACCGCTGGGCGCCGGTCGAGTCGTGGCTGGCGGGGCCGATCGCGCAGCTCGAGACCGACGCGGCGGCCGCCGAGCTCGTGCGCCGCTGGCTCGTGGCCTTCGGTCCCGGCACGCTCGCCGACATGAAGTGGTGGACGGGCTGGACGATGGGGCCTGCTCAAGCGCGCGCTCGCGCAGCTCGACGTCGTCGAGTCGCGCTCGCGGGCGGGACGACGGCTCGTGCTCGCGGGCGACGAGGAGCCCGTCGCGACGCCGGACGCGCCGTGGGTCGCGCTGCTGCCGGCGCTCGATCCCGCGCCGATGGGTTGGCAGGAGCGCTCCTGGTACCTCGGCGAGCACCGTGCGGCGTGCTTCGATCGCAGCGGCAACATCGGCCGACGGTCTGGTCGGACGGCAGGATCGTCGGCGGCTGGGCGCAGCGCAGGGACAGCGGCGAGGTCGTCGTGCGCCTGCTCGAGGAGATCGGCGCCGAGGCCGAGCAGGCCGTCGTTGAGGAGGCCGAGCGGCTGCGCGGCTGGCTCGCCGGCGCGCGGGTGACGCCGCGCTTTCGCACGCCGCTGGAGCGCGAGCTGTCGGCGTGACGCGGGCGCGGCGGCGGCCGCCGGCGCCGGCGCCTCACAGGCCGGCGATGCGGGTGCGCCATCATGTTCGCAATGGCTCCAGTCGAGATCCGATCGCTGTCCAAGCGATTCGGCAAGGTCAACGCGGTCAACGACCTGAGCTTCGAGATCCAGCCCGGGCGCGTGACCGGATTCCTCGGACCCAACGGCGCCGGCAAGAGCACGACGCTGCGCGCGCTGCTCGGGCTCGTGCGGCCGACCGCCGGAACGGCGACGTTCGCGGGCCGCCGCTACGACGAGCTCGAGCGGCCGAGCACCCAGGTCGGCGCGGTGCTCGAGGACGCCTCCTTTCACCCCGGCCGCACCGCCCGCAACCACCTGCGCGTGCTTGCCGCGACCGGCGACCACCCGTTCGAGCGCGTCGACGCCGTGCTCGAGGACGTCGGCCTGACGCAGGCCGCCGATCGCCGTGCCGGCGGCTTCTCGATGGGCATGAAGCAGCGCCTCGGCATCGCCGCGGCCCTGCTCGGCGACCCCGAGGTGCTGATCCTCGACGAACCGACGAACGGCCTCGACCCGCCCGGCATCGCCTGGATGCGCGGGCTCGTCCGCGAACAGGCGTCGCGCGGGCGCGCGGTGCTGATCTCGAGCCATCTGCTCGCCGAGGTCGCCCAGTCGGTCGACGACGTCGTCGTCATCTCGCACGGTGAGCTGCGCGGCCAGGGCACGCTGGAAGCGGTGCTCGGCGGCGACGAGGGCCTTGTCACCGTGGTTCGCGCGCAGGACAACGACCGTCTGGCGCGCGCGCTCGCTGCCGCCGGACACACAGCGCAGCGCAACGGCGACGGGCTGCTCGTGCCGGGCGTGTCGCCCGAGCAGGTCGGCGTCGTCGCCGGCGACGCGGGCGTCTACCTCGTCGGGCTCGCGCCGCAGGTGCGCTCGCTCGAGCAGGCGTTCTTCGCCCTGACCGGGGACGGGGCCGCCAGTTGAGCTCCCTGCTGCGCGCCGAGCTGCTGAAGCTGCGCACGACGCGGACGTTCATCGCGCTCGTCGGGGCGTCGCTCGCGCTGTCGCTGCTCGTCGTCGTGCTCACCGCGCTGCTGTCCAAGGACATCCAGCCCGACGATGCGCGCGACCTCTTCACGGCCGACTTCACGGGGCTCTTCATCATGCTGCTCGGCGTCATGGGGATGGCCGGCGAGTGGCGCCATCGGACGATCACGGGCACCGTGCTCGCGGCGCCCAACAGGCTGCGCCTGCTCGTCGCCAAGTCGCTCTCCTACGGTGCCGCCGGCGCCTTGCTGTCGCTGATCGTGACGCTGACGATCATGCTCGTCGGCACGATCATCCTGTCCGCGCGCGGCTTCGACACGCCGCCGCTGTCCGATCTTGCCGACGTGCTCTGGCGCAACCTGCTCGTCGCCTCGCTCGTCGGCGCGCTCGGCGTCGGCATCGGCGCGCTGATCCGCAACCAGGTCGTCGCGATCATCGGCGTGCTGATCTTCGGCTTCGTGCTCGAGCCGGCGCTGTTCGGGCTCGTGCCGGACGTCGCGCAGTTCGGTCCGACGCAAGGCGCTCCGGCCGGCATCCAGGACATCCAGCCGTTCGGCGACGACAGCCCGCTGCTCTCGCCCGGGCTCGCGGTGCTCGTCATGCTCGGCTGGATCGCGGCGTTCTTCGCCGCTGCCGGAGCGCGCCTGCGGCTGCGCGATCTCGTCTGACGCGATCGCCGTTGGTGGTGGCGAATGCCGCTTCGTCGCAGTACGCTCGCGCCATGCCGATCAAGACGAGCGGCACCGGCCGCTACCCCGAAGGCTCAGCGCAGGACAAGGCGCACAAGATGCTGCAGTTCCATCGCGTCGAGGTCGACCACGTCTACGGCATCGACGAGCAGGAGTTCGGCATGGCGCAGATCACGTTCACCGGCAACGGCCGCGCGCAGACGGCGTTCGTCGAGCACGAGAAGATCGTGCACGTGATGGACGGCTGGGACGTGCTGCCGCCGAAGGCCGACGCCAAGCGCTGGCGCGGCGGCTACTGAGCGAGCGCTCAGCCAGCCGGCCCCAGGCCCATACGGCGCCGGCCGCCGTCGCGAGGTGCATCATCTGCTCAGATGCGATTTGTTACGAGCAGACGTCAAGCGAGCATCTGCGCGCGCCGATAGGGACCGAGTGGGCGCCGTGATCGACCATCTGCGAGCCGAGCTGGTCGAAGGGTGCCGCCAGATGGCGGCTTCCGGGCTCGTGATCGGCACCGCCGGCAACGTCAGCGCCCGCAGCGGCGATCTGATCGCCGTCACGCCGACGGGCGCGCGGCTGGCCGCGCTCACCGCGCACGAGATCGCGATCGTCGACCGTGCCGGAACGCTCGTCGACGGCCCGCTGGAGCCGACATCGGAGCTTCCGCTGCACCTCGCGGTCTACGAGCACGCCGACGCCGGCGCGGTCGTGCACACGCATCCGCCGATGGCGACCGCCGTCGCCTGCGTTGCCGACGAGCTGCCCTGCGTCCACTACGCGCTGCTGACGCTCGGCGGCAACATCCGCGTCGCGCGCTACGCGACGTTCGGCACCGACGACCTCGCCGACAGCGTCATCGAGGCGCTCGCGGGACGCAAGGCCGCGCTGATGGGCAGCCACGGCGCCGTCACGTACGGCGACGACCTGCGCGCCGCGATCGATGCGACCGAGCTGCTGGAGTGGGCCTGCGGCGTGTACGTGCACGCCTGCGCCTGCGGCACGCCGCGCGTGCTCGCCGAGGACGAGCGGCTCGAGGTCGCCGAGGCGTTCGCGACGTACGGCTACACGCGCACCGAGCACGCCCCGTCCGCCGGCCGCGGACGCGACCTGCGCAAGAGCGCCTAAGGCGCTGATTGCCTGATGAACGCCTGGGTATGCTCGACACGTGGCACGGCGCAGAGCAGAGGAGGAGCCGTACGGCGCGGTCGGCCGGTCGGAATGGATGGAGATCGACTGGCAGCAGCAGCTGCGCTGGGTGCGGATCGAGGATCGCTGGATGAACATCGTCGAGCTGGGCGATCCCGACGATCCGCCGCTGATCTTCATCCACGGGCTGTCGGGCTGCTGGCAGAACTGGCTCGAGCAGATTCCCCACTTCGCTCGCGACCACCGCGTGATCGCCGTCGACCTGCCCGGCTTCGGGCAGTCCGAGATGCCGACCGAGCCGATCTCGATCAGCGGCTACGCGGACACGATCGACGCGCTGATGGAGGAGCTGCAGATCGACGCAGCGCGGATCGTCGGCAACTCGATGGGCGGCTTCATCGGCGCCGAGCTCGCGATCTGCCACCCAGCGCGAGTCGAGCGGCTCGTGCTCGAATCCGCCGCTGGCCTGAGCATCGAGTCGATCCGCACGGAGCGGACGCAGGGACTTCGCCACCGCGCCGAGAACATCGTCTTTTTCAACCTCGGCTGGCTGGCGTCGCGATCGCATCAGGTCGCGCTGCGCCCGCGCCTGCGCGGTGCGCTGCTGCTGCTCGTCGCGGCGCATCCCGCGCGCCTGCCGGGGGCGCTCGCGGTCGAGCAGGTCAAGGGCTCGGGCAAGCCGGGCTTCTCGGACGCGCTCGAGGCGATGTGCCGCTATCCGCTGCGCGACCGCCTCGAGAAGATCGAGTGCCCGACGCTGATCATCTGGGGCACGAAGGATCGCCTCGTACCGGTGAAGGACGCGGCGATCTTCGAAGAGCTGATCCCGGATTCGCGCAAGGTCGTCTACAGCGACACCGGCCACGTCCCGATGATGGAGCGCCCGGCGCGCTTCAACGCGGACGTGCGGGCCTTCCTCGAGGAGGAACCCGGTGAGCAAGAGCCCGCGCCGCAGTCAAGCCGCGTCGCAACCTGACGCGCTGCTCACCGGCGCTCGCCCAGCGCCCGCTCGCTGCTTCAGCGCGTCGTGATCGCGGTGACGGGGTCGCCGATCGCGACGCGGCCCGGCTCGATGACCTCACCGTAGACGCCGAACGCCAGCGGCTCGGTCGTCTCGAGCCCGGCGCGGTAGGAGCGCAGCAGATCGAGCGTCGGCAGGTCGGTGCGGCCGCTCTCGGGATGGCGCTGGGTCGTCAGGCAGCGCCCGACGTGGCCGCGCACGCGCACGACCGCGTCGCCGAGGCCGACGCGCTCGCCGACCCACGTGTCCTCCTCGTGGGCCTCGTCGAGGCCACCGACCTCGACGAGCATGCGAAAGCGGCGGCCGTCGACTTCGCCGCGGGCGACGCGCGCGAGCGCGTCCAGCGATGCCCGCGAGACGAGGCTGACGCCGCCGGCACGCCCGCGGTCGACGGCGCTGCGGTCGACCGCCTCGACGATCCGCAGCGAGCGCCCGACGTGGTCGGAGAGCGCCGCGCCGAACGCTCCGAGCAGCTCGCGCGCCTGCGCCGGCCGCGAGAAGAACGTCGTCTGCAGCGGGTCGCCGAGCGTGACCGTGCCGCTGACCTGCGACCCGCCGGGAAAGTGCAGCGCGAGCTCGCGCTCGTCGTGGCGATAGTCGGCGACGACCTCGGTGAGCGCGCCGAGCAGCTTGCCGTTGACCATCCGGCCGCGCTCGTCGATGACGAAGAAGCGACGGTCGTCGGCGACGCCCGCGGGGGTCAGCTCGAGCTCCTGGCGGGCGACGATCCGCAGGCCCTTGATCGGCGTCGTCTGCAGGGCGGTAATCGTTGCGGCGGCGATGCGAGCAGGATGCCATGTGCGCCAACCGATGCCACGCCGGCGCCCGGTTAGTCATCCTGTAGGGAGATGGACCGTCGTTGCGGGAGGAAGATGTTCGAGCGTGGGTTCCTGCCGCTGGCCGGATCGCTGCTCGCGTTGCTGCTCGGATCCGCGCTCGCGCCGCCCGCGTTTGCCCGTGTCGCGCTCGTCGCGCCGGGCACGCCCGAGCTGCTGTTCCTCGGCATCCCGAAGAACGAGGTCGTCGCCCGCCTCGCGCTGCCCGGTGCGGCGCGCGCGGTCGCCGTGTCGCGCGACGGCGGGCGCGGCTACGTCACCGCCGGCGGGGAGATCGTCGCCGTCGACGTCAACACCCGGCAGGAGACCGGGCGCAGCACGCTCGGCGGCGGGCCGCCCGAGGTGTCGGCGCTCGTGCTGTCGCCCGGCGGCGAGACGCTGTACGCGGTGCGCGGCACGCAGCTGCTCGTGCTCGACAGCCAGACGCTCGTCCAGCGGACCGCGATCGAGCTGCGCGGCGAGGGCAGCGCGCTCGCCGTCTCCAACAGCGGCGCGGCGGCCGCGGTCGTGCTGCGCAGCGGGCGCGTGGCGATGCTGGCGCTCGGCTCCAACACCCTGCTGCGCCACGTCAAGCTGAAGGATGCGCTCGGCGTCGCGATCGCCGACAGCGGCGTGACGTACGTGACGGCGCGCGGACGGCTGCGCGTGATCGGGCCGCGCCAGCACCGCGTCCGCAAGCGCGCGATCGCGCTGCCCGACGGCGCCGGCGGCGCGCTGACGCTGTCGCCCGGGCGCTCGCGGCTCGTCGTCGGCGCCGCGCCGGGCGGTCAGGCGGGCGCGATCGTCGATCTGCGCACGTCCTCGGTGCAGCGGCTCGTCGCGGGCAGCGGCCCCGGCCGCGCCGCCTGGTACCCCGATGCCAGCCGGATCATCTTCGCCGACGGCGGCGGCGCCACGGTCTCGCTGATCAGCCCCTTCTCGCGCGGCCGGATCGGGCTCGTCACGCTGCCCGGCACGTCGCCCAGCGACCTCGTCGTGCAGCCTGGGCTGGCCGTCATCAGCGGCACCGACGGACCGGACGAGATCACCGGCACGCGGGGGGACGACAAGCTCGAGGGGCTCGCCGGCGACGACCTGCTGCGCGGTGCGCGCGGCCGCGACGCGCTCGACGGCGGGCCCGGCAACGACAAGCTGTCGGGTGGCGCGAACAGCGACGGGATCAGCGGCGGCGAGGGCGACGACATGATGACCGGCAGCACCGGCAACGACGAGATCCGCGGCGGGCCCGGCGCCGACGGCGCCGACGGCGGCACCGGCAACGACACGATCCAGGGCGAGGACGGCAACGACCAGCTCGACGGCGGCGACGGCGACGACACGATCTTCGGCGGCAACGGCGACGACGTGATCGTCGAGCGGGGCTTCGGCGACGACAAGCAGCTCAACGGCGGGCCCGGCAACGACATCATCAAGGGCGGTCGCGGCGGCGACAAGCTGATCGAAGGCGAGGACGGCGACGACGAGCTGTACGGCGAGAGCGGGTCGGAGCACATCATCGGCGGACGCGGCAGCGACCGCATCGACGGCGGCCGGGCGGGCGACCGGCTCGACGGCAACGAGGGCGATGACGTCATCAAGGGGGACGCCGGCAACGACGACATCTTCGGCCACGAGGGCAACGACAAGCTCGACGGCGGCTCGGGCAACGACGAGCTGGAGGGCGACCTCGGAGACGACGAGCTGGTCGGCGGCAACGGCGCCGACAAGCTCACCGCCGGCCCCGGCAACGACACGATCCGCGCCGCCGACGACAGCGCGGACTCCGTCCTGTGCGGCGACGGCAACGACACCGTCTACGTCGAGGCCGACGCCCCGACGCGGGACACGCTCAGCGGCTGCGAGGTCGTCGTCCCGGTCGCCGCCGAGCGCGACAACGACACGACGACGGCGCAGGTCATTCGCGGCACGACCGGCACCGACCGGCTCGTGGGCACGCCGCTCGACGACTCGATCTTCGGTCTCGCGGGCATCGACCACATGTACGGGCTCGACGGCAACGACTACGTCGACGGCGACACGGGCAACGACCGCCTGCACGGTGGGCGCGGCAACGACGTGATCGCCGGCCGCCGCGGCGACGACACGATCTGGGGCGACGAGGGCAACGATCGCATCACGGGCGATCGCGGTCGCGACCGCATCTTCGGCGGTCCCGGACACGACGAGATCTTCGGCAACTACGGCGCCGACCAGATCGACGGCGGGCCCGGCAACGACCGCATCAACGTCGTCCACGGCGAGGTCGACCGCGTCGTCTGCGGATCTGGCAACGACGTCGTCTTCGCTGATCCGCGCGACATCATCGGCCGCGACTGCGAGAGCGTGCGCCGTTAGGCGCGCGCCGCGCGCCGCGCGTCGCTACCGCCTCAGGGCCGCGAACGCCGCCTCGGCGGTCGCGCGATCGAGATGGCGGGCGCGCCCCTCGCCGCCGGAGCCGACGGTCACGCGCAGGTCGGCGAGCGCCGCCCGCGCCTGCGGTGGCGTGCGCTCGATCGCGTGCTCCTGCAGGCGGTGGCGGCGCGCGAGCAGCGTGCGCCGCGCGAGCCGCGCCTCGCGCACGACGACGACGTCGTCGGCCAGCCGCACGCCGGCGGCGCGATAGGCGCGCAGGCCGAGGATCGCGCCGCCGAGCGCGAGCGCCGGCGCGGCCGGCCACGCCTGCGGCACGGCCGCGAGCGCGAATGCGGCCCCGGCGAGCGCGCCCGCGAGCGACGGCAGGACGACGAAGCGCCGCAGCGCGCGACGCGGCGGGCGCTCGAGCGCGCCGGGCGCGACCGCCAGCGACGGCACGAGCCGCGCGATCAGGGCCTCGGCGTCGCGGCGCCGCACGAGCGGCAGCAGCGTGCGCCCCGCCGCCCGCTCGCCGCCGTAGGCGGCGCTCTCGATCCGCAGCGCCGCGAGCCCGAGCGGGCCGCGCGCGAGGCCCTCGACGATGACGACGCCGTCGACGCGCGCGAGCGGAACGCTCAACCCGCGTCGCGCGAGCAGGCCGCGGCTGATCCGCAACACGTCCGCCTCGCGCCGCACCTCGAAGCCCGCGAAGACGACGATCGCGGCCAGAAACGACAGCACGTAGGCGCCGCCGAGCACGATCGCGCCGGCGAGCGCGATCTCGTGCATCGTGTCGAGCCGCGCGATCACGCCCTCGCCGTCGCGGGCGACGTCGACGACGTTGTTGAGCAGCGCGACGATGCCGGCCACGGCCGACAGCGCGACGCTGATCTGCGGGCCGGTCAGCGCGGCCAGCAGCAGCCCGCGCATGCCGAGCCGCACGAGCTCGTCGGGCGGCGCCGGCGCGGGCTGGCCGAGCGCGAGGCGAATGCGCGCGGCCTCCTCGTGCGCGACGGCCGTCAGCACGACCTCGTCGGCGTCGGAGGCGCCCGGCACCTGCACGCGCAGCTCGACGACGCCGAACAGCCGCTGCAGCACGCCCGTCGAGCTGTCGACGGCCTGCACGCGGGCGCGCGGGACGAGCTTCTCGTCGGGCGTGAAGACGCCGGAGCGGACGTGCAGCGCGACGTCGTCGATCCAGTACGTCGTCCTGCGCCAGCGCGCATGGCCGATCGCCGCGCCGCCGACGATGCCGGCGAGCGCCAGCGCCGCCGCGGTCCCCGGTCCGCTGCCGCGGACGATCGCGACGAGCACGATGCCGGCGACGAGCTGCAGCGCCGAACGCAGCGCCTCGACGACGATCGCCGCCGGATGCAGTCGTCGCGGCGCCTCAGAGGTCATCGGGCGCGCGCAGCCGCGCGAGGATCCGGTCGCGCACGTCGTCGGCCTGCAGCGGTCGCAGACCGGGGATCGTCGTGCCGCCGGCGGCCGTGTGGGCGCGCAGCAGGACGAGATCGAAGAGGCCGGTCCAGCCCGTGCGCTCGACGGCGACGTGCTGGATGCGCGTGATCGGCACGATCGTCCGCCGCACGCGCCAGATCCCCTGCACGAGGTCGAGCTCCTCCTCGCGCAGCGTCCAGCGCCAGCGCCGGTGGCGCTCGCGCGGCACGACGACGACGTAGACGATCGCGCCGGCCAGCGTCGCGAGCGGCAGCCAGGGCATCAGCGCCGCGACGGACACGGCGAGGGCGTATGCCACCGCCACGACGACGAGCGCGCTCAGCGCCGCCTCGCAGCGCCACATCGTGCGTGTCGCGTCGGGCAGCGCGTTCGCCGGCTCGGGCCGCTCCGCCGGCGTCACGGCACGGGGTGCTGGGGCGGCTGCCGCACGGCATCCAAGTATGAGCACGCCGCGGCCGGCCCACCAGCGCCGGCCGCGGCCGGCGCGTGCGGGTGCTCAGACGTCGCGCTGCGACGACGTCGCGACGCCGAGCGCGCCGGCTTCGATCGCGACGATCCGCGCGACGAGCTCGCGCGCGTCGTCGGCGCTCGCGGCGGGGACGTTCTTCACGAGCAGCGGCGGCGAGTCGCCGTACTCCTGCGTCGAGCCGGGGGTCAGGCGCACGCCGTCGAGCGCCTCCAGCTCCGCACGCGCGTCGGCGCGCAGCTCGTGCCAGGCGGGGATGCCGACGGTCCAGACGTGGCGGATGCCGCGGCCGGCGTCGAGCGCCTGATGGACGCGTTCCTCGGCGAGCCCGAAGCGCTTGGCGATCTGGGCGGCGTCGGCGCGGTCGAAGTCGCCCTGGTTGCTGCCGATGTGGCGCATGGCGTCGGACTTCGCCAGGTCGCAGAGATCCATCAGGAACTGCTCGAGATCCCACTCGTCGTCGACCGGCTTGTCGAAGCCGAAGTTCGTGATCGAGCGCCCGCACTGCCCCTCGGTCCAGGCGAAGCGCCCGTCGATGACGTGATGGGCGAGCAGGTAGCGCATCTGGAAGAGGCCCCGCTCGACCCCCGCCTCGGCGTGGGCGGCTAGCGCCTCGAGCGCCGCGGCGCTGCGCTCGTGGCGCGGATCGTCGGGCCGTAGCTCGGCGCTCGCGCGGTGTGCGGCCGCCTGCTCGCGGAGGTATTCGGACAGCGGGTTCACGGACGCGCATCATCGCGCCGCCGGCGCGCTCGCGCGCGATCGCCCGTTCCCTAGGCTGGAACGATGGATCTCGAGCAGCGCTACCGCGTCTCGGCGGCCGATCTGCGTCTCGACGCGTGCGACCCGGGCGACGTCGCCGGCTTCAGCAAGGCGGACGGGCAGGCGTTGCGTGAGGCCGCGGTGGCCCATCTCGCCGAGCTACAGGAGCGCCTCTACGCCGAGGGCCGGCGCGCGCTGCTCGTCGTCCTGCAGGGGCGCGACGCGTCGGGCAAGGACGGGATCGCCAAGCACGTCTTCGGCGGCCTGAACCCGCAGGGGGTGGCGGTGACGTCGTTCAAGACGCCCGAGCCGCACGAGCTCGCGCACGACTTCCTCTGGCGCGAGCAGGTCGCGCTGCCCGAGCGCGGCTCGATCGGCGTCTACAACCGCTCGCACTACGAGGAGGTGCTCGTCACGCGCGTCCACCCCGAGCTGCTGTCCGGGCGCGGGATCGATCCGGCGCGCGCGCAGGACGCGGCGTTCTGGGAGCAGCGCCTGGAGGACATCGCCGCCTGGGAGCGCCACCTCACGCGCGACGGGACGCGGCTCGTGAAGTTTCACCTGAACATCTCCAAGGCCGAGCAGCTCGAGCGCCTGGCCGCGCGTGCCGAGCGCCCCGACAAGCAGTGGAAGTTCTCGCACGGCGACCTTCGCGAGCGCGAGCTGTGGGACGCCTATCGCGAGGCCTACGAGTTGGCGCTGCGGGCCACGAGCAGCGAGCAGGAGCCCTGGTACGTGATCCCCGCCGACCACAAGTGGTTCGCCCGCGCGGCGGTGGCGAGCATCGTCGAGCACCACCTCGCAGCGATCGACCCGCGCGTTCCGCAGGTCTCCGCCCGGCAGCGCGCCGAGATGCTGGCGGCGATCGCCGCGCTGCGCGCCGCGGGCTGATCCCGCGGCGCGCAACGACGATCGCGATCTCGCTACGCCGACGTGCGTGCCGGCTGCCTCGCGCTCGGCAGCCACGCCAGCCCGCTCGGCAGGTACCAGTTCCAGTCACCGAGCAGCTTCATCGTCGCCGGCAGCAGCACCGCCCGCACGATCGTCGCGTCGATCAGGATCGCGGCCGCGAGGCCGACGCCCATCTGCTTGAACTCGATCGCGCCGAGCGTCGCGAAGATCGAGAACACGGCGATCATGACCGCCGCCGCGCTCGTCACGACCCCGGCCGTCGACTTGATCCCGTCGGCGACGGCGGCCTCGGTCGTCGCGCCGCCGAGGACCGCCTCGCGGATCCGGCTGAGGATGAACACGTGGTAGTCCATCGACAGGCCGAACAGCACGACGAACAGGAACAGCGGCAGCCACGACGTGATCCCGCGACCGGCCTCGAAGCCGAGCAGCGACTCGCCCCAGCCGTGCTGGAACACGAGCGTCAGCACGCCATAGCTCGCGCCGACCGACAGCAGGTTCAGCACGATCGCCTTGATCGGGATCACGAGCGAGCGGAACGTCACGAGCAGCAGCAGGAACGCCGCGCCGAGGACGAAGCCGAACACGAGCGGCAGGTGGGACTTCATCGAGTCGTTGAAGTCCTTGCTGCCGGCGGTGTTGCCGCTGACGTCCACCGTCGTGCCGGGGACGCGCTCGATCGTCGCGGGGATGACGTCGTCGCGCAGCGCCGCCAGCGACGCGAGCGCCTGCTCGCTCTCGCCGGTGCCGTGCAACGGGATCTCGACGACCGCGAGCGTGTGCGCCGGGTTGACGCGCACGTCGATCGGCTCGGACATGTGCCCGCTGGCGATCGCGCCTTCACGCAGCTCGGCGATCCCCGCCTGCACCTGCGGCGACGTGACGTCGGCGGCCTGCACGACGACCTCGGCCGGCTCGGTCGAGCCCGGGAAGGCCGTCTGCATCCGGTCGTACGTCTGGCGCAGCGGCTCGTCGGAGGGCATCCCCTCGATCCCGGGCGAGATGGTGTGCATGCCGAGCGCCGGCAGGGCCAGCGCGACGAGCACGGCAGCGGCGAGGCCGGCCGAGAGCTTCGGCCGCGCGAGCACGCGGTCGAGGATCCAGCCCCAGGCCCGCGAGCGGCCGCCACCGCGGTGACGCAGCCGGCCGAGGACCGGAACACGGCCCTTCTCGGTCCAGCCCTTCTCGCCCAGCCAGGAGAGCATCGCGGGCAGGAACGTCAGCGAGCCGACGACGGCGACGGCGACGACGGTCATCGTCCCGACGCCGAACGAGAGGAAGATCGACGAGCCCGACAGCAGCATGCCGGCCATCGAGATCAGCACGATGAAGCCGGACACGACGATCGCGTGGCCGGACGTCGCGGCGGCCGCTTCGACGGCGGCCTGCGCGCCCTTACCGGCGTCGCGCTCCTCCATCTCGCGGCGCACGTAGAACATCGAGTAGTCGACGCCGACGGCGAGGCCGATCAGCAGGATGACGGAGCCGATCTGGTCGGCGACCGGCGTCAGCTGGCTGATCGGGCCGATCAGGCCGAACGTCGCGCCGACGGCCGTCAGGCCGAGCAGCAGCGGCAGCCCGGCGGCGACAAGCGCGCCGAAGGCGACCAGCAGGATGATCAGCGTGAGCGGGACCGACAGCGTCTCCGCGCGCTGGAAGTCCTTGCTGAGCGACGCGTCGAACGCCTTCTCGGCCGATGCCGAGCCGAGCTGCTCGACGCGCAGGTTCGGGTGCGCGCGCTGGACGGCGGCGGTCGCGGCGAGCGTCGGATCGACGCGGTCGACCGCCGTGTTGTCGTCGCCGGCGATCTCGAACGTCAGCATCGCCGAGCGTCCGTCGCGCGAGCGCTGGCCGTCGGCGCCGGCGCCGAACGGCGAGACGACCTGCTCGACGTGGGGGACGGCAGCAAGCCGCTTCGCGAGCTCGGCCGCCGCCTGTTGCAGCTCGGCCCGGGACGCGGCGCCCGCCCGAGCCTGCAGCAGCACCTGCTCGCCGCTGGACTTGCGGAAGCCGGCCTTGTCGACGGCCAGGTCCGCCGTCTGCGACGACCCGTTGCCCATCTCGGCCTCGTCGAGCGTGTTCGTCCCGATCATGCCGCCGCCGACCGTCGCCGCGACGACGAACGCGATCCAGCCGAGGATCGCCAGCCGCCGATGTTGCGCGCTCCACCGTCCTGCTCGTGCTGCCAGAGTCTGGGGTCTCATCTCCGCTCCCGTGGGTCGAGGTGATCGTTGCGATCACTCTCGTCCGCGACGGCTCGGATATCGCTGCGGCGCGCGGGCGGGTTGCGGTGGGGTAGACCCCCGGACGCGAGCGGCCGCGAACCCCCGACAGGCCTCTGGCTGCGAACCCCCGACAGGTCCCGGCTGCGAGGCGTTGCTTCGAGAACGGCATCACTGAGGAAGGTGGGGTCACGCGCCGGCGGTCGGCGGTGTGCCGCATTGCGCGCCGTGTCTGGCGCGTGTCCTTTCCTCCAACCGCTAGTGGTTGCTAGCGGGGGGCTAGCGCGTGCTAGCACCCTGAGCTGAGGAAGATCGGCGGGCGGTTCAGCCCCGATCGCACGTCCGGCTTGGGCGCGCGCTCTCTCTCTTTTAGACATTCGCCAGCGGACCCGCACGTGTGCGCGTGGGTTCGAACCCGCGCTTCCTCAGTGATGCTGTTGTTCGCCAAGCGCCGGCGACGCGCCCCCGCCCGTCAGCCGCCGATCGCGTCGTCGAGCGCGGCCGGCCGGCCCGGCAGGATCATCGCCGAGCCCGTCGCCAGCGCGACGGGCTTGCCGTCGGCGTTGACGACCTCGGCCTCGGCGATCGCGATCGTGCGCCCGGCGTGCCGGACGCGCCCGTGGGCGAGCAGCTCGCGGCCGTCCGGCAGCACCGGCCGCAGGAAGTTGACCTTGAGGTCGATCGCTGCGACGGCCGTCCCCGCGGGCGCGGTCGTCTGGATCGCGGAGGCCAGCGCGCTGTCGGCCAGCATCGCGATCGTGCCGCCCTCGACGGTCCCGAGCGGGCTGCAGAGCCACTCGTGACAGGGCAGCGCGAAGACCGCCTCGCCGGGCGCGACGTCGGTCGGCCGGAGCCCGGTCAGGAAATGCAGCGGCGGATGCGGGAGCTCTCCGGCGAGCATCGCCTGGAGCACCTCGAGGCCGCTCATGCGCGCCCACACGTCCTGCTGCAGGACATGCCCGAGCTGCGGACGCTCCCAGGGATCGGGCGGTCCGCTCGACGTCGCGGCCGGCGTGGCGCGCGGTGCGCGCGCGGCCGGCGGCTCCGTCGGCGCGCCCCGCAGCGGTCGCACGAAGCACATCGAGCTGCCATCGGCCAGCCGGCGACCGCGCTCGTCGACGATCTGCACGCCCGAGACGGCGAGCGAGCGACCGGCATGGACGAGCGTCCCGCGCGCGACCAGGGTTCCACCGGCGCGTATCGGGCGCAGCAGCCGCAGCGACATCTCCGACGTCGCGTATGCGGTCTGCGCCGGCAGCGCGCTGTGGACCGCGCAGCCGAGCGGACCGTCGGCGAGGATCGCCAGCGTTCCGACGGAGATCAGCCCCTGCGGGCTGAGCAGCCACGGCGTCGCGGGCATCGCGAACGTCGCGGCCCCGAGACCGACCTCCGTCATGCTCATCCCCACGAGGTGGCTGACGGGCGGCGCCGGCGCCACGCCGTCGACCAGCGCACGCACCTGTTCGAGGCCGGGCAGCCCGACCGAGCCCGGATCCGGATAGCCCCCGCGGACCGGTTCGCGCCAGGGTGCCGCGGCGTCGGCGGCGGTCACGCGGCGCCCGCCCGCAGGTACGCGAGCACGGCGAGCACGCGGCGGTGATCGTCGTCGCTGGCCGGCAGATCGAGCTTCGCGAAGATGTTGCGCACGTGCTTCTCGACGGCGCCGCCGGTGACGACGAGCGCCCGCGCGACGGCGGCGTTGGAGCGCCCCTCGGCCATCAGCTCGAGCACCTCGCGCTCGCGTGGCGTCAGCGAGCCGATCGCGGTGTCGCCGTCGCCGCCGCCCGCCTGGCGCGCGCGCATGAGCTCGGCGACGACCTCGCGGTCGAGCGCCGTCCCGCCGTCGGCGACGCGCTGCACGGCGTCGATGAACGCGCGCACCTCGCCGACGCGCTCCTTCAGCAGGTATCCGACGCCGGCCTCGCCGGACGCGAGCAGCTCGGCGGTGTAGACCGGCTCGACGTATTGCGACAGGACGAGCACACCGAGGCCGGGATGGCGGCGCCGCGCCTCGATCGCGGCGCGCAGCCCCTCGTCGGTGAACGTCGGCGGCAGCCGCACGTCGACGATCGCGAGGTCCGGCTTGTGGCCGGCGACGATCCGCTCCAGGCCGGGCCCGTCCTCGGCCTGCGCGACGACGTCGACGCCGTTCTCGCGCAGCAGCGCGACGATCCCCTCGCGCAGCAGCGCGAGGTCTTCGACGATCACCGCCCGCATGGCAGCTCCGCTCGCACGATTGTTCCTGCGCCCGCCGGGCTCGTCACGGCGAGCGTGCCGTCGAGCGCCTCGACGCGGCTGCGCAGGCCGGCCAGCCCGCTGCCGTTCGCGTCGGCGCCGCCGGGCCCCTCGTCGGTGATCTCGAGCACGAGCGTGTCGCCGGCGTCGAGCGTGACGCGGACGTGCGCGGCCGCTCCGCCGGCGTGCTTGGCGACGTTCGTCAGCGCCTCGGCGACGACGAAGTACGCGGCCGTCTCGACGACCGGCAGCGGCCGCCGATCGGGATCGGCATCGATCGTCACGCCGATCGCCGAGCGCCGCGCGAGCGCCTCGATCGCCGCCTTCAAGCCGCGGTCGGCGAGGATCGGCGGGGCGATCCCGCGCGCGAGGTCGCGCAGCTCGGCGATCGCGAGGCCGGCGTCCTCGCGCGCCCCGCGCACGAGCTCGGCGAGCTCGGGCTGATCGGCGAGCCGCTCCTCGGCGCGGCCGAGCCGCATGCTGAGCGCGACGAGCCGCGCCTGTGCGCCGTCGTGCAGGTCGCGCTCGATGCGCCGCAGCTCGGCGGCCTGGACGTCGAGCGCGCCCTGCCGCGTACGCGTCAGCACATCGACGCGCTGGACGAGCGCGCGGCGGTCGACCCACGGCAGCCGATCGCCGTAGAGCGACAGGGCGCGGATCGCGAGCGCCGTGCCCATCCCGAGCATCGGCCAGATCGGCCACGGATAGCCGAAGCCCGACAGCGCCCAGATGATCCAGCAGACGACGGCGATCACGCCGTACGCCTCGATCTTGACGCGGAAGCGCTGGTCGCGGTCGTGGCGCGCCGCCCAGGCGCGCACGACGAGCGCGTGCACGACGATCGAGATCGCCAGCCCGAACCAGACCCAGACGGGCCAGACGTAGCCGCCGCCGGTCGCGATCCAGATGATCGTCACGACGAGGCTGCAGAGCAGCGAGAGCGAGATGTGCAGCTCGAACGACGGCCCGAACGGGGGCGGCGGCGCCTCGGAGTCGGGCTGCTCCACGGGTACGGCCGCGCCGGCGTCGGCACGCGGTCGCAGCACGGCGCTCATCAGCGCGAGCTCGGCGCGCGTGATGCCGCGCACGAGCAGGCCGCAGAGCGGAACGAGCGCGAGTCCGGCGGCGCTGGCCGCAAACGCCAGCGCGATGCCGTCGACCGAGACGATCCCGAAATCGGCGCCGTGCGGGAGCGCCCAGTACCAGGCCGGCAACGTGACGAGGCCGAGCACGCCGATCCAGAGGCTGATCGCGACGCTCGCGACGGCCGGGCCGATCATGCCCCAGAGCGCCGACCAGGCGAAGTCGCGCCATGTCGCCGGCTCGCCCATCAGGTCGTGCAGGCGCGCCGTCCAGCGGCGGTCGCGATCGGGCTCGGGCCGGTAGCGCTCGGCGATCGGCTCGCCGAGCACGATCGCCGCGCGGCGGCGCTCGACGCGCGCCAGCCAGCGCATCGCCAGCAGCGACCACAGCGTGACGACGAGCCCGACATACGTGATCGCGAGCGTGATGCTGACGATGACGCCGACGTTCCACAGCACGGACGCGACCACGGCCGTCAGCAGGCCGGCGAGCTGGAACACGACGTCCCGGCCCCAGCGCGGCGCGACGGTGCGAGTGATGGAGATCGACACGACCATGAGGATCGTGCCATGCGACGGCGGGCGCCATGACGCCTGTCGGCGTCCGGGGGTGGGGAAGACCCCCGCCTTCGCCTCAGCGGCTCGGCTGCCCGAGCGGCGGCTCGCGCCCCGCCGGCTGCGACGGGCGCGGGCGGATCCGCGCCGGGCGCAGCGCGCGCGTCTGCGCCCCGTCGCCCGTCTCCAGCGCGACCCGCTCGTCGTGGTGCATGACCTCGAGCGGCTCACCATCGAGCAGCTCGTAGCGCACCTCGCTGTGCCGGACGGTGACCCGCAGGCGCCGTCCGCGGTAGATCAGCCGGAAGCTGAGCCGCGTCAGCGCGGCGGGCAGCCGCGGGGCGAACGTCAGCGTGTCGCCATGGTCGCGCATCCCGCCGAAGCCGGCGACCGCGACGAGCCAGGACCCGGCCAAGGCCGCGAGGTGGATGCCGTCCTTCGTGTTGAACGCGAGGTCGCGCAGGTCGATGTAGGCGGTCTCGGTGAGGTAGTCGTAGGCGAGATCCACATGGCCGACCTCGGCGGCGACGATCGCCTGCACGCAGGCCGACAGCGACGAGTCGCGCACGGTGATCGCCTCGTAGTACTCGAAGTCGCGCGCCGTCTGCTCGTCGCTGAAGTAGTCGCCGCAGGCGTACAGCGCGAACACGAGGTCGGCCTGCTTGATGACCTGGCTGGAGTACAGCGTGTAGTACGGGAAGTGCAGCAGCAGCGGGTAGTGCTCGGGCCCCGTGGCGGCGAAGTCCCAGTGCCGGTAGTGGGTGAACAGCTCGCACTGCTGCGTGACGCCGAGCTCATGATCGAAGGGGATGATCATCGCCGAGGCCGCGTCGCGCCATGCCGCGATCTCCTCCTCGTCGACGCTCATCTCTGCGGCGCGCCGGCCGTGGCGGGCGCAGAGATCCGCCGCGGAGCGCAGGTTGCGTGCGGCCATGAGGTTCGTGTACACGTTGTTGTCGGCGATCGAGGTGTACTCGTCGGGCCCGGTGACACCGTCGATGCGGAAGTTGCCCGCCGCGTCGTGGTGGCCGATCGAGCGCCACAGCCGGGCGGTCTCGACGAGCAGCTCGATCGCTTCGCAGTGCTCGAACGTCGCATCCTGCGTTGCGCCGATATAGCGCCGGACCGCGTCGGCGATGTCGGCGTTGATGTGGAACGCGGCCGTGCTGGCGGGCCAGTAGCCCGAGCACTCCTTGCCGGAGATCGTGCGCCAGGGAAACGTCGCGCCGCCGACGCCGAGCTCCCGCGCGCGCGCTCGCGCCAGCTCGAGCGTCGAGTGGCGCCACAGCAGCGCGTCGCGCGCGGCCGCGGGCGCGACATAGGTCAGCATCGGCAGCGTGTACGTCTCCATGTCCCAGAACGAATGGCCGTCGTAGCCGCGGCCGGACAATCCCTTGGCGGGAATCGCGCGACCCTCGGCGCGCGCGGCCGACTGCAGCACCGAGAACAGCGCGAAGCGCATCGCCTGCTGCAGCGCCGGATCGCCCTCGAGCTCGATGTCGGCTCCCGCCCAGAAGTCGTCCAGGTACGCGCGCTGCGACGCGACGAGCCCGTCCCAGCCGGTGTGCATCGCGGCGGCGAGCGCGGCGTCGGTCTGGTCGCGCATCGCCGGCACCGAGCGCCGGCTGGACCATCCGTAGGCGAGGAACTTCACGATCCGCAGCCGGTCGCCCTGGTGCAGGTCGGTCGTGAACGTCACCCGCGCGAGGTCCTTCTCGCTCTCGGCGCCGATGACGATCTCCCGTGGCCCGCCGACGACGTGATCCATCCCGGCCGCGACGCGCAGTTGCGAGGCACGCGTGACGTGGACGAGGCCGGCGCGCAGCTTGTGGTGACCGTGGAACTCGGCCTGCAGGGGCCTGCGCAACGCGGCGGCGGCGCGCGGGTCGTTCGTCGTCTCCGGGACCGGCTCGTTGGCGATCAGCTCGGACTGCACGACGATCCGTGCGTTGCCGTTGAACGGCTCGACCTCGTACTCGATCGCCGCGACCGCGCGCTGCACGAACGAGACGAGCCGCGTCGTGCGCAGGATCACGCCCTGGCCCGCCGGCGACAGCCACCGTACCTCGCGACGCAGCACGCCGCTGCGCAGGTCGAGCACGCGCTCGTGGCGCTCGACCGTGCCGTAGCGCAGGTCGAACGGCTCGTCGTCGACGAGCAGGCGCAGGACCTTGCCGTTCGTGACGTTGATCATCGTCTCGCCCGACTCGGGGTCGCCGTAGCCGGCCTCGGCGTAGGGCAGCGGGCGCGTCTCGTGAAAGCCGTTGAGGAACGTGCCCGAGCGGCCCGACGGCTCACCCTCGTCGAGGTTGCCGCGCAGGCCGATGTGGCCGTTGGAGAGCGCGAGGATCGACTCGGTCTGCGCGAGCAGCGCGAGGTCGAGCTTGTGCTCGGGGATCGACCAGGGGTCGACGCCGAAGACGTCCTCGCCGATCATCTGCGCAGTCTTCCCGATCCAGACGCGCCGCGTGTGTCGAACGCGTGTCGGCGATGAGTTTGGGGATCGCGGGCCGTCTGAGGTCTCACAGGCAGATACCCGCGAGGAAGGGGCAGCAGATGAGCAAGGTCATGACGGGCGCGAGCGTGTCGCTGGACGGGTATGTCGCGGGGCCGGCCGATCCGGACTACGAGCACCTGTTCAGGTGGTACGGGAACGGCGACGTCGTCGTCGAGACGGCGGACGCGGAGCTGACGATGCACGTGACGCCGGTCAGCGCTGGGTACTTCCGGACGATCATCGAGACGACCGGCGCGATCGTCTGCGGGCGCGGGGTGTTCGACATCACGAACGGATGGAGCGGCAACCACCCGCTCGGCTGTCCCGTCGTCGTCATGACCCACAACCCGCCCGACGACTGGCCGTACGAGGACGCACCGTTTCACTTCGTGACCGACGGCATCGAGCCGGCGGTGCAGCTGGCCAAGTCCCTGGCCGGCGACAAGACCGTTGCGATCGCCGCCGGCACGATCGCGAGCCAGGCCCTCAACGCCGGACTGGTCGACGAGGTCTGCATCGACCTCGTGCCGGTCCTGCTCGGCGAGGGCACGCCCTACTTCGACTCGCTTGCGTCCGCGCCGCTGTCGCTCAGCGACCCCGAGGTGATCGAGGGAACCGACGTCACGCATCTGCGCTACCGCGTGGTGAAGGCGGCCGGCGCGACGTAGCTCGATCCCCTAGGGGGAATTCCCGATGGACGCTCGGCGCGCCCGGTCGTCATGCTCGACGCCATGACCACTTCCGCCATCGAGCCTTCCCACTCGACCACGCCCGCCGCCACGATCGTCGCCACCGCCGGACTGCACCGCCGCTACGGCGCGGGCGCTGCCGCCGTCGATGCCCTCGCCGGCGTCGATGTCGCGATCCGCCGCGGCGAGCTGACCGCGATCATGGGGGCGTCGGGCTCGGGCAAGTCGACGCTGATGCACCTGATGGCCGGCCTCGACGCCCCGACGAGCGGGACGGTGACGCTCGACGGCGTCCGCCTCGACGAGCTCGACGACCGCCGGCTCACCGAGCTGCGCCGCGACAAGGTCGGCTTCGTCTTTCAGGCCTTCAACCTGCTGCCCGTCCTCACCGCCGAGGAGAACCTCGTCCTGCCGCTGACGATCGCCGGGCGCAAGCCCGATCCCGAGTGGCTGGAGTCGCTCGTGCAGACCGTCGGCCTCGGCGACCGCCGCACGCACCGCCCGTCGGAGCTCTCCGGCGGCCAGCAGCAGCGCGTCGCGGTCGCGCGGGCGCTCGTCTCCAAGCCGGCGGCCGTCTTCGCCGACGAGCCGACCGGCAACCTCGACTCCGTCGCCTCGGGCGAGGTGCTGGGGCTACTGCGCCGCGCCGTCGACGACTTCGGCCAGACCGTCGTCATGGTCACCCACGACGCCAGCGCCGCCTCCTACGCCGACCGCCTGATCGTGCTCGCCGACGGGCGCGTCGCCCACGACGGCGCGGCCGGCTCGGCGGAGGACATCCTCGACATCATGAAGAGCGTCGGGCCATGAGGCGCGTCGCCCTGCGCGGCCTGCGCGCGCGCCCGCTGCGCACGGCCCTGACGGCGCTCGCGGTCGTGCTCGGCGTCGCGATGATCTCCGGCACATACGTCTTCACGGACACGATCAGCAAGTCGTTCTCGGAGGTCTTCGAGCAGGCGAACTCGGGAACGGACGTCGTCGTCCTGCCGAAGAAGGTCGACGAGGACTTCTTCGCCGACCCGGCCCCGCTCGACGATCGCCTCGTCGAGAAGATCCAGGGCGTCGACGGCGTCGCGCTCGCGGCCGGCGGCGTGCAGGGCGAGGCGTCGATCCGCGACGCCAAGGGCGACAAGATCGGCGGCAACGTCAACCTCGTGCTCTCGCACCAGCCCGGCAAGCTGGACTCGTTCGAGTTCACCGCGGGCCGCGCGCCGCGCGCAGCCTCCGAGGTCGCGCTGTCGGCGAAGGCCTTCAAGGAGGAGGGCTTCAAGCTCGGCGATCCGGTCACGATCGTCGGCGACGAGGGCGCGCGGACGTTCACCGTCGTCGGCAGCGCGACGTTCGGCGACGTCGACACCGTCGCCGGCTACCCGGCCGCGATCACGACCCTGCCGACGGCGCAGGCGCTCGCGGGGCGCCGTGGCGAGGTCGACACGGTCTCGATCGCCGCGCGCGACGGCGTCACGCCGGCGCGGCTGCGCGCGCGCGTCGACGCGGCGCTGTCCTCGGATCCCGTCGAGGTGCGTACCGGCGAGCAGGACGCCGCGCAGCAGACGGCCGACCTCGAGAGCGACTTCGGCTTCCTGCGCACGGCGCTGCTCGTCTTCGGCGGGATCGCGCTCTTCGTCGGCGCGTTCGTCATCTACAACACGTTCACGATCACCGTCGCCCAGCGCACGCGCGAGCTCGCGCTCCTGCGCACGCTCGGCGCCAGCCGCCGGCAGGTGCTGCGCTCGGTCGTGCTCGAGGCGGGCGTGATCGGCCTGATCGCCTCCCTGCTCGGGCTGCTCGGCGGGCTGTTGCTGGCCCCGGGGCTGCGCGGCCTGCTGGCCGCGATCGGCGCCGACCTGCCGTCGACGACGTCGGTGATCGCGACCCGCACGATCGTCGTCGCGCTCGTCGTCGGCGTCTTCGTGACGGTGCTCGCGAGCCTCGTGCCGGCGCTGCGGGCGACGCGGATCGCCCCGATCGTCGCGCTGCGCGACGGTCTCACGGCGGTGACGAAGGTCAGCCGCAAGCGGATCGCCTTCGCGTCGCTGCTGTGCATCGGCGGCGGCGCGATCCTCGCCTACGGGCTGTTCGGCAGCTCGTCGGGCACCGGCGCGGCGGCCACGCTCGGCGGCGGCGCGGTGCTCGTGTTCCTCGGCGTCGCGCTGTTCAGCCCGCAGCTCGTGCGGCCGATCGCCTGGGTCGTCGGGGCGCCGCTGCAGCGGATGGCGGGCGTCAGCGGCCGCCTTGCGCGGGAGAACGCGACGCGCAACCCGGCTCGCACCGCGGTCACCGCGGCCGCGCTGATGGTCGGCGTCGCGCTCGTCGCCTTCGTCTCGATCTTCGCGGCGGGCCTGCGCGGCTCGATCGACCGCGCCGTCGACCGCGCGTTCGCGGGCGACCTGACGGTCGTCGACAAGTCCGGCTTCGGCTCGACGCCGCCGGCGCTCGCGCAGGCGCTGCGCACGACGCCCGGCGTCGGCGCCGTCGGCGCGGTTCGCTTCTCGGAGGGCAAGGTCGCGGGCAAGAAGAGCACGACCTCCGTCTCCGGCATCGACCCGGAGACGATCTCCGAGACGTACACGCTGAAGTGGAAGGACGGCTCGGACGCGACGCTCGCGCGGCTGGGTGCCGACGGCATCCTCGCCGACGTCGGCTACTCCGATGACACGAAGATCGGCGACCGCATCCGCATGCTCACGCCGGCCGGCAAGCGCGTCACGTACACCGTGCGCGGCATCCTCGACGAGGGCAGCGACTTCGGGCTGCTCGGCGGCGGGCTCGTGCTGCCCAATGCTCGCCTGGCGGCGGACTTCGCGGCCAAGGAGGACTCGTTCGTCTTCCTGCGCTTCGCCGACGGCGCTTCGCCGGCCGCGGCCCGTGCGGCGGTCGACCGCGTGCTGAAGACGCGCTTCCCGGACGCCGAGACGCAGGACCGCGAGCAGGTCAAGGAGGCCCAGGCGGGCCAGATCAACCAGCTGCTGTACCTCATCTACGCGCTGCTGGCGCTGTCGATCATCGTCGCGTTCTTCGGCATCGTCAACACGCTCGCGCTGTCGATCTTCGAGCGCACGCGCGAGCTCGGGCTGCTGCGCGCGGTCGGCATGTCGCGGCGCCAGGTCAAGCGGGTCGTGCGCCTCGAGGCGGTCATCACGTCGCTGATCGGCGCCCTGCTCGGGCTCGTCCTCGGCGTCCTGTTCGCGCTCGCGATCAGCCGTCCGCTGGAGGCCGAGGGCTTCCGGCTGACGTTCCCGCTGACGACCCTCGCGCTGCTCGTCGCGGCCGCCGCGCTGGCCGGGATGCTGGCGTCGCTGTGGCCGGCGCGACGGGCGGCGAAGCTCGACGTGCTGAAGGCGCTCGCGTACGAGTGAGTGCCTCCAGCTCCTCTCCTCTGTCGAACGCTGGGTCAGCCGACGGGCGTCAGCGGGGCGTGGCCGTTGCTGCGCGCGGCGCTGCTCGTCGGCTGCGGGCGCGACGGCGTCGCCGGGCGCGGTCGCCGTCCGGCGGCCGCCGCGAGCGCCTCGAGCTCGCTCGCCAGCAGGGCCGGCAGCTCGTGCACCTCGGGCAGCGCGTCGGGGTCGGCGTAGCAGCCGAAGAACAGCTCCTGGCGGTAGCGGACCATGCCGATCGCGAGCGCGTGGCCCTGCGCGACCGGCACGACCGAGTAGACCTCCTCGAGCTCGCAGCCGAGCAGGTACAGCGAGCCGCGCGGCGCCGGCGACTGCGAGACCGTGAGGTTGAACTGGCGCGGCGCCGCCATCGCGCGCACGACCGGCGTGCGCAGCGGCGCCGGCACGAGCCCGCCCGCGGTCTGCACGAAGGTCTGCGTCGCCTCCGGGCGGTCGGTGTGCTTCAGGCGCGCGGTCTGCTCGCGCACGAACTCCAGCCGCTCGCCGCACGTCGCCATGTGGATCGGCAGCGGCATGTAGACGAGCGCGATCTGGTTGCCGGCGCCGTCGTCGCCATGGCGGCGCATGCTGACCGGGACCATCGTCTTCAGCGGCGCTCGCGGCGTCTCGCCGGCGCGCAGCGCGAGCGTCCGCAGGGCCCCCGTCACCGCGGTCAGGCCGATGTCGTTGAGCGTGCCGCCGCGCCCGCGCGCGGCGCGCAGCAGATCGCGCTGCGCGTGGTAGCCGACGAGCGTGCGGCGCGCGCCGATCCGCCCGTTGAGCTGGGATGGCGGAGCGGGCGGCAGGACCTCCTCGGCGATCGCGGTCGCCAGCAGGCGGGCGCCGCGCGTGGCGGCGCGCAACGTGCTGTGCGGCCGCGTCGCTGCGCTCGAGCCGGCGCGCAGCATCCCGACGCCGTCCTCGACGGCGCCCCGGAAGGCGTCGAGCGCCCAGCCGATCGAGCCCTCGCGTCCGCGTGGAGCGAACGCGACCGGCGGCTGGGACTCCATGTCGGGCTCGGGATCGACGAACAGGCGCACGATCTGCAGCGCGGCGATCCCGTCGACGAGCGCGTGATGGATCTTGCCGACCATCCCGATCCGGCCGTCGGCCAGGCGCGGCACGAGGAAGACCTGCCACAGCGGGCGCGATCGGTCCAGCGGCGTCGACAGGACCGTCGAGCGCAGCGCATCGAACGTCCGGTAGCTGACGCGATCCTCGGGATCGGTCAGCGCCACCATGTGCGCGCCGAGGTCGAAGTCCGCGTCGTCGATCCAGCGTGGCTCGGACAGCCCGAGCGGCGCCTCGTCCAGCCGCCAGCGTGACCACGGCACCTCGTGCACCCGGCCCGCCGCGCGCTCGCGCAGCGCCTCGATCGTCGGTCGCGGGCGGTCCTGCGGCGCGGCGAAGACCGCGCTGAACCCGACGTGCATGTGCGACTGGCCCGTCTCCAGGCGCAGGAACGAGCCGTCGAGCGCCGACAGGCGCCGGATCGATGATGTGGCGGGGGTCATGCGTGTCCTCCTCGTCCAGCCGCGCTGAGCACGGCCGATCGGGTCTCGTAGGTGCCGACGGGCCCTGCCGAAGCCGGCGCGACGACGGGCAGCGGCGGGCGCGCCAGCTGGCGCGGCGCGCCGAGCTCGCGCAGCGCCCGCAGCTCGTCGTCGATGAGATCGGCCAGCCGGGTCGCCTGCGGGAGCCCGTCCGGATCGGCGTAGAGGCCGAAGTGCAGGTGCCCGTCGTAGGCGAGCATCCCGATCGAGAGCGCCTGGCGCTCGGCGAGCGGGATCACGGGATAGATCTCGTCGAGTCGCGCGCCGTGCATGAAGAGCGCGCTCGGCGGGCCGGGCACGCTGGAGATCGTGAGGTTGAAGCGGCCCGGCTGTGCGGCGCGCAGGACCGGCCCGCGCAGCGCGCTGGGCAGCAGCCCGAAGCCGGAGAACAGCGTCTGCGCACCCTGCGGTCGCGCCGATCGCTTGAAGCTCTCGGTCTGCGCGCGCACGCGCTCCAGCCGCGCGGCGGGCGAGGACAGCTCGAGCGGCAGCCAGACCGACGTCATCGAGACGCGGTTGCCGAGCGTCGCCGCATCGTGCCGGCGGCGCATGTTCACGGGCACCATCGCCTTCAGCGGCTCGGCCGGCCGGCCGTCCTCGAGCGCGAGCGTCCGCAGGGCGCCCGCGATCGCCGTCAGCCCGACGTCGTTGAGCGTGCCGCGGCTCGCCGCGCGCAGCCCGTCCAGCGCGACGCGCTGCTGGACGAGCGTGCGGCGCGGGCCGAGCTCGCCGTTGAGCGCCGATCCCGGCGCGCGCGGCAGCAGGTCCTGCGCGAGCGCGTGCACGAGCCGCCCGGCGTCGCGCAGCGCATCGCCGGCCGTCGCGCGCGGGTGGGCCACCGCGTGCGCGACGTCGCGCGCGGCGTTCGTGCACAGCTCGGCGCTGTGCAGGAACGGGTCGAGCGCGCGCTGCAGCGTCGTCGGCGCCGACGCGGCCCGCCACGGCACGGGCGCCGCCGCGACCGAGTCGGCGTCGTCGTCGATGTCGAGCGTCAGCAGCGCGATCTGCAGTGCGGCGGCTCCGTCGGCCATCGCGTGGTGCACGCGACCGACGACGGCGAGCCTGCCGTCGGCAAGCTGCGGGACGAGCGCCATCTGCCACAGCGGGCGGCTGCGGTCAAGCGGCTGGGAGAGCAGCTCATCGCGCAGCTGCGCGAAGCGAGCGGGGCTGATCGCCTCGCTCGGATCGGACAGCTCGACGACATGAGCGCGCACGTCGAACTCGTCGTCGTCGACCCAGCACGGCTCGCCGAAGCCGAGCGGCGCGGGGAGCAGGCGCTGACGGCAGCGCGGGACCCACGCGAGGCGCGCCGACACGCGTGCCCGCATCGCCTCGATCGTCGGCGGCGCGCCGCTCGAGGGCGGAGAGAAGATCGCGCTCCAGGCCACGTGCATGTGGGCCTGGGCGGACTCGAGTTGCAGGAACGACGCGTCGATCGCAGACAGCCGCTCGCCGTGACCGTTGGCGGGCATCCGATCGAGCATGCCCCCACGCGCGCGGGATGTGAAGCGGTCCCCCCTCAAGGGTGGGGCATGACCCCCCGATCGGGGGGCTGAGTCGCCGCGCGGGCCGGTCGTCTGCGAGCCTTCAGCGATGCCCCGCAGCGCGGTTGACGACAGCGAGCGCAGCGTCTTGAGCGAGCTCGAGACCGTCCCGCTCGACCTGCCGCCGGGCCTCGAGCTCGAGTGGCTCGGCGTGTCCGGCTATCGGATCACGTACGAGGGCGTCTCGTTGTTCGTCGATCCGTATGTCTCGCGCGTGCCGCTGCGCGCGCTCCTGCTGCGCCGCACGGCGCTGCCCGACGATGCGCTGGTCGAGCGCTACATCCGCCCGCCGGGCGCGGTCGCGGGGGTGCTCGTCGGGCACACGCACTTCGACCACGCGGTCGACGCGCCGGCGATCGCGCGACGCTACGGCGCGAAGGCCTACGGCTCGGAGTCGCTCGGCCATCTCATGCGCCTGCACGGCCTCGGCGAGCTCGCGGTCGAGGTCGTCCCGCACAAGCGCTACGAGCTCGGACCGTTCGTCGTGCGCTTCGTCCCCAGCCGGCACTCGAAGCTGCTGTTCGGGCGCAAGGTGCCGATCGACGGCGAGCTGACCTGCGCGCACCTCGACGGGCTCTGCCCCGGCGCCTATCGCTGCGGCGAGGTCTGGGGCATCAGGATCGATGTCGCGGGGATCAGCATGTACCACCAGGGCAGCGCCGACCTCGACGACGACGAGCTGCGCGAGGGCCCGGTCGACGTCTTCCTTGCCGGTGTCGCGGGGCGCAACTTCACGCCGCGCTACTGGGAGCGGATCCTTCCGCGGCTCGATCCGCGGGTCGTCGTCCCGACGCACTACGACGACTTCTTCGCGCCGCTCGGGCGGCGCCTGACGTTCGTGCGTCAGGCGCGGCTCGCCGAGCTGCCGGGCGAGATCGGGGCGGTCTCCGCCGACGCCCGTGTCGCGGCGCTGGCGCGCATCGACGCCGGCCCGCCCGCGGGCTGAACGCAAGCGGGGCCGGGTGTCAGACACCCGGCCCCGTGCACGTCAAGCAGTTCGATCGCTAATTCGTGATGCCCATGCGCTTGAGCGCAGCTGCGGCATGCGGCGAGATCTTGCCCGAGACGGGCACCTTCGATGCCGAGCCCGACGGCCACGCGATCGGGGCGTACTGCCCGAGCGAGGCGTACCCACCGGTCGGCGCGCCCGCGGGCGGGACCCTCTCGTCAGCCGCGAAGTACACCGCGACGTCACCCCCTACAACCTTTGCCAGCACTTGAAACCTCCGTCATGAACCGCATTGACAAGTATGGCCGGTGCGCGTCCTCCCCCAAGAGGACGGCACCTCTCCGAACTGCGGCCAACGATACAAAAGAACGCCCCGATGAGACAAGTCGTTCTGGGGGATGTCCGAACGCTCGATGTCGTGCGTTCCCCCTGGACAGCGGGGCGCCGATCGGAGAGAGTGCGCGCATGGATGCCACCGAGCGACATGCCCGTCTGATCCGCCTGCAGGCGGAGCGATTTCAAGCCCTCGAGCTCGGCGTCGAGCACCCGTCGCCGTACCTGACGCGCCTCGAGGCCGCGATCGAGGAGGCGCGCGTCGACTACGTCACGAGCGTCGTCACCGAGATCGCATCGCTGCGCCGCGCGCTGGCGCGCGCCGCGAACAGCTGACGCGGACGCGCCGCCCGGAGCGCCGTTGCAGGCGGGTCTTGAGGGCGAGGCGCAAGGTGCCGATGAGGTTCGTGATGTCTGCCCGCAGTGAACGCGACAGGCTCGTGCGTGAGCTGGAGGCTGCGCGCAAGCGAATCGCCGACCTCGAGGCTGCGCTGCTGCGGCGCGGTCGCGACACGCTGACGACGGTGCTGCGGATCGAGGCCTTTCGCGAACAGCTCGTCGACGAGCTGCAGCGCGCCAAGCGCCGCGGCCTGCAGGGCGCGCTCGTCGTCCTGCAGGTCGACCGCCTCGCCGACGTCCATCGCGACCACGGCTTCGCCGCCGGCGACCTCATGCTCAGCGCGCTCGTCGAGGCCCTGCGCGCCGGCACGCGCGCCGAGGACGTGATCGGGCGCACCGGCGACGACCGCTTCGCGCTGCTGCTGCGCGAGGCCGGCGAGGCGGCCACGACTGCCTGCGTCGCACGCCTGCTCGGAGAGCTGCAGATGCGCGACGTGGGGCCGATCCGCGGCATCTCCGCATCGGCCGGCGTGGCGTTGTTCGGGCCGCACGACGACGATCCGGTCACGCTCTTCGAGACCGCCGGGGAGGCGCTCAAGGACGCGCAGGCCGCCGGCGGCGGGCGCGCGGTGATCGCCGCCGGCGACGGCGAAGGGCTCGGCGTCAGCGCTGAGCTGCACCGGCGCGACGCCGTCGAGGCGCTCGCGATCGCCCTGCTCGAGCGCGACCGCTACACCGGCGAGCATTCGGAGTCCGTCGTCGACATGGCCGTCGCGGTCGCCCGCAACCTCGGGCTCTCGCCCTCCCAGGTGGAGGACATCCGCGCCGCGGCGCTGTTGCACGACATCGGCAAGGTCGGGATCCCCGACGCGATCCTCAACAAGCCCGGCCCGCTGACGCCCGACGAGCGCAGCGTGATGGCCGAGCATCCCGTGATCGGCGAGCGCATCCTGCGCGGCATCGGAGGCTTCGCGCCGGTCGCCGACATCGTCCGGCACGAGCACGAGTCGTTCGACGGCTCGGGCTATCCCGACGGCCTCGCCGGCGAGCAGATCCCGATCGGCAGCCGCATCATCCTCGCCTGCGACGCCTATCACGCGATGACGAGCGACCGCCCGTACCGCGCCCGGATGTCACACGCCGACGCCTTCCGCGAGCTGCGGCGCTGCGCCGGCGGTCAGTTCGACCCGCGGGTCACCGAGGCGCTCGTCGCACGGCTGTACCACCAGCGCTCCGGACGGGCGCTGCAGGCCGTCTGAGCGCGGCGGTGCCGCGTCAGCGCGTGGCGCCGCGAACGGGACGAACGGCATCGATGAGGGAGTAGTTCGTGGGGTCTCTGGCAGCTAAGGGTCGTATATAGGCCCTTAGCTGCCACACGCGATCGCAGGGTACCGCGCGCAACGCGTCTCCGACCGCGAAGGAGAGCTCCTTCCTCAGGGATGCAGTTCGCCCGCGATTGCGCCCGGAGCAACGCGCGGTCGCCCCGCGATCCCGACAGGACCGGCCGCGCCTACCGCCGGGCGCGTGCGCCAGGCGAGCGCGGCGACGACGAGCGCGAGCGCCGCGATGATGCTGCCGAAGAGCTCGAACGTCGACTCCAGGCCGAGCGGCGTGACGACCAGGCCGGCGAGGATCGCCGGCACCGACAGCGAGGCGTACGCGACGACGTAGAACGCCGACATGACCGCGCCGCGGTGCTCGGCCGGGATCGCCGCCGACAGCGACCGCAGCGCGCCGAGGAAGGCGACGCCGAAGCCGGCGCCGCCGACGATCGAGCCGGCGAGGTAGAGCGCGCCCGAGTCGATCGAGGCGGCGGCGACGATCGCCAGCACGCCCGCCGCGAGCGCGATCGAGCCGAGGCTCGCTCCCGCCCAGGGCGCCATCCGCCCGAACGCGAGCTGCGCGACGGCGGCCGTGCCGGCGAGCGCGAACACGCTGATGCCGGCGACGAGATGGTCGTCGGTGTGGAAGAGGCTGGCCGACAGCTGCGGGCCGAGCGACAGGAACAGCCCGCCGATCGACCACGACGACATGACGCCGAGCGCGGCCAGCAGGAACGCCGGGCGCGCCGCGGCGGGCACGCTCGGGCGCTGTGGGGTGAGCCGCATGCGCGAGCGGTTGGCGACCGGCTCGGGCATCCGCAGCGCGCCGGCGAAGGCGATCGCGAACAGCACGAAGAGCGCGACGTACGGCAGCACGCGCGGCGCCGGCAGCAGCTCGATGAACGCCGCCGAGACGAGCACGCCGAGGCCCAAGCCGCCGGCGCTGACGACGCCGTTCGTGAGTCCGACTCCGGCCGCGTCGCGGCGCGGGTGCAGGTCGAGCAGCGCGGCGCTGGCGGCGCCGAGCGCGAGGCCGGTCGCGAGCCCCTGGACGGCGCGGGCGACGAACAGCCAGGCGACCGAGTCGGCGAGCATGAAGATCACGGTCGAGCCGATCAGCGTCGCGAGCGATGCGAGCAGCACGGGGCGCCGACCGACGTCGTCGGAGACCCGGCCGGCGAGCAGCAGCGCGGCGAGCACGCCGAAGGCGTACGTCGCGTAGACGAGCGTGAGCACGAGCGGCGAGAAGCCCCACAGCTCGCGGTACGTGCCGTACAGCGGCGACGGGGTGCCCGACGCGAACAGCGCGAGCCCGATGATCGAGCCGGCGAGCGCGTACGCCAGGCGCGGCGAGAGCGTCCGCCGCGCGGCCGGCTGGGGCGTGATGGTCGCTGCGCTGTCGATCATCGAAGAGGCCATCCTTTGATACTACCAAGATCATGGAACTTTGGAAGAGCTGTATCATGCGTGACATGGCAGCTCCCGCGACGGCGCGCGAGAAGATCCCCCACCCGGCGACGTCGGCGCTCGATCTCGCGACGATCATGCGCACGCTCGGCGACCCCGTCCGGCTCGAGGTCGTGCGGCTGCTCGCCGACGGCCGGCCGCGCGTCTGCGGCGAGCTCTCGGGGGCGCTCGGCCTGCCGGCGTCGACGGCGTCGTACCACCTGCGGCTGATGCGCGAGGCCGGCGTCACGCGGACGCGCGCCGAGGGCACGCTGCGCCACATCTCGCTGCGCCGCGACGATCTCGAGGAGCGATTCCCGGGGCTCGTCGCCGTCCTGACGCGCTGAACCGGACCCGCCACTAGCCGAGTTGATTGCGTGGGCGGCGAACCGCATTGCGTGCGCGTGAGCGTGTCGCTTTGACCCGGTATGCGGGGTGAAGGCGACATCGACGCGTGCGCGGGTGTTCGTCGGGGTTCGACACCCCTGTGGTGGCGGCGTCGGATCGCGGCGTCATGTCCTGCCTAGTGTGTCCATGAGACGCAGAAGGCAGGACAGCACCGCAACGCCACGCTCGCGGGCGACCGCGACCGCCCGCTCACCGCTCCTTCATCGCCGCCGTGCACAAGCAGCGGCGCCCAGACAAGCGCCGCGCAATCAAATCATCTAGTCGCGCCGGCCAGGGCTGACGAGCCCGAACTCGTAGGCGAGCACGACGGCCTGGACGCGGTCGCGCAGGCCGAGCTTGGCGAGCAGGCGGGCGACGTGGGTCTTCACCGTCGTGTCGCCGACGACGAGCGCCGCCGCGATCTCGGCGTTCGACAGCCCGCGCGCGATGAGCTTGAAGACCTCGAGCTCGCGCGCCGTCAGCTCATGAAACCCGGGCGGCGGCTCGCGCTGCAGCGTGCGCGTGCGGGCGAACTGCTCGATCAGCCGGCTCGTTATCGAGGGCGCGAGCAGCGCCTCGCCGCCGGCGACGACGCGAATCGCGGAGACGAGCTGTTCGGGCGGGCTGTCCTTCAGCAGGAAGCCGCTGGCCCCGGCGCCGAGGGCGTCGTAGACGTACTCGTCGAGGTCGAACGTCGTCAGGATCAGCACGCGCGGGACGGCGTCGCGCTGCGCGCCGTCGCGGCCGGCGATCTGACGCGTCGCGGCGATCCCGTCGAGCTCGGGCATGCGAATGTCCATCAGCACGACGTCGGGCTTCAGGCGCTGCGCGCCGTGCACGGCCTGCTCGCCGTTGGCGGCCTCGCCGACGACCGCGATGTCCTGCTCGGCCTCGAGGACCATGCGAAAGCCGGCGCGGATGAGCGCCTGGTCATCGGCGATCAGGACGCCGATGCTCACGGCAGCGGAAGCGACGCGCGCACGAGGAAGCCGCCCTCCGGGCGGGGGCCGGTCTGCAGCTCGCCGCCGTACAGCGCGACGCGCTCGCGCATCCCGACGAGCCCCTCGCCGCCGTCGCCGTTGGCCGCGGCCGGCTCCGGCGCGCCGCGGCGCCGCGGGCCGTCGTCGGTGATCTCCAGCTCGAGCTCGCGCTCGCCGTAGCGCAACGCGACCCGGGTGCGCACGGGCCCGGCGTGCTTGAGCGTGTTCGTCAGCGCCTCCTGGACGATGCGGTACGCGGACAGGTCGATACCCGCGGGCAGCGGCGCGGGAGCCCCCTCGAGGACGAGCTCGACGGTCAGGCCGCTATCGCGCGCCTGCTGGACGAGCGCGCCGAGCTCGCCGAGCCCGGGCTGCGGCGCGAGCGGCGCGTCGGCGTCGCCGTGGCGCAGGACGCCGAGCGAGCGGCGCATCTCGTCGAGCGCGGTGCGGCCCGTGCGCTCGATCGCCTCGAGCGCTTCGCGCGCGCGCTCGGGATCGCGCTCCATCACGCGGCCCGCGCCCTGGGCCTGCGCGACCATCGCCCCGACGCTGTGCGCGATCACGTCGTGCAGCTCGCGGGCGATCCGCGCCCGCTCCTCGCCGACGGCGACGCGCTCGCGCTGGCGGTGCTCGTGCTCGAGCATCGCGATCCGCTGCAGGCGCGTCCGGATCGCGCGCCCGATCAGACACGGCGTGGCGACGATCAGGCCGCCCGCGAAGAGGAAGCTCTGGATGTCCACCGGATCGCTCGCGAGCACCGTGATGGAGAGCCCGACGACGCCGATCGCGGCACCCGCCAGTGCCGCGCGATCCTCCTCCGCATGCGCGCCGAGCGAGTAGAAGACGAGGGCGCCGGGAATCAGCACGGCGGGCGACGGCGCGTCATCGAACAGCCCGGCGCCGGCGATCGCGCTCAGGGCGGCGGCCGCCGGATGGATGACGGCGACCGCGAGCGGGGCGCGCCGTCGCGCGGCCAGCGGCAGCGTCAGCAGCAGCGCGCCGGCGGTGTTCAGGAACGCGTCGCCGGTGGCGTCGCCAAGCTGCAGGTGCAGCTGCAACGCAATCGTGAACGCGAGCGCGATGAGCGCGTCGTGCAACCGTGGGTCGCGCAGTCTCTCCACGCCGGCGACGGTAGCGGTCCGCGTAACGCGCGTCGTCGTCCATGCGGACGACGCGCGGTCGTTCGCGCGGACGATGGGGTGCCGCGGCCCGCTCGTCAGTCGCCGGCGGCGACCGGCAGTTCGAGCTGGGTCCCGCCCGCGATGTCGACGAGGTTGGCGATCGTCAAGCCGACGAGCGTCAGCCCCTGGCGCTCGATCGTCGTCATCGCCGCGGCCAGCAGGCCGCGCGCGGCCGCGACGACCGGCTCGGTGCGGATCGTCGGCTCGGGCAGCGTGAGGGAGCGCGTCGCGCGCGAGTAGTCGGCGAAGCGCAGCCGCAGCACGACGGTGCGCCCGGCGTGCCCGGACGCGCGCATGCGCCCGACCGCGCGCTCGGCGAGCGCGACGAGGGTTGCGTCGAGGTCAGCGGGCGCGAGCGGATGCCGCGCCCGGCCGAGCGAGCGCTGGGCGCCGAACGAGCTCGGCGGGCGGTTGGGCCGGACGGGACGGGTGTCGCAGTTCTGGGCCAGCGCATGGACGTGGCGCCCCGATCCCGTGCCGAGGATCGAGATCAGCGTCGCCTCGCTGAGCCGCGCGAGCTGGCCGACGGTCTCGAGCTTCGCGGCGCGCAGCTTGGCGGTGGTCTTCGGGCCGATGCCCCACAGCTGCTCGACGCGCAACGGGTGCAGGAACGCCCGCTCCTCGTCGGGCGTCACGACGAGCAGACCGTCGGGCTTCGCCGCGCGGCTGGCCATCTTCGCGACGAGCTTCGTGCGGGCGACGCCGACCGTGATCGGCAGGCCGACCTGTTCGCGGACGTCGGCGCGCAGGCGCGCGCCGATCGCGCGCGCCGACCCCTTCGTCGAGGCGCGTTCGCTGACGTCGAGGAAGGCCTCCTCGATCGAGAGACGCTCGACGATCGACGCCGTCTGCTCGAACACCGCGAAGACCTCCTTGCTCGCCTCGACGTAGGCCGACCAGCTCGGCTGCGCGATGATCGCCTGCGGGCACAGGCGCCGGGCGCGCGCTCCGCCCATCCCGCTGCGCACGCCGAAGCGGCGCGCCTCGTAGCTCGCCGCCATCACGACGCCGCCGCCGACGATCACGGGCCGGCCGCGCAGATCGGGATCGTCGCGCTGCGCGACCGAGGCGAAGAACGCGTCGACGTCGGCGTGCAGGATCACCTGACGCGTGGACACGAACAGATGTTCGCATCCCGGTCAACCGGATTCGCGCGGGGCGGGCGCCCGCGCGTGCGGCACGCTCTTCGATCCGCGCCGTTAGCATCGGGCGCGTGAGCGGTCGCGCTGTCGTCGGTGCCTGCATCCTCGTCGCGCTCGGGCTCGGCGTGGTCACGCTTCCGGCCGTCGCCGATCCCGCGGGATCGCGCGGCGTCGCCGCGTCGCGCTGCCACACCGTCGAGCGCGACGGCAAGCAGGTGCGGGTCTGCCGCGCGGCGCAGTCCAAGCGGCCGGCCGCCAAGCGCAAGCCGGCCAAGCGCGCCCCCGTCGCGGCCGTCGCGCAGCCCGCTCCCGTCGACTACACGGCGCTGCCGGGGCGTTCGCAGCCGACCTTCACCAACGTCGAGCGCACGACGCACGAGCTCGCCGTCGGCGACGGCACGCGCCTGCACCTGGAGATCGTCAAGCCGCGCGATGCCAAGGACCTCGGCGTGATCCTCGAGGCGAGCCCGTACCACGGCACGCTCTACGACCGCAGCGGCGCGCGCATGCTGCCGCTGCCGGGCAAGGACGGCAAGCCCGTCGGCCTGTCGGGCTTCTTCCCCAAGCGCGGCTACGCCGTCGTCTTCATGGACCTGCGCGGCACGGGGCTCTCGTCCGGCTGCCTGAACACGCTTGGCCCGGCCGACCAGTCAGACCTGCGCGACGTCGTCGAATGGGCCGCGACGCAGCCCTGGTCCAACGGTCGCGTCGGGATGATCGGGCACTCCTACGTCGGCTCGACGCCGCTCGTCGCCACCGCGCTCAAGCCGAAGGGGCTCGTCACGGTCGTGCCGAGCGCGGGCCTGCCGGCGATCTACGACCACCAGTGGCAGCTCGGCGTTCCCTACAACGCCCAGTACCTGGGACCGATCGAGGCCTACCAGCAGCTCGCGCTGCAGCGCGAGCTGCCGATCAAGATCGAGCTGCCCGACAACATGGGCATGACGGGCGAGCACTTCGGCAGGGATCAGCTGCAGATCGGCTGCGGCCTGAAGGACAGCGCGCTGGCGAGCGGCGAGCAGCTGGCGGGCGTCAACACCGCCTGGCATCGCCGGCGCGACGCGAGCGCGGCGGCGAGCAGCTTCCCCGGCAGCGTCTTCGTCGTCCACGGGGAGAACGATCAGGCCGCGCGGATCGCGAACCTGCACTGGCTCTACGACCGCGCCCCACGCGCGACGGACAAGGTCTGGGTCGGCCAGTGGGACCACGGCATCGGCTGCTGCCCGAACCAGCGCGGCGCGCAGTGGGTCGGCGCGATCCACGCCTGGTTCGACCACGAGCTGCTGCGGCGCGACGTCAGGACCGGGCCGCCGGTCGAGATCTTCATGAACGACGCGCCGACCGTCGACGCGGCGATCAAGGCGCGCAAGGAGATCTACACGTCGTCCGCCTGGCCGCCGCCGGCGTCGCGCACGCTGACGCTGCACGCCTCCCGCGACGGGACGCTGCGCGAGGGGGAGGGGATCGCCGGCAAGCGCTCGTTCAGCGGCGATCCCGGCGGGTTCCTCGGCCTGCCGACCGGTCACGCGGCGTTCACCTCGGCGCCCGTGTCGGCCGACACGGTCCTGCTTGGGCTGCCGAAGCTGACGCTCGCCAGCGCCGTGACGCTCGCCCCGCTGCACCTCATCGCGACGCTCTACGCGGCGCACGGCGACGACCTGCGGCGGATCTCGCAGTGCGCGATGAACCCGCAGCTGCGCGGCGGCTCGGACCACATCGCCGCGGTTCGCCCGGGCGTCCGCATGCAACTCGATCCGCCCTGCTGGACGGTCTCCCAGCACCTGCGCCCCGGCGACCGGCTCGTCCTCAAGGTCACGACCTCCGATTCCGACAAGCTGCCGCTGTTCACGCTCGATCCGAACGTCACGGTATTCACCGGTGGCGCCTCCGGCACGCGCATCGAGCTGCCCGTCGCGACCGGCCGCGTGTACGACGACGCGGCGCCGATCGAGGACGCCGCGATCGTCGATCCCTGAGATTGCGCCGGCGGGCGCCGGGTAGCCGTGGTGGGAGCGACGCCAAGGAGGCGACCGATGGAGACACCACCGCCGCACGACGACGAGGCCGACGAGCCGCTCGGCCCGCTGACGCCCGACGACGAGACGCCGCTCGGCGACACGCCGGAGGCGCACGACGAGCTCTCGCCGCACGACCTGCCGCCCGACCATCCCGGGCGACGCGAGGCCGAGCGCCTCGCCGGCGGCGAGGAAGGGGTCACGCGCGGCAACCGCTGACGGCGTGCGCCCGAGGCCCGCGCTGGCTCACACCGCAGGTAGGTTGCCCGCGCGCGAACGCACGCGGGTCCGTAGGCTGCGCGATCGTGAGCTTCGCCCCCGGCCCACCGCTGACCGACTCCGCCGTGCGGATCGTGCTGCTCGGCAGCGGCGAGCTCGGTCGTGAGGTGGCGATCGAGGCGCTGCGGCTCGGCTGCGAGGTGCTCGCGGTCGACCGCTACGCGGGCGCTCCCGCGATGCAGGTCGCCCAGCGCCACGCCGTGATCGACATGACCGACCCGGCCGCGCTGCGGGCCGTGCTCGAGGCCGAGCGCGCGCGCCCGTGCGCGCAGCTCCTCGTCGTCCCCGAGCTCGAGGCGATCGCGACGCCGGAGCTGCTCGCGCTCGAGCAGGACGGCTTGCACGTCGTGCCGACGGCGCGCGCCGCGCGGCTGACGATGGACCGCGAGGGGATCCGGCGGCTCGTCGCCGAGGAGCTCGGCCTGAAGGCGTGCGCGTACCGCTTCTGCGACAGCGAGGACGAGGTCCGCGCGGCCGCCGCCGAGCTCGGCACGCCATGCGTGATCAAGCCGGTGATGTCGTCCTCGGGCAAGGGGCAATCGGTGATCGGCAGCGCCGACGAGGTCGCCGGCGCGTGGTCCTATGCCCAGCAGGCGGGACGCGTCGGCGCCGGCCGCGTGATCGTCGAGGCGTTCGTCGACTTCGACTACGAGATCACGCTGCTGGCGATCCGGCACGCCGGCGGCACGTCGTTCTGCGCGCCGATCGGCCACCTCCAGGAGCACGGCGACTACCGTGAGAGCTGGCAGCCGCACGCGATGGCGCCGGCGGTGCTCGACGCCGCGCGCGAGCTCGCCAGGCACGTGACCGATGCGCTTGGCGGGACGGGGATCTTCGGCGTCGAGCTGTTCGTGCGCGGCGACGAGGTCCTCTTCAGCGAGGTCTCGCCGCGTCCGCACGACACGGGCATGACGACGATGGTCACCCAGGGGCTGAGCGAGTTCGCGCTGCACGTCCGCGCGATCCTCGGCCTGCCGGTCCCGGCCGGCGAGGTGCCGCTGCTGTCGCCGGGTGCGTCGGCCGTCTGCCTGGCGACGGCGCGGGGCGACGCCCCGTCGGTCGCCGGGGTCGCCGAGGCGATGGCGGTCGATCCGAGCGTCGACGTGCGCGTGTTCGCAAAGCCCGACGCGCGACCCAACCGTCGCATGGCCGTCGCGCTCGCCCGCGGTGAGAACGCCGCCGCCGCGCGCACGACCGCGCGCGCCGCGGCGGCCTGCCTGCGCGTCGAGTGAGCGGCCGGCCGGCTGGCATGCTTCTCGCACGATGGCCTTTGCTCCGCGCGCGATCGTCGTAGCCATCGCGCTGGCCGTCGGGCCCGCGCTGATCGCGACGGCGCTGCTCGTCCTCGTCCACCCGTGGGCAGCCGACGCGGCCTACGCGCTGCCCGGCTTCCCCGAGCCGCGCATCGCGCTCGACGACGACGAGCGCTCACGCTTGGCCGCGGTCGGGACGCGCGCGATCGCGCCCTGGTGGCCCGACGGCATGGAGACGATGCGCGCAGCCACCTACGAAGACGGCCGTCCTGCGTTCGTCGGCGAGGAGATCAGGCACTTCGAGGACGTCAGGACGGTGGTCCTGGTCTTTCTGCTGGCCGGTGGCGCCGGTCTGGCCGTGATCGTCGGCGGCGCCGCGCTCGTCCGCGACCGGTCGGTCATGCGCCGCGGGCTGATCGCCGGAACGCGCGTGACGGTCGCCCTCTTCGCCGTGATCGGGGCGCTGATGCTGATCGGCTTCGACGCCTTCTTCGATGCCTTCCATTGGCTCTTCTTCGACGGCGACTCGTGGCGGCTGCCGTATCACGGCACGGTGCGCAGCCTCTATCCCGACGCGCTGTGGGCGATCATGGGCGGGGCGATGGTCGCGCTCGTGCTCGCGCAAGCCGCGGCGATCGTGCTGTCCGTGCGCAGATGGAGCAGCTGATCGCTCAGTCGAGCACGAGGATCGCCTCCGAAGCGCCGCGCAGGTCGGCGACGCGCTGGGCTTCCTGCTCGAGGCCCACGCGGGCGACGCGTCGCAGTCGCTCGACGGTGATCTCGGCCTTGCGCCCCTTCGCCTTGGCCCGCCAGAGCCCGGCAAGCCGGCCGTCCTCGAGCACGACGCCCGGGCTGGCGACGGGCCGGAACAGCCGCTTGCGCAGGGCGTCGTCGGGCGCGAGCAGCGCCCGGTTGGGCTTCTGCAGGTAGGGATCTCCGGGCGGGATCAAGCGGATCCCGGCCGCGGCCGGAGGCTCGTGCAGCGCGCCCGCGTCCTCGCGCAGCAGCCAGGCCCGGCGCTTGCCGACAGCGACCTCGTCGAGGTCCTCCTCGAGCTGCTTCCAGAGCCGCTCGGCGTGTGACCGGGCGAGTCCGGCCCAGTCCGCGAAGTCGCCGCTCGTGGCGGGAGCGTAGAAGCGCAGGAAGCGGCGGGCGGCTTCGGCGGCGGCGGGCGCTCGACCGGGCCTGATCAGGACGTAGCGGCGCTCGGAGTCCAGGCCGGCTCCGGCCTTCACTCCTGCGTAGCGCCAGAGCATCGGGGCCACGTGGTGGCTCTGGCAGCCCTTGCACCACGGCATCAGGTCGGCGCCGACGCGCTCGCGCAGCGCCTCGTGCAGGTCGTTGCGGCCGAGCGCGCGTCCGCCGCTCAGCGCGTCCCTCGTCGCGTCGGCGACCTCCTCGAGCGCATCGCTGGGGGCGAAGCCCTTGTCGGCCGACAGCCGCTGGACCTGCCGCCCGAGCTGCTGGCCGAGCTCGTCGTCGTCGCGCGCGATCAGCGCCCGTCCATAGAGGGCGAGGTCCTGCGGCGCGAGCGCGTGGATCGCGCCGCGCACGATGTGCGCGACGACGAGTCCGCCGCCGTCCGTGGCCGCGTCGTACTGCTCACGCGTCAGCCCGTCCAGCCGCGCCGCCAGCGCGAGCAGCGCCGCGTCGCGCGAGAAGTCCGAGGCCGGGCAAGCGGCTGCCTCGGCAAGGTCCTTCGCGTCGCGCGCGGCCAGCCCTGAGCGGGCCAGCCGGAAGGCCAGGATCTGCTGTGCCTGCACGGGTTGACGGCTCAACGCTCGTTGCCGTCCTCGCCGGCCACGACCGTCGCAGCGAGCGCCATCCGGTGATCCTTCGTCCAGGGCGGACCGAGCGTTGCCCGCGGCCCGCGCAGGATCTCGTCGGCCCCCTCCGCGAGCTTGCTGACCGCTCGGGTCTCGACGTCCTTGGCGTCGTAGAGGTGGACCGCCCAGCCGCGTGCGCGTGCGAGCTCGGCCAGCACCTGGCGGTACATGACGGAATCGGCGCGCGCCTCGTATGGCGCGCGCCGCTGGACGGCGATGTCCGCGGGGAAGTCGAGCGACCAGGCGCGCAGCGACATCGAGACGATCGGCTGGGCCACGGCGGTCGAGAGCTCGTCGAGTGCATCGGACGTCGCGCGGACCGCCGACGCGCGCACCTGCGCGACCAGCGCCGCGGTGGCGGCGTCGTCGAGCGGTTCGCCCTTGCGGTGGATCGGTGCGGTCGGCATGCCGGGCTCGATCAGCTCGATCCGGCGGCGGTCGACGACCTTGTGATCGGCCGACGCGGTGACGGCGACTGCCCAGCCGAAATGATGCGCGATGCCGAGCCGCACGCGACCGATTATCCCTCTGGCAGCAGGCGTCCGATCGCGACGCGGCTGGCCTCGAGCGCGGCCGTGTCGCGAAAGAGCTGCTTGGCCAGGTTGCCCGCGGTGACGTAGGCATGGAGCTCAAACGCGATCTGGCGCGGGCTCACGTCTGACGCTGCCAGCTGTCCCTGGTCGCGGGCCGCTGCGACCTCCCGCTCGATCACGTCGAGCCACAGCCGCCACGCGGCGGCGATCGCGTCCCGCACCGGGCCCGGCCGGTCATCGAACTCGATCGACGCCGCGGTCAGAAAGCATCCGCCCGGAAAGACCTCTCGCTCGAGATAGGAGATCCAACTCGCCATCAACGCCCGCAGCCGGGGAAGCCCGCCGGGCTGCTCGCTGATGGGGACCCAGACCTCGTCGCGGAACCTGCGGACGGCAGCTTCGACGGTTGCCAGCTGCAGCCTCTCCTTCGACCCGAAGTGTCCGATGACGCCGCTCTTGCTGAGGCCCACCTCGCTCGCCAGGCGGGCGATGCTGAGCGCCTCGAGTCCTTCCGACGAGCCCAGCGCGGTCGCTCGCTCGAGGACCGCGGCGCGTGTCATCGCCGCCTGCTCCCTGGACCGCCGTGGCACGCTCGTAGTTTAGCGTACGATCGTACGCTATCGTCCCCGAACCGACTCGGGCTGACGTACGGCGAGGAGGGAACATGCGACTGCGGCGACTTGGATGGGCAGGGATCGAGCTGGATGCGGGCGGCGAAGGCCTCGTCGTCGACCACGTGCTCGACCCCGGGAAGATCCTGAGGGCGTTCTTCGGCGATCCACGCGACGAGCTGATCGCGCCCGATCCGGGCCGTGCGTGCGCGGCGCTGCTGACCCATCTGCACCGCGATCACGCGGACGTGGCGGCACTCGAACTCGCCCTCGCCAGCGGCGGGACCGTGCTTCGTCCGGCGCGCAAGGCCCGCGAGTCGTCACTCGACGAGGCGGCGACGGGCGAGGCGGAAGCAGCCCTCGCCGGCAGCTCCCTGAGCGTGCGCTCGTGCGACGTCGGGGACGCGTTCGAATTCGGGCCCTTCGTCGTGACCGCGCTGTTCGCCTCCGATGGCTTCGGGTTGCCGCAGGTCTCGTGGCTGATCGAGGCCGACGGGATGCGGGTCTTCCATGGCGGCGACACGCTCTGGCACGGCGCATGGTGGGACGTCGCCCTCGCCCACGGACCGATCGAGATCGCCTGCCTGCCCGCCAACGGCGCCGAGGTGAGCTTTCTCCAGTGGCAGCCCGCGGCGAGCGTTCCCGCGATCATGACCGCCGAGCAAGCCGTCGAGGCTACGCGCGCGCTCCGGGCGCGGCTGCTGATCCCGATCCACTACAACCGCACGTTCGAGCACCCGGAGTACTACCGGCCCGCCCCCGATGCCGCCGAACGGATCGACGCCTGCGCGGCGCTGCGCGGCGTGGCGGTCCGCTTCCTCGATCCAGGCGACTGGATTGAGGTCGGCTAGGCGCCGAGCAACCCCGGCCGGTGTCAGTCCCAGAAGTCCGCGACGAGCTCGTTGTCGCCGCCCGCGGGCCTGCGGCTGCCGATGCAGATCACGTCCATGCCCTGCGGGCCGGCCTCGAACGAGCGGGCGACGGCGGGCGCGACGCGCACGACGTCCCAGGCTGCGAGCTCGACGATCTCGTCATCGAGCTTGGCACGGCCGCTGCCCGCGACGACGACGTAGACCTCCTCCTGCTCGCCATGGCGGTGCCCCCAGGGCATCCGGGATCCAGGCGCGTAGGTGAAACGGCTGACCCCGAGCTCACGCGCCTCGAGGGCGTCGCGCGCGAAGCGCCACTGCATCGGTGCGTCCGCCGGACTGCGGTCCTCGAGATCGTCGACGTTCTTCTTCGTCCAGTCGGGCATGTTTCGAGCTCTCTTCTTTCGTCGACGTCTCCTAGCGCGGCTCGGCAACGAGCGCGCCGGCCTCCCGGAACCAGTGTGCGAGGCCGAGGCGACGGGTAACGCAAGTCCCCATGCAACGTGATGACGACCAGGACCCGCAAGAGCCGACGGTCGATCCCAGCGCCACTCCCGCCGACGACGAGGACGGCCCTGAGTACAGCGCCGACAACCCGCCTGGGCCGACGGACTTCCTGAAAGCCGCGAAGGATGGCGCGAAGAACCTCAAGAAGCTGAGACCCTGACGCCCGCAATGACGCGCGTCGCGCTGCATTGCTCGCACGAGCAGATCCAGCCGAGCCGCCTTCTGCGCGCCGTGCGCCGAGCCGAGGAGGCGGGTTTCGACGGCGGGATGTCCTCCGATCACTTCGCACCTTGGAGCGTTCGACAGGGGAGTCCGGGTTCGCGTGGTCGTTTTTGGGTGCGGCGCTGGCGAGGACCGCCCTTCCGTTCGGCGTCGTCAACGCGCCGGGACAGCGCTATCACCCGGCGATCGTCGCTCAGGCCGCCGCGACCCTGAGCGAGAATGTTCCCGCGGGCGCCGCGGGGAGGGAGCGGTAGCTGCCGGCGTGCAGTGCCGGCGTCGCGCGGCGCAGCGCGAGGAGCGCGACAGAAGGCCAGCGGCGAGCCCGGGTCCTGCGTCTGGACGCTGGCGGCGAGGCGCTCGGCGTCCGGGTGCACCGGCAGCCACGGCCGAGCGCTGCTGAATCCGGCGCCCGGCCCGGCCTCCGACGGTGGCGACCAGGGAATCGGCGCGCGCTCGGGATCACGGCCGTCGACGTCGACGATCGCATCTGGCGCCACCGGGACGTCGGTCAGCCCCAACTCCTCACCCTGAAAGACGAAGGGCGTGCCGCGCAGCGTCAACGTCAGCATCGCGGCCACGCGAGCGCGTTCGAAGCCGTAGCGCGTCGCCGTGCGGGAGTGATCGTGGTTGTTCAAACACCAGGCGGGCCAGCCTCCCGCGCGCGTGAGCTCCTCGAACTCGTCGACCACGGCGCGAAAGCGCTCCGCCGACCACGGCAGGTTGAGGAAGACGAAGTTGTGCGCGAGATGCAGCTCCTCGCCCGTGGTGACGTAGCGCGCGAGCGCGCGCTGGTCGAGCAGGTACACCTCCCCGACGGCGACGCGGTCGCCGTCGAACTCCTCGAGCACCCCGCGGATCCCCGCGAGCCGCGGATGCACCGACGGCCAATCCTCGTTGTGGCGGCGGCCCGGCTCGTTGTCGCGCAGCAAGGGGTCCTTCCCGATCGCGTGCGCTACGTCGATCCGAAAGCCGTCGACGCCGCGCGCAGCCAGAAGCGCAGCACGTCGTGCATCGCCGCCTCGACGGCGGGCTGGTCCCAGTTGAGATCGGGCTGCTCGGGCAGGAACGAGTGCAGATACCACTCGTCCGTGAGCGCGTCCCGGGGCCATGCCGGCCGCTGATCTCCGAACGCCGAGATCCAGTTGTTGGGCAGCGCATCTCCACCGCGCCACACACACCACGAGCGCTTCGGGCTGTCGCGGCTCGCGCGGGACTCCGCGAACCACGGATGCCGGTCGGAGGTGTGGTTGGGGACGTAGTCGAGCAGGACGCGCAGCCCGAGCCGGTGTGCGGCCGCGATCAGGGCGTCGGCGTCGTCGAGCGTTCCGAACAGCGGATCCACGTCGGTGTGGTCGGCGATGTCGTAGCCGAAGTCGGCCATCGGCGACCGGTAGATCGGCGACAGCCACACCGCAGTGGCGCCGAGGTCGCGAACGTACTCGAGGCGATCGGTGATGCCTCTGATATCTCCGATGCCGTCGTCATCACTATCGGCGAAGGAACGTGGATAGATCTGATAGATGACGCCGCTGCGCCACCAGGCGGTCGTCGCGGTCACTCGTCAGTCGCTTTCTCAAGCAGCGCCCCGTCCTGGCTGTCGCCGGTGTCGCGTTCTACAACGCGAGGATGAGACGAAGCGCTTCGTCGACAGACTGCATCTCGGCGGCGTCGAGACGGCCGGCCGAGTCGCCCAGCCGCTGGGGATCCACGACTGTCGTCTGCTCGACGAGCACGCGCGTCTGCGTTCCGAGCACTTCGATCACGGGCCGAAAGGTAGCCGCTCGTGCGCCGGTGGAAGTCGGCGCCACCAGTGCCGTACTCAAGCCCAGCAGCTCGTCGGCCTGCACTACGACCGCATAGCGAGCCCGGCGCTGCTCGCGACCCCGTGCGCGAGTCGGTGCCGGCAGACGAAAGACCTCCCCGCGAACCACGCGCCTACTGCTCTGCTGACGGCGCGACCTCCGCCATCTGCTCGCGGATGGCGCGCATCTCGTCGCGATCCGCAGCATCGTCGGCGAGCCGGCGAACTTCCTCGCGCAAGGCCATCGGGTTGCGCCGCCGTGCCGCCGCCTCCTGCAGCGCGGTGCGAACCGCTTGGGAATCGTTCAGGCCTTCGGCACGCACCACATCCAGCGCTGCGGCACTCGCATCATCCAGTCGTACGTGAAGAGAACGAGCCACGCGGTCCAAGGTAGCACGTATGGTGCTACGGGTGTGCCATCTGCGGAGTGGGCGACATGAGCGCCGCATCGCCCGCCGCCGGCGAGTAGGCCGGCGGCGATAGCGGCGGTCAAACGCGAGCTGGCCTTCGCGCAGCCACCTCGCGCCAGAAGGCGTCGATGCGCGCGTTGAACTCCTCCGGGCGCTCCTGGAACGGCTGATGGGCCTCGCCTGGGAGCACCTCGAACCGCGCGCCGGGGATCGCGTCGGCAACGACGCGGCCGTACCGGGGCGGGGTGATGATGTCGAGCTCGCCGGCGAGCACGAGCGTCGGCACGGTGATGTCCGGCAGGCGCGTGAAGTTGTCGTAGGTCCGGAAGGGCTCGAGCTGGGCTTTGAACGCCTCCGGCGACTGGGGGTGCTCGAATGTCAGAGCGTCCTCGATGATCTGCGCCACCGTCCCGTCCTCGTGGGCGCGGGGCGTGTAGATCCACAGGAAGAACGCCTCCAGCATCGCCCGTTCGCTCGGGGCGACGTCGGCGAGCCAGCTGAGGAACGCCATGATCGAGCGCGAGTACGCATCCGGGCGCGCCCACGTGCTCATCAGGACGAGGCTTCGGACCCGCTCGGGGTGCCGCAGCGCCAGCTCCTGGGCGATTCGGCTGCCGCCGGAGAAACCGGCGATGTGGGCGCTCTGCACGTCGAGCGCGTCCAGCACCGCCACGGCGTCGTCGGCCATCGACTCGAGCGTGAGCGGCCGATCGGGCAGCGGCGTGCGGCCCGTTCCCGCGTTGTCGTAGGCGATCAGCCGGTAGCGGTCGGCGAGGCCGTCCAACTGCATCTGCCAAGCCTCGGCGGGGTCGCTGAGGCCAGCGATCAGCAGGACGTCCGCGCCTGCTCCGGCCTGCTCGATGTGGACCGGCGCTTGAACGTTGTCGGTGGTCGACATGGTCAGTCGGTCCTTTCGATGCTCTGGTGGGTGCGGAAGGTGTTGTGCGGGTCCCAGGCGGCCTTCACGGCCGTCAGGCGCTGGGCGCTCGTGCCGTACGCCGCGCGCATGCGCTGGCTGCCCTCGGCGCCGAGGAAGTTCGGATACCGCGCGCCGGTCGACCACGGCCGCATGTCCTGCGTGATCGCGCGGGCGAGCGCGCGGAAGTGTTCGTCGTCGGCGGGCTGGTCCCACAGCAGCAGGGGGTGCACGATGAAGCGGGCCTCGCGCCCGGCGAGCGGCGAGTGCTCCGCGCCGGCGCGGCCGACCGCGCCGCCCCAGGCGACGATGAACACCTGCGACGGTCCGGGCGGCAGCGCGGCAGCGCGCCCGACGATCGCGTCGATCGCCTGGTCGGGCAGGTCGGCGACGTTCTCGGCCGTCCAGTAGTTGCGAAAGCCGGGCGGGTCGTCGACGGAGCACTGGAAGTCGGCGTAGTTCGTCGGACCGAAGAAGTCGGCGTCGGGCCCGAGCGCCCGCAGCGGCGCCAGCGCGCGCTCGCCCGCGGCGATCGCCCCGGCCCACAGGCCAAGGACGTCGATGACCGGCCGGCCGCGCAGCGCCGGCGGGATCGCCTCGTCGTCCGGTGCGGTCGTCAGCGAGCAGGCGAGCGAGAGCTCGTCCGGCGCCACGTTCATGACGTCGCGAAACGCGCGCAGGACCTCGCGGGCGCGGGAGCCGTCGAACAGCAACTCCCCGGCGAGCAGTTCCGGCCCGACGGGGTGCAGCGCCAACTCCAGCGACGTCACCACGCCGAAGCTCCCGCCGCCGCCGCGCAGGGCCCACCGCAGCTCGGCGTTCTCGTCCGCCGACGCGCGCACGACGCGGCCGTCCCACGTCACGAGCTCGGCGGCGAGCAGGTTGTCGCACGCCAGCCCGTGCTTGCGCTCCAGCCAGCCGGAGCCGCCGCCCAGCGTGAGGCCGGCGACGCCGGTCGTGGACACGCGCCCACCCGTGGTAGCCAGGCCGTAAGCCTGCGTGGCGCGGTCGAGATCGGCGGCGGTTGCGCCGCCGCCGACGCGCGCGACGCGCTGCTGCGCATCGACCTGGACGGTGCGCAGGCCGCGGACGTCGAGCACGACACCGTCGTCACACAGTGACAGGCCGGCGACGGAGTGCCCGCCGCTGCGCACGGCGACCGGCAGGCAGTTGTCGCGGGCGAACGCGAGCGCCGCCGTCACGTCGTCGACGACCACGCACTCGACCACGAGGCGTGGTCGGCGATCGATCATGGCGTTGAACAGCGTGCAGGCGTCCGCGTAGTGCGGATCGCCGGGATGATGGACGGCGCCGTGCAGGCGGAAGCGCAGCTCGTCCGCGGAGGTGGGAAGGGTGTGGGTGATGTCCATGGGGCGAGTCTGCGCCCCCGGGGCCGCGCTGACTTCACCGGTTCGGGCCATCTTGCGCGCTGGCCGAAACCGGCCAGCGCGCCGCGTCAGATGAGGTGTTCGCGGGTGGCGCGCGCCACCGCGGCGGCGCGCGACGACGCGCGCAGCTTGGCCCGGATGTTGGCCACGTGGCGGTGCACGGTGTGCGGGCTGAGGAACAGCTGCTCGGCGATCCGGGCGTCGCTGCGCCCTTGCGCCACGAGGCGCAGGATGTCGACCTCGCGCGGGCTGAGCTCACGCGAGCGCTGAGGCGCCGGCGCGCCGAGCAGCGCGAGCGTCGCGCGGGCCGCGGCCGCCTCGGCGTCGGCACGTTCGCCGTGCCCAAGCCGCCGCAGTGCGTCCGCGAGCGCGATGCGGGCTTGCGCGGACTCGAACGGCGCCGAGCCGGCGGCGAGCAGGTCGACAGCGTCCTCGGCGGCCTGCCGCGCGCCGTCGTAGTCGCCGGCCGCCGACAGCACGCACGCCAGCACGCTGCGGGCGCGTCCGCGCATGTATGGCGTGCCGAGCCGCGCCGCCTCGCGCTCCACGTGCTCGGCCGCTGCCGCGGCCCGCTCGGCGTCGCCGGCCGCGGCGCGGGCGCGCGCGAGGAGCTCGAGGGCGGGCAGCCGCTGCAGCACGCTCGCGTCGCCCAGGCGCCGCAGCACGCGGTCCGCCGCGTCCGCGGCGGCCGTCGAGTCGCCGGCGAGCAGCCCCAACTCGCCGAGGCCGAGCAGCGCCTGCGGCAGCGGCAGCGCGGACTCGAACAGGACGCGTGCCGCGTCGACGTCGCCCTGGCGCACGCGCAGGCGGCCGAGCCGGACCGCGCTCGACGCCGCCAGCGCCGGCCGCGTCGCGGTGAGGTCCGTGTGGGCGCTGAGCAGCTCCTGCTCTGCCGACGGCCAATCGCCCTCGGCGGTCAGCACCTCCCCGTAGGCCGTGCGGCAGACGCCGAAGAAGTGCCGCGCGCGCCAGGTCGCCGACCATGTGTGCAGGGCGCGGCACCACTGGGCGGCGCGCCCGAAGTCGCCGATGTCCGCGCACGCCGACACGGTGTGACACAGCGCCCAGCCGGGGGCGGCGGTCTCGGGGAACTCCTCGCCGACCGCCAGCGCTGCCGCCTCGTCCAGGCGCCGCAGGCCCTCCTCGGTCTCGCCCGAGGTGACCAGGGCGTACCCGAGGATCGCGAGAGCGACCACCTCGACGCCGGTGTCCGGGATGCTGCGCGCGAGCTCGAGCGCGTGCAGCGCGGCGCGCTCGGCCCGGGCCGGGTCGGCTTGGGCCAGCAGCGCGATGTCGGCCTGCAGCAGCGTGATGTAGCCCTGCTCGGCGCACGGCGCGTGGCCGTCCACCAGGGCACCGGCTCGCCGCAGCCACGCCGATGCGACGGCGTCGTCCCCGCGGAAGTCGAGGTGGTCGGAGGCAATCCATAGCGCCGCCCGAGCGGCGCCGCATCGATCGCCAGCGTTGCGGTAGCCCCGGTAGGCGCGCTCACGCGCCGTGAACGTGGCCTGGTGATCGCCCTGCCACCAGGCCGCGCGGCTCAACCCCTCCCAGGCCTCGGGAGCGCCGTTGCCGGCGGTCGCCTCCTCGAAGTGCCCGCGGGCGTCGGTCCAGTCCGCACGCGCGAGAGCGGCAAGGCCCGCGGCCACCGGGTCGGCTCCCCTTGCCGCGAGGACGTCCACATGCGGACACTACTCCCGCGCCAGAGGCGCCGGCAAGCTTCACGCCGCCCCTTGATGAACCGAACGGTCGTACTTCTCGCGCGGAGCGGAATCGGCGAGACGTTCGACTTCAGCGCGCTACCGATGGCGGACGATCGCGAGTGTCGACAGATCGCGCGGGCAGCGGCGGTCGGGATTTCGCGGTGCCGGGGCACGGGTGTGCGCTGGACCGAGGGCAGGTTGTGCCAGATGGTGCGGCTGGCGCCCTCGCGCAGCACCTCGCAACCGTGAGCGGTGAGGTCGGCTCGAGGTCGCAGTGCTTCAAACCGCGGCGTCGTCAATCGTGATCTGTTCTATTTGCCCGCCACCGATCGGCGGCTCGCGGCCCTCGTCGCGGCCGAGCGCGCTACCGAACAGCTCGCGACACCTGACTGAAGAAACCGCGTCATCTGCGCTGAACAACTCATGACGCTTCACACTCACCTGTGAAGTGACGCGAAAGTACTAGCGCTCGCGACGCGAACGTCCGGGCCCTCACGGGATGCGGTCAGCGGCCGTGCTGTTGCAGGTGCCGGTAGATCGTGGGGCGCGTGACGCCGAACTCGTCGGCGATCTGCTGCACGGTGTGCGCTCGTCGGCCGTCGTCGCCGAGCTCGTCGTACATCTCCTGGGCGATCTTGGCTTGGCGGGCGGTGAGCTTGGGCTTCTGGCCGCCCGTGCGTCCGCGCGCACGGGCGGCGGCGAGGCCGTCGCGGGTGCGTTCGGACATCAGGGCGTGCTCGAACTCGGCGATCGCGCCGAGGATCTGAAAGAACATCCGCCCGACGGCGGTCGAGGTGTCGATGCCTTGGTCGAGCACGACGAGGTCGACGCGCCGCGTCTGCAGCTGCGTGGAGAGCGCGATCAGGTGCTCGAGCGAGCGTCCGAGCCGATCGAGCTTGGTGATGACGAGCTGGTCGCCGGCGCGCGCGGCGATCAGCAGCGCCTTGTCGAGCTCAGGGCGGGAGGCGAGCTTGCCGCTGGCTTTGTCGATGAGGATCTCGTCGCAGCCGGCGGCGAGGAGGGCGTCGCGCTGGCCGTCGGGGTTCTGATCGCGGGTCGAGACCCGTCCGTAGCCGACTCGCATGCCGCGAGTGTACGTGAACCGGGGTGGGCGTTACGTTGGCGAGTACACGAGCAGCGTTACAGCGTGCGACCAGGAGTCACGCGTTGGGGCTGATCGGTCAATTGGGTGTCCGCGAACGACCGTTTCCCGACAGCTAGTGCGCATAACGTCCTTAGCGAAAGACGTCTGCCGGCAGATGCTCTTCGTGGCGCTAGACAGCGTCCGCATGGCGCTCCGGATTTTGTTACGGACGGCCCGATTGGGACGGCGACGAGATCCGCGCTGCGGCGACGGCGGCGATCGGCAACGCGTGCCGGTTGCCGACCGGCTATCGCCGCGGACGCCTCGAAAAGAACCTGCGCCGGCGACACGTCATTTGCGGACGCGCAACGGCATGTGACTGCTGCGGCCGGCGCTACTGCTTTTGCCTCGAAGGAGCAGCGTGCCGCGACCTCCCAAACGGTTGGTTCGCTGCGTCGTTTCGAAGAGGGTCGCGGCTAGCGACGACGCCACAAACGCAGGTACGGTGTGGTCGTGGAGGGGGTGCGCGCAGTCCTACCGGAGCGGATCGAGAGCGACGGCGTTCTCCTGCGCCGCTGGGTGGTCGACGATGCGCAGGCACTCTCGCGAGCGATAGCGGAAAGTGCGGACCACCTCCGACCGTGGATGGATTGGATGGCTCACGAGCCCCAGACGCTGGAGCAGCGCAGGACGATGCTTGTCGAGTGGGAGCGCGAATGGCGCGGCGGTGGCAATGTCCTGCTCGGCGTCTTCGTCGACGACCAAGTCGTCGGCGGTTGTGGCCTTCATCGGGTTGGGGCGTCGGGACTTGAGATGGGCTATTGGGTGCACGCTTCCTACGTCGGGCAAGGCATCGGTACTGCCGTGGCGCGGCTGCTTACTGATGCCGCATTGTCCGTTCCCGGCATAACGCATGTCGAGATCCATATGGACAAGGCGAACGCCGCAAGCTCAGCGATCGCACGTCGAGTCGGTTTCCGGTTTCTCGGTGAGACTCCCGACGGAACCGGCCGCCCCATCCGATGCGGCTGGCGAATGGATCGAGCCGCGTCGCCCCGTCGCGTAGCTCGGTAGCGCGCGGGCAGACGTTCCGCGGATGTCTTGACGATCAGCACCCTCAACTGCCTGAGGACGCGAGCCTCCCCGGCTTCTGCTTTCGCCTGAGGCTGTCGCATAAGTCGCCGACGACGAGTTGCGCCCCGCCGACCATCTGATCTGAGGCGTTCTCAGCCCTTGTGGACGAGGACCGAGAGTGATTTGTTGCCGCGAAACGCCAGTCCCGTCGCCGCGGTGGACTTATGCGACAGCCTCGCCTGCGAGCGACAGCCGGCGCGCGGCCGCCCAGCGCGGACGTCGATGGTTGTGGATCGTGCGAGGAGGAACGGCGCTGACCGCGGCTTGGCGAGCGCGAGCCGGTCGTGGTGCGTCAGCGCCGAGCGCCGGGCGCGCCAGCTTGCCACCAGTCCGGTTCCTCGCCGCTGTCGCGCAGGAACGCCAGCGTCCGCGCGGCTCGCTCCCACTCCGATCCAGACGAGCCGCAGAACTTCCAAAGCTTGCGAGCCGAGCGCTTGTAGTGGTGGATCAGATTGTCCAGCTCGAAGGGAATCGAGTTCGCCGACGTCAAGCTGCTCAAACCCTGTCCGCACGTGCTCGAGCAGCGCCCGCAGCTGCTCGTCGTGGTACGCGGCGATGGCTGCGCGAGCCTCACGCCGCCGAAGGCGCTCGGATGTAGGCCCACCGCTGTCGCGACCAGCACTCACGTCGAGCCGGACGCTAGCGCGCGCACCAGACGCCGGTCTGGCGGTCGCCGGACGCACCCCAAGCAGAGCGCCGGCTCGCGCGAAACCAGCGCCCGCGCTCGCGACGAGCCAGAGCGCCCCATCTGCCTGACAGGAAAAGGGGGCAGTGTCGCTTCGAGGATTACGGACAGATCCGGGCGCTTCGCAGGATTCCGGCTCGTGACCAGCGGATGGTGCATCCGCTTCGGCGTAGCGAGGTGTCGCCGATGTCGTCCCCCTGATCGAGCAGCTTCATCACTCCCCTGCGGGGCGCGACGTATACCTCCGTGATACGCGACGACGTGTCCACGTTGGGCTGTGGCGGGGTCCGGCCAAACGGGTTCTGCACGATCCAAGCGAGGTCGCCGTGCTTGGACAGTTCGAGATCGCGTACCCCGTCGCCCTTCTCGTACTCGATGAACGCAGTGCCACGAACTTCGCCGGTCGGCAGTCGGCGCACCAGGCGGCCGCTGCGGAGATCGCGGACGTCAATGCGCCGCAGGGTGCCGGGCGCCCGGCCAAGGCCCGAGCGATCGGTCTGGAAAGCGATCAGCAATCCGGCAATCCGAAAGCGGCTCAAGACCTGAAAGTCGTTGCCGGGGTACTTGCGCCCAAGCAGCACACTGCGGCCGCTGCTGCGCCTACACGCGACGTAGCGCCCGCGTACCGCGCCGCCCGCCATCTCAAGGACACTCGTCGTGGGCGTGGCGAGCAGCACACGCGCGTCTCTTCGCACACATCTGTCTGGGCTAATGGACGCGACGCCGACGTCGCTGGAACTCAGCGTGGCGGCGAGGCAAAACGCGATCACTGCGATCCGAGGGTGCATGGCAACTCCAACGGAGTGAGGTCTTAAGAGTTCCGGTGTCACGAGCGGCCCGATGTCGCTCGTCGCGCGACGCGACAGTGGCGCTTGCAGGCGAAAGCGACAGTCAGCGTGATCCTTCGCGCGTGGCGCCGATCCCCTCGTCGTACGATCCTCAGCGAATGGCCATCGTTCTAAATGTCATCGCCGCTGTGATGCTGGTTTGGCTGGCGATGCGGCGCGCCCCCCTCTGGATCTCGGTGCTGCTCATCTGCCTCGTTACTTCCCCATGGCTCTTCGGATATCTGGATGAGGTTGACGAGCTAGACACCCAGCCCGGGCTGCTCCTGTTCGGCGGTGTCGTCTCGGTTGCGTTCTTGAGTGCCGTCGCCGTGATCGCCCGGCTCGTGCGACGGCGAATCGGCTAGCGGCCGGCAGCTATCCCGCTTGCCCAACGGGTCGTAGTTCGCGCGCCGTGGCGAGAGTGCTGCTCGAGGCACAAGCGGCAGCCGCTTCCAGCCGAAAGCAGCAGTGGCGTACGCTCCGCCCGTCATGATCTACGAGACCACCCCCAGGCTGGAGCCCGTCTCGCCGGGATCCATTGCGGCGTGACTGACCCGGAGTTACCCGTCCTCCTAATCGACGGCGCAGCCTTCCGGGACTTCGGTGGCTTTCAAGCCAAGTTCTCGGCCCTCCTGCGCGACCACTCCTGGCACGGCAATCTCGACGCATTCAACGACATCCTGCGCGGGGGCTTCGGCACCCCCGACCCACCGTGGGTGCTGCGCTGGCTCCACTCAGATCGCTCGCGGCTTGCGCTCGGCTATGAAGCGACCATCAGGCACCTGGAAGAAATCGTGAATACGTGCCACCCCAGCAACGTCGAGCGCGTCCGAGAGCGGATCGCCCAAGCACAGCGCGGCGAAGGGCCGACCCTGTTCGACGAGATTGTCGAGATCATCCATGTACACGGGCCGGGCGGCGAAGAGGAGGAAGACGGCGTCGTGCTTGAGCTTCTCTGACTGCTGCTTCGAGGCAGGAGCGGCAGCTCCCAGGCGAAAGCAGTAGCGCCGGGCGTCGGCTAGCACGGTGAGGGCGGCCGGTCGCGTCCGGCTCAAGGACCGGTTGCGGACGCCATCCAGGCGGTGGCCGATGACGCCGAGCCGAGACCAGCCCCGCGTCGTGATGCGAGGATGTGGCGATGAGAAGATGGCTCGGCTTGGGTGCGGCAGGTCTTCGCGTCATCGCGGCGGTCGGAGCCATCACGCTCGCTTCGTGCGGTGGCACGAGCGACGTGATAACGGCCAGCGACAACTCGGCCGCTGAAAGCGGTCAGTTGTATGCGGACTGTGTTCAGGCGGTGACCACGAAAGTCACGTCGATGCCGGTGTTCTCGCGCAAGCGGCTGTTGATGCGGTATCGGGGGCCTGGTCCGACCGTCGCGTTCAGCCATCCCGCGCCTAGCCGGGGCGCGCGGCTCGGGGAGATTTACGGCGTCCCGATGGTGGTCCGTCGTGCGACGGTCCGTCATTTTGAGCCTGGCGGAGTCAACCCGGTGACCGTCGTTTCTCATATCGCGCACCCCGCGATGGTCGCTGGCTATCTCCGCTGCGAGGGCTACCGGCGGCAGGCCGGTGCCGGTGCCGGTGCTGGTGTCTCCTGGTCGAGGTCGTCCCCGTCGCGGTCGTTCGTGCGGTCACTGCCTGGAGCCGTCGTCGCAGGCGGACAGGCGGCGGACGTCGACCGTGTCGCCGCTCGATTGGCGACGAAATCCCCCTCGGTTCGGGTTGACGCTGCGACCACCGCGGCGGCCGGCAGCGGCGCTAGCTTCGTGACCGCTCGTATGGTCAAGGGCCGCTGCTCGGTCGGCAGATGGGCCGAGCAGACCGCGCCGCGCCGGGTACGGCTGCACTTCCTGCTGAACCGCCGCGCACAGCGAGCCCCCAAACTTGCTGTCGCGAGAAGGCCAGCCGCTGTGAGGACGTCGCGCGTGAGTAACGAACTCCGGGTCGACGTGCGGAGCGCAGCGGCGACGCATGTCGCGCTTGAGTTCGCTGGCGACGCCATAGGCGAATGGACGGCCTTCGACCTGTCCTGCTGAAGCGTCGGCCTGCAGCGCGGCACGCCAGACGGTGTCGTCAGCGCCCTTTCCGCATTCGCCGGACGCGGGCTTGCTGACCGGCCGCGTCTCGCGGCAACTACCGCAAACAGGCGAAAGGAGCAGCGAGCCCCTACGGTCTGCGAAGGTCTGGGTGTGGTCACGAGGCGAGGCAAGAGAGGCGAAAGCGACGAGCCATCGCAGGTCAGCGACGAGCGCCGACCGTTCTTGAGGTCGCCCAACCAGTGGCCGGCGGCGATGAGGTTGCGTGCGCTGCTGCTCGTGTGGCTGTGCTGCTACGGGCTTGCCTCGGCAGGCTTGGCCGCGTGCGGGACGGAGCGCAACTTGTCCGCGGCCGATCAGGCCGCGCTGCCCACCGACGCATACGGCGGGCTCGTGCAGCAGATCTGCAGGGCCGCCGATCGCGACCCGGGGGCGCGGCGGGCGAGCGTCGAGGCGCGCCGTGAGCTCAACGCGCTGCGCCGGGCGCTACGGCGCTACCCGGATGCGCGCGTGAAGGTCAGCGTCCTGCTCGCGGATAGAGCGGAGCCCGAGCGGCGGGAGATGACGGTGCGCCAACTCGCCGAGACGTTGCTCGAGGCGGCGCAGACAGGCGTCCCGAGCCGCGACGCCTGCGTACGCCGATGGCGCACGACATTGCAGCAGGCGCTGGACGCGGCGCGCTGACCTGTCGCTCACTCGCGCCGCGCCGGGCGGTCGGCGGGCAGGCTGATGCGGTTGCCGTCGTTGCGACCTCGCCTGAAGCGTCAGTTGAAGCAGCGGACGGTAGTGCCGCTTCCAGGCGAAAGCAGAAGCGGTTAGTCGCCCTCGTGGCGAGTCGGCGCCGGCTCAGCGTCCCGTCCAGGGACCAGTCTGCGGCTGCGATGAGCGGCGTGGCGGCAATCAGGTAATGAAGGACAGCGTTGTGTCCGATAGGCCTCGTAGCCCACGCTACCGGGCTATCCGTCCGGCAGCCGCAACTACATGGTACGTGCCGGCGTTACGTCTTCTGTCCCAACCGATCATTCTTCGATCACCTCGCGCTACCCCCCAGGGAGCCATATGTCGTTACCTCGCATCACGGCACGCCTCGCCCTCGCGCTCATCGCGACCAGCGGCCTAGCGGCAAGCGGCGCCACGGCTGTTGCCGATGCACCCCCGTTCGCCCTGGCCATCAAGCACAACGCGCAGCTGCTTCCCACCCTGCACGCGACGGAGCGCGTTGGCTTTCCTGAGGACGGCCGGGAATATGACTACGTCACCAAGGGCTACTTCAAGGTCGGCGGCGAGACCGTGGCCCGCCTTCCCGCGATCACCGGACATGCCGACAGCACCCCCGACCACGTCACGCTGACCGTTAAGCGATCGACGCGCAGCACCATTCGCACCGCTGCCAAACGCCGCGGATCCAAGCGCACGATCCTGACCCTGGTGCATCGGATCACGCTGACGACGAACATCGCGGGCGACATGGCCCCGCGCACAGAAACCCTCTCGCAGGACGCATATCTCGTGATCCCTCGCAAGTAGGCACGGCAGGCACGGCCTTGGCGTTCGGTCCCGATAGGCGTTCGGCAGTGGACGAGCCGGCGCGTCGGTTAGCGCCCGTTCGGCGTCCCGCTGACGGACCGGCTGTCGGGGTGACGGCGGCCATGGGAATCTCCCCGTAGGCGGCCATCGGTTCTCCCCACAGGCGGTCGTCGGATCTCCCCGCCCGTGGCCATCGGTTCTCCCCACGATCGTGTCCTGATCGGCCGGTACTCACCGGTGCGTCTTGTTGTCGACGCGCGCGGGGAGGCGGGCCTTGAAGAGCTCGGAGGAAGTGATGGAGATCCTGGAAGCGTTTGACCTGACCGGCACGCTGCGCGGTGCGGCGCAGCTGGCGGGCTGTGATCACAAGACCGTCGCGCAGTGGGTGCGTGCGCGTGAAGGGGCGGGCGGCGGACTGCCCGTCGCGACGCGGCCGAGGCCGCGAGTGGATGCGTTCGCGACGAAGATCGAGGAGTGGGTCGACCGGTCGCGCGGCAGGATCCGCGCGGACGTCGCGCATCAGCGGTTGGTCGCGATGGGGTACATGGGTTCGGAGCGCACGACGCGCCGGGCGGTCGCCGAGGCGAAGCGGCGCTGGCGCGCCGAGCATGGCCGGCGCACGAGGCCGTGGGTGGTTGAGCCGGGGCTGTGGATGCAGTGGGACTATGGCGATGGACCGGTCGTCGAGGGTCGTTCGACGGTGCTGTTCTGCGCGTGGCTGGCGTGGTCGCGCTACCGCGTCGTGCTGGCGTTGCGTGATCGCTCGACGGCGTTACAGACGAGTACACGCCCGACTGCCGGAATCGCTCGTACGAATAGCGCGGCGAGGAAACCGGGTTGTGCTTCGGGGCAGATGCGTGCGGTCGCTTCCAGGCGATAGGACCAGCGCGCCGCGCTACCTCAATCGCGCCGACCGCATCTGCGATCCATTACGCCAGGTAATCCGTCCGCGCTTTAGACGCAAGGACTGCGTCGTGATCTGCGGACCAACGTCGAGCACCGTGAAGTGATTGCGTGCGTCGCTGGCGTCGTGCTTGATGACCTGGCGGGGCATGTCCGAACGGCACCGGTACGGGCCGCCGAAGGGCATGTCCGCCGAAAAGCAGCGGATGTACGCGACGGCGCCGTTGGACTTCAGGACGATGGATGTCGGCAGGTTGAAATCTTCGGCCGTGGTCGAGCCGCTGCAGTTGAATCGACTTTCGTCGTATATCGGGTTGAGCGGGTAGTCCACGTCGGGGTCCTCCGGGGGGCGTCGGGCGAGGTCGAAGACGCTGACGCTCAAGCCGTAGCACGGGTCTGGCGACCCGGAGTCGTCGTGCTGGCGGACTGCGACGAATCGCCCGGCCATGCGCACGTGGCTCTGTACATCGTCCCCGCCCGAGAGCAGCAGGGGCCTGCGCGTCCCGAACCGGCATGCCCAAAGTTCGTCGGCTTCGCCGCGACGCCGGAACGCCACGCCGGATGGTGATCGAGCCACCGTGCGCGCATTTGGCGGCGGACAGTCCCGCGATTCTGCGGCGCTCTGGCTGGCGACGGCTCCGCCGCCGACAACCCCGGCGCCCGCAACCAGCAAGGCGAGTAGGCACTTGCTCGTCTTGTGCACAACCCGAGGATGAACGCTGGGCGGGTAGAGGGAGCCGGTTGCAGCCCTCCGCCCGCTCGGAGTAGGGCCTAGAGGCGCGAGATCGCTGCTGCTTGGAGGCAAAAGCAGTAGCGGCGGCCGCAGCCGCAGCGTCCGTTGAGCGTTCGATTGTGAACACGAGTGTTGTCTGGACCTACTCGGGTAGCAGCCGATCATGGACGAGTGCTCTCCTGACGAGCTCGCTGCGCTACGCGAGCGAGTGCGCGTGCTCGCTGCCGGACTCGGTGTCGACCACACCTTTGAGATTTCCGCGGATGCACGCCGGCACGCTCAGGCCGGTGAAACCGCGCTGGCCGTGCGGGAGCTGCGTCGCCACACGCCGGGGCGGCTAAGCCTGGCTGCAGCCAAGCGTATGGTCGACGCGCTTCAGCGCTGATCGGTCGCCGGCTGGGGAGCCGTCCCAGAAAGCGTTCCTCTTTGGGATGCGCCTGCAGCCTGGCTCCGCGCCGTCGATGTCCGCTTACGGGAGGACGAGGGTCGGGCTACGCGGCGTGTCGTGTTGGGCGCTCGACTCCGAGGGCGATGCGGAGGTCCTCGATGCGGACACGGACGTCCCGGGCGCGTGCGGTGGCGGCGTAGGTCGATGTGATCGGTGGGCCGGGAGCGACGATGCGCTCGAGCAGCTCGCCGTCGATGAGGTCGCGGAGGCGTTCCCACATCACGCGTTCGCTGAGGCCTGGGAAGGCGTGGTGGATCTCGCTGAAGCGTCGCGGCTGAGTCGCGACGAACTCGAGGATCTCCAGCGTCCAGCGCCGCGAGAGGATGCGAAGCGTCCGGGCGAGCGGGTCATGGGGCGCTTGATTGGCTTGCATCGCGTGTGCCTCCAAGGGTACGGTCGGCGACAACGACTGCGCGAAAAAGGAAGCTACTGTTGCCGCGCCGCATTGACGCACTGCTGCCCGCAGGAAGACTCCGTCGGCCGCGCGCGATCGGGACCGGCGCCGTCGCGTGAAGCTCACGCCCGAGCATCGCCGGCAGATCATCGACAACGTCCGCGCGCGTTGGGCCGCCGGTACCTGTGATCACGCGGTCATCTGCGCGATCGCTGCCGACGCGGGGATCTCGACGGACTACGTCTACCGGCTCGCGCGCGGCGGGATACGCCCGCGGACGCGGCGGCCGTGGCAGCTGACCGATGCGGCGATCGATCTGTATTACAGCGAGCGGGCGTGTATCCCGGACATCCACCGCGCGCTCCTGGCTGACGGTGACTGCCCGGTCGGGCTGCGTCAGCTGCAGCGCGCGTTTCGTGAGGAGTTGGGCAGCGACGAGCGCGCGTTCGTCAGGTGGGGCGCTGCGCGCCGCCAGTCGCAGTCGGGAACGGTTCGCTGGGAAGCGCCGGCACGTAACGCGGTGTGGCAGACCGATCACGTCCAGCTCGGCGTGCCGGTGCTGCTGCCCGGTCACAGCAAGCCCAAGAAGCTGTGGATGACGTACTTCATCGACTGCTACTCGCGGATGGTCATGGGATGGATGGTCTCGGTCCGTCAAAGCTCCGACGCCGTGCTCGAGGCGCTCCGCGACGCGATCCTGCACGACCCCGACAGCGAGCACGTCTACGGCGGCACACCGGGCGTCGTGATGTACGACAACGGCCTGACGTTCCTCGCGGAGGTCGTGCAGGACGCGGCGTCCTATCTGGACTTCCGCACCCGGCCGGTCGCGCCATACTCGCCGCATCAAAACGGCAAGGTGGAGCGCTGCCATCAGACGATCAGCCGGCTCGCGCTCAGCGAGATCGCCGCCTGGGATCACGGCCCGCGCGACAAGGCCGGGCGGCTGTATGACTACACGCCGATCAGCGAGCGCGAGCTGATCGCACGCGTCGGCGCCGCAGTGCAGGTCTACAACTTCCAGCGGCTGCACAGCGCGCTCGGGGCCCGCACGCCGTGGCAGGCGTTCGCCGACGACCAGGCGGCGCTTCGCCTGCAGTCGCCCGAACGGCTGCGCTTTGCGCTGCGGCACCGCAAGATCCAGAAGGTCTCCGCGCACGGCGTCCACAAGCACGGCCGCTGGTATCGCCATGTCGAGATCGACGCCCGTGTCGGCGACAGCGTCGTCGTCGCGTGGCTGCGCAAAGACGAGCGCAGCGTCGACGTCTACACACTCGGCGGGGAGCTCCTGTGCACCGCCCGCCCGCACGAAACGCTCGAGCCGCAGGACGTCGTGGCCGTCAAGCGCCGCGCACGCGAACGACACGCGGCGCAGGACACGCGGCTGCGCAAGACGATCTCACGATCGCTGGAGGCCTACGCACCGGCCAACCAGCCCGGCGCGCTGAACGTCACGACGCTGCCGACCGCACGGACCACGCGGCGCCCGGGCGACACCGACGGCGACGAGGACGCGCTGCTGGACGGCCTCGGGCTGCAGGGGCGCGTCGGCGCCGCATGGCCCAGTGACGGGCGCGACACGTGATCGAGCACTACCTCGGGCTGCAGGACGCCCGGGTCGTCCAGACACCACGGTTTCTGTTGGCGATGGCAAACATGCGCGGAGTCATCGAACGCCGAGCGATCACCGTGCTGTGGGGCGACTCAGGCCACGGCAAGACGATCGCCGGACGCGCAGCGTATGAGCGGCTACCCGACGAGGAGCGCTGCTGGATCAAGCTGACGACCCGCCCCAACCCGCGCGTCATCACAAACGCGATCCTGCACGCGATCACCGGCGTCGAGCACGACGAGACACGCTGGGAGTCCGCTCGCACCCTCGGCCGCGAGCTCGCCCGCCAACCGGCCGTGATCTTCATCGACGAGGCGCAGAACCTGTCGCTCGAATGCATCGAGTTCCTGCGCTGGCTGCACGAAGAGCACCCCGGGCGCTTCGCGCTGATCCTCATCGGCGGCGTCCAGCTGCAGGGGCGCCTCGCGCGATCACCGCAGCTCATGCGGCGCGTCTTCCAACCGACCCGCTTCAAGGCGCTGCACCCCAACCACATCGACGGGTCGCTGCGGACGTTCCATCCGATCTACGAGCACGCAGACCCGCAGCTCATCACCGCGGTCGACCAGCGCCACTGCCAAGGCAACTTCGGCTTCTGGGCGCGCTTCACGACCTCCGCCTACGACGTCTGCCGCGAGCGCCAGCTCGCGACGCTCACCGCGGACATCGCCGACATCGCGATCCTCCGCCACCAAGACTGGGCAACCGTCGACTGACCCGTGCTGTTCACCGGCGCCCTCCACCTGCAGCCTGCCGCCGTCAGCGCCTACAGCGATCGCGACCCGCTCGACGAGATCGCACGTCGCGTTGGCGCGCGGTGTTGGCCCCGCGTCATCGTCGTCAACGCCGCGCCCGACATCGGCCAACGTGCCTTGCGCCTCGCTCAGGCCATCCTCGAGCAGCTCGGCAAAGATCCCGACCTGCACGGCGGGACTGCCGCCACGCATGAGAACTGGTCACTCGCGGAAATCTGGCTTCGAGCGCACGACACCACCACGCTGATCGTCCTCGGCGCCGAACACCTCAACGCGCGCCTGTGGCGCCGGCTCGCCGCGCTGACGCGCTCCGGCGAGATCACCATCGCTCTCATCAGCCAGACGCACGCACTCGTCAAAGCGCAGCGCCAGCTGCTGGAGCCCGCCGACGGCGGATCGATCAGCACCGTCGACCACGACACGTTCTGCACCTGGGCCGAGCACCAGCTGCAATCGCCCACCACCGAAGCGGCGCGCCCCGCGACCTCCCGGCCGGCGATGTTTCCCGCCGTACCGCCCGACGACGTCCCCTTCTTCCGCGAGACCTGCCGCCGCCTGCTCTCACGCCACGACTTCGCGATCGTCGACGACGCGTACGTCGAAGGCTTCGAGCACACGCAGGCGTGGCTCGACGATCCCCCAGCGCCGCTGCTCGAAGAGCACGCCGGGGCGTTCCTGGCCGACCTTGTCCGCCACGCCGACGGCATCCACGAGCAACTCACGCTCATGCGCGGCGCGCAATCCGCCTTCTGGCGCAACGGCTGGCTGCTGAAGCTCCGCATCGACTCGCTCCTGGCCGCCCACAGGACCGAACCCGTCGGCTTCGACTCCGCCCACGCCGCGCACCAGCTCAACGGCTACACCACCCCGCACATCGCCGCGCTCGGTGTCCTCGCCCTTCGCACACGCCTATCGCCGGCACGGCTCGCGCTGATCAACGCCGACCAGCTCACCGATGACTGCACGAGCCTGAACCTCGGCGACCAGACGATCGAGCTACCCGACGGCGAAGCGCGGCTCCTGCGCGCACAACTGCTCAACGCCGGTCGCCATGACCACAGCCCAAACGGCCCGCTGTTCTGCAACAAGGACGGCACCCGTATGCGACCCCACGCCCTCCAACAACACCTCCGCCGCGCCGCCGCGGAAACCGGACTGCGACTCACCCAGCACTGGTCGCCACCGCTCGACCGCCAGCACACCCACTGGATGCACCGTCGCGGCCTCACCCTCCAGCGCCTCGCCGGACATGCCCCCGCGTAACCCCCGCCCCGAACTGCTGGACGGCAAGCGCATCCGCCGACTGCGCCACGCCCGCGGCTATTCCGTTCGCCGACTCGCCCGCCACCTCGGCGTCAGCCCCACGACGATCACCAACCTCGAACTGGGGGTCAACCACGCGGAAGTCGCGCTCCGGCTCGTCACAGACCTGGCCAGCTTGCTCTGCGTCGAGCCCGGCGAGCTCTTCGCGCGAGCCGCCGACCAGCCCGCCGCGCTCACACACGACGACCAAGCGGTCGAAGCGGCGCTCACGATCACGAACCGCGCGACAACCACGACCGACCTCGCCGACGCCCTCGGATGGGACCTCGCCCGAGTCAGAGCCGCCCTCCAAGCGCTCCAGCACCGTCAAGGCAGCTCCGGCATCCGCGTCCGCGACCACGGCTGGCAACGCCACGCGCTGCGGCCCGCGACCGAATACCTCAGCGACGAGCAGCAGCAGGCGCTACACCGCATCGGCCCGCGCCACCGCGGGATGACCCTGGACACGGCATCACTGCTCGCCGACATCGCGGCCGGCGGCATCGGCAAGGCCTGGCAGCGCAACCCCTCAGCAGCCCAGCGGATCGTGCTCCAAGCCCTGCTCAACCAACGCCTCGTCGAAGCAAGCCCCGGCGAGAACATCCACCTCGCCCCAACCGTGCGCTTCGGCTTCTACCCCGACGACCCCAGGATCCCGGAGAACGCGCGACACCGCGCTAGAAAACTCGCGTCACGACCGCTGAACAACTCATGACGCTTCACACTCACCCGCAGCCGGTGTTGTTGCCGCAGCTCGAGCACGTGTAGCAGGAGCCGGTGCGCTGCATCATCCCGCCGCACTGTGCGCACGCGGGGCCGAGGTCGAGGCCGCGCATGCGGACGGGGACGACGGGCGGCGAGTCGGTCAGCGCCTCGGCGGCGGCGCGGGTCGTGGCGGGCTGGACGCGCGCGCTCGGCGCGGCGCCGGTCGTGCCGCCGTTCGCGGGGCGGTTCGTGTCCGAGGAGACGTTCGACATGCCGGTGTCCTCGGCCATCTTCCGCGCCCGCACCTCGGGCGTGAGGATGCCGAGCTCCTCCTGCGTGTCGGTGTCGAGGAAGCGCGAGGCGAGCCAGCGCATGATGTAGTCGGGCATCGACTTCGCGAACGGGATCTCCGGGTTCTGCGTGATGCCTTCGGGCTCGAAGCGCATGTAGCTGAACTTCTCGACGAGCGTGTCGAGCGGGACGCCGTACTGCAGCGCGATCGAGATCGAGGTCGCGAACGCGTTCATCATGCCGCGCAGCGTCGAGCCCTCCTTGCCGATGTCGGTGAGGAAGATCTCGCCGACGGTGCCGTCCTCGTACATGCCGGCCGTGATGTAGCCCTCGTGGCCGGCGATCGAGAACTTGTGCGTGATCGACTGGCGCTCGCGCGGCATGCGGTTGCGCTTCGGGCCGACCTCGGCGATCGTCTTCTTGCGCGCGGCGGCGACGGCGTGCTCGACGAGCTCGTCGACCTGCGCCTGCGAGTAGCCCTCGACGACCTTGTCGCCTGCACCCTGCTGGGCGTCGGTGCGCAGCGCCTGGGCGGTCTTCGAGCCGTCGCGGTAGATTGCCAGCGCCTTGATGCCGAGGTGCCAGGCCTGCAGGTAGGCGTCGGCGATGTCCTCGACGGCGGCCTCCTGCGGGAGGTTGACGGTCTTCGAGATCGCGCCCGAGATGAACGGCTGGACGGCGCCCATCATCTTGATGTGGCCCATGTGCGAGATCGCGCGCTCGCCGACCGCGACGTCGAACACCGACAGGTGCTCGGGCAGCAGGCCGGGCGCGCCGACGATCGTCGCGTGCTCGTTGACGTGGGCGACGATCGCCTCGACCTGTGACTCGTCGTAGCCGAGCGTGCGCAGCGCCATCGGGATCGTCTGGTTGACGATCGTCATCTGCCCGCCGCCGACGAGCTCCTTGAACTTCACGAGCGAGAAGTCGGGCTCGACGCCGGTCGTGTCGCAGTCCATCAGGAACGAGATCGTGTTGTGGCTGACGAACCCGTTGGCCACGTAGGTGACGTTGTCGGGCACCGACAGGTCGAACGTCGGCTGGTCCTCGAGCAGCTCGGTTGTCGCCACCTCGTCGTAGAAGTAGCCGAGTAGCTGCTCGAGCTCGAGGCTCTCGGTCCGCTCGAGCAGCGCGGTCGCCGAGCGGCGCGACACGCACCCGTTGCGCGCCAGCGACGTGAGCATCGTCTTGCGCAACGAGTCGTTCTCTGGCGCGAGCTCGTCAAGCAGCCCGCGGCTCATCGGAATGTGGTCGTGGCGCGCCGCCTGCGGGTGGTCGGCGTCGAGCAGCGCCTCGTTCTTGCGCGTCGACATGAAGCCAATCTGCGCCGCAAAGCGCATCCCGGCCGCGGCGTTCAGCAGCCGGATGCGATGGCACGGCGCGCCCCACTTGACCCGCGATCCGTCGAGTCCGCGGGTGGTGACGAAGCCGAGCGTGAGCATCAGGGTCTGCACATCGCGGGAGAACCGCGCGTCGGTCGTCGACCAGTACGCGCATCCGTGGTTGGCGTTGCCGTCGGCCTCGAATAGCCCGCGCACGAAGGCGCCGTAGACCTCGCGGTCGTTGGCGTGCAGGACCGCGTCGGGGATGTGCGCGGTCCAGCCCTTTCCCGAGTGGCCCTCGAAGGGGCTGAGCTTCGCAAAGCCACAGGCCTCCCACCAGATCGTCAGGGGCACGGAGTGCAGCGAGACCTCGGTGTAGCCATCGCGCGGCAGCAGGTGAGCTTCGAGTCCGAAGAGGTCGCGAGCCAGCTCGGTGAGGCGCTCGACGACATCGTCGTCTCCGTCGGACACGCAGAGGCGGATCCCCTTGGCGTGCAGCGATCCGTCGCCCATGAAGTAGCCGACGAACTCGGCCAGCTCCGGGGTCATCTCGCGCGGCACGCGCGTCTGACGTTCGGAGTTCCAGTGCAGATCGCCGAGCGGCGGCAGCGTCACCGTCTGCGGATCGCCGACGATCGAGTTGAGCATCATCGGCACGCGGTCGCCAGACACGATCTCGGCCATCCGCTTCCAGGTCCAGTTGCCCTCGCTGTCGACCACCTTGATGCGGTGGGTCGGGGTGCCCTGAAGTCGGTAGCCGCGCGCGGTCAGCACCGACACGACCTGCTCCATGCCGTTGACATAGAACTTCGTGGCGGCGCGTGGGCCGTCGTCGGTCGCGACCTGCACGTCGAGGTCCTGCCACTTCGAGCCGTCGACATCGCCGAGGCTGCGCAGTCGCACCAGCCCGCGGCCCGTGGAGATGAGCGAATCCTCGGTGAGGCAGCCCGTCGGTGCGAGCACCGTCGCCTGGGCGTTGCGGTAGCCGTGCTCCTCGCCGACCTCGACGGCTTCCTCCCAGGCGCCGCGCGCGGCCTCGAGCAGCTTCGTGTCCGAGCAGGCGGCGTCGGGGATCGCGTACGACGCGTCGCGGTGCATCCGCATGACGGCGTTGTGCGCGTCGCGGTTCTCCTCGTAGCGCTCGTACGGCCCGAGCGCCGCGGAGATCCGCGCCGATCCGAGATAGGCGCGGCCGGTCATCAACGACGTGATCGCCGCCGCCGTGCCACGACCGGCGTCGGAGTCGTAGGCCATGCCGTTGGACATGAGGTACGCGCCGAGGTTCGCGTAGCCGAGGCCGAGCTGACGAAAGGCGCGCGCGTTGACGCCGATCTGCTCGGTCGGGTAGCTCGACGGCCCGACGAGGATCTCCTGCGCGAGGAACATGACGTCGATCGCGTGCTCGTAGGAGTCGACGTCGAAGGTCCCGTCCGGGCGGCGGAACTTCATGAGGTTCAGCGAGGCGAGGTTGCAGGCCGAGTCGTCGACGTGCATGTACTCGCTGTTGTGGACCACCAGCGAAGGACCATCGAGCGACCCGCCGATTGAAAAGTTGTGGAGATCGGCGATCTCGAGGTCATAGACCTCGGTCGGCAGCACGCGCTCCAGCTCGACGGCGACAATTGCCGTAAGGGTCGTCGTCATGAGGAGTTCCGCTGTGGTGCTGCCACCGACGATCTGGTCCGAGATCGCCCGCACGTTACGGCCGGCAAGATCGCGAGCCTCTGTCCACTGCCCGTCCGCGGTGAGGAAGCGATGCTCAGGCGTGCATGTGAAGCGCTCACCGTGCTCGCTCACGACGTGACAGACCTCGGTCGTCAGGCCCGACGAGAACGCTCGTCTGATCGGCACGTGCAGCGGCTCGCCATCCGCTGTAACGCTCGCGACGTACGGGAGTGGTTCGCTTGCGGTCGCCCGACGGACGAGTTCCATGATCGCGATCGGGCCAGTGGTCGTGTTCACGAGGGTCTCGCCGACGAAGCAGCACGGGTTGGATGCGTTGATTCGTCCCGAGTTCGGGCTCGTGTGCCACTGGTTGATCGTCGTGTCGTACTGGACGCCGGGATCGGCGCACTGCCACGCCGCCTCCGCGATCTCGCGCATGAGCTCGCGCGCGGGGATCGAGTCGCCGACCGGCTCGCCGGTCGTGCGTGCGATCAGGTTCCAGTCCTCGCCCTTCTCGACGGCGCGCATGAAGTCGTCGGTCAGCCGCACCGAGTTGTTCGCGTTCTGGTACTGGATCGAGATGAAGCCCTCGCCGTCGATCGACATGTCGAAGCCGGCGTCGCGCAGCGCGTTGGCCTTCTTCTCCTCCTTGGCCTTGCACCAGATGAACTCGCGGATGTCCGGGTGATCGATGTCGAGCACGACCATCTTCGCCGCGCGCCGCGTCTTGCCACCGGACTTGATCGTGCCGGCCCACGAGTCGGCGCCGCGCATGAACGAGACCGGGCCCGACGCGGTGCCGCCCTTCGCCAGCGGCTCCATCGAGCCGCGGATGTTCGACAGGTTGATGCCCGATCCGGAGCCGCCGAGGAAGATGTTGCCCTCGCGCGTGTTCCAGTCGAGGATCGACTCCATCGTGTCCTCGACACTTAGGATAAAGCATGCCGAACATTGCGGGCTCTCTTCGAATCCGACGTTGAACCAGACCGGCGAGTTGAACGCCGCCATCTGGTGCAGCAGCACGTACGTCAGCTCGTCCTGGAACGCGTCGCCGTCCTCGACCGAGGAGAAGTAGCCGCGCGAACGTCCCCAGTCGGCAATCGTGCCCGCGACACGGCCGACCATCTGCTTGACGGAGTGCTCGCGGCCGGGCGTGTCGAGCTGGCCGCGGAAGTATTTCTGGGCGACGATGTTCGTCGCGTTCTGCGACCACGTCGCCGGGAACTCGACGCCGCGCTGCTCGAAGGCGACGCGGTGGCCGTGGCCGATGCGGGCGTCGCGCAGCTCCCAGTCGACGGTGTCGAAGACGTCGACGCCGGGCTTCGTGAAGTAGCGCGAGACGGACAGCGCCTCGCCCGGCTTGACGTCGGTCGCGAGTGGGGTCTGTGAAGTGCGCTGCATCGTCCTGCTCCTCTCATCGCCGCGTGGAATTCGCGCTCATTGCGGCGTGTCGTCTGCGATCTGGCGGGCGTCGTTTTCTACGCCCCGGGTCGGACGGAACGGGGCCGCTCGAAGCACTGCAACGACCCCTCAAGTTTACCGCGAGCGGGCCCGGATTCCGCCCGCGAGCAGGTGAAAAAGCGCCCAGGGAGCGGCTACTTCGCGTGGCGGCGTCGGCGCGCGATCCGCATGGAGAATTGACATCCCGGGCGGGACGTCGCGTGCGGTGTCAATTCTCCATGAGATGCGTGAAGAATTGACAGCCCGAGCCCGAGATCGCTCGGCCTGTCACTTCTCCATGTCGGGTGAGGGGCCAGTTGCCCCCGTTTCGCGCACCCGCGCCCGACCCCAAACGCCCGACCCGCTTTCCTCAGTGATGCCGTTCACAAGCACCTGCATACTCCGCCAACGATGCTCCTCCGCGCCGCCGAGCTCGACGCCATCCGCGCCGCCCAGATCGATCTCGCGTTCCGGCGCTGGGACCGCCCGCGGCTGAACGTCGGCACGAAGATGCGTACGGCGATCGGGCTCGTCGAGGTGACCGCGGTCGACGAGGTCGCGCTCGACGCAATCACCGACGCCGAGGCGCGCCGTGCCGGCGTGGCGTCGCGAGACGAGCTCGTGACCCGGCTCGACCGCCACGCCGAGCGCCCCGTCTTCCGCATCGGCCTGCGCTTCGCCGGCCCCGACCCGCGCGTCGCACTGCGCGAGCAGGCCGAGCTCACAACGGCGGACCATGCGCAGATCGCCAGCCGCCTAGACCGACTCGACGCCGCGCGCCCCGAGCCCTGGACGTACCCCCTACTCAAGCTCATCGAGGCCGAGCCCGGCGTCCGCGCCGCCGACCTCGCCGAGCGGACCGGACGCGGGCGGCTCGCGTTCAAGCGCGACGTTCGAACGCTCAAGGAGCTCGGCCTGACCGAGTCGCTCGAGACCGGCTACCGCCTCTCGCCGCGCGGTCGCGCGGTGCTGCAAGCAACGCCGCTGTAGCAGGTCTGTCCAACCCATCGAGGTTGCGCAGTCGATTTCGACACATGCGGCTGCTCTGTCGAAGATCGGTAACAAGTCCGCACGGCACGGGTGAGGACTAGTTGGATGAACACCATGCCGCCCACCACAGCCCTGCTCTTTCCCGGACAGGGCAGTCATTCCGAGGGCATGCACAAACCCTTCGAAGACCATCCGCTCCTGAAGCGCGGCATCGAGCTGCTCGGATTCGACCCCTTCGACAGCCTCGCCGAGGGCACGCGCACGCAGCAGCCGGCGCTCTATCTCTGCTCGATGGCGCAGTGGGTCTCGCGCGACGCCGTCGACCCCGACCCGATCGCCGCGGCAGGCCACTCGCTCGGTGAGTACGCCGCGCTGACCGCCGCCGGCGCGATCGACTTCGACGACGGCGTGCGGCTCGTCCGCGCCCGCGCGCAGGCGATGGCCGACGCGGCCGCGCGGCAGCCGGGCGGCATGGTCGCGATGCTCGGCGGCGAACGCGACGCCGTCTACGAGCTGGCGATCGAGCTCGAGCTGTCGCTCGCCAACGACAACGCCCCGGGTCAGCTCGTCCTGTCGGGCGCGATCGCGCAGGTCGACGAGGCCGTCGAGCGCGCCGCCGAGATCGGCTGCCGCGCGCGCAAGCTCGCCGTCGCCGGCGCCTTCCACTCTCCGCTGATGGCGCCGGCCGCCGACGCGCTGCGCCAGGCACTCGACGCTACGCCGATCCAGGAGCCCGAGTTTCCCGTCCTCTCCAACGGCAGCACGCGCCCGTTCGAGGACATCCGCACGGAGCTCGCGGAGAACCTCCTCAAGCCCGTGCGCTGGCGCGAGATCCTGCTCGAGCTGCAGGCGATGGGGACGACGGACTACGTCGAATGCGGACCGGGCGGCGTGCTGCGCGGGCTCGTGAAGCGGACGCTCAGGGCGGCGGCGTGACGCCGATCACGGCCGGCGTGATCGGCATCGGGTCGGCGTTACCCGAACAGATCGTCACGAACAAGGCGTTCGAGACCTACCTTGACACCACCGATGAGTGGATCGTGCGGCGCACGGGCATCCGCGAGCGCCGTCACCTCAACGGCAGCGTGACGCTGACCGACCTCGCCGTCGAGGCCTGCGTCGCGGCACTGCAGGACGCCGGCCGCGACGCGTCGGAGGTCGACCACATCATCGTCGCGACGTTCACGCCCGACCGCCTGATGCCGGGCCTGGCGCCGAGGCTCGCGAAGGTGCTCGGCACCGAGGGCGCCGGCGCGATCGACGTCAACGCCGCCTGCGCCGGCTTTCTCTACGGCCTCGACCAGGCGTCGGCGCTGATCGAGTCAGGCCGCGTGAAGCTCGCGCTCGTCGTCGGCGCGGAGGCGCTGTCGCGCGTCACCGACAAGCACGACCGCGGCACCGCGATCCTGTTCGCCGATGGCGCGGCCGCGGTCGTCGTCAGCGCGGGGGACTTCGAGCACGGCTGCTCGCCGTTCGTGCTCGCCTCCGACGGCGAGCACGGCGACCTGCTGTACGCCGGTCGCGACGAGCGGCTGCTGCGGATGGAGGGCCAGGAGGTCTACCGCCACGCCGTCGAGCGGATGGTCGAGGCGACGCGCGAGGCGCTGCGGCGCGCCGACATGACCGTCGACGACATCGACCTGCTGATCGTCCACCAGGCCAACCAGCGGATCATCGATGCCGCCGGGCGGCGCCTCGGCGTGCCCGAGGAGAAGCTCTTCGCCAACGTCGACCTGATCGCCAACACGTCGAGCGCGTCGATCCCGCTCGCGCTGCATCACGCCGAGCTCGCCGGGCGCCTGAAGCCCGGCGACACCGTCGCGCTGGCGGCATTCGGCGGCGGCTTCGTGTGGGGCGCGGGCATCCTCCGCTGGAAGGAGCAGGTCCATGCCAGCGCCTGACGGCGGCGTCGCGCTCGTGACCGGTGGCGCGCGCGGGATCGGCAAGGCGATCGCCGAGCGGCTCGGTGACGACGGCTTCACCGTCGTCACCCTCGGTCGCACGAGCGGCGACCTGCAGGCCGACGTCGGCGATGCGGCGGCGGTGGCGCAGGCGTTCGCCGACGTCCGCGAGCGCTTCGGCCCCATCCTGCTGCTCGTCAACAACGCCGGCCAGCGCCAGGACGGGCTCGCCGTCCGCATGAAGGCCGAGCAGTGGGAGTCGGTCATCGCGACGAATCTCAACGGCGCCTTTCACTGCATCCGCCACGCGCTCGACGACATGCTCAGCGCGCGCTGGGGCCGGATCGTGAACATCTCCTCCGTCGTCGCCGAGCGCGCCAACCCCGGGCAGGCGAACTACGGCGCCGCGAAGGCCGGGATGCTCTCGCTGACGCGCACGATCGCGCGCGAGATGGCGCGCAAGGGGATCACCTGCAACGCCGTGACGCCGGGCGTCATCGAGACGGACATGACGACGGACGTCGCAGACAAGCTGCTGGCCGGCGTTCCCGCCGGTCGCATCGGACGACCCGAAGAGGTCGCCCACGCTGTCTCCTTCCTCTGTTCGGACGGAGCTGCATACGTAAACGGGGCCACGCTCGCCGTCGACGGCGCGCTGGCCGCATGAGAGGGGAACGAACGCATGGCTGTCACTGAGAACGATGTCCTCGAAGAGATCCGCGACCAGCTCGAGGCGATCAAGGTTCCGGGCGCGCGCGACGCGACGCCGGACAACACGTGGTCCGATCTCGACGTCGACTCGCTCGACCTCGTCGAGCTCGTCAAGGCGCTCGAGGATCGCTTCGGCATCACGATCTCCGACGACGATCTCAAGCCGATCGAGTGCGTCGGCGACGCGATCGAGCTGACACTGCGCCTCGTCGCCGCTGAAGAGGGTGCGCCTGCATGAGCGACTGGACGTCCCCTCATATCGAGATCGCGATCACCGGGCGTGGTGTCGTCTCGTCGATCGGCGAGGGGGCGGACGCGTTCTTCGATGCATTGCTCGAGCGCCGCTCGGGCATCGTCGACGGGCTGGCTCCATGCAGTGAGTTCGACCCCGAGGCCGCGATGGGCCCGAAGGTCGCGCGCCGTTCCGACCGCTACTCGCAGCTTGCGTTCGCCGCGGCCGTGCAGGCCGCGGAGGAGGCCGGGCTGCCGGGCGACATCGACCTCGAGCGGCTGGCGATCCTCGTCGGCACCGGCGTCGGCGGGCTGAAGACGCTCGAGGACGAGTGCCGGGCGTTCGTGTCGGGCGGCGAGCGGGCCGTGTCGCCGCACTTCGTGCCGATGATGATGCCCAACGCCGCCGCCGGCGCGATCGCGATGGAGCTTGGCGCCCACGGCCCCGGCTTCAGCGTCTCGTCGGCGTGCGCGACGGGCAGCCACGCGATCGGCGAGGCGAAGCGGATGCTCGAGCGCGGCGAGGCGGACGTCGTCGTCGCGGGCGGCACCGAGGCGGCGATCACGCCGCTCTGCGTGGCCGCCTTCAAGCGCATGGGCGCGCTCTCGCGCGAGGGCGTCTCGCGCCCGTTCGACGCCCGCCGCGACGGCTTCGTGATGGGCGAGGGCGCTGGCGTGATCATCATGGAGCGTGCCGAGCACGCGCGGGTGCGCGGGGCGAAGATCCTCGGCTACGTCGCCGGCTACGGCGCGTCGAACGACGCGTTTCACATGACGCAGCCCGACAAGGAGGGCCGCGGCGCCGAGAAGGCGATGCGGGCCGCGCTGTCGGACGCCGGTGCGACCCCGGAGCAGATCGGCTACATCAACGCGCACGGCACCTCGACGCCGTTCAACGACCGCATCGAGACGCGCGCGATCCACTCGGTCTTCAACGGCGGCTCGCCGCCGGTGTCGAGCACGAAGTCGGCGATCGGGCACCTGCTCGGGGCGGCCGGCGCGGTCGAGGCGATCGCGGTGCTCGGCGCGCTGCAGCGCGGGCTGCTGCCGCCGACGCTGAACTTCGAGGAGCCCGATCCCGACTGCGACCTGGACTACGTCCCCGACGGGCCGCGCGAGGCGCCGGGGATCGAGCTTGCGCTGTCGAACTCGTTCGGCTTCGGCGGCCAGAACGCGTGCCTGGCGTTCAGGAAGGCTTCGTGAGCTCGGGTTCGGTGAAGTCCGAGGAGGCGAAGACCGGCGGCGACGCGGCGGCCGACGGCGTCAAGCTCGAGGTCGTGCACGAGCCGCCGCTCGCGGCGCGCGCGCGGATCGACCTGCTCTGCGACGCCGACTCCTTCCACCCGATCCGCAGCGAGGCCGGCGACGGTGTGCTCTGCGGCGGCGGTCGCGTCGAGGGCCGCCCGATCTACGTCTGGTCGCAGAACGTCAAGCACAAGGGCGGCTCGCTGGGCCAGGCCGGCGGCGCGACGATCGTCTCGACGATCGAGGCCGCCAGCAAGGCCGGGGCACCGGTCGTCGGCTTCCTGCACTCCGGTGGCGCGCGCCTGCAGGAGGGGATCGGCGCGCTCGGCGCGTATGCCTCGATCTTCCGCGCCACGTCGCGCGCGAAGGTGCCGCAGATCAGCGTCATCTGCGGACCGTGCGCGGGCGGCGCGGCGTACTCGCCGTCGCTCGGCACGCTCGTGATGATGGTCGGCGACGGCGCGCAGATGTTCCTCACCGGTCCGCGCGTGATCGCCAAGGTGACGCGCGAGGTCGTGACCGGCATCGAGCTCGGCGGACCGCGCGTGCATCGCAAATCCGGCGTCTCGCACATCGAGGCCGACGACGATGCCGAGGCAGCCCCCGTGATCCGTCAGGCGCTGTCGTACTTCCCCGGTCGCCTCGGCGGCCCGCTGCCGTTCCGCGACCCCGTCGATCCGCTGCCCGGCGACCCGGCGGCGACGCTGCCGACGAACCAGCGCCTCGTCTACGACGTGCGCGACGTCACGCGGCATCTGCTCGACGGCGGCGTCTTCCTCGAGCTGAGCAAGCGCTACGCGAAGAACATGGTCGTCGGCTTCGGCCGCATCGACGGCCATCCGGTCGGGGTCATCGCCAACCAGCCGCGCTATCTCGGCGGCGTGCTCGATGCGGCCTCGTCGGACAAGGGCGCCTGGTTCGTGAACATGTGCGACCGCTACGGGATCCCGCTGGTGGTGCTGTCCGATACGCCGGGATACCGTCCCGGCGTGCGGCAGGAGCGCGAGGGCGTGCTGCGCCGCGGGGCCGAGCTGCTGCGCGCGTTCTCGGTCGCCGAGGTTCCGAGGGTGACAGTGACCCTCCGACAGGCGTACGGTGGTGCCTACATCGTCATGAACTGCCGCGATCTCGGAAACGACCTGACGCTCGCCTGGCCGAACGCCAGGATCGGCGTCATGGGCGCGCCGCAGGCGGTCGAGATCGTCAACCGCCGCGACCTCGAGGCGGGGGCCGATCCGGCCGAGCTCGCCGCCGCCTACGAGGAGCAGCACCTGCCGGTCGCGATCGCCGCGAAGGCCGGGTTCATCGACGAGATCGTGACCCCAGCCAAGACTCGCGAGCGGATCGCTGCCCACTTCGAAGCACGCCGATAGTTCGTCGTCGTCGGACGGCACGCTGGCGCCGCGCAACGCGACCGAGGACGCGATCCTCGAAGCGGCTCGCGAGCTGCTGACCGAGGGCTCGCACGAGCAGGTCACGATCGACACGATCGCGCGGCGGGCGTTCGTCAGCCGCACGACGGTCTACTTCTACTTCGAGAACAAGCGCGCGGTCATGGACCGCCTGATCCAGCAGGCGTTCGCCGACATGGACGAGGCGGCATCGCCGTACTTCACCGGCAGCGGCGATCCGCGCATGGAGCTCGCGCTGGGCCTCGCCCGCTTCGTCGGCGTCGTCAACCGCAACGGCCCGATCCTCGTGCTCGCCGCGCACCTCTACGGCGAGGACGAGCACATGCCGTCGCAGTGGGAGCCCTACGTCAACCGCTTCATCGCCGGCGCCGAGGCGCGCATCGCGCGCGACCAGCTGCGCGGGATCGCGCCCGACGACATCCCGGCGCGTGTCGCCGCGCAGGCGCTCTGCGCGATGGTCGAGCGCCACCTGACGATCGAGGTGATCCGCAACGGCCGCGACATGCGCGAGGCCGTGCGCCAGCTGACCGAGCTGTGGTTCCGCGCGGTCTACGCCGGCGGTGGGAC